>JALCSW010000004.1 GCA_022653695.1 Bacilli bacterium | reverse complement strand
TCGTCGAGGATAATGGAGAAAACAAAATGGATGCCTCCCCGTAAGTACAGGGAAGCATCCATTTGCAGGTCCCGATCATGAAGTTTACTATGTTGTCAGTTCTGTCCAACAAACGGGTAACATATCAAACCCCCCTACCGGACAAAAGGCCTATTTGCGCTCCGGAAGCAGCTTGTTCTCCACTTGGATGACGCCATAGCCGCCGTCGAGACGCTTGTAGGCGACCGACACTTCCTCGTCGTCGCTATCAAGATAAATGAAGAAACTGTGGCCGAGGGCCTCCATGCGGGTGATGGCCTCGTCGAGCGTCATGGGATCGAGATAGATCGATTTCGTGCGCACGAGTTCGTCTTTTTCCTTTGGCTCGGTCTTCTCGTTGATGTTCTCGAAGGCGATCGAGCGGCCGAGGCCGTCGGCGTTCTTGCTCCGCTCCATGCGGGTCTTGAGACGGCGCATTTGGTCCTCGAGTTTGTCGATGGCCGAATCCACGGCGGCGTAAAGATCGTCGTTGCGGACCTCGGTGCGGAAATCCATCTCTTTCGTGAAAATCGTGATCTCGACTTTGTCTCCGACCTTATATGCGCTCACCACGGCGCGGCAAAGCACGTCGTCGGTGATGACGAAGTACTTGTCCATCCGGTGAAGTTTCTTTTGGATGTCATCCCGAATAGCATCGGTGACTTGGATGTTCTTCCCGACAATCTGGTATTTCATGCCTATGTGCTCCTTGGGCGCTGTTGGCCCTTCTTTAATTACATTTTAGCGGACGTGAGGAAAAGATAAAGAACGACGCCTCGAATACTTAAGCGATATCGGCATTATTTTTTCTCGAATATGGCGATTCGCGCTTTTTAAGGAAAATGAAAACGCTATTATTTAAACGAACAAGGAGTCGATCCCCCATGGGCGAAAGCAAAAGCAAAACAGCCACCGTCTTCGGGCGGGTCTTGGCGGGAGCCGCAATAGCCCTCGCCCTCATTTCCGCGATCGTCTTTTTCGCGAACGGGGAAAATAGGGGCGCGTTGGCCTATGGGGTCGCCAACCTCATATGCTGCCTGGCCATTTCCTCCTACGCCCTTTATTTGGCGATCAAAGGCGGGGCTTCTCCAAAAACCATCGCCGGAATATCCATCACCTATCACATCTTCTTGCTCATCATCGGTTTCCTTGCCCTGCTCCTCGCCCTTTCGCTCGGCGTCCTTCCCATATCCACAAGCGGATCAAGCTCCGCAAGCCTTTCCTCAAGCGCCGCCGGCTCCTCGGCGGGGGCTTCGGATATGGGCGCGGGAAAGATAGGCTCCTATTTCGTCGCCTTTGAGTCTTTTGGCCTCACCTACGCCGTCTTCGGCGTCGTCAAAATCGTTTTCGCCTTCCTTTATATGAAGGACCATCGCCGCTACCGAACCGCCTATCCCATAATCGCGGGGGCTGCCAGCCTCGTCCTTCTCGCGGCCGTCTTCTCGTTAGCCATGGAATTCGCCTGTTTAAGCGAAGCGGGCAGAGTCATAGGCGGCATCGTCCCTGCGATCGGAACGACCGGGGGCGCCTTCCTTTGCCTTTCCCTCGCCCAGGACACCGCCCTTTGGACGGGACCGGAAATGAACGTGAGCCTTGAAAGCGGGGTCACCGACAAACGGCGATGAAAAAAAGAAAACGCGAAGCGACGGCTCCGCGTTTTCCGTTTTCTCAGCGATGGCTCTTGAAAAACCCCTTCAGTTCGTCGACTTTGTCGAGGCGCTCCCAGGGAAGATCGAGATCGGGCCGGCCGAAGGCGCCGTAGTTGGTCGTGTCGGCGTATTTGAAACGCGGGTGAGTCAGATCGAATTGGCCGATGATCGCGCCGGGGCGGGCGTCGAAAAACCTGTGGATGGCCTCGAGGATCGCCTCGTCGCTGCGATGTTTGGTGCCGAAAGTCGAGATGCCGATCGACATCGGCTCAGCGACGCCGATGGCGTAGCTTAGCTGAACCTCAAGGCGATCGGCGGCACCGGCGGCCACGAGGTTCTTGGCCATGTAGCGGGCGTAATAGGAGGCGCTGCGGTCGACTTTCGACGGGTCTTTCCCGCTGAAGGAGCCCCCGCCGTGGCGGGCCGTGCCCCCGTAAGTGTCGACGATGAGCTTCCGCCCCGTCAAGCCGGTGTCACCGGCGGGACCGCCGATCACGAAACGACCCGTCGGGTTAATGAGGTACCTGAAGTCGGTGTTTTGGCCAAAGCTCTCCGCCACCGGAACCATGATTTTCCCATGGATGTATTCCTTGAACCCATCGATGTCGATGCCTCCGTCGTGCTGGCACGACATCAGGATCGCGTTGATGAACGGGCGCTTGGGGTCGGTGTAATCGATGGTGACCTGGCTCTTCATGTCGGGCCGCGAGCCCTTGAATTCCCCGCTTTTGCGGAGTTGGCTCGCCACGCGGACGAGTTTATGGGCGATGGTGATCGGAAGGGGCATATAGCCCTCGCTTTCGTCGGTCGCGTAGCCGAACATGAACCCTTGGTCGCCGGCGCCCATCTGAAGGTCATCGCCCCGATCGACCCCTTGGGCGATGTCGCGCGACTGCTCGTGGACCCGGACGTCGATTCGGCAGGTGTCGCACCCGATGCCGAGCTCCGGGCGGACGTAACCGATTTTCCTAAGGACCCCTCGGGCGATCCCTTCGTAATCCACTTTCGCGTTCGTGGTGATCTCCCCGCCGATCAGGATATACTCCTTGGTCGCGAAGACCTCGCAGGCCACGCGGCTTTTGGGGTCATCGGCCAAGCAGGCGTCCAAAATGGCGTCGGCGATTTGGTCGCAGACCTTGTCGGGATGGCCTTCGCTCACGGATTCGGACGTGAAGAGCCATTTTTCCTTTTCGCTCATGATTTTCTTTTCTCCTTCGCCCACGGATTGGGGGCCATTCGACAAAAAGAACCTCCCACTCGGTGGAAGGCCTCATGCTCTAGCGCTCCTGTCTGCATCGCTACGGAGGTGGGTTCCGTCTCGGGACGAGCACTTACCCCGTTCGGGGAGTTGCTAGCGCTCTTTCTCAGTCCTTTAGGAGGGCGCTTCTTGATGCCGACTTTCTTGTCGTGCCGTTATCATAATGCCCTTTCGCCCCTTCGACAAGGGAAACGATGCTCGATCCGCCGCCATCCTGAGGGCGAAAGCGCGAAAAAGCGCCTCAGGTTCCCCTGAAGCGCCGTTTCCTCTATTTCCCAATCGAGGCTTTAAGGGCCTTCATGGCCTGGGCCAACTGATCGGGGCAACTCGTTTGGCGGGTTCGCGACCCGGGGCATTTGATGCCTTCGAGGGCGGCTATCACCTCATCGGCCGTCAGGCCGACGATGAGCCGGTCGACCGCTTGGATGTTGCCGGGGCAACCGCCTATCGTCACGACCTTGAGGATCTTATCGCCGTCGTGGGTGATAAGGAACTCGCGGCTGCAAACGTTCTGCGGGGCGTAACGGAAGGTCTCTTCCATAGCCTATTTGACAATGGTGCCGTAAACCTCGCCGGAAGCCCACGCGGCGTTGCTCTCATCGGTGTCGATGTGCATGTCGAGGTGGAATTTCGGGCTGACGCGGATGACGGTGTCGCCGAAGACGGTCTCGCGGCCCGTGCCGGAGATGAGGACTTTGACATTGTCGCCGTTCTTGACGCCGAAAGCTTCCGCGTCCTCGGGGGTCATGTGCACGTGGCGCTTGGCGACGATGCAGCCTTCCTCCAGCTGAACGCTTTTGCCGTTGAGCGGATTGACGATTTTGATCGCGGCGCTGCCTTTAACGTCGCCGGATTCGCGGACGGGGGCCGCGATTTTGAGGGCGCGGGCGTCGGTGGCGCTGATCTCGACCTGATTGTGGTCCCGGAGAGGTCCGAGGATCGAAACGCCTTTGATGCAGGTTTCCTTTTGGGTCTTGGGGTTGAACCCATAGATGTCGAGCCGGACGTCGGAGACGAATTGCCCCGGTTGGCTGAGTTCCTTGCGGACCCCTAACTTGGCGTCTTTTTGGCCCATCAGTTCATCGAACGTCTCTTGCGTGAGATGGATGTGGCGGGCGCTCGTTTCGACTAAGAATTTAAGTTCCATGTTGGTGGTTTGTCCTTTCAAAGCGTTAACCATTATATTCCTTGGCTTTCTTCTAAGAAAGAAAAGCGCGAATAACCATTTTTCGCTAACACCTTTTTTCGGGGAAAGCCTAGACTAAGGCGCAAGGGCAAAACATATGGACGAAGAGGAAAAGGACCCGCGTCGTTTGGGCGAAAGCCCAGAGGACGAAAACGAAGGCGAAACCGAGCAGTCCGAGGAAGTCAGAGTCAAGACGATATCGACCGATCATCTGGCCGAGGTCATCAGACGGAAAGACTCCGCCGAACTGAAGCGGATTTTCGACGAGGTGCCCGACATCGACATCGCCGAAGCGGCCGACGGCCTTGAGATCAAGGACCTCATCAATCTTTTCCGTGACGTAAATAGCGCCGCTACAGCCGAGCTCTTCGAAGAGTTGAACCAAGACAAAAAGGAAGAGCTCGTCAAAGGCCTCACCGACAAGGATCTCGTCAACCTCATCAACGAGCAGGCCGCCGACGACCTGGCCGACGCGGTCGGGGACATGCCAGCCAACCTGGCCAGGCGAGTCCTCCACGCGGCCGACAAAGACATGCGGGCCGACATCAACCAAATCCTGAAATACAAACCCGATACCGCCGGGGCCATCATGACCACCGAGTATCTGGAGTTCCGCGAAAGCGAGTCCGTCGGCGACACCATCGAAGCGGTCCGCACGATCGGGCGCGAGGCCGAGACCGTCTACACCATCTTCGTCCGCAACGACAAACGGAAGTTCGTGGGAACGGTTGACTTGGACGATTTAATTTTCGCCAAGAAGGACCAGACTTTGGGCGACATCATGAACCGTGACGCCCCGAGCGTCCACGTCCAGACCGACAAGGAAGAGGTGGCCAACGTCATCTCCCGTTACGACCTCAACGCCGTGGCGGTCCTCAACGACGACGAATGCCTCACCGGCATCGTCACGGTCGACGACGCCCTCGACGTCATGACCGCCGAGGCCAACGAAGACATCGAGAAGATGAACGCCGTCTCCCCGATCGAGGACGAGTTTCTCGAGACCCACCCGTGGAAGATGGCCAAAAAATGCCTTCCGTGGATCTGCGTCCTCCTTTTCCTTGACACTTTCTCGACCATGGTGGTCGACAAACTCCAATACCAATTCGAGGTTTACAAGATCCTCATCGCCTTCATCCCCGTCATCATGGACACCGCCGGAAACGCCGGAGGGCAAACCATCGCCTTGATCATCCGCGGCCTCGCAACCAAGGAATTCGAGCCCCGGGATTTCTGGAAAGTCATCGGGCGCGAGGCCATAAGCGCCCTCATCATCGCCGCCGGAGCGGCTTGCTTCGGCTTCGTCTGGTTCACGGTCGAACAGTATTTGGGCCTGGTCAGCAACACCGCGATCCTCGACGCGAACGGCCTCATTATGAACGTGTGGAACGGCAACTGCTGGAACCTCGTCTATTTCGGCGCGGCGATGAAGGTTTCCCTCTCCGTGGCGATTACCCTTTTCGCCGCGATTTTCTTAAGCAAGATCGTCGCCGTGGCGCTTCCGATGGGGGCCGCCGCGATCAAAAAAGACCCGGCGATCGTCTCCCAACCGCTTCTAACCACCGTCGTCGACGTCTCTTCCCTTTTGGTTTATCTAGGCATCGCGGCCCTGATCATCCTGCAGTTCCTTCCGGCGGCGTGATAAACGCCCGATGTTTTTCCGTGACGCCTTTTTAGGCCGAATGGAGCCTTTTCGTTTTCGCTTCGCCTTTGAAAAAGTTTCCTCTATAGTGGAGGCGGGAGGAAAGAAACATGGGCGAAACGGAGTATGAAGCAATCTTTAAGCGGAAATCCTTCCATGCGTTCGAAAACCCGGAACGGTCCATTGAGGAAAAAGAAATCGAAGAACTCCGTGGTTTCCTAAAAACGACGATTCCTTTGGATCCTTCCATCAAGGTAGCCATGGAAATCGTTAAGGCAAACGAAACCAAACGCCATTGCGGCTCTGAGTATTGCCTTCTTCTCTATAGCGAAAGAAAAGGCGACTGGCTGGAGAACGTCGGCTACCTTGGCGAACAGGCCGATCTTTATATGGCCGCCCACGATTTGGGGGCCTTGTGGTATGGCCTCGGCAGCCCCAAAGCGAGAACGAAAGACGGGCTCCGCTACGCCATCATGATCGGCTTCTCAAAAATGAGGGAGGAAGATTTCCGCAAGGACATACATGCCGCCAAACGCAAGAGGCTTGAGGAGATTTGGGACGGCCCGACCTATCCCTTCAGCGACGTGATCCGTTTCGCCCCCAGTGCCTGCAACACCCAAAATTGGCGCGTTAGGAACCTTCGCGGCGTCCTTTCCGTCTATCGGGTTAAGCCGACTCGGCTCGGCATCATGCCGCGGACGATGGCCACCTATTTCAACCGCATCGACCTTGGGATCTTCCTCCGTTTTCTCGACGTTTGCCTTCTTCACGAGGGGATAAAGACCGAACGGACCCTCTATCCGGACGAGGGCGAGGGCGAGCGTGACG
Source organism: Bacilli bacterium (assembly GCA_022653695.1). Taxonomy (GTDB): domain Bacteria; phylum Bacillota_I; class Bacilli_A; order RFN20; family CAG-826; genus UBA4951. Next base: position 102,438 of record JALCSW010000004.1, on the reverse strand, counting down.
TTTTGGTCGCTTCCTATCGCGTTTGCGATCAGTAGGGCTTCGACTTTCTTCCTTAGCGGAGGCCTTTGTCGGGAAACGCTCGGGTCAAGAGCGAAAGCCTCTCCTTCGCTTCCTCGCCGGCATCAAGGAAAGCGTGATGCGCTTCCTCCCCGGAACTTGCCTCTCCGTCCTCGCCCTAAGGAAGGATGCCAGGGCAAAGGAAAAAATGTTGCTTCCTTTTCGCGGCCTTACTATAATTGAGCACGCCGCGGGAATGGCGGAATTTGGTATACGCGTACGTTTGAGGGGCGTATGACGCAAGTCATGGGAGTTCAAGTCTCCCTTCCCGCACCACTCGAAAGCAAAGTCTGAGCAATCAGGCTTTTTTTCGTTCCGGATCCTGTGCCGGATCGGATCGGGAATCGGCGTTGCCTCAAACGCCGCGGCGCCGCGAAGGGATCCTTGTTTCGACTTTCGCGTCCCCTCCTTCCGAGCCTTTACACCCCCGTTCACCTTTTTCCCATTTAGCCAATCCGCCGACAAGACGTATCATTGATAAGGCGCCCCTTTTCCTAACGGGGTTCCGGAAACGGAGGAACACCATGGATAAGTATCAGGATTTCAACGCCAAAACCATCGCCGCGTGGATCGAGGAAGGTTGGCAATGGGGCCGCCCCATCGATCACGAAACCTATCTCAAGGCCCAAAAAGGAAAATGGGACGTCGTGCTGACCCCGACGAGGCCGGTACCCCACGAATGGTTCGGGGACCTGAAAGGCAAAAGGGTTCTGGGCTTAGCCTCAGGAGGAGGCCAGCAAATGCCGATCTTCGCCGCTTTAGGGGCCAAGTGCACCGTCTTCGACTACACCCCCGAGCAACTCGAGTCGGAAAGGATGGTCGCCGCGCGGGAACGCTACGAAATCGAAATCGTCCGCGGCGACATGAGCCAACGGCTGCCTTTCCCCGACGGGTCCTTTGACCTGGTTTTCTTCCCGGTCAGCAACGTCTACGTGAGGGAGGCCAAACCGGTTTTCCTCGAATGCTTCCGAGTCCTCGCCAAGGGCGGCGTTCTGCTCTCGGGGCTCGACAACGGCATCAACTTCATCACCGACGGAGAGGAGAAAGAGATCAAAAACCATTTCCCTTTCGATCCCCTTCTTAACCGCGATCAACTGATCCAACTCGAGAAAGAGGATGGCGGAATCGAGTTCAGCCACACTCTCGAAGAGCAGATCGGCGGACAGCTCGAAGCGGGTTTTGTCCTCACCGATTTGTACGAGGACACGAACGGGGAAGGGCGTCTTCATGAGCTTAGGATCCCAACCTTCTTCGCGACGAGGGCCATCAAAGGCAAATGAGAAAGGAAGATCGAAAAGCCCCCTATCCGTGGCGCGGCGTCCTTATCGACGAGAGCCGCCACTTTTTCGGGCGCGATGAGATCGTCCGCCTCATCGGCCTCATGCATCGGCTTGGCTACAATCGGCTTCATTGGCACCTCAGCGACGACCAAGGCTTTCGGATCGCCCTTAAAGATCGGCCCGAAATAAAAAGGATATCGACGAAACGGGACTACACCCTTGAAGGGTGCCCCTTAGGAAGGCGAACGAAAGACGAAACCCCCAACCAAGGCTTCTACACCGAAAGCGAACTGAAGGAAATCGCGGGGATCGCCGCTTCGAAAGGCATTGAGATCGTGCCCGAAATCGACATGCCCGGGCACATGAGCGCCCTTTTGGCCGCCTATCCCCGCTTTTCCTGCGGGAGGAAGCCGTTCGGGGTCGCGACAACGTGGGGCGTCTTCGACCATCCCCTCAACATCGGCGACCCTGAGGCCGTCGCCTTCGCCAAGGACATCGTCGACGAGGTCGCCGCCGTCTTCAACTGCCGTTATCTTCACTTGGGTTTCGACGAGATCGGGAGAAAGGCCCTTAGGAGCGATCCCGCTTGCCAAAGAGCCATAAAGGAGAGACGCCTCCATGGCCTCAAAGGGCTGATCGCGGCTTTCCGCGGCGAAATGGCGGAGCATCTTCTTAGCCACGGCGTCCAGCCCATCGTGTGGGACGACGAAATCGAAGCGAAGGACGAACGGCTCATCGTCCAAGCGTGGAAGCCCCTCCGCCGCGGACGCCTCAAAAAACTCGCCAAACAGGGCCAACGCCTCATCGTTTCCCCTTTCTTCTCGAGTTACGCCAACCTGCCGTATTGCCTCGTTCCCCTCAAAAAGACTTATGGGTTCGATCCCCGGAAAGGGTTGGGCGAAGGGGAATCCGTCCTCGGGGCGGAAGTGGCTTACTGGAGCGAGTATCGTTCCTCGAGCGACAAGTTCGACTTCGAATTCATGTACCGGGCCTACGCCGTGGCGAAAGCCCTTTGGGGGTGCCGGGACAGAACCTACCTGGAGTTCAGGGCCAGCCTCATGAGGGCCGAGAAAAAGGACTTCGGGCGCGAACTCGCGATCCCTTTAAGCCTCACCGATCCAAAGGGTTTCTCGCGTCTAAAAAGGATATGCCGCTATTACCGAAAATCGACCGACGGCGAATACCAAGATTACCTATCGAGCAAAGAGTGAAGGCATAAAGCGGCCGATTGTGGTATATTCCCATTCGGTATGGCTCTTTTGGAAGCGGACAACATCCAGTTCAACTACAGCGACAAGGAACTCTATAAGGGCGTCTCTTTCCGTTTGAACCAAGGCGAGCACTGCTGCCTGGTCGGGGTCAACGGATCCGGCAAGACCACGCTGCTCAACATCATCGTGGGGCAGATAACCCCCGACGAAGGCAAAATCAGTTGGACGCCGGGCGTAACCTTCTCTTACCTTGACCAACAGCTTAAAGTCGAACAGGACATGCCCGTCAGCGAGTACCTCTATGGCGTTTACGAGGATCTTTTCGAAAAAGAGAAGGCCATGGAATCCCTGTATCAAAAGGCGGCGGAAGATCCCGATGATTTCGAAAAAATCCTTGCGAAAGCCGCCCGGATCCAAGACGAGTTGAACGCCAAGGGCTTCTACGCCCTCCAAGAGAAGGTGGGGCGCCTCACCGACGGCCTCGGCTTCCTTAAGGAGCAACTGCGATGCCCTCTCCGCCGCCTTTCGAGCGGCCAGCGCGAAAAAGCCTATCTCGCCAAGATGCTGCTTGAGGAGCGGGACGTCCTCATCATGGACGAGCCCACCAATTTCCTTGACCAAAGCCAAGTCACATGGCTGACGAACTACCTGATCGGCTACCCAAAGGCGTTTTTGGTCGTGAGCCACGACCAGGGGTTCTTGCGGAAAATCGCCAACGTCGTTTTCGTCCTCGAGAACCAAAGCCTGACCCGCTACAAGGGCGACTACGACCATTTTCTCAGCCAGCACGAACTCGACAAGGAGCAATACGCGAAGAACTACGAGGCGCAGCGGCGCTACATCAAAAAAGAAGAGGTCTTCATCGCCAAGCACATCGTCCGGGCCACCTCGAGCAAGGCCGCCAAGAGCCATCGCGCCCGCCTGAGGCATCTCGACGTGATGGACGCCCCGGGAAAAGAGGAGGGACGCGTCCATTTTCAGTTCCCGTTCACGCACGACGTCGGGGCCAAGCCCCTCATCGTCGACGAGCTTTCGATCGGATATGGGAAACCGTTGCTCGATCCGATTTCCTTCGTCTTGCTGCGGGGCGAGAAAATCGCCATCCTGGGCCAAAACGGCGTCGGGAAAACGACGTTTCTCAAGACCATCCTCGGAAGCATCCCGTCTCTAGGCGGGTCCTATAAGTGGCTCGAGGGAACGCTCGTCAACTATTTCGACCAAGACCACACCATCGATTTAAGGATGTCGCCCTTCGACTACGTCCATAGCGTTTACCCCGACCTCACCAACACGCAGGTCAGGACCGCCCTCGGGCAAGTGGGGGTCCGACGCGAACTCGCGACCAGGGCGATGGACGAGCTTTCCGGAGGCGAGGTCACCAAAGCCCGTTTCGCCGTGATGAGCCTCAAGAAAAGCAACTTCCTGGTTCTCGACGAACCGACGAACCATCTGGACCAAAAAGCCAAGGACTCCCTGTTCGAGGCCATCGAGCGTTATCCCGGCGCCCTTATCATCGTGAGCCACGAAAAGGACTTCTACGACGGTTTGGTCAATTACGAGTTGTATTTCTAAACCAGGCGCTTCCGTTCGCGGAAGCCAAGCAGCAAAAACAAATATTTGAACAGCGGATGCCGCCTCCAATAGTCGTAACCGATCAAATCGCTGTCGTAATTGGCGACGATGCGTCGGTAATTGAGATTCAAATCGTCCAGCGATTCCTTGAGGATCCCATATTCCTTGAGCCTCGAAATCTCGGGTTTTTCTTTGACGAAACCTGTGATCAGTTTCTCGAAACGCCTCAAATCGAGGTCGGCGCGGGCGGCTTGCTCCGCCCGTTTGATCTCGAAGGAAGTCCAGCGCGCCCTTGTAGCGAGATCGGCCTCATCGGGATCGATTTCCGCCCCCTGCTTCTTGCAGAGGGCGAAAAGCGAAAGCAAAACGTCCCGCTTGCCCGCGAAAAGGACGCCGGTGACTTTCAGCTTCCTCTTCATCGAGCGGGTGAAGTTCTGAAGGGAAATGAGGCCGTAAAGAAACCAAAGGAGATAAACCAATATCAGGATCGCGAGAACCCAAAGGGAAATTCTTATCGCTGTAGGCATGGCCATATTTTAAAATCATTGGCCCCAAGAGCAAAGCACTACCGAAGAAAGGCCGTCTGCCGCGACCGTGGCAAACGATTTCGGCAAAATGAGGAAAAAGCGCGAATAGCGTAGCATTCATCGATAGTTATCGGCCTTTCTGCCAATCCGCCCCCCTTCCATGCCTTTTTTCTTCGCAAAACGTCAATCAAACGCCTCGCGGAGACGATTTGACGCAGAAGCCATCGGGGATTAGTATAAAGTGCTCCGCCTGGAGGGCGTATTACCGATGAAAAAGAAACCTATCGTCGCGATCCTTTACGACTTCGACTCCACGCTTGCGACTTCGGATATGCAGAATTTCGGTTTCATTCCGGCTTTAGGGATGACCCCAGCCGAATTCTGGGGCAAAACGACCAAGTTCTCCAACGAATCGGGTGTCGAGAGAACCCTTTCCTATCTCTTCATGATGTGCTACATGACCAAGCAAAAGGGCATCAAAATGACGCGCGCCTGGCTGAACGAGATGGGCAAGGACATCAAGTTCTTTCCCGGCGTCCTCGATTGGTTCGACCGCATCAACGCCTATGGCGACTCGGTCGGCGTCAAGGTCGAGCACTACCTCGTGAGCTCGGGCAACGAGGAAATCGTCGATGGGTGCCCCATAGCCAAGAAATTCACCAAGATCTATGCCTGCGAGTTTCTCTTCGACCCCATCACGAAAGAGCCCATTTGGCCGAAACTTTCCATCAACTTCACCCAAAAAACCCAATACTTCTTCCGCATCAGCAAGGGCGTCTACGACGCCAACGACGACGTCGGCGTCAACCAAAAGACCCCGACCCACCGCATCCCCTACAGCAACATCGTCTACATCGGCGACGGGATGACCGACATCCCCGCCATGATCATCGCCAAAAACAACGGCGGCAAGTCGATCGCCGTCTTCCCGGAGGGCCGCGAGGACAAAGTCCAGGGTCTTTACCAAGATGGCCGCGTCAACTACGCCTGCCAAGCCGACTACCGCCCAGGCAAAGAGCTGGAGAAAGTCATGCACCTCATCATTCAGGGCGTAGCCATCAATTCTTCGCTCGATCGTCGCGAGAGCAAAGAGACTTCGAACGATTGATTGCCCTTTTTCCCCTCTTTTCCAGTAAAATAGGAAACATGGATGACACGCTGGCAAATTTTGAGCGGGTCGCCGTCCTTTTACTCGGCGGAAGCGGCCGCCGTTTCGGCGGAGGGACCCCCAAGCAATTCGTTCTCGTCGATGGGCAGCTGCTTTTCCTTTACCCGCTCAAGGAGCTGACGGCTTCCCCCGAAGTCGAAGGGGTCCTTCTCGTGGCCCCGCGCGATTATCTCGCTTTCGTGAGGAAAAGCGTCCAAGAGCAGGGCCTTGGGAAAATCATCGCCGTCATCGAGGGGGGCGAATCGCGGCAGGACAGTTCCCGGCGCGCGAGCGAATACCTTTCCCAAAAAAAACTGCCGCCAACCGCCCTCGTTCTCATCCATGACGCCGATCGACCAAATCTAGGTGAGGGGACGATCAAAAGCAACTACGAATCCGCCGCCAAGGACGGGGCGGCCGCGACGGCCGTCGTTTCGACCGACAGCGTCGCCCTTTCCAAAGACGGGGCGAGAATCGCCTCGTATCTCGACCGAAACGAGGTCTATCGCCTTCAAACCCCGCAGACGTTCGTCTTCTCTTTGCTTCTCGACGCCCACGAAAAAGCCTATGCCGGCGCCCGCCGCTACACCGACGAAGGGAGCATGGTCCTCTCTGAAACCGCTATCGCGCCGCTCATCGTGAAGGGAAGCCCTTATAATATGAAAATAACGACAAGGGGCGACCTTGCCGCCCTAGGAGGGGAAAAGCCATGAGCCAAGTGGGCGATATCCTCGTCGGCACGGTGGTGCGGGTCTATCCCAAATACGCCATCATGCTCTTCGACGAAGGCGAGACGGGCCTCCTCCACATCAGCGAGCTCTCGAACGATTACGTTCGCAACTTCGCCGGCTTCGTCCACGTCGGCAACATCTACAAGGTGAAAGTCATCGAGGTGGACGCCGGCAAAGGGTTCATGAAAGTCTCCCTCAAGCGCGTGAGCGAGCAGGAGCGGCGCGAAGGGTTTCCCAAGAAGCGGATCGATCCGAGCCTGATCGATTTCGCGGAGCTTGAGAGGCGTCTCCCCGGATGGATCGAGGAAGAAAACGGAAAAGAGGATTAGCAATATGGTGATCGAAACGAAAACGAACAATCTGATCGACAGGATCGACATCCCATCGTATCAGGGGAAAGTCAACGAAATCAACGACATGATCGTCCATAAGACCGGGGCGGGCAACGATTTCCTCGGTTGGGTCGATTGGCCCGTCGACTACGATCACGAGGAACTGGACCGCATCGTCGAAGAAGCCGATTACGTCCGCGCAAACTACGATGTCCTCGTCGTCTGCGGCATCGGGGGGTCCTATTTGGGCGCCCGGGCGGCCATCGAAGCCATCAACGGCACCTTGCCCAACGGGAAATTGGAGATCGTCTGGCTTGGCCAGACTTTCGACCCGACCTATATCGCCCAACGCCTCGACTATCTTAAGGACAAACGGTTCGCCATCAACGTCATCTCCAAGAGCGGAACCACGACCGAAACATCTCTCGCCTTCCGCCTGCTCCGCGAGATGCTCGAAAAACGCGATGGCGTCGAAGCGGCCCGCAAGGCCATCATCGCCACGACCGACAAGGCGCGGGGGGCTCTTTTCGCCCTCGCCAAAAAAGAAGGTTACGTCCGTTTCACGATCCCCGACGACATCGGAGGCCGTTACAGCGTCACGACCGCGGTCGGCCTTTTCCCGATCGCCTGCGCCGGCATCGACCCCCGCGAGATCCTCCTTGGCAGCGCCGAGGCCCGACGCGATCTCAGCGATCCTGACCTCGCCAAAAACCAAGCCTACAAGTACGCGGTCATCCGGCGATCCATGTACGCCACCTACCGCAAAGCCGTCGAGATGTTCGTCACCTACGTCCCGGGGCTCGTCCAGATCGGCGAATGGTGGAAACAGCTTTTCGGGGAAAGCGAGGGCAAAGACAAGAAGGGCCTTCTGCCCGATTCGGCCACCTTCACGACCGACCTCCATTCGCTGGGGCAGTTCATTCAGGACGGCACCCCCGTCTTCTTTGAGACGGTCTTGCACCTCTCGCATCACCGCCACGACGTCAAGGTGCCCCATGACGAGGCCAACCTCGACGGGCTCAACTACCTTGAGGGCCGCTCGCTCGGCAACATCCAGGACCGCGCCTTCGAAGGGACGCTCGCGGCCCATACCGAAGATGGGAAAATCAACAACGTCGTCCTCGAGTTTGAGGAGATGAACGCCCATAACCTCGGTTATCTTTTCTACTTCTTCGAGCGTTCCTGCGCCATGTCGGCCTACCTGAACGGAGTCAACCCATTCAACCAGCCTGGCGTCGAAATCTACAAGCGCAATATGTTCCATTTGCTGGGGAAACCAGGCTTCTGAACCTATGAGGGCGGCCTTCGGGAAAATCACGTAGTGATGCCACCCTTAATTCAATTGACGGTCCACGGGGTCAATGGTATATTTATAACCGCACGTTTTGAAGGCGAGAACCTGTTGGATGCTTAGCTCAGCGGGAGAGCATCGCCCTTACAAGGCGGGGGTCGCAGGTCCGAACCCTGCAGCATCCACCATTGCGATCATAAGCGCGCGTCGAAATCTGTGGGCGAATAGCGAAGTGGCCAAACGCGGCTGACTGTAAATCAGCTCCTTCGGGTTCGGTGGTTCAAATCCATCTTCGCCCACCACTCTTTGTTGGGGTGTAGCCAAGTGGTAAGGCAACAGACTTTGACTCTGTCATTCGCTGGTCCGATCCCAGCCACCCCAGCCATGCACATCCTCCGTTAGCTCAGTGGTAGAGCACTTGACTTTTAATCAAGGGGTCGACGGTTCAAGCCCGTCACGGGGGACCATTTTATTGGCCCAGGTGGCGAAACGGTAGACGCAAGGGACTTAAAATCCCTCGGACCCTAAATCCATACCGGTTCGAGTCCGGTCCCGGGCACCAAAGAACATCCAAGCCGGCGAGACTCAACGTCCGCTGGCTTTTTTGACGTTTCTAAACGATGTGAGTCTATTGAAGGGTTTCTGGAGGTCTTTCCTTTTTTTCTCTTTTTTTGAAATTCGGATCCCCAACCACTTCTGAGATCTTGGAAAACGGTAAGTGCGAGCAACGTGGTGAAGCAGCCAAATGAATCGCAGTTTCAGCACTCCTTCAATTCCATACAATATGAGTTCTGCTTTTTCTGCAAAAACCGCCCATTAGAACCATTGTTGCCTGATTTTGTATCGTCGGAAGGCTTTTCTGATAGTCATTAAAACTCTTCTAAATAAGTTGATGTAACATATGCTACATTTACTTTTTATGCTCCAAAAAGTATTCCCTAAACGAGAGAGCGGGTTTGGCCGGAATAGACTCCATGATCATTTGCATAGCCTTCTCAGGGTCTTGGGTGTGATAAAGCGGATAAAGGGCAGCCAAACTTTTCATTTTCATACGCGAATATATCTCTTTGGAGGATGTCTCTCTCGTTATGGCCCAATAACGGTACATATATCCGATCCAATTCATCAAGCCAGCTGAATAAAATCCTTTGTTATCATCGGTTTTTTTTAACTTCCCCTTAATATCGAAGAAAACATCATCTATCGAAAGGTGGGAATGGATGAAGCGATAATCATCCATGAATCTGGCATATTCGCCGTTCATAAAGGAACGAACAAAATAAGCCGGCTGGATTTCTTTATCCAAAGCGGCCATCTTGAATAAAGACGCCTGTTGATCGCAAAGGGATAATTCATCCTGCGTCAAAACTCTATTTGAATAGTTCATCGATATACCTTCCTTTCCTCCGGTATTTCTCTATCGCCATCTGAGCTTTCTTGATTCCGTTTGCATCCGATTCGGATTTTTCTTTTAGGCAGTCCTTCTTTTCTTCTTTGCACAGGTAAATTCTATCGGCAAAAACTAGTTTCTCACAGGCGACTTCAGTTCTAAAAACGTATTGTCTTCCCAGGTTTTTGGCACTTAAAGCGTGAAAGCATTGCTCATCCGTAATGCGTCTGTGCCCGAATTCTTCCAAGGTCTGATACATATTGTTGTCGGCTATTGGGGCTTTGATGTAATCGCACCGTTCCAAATCATCAATGATGCTCTTGACTTTTGGGGATTCAGAATACTCGCGTAGTCTACCTCTATAATACAGGATTGCAATCATCCATTTCTCTTCAACTGTTATTTCCGTTCCTTTGAGATCACCCAAGTTGGCATAATAGCAGTAGACGGATCCTTTCGGATAATTGGCAACCCAAGTGGAAGCCTGAGAGTATTTCTCTCCAGCATAAAATCCAGATCCAAGATCCACTGGAGCTTTAGAGTGAAAAATATCGATCGCCCCCTTTATTTTGTCCTTTGCCCCATGAAAAAGAAGAACGCATTGTTTTTTGTCATCCTCGAGATACTGGATTTTAATTTGATTGAAATCGCCAAGTTTCACCTTATTGGAATAGCAAAAAGAATAAAATGATTCTAAAGTCGAATCCCCGGGGAACTCAAGGCCGGTTTCATATCTGGAGACCGAAACGCGGTTAACACCGATAAGCCTTCCGAATTCTTCCTGGGATAAATTTAGGTATTTCCTTACGAGTTTGAGATCGGATCTAAAATTGTAGTTTTTCATAAACTGATTGTAACATATGTTACAAATACTTTAAATAATCCAAAAGAAACGGCAGTGCACGGAAACTCAATGACACTGAATCGCGAACTTTTGAGGGGCAATATAGCTCGATTCAATAATGAATGGTGATACATTCACCGATTACTAATGACGCCTAGATTCAACGAATAAGGCGATGTAAACAATCTGACGTCGTTCCAAAAAGAAGCGCTAAAACGCACCACCCCCATCGGATGAACAGCCGAAAGGAATTTCGTTCGAGAGTTTAACTCAGGTCCCATAGTCTGCAAAACGACCTTATAAGGCTAAGAAAATCGCGCATGGCCTGATGATTTCCCACCCGAATCTATCAATATTTCGAAAAGTGCAACATAATACATTTTTCGACTTCGAAAAGTGCAACAAAATACATTTTTCGAAGTTTTTCTTTGTTTTATGATAAAATGGATTCACAGGGAGTCCCATGGAACTAAAAAGGAAGATAAACGAATCGCTGCTAAAGTGGAAAAACCGACCAAACCATAAGCCTTTGATCATCGAGGGACTAAGACAAGTTGGGAAGTCTTATAGCGCTTTAAAATTCGCGAAAGAGAATTACGAAAATTGGGTTCTTTTTGATTTCCGACACGATAGGTCGCTTCAAAAAATCTTTGAGAACAACGGCGATGACGGAAGGGTGACTCTGGAATCGATTATTGCAGGCTCAAAAATTCGTTTTCCGGACAAAAGTTTTGAGAAAGGCAAAACGTGCTTAGTCTTTGACGAAGTCGGAGACTGCCCCTTGGTCAGAGAGTCTTTTAAGATCTTCGGAGTCGATTCCGGATATGACATTATCGCCACCGGCTCTTTGCTTGGGGTTGCCGGAGTTAACGAAAAGGCCAAAAAGAACACTCCGGTTGGCTATGAAGAGTACGTAGATATGACCGCCTTGGACTTCGAAGAGTTCTTGTGGGCAAACAAAGTGAGTGATGAAGCTATAAGGGAAATAAAAAACAGCGTGGTTTCTTTCTCCGAGGTCTCTCCAACCATTCATTCGGTTTTGTCTTCGCGCCTTCTCCGCTATGTTGTGGTCGGAGGCATGCCCGAGGCGGTCGTGGCGTTTTTAAACTCAAAGGATTTGCTCGAGGCTAGAAACGTTCAGATACGGTTGCTTAAAGACTATGAAGATGATTTCGGAAAGAAAACGGACAGAAACGGAGTCACCATCATCGACCCAACGTTGCTGATCAGAACCCAAAGGGCTTATCGAAGCATCTCCGACCAACTTGCGAAAGAAAACAAGAAATTCAAGTATAGTTGCGTCCAAGGCGGGGGAAGAAGCAGTGAGTTTTCCGATGCCTTGGCTTGGATGGAAAAAACCGGGCTCATCGTGATGGCGCATAACCTTCGGGCCATAGAGTCACCACTGTCTGGTAACTCCATTAGCGAGGAGTTCAAAGTCTATCCAACCGATATCGGACTATTGACCGCTTCTTACCCACTGACGCTCACCCAGGGCATCCTAAACGGAGACCTTGGAGCTTATAAAGGGGCTGTATATGAAGCTCTGGCAGCCGATATGCAGTACAAAGCCGGGCTGTCTCTTTATTACTATTCCGATACCAAACGCCATCAGGAAAATGATTTCCTTATTGAAGAAAAGGACGGAATATCCGTCGTCGAGTCAAAGGCCAAAAACGGGAAAATGGCCTCGGCCAAAGCGTTGGCGGAAGGGAAAACCCCGTATAAGATTCTGCGCGTTTACAAATTGATATCCGGGAATTTCGGAAAAGGATCTTTCTATTTTTCCTTACCCCAATACGCTTTTCCGTTTTTGCTTGAAACGATTAGCGGCCGCCTGAGGAAAGGGCTTGTTTTGCCACCTCTCCCCAAGATATGAAAAGACCGCCCGCTCCCACGGATTTCGCTCAGGATCCTTCTTATTTCCCCGGCGCCTGACTCGCGGGTTTCTTTTCTTTCAGGATGGCATTCATCACGATTCCAAGCAACATGCAGACGGCAATGGAAGTGATCTTCACCGCCTCCGCCCCCGAGGCATCCGAGAAGGAGAAAACCAAGCCCCCGATGCCACTGACGAGGATAACCGAGGCGACGAAGACGTTTTTCGTCTTCCCGAAATCCACGTGCTCGCTGACCAGGATTTTGATGCCGCTGGCGGCGATGAAGCCGTAGAGAATCATCGAGACCCCTCCGGTTACGCAGGAAGGAATCGTCATCGCGAGAGCCATCAGCGGCGACAGGAAGCCAAGGCCGATCGCGATCAGGCAGGCCAAAACGATGACTTTGACCGAGGCGATGCGGGTGAGCCCCACCACCGCGACGTTTTCCCCATATGTGGTGTTGGCCGCGCCGCAAAGGGATCCCGAGAGGGCAGTGGCGACCCCGTCTCCGATCAAGGTTCTGCTCAAGCCCGGATCAACCAGAAGATCCCGGCCCAAAATCCCCGACATGTTCTTATGATCGCCGATATGCTCGCAAATGGTGACGAAACCCACGGGAACGAAGAGAAGCGCCGCTTGGCCAACGTTTCCCCAACTTAACGGAACCGAGGAGCCGTCCAAAAGGAACAGGAAGCGCGGATAATCGAGGAAGGAGGTGAAATCGACGGGGCTGAAATTCCGGACGAGCGGGGAGAAATCGACGATCCGGAAGTAAATGTTCCCACACCCATAATAGCCGATCGCGGTCACGAGGGTCGCGGCCGCGTATCCGCCGGCCATGCCGATCACGAACGGAATCAGCGAAACCATGCCCTTCCCATAATGGGCCGCTAAGGCGGTGATGACCATCGCCAAGAGGCCACAGAGGATTTCCATGAGATTGTAACCCGAGGCGGAAGAAGCCGTGCCTTGGAGGTTAGCGACCGCGCTGGCGGCAAGGGAAAGGCCAATGACCATGATGACCGGGCCGATGACGATCGGCGGCAGAAGCTTGTTCAGCCAGTTGACGCCAAAGAGCTTGATGAAGAGGGCGACCAGACAATAGAGTGCGCCCACCATCCCCATCCCAACCGGAAGGATCCAAAGATTGGCGGTATAGACGGTTACCCCATCTATCACCCCATACTCCGTGCGCCCAAGGGCGATGGCGGAGATCATCGGCGACATATAAGCGAAACTGGAGGCCAGAAACATCGGCGCCTTGAATTTGGTCATGGCCAAATAGAAAAGGGTTCCGACCCCGGCGGCCACGATCGTCGGAGCGAGCAGCGCCTGCGTCAGCGGCGTTCCCTCAGCCGTCACATAATTCTGAAAGACAATCGTGGGGACCGTGATGCAGGCCACGAACATGGCCAGCACGTGTTGGATGGCCAAAATCAGGGCTTGGCTTTTCCTTTGGGGGAATTCGTCGACGTCCAGAAGCATCCGTTTCTCGTTTTCCTTCATAGAATCCTTTCTCCGGCGCAAAAAAAGAAGGACCAACGAATCGGTCCTTCGTGAGCGCTGGATATGCGAGGCGAGGCGACGAGGAGGCAAAGGCAAGCCGGTTTTCTTTTTTCGACCCCCGATGTTCTCCCATTCCTCGCGCTCCCGAGGGGTAGTCTAACGGAAAGGCCGCCACTTTCAAGCGCAAAGGCATGTTGCTTCCTTGAAAGCGATTTTTCCTAGGAGCGGCGGCGTTTTCAGGCTATAATAATTTTCTTCCTTCGATGAGAAATAAGCCTGTTATGATTCTTCTCTTCGCTTTTTGGTCGGCCCGCGATTCCATCCTTCTTTGATGAGGCCGACATCGGGCAAGCGCCTCTATATTAACCAGGGCGAAGCGTTCCTCAATAGAAAAGGGGACCCGATCGCGGATCCCCTTATCCATCGGGGATCTCTATTTGATGCCAGTTGCGAATTCGACGATATAAAGAACGAGGAAAGCCGCGCCTACCGCCGTCACGGGAATGTCGGACTTATGGAAGCGTTTGGCCGCCAAGGTCATCACCGTGTAGGAGATGAAGCCCCAGGCGATGCCGTCGCTGATGGAGTAGGTGACCAACATGAACAGGCAGGTGATGAAGCCGCTGCCCACCGCGATCCAATCCTTCCACTCGAGTTTCGAAAGATTGGCGAACATGCAGACGCCGACGTAGACCAAGGCGAGACCGGTGACGCATGAGGCCGAGAACATGCCAAGGGCCGGATAGATCGCTAAGGAAAGGGCGAAGAGCAAACCGGTCACGACCGCGGCTAAGCCCGTGCGGGCCCCGGCGGCGACGCCGGTGGTCGATTCGACGAACGAGGTGACGCTCGTGGTGCCGCAGACGGATCCGACAAGCGTGCCGAAGGCGTCGGTGATCATGGCGCGCTGATCGTTCACGGTGATTTCCCCGCGCTTGTTGACCATTCCGGCGCCTTCCTCAACGCCAAGCAAAGTTCCGGTGGTATCGAAGAAGTCGATAAAGAACAACGCGAAGATGAGCGCGTAGGCCTCGGGCTTAGCCAAGACGTCGAAGCCATGAAAGCACGCGCCCCACACATCGCCGAAGGCCCCGAGGGAAGAGATGCTGTAGGACGAATCGTAGAAAGTCGGAAGGGTATAGGCGCTATTGACCCCCGCGACCCCGCAGGAAGCGGAAACGACACCCATGACGAGGAGGCTGATGATGACCGAGAAGCGGCTGATCCACCTCGTTGCCTTGTTGTTTTTCGGGAGCGAGGACAAAGCCAGCACCAAGATGAGGCCAGCCAAGCCGAGCAACACGTAAGGATCCTTGAAATCGCCCAAGGCCACTGCCGTCGAACTGCTGGGGACGATGATTTTCATATCCTGCAAACCGATGAAGGCGATGAAGAAACCAATGCCGGCGCTGATCGCGATTTTCAGGGAGTGCGGAATCGAACGGACGATCCACGACCTTAACGGGGTGACGGAAATGATCAGGAAGATAAGGCCATCCATGAACACGAGGGCCATGCACTGCGCGAAGTTGTAACCCATGCCGAGCATCACGGTGTAGGCGATCATCGAGTTTATGCCCATGCCGGAGGCCAGCCCGACCGGCAACTTGCCAAAGAAGCCCATGATAAGGGTGGTTACCGCCGCCGAGACGGCCGTGGCGGCGAAGACGCCGGCATAGACCGCGGCGACCGGGGCCCACACATCGCCCCACAAAAGGATTTGGCGCGTGCCATCGGCCAAAACCTTGACGTTCGAAGTGGTGACGGAAGTGATTGAACTCCATCCCGTCAGCATGTTGGCGTTCACCGGCAAGATGTAGAACATCGCCAAGAAGATGATGAGGCCCCCGACCAGTTCACGGATTATGGTCGAACCGTACTTCGATATGCCGAAGTAATGGTCCAGCCATTTGCCGAAAGCGGTTTTGGGCGTGCGTTGCGGCTCGTTCGGATTGACGGATAACGTTTCTTGAACCTCTGCCATTCTTTTTTCCCTCCTAGGACAAAGATGCGCTTAAGCGCCATACCCCCTGGAAAAACGGAAAAACAAACGTCATCTTTTCGTTTTTTCAGACCAACGGCCTCACGAACGGACAACTGCTGAGATTGATGGGGGACGGCTCTTATTTTTAGATTGTCGGCCATGGAAAAGAAAGGAGATACATGAAAGCGATTTCCCCAACATCTTTTCAAGAAATGGTTCATTCGCGTATGGCTTTTGGTTAAAATGAGGAACTAAGAAAAAGGCAAAAGCGCGTTCGGGCGTTCCACCGTAAACATAGGTTTTCTTTCACCGTTCCGTCGCTGGGACGGGCGTCATTAAAAGCGACAAAGAGGAAGAATCCTCATCGGTCGACTTCACGAGAATCCTTATTCGCCCAGACGACTTAACACGAGCCAAAGGACTCATTTTTTTATTTCCTTGCGGAAAAAACTACTTAGGCCCTTTGATGGCATTACCAAAAACGCGTTTCTGCCTTTGGAGATATGCCTTGTACGCCTTAAGTAAAACCAATTGGTTCCTTTGATAATCCGCGACCGAGCACACCTTTTTTTCGCTTCCCTTCAGCCTTGCAACCACCCATCTTTCCTTATAAAGGGAAACAGAAACATCGGAGAAGCGATATTCCCTTTCGACCCTCAGGGAATTCCGAAAGACGAACCCTTCCGGTTTTACCTTGACCCTCCAGTTAACGCGGCTCAAAACCCACCAAATGGCGACGAAGGGCAGAGGGACGGCGATGAAGGTCATCAACCACACCCTCGGCTTGAAAGAGAACGTCATCCATACCAGCATGCCGGACAGCAAAAAGCACAAAAGCACGACCAAAACGCACACAAGACCCGATTGCCTAATAATATTGGAATCCTTTATTTTTATCGTCATTTTTTCTTTTTTAAGATAGGATTTATAGGCAACTTCCAGCGCATCATAGTTGTCGACAAAAGAATAAGGTGCTGCGCATATTCTCCTACCATTGGACCTTTTCCTAACTACCGAAGATTGTTTTTCATCATCAATCGTGACATCAACGAAACGATATTCCCTTTTCACTCTTAACGCGTCGCGAAAGACGAATCCATCTGACTTGATAACGATTTCCCAGTTGAGACAAAACAAAATCATCGAAAAAAAGAGAAGGAAAGGAAACGCAAACAGAATTGCGCAAGGAAACTCATCAAATTGGAAAAAGATTATCCAAACCTGAATCCCAAAACACAAGAACGCACCGATGAGACCCAGCCAAAACCAAATACGCGACTGGCGAAGCACGTTGGTTCCGTTCAACGGCTTGAAATGGACATTCCTTTTGAACAGCCACCAAAAAAGCGAGGAGACAAGAACGGTGGTTGGAACGACCAAAAAGGAAGATATGTTTTTCATTTTGTTTTATTTTAACACTCTTGTTTTCAAAAAAAGGAACGTCATGCCAAACGGCAAAACGCCACCCAGTTCCCACGAATGGTCAGGTGGCTTCACTACAAAGGCGGCTGCCGAACATAAAACAGAATTATGGTATCCGTTGGCCCGCGAACGTTATTCATGCTTGCAAACCAATAAATCCCAAAAACAAACTTAGCCACCGCTACGCCAAAAACGTTGCGACAGCCACCACAAAAACAACCAATTCAGCAACCGCGCTTTATAATTTTAACAGAATAATTATCGATTCATCTTGGTATCCTTAACAAGGAATTATGCCTTTGGAGATATGCCTTGTACGCTTTAAGCAAGGCCATCTGGTTCCTTTGCGAAGGGAGCACCGAGCAAATTCTTTTCCCGCTTCCCCTAACTCTGGCGACGACCCATTCACTTTTATTGACGGAGACAACGACGCTTGAAAAGCGATATTCCTTTTCGACCCTCAGGGAATTCCGGAAGACAAACCCATCCGGTTTTAACTCGACCCTCCAGTTAACGTAGTTCAAGACCCACCAAATGGCGACGAAGGGCAGAGGGAAGGCGATGAAGGTCTCAACCACACCCTCGGCTTGAAAGAGAACGTCATCCATACCAGCATGCCGGAGAGCGACGCGCACAGAAGCACGATCATGACGCACAAAGCCCCCGACCGCCTAACGGTATCGGAGTTCTTCGCCTTTATGGTTATCCCTTTTTCTTTCAGATAGGCCCTATAAGCGCGCCCGAACGCTTCGTAATTGTCCATGAAACAATCGGAAATTGCACATATTCTTCTATCGTTGGATCTTTTTCTGACAACCAGTTCGCAACACGTTCGATAGGAGCTTTCCTCTACCGTGACATCGAAGAATCGGTATTCCCTCTTAATCCTCAACGAGTTTCTGAAGACGAATCCGTCTGGTTTGACGACGATTTCCCAGTTGAAGTAAAACAGAACAAACGAAACACCGAGAAGCGTGAAAAAGGCAGGAAAAATCGCATAAGGAAGCTGATCGAACTGGAAGAAGACGATCCAAATCTGGAACGCAAGAAACTCTATAATAAGCACAATGCCCAACCAAAGCAAAATACGCGGCTGGCGAAGCACGTTGGTTCCGTTTAACGGCTTGAAATGGACATACCTTCGGAGTAGCCACAAAAAAAGCGAAGAGACAAGAACGGTGGTTGGAACGACCAAAAAGGAAGATATGTTTTTCATTTTATTTCATTTTAACACTCTTGTTTTCCAAAATATGGAACGTTCTGCCAAAATGGAAAGAACGTTCCATATCGCATCGAAAGCAAAAGACAGTTACTAATGTATAATTTTGCGTCTATCTTATATATCTCCCCATACGGAAGCCTTAATGGTTAACCCTGCCCCATTCAACAAACAATTAACAATAAAGTTTGGCCCGGCGTCATGCAAAATGCTTTTCAGCAAACTGATTGCTGTTTTATGTAGTCTGTTCGCAAAGATTTTAGTAAGGCCTTTTACCCAACTTCCGTTTCTTTCCGAAATTCCTTCAATAGTGGACTTACACGATTTTGCCAGACCATAAAGGGATTCTTGGCCTTTTGAATAACTGAATGCGCCAAAAGCACAGCCAAGGCCTAAGTTCAAAGCCGCAGCTGGCAAATCGAACGGCCTATCAGCTACCCAGTCAGAAGCAGCGCTTGAAACGAAACCGATAATACCGTTTCCGATAATCGTGGCGCCCATTCCTAAACCTGCAGAGCCAAAAGCACCTCCTGCTGCCCCTATAAACGCATCAGTGAACACTTGCCAACCATCAATTTTCCCGCTTGATGCAAGTTGACTAACGACCGAGACAACCCCATTTGACACAAAGCCTATCGCTGCGCCAACCAAAACGGGAGTCGCCGCTGGTGCTACGGCAGCCATCACGGCAACGGCAACAACGCAAACGAGTCCGATTAAAGCTACTTTCCCGAACTTGCACCAATCCCAGCTTCCGTCAGGATCGTAACCTTCAATCGGGCTATCGCCGCAATAAGAATAAAGGTTTATTTTGGTAAGCGAGTTCTGATCTATCTTCGCCATGCCGTCGGCGTTGATAAACCTCCGCAGGGTCGGATTGTAATATCGCGACTTCAGATAGTAGAATCCCGTTTCCTCATCATAGAAATACCCTTTGTACAGAAACGGGTTGAACTCGGCGACGTCGCATGAGACAAGAACCGTCTTTTGCGGAACGCCCCAGGCGTCGTATTTGTACTTCACGACATAATTGCCGTTTTTGTCAATAAGACCTAGGATCCTGCCTTCGATATCCTTGACATAGAAGTATTCGTCTTCACCTGAGGTAACCCCCAAAACCAATCCGTTAGGGTCATACGTAAAGTCCAACCGAACGGCCTTACTTGGGGTTCTCTCGGTCATGGAAACGACATTCGTCCCCTCCAAAACAAACGAGCATGTGTTAGACCCAGATGATTTAAGAACGCGAATGCCGTTTTCGTCGTAAGAATAATGAATGTCGTCACCAACGCTCACGAGTCTTCTCGCAGACCAGCCAAGGTTCCTTTCAACGCCCTTGATGGTCATCGAAGTCGGATTTCCTTTATAGTTGCCGTCGTAGGAGAATCTTCTCAAAACGGCATCAGAAGACGAGTCAACGACACGCAACAGCCGGTCCTTGACGACGCTGTCGTATTCATACCTGAGGCTTTGGGCGATCTCGCTTCCGATTTTCTTGACAGATGAAAGGATATTCCCGTTAAGATCATAGGAATAAGAGGTCGATCCTCCGTCTCCGTCACTGTCCTCGGTAAGCCTGCCAAGTTGGTCATAGGCGAATTCGCGTCTAGCCCCTTTTTCATCGGTGATGGAGACGGGGTTGCTTTCGGCATCGTAGGCATAGGCGAACGTCTCGTTGCCTAGAATCGTCTCTTTGGCGACCCTTAGTTTGTCGTAATCGTATTTCGTCTCGAATTCTTTCCCGAAAGCGGAGATCTTTTTTCCGGAAACCCTTCCGAGCGAGTCGATGATATCGCGGTTTATGATGGGTGCGCCTTCCGAGACGATCGAATCCGTCTTCGTTTTCGCGAGTTTCTCCTTAGCAAAGGCAAGCATCTCGACCGTTCCGTTTAGATAATCGGTCGCCCCTTTCTTGGAAACGCCAACGTATGCTCTGGCTCCCGTCAAATCGATTGTGAAGGCGAAGAAGCTCTCATTGCCGTCAATCCCGATGGATAATCCCGTGGCATCATAGGCGATAACCAAAGTATGCCAAACGTTTGCCGGCACGTTGCCCCCAAATCCGGTGTAACTGTCGCCGATTTTCATGTAGCATTGGTTGTTTATGACGTAAACGCCCAAAGCTTCATCGCCGGACTTCCAGAAAGCCAATAAGCACCTTTCTCCCAGGCGATCACCGTCAAGTTTGAAGCGAATCGTCGTTGTTCCCTGATGGCCAAGCGGCAAATCGTAGGCCAGACATTGCTTTTGCCCGGGATCGAGGTTTCTCACAGCGGAGTAGCTTCCGTATACGTGACGGCCGGTCTCCTTATCAAACTTGAAAATTCGGGCTTTGTCGACTTTGCAGTTAGGGGCGGTCGCGATGATTTCAGAAGGCCTGATTCCGTCCGTGGATTCCAAACTCCCGTTTAGCGATATGACATCAAATCCGCTATAAACTGGCTGACTATAGTAAATGACGCCCTTGGAACGTTGCACCGGTTTTTCAGAAACCAAGTATCTTTTCCCTTCGCTGTAGATGACTGCGTTCTTCTCGTCGGTGAAGTCTTTTATCCCTCCCGAGATCATCGCGATTTCAAAAGGCATTTTCAGAACGTTAATGTCCTGGAACGCCCCACTGTCTGAACTGGATGAGGAAGCGTGAATGTATTGACGCGAAACTATAATCCGATTGATGTCAAAAACGCTCTCATCGATTTGGCAGGTCGCCGCCTTCGCTCCGTTAACCGAAACGGAAACTTGGTTGGTGTTTCGTTCAAAACCATGCTCGATTAGAATGGCCACATAATTCCACTGCCCAAGAAGCAACTTTCCGCTGATCAGTTTCGGGGAAGAGGATCCGTTAGAGGCATAGCAAACCCTTCCCGTGGAATCGAGGTAGAGGTCAGACAACAAATCGCTGTTGACATCAGTGAAGTACCTTTCGAAAGACAAGAGGTTTTCCTTGTCGCCGAATTCGCCTGATGGCTTTATCCAAAGGCCGAAGCTTTTCCGCCAACGGAAGACCGTCTTCCATGAATCGAGGCGAAAAGGCGTCCCGCCCACATACCCGCTCGTTCTATTGCGATTAAAAGTCGAGAGGTCATAGTAAATGAAATCAAAGCGATCTTTGAAAGAGAAAAGCGGAACCCAAAAGGCGGCAAAACGTTTTTCCGCTCTTGCCGTCTTCGCCAAAACGATGATGTTTTTTTGTCCTTCCCTTTCTCCTTAACCCATGCCTGCCGCTGATATGCCGCTTTTACTTTTACCGTTTCCGCTATCAACCAAAGCGTCGTCGGCCTCGGCTTCAAAGGGTCATCAACTCAAATGGGCAGGAATGGCGAAAGAGCGGCAGACAAGCCGCCCAACGATGAAAAACAAAGAGCCTCTCCTATAACTGGAGGGTCTCTTTATCGGAAAGCGTGGTTTTACCAAAGGTCGACGCGGCTCTCGGGGGCAAGATACATCTTGTCGGTCGGTTTCACGTCGAAGGTCCTGTACCATTCCGCGAAATTGCGCGGTTGCATGTTCGCCCGAAGCTCGGCCGGGGAATGGACGTCGATCGAAAGGAGAAGCTGCTGATACTGCGGGCGGGCTTTTTGGCACCAGATGCGCCCCCAATTGAGGAAGTATTCCTTATAGTCGGCCCCCTTAAGGCGGCTCATCATGTCAAGCGTGACCGCCATGCCGCCGTTATCGGCGATGTTCTCGCTCACGACAAAGGCACCGTTCATCTTGCCGCCGGCGAAGGGAATGCCATCGAATTCCTTCACCATGGCCTCGGTCTTCGCCTGAAAGGACTTGAAGTCCTCCGGCGTCCACCAATTGCTGAGGTTGCCGTTCTCGTCGCACTGGGCCCCGTTGTTGTCGAAGGCGTGGCTGATTTCGTGGCCGATGACGGAACCGATGCCGCCAAGGTTCTCGCTGCGGGTCTGCTTAAGCGAATAGAAAGGGGCCTGCAAAATCGCGGCCGGGAAGGTGATGTCGTTCTTCATCGGGTCGTAGCAGGCGTTCACCATATGGCCCGGCATGACCCACTCGGAACGGTCGACGTCCTTATAGAGCTTTCCGAAGGCGTCGAGGTTCTTCTGACGGGAAATCGCGCACACGGCCTCGTAGAAAGAGGCGTCTTCGTCCACCGTCAGTTTATCGTAAAGCGGCTGGCATTTGTCGGGGTAGCCCATCTTGATGACGATCTTGCTCAGTTTCAAGATCGCCTTCTCTTTCGTGGCGGGGGAAAGGAAGTCGTTTTTGGCCATCCGTTTCTCATAGGTGGCGATGATTTCCTCGACGATCTTCACGACGTCTTTCTTGGCCTCCTCGCCGAAGTAGGTGCGGCCATAATAAAGGCCGACCGGCTCGCTGAAGGCGTTCCCGGCGTTCCGATACGCCTGCTTTTCGATCGAGGCGTCAACCGCTTGCCCGGAAATCGTGCGGCTATAGGTGTTGGCGATGGTTCGGAGCTCCTCGCTAAGGAAGGCGCAACCGCTCATGAGGGCCTTGAGATAAGCCCAATGCTTGTACATCGGGAAGTTCTTCTCGTTGAAAAGGGTCGAAAAGCCTTTGAGGAAGCGTGGCTCGTAGACGATGACCTCGTCCGGTATTTTCCCGAAGACGTTGCTCAGAAGGTTGCCAAAATCAAGCGGCTTAAGGGCCGCGATGGCTTCCTCGCTCTTCATCGGGTTATAGCATTTCGTGTATTCGCTCCACTCCTGTTGGCTCTTGACCAAAGTGGCCACGATGGCGTCGAACGCGAAAGCGTCGTCGACGTATTGCTTGTGCTTCTCGAGGGGAAGGGGGGTGAACGAGAGCAACTTCATGAATTCCGCGGTGAGCACGCCTATGAGGGCGTCTTTTTGGGCCTTCAGCTGCGGGGCGCCGTAATAGGTGGTGTCCGGCAACAAGGCGCGGGGTCCGACGAGGATGCACGCGTGATGAAGCGTGTCCTTCATGTTGGTGTCGACGCCAAGCTGGAAGGGGAGCGGATTGTCATCGATGACGAGGGCGGGCAGTTTGGCGTTCATGTCGGCGATGTCGCGAAGGGCGTCGATCTTCGCCAACTCCGGAAGGAGCGGCTTGATGCCTTCGGCGTTCCGCCTAGCGACGTCGCGGCCTTTCTTAAAGAGGGCGACGGCCTTTTCCATGTAAGCGTCGGGAATGGCTTTCCCGCCTTCCGCCATGGCTTTGAAGTCATCCATCATGGTCTTTTCGACGCCGATGGCCAAATCGCTGAATCCGCCGCAGCATGGCAGATCGTCGGGGATTTTGGCCGTGGCCAGCCACTCATCATTCACCGCGTGGTACAAGTCATCTTGAACGCGAACAGCTTTCTTTTCCATTTTCAGATACCTCTTTGTCATGTTCCAGTATGGATTAATCGGCCTTCACTTTCGAGACTTTTTCTTTTTATAGAAAAAGATCGCTTCGGAAATACCTTGCTTCTTGCTCGCGCATTGGACGAAAATAAGAACGTTAAGGGCGAAAAGACAAACGGAAAAACGCTTTTTCGGACCTAACGGGACAGGAGAACGCGAAATGTCAGAAATCAACAAGAAGTACGTCTCGAAGTACTACGGGGAAAAGAACCCCGACAAAGAGATTCTTAAGCTGGGCAAGAAGATCACGGACATCGTCCCGCATCACCTTTTGGGCCTCAAGAGCACGGATCCCGAATACTGGGGCCTTCGGGAAACCCTGACCCATGAGATGGCGGTCGTTTTGAACAAAATGAAACTCCGCAAATGGTACACTTTGGATCAGCTTATCAAGCTGAACCCGGATTACGATGCCAAGGCCTTGCATGACCTGTATGAGCAAATGGCGGTGATCGGCATCATCGAATTCGACTATGGCGATCGCTACAGCCATGACGCCCCGCTCGACGATCTTCCGAAGATCAAACGCTATCGCATTCCTTTCTTCGTCCCCGGTTCGGCCGAGCTCTTCAACTCCACCACGGAGCGCATCGACAAGAACCCGGTGGTCGCCCCCTTCTTTGAGCGGATGACCTTCATGCCGCTTGCCGGCATCACGCAGATGGTCCCCCCGGGAGGGGACGGCATCGGCATGCACGTCATCCCGGTCGAGAAAGCGATCCCGATGGAGCAGAAATCCGTCGACTTGGAGCACATCTCCTACTGGATGAAGAAATATAAGGGCCACATCGCGGCCGGCCTTTGCAGCTGCCGCTATTCGAAGCAGAAAATGGATGAGGGCTGCATCGACGACCCGCACGATTGGTGCATTCAGATGGGCGACATGGCCGACTACGCGGTCGAAACGGGCCGCGCCCACTACATCACGCCGAAAAAGGCCCTCGACATAATCCAGAAAGCCGAGGACAACGGCTTCGTCCACCAGATCACCAACATCGACGGATCGGAGCACATCTTCGATATCTGCAACTGCGACGTGAAGATCTGCAACGCCCTCAGGACGTCCATGCTCTTCAACACCCCGAATCTCAGCAAATCCGCCTACACCGCCAAAGTCACGCCGGAAAACTGCGTGGCTTGCGGCTTATGCGTCGAATCGTGCCCGGCCGGGGCCGTCAAGCTCGGCCAAAAGCTCTGCCACAAAGACGGAAAGCCGGTCGAATACCCCCAGGCCCCGCTCCCCGACAACAACAAATGGGGCAAATACGCCTGGGACGAGAATTACCGCGACACCATGCGCCTGAGCGACACTTATGAGTCCGGGAGCGCCCCTTGCAAGGCGGCCTGCCCGGCCCACGTCCCGGTCCAAGGCTACCTTAAGCTCGCCCATCAGGGCAAATATCAGGAAGCCCTCGCTTTGATCAAGAAAGAGAATCCGTTCCCAGCCGTCTGCGGCCGCGTCTGCAACAAGCGTTGCGAAGAGGCCTGCACCCGGGGGACCATCGACCACGCCGTTAACATCGACGGGGTCAAGAGGTTCGTCGCGGATTTCGACCTCAACTCCAAGACCCGTTTCGTCCCGAAGAAGGCCATCCCCTCCCTCGTGGGCGGCTTCAAAGAGAAAATCGCCATCGTCGGCGCCGGCCCGGCTGGGCTTTCCGCCGCCTACTACTTGGCCCTTCAGGGCTTCAAGCCGACCGTCTTCGAAAAGAACGCGAAACCGGGCGGCATGATGATGTACGGCATTCCGAGTTTCAAGCTCGAAAAGGACGTCCTCGAAGCCGAGATCGACATCATCAAGTCCTTGGGCGTCGACATCCAGTGCGGGGTCGAGGTCGGAAAGGACGTGACGATCCCCCAGCTTAAGAAAAAAGGCTACAAGGCCTTTTACCTCGCGATCGGATGCCAAGGGGGCCGCCGGCCCAACGTCCCGAACGACAACGCCAAAAACACCGCCATCGCGGTCGACTACCTGCTGCATTCCTACGAACATCAAAATGAGAAATTCACCGGCGACGTGGTCGTCATCGGCGGCGGCAACGTCGCGGTCGACTGCGCCAAGACCGCCAAGAGGCTCGGCGGGAAAAACGTCGGCATGTACTGTCTCGAGAGCGCCGAAACCATGCCCGCCAGCGGGGATGAGGTCGCCGAAACCCTCGCCGAAGGCATCACCATCTCCAACCAATGGGGGCCCAAAGAAGTCCTCGTGGACGGAGAGGGCAAGGTCACGGGCATCGTCCTCAAGAAATGCACGCGCACCATCGACCCGGCCACGAAGAGGTTCTCCCCGCTTTACGACGAGGCGGTCACCAAGACCGTCAAGTGCGACCAGATCGTCTTCGCGATCGGCCAAGCCATCGAATGGGGCCATCTCCTTGACGGGAGCAAAGTGACGTTCTGGCATGGCAATTACCCGATCGCCGACAAACTCACCTATCAGACGGCCGACCCCGACATCTTCGTCGGCGGCGACGTCTTCACGGGCCCGAAGTTCGTGATAGACGCCATCGCGGCCGGGCACTTCGTCGCGGACAGTTTGGCCCGCCACGTCCGTCCGGGCGCCGAAGCCACCGTCGGCCTCAGCCGCCATGTCTTCACCCCGCTCGACAAAGACGACATCTCCTATCCTTCCTACGACGACATCGGACGTCAGGAAGCCCCCGTCGACAAGGCGATCGAGGAAGCCAAAACGTTCCGCGACGTCCGCAAGGACCTGACGGAAGAGCAAGTCAAGAAAGAGACCGGCCGCTGCCTTGGTTGCGGCGCCTCGGTCGTCGACCCCCATAAGTGCATCGGCTGCGGGATCTGCACGACCCGCTGCCAGTTCGACGCCATCCATCTCGTCCGCGACACGCCGGAGAACACCGACATGCGGAAAGGGGAGGACAAGGTCAAGGGGATGCTCCCCTACGCCATCAAGAGAAGCTTCCGCATCTTGGCCCACTCGGGCAGCAAAGAGGCCAAGGAGCTTCGCAAGAAACGCCGGGATTATGGGAAAGCCCACAAAGCCGACGCGAAAGAGAAGCCCTACACCGGCAACGCGGTCGATAACGGCGTCAAGCATGCATGAGCTTGGCATCGTCTTCTACGTCATCGATCAAGTCGAGGCGCTAGCAAAGAAGAACCACGCGAAGAAAGTCGTTGGCCTCACCATCGAAATCGGCGAGGTCTCCAGCGTGATCCCCTCCTACTTCAAGGAATGCTACGACTGGGCCATCAAAAAGACCGATCACATGAAGGAGTGCGAACTCACCACGGTAATCGTCAAGGGAATCTCGTACTGTCAGAAGTGCAAGAAGACCTACGGCACGGTCGAATACGGCCGCAAATGCCCCTACTGCGGGGGCGACGACACATACCTCATAACCGGCAGCGACGTCAGCATCCGCGACATTAAAGTGGTTTAGGCCCAAAAACGGCCCCGTTTGAAACGGGGCTTTCTTTTTTTCCCTCAAAACGCCGCGGCCGAGGGGGCATTCGACCTAACTTTGGGGCCTGCTCTCCGAAAGGACCCCGTCCTCGATTTCGCAAACCCGGTCGCACATGTCGAGAAAGCGCTCATCGTGGGTCACCATGATGGTCAGTTTGTTCTCGCGTTTGGTCTCGGCGCGGAGCAGTTCCATGACTTCCTGGCTCTTCAGGCGGTCAAGCGAAGCGGTCGGCTCGTCGGCCAAAATGAGCGAGGGATCGGGGTAAAGGGCCTTCATGATCGCGGCCCGTTGCCTCTCGCCCCCGGAGAGCTGATTCGGGAGTTTGCCGAGCAGTTTCCCGACTCCCAGCCGCTTGGAAAGCTCAGCGATCCGCGCTTCGTCGTGAGGGCGCCTCCTGAGGCGATCGTATAGGCGGAGCTGCTCGGCGACGGTGAGGAAAGGGACGAGGCTCGAACTTTGGAGGATAAAGCCGATTTTCTCGAAGCGGATCCGGGAACGGCTCTTCGCCTCGAGCCGGCTATAAGGGGCCCCTTCGAGGAGAATTTCCCCGGTCGTCGGTTTCTGAAGGCCCCCGAGAATCGTGAGAAAAGTCGATTTTCCGCTTCCGGAAGGGCCGATGACGGCGACGAACTCGCCCGGAAAGCCGACGAAAGAAGTCTCCGCGAGGGCATGGACGACCTCTTCTTTCTGAAGGAAGTCCTTCGTGATTCTTTTGGCTTCGATAAGGGGTTCCATAACGCTCCTATATGGCCTTGACCGGGTCGATCCTCAGGACCGCCTTGACTGAGAAGAGGGCCCCCACGAGCGAGAAAAGAACGAAGGCCCCGCCGATCGCCAAGTTGAACCAAAGGTTGTAGGCGAAGGGGAGTTTGTCGCCCAAGAAAGCGACGGAAAGGGCGGTGAGCCCAAAGCCAAGAAGGCAGCCGGGGACGATCAGAAGAAGGGTTTGCGAAAGGACGGAGCGGGCCAGGTAACCGCTGGAGACGCCCTGGGCCTTCAGCACGCCGAACAAACTCGTCTTCTGCAGCGTGAGGACGTACATGAAAACCCCGAGGATGAAAGAGGCGATGGCGATCAGGAAGGAAATCATGAGCGAGAAAGTGGCGACCTGGGCCCCATAGCCGGGAAGGGAATTGTAGTATTCGTCCACCGAATACGTCTTCAAGGACGAGGGGACGGATAAGGAAGGGCCTTTGGTGGCTATGCCGGAGGAGAAGGCGGACCCCGCGTCGGCGAAGCGGATCTGCCGCCACAAGGATAGATCCATATATAAAAGCGGCAGGGTCTGGTAAGTGGCTTTCTCGGCGAAGGCTTTGATGGTAAGCGTCTCCTGAAAGCCGACCAAGGACACGGAGGAGCCGACCTCATAGCCCTCTTTGGAGAGCGAGGAATCGGCGACGACCTCCCACTGACCCAAAGAAGGAGACCCGATCCCCTCCCACAGGAAAGTGCCGCTTTCCTGACCGAGCAGATAGACGTCCGCCTTGCTCGCTTCGCTTTGCTTGGCGACGGCCGGAAGAAGGCCAAAACGGGCTTTCTCTTCGGCCTGGGTCTCCTCAAAGGCGGAGTCGGGGAGAAAAGACATCATCGCGTTGTCGTTGGAGTCGCTCGTGAGAACGATGTCGTCGGCGTTCCATTTGGAGATGCCGTTGGTGTAGCTTGAGGCGAGGCCATAGGCGAGGCCCATCAGGAAATAGACGAGATAACTGATGAGGACCATGACGATGACCACGAGCGCGAACCGCCCCTTGTTCCGGGCCATTTCCTTCCATGCCAAGAACACTAACGGGCCTCCTTGAGGAGCTTCTCGATGTCTTTGGCGATCCGCTCCGGCTTGACGGACGGGGAATAGCGTTTGCGGACTTTCCCTTTGCGGTCGATCAGGAATTTCGTGAAGTTCCATTTTATCCGCGAGCCGAAAAAGCCATGCCTTGCCTTCTTGAGATACGTGAAAAGAAGCGACTCGTCGGGCCCGTTGACGTCGATTTTCTCAAAGCGCGGGAAACTCGTTTTGTAATGCTCGTCGCAGAATTCGTTGATTTCCTGAACGGTCCCGGGGGCCTGATTGAGGAACTGGGAGCAGGGGAAATCCAGAATCTCGAAACCCGAGCCGCGGAAACGCTCATAGAGCGCCTGCAGGCCTTTGTACTGCGGGGTGAAAACGCACTTGGTCGCCGAATTGACGATCAAAAGGACCTTGCCGGAATAAAGGGACAGCGAAATCTTTTCGTCGTGGTCGGTCTCGACTGAAATGCCATAGATGCCCATTTGCGGCCTATCCTTTTATTTGCCCCCATTATACCAAAATCGGAAAAGGAAGCCAGTTTGACGTCGCGAAAAGGCTCAGATGAAGAGCGTCGTGGCGGCGTTTTGACACTCTGCCAGATAAGTGGCCACCCCAACGTAATCGACGCCCTCGATCAGCTCCTCTTTCTTGATTCCCATTATATCCATCGACATCGTGCAGGCGAGGAAGCGGACCCCGGCCTTCTGGGCGCTGACGAGTTGTTCCTCAAGGGCCGGGACGTTTTTGTCCTTCATGACCCCGCGCATCATCTTCGAGCCCATTCCGCCCATGTTCATCTTCGAAAGCTTGAATTTCCGGGCGCCTTTGGGCATCATCCGCCCGAACATCCGCTCAATGAACGGTTTCTTTACGCGAGGGGCTTTGGGTTTGCGCAGGAGGTTCAGGCCCCAGAAAGTGCAGAACACCGTGGCCGGCTTGCCGAGGGCCCGCGTCCCTTGGGCGATGATCATGGCGGCCAAAGCCTTGTCCATGTCCCCGCTGAAGAGGACGATGGTGGTTCCCCCGTTGTTGGGAACGCCCGGAGCGGCCGCGACGAGGCCCGGACCCTTTTCCACCACCGCCACGACCTTCCCGTCTTTGTTTTCGTTGGAAAGGACCTTGTTCCCGGTGGTTTGGGCCCAAAGGCCGATGTCGGAGGAGAACCCGCAGTCGGAGGCGACGATCCTCATCCTTTGCCCGGGTGAGAGTTTCTCGGAAGCTTTCGAAGCCTCCACGATGGGGCCGGGGCATTGCAGCCCCGTCGCGTCGATTTCGATGAGGTTGTCGCTTTTTCGTTCCGCCATGGGTTTTTCCCCCTTTTCGCCGGTTTCTTCCGGCTTGGCGAAATGAAGCGCTTTGTAAAGCCGCATCCCGCCTTCGACGTTATAGACGTTCGTGTAGCCATGGTTGAGGGCGATCCTGATCCATTGGTAAGCGGTCAGCCCGACGTTGCAGTAAACGACGATTTTCGCCTTCTTGTCCTTTGGCAGTTTGGCGAGGTTGCCCCGCAAAGAGGCGAAGGGGAGGCTCACCGCCCCGTCAAGATGCTCGAGGGAATACTCCATCGGGGTCCTGGCGTCGACGAGGAGCGCCCCTTCTTTTTCTTCGTCCACCGCCGAGAGGGGGATTTGGCCGAACTTCTTCTCCATGAGGTTGGAGGCCACGTAACCGGCGATGTTCACGATATCCTTGGCCATCCCGTAAGGCGGGGCGTAGGATAGCTCCAAATCGGCCAGATCCCGGACTTTGAGCCCGGCGTGGATGGAGGTGGCGATGACGTCGATCCGTTTGTCGACGCCGTCGTGGCCGACCGCCTGGGCGCCCAAGATGAGCCCGTCGTCAGGGTTGAAGACGACTTTGAGGGTGAGCAGGGAGGCCCCGGGGTAATACCCGGCGTGCTGGTTCCGCTCGATCATGACGGACTGATGGGGCAGGCCTTTCTTTTCGCACAGGGCTTCGCTGTAGCCCGTGGAGGCCCCGGTCTGGTCGAAAACCTTGAGGACGGAGGTCCCGATGGCCCCCTTATAGGTATAAGGAAGGCCGTTGATGACGTCGGCCACCAGTCGCGCCTGTCTGTTAGCCGGGCCGGCCAAAGCGATGTGCGTGAGGCTCCCGTCGATGGGGTCCCTCACCGCGGCCACGTCGCCGATGGCATAGACGTCGGGGTTGGGCTTCCCGCTCTTCGAATCGAACGTCTCCATCCTTTCGTTCGTGACGATGTACCCATCGGGCGTGAGTTTCATCCCCGCCTCTTTGCCCAAACGGCTCTCCGGGGCGACGCCGATGGAAAGAACGACGATGTCGGCCCCTATCCTCTCGCCGTCGCCCAAAACGGCGGTGTGCCCCTTGTCCTCGAATTTCGAAAGGGAGACGCCCGTCTTTAGCTTCACCCCATGGGAGACGAGCTCGTTCTCCAAGAAGCGGGCCATCTCCGGATCGAAGGGCGGAAGGATCTGGCTTTTGCCTTCGACGAGGGTGACGGAAAGGCCTTTTTCGATGAAGTTCTCGGCGATCTCCACGCCGATGAAGCCGCCCCCGACGACCAAGGCCGTCTTCGCCCCTTTTTCGAGGGCGGAGCCTATGGCGTCGACGTCCTCCATGTTCCGCAAATAGAAAACGTTATCGGCTTCCTTCAGGCCCTCGAAAGGGATTTTGCGGGGCGAGGCCCCGGTCGAGACGATCAGTTTGTCATAGCTTTCGTCGTATTCTTCCCCGGTCGAAAGGTTCTTCACGCGCACCGATTTTCCAAGTGGATCGATAGAAGTCGCCTCCGAATGGATCCTGACGTCAAGATTGAATTTGGCGCGAAGCGATTCGGGCGTCTCCTGAAGAAGGCGCGCCCGATCCTTTATAACCCCGCCTAAATAATAGGGAAGCCCGCAGTTGGCGAAGGACACGTAGCCGCTCCGCTCCAAGACGATGATGCGGTCCCTTTCGGAGAGCCGCCGCAACCTGGTCGCCGCCGTCGCCCCGCCGGCGACCCCGCCGATGATAATGATTTTCCTCATGAAAATGACCTCCGTCGCTTTCACCGATAGATTAAATCATTTATTGACATATGTCAAAAATATACTAAGATAATTCCATGTCGAGGCCAAAGAAAAACCGATTCGTGATCGAGGAGCCCCGCTTCCGCTGTTTTGGCTCAAAAGGGCGCTGCGGCGCCTCTTGCGTCGAGATGAGCGTCGACGAGTACGAGACGATCCTCCTTTTGGACGGAAAGGGCTTCTCGCAAGAGGAAACCGCCTTCCGGATGGGGGTCTCCCGAACCACCGTCACCGCCATTTACCACTCAGCCCGAAGGAAAATCGCCGACTTTCTCGTCCATGGCAAAAGGCTTTCCATCGCGGGAGGGTGCTACTCCGTCGGGGACGGAATCGCGAAAGCCGGAATCCGCGACCTCAGGAAAGGAAAGTCAAACAATA
This sequence comes from Bacilli bacterium, assembly GCA_022653695.1. GTDB lineage: Bacteria > Bacillota_I > Bacilli_A > RFN20 > CAG-826 > UBA4951. The sequence continues at coordinate 70,049 of JALCSW010000004.1, read as the reverse complement.
TGAAAGTAGCAGTCAGTTTCGACGACGGGAAGGTCTTCCAGCATTTCGGGCAGACCTCCTCCTTCAAACTCTACGAAGTCAAGGAAGGCGCGGTCGTCTCCTCAAGCGTCGAGCCGACGAACGGCGTCAGCCACCACGAGCTGATCCAATGGCTGCGCGATAAGGGCGTTGACACCCTCATCTGCGGAGGGATCGGCGGCGGGGCCATCCGGCTCTTAAAAAAAAGCGGGATAACCTGCATGGCCGGAGTCGAGGGGTCGGCCGAGGAAGCCGTCGCCAAGCTCCTGAAAAACGAGTTGGAGTGCGTGTGCGAGCCGACGTGCCATTGCCACGACGAAAAACGCTGAGCGGGGGCGACAAAGCTATTTGGTCACACCAAGTAGCTTTTTCTTAGCTTCCCGACGTCGACCTTGAGCTCGTTTTCCAAATAGGCGTCAAGGCCGCCGAAGGATTCGTCGATTGCCTTCAGGGCTTCGCCGATGTAGTCTTCCCGGACCGAGAAAAGGTCCTCAACGATGCCGACGGCCTCCTTCTTTTTGCCGAAAGGGGCCTTCAGAAAAGCGTATGGCTCCAGCTCTCTCTTCCGGATATTCATCGCGACGGAAGAATAAAGGTAGTCGAAGAGGCAGTCCTTCATAGGCACCCCGAGGGCGTATTCGAGGAAGAAGGCGGCGAGTCCGGCGCGGTCTTTGCCCTGCGAGCAATGCCAATAGGCTTTTGAGGCGGGCTTCTCCATGATGATGCGGAAAAAGCCCCGGTAGGCGAGGCGGGCGGATTCTTTCTCGATCAAGGCCCGATAGAAACGTTTCATGTACTTTGACCCGTCGACGTTGCCCGTGAGCATGCAAAGGAGATTGTCCTCGTTGGAAGCCTGCTTCGATGAAGTCGAGGCGGGCCTTTCGAGGGAAAGGGGGCTCATTTTGTGGTAGGTCGCGGATGCGAGCGTCTGGTCGGGGTGGCTTTTCATTTCCTGCGGGTCGCGGAAATCGAAAACGTCGTCGAAACTGAACGACTCCAGAACCCGCTTGTCCCGAGGCGCGATGTCGTTGAGTTGCCCGCCTCTCACGAGGCAGCCTTTCTTGATGTGGCGGCCATCCGCGCCCACGAGGTAGCCGATGTCGCGAATGTTCCTTTTCCGATTGATGACGATGACCTTTTCCATGCCCGTTCCCCGATCTTATGGCGCAGCCCCTTCCCTAGGGACCCGTCCATTATAAAGCATCCGCGCGAGGGGTTTCTCTTTATTCTCTTAGAAAAGAGAGACATCCCTCTTTTCCGCTATTGCGGAAAGCCAAAAAGGAACTATATTGTCCGTGCGTCCAAAAAAGACGCGGAGGCATCCGATGCACAAAAACAAAAAGACCCAAGCCCCGGCTCAAAAGCCGACCGCCCCGGCCAACGGAAACACGCAAGGCAAGTAACAAAGCCCGCTTTCCGGTCCCGCAACAGGGATTCAGCGCCTACGAAGGAAAGAAGGGCCCTCGTCTCAACGGCGAGGGCCTTTTAATTGCCATGGAGCGAACCCGAAATCGTCTAACGGGCGCGATTTGCTTCGCTTCTCGACGGCATTCGTGCTATGCTTCGTTGCCCCGAAAATGAAAATAACAGACCTGCCCCTTCCCGAACAACTGACGAAAGCCCTCCTGAAAATGGGCTATGACGAATTCACCGCCGTCCAGGAAGAGGCCCTTCCCGCGCTTTTGTCGGGCCAAGACGTCCTTGCCGAAGCCCCGACCGGAACCGGCAAGACCGCGGCCTACTCCCTTCCGATGCTCGCTTCCCTCCGCTCAAAGGACCTCGTCGAAGGCCTCGTCGTCTGCCCCACCCGCGAACTCGCGATCCAAGTCATCTCGGAAATCGCCAAATACGCCAAATACACGACGGCGAAATGCGTCGCCATCTACGGAGGCCAAAGCGTCGCCACCCAGTTGTCTCGCCTGCGCGCGAAGCCCCAGATCGTCGTCGGCACCCCCGGGCGCCTCAACGACCTCATCGAGCGCGGAGCGCTCAATTTCTCGAACGTCCATTACCTCGTCCTCGACGAGTGCGACGAAATGCTGGAGATGGGCTTTATCAAGGATGTGAACCGCATCATCGAGAAAGTGACTTCACCTCACCAAACCGCCCTCTTTTCCGCGACCGTTTCCCCGGAAATACGCAAGATCGCCGGACGTTACCTCAGAAACGGGGTCAAGGAAGTGTCGATCAAGCGGACCCCGACCCAAGACAACCAAATCGCCCAAAAATACGTCCTTGTCCAGGAAGAGGGAAAAAAGGAAGCCATCGTCACGCTTATCAACTCGCTGTCGTTCTCGAGGGCCTTCGTGTTCTGCCGAACGAAACACAAAGTCATGCAAATCGAGAAAATTCTCGCTAAGAGGACTTCGCATGCGATCACCTCGCTTCAAGGCAACATGAGCCAAAACAAACGCGACCGCGCCATGAGAAGCTTCCGGAATTACGAAAGCGACGTCATGGTGGCGACCGACATCGCCGCGCGGGGGATCGACGTCAGCGACGTGGACCTCGTGGTCAATTACGATATCCCCGAGGAGGACGAATTCTATCTCCACCGCATCGGAAGGACGGGGCGCGTGGACAAGTCCGGGGCCTCCTACACCTTCATCAACCAAAGCCAAAGGAAGATGATAAGGGAATACGAGGCGATGACCCACTGCGCCATGAACGAATACAAACTCAACGGAGGAACCGCCATGAAGAACTATCTGGAATCCTTGGACGAACGGCTTAAGGACGATTTGGCCGAAGAGAAAAAGGCGATCGAGGAAGCTTGCGAGACCCTTTCGAAAAAGGAGGGCAAGACCGTTCTCCCGCTCGATTTGGCGGCCATCCTTTTGCAAGACAAAATGAATGTCGGCCAAAAGCCTTCCGAAGACCGATGCCCACCCCCCTACCGACGCTCAGAAAAGCATGCGTCGGCGATCGAGCGCAACAAGGAGAGGAAAAGGTTCGTGACCGATCCCGACAACCAACGCTTCTTCATCAACGTCGGCTATGAGGACGGGGCTAACGACGAGAGCATCAAACGCTTCGTCATGAAATACGCCAAAGACGTGGAGGAAGACGATTTCGCCGACGTCTACGTCCGGGGCACGTTCTCCTTTTTCGAACTTCCAAAGGACCTTTCTAGATCCGTCATCGACAAAATCGAGGGAACCCATTACGGGGCGAAGCTGATGCACGTCGAGAAAACGGACAGGGATCAGCAAAATCCGAAAAAACCAAAGCCAAACAAGCCGAAAACGGGCCATTCAGACGCCCGACGGCACAAATCCGACGGGGGTTTCGGCGGTTTTCATAAAGGCGGCAAAAGACGCTACTGAGCTCTCCCTGACGGAGAGCCAAAAGGCGCCCGCGGATTCCGCGAAGCCGGCGTTATGACCCCGAAAGCGGCGTTTCTTGCCGCAAAATGTCACAAATGAGACTTTTTTATTTCAAATCGGAGCGATTTTGGCATAATAAACTCGAGGTCATCATATGATTCAACTGGCAAGCACATCTTTCAACGGCAGCGACTGGGGCGTCCTGGGCGTCCTCGTCCTCTTCCTTCTTTTCGGCCTGATTTTCGGCGCGACCAAAATCGGCGCCAAAATCGTCCTTTACGTCGTCAGCGCTTTCTTGTCGATATTCGTCGCCAACATCGTCCTTCCCTATTTGACCCCCTTGGACTGGTACCAAAACGTCATATCGGTGCTGGGCAACCCCACGCTGGTGAACTGGATCGCCACGATCATCGTCGGCATCGTCGCTTTCGGCCTCATCTTCGGTCTTCTTTCCCTTATCGTCAACCCGCTTATCAAAGCGCTCGAAAAAGCCAAGGTTCTCACCCGCGTCCTGGGGCTTTTCCTCGGCGCGGCCGATTGGGCGATCCTCGTCATCGCCGTTTCGTTCCTTCTGGTGGCCCTCACGGGTTGGCTTGGGACCAACTCCCCCAATTGGCTCACGACCGCCAACGATTACGTGGCCTCTTCGACCATAGCCGGCAAACTGGTCGAACTTTACGAGAAAGTCCTCCCGGCCTTGGGCATCACGGCATAAAGGATAAGAAAACGCAAGGTTCGCCGCCTTGCGTTTTCTTTTTCATTTCAGCTCGGAACTCAAGGCGAAGTCGCCTTTCTTTATCCATCCGATTTTCCGGAACAGGAGATCGAGGAGCCACGTCAGGAGAATCGGAGCGGCCACGCAGACGGCGAGGATCTCGCCGATCGCGGCCGGGTCGTAGCCCATGACGTCGAAAGTGTTGATGAGGCCGACGAGGCCCGAAGTCCCCATGCCCGCCCCCACGGAATCGCTCGCGAACCCGAAGAGGAGGGCGAACGGCCCCAAAACGGCGGAGGCGATGATGGTGGGAAGCCATATGATCGGTTTCCTGACGATGTTCTTGAATTGCAGCATCGAGGTCCCGATCCCGACGGCGAGGACGCTGCCCCACTTGTTGTCATGAGCCGTATGAACCGCGAAACCGACCATTTGGGTGCAGCAACCGATGAGGGCCGCCCCCGCGGCCAAAGGAACCGAGCCGATGTTGATCGCGACGCAAATGGCGACCGAACTGATCGGGGCGGTAAGGGCCATGCCGACCAAAGCCGACACGATAACGCACATAATAAACGGGATGACCTCGAAACTGAGTTCGATGAGCAAACCGATGCCCACGGTGAGGTAATGGACCCAAAAGGAGAGCAAATAGGTGAAGGCCACGGAGAAGAGGAGGGCCAAAAGAGGGATCAGAATCAAATCGACCGGGGTCCGACGGCGATGAAACCCCTTAAGGGCCGCGTAGGCGATAAGCGAGGAAACGTAGCAGCAAAGGGGGTCCGTGACCACGACGATGCCGTGATCGAACCAATCGAAAGCGAGGTTGCCCAAGGCCCCCGCGGCCATGACGGAAACCATTTCGACGCCGGAAAGCTTGAGGGACAAAGCGACGCCCAAGCCGATTCCGGCGCCCATCAGGCCTTTGATGAGCTTCGCGACCTCGTCGATCGATTCGCATCCCGGGATTTTGGCGAAAAGGGCGATGATGGTGCCGATGATGAGGGTGCCGAACAAGCCGATCGCCATGCCGTTTGTCGTCGTGGCGAGGAAACCGCGGGCCGCGATGAGCTTATCTTTAAGGGATCCCCCCTCTTTCGTTTTCGTCGCGACCGGTTCGTTTCCGGCGGATTTCCGGTTTTCCTTTTTTCCCATAGGCAACCTCCCGCTATCCGATGAGAAAGTATAGGTTCGGCGCAGTCTTATCTTCAACGAAAAAAACGCCGCCAAAAACAACTTCGGGGTCAGATGCCTTTCTTGAGGCGCGACAAATGGGTTTCCCGCAAACCGGGAACGGCCTCGCAAAGGGCCTTTTGGGGGCAAGACCCGCAATCGGCATCCTTTTTCCCGCCAAGGAAGGCCATGGCGTCCAGCGTTTTGTCCGCCAAGATGGCCTGCCGCTTGGCTTCGGCGTAGTCGAAAGCCGGCGACGTCACGAAAACCACCGTCGCCTTATCGACGTCGGAATTGGTCTTGAAGAGATTTATGTAATCGTCGCCGATGGCCTCAAAACTGAGACGGGCGAAGGCGGGGCCGCGCCTAAACGCGATGGTTTCCTGTTTCTCGGATTTCGACTCATTCACCATGATCCCCTCCATCATGAGGCCGCTTTCCATGTTTTTTATGGCTTTTATCCTTTCGAAGGCCGCCGGTTTGGCGTAAGAGAAAAAATTCCTGAGTTTCACGAAAACGATGCGGGCGAAGGAAGTCTGCGGCCCAAGAGAAGTCAAGTCGTCCCCGAGCAGATACACCCCTTCCGGCAGAATCGTCTCCCGGCAGGCGTAGAAGGCGGAGACCCCGAAAGAGGGCTCTTGGCCCAGGACGAAAGCCGTGTCCTCGGGCATAAGGAGAGGAGAGTTGTCCGCTAGGCGAACCGCCCTCCATTTGTTAAAAGGGAAAAACGCGGCGCCTTGGAGCGAGGAAACGAGATGTTTTGCAAGCCCGGCGAGAGGTTCCATCTGATGATATATAAGATTAATTCTAATGCTTTCCCCCCGTTTGTCTAACCAAAATGGGAGCGCGGAACCGCTCTCCGCTTTATCTTTCCCGCGATTATGGCATCATAATCGAGATGAAAGGATCGTTAACATGAACCATTGCTCAGCCTTCAAGAAACTTCTGCCTTATCTAGAAAAGGAACGGCGCCTCAAGCACACGAACGCCATTCTTTACTATGACATCGCGACGCTTTGCCCCGAGAAAGGCCTCGGCGATGAAGCTAGTCTCCTCGACTACTATTCCGGCCAGATGGCGGAGATATGCCAAAACGAGGAATACGCCCGGCTTGTCAAGGAAGGGCTAAGCGATCCTAGCGCCTCCCCCATGGAAAAACGCCTTTTCCGCATGCTTTTCAACGAAGTCGAGCTCCTTGGGAAAATGCCGCTCGAGGATTACGCGAAATACCAATCAGCCATCAGTTTGTCCAACGAGATGTGGCGGAAATATCGCCCCGCCGACGATTTCGGGAGTTGGCTCCCTTATTGGCAGAAACTGATCGATCTGTCGCGCCATGTGGCGGATTTGGAACGCAAGCCGGGCATGAAGACCCGCTACGACGCCTGCCTTGACAATTATGAGCCGGGCGAGACCGAAGAGTACCTTGACGCGATTTTCCTCCCGCTCAAAAAGCGGCTGGTCGAATTGCTCGCCATAGCCAAAAGGAAACAGAAAACCTATGCCTTGCCCCCGATCAAGGCTTACCCCGTCTCCAAGCAAAAGGAACTATCTTACCGCATGCTCTCCATTATCGGTTACGACCTCCAAGGGGGCTGCCTCATGGAAAGCGCCCATCCTTTCAGCAACGACGATTTCCGCCACGACGCCCGCCTGACCACCAAATTCCTCGTCGAGGATTGGCGGAGCAACGTCTTCACGTGCCTGCACGAAGGGGGCCACTGCCTGGAATTCCAGAACAAGCCGCGGGAGATGTACGGCAATTACGTCGAATCGGCGGCCACCGCGGCCATCTGCGAAACCCACAGCCGTTTCTATGAGAACATCGTCGGGCGGAGCGAGGAATTCGCGCCCTTCTTAAAAAAGGCGGCCGCGGAGACCCTCGACCCCGAAATCGCGGGGATCGACGACCTCACCTTCTACCGGCTCCTCAACAAAATCGAGCCGTGGCTCATCCGTTGCGAGGCCGACGAGCTTTCCTATTGCCTCCACATCATCATCCGTTACGAGATCGAGCGCGACCTCATCAACGGGAAAATCGAAGGCGGGGACGTACCCGCCATCTGGAAAAGGAAATACCGCGAATACCTCGGCGTCGAGGTTCCTGACGACAAAGACGGCTGCATGCAGGACACTCATTGGTCGGAAGCCTTATGGGGATACTTCCCCTCTTACGCCTTGGGCAACATCTACGGCGCCATGATCGAGGAAAGGATGGAGAGGGACATCGGTTTCAGGGAACGCCTGCGGAAAGGCGATTTCGCGGCGATCCTCAAATGGTTCGCGGACAACGATTTCCGCTACGACTGGATGGAACCGGGGGATTGGACCAGGAAGGTGACGGGCTCCCCGCTGACATCGGAGCCCTATATCCGTTACCTCACCGCGAAGTTCGGGGAGTGAGCCCCGAAATCTCTTACTATGTAAGAGGAAGGAAGATGCGATAGAATATCACCGAAAGGAAATAGATCAATTTCAATATGTCAGCCAAACAATTAGAAAAGATGCATTCCGGCAAGGGCTTCATCGCCGCCCTCGACCAGTCCGGCGGCAGCACCCCGAAAGCCCTCGCCCTTTACGGCATCAAGGAAGACGCCTGGAGCAACGAGGAAGAGATGTTCGACCTCGTCCATCAGATGAGGACCCGCATCGTCACCAACAAGGAATTCAACGGCGACCGCATCCTCGGCGCCATCCTCTTCAAGGCGACGATGGAACGCAAGATCGAGGGGATCCCCTCAGCCCAATACCTGTGGGAGAAGAAAAGCGTCGTCCCGTTCTTGAAAATCGATAACGGCCTCGCCGAGGAAGAAGGCGGCGTCCGCCTCATGAAACCGATGCCAACCCTCGACACCCTGCTTAGCAGGGGCGAGACTTTCGGGATTTTCGGCACCAAGGAGCGCTCGGTCATCAACAAAGCGGCCGAAGAAGGCATCCACAAAGTCGTCGATCAGCAGTTTGAGGTGGCCATGAAGGTCATCGCGCACCACATGGTTCCGATCATCGAGCCGGAGGTCACCATCACGATCGCCGACAAAAAAGAAGCCGAAGCCATCCTCAAGAAAGAGCTCATCGCCCACGCGAAGAGACTCGCCCCGGAGCAGAAAGTCATGTTCAAGCTTTCCCTTCCGACCGTCGACGGCTTCTACGACGAACTCAACGACCTCCCCTGCTGCGTCCGCGTCGTCGCCCTGAGCGGCGGCTACTCTCAAAAGGAAGCCAATGAGATCCTCGCCCGCAACCACGGGATGATCGCCTCGTTCAGCCGCGCCCTCTCCGAAGGGCTCACCGCCCAGATGAGCGACGAGGAGTTCACCGAGAAACTCGGCGCCTCGATCAAGTCCATCTACGAAGCCTCCGTCAAATAAGGGCCTTCGAAAACAAAGCCCACGGCAATCGTCCGTGGGCTTTTTTTATCCTGAAGGCGAAAGGCGGGGTGTGTCGCCCTTTACCAAACGGTAAGGAAAAAGCGATTACATATTACCTTGAGGTAATTTCGCTTTTTTGCCTCCTCGAAAAGGGTTATTGTGCCCTGTTAGGAAGCGCCGAGTTCCCCCGATATTGGGGTAGCGGGCCAACCGGGCGCTCCCTAGCCAGCTGACTAAAACCGCTCGGCGTGATAGTCTGCCAAGACTTTCCTCAGCGGTCGGATGGTCTTCGCAAGAACCCCTGGTTCAAAGGGGTTCTTGAGGCCGTCTTTCTTTATCAGCGTGATGAAGGGGTACTTGCCACCCATCTTGCAAAGCTTGAGGTAGCGTTTCCAGGCCCTCTCATGGTCCTTGCGGTCCAAATTGAAGAACTCAAAAGCCAAAACCTGAGCCAAAGTGTAGTCGATGTAATAGAACGGGCTCTCAAAGATGTGGCCTTGGGTGATCCACCGCGGGACCGCCTGAGCCTCGGGGCAGCCTTCCTTGGCTTTCGCCTTGTAAGGCGTGTATTTGCTCTCGAGGGCGGCCCATTCCTCATCCCGTTCGACGTTCGTGGCCTCCGGATGGGCATAAACCCAATGCTGGAACTCGTCGACCGTGGCCCCGTATGGCAGGAACTCGATCGATTCGGCGAGATGCTTGTAGCGGTATTTGTCGGGCTCATCGAAGAAAAGGTTCATCCACGGCTCGGCGAAGAACTCCATCGACATCGAATCGATCTCGCAGCTTTCCATCGTCGGGGAACGGTACTCGGGGATTTTGATGTTCCGGGCCATGTAGGCTTGGAAGCAGTGGCCGAATTCGTGGGTCAAAACGTCCACGTCGCCCGAGGTTCCGTTGAAGTTCGAGAAGATGATCGGGCACTTATGGACCGGGAAGTAAGTCATATAGCCCCCGCTTTGCTTGCCAGGCTTGGCCTCCAAAAAGAAGAGGTGATGGTCAGCCATGAAATTGAAGAAATAATCGGTGTCGGGGCTGAGTTCCTTGTACATCTTTTTGGCGTGGGCCACTTTTTCCTCGGTCGAGCCGAGGGGGATCGGGTTGCCGCTTTTGAAAGCGAAGGACAAGTCATAGATCTTAGGGGTGCGAATTCCCGTCCGTTTGGCTTGCTCGCGCATAAGTTTGTTGGCTAAAGGGGTCACCACTTCCGCGATCTGATCACGATAGCCCTTCACCATCTCCGGCGTGTAGTCGAAGCGGTTCATGTGGATGTACGCCAAATCGGTATAGGATTCATAACCGAGTTTCTTCGCCATGGAATCGCGAATCTTGACGAGTTTGGCGAATATCCCCTCCAGTTCGTCCTTGCGGGTCAAGAGGTAGGAATAGTAGGCTTTCGAGGCCTCCTTGCGGGTGGCTCGGTCGCTGTCCTGCATGAACTTGCCCATTTGGGGCAGGTTATAGGTCTTGCCCCGAAACTCCACTTTGCAGGAGGCGATGGCCGCCCCGTACTGCATGGTGAGTTTGTTTTCCTCGGTCATCTCGGGGATGATTTTCTCGTCGAAGCCTTTGAGCTGGTATTCGTACATCGTGAAGATGAACGTGCCCAGTTTTTTCTCCAAATACGCGCGGAAGGGGCTCTTCAGCACATCCTTCGTGAACTCGACCGAGGCAGCGTTCAATAACGGAAGCCCCTCGTTAAGGACGTTCATGCCCTTTTCGTAGGCCTTGTTCGTGGTGTCGAGGGAATAGAGCACCTGAACATGGGTGCAATCGTCAGCCATTTTATCCCCGAAACGCTCCATTTTCTTGAAGGCCGAGAAGGCCTCCTGCGGCGTTTTCGCGGCGTTGAACTCCGCGCGCAAAACGCCGATCTTCCTGATCGAGCCTTTGATAGAGGGGACCTTATAGGGCCAGTCCTCGAAATTCGCCAATTCTTTTTTCATTCTTTTTTCTCCTTTTCCAAATGAATGATGGTGCGGGCCGAAGCCTGAGGCAACGGCTTCTTCCTCAGCCTCACCGTGGCGGCGAGAGCCCGACCCATTTCGGTGAGGCGGAGGAAATAATCGTTCTCCGACGCCACCCAAACGTTTCTGAGGCATCCTTTCCGCACGAGCTGAGTAAGGCGCCCCTTAATCTTTTTCTTGCTTAAAGAGGGCCAATATCCATAGCAGGCAAGATCCTTAAAGGGACGGCTCTCCATGTCGGCAAGGCCGACGAAGATCTTGCTGAGCCCCTCCGAAGAACCGAAAAAGCCTTTTTCCTCAAGAAGGGAAACGGCACTGAGGGTCTTGCGCTGGGCCAATCCCAGCTTCGGGAAAGCGTCTTTAGCCATGGAGCGCCATTATTATATGGGGAACGCGGATGAAGTCACGAAAAAACGGAAATTCGATCGCGATCGGGCGTTTTCGTGGAACGAGATGGCGCTTTTCCCCGATTTGAGGATCGCTTCGCTTGTCAACGGGCGCGCCCGAACCTAGAATAACTAGGCAACCATGACCGAAACCAAAGACCAGCAAATCGAACGCGTCCTCGACAAAGTCCGCCCTTTCCTGCAACGGGACGGGGGCGACGTCGTCTATATCGGCTTCAAGGACGGCGTCGTTTATCTCCGGATGATGGGGGCCTGCGAAGGCTGCATCTACATGGATAACGACATCACCGCCGGCGTTGAGATCATCCTGATGGAAGAGGTCCCCGGCATCATCCGCGTCGACGCTTCGGGCGAGGTCCCTCAGGACATCCTCGACGCTTACACGGAGCGCGAAAGGCAAAAAGCCGCCAAAGAGAATGTCAACGAAGAAAAGAAATAAAAAAACGGGACGGTTTTTCAACATAAGCGTCGCCTAAATAGGCGGCGTTTTTTTATTTGGGGCGAATCAGGCGATCCAGTCCTCCCAAAGGAAGATCCGATTCGCGAAGATGGTGTCGACGATGTCCATGATCCAAGTGAGAACCCCAAGGCCGAAAAAGCAGAGAATGTCCAAAATAAGGGGTATTGCCTTTTTGTTTTCCACGTCATAGACGAGGCGGGCGACGACGAAGACGAGGTCAAGGAACGGAACGATCGCCAAAACGATTTTGACGATATGCGGAAGTCCGTCGATCGATTTCTTGAAATGCATGCGCCCTCGCCTTCCTTTTACCCAAAGGATTATAACCGAAAAGGGGGCAAAGCTACACTTGTATCCCCTTCTGTGATCAGAAGAGCAGATTAGAGCGCTTGTTCGCGAGCATATAGCCATCGCGGTTATAGACGTCGTCGCGGTTGAAGGCGTATTCGGTGCCGTCCGGTTTCTCGATCACTCCGCCCGCCTCCTTCAGAATGATGGTTCCGGCGGCGATGTCCCATTCCTTGGTGGAGGGGCTCATGCGATAGGAAACCTCGGCCTTCCCTTCGGCGATCGCGCAAAATTTAAGGGCCGCGCCGAGTTTCTCGACGTGGGTGATTCTATCCTTATGCTTACGGATGAGGGCCTCTTCCGCCTCGGTGAAAAAGGAGATGCTGCGCAGGGCGGTCAGATTGCCATCCTTCGAGGAAACGTGGATGCGAACCGGTTCCTTGCCGTCCTCAAGACGGAAGGCGCCTTGGCCTTTGACGGCGAAATAAAGGGCATGCCTGACCGGGATGTTGATGACGCCCACTACCGCCTCGTGCTTAAAAGACAACGCGATGTTGGTGCAGAATTCGCCGTTACGCGAAACGAATTCCTTCGTTCCGTCGACGGGATCGACGATGAACACGCAATCATTAGCGAGACGGGTTTTGTCGTCTTTGCTCTCCTCGGTCAGAAACGCATACTGGGGGAAGGCCTTCCTTAACTCCCGGCGGATCAGGGAATCGGCTCCCTTGTCGGCGTCGGTGACGGGGGAATCGTCGCTTTTGATCTCAACGGCGAACGGCTTGGCGTAAACGCCCATGATGACTTTTTCCGCGTCGAAGGCGGCCTTGATCATCGCGGCTAGTTCTTTCTCGTACATATTCTCCCTCCCTCAGGAAATCGTTACATCATAGACCTCGCGAAACGGAAAATCATCACAATTATCCAAAAACCTAACCCCCTATCAAAGAGGAAATCCCTTATTAAAGTGAAGATCCGCTGAGGATTGCGCCCGAAAAATCAGAGCATCAACAAAAGGGGCGCCGACGAGGCGAGACAGACCGCTTTCGGCGAAACCCGTCGCGCGATTATGCCGCTGAAACAAGATGAAAAAAGCGTGAAAATAAACAAATGTCCCAAAAACTTCCTCGTCTAATGACGAGAAGCATATAATGAAAAAAGCCAATCAGTTTATCTTTATCGAAAGGAGATCTTGCAACTATGGCAAAACTAGACGAGAGAATCTGCATCATCGGCGGTGGCCCGGCTGGCGTCACGGCCGCTATGTATCTCGAGAAAAAGGGATACAAAAACTACGTCATCTACGAAAAGGACAATCGCGTCGGCGGCAAATGCTGGTCGCCGAAATTCCCGGTCGATGGCGACGAAAAGAACAAGCGTACCATCGAGATGGGCGCGATCATGGGCGCCAAAACCTACTGGGCCGTCAACGAAGCCGAGATTTTCGGCGGAACGACCCACGACGGACCGGAAATGGCCCGCATCTACAAAAACAACGAAGGAAAGGAAGTCTTCCCTTTCGATCCGAAAAAGGACTTCTCCTTCAAAAAGCTTTTCGGCCTTCTTAAACTCAAGAAATCCGTCAAGAGACTGGCGAAGCTCATGGAGACCAAATACGCCGGCTACGACGTGAACGGCCACCGCGGGGTCGCGGACGGCAAATACGAAGGCCTGTCAAAACTGTCTGAGAACCACATGCAACACGTGGAAGGCACGAACCCGAACCTCAAGGATCTGGCCCTTCCGTTCACCGAATTCTGCAAATTGAACAAAATCGAACCGGTCATGAGGATCTGGATCGCCCCGTTCACCAGTTTCGGCTATGGCTTCTTTGACGAAGTTCCCGCCGCTTACGTCATGAAATACCTCGACGTGGCCACCACGCTCGAGTTCGTCAACATGAGGCTTTGGACGTGGAAGGATGGCACTCAGGCCATTTGGGAGGGGGTCAACAACCACCTTCTTCATAAGGCCAACCTCAACAGCGAAGTGACTAAAGTCGTCCGCAAAGGTGGCAAAGTCACCGTCACGGTCAACGGAAAAGAGGAAGTCTTCGACAAACTCATCGTCACCATTCCGCTCGACTGGTTCGCCAAAATCGCGGATGCCCGCAAGGAGGAGAAAGACCTCTTTGGGAAGATCATCCACGAGAAATACATCTCGATGGCCAACTGGGTCGAGAAGGGAAAATGCCCGCAAATATCGGCTTACTTCTTCGATAACATGGTTCCGTCGCGCCGCGGCCACATGATGGTTTATTACCACCGCTGGTGCGACGTCAAAGACCAGCTCATCATCACCTACACCCTTCGCAACCACCAGGGCGACAAGGACGTGAGCTATGATTACGCCCGCAAGACCACGCTTGATGACATGGCCATCTGCGGTTGCCCGGTTTCCAAAGTCGAGCTCGAGGAGGAAAGCTACTACTGCCCCCACCTCAGCCCCGCCGATTACGCCGCCGGCTGGTATGACAAAGTAGATGCCATGCAAGGCAAGGACAACACCTACTATGCCGGCGAAGTCATGGCCTTCGGCGACATGGAAGAAACCTGCGAGGCCTCGCGTGACCTCATCGGGCGCTTCTTCTAAGCGTTTTAGCCTTATGAAGGCCCAAGCGAGAAACTTGGGCCTTTTTCTTTTTTTTCCTTTATAATCGGATGGAAAGAACTATGAACGAAAGCCAAAAAATCGAGGAATTCTGGGATAACGCTTTCAAAGGCGTCGCGCCGATGAAGTTGACTCACGAAGACGTGAAGATGGGCGAGCCCCTTGAAAGCTGGATCGGGGAATACGGCCCCTCAGCCCAAAAGATCGTGGACTTTGGATGCGGGGAAGGCTCGGTTCTGCTCGATGCGGCCCTCATCTGCCCCGCTTCGGTTTGCCTAGGCTTTGACGCTTCGGGGAACGCGGTCGCCTTCGCCGAAGGCTCCGCCAAAAAAAGCGGGCTGAAGAACGTTTCCTTCAAGGTCGGCCGAATCGAGGCTCTGCGTTCTTTGCCCTCCGAAAGCGTCGGTCTCTTCATTTGCAGCAACTTCCTCGACGTCATCCCGTTTAAGAACGCTTTGGAATACGCCATAGAAATCGAGCGCCTCCTTGAGAAGGGCGGCCATTTGATCCTCAAAGTCAATTTCCTTATCGACGAAGGGATCCGCAAACGAATCGGAGGCGCGACCAACGGAAAAGGCGAAATCCATATCGGCGGGGTTTTCCGAAGCAACAACCGTCCGGACAAAGACTGGATCGAGGCTTTCAAGGGTCTCATCTTCAGGAAGCGCGCCGAGTTTCAAAGGCTTCCGAAAGGCCCCTTCGACCGCCTTTTCCTGTTCCAAAAAGATGACCGCGAATAAAAAGCGCGGGATTTCGCTTCCCGCGCTTTTTCATATTCCCCCAAACGAAGGAAGCTCAGTCGTTCTTGATGCCAAGATCCTCTGGGCTGATAACTTCCGGCTTGGACTCTTCGGATTCTTCCGCCTCATCGTCTGAAACCACTTTGCCTTCGACGGCGGCGTTGTATTCCTTTTCGTCGGCCTGGTCATCCGCGTCATCATCGCTCGTCTCGACGTCGCTATAGACGTCGTTGACGTCGATGTGGACTTTCTCGTAAGTATGGTTGGCCCGTAAATCCCACATTCCGTCGGGAAGGGCCACAAAATGCCCATCAAGGCTGATATCGGTGTAGAAACGACCGACATGCTCTTTCTTTTCCTCATCGCTCATCTCAAGGTCTTTGGCGATGGTTTCGTAGAGATCCTTAAAAGAAACGGGGCCCTTCGCTTTGCTGATTTCCTCGTAGGCGACGTCAAGCAGACTCTTGGTGTTCAACATGGTTTTTCTCCTTTTCACATTTTGTCCGGAGCGCTGACGCCGATGATGGCGAGAGCGTTCTCAAGAACGATCATCGTGGCCTTCACGAGGCCGAGGCGGGCGCTGGTCGCTTTCGGATCGGCGACGTCGATGATTTTGGTAGAAGCGTAGTACTCGTGCACGGATTGGGCTAACTCATGGATATAGCCGGCCACTTTATAGGGGGCCCGGGCAAGAGCCGCAGCCTCTATCATACTAGGAAAATCGCTCAAGTGTTTGAGAATTTGGGCCTCGCCTTCGCCCTTGAGGAGGGCACCGCTTTCGTCGATGGGGAAATTCTTCCCCATCTGAAGAAGGGAATGGCACCGGGCATGGGCGTACTGGGCGTAATAGACCGGATTCTCTTTTGACTTCGAGAGAGCCAAGTCAAGGTTGAAATCAAGGTGCGTGTTGCCGCTTCGCTCAACGAAGAAGTAACGGACGGCGTCGGCCCCCACTTCCTCGACAAGCTCGCGATGGGTGATGGCCTTGCCGGTCCGCTTCGACATCTTGACCTCTTCGCCGCCCTTATAGACGCGAACGATTTGGTAAATCTCGATTTCGAGGGCATCCTTCTTATAGCCTTCCATCATGAGGGCGCTTTTCATGCGGTTGATATAGCCATGGTGATCGGCCCCCAAAAGGTCGACGGCCAAATCGAAGCCGCGTTTCATCTTGTCGTAATGGTAGCAGATGTCCGGCATGAAATACGTGTAGCAGCCATCGGCTTTGATGATCGGTCGGTCCTTGTCGTCAAGGAAAGAAGTCGTCCGCAGATAGGTCGCCCCATCCTTTTTGTAAACGTAACCTTTCTTGTCAAGCTCGGCGATCGTGTCCTCAATCGTGGTGCCTTTGCGGATATCCGATTCATAGGAGAACCTGTCGAAGCGGACGTTGAAGTCCGCCATGTCCTTCTTGATTTTGGCGAGTTCGCTGTCGATGCCGAAACGAATGAAAAAACCCTTTGACTCATCGTCGTCGACGAGATATTTGTCACCGTATTTCCCTTTGATGGACTTCGCGATGTCGATGAGGTCGAGGCCGTGGTAATCGTCGTCCCCTAGCGATAAGGGCTCGCCAAAGAGCTCGTGGTAGCGGGCCCGGATGGAGTTGCCCAGATGCTGAACCTGGTTTCCGCAGTCATTGACGTAATACTCGCGGGTCACCTCATATCCGGCGAAAGCGTACAAATTGCAGATGGCGTCGCCAAGAGCCGCGCCTCTGGTATGGCCCAAATGAAGGTCCCCCGTCGGGTTGGCGGAAACGAATTCGACGTCGATTTTTTTGTTTTTGGCGTCTCCGCGGCCAAAATCCCGGCCTTCTTTTATGACCGTAGAAACGACGCTACCCAAAGAAACGCTCTTAAGGAAAAAGTTGATGAAACCGGGGCCGGCCACTTCGCTTTTCTCGATGATGGGGGAAGCGATGGCATCTTTGAGGGTCTTCGCCAAATCGAGGGGCTTCAAGCCAAGTCTGCGCGCGCTTCGGAGCGCGACGTTCGTTGCATAGTCCCCATGCGATGGGTCTTTGGTGTTCTCGATGACGACGTCTTTCGCATCCAAAGCCAAACCGGCCTTGCCGCCAGCCTCGAGAATGGCTTCCCTCAATCGTTCCTCGTTTGTCATTGCGCTTTCTCCACCAAAACGACGGCCACGGCTTTCGCGGCCTCGCCTTTTCCAATCGCATCGAGTCCTTCGTTGGTCCCGGCTTTGACCGAAACCGCGCCGAGAGGAACGCCAAGGAGGCTTGAAAGATTGCCCCTCATCGCGGCCTTATAAAAGGCCAAATTCGGCTTCTCAAGCTGAATCGCGACGTCGACGTTCGCGACCCGGTAACCGTTTTCGCCAACGAGATCCACCGCCTTTTTGACGATGAGGGCGCTGTCGAGGCCGGTTGTTTTCCCGTCCGAAGGAGGAAAAAGCTCGCCGATGTCGCCAAGGGCCAAAGAGCCGAGCAAAGCATCGGCCACGGCGTGGTAAACCACGTCGCCGTCGCTATGGGCCAAAGCGGTTTTGCCAAAGGGAATCCTGATGCCAGCCAAAAGAAGATGGTCGCCCTCGATGAGGCGATGGATATCCTCGCCGTATCCTATCCGGTAATCGCTCATACGTTGAATTTGAAGAAGACGACGTCGCCGTCCCTCATCAAATAGTCCTTTCCTTCGCTGCGGAGCTTGCCCGCTTCCTTGACGGCGGCCTCGCTTCCGAGGGCCTCCAAATCCTTGAAATCGTAGACTTCGGCCTTGATGAAGCCACGCTGGAAATCGCTATGGATGATACCGGCGCATTCCGGGGCGGTCATGCCGTTGCGGAACGTCCATGCCCGGCATTCGTCTTTCCCGCAGGTGAGGAAAGTCGAGAGATTGAGCAGTTTGTAAGAAGCCTTGACCAGTTTGTCAAGGCCGCTTTCCTTGCAGCCAATGCTCTCGAGAAACTCCTTGCGGTCGCTCTGGGAAGGCATTTGGGAAATCTCGCATTCGATCTCGCAGCTAAGCGGGATGCACTGGGCGCCCTCGCTCTCGGCGATGGACTTCACGGTCTGGTAATACGCGCAACCGGCAAGATCGGCATAGTCGCTGTCGGCCACGTTGGCGACATAGAGAATGGGTTTCGTGGTCAGCAAAAAGAAGTTCTTTTTGGCGTAGTCCATCTGCTCCTGGGTAAGCCCCTTGACGAGACGGGCCGGAATCCCCTGCTCAAGAACGCCCTTGAGGGCGGAAAGAATCGGCATTTCGTACTGAGCGGTTTTGTCATGGGCCACGCGGGAGCGGATGTCCTGCTTTCCGATCCGGTTGTTGACGGAATCGAGGTCGGACATCGAAAGTTCGAGGTTGATGACGTCGATGTCGGCTTTCGGATCGACGGGCTCTTCGTTGTAGCGAAGGACCTGGGAGTTGTCGAAGCAGCGGACGACCTCGACGATCGCGTCGCATTCGCGGATGGCGGCCAAGAACTGATTGCCCAACCCCTCGCCTTTGCTCGCGCCTTTGACGAGGCCGGCGATATCGTAGAAATCGAAGGTCGCGTTGATTTTGCGGAGCGGATGGAACATGTCAGCCAGATAATCGAGCCTCTCATCGGGCACCATGACGACGCCGGTGTTGGGGTTGATGGTGGCGAAAGGGTAATTCTCCGCCAAGGCGTGGGAATTCGTGATCGCGTTGAAAAGGGTGCTCTTCCCAACATTAGGCAACCCGACGATACCGGCCTTAAGTGACATTCCGCTTCCTTCTCGCTTAGAGATTATATCTCTACGCCCCCATCAATGAAAGACAAGAAAAGCCCCGCTGCAACGGCGGGGCTTGAAGCGACTTCTTAACTAGTTAAGTTAGTCGATTTTCTTGATGTTCGAAGCGCGCGGACCACGTTCAGATTGCTGAATGTCGAATTCTACATGCTCGCCCGGCTCGGCGGTCTTGTAGCTATCCATGATCAAGGCACTGTAATGGAAGAAGTAGTCAACGTTATCTTCACCGTGAATGAAGCCGTAGCCCTTCTCCTTGTTGAACATTTTAACTGTTCCCTTCATGAGACTCCTAACCTTCCTAGTTCGTTAATTTTATTTAACCAACTGAGCGTTATGATAGCACCTATAGACGGAATGCGTTAACAAAAAATGCGAAAAAAGAGAAGGAAAACCATTAGGAAAAGAAATAAAAAGAAATCTAGCGGCCGTCGCGACGGAAATCGTGGCGGAAAACGAAGAGACCGATGGCCGTCTGCAGAAGCGTGAGGGAGAGGGCGGCCGAAAGAAAAACCGCCCCAAGGGGCCAAAAGTCGAAAACGAAGGGATCGGTGACCGAGAAGCTGCTTTTGATGAGTCGGTCCACGCCGAATTCCAGGAGAACCAAAAGCCCCGCCGCAATCAGGGAAGAGGAGGCTAGATGCAGCAAAACGGTGGCCCCAAAAGCGTTCGCGGCATCCTTTTTCGAGAGCCCCAGTTGAAAAAAGATGCGCCCTTCCCTCCGGTTCTCGGCGACCGTGAGAATGGTCACGACCAAAAGAAGGAGGAAGGAAAGGGTTAGACAAACCCCCATTCCCCCATAAAGGGCCAAGTCGACGTAGGAAACGGCCGCCGAAACGGATTGGCTCACACGAGAGGAAGGGTCGCTGAAAAGGCAATCGGGGTGTCTTTCCCCAAGCTCCTCGAGGGCATCGGAAGCGTCGACGCCGCTTTTTTCGTAGAAGATCGCCTGCCTCGGAAGCAAGGAAAAAGAAGACATTCCAAGAACGTCCGAAAAGAAATCCAAAGCCCACGAATCGACCACGCCGAGCCGCTCCACGCCATCGCTGGAAATCCCCACGACCTTCAATTCCGCGGTGCCGTAAGTTCGGCTCACTCTCGCCGATGTGGCCGACGAGGCGATTTCCCCAGCCACGAAAACGGAATCGGGATGGCCAAGACGCTCATCCAGCTTTTCGCTGAGCGTGACTTCCAATAGGGATGTCGGGCTCCGACCCGAGAGAAGGGGCGACCCGGAGGCGATCGTCAGGCATGTCGAGGCCGGCTTAAGATATGAGCCCATAACCGTTTCGGCGGGCATCTCGACGTCCAACGCGCTCTCTTCGACGCTTTGCTCGCTTCGCGAATCGACCACTTGATCGATGGCCTCTTTCGAGGAGGAAACGTAAAAGGGGTGCGCAAACCCCACCATGAGGGATTCCGGGAACGCCAAATACGAGCCGGAGGCCCCATAGACGAAGCCGCGGAAATAACCGGAGGCGGCCACCTCTTTCACCGTCGAAGAGGCCAAGGAATCCCGGTCGGTCAGAAAAACGTAATAGCGTTTCAGGTCCGTCGCGGCCGCGCCCGGAAACAGACTCGGCGCATACTCTCGCCGGGCGACGTCGAAAACGTAGCCGGAAAGGTCTTCGCGCGAACGAAGGAAATCGCGGAAAGCCAAAGGGGACCCTTTCCGGTGAACGTAAAAGACCTTGCGCAAAACCCACGGCGCCGAATCGTCGACGACCGAAGAAGAGGGAAACCTCATCTTCGTCTCCAAAAGGTAAGCGTTCCAGAGGTGCCCCGTCTGATAAATGCGCGGGCGGGGCGAAGACGTGACCGCCCGCACGAGGAGAATCTGCTCATCGCGATAGCCCCATGAATCGTTCTCCAACGCATAGACGAGCGGAACGTCGTGATTCGCGAGGTATGTTCCTAACGATTCGTAACTACGGAGAATGCTGAGCCTGAGACAAAGGGCCGCCATCGTGTCATAGGGCAGCCCTAGCGCGATTTCGTCCTCTTCCATGAAAGCGGGCCGCTCCGGAAAGAAGGCGCTATCCGAATCCTCCAGCCACAAATAATCGACCGCGGTGCGAATCCCCATATCCTGGATAAGAAATTTATGCCCTCGGATGGGGATGAAGGCCTCGTGGAGGTCGGGGAAGAAGTCTTCGAAATCCGCTAGATAGGCCACCCCGTACCCATCCGCATACGTTGGGTGCCTCTTTGCGATCGCCTGAACCTGCGCTTCCTCAGCCGGGGTCGCCGAAAAGGGGCCAGAAGAGCCTTTGGACGATTCCATAACCATCGATCCGCTGCCGACCAAAGACGAAAACACCCGCGAAATTTCCGCGCCTAAATCACGGGAAACGAAAAGCGACAAGCCCAACGACAAAAGGGAAAAGGAAATGACGAGGCGGCTTATCGCCGTCCGCCGCCTCTTCGCTTTGTTGAGGCGAAACCCATGCCTAATCCATGTCCAAACGGGAACTGAGGCCTCTTCCCTCAGATTCGCGTTTCGGGGAATGGCGAAGTCCTCTTCCTTAAGGGGCGCCCTCCCCTTGCTTTCCTCGAAGAGGCCTCCGGAATCTAAGCGCAGGATCCACTCCGCGTAGTGGGCGATCCTCTTTTCCTCATGGCTCACCAAAATGACGAGCCGCTTTTGGGCGAGGGAAGAGAGCAAAGCGAAAATCTTTTCGGCGCTAGCCCCGTCGAGGGCGCCCGTCGGTTCGTCGCACAAAAGGATCTCCGCCTCATTGATCAAGGATCTGGCGACGGCCACGCGTTGCTTCTCTCCCCCGGAGAGGGTGTTGGCTTTTTGAAGGGCCTTCCCGCCGATATCAAGCGAATCGAGAAGGCAACCGGCCTTCCGCTTCAGGAAATCCGGCCGGTCCTCGCTGATGGCCTCCAAAGGCAGCAAGACGTTTTCAAGGCCGTTCTCGAGTTCGAGCAAATCATAGTTCTGCCTTATGTAACCGATGCGCCTCAACCGAAAGGCGCGCCGCTCTTCCTCGCTCATTTCCTTAAGCGAGTGGCCAAGGACCATGACTCTTCCTTCATAATCGACATCGATTCCGGCGATGATGTCAAGAAGCGTGCTCTTGCCGCTTCCGGAATCGCCGACGATGGCGACAAGGCCTTTCGAAGGAAAGGCGCAATTCGCCTTTTCATATAGGATCCGCTTCCCGTACCGCTTGGAGAGGTTCCCTAGCGAAACCGCGATCACTCGTCTCTCAGGCTTTCCGCGATTGGCATCCGCTTGGCTGCCAAAAGGGGAAATCCAACCCCCAGAAACGTCAACGCCACGGCCAGGATAATTAGCGCAAAAACAACGAGAAACGGAATTCCGAAAACGACGCCGTAAGATAATGAGAGAAGGTTCTCCATGCCCGTTTTGGCCTCCAAAAACGGATTGAGGATCCGTTCCAGAACGGGCAAAAAAGCCAAGGCGAAGACGGAGGCGCCTACACTCACGAACAGACATTCGAAATCGTAAATCGAGGCCACTTCGCTCGAATGGGCCCCTAGCGAACGGAGGATCGCCGATTCTTTCCGGCTCATAATGACGGTCGAATAGGCGATCGCCCCGATGATAAAGACCACGGCCAGCCCTTCGATGAGCAAAAACGGAATCATCGAATCGTCGATGGCGGATCTTAAGGAGGAGAAACCTTTCTCGACTTCGTAAACCGCGTTCGCGATCTGGCAGGAGGACCCCTCAGCCTCAAGCCGATCCTGAACGCGGCGAAGGCCGTCGGCGTCCGCGTCGCTATGGGCGAAGCACAGAAACGAATAGTTGGCGTAGGCCTCGTCGCCGAGAGCCTCGCCGACGAGATCGTCGACGCTGAGCTCCCGCCCCGAAGCCGCACTGATTTCCGGAAGAGGGAAACGGCGGAAAAAAGAACGGGCCGCCGGATACGAATAATAAATCCGAGGGGCGTTGAGAAACGAGAATTCCTTGACCACCCCCGCCACTAGAAACGAATAGGAGAACGTGAGATCCTCACTAACCCCATAGGCCACCACGGAAACCTCATGGGCAAGGGTGATCGTCCTCCCGACGATGGAAAAGGAGAATAGATCGGCCAATTCCTTATTGACCAGACAGGTTGAGAAATCGTTGCTTGGCGAAGGGCGGCCATCGACGACCATTTCGCGTCCCAGTTCGTCGAGGGTGATGTCGAAAACGGGGTTTATCGAGGCGGGATCGTGGGTCTCCCCGTCAACGCAAAAGGAAGAATACGGGGGAAGGAAAAACGAGTAGTCGTTCTCGATAGAGACGGAAGGGACCTCCGCGAAGACATCGTTTGCCTTTTCGCGGTCCGGACGTTCGCTCTTGGTGAGCTTAAGGGGGGAGCCCGGTATGGCGTAAGCGTATTTTTCGCTAAGGGAGCATTGGTAATAAAGAAGGCTTTTCCGCTTTTCTTTTTTTAGCGAGTTTTGACTGCCATAGACGAAGGAAAGGGATAGGAGAACAGAAATGAAACCAATGGTTTCGGAGACGAAAGACAGGAGGTTTTTGCCGGCGTTTTTCTCAAAATCGGCCTTTAAAAGCGCCTTCTTCCATCGGCCCGAACGGCTTCGTTTCGCCTTTAAGGGCGCCTGAGGGGTTTTGGCAAGGAAGGCCGATCCCGTATCCGCCTTGAGGACCCCATCGGCCAAAGTCAAGACACGATCCCCGTAACGGGCGATCAAACGCTCGTTGTGGCTCACGAGGACAACGAGGCGGGAGCGTCCGATTTTCGATAAGGCCTCCATGACCAACGACTCGTTCTTTTTATCTAGGGCCCCGGTCGGCTCGTCGGCGAAGAGCGCGAGTGGCTCGCCGATGAGGGAACGCAAAAGGGCCACCCTCTGTTTCTCGCCCCCGGAGAGGACCCCCGCCTTTTTAAGCGCCAAAGCCTCCATCCTGAAGCGGGAGAAAAGGGCATCGGCCTTCTTTTTCGCCTCGCCGCCCCTCGCGCCCCGGATAAGAAGGGGCAGCATCACGTTATAGAGGGCGGTTTGCCCTTCCAAAAGGTTGAAATGCTGGAAAAGGAAGCCGAACCTTTCGTTGCGCAGATCCGCCGAATTCCTTTCGCCCATTCGCCCAAGGTCGATCCCGTTAAAGAAAACGGACCCTTCGCTCGGCCGTTCCAAAGAAGCCAGGATATTGAGGAGGGTGCTTTTGCCGGATCCGCTCTCGCCGCGGATGGCGACGAGGCCGCGATCGGGCAAAACG
This sequence comes from Bacilli bacterium, assembly GCA_022653695.1. GTDB lineage: Bacteria > Bacillota_I > Bacilli_A > RFN20 > CAG-826 > UBA4951. The sequence continues at coordinate 46,038 of JALCSW010000004.1, read as the reverse complement.
AAACCGACATGCCGCAGAGCCCACTTCTCTCCGGCCGCCGAAACGTATTTTTTTCCGATGTTTTTAGCGATGAACAAGAAAAGGCCCTTCCACTAATGGATAGGGCCTTCGTTTCATTTCGGACCCAAAACCCGCAGGGGTCCTTCGTGATGGGCCACGATCCGCTTCAATTTGTGGTTGAAGGCGTCGCGGTCGATCATCAAGACATTCCCGCAGCCAAGGCAGCGGATCTTGATATCCGCCCCAAGCCGCACGATCTGAAACCGCTTGGAACGGCTCGAGCAGGGATGGGGCCGCTTCATCTCCACCTCATCGAAGAGCGTGTAAACGGGGGCGGCCCCTACCATGGCTCATCCTCCATTTTCACGGCCGAAGGAAGCTTCGGAAGGCCAGGCATGGTCATGATGGCGCCGGTAAGAGGGACCACGAAATTCGCCCCGGCCGAAAGGTTGGCCTCGCGGATGGTGACGGTGAATCCGCGCGGGGCGCCCAAAACCTTCGGGTTGTCGGTCAGCGATTGCGGGGTCTTGGCCATGCAAACGTAGGCGTCGCCGAACCCCATCTTCTCGTAAAGGGCCAACTGCTCATCCGCTTTGGGCTCATAAACGACATCGCCCGCGCGGTAAATCTCTTTGCAAATGGTCTCGATTTTCCGCTTCAGAGGCGCTTTGAGGTCGTAAATCGGGTGATAATCGCTTTGGACGTTGGCCAGCATGAACTGAACCTTCCTGGCCAAATCCTCCGCCCCTTCCCCGCCTTTGGCGAAACCGTCGAGGAACGAGTATTCGTAGTGGCGCTCGTCGCACCATTTCTCGATGTAGGCGATTTCCTTTTCGCTGTCGCTCGCGAAATGGTTGATGGCGACGATGACCGGAACGCCGTATTTCTTGACGTTCTCAAGATGCGTCTCAAGGTTCGGCATGCCTTTGGCGAGGGCGTCGAGGTTCTCGCTAGCAAGATCCTCGAAGGGCACCCCCCCGTGCATCTTCAGGGCGCGGACGGTGGCGACCACAACGGCCAAATCGCAGTGCATCGCCCCTTCGCGGCAAGCGATGTCAAGGAACTTCTCGGCGCCGAGATCGGCGGCGAAGCCCGCTTCCGTGACGACGATCGGGGCGAGCTTAAGAGCCATCTTGGTCGCGATTAGGCTGTTGCACCCGTGGGCGATGTTGGCGAAGGGCCCGCCATGGATAAGGACGGGATTGTTCTCCAACGTTTGGACGAGGTTCGGCTTAAGGGCCTCCTTCATGAGTTTCATGATCGCATGGGTGAGACGAAGGTCCTTGATGGTGAGCGGCTTCCCGTCGAGGTCATAAGCCACGATGATCTTCTCAAGGCGCGCGAGGAAATCCTCGTTGTCCCGGGCCAGGCACATGATGGCCATCATCTCGCTCGCGACGGTGATGATGAAACCGTCCTGGCGCGCGAGCCCATTCTTGGCGCCCTGGGCGACCGTGATCTCGCGAAGGGCCCGGTCGTTCATGTCCATCGCCCGTTTCCAAACGATGCGGTCGGGATCGATGCGAAGGGGATTCCCTTGGTAGATCGAGTTGTCGATGACGGCCGAAACGAGGTTGATGCTGCTCGTGAGCGCATGCATGTCGCCCGTGAAATGCAGATTGATGTCCTCGGATGGGGCCACGGAGGCCAGCCCGCCCCCCGTGGCGCCGCCCTTGATGCCAAAGACCGGGCCGAGGGCCGGCTCGCGAAGGCATAGGAGCGCTTTTTGGCCGATCTTCCCAAAACCCTCGGCCAAGGCGATGGATGTCGTGGTTTTCCCTTCGCCCGCCTTCGTCGGCGTGATGGCGGTCACCAAAACGAGCTTCCCGTCGTTTCTGTTTTTGAGCTTTTCGTTGATTTTCGTGTCGATCTTGGCCTTGTAGAAGCCGTATGGCTCCACATATTCGCCAGGGATTCCCGCCTCGCGGGCGATCTCGCCGATTTTTAAAAGTGACATCAAATGACTCCTCCGGATTTTTCGTTCCTAAAATATACTAGATAGGATATTACGCGCCTCAGCGCTTTTCTAGGAAATCTATGACGCGACTCGCCATGGCGAGGCCGGCGCTCGAAGGGACCATCATGAGCGAAGACGGCTTGGGGCCTTTATTAATGGGCGCCTCCGTCGAAAAAACGACGAGGACGGTCGACAAATCGATTTTTTTGTCCCTCAGGGCCTTCCGAAGCTTCTTGGCCAACGGATCGCCTTGGGTTTTCTCGAGGCTGGTGACGATGACTTTCGTGGCGTCGATGCGGTTCCCCATCCCTAGGGAAACGATCAGGGGGATGGCATGGGATTTCGCGTATTCGATCAGGGCCGTTTTCGCGCCGATGTCGTCCAGGCAGTCAAGCAGATAATCGCAGGAGGAGTAATCGTGGCTGAGCAAGGAATCGGCGGACACGGCATAGGATTCGGGAATGACTTTGACGTCTTCGCGGATCGAAAGGGCGCGCCTTTGGGCGGCTTCGGCCTTGCCGCATCCGACGTCTTGCCTCGAAAAAAGGATCTGCCGATTGAGGTTGGTTTCGTCGACGAGGTCGCAATCGATTGCGTAAAGCGTCCCGACCCCGGCGCGGGAAAGGGCCTCGAACGCGGTCCCCCCGACCCCGCCCAAACCAAAAACCGCCACCGTGGCTTGACGGAGCCTCTTGACCCCCTCGGGACCCAAAAGCAAAGCGGTTCGCTCATCGATGCCCATACTTATCCATTATCTCCCTTAACGAGGAAACGTATGTCAGATCGAATTGATGCCGAAACCAAGTCTCCTGCTCCTTGACGTAGTGGCGGGTGTTCCGTTTGATGGAGGCCTTGACTTCCTCCAACGTGGCTTTGCCGTCGATATAGGGGAAAAACTCCTTGACCCCGATCGCTTTGAAGGCGTGGGGGGAGCGGCCGTACTTCCTCACAAGCGGAATCGTCTCCTCCGCAAGGCCCGCGGCGAACATTTCCTCAACCCTTTTTTCCACCAGAGGGTACAATTCGTCGCGTTCCTTGAATAAAGCGAAGAACATCGCCTCGAAAACCGGGGCATGGCTTTGCCGGGCGATGAGGGCGGTCTTGCTCTCCCCGGCGGCGAGGCAAATGGCGATCGCCCGAAGGGTCCGCCGAGTGTTTTGGTAGGGTATTTTCGAAGCCTCAGTTGGGTCAAGCTCGGCCAATTTGGCGTGCAGTTCCTCGGCGGAAAGCGATTCGAAAGGGGCCAAATCCGCCTTTGAGGCGTCCACCGAGAAATCATAGTCGAAGAGAGCGGAGCGGATATAGAGTCCGCTCCCGCCGACGAGAATCGGCGTCTTTCCGCGGGACAAAATCCCCTTTATCGCTTTGCGGCAGTCCTTTTGGTAACGGGCGATGTCGTAATTTTCCTCAAGCGGCACGAAACCGTAGAGATGGTGCGGAACCTGGGCTCTAAGCTCTTCCGAGGGGGCGGCGGTCGCTATGCGGATTCCTTCGTAAACCTGAAAGGCGTCGGCGTTGACGATCTCCCCGTCGATGGCCTTGGCGAGGCGAACGGCCAATTCGCTTTTGCCGCTTCCCGTCGGCCCCGTCAGAACGATCGTCATTTCAGGCTGTCCCTCACCTGCAGGAGGATATCCTCCACCGCCCCTTGCAAAGCGGCGCGATTGGCCAAAAGCGGATGGTTCTTGATTTTTCTAAGCAACCCTTCATACGTCTTTTTCGCGGCCTCGTATTCCTCGCTCCGCCCCATCGATAAGGCCATGGCCTTCTTGGCGGAGACGAGGTCCTCGCCGAGCTTTTTGATTTCCGGATCACCTCGGACCGCTTCGTCAAGACGGAGATATTCCTTCGCTAGAGGATCGCGCCTCAGCAAATAAGCGACGTCCTCGGCTTTGTGGACGATCGCCTCGCCGACCATTTCCCCGATGAGGCTATAGGTGTGGGATTCCTTGATTTTGACCGGAACCTCGGCGCCTTTAAGGTAAAGCGGCCCTTTGAAGTTGACCAATTTGCCATTGGGGGCGTAACCCGAAAGGACCGATGGGTCCTTTTTGCTGGGGCCGTCGACCAAGACGGAATAGGTTCCACCAACCATGGAGAGGGAGTGCTTCGACGTGGTCTCCTCGATGACTCTAGAAAGGCGGAGGAACCTCGCGTGCTTCTCCTCGGAGCCCACGCCGTCCTTGATGGCGGCGGCCGGGGTCCCTCGGCGCGGCGAATAGATGAACATGAAAGCGGAGGAGTAGGAAACCTCACGGCATAAACTCAGCGTGTCCTCGAATTCGGCGGCGGTTTCGTTGGGGAAGCCGACGATGAGGTCGGTCGTGAGGGCGATGGAGGGGATCTTCGCCCTGATGCGCCTCACTAAGTCAAGGTATCCTTCCCTCGTGTAGCGGCGGCCCATGCGTTTCAGACAGCTGTCGCTGCCGGACTGAACCGGAAGGTGAAGCCATTTGTCGATGTTGGGGTGACGGGCCATGACGTCGATCATCGCATCGGTGAACTGGCTCGGGTAAGAGGTGAGGAAACGGACGTGCGGAATGTCGAGGCCGGCCACTTGGTCAAGCAAGGAAGCGAAAGTGGTCCCATCCTTAAAATCAAGGCCGTACGAATTGACGTTTTGACCCAAAAGGGTGACCTGCTTGAAACCGCGCTCGGCCAAATCCTCGCATTCCTTGAGGATGGCTTCGGGGCGGCGGCTCCGTTCCCGGCCTCGCGTATAAGGGACGATGCAATAGGTGCAGAATTTGTCGCATCCGTAAGAAATGTTCACGAACGCCTTGTAGCCATCGAGGCGGACGGAGGGCATCCCCTCGATTATTGCCCCGGGGAAGCTTTTCACGTCGACGAGCCGTTTCCGCGAAACGATGACCTCGTTTAGAAGCGAAAGGATATCGCTCACGTTGTGGGTCCCGAAAACGAGGGAAAGGTAAGGGTACGTTTTCGTGAGTTTCTCCGCCACGCCCTCCTCCTGCATCATGCAACCGCAAACGGCGAGGATGAAGGAAGGGTTCCTGTCGGCGTTGGCTTTGAAAACCCCGATTTGGCCGTAAACCTTGTCCTCCGCGTTCTCCCGGACGGCGCAGGTGTTGATGATCGCCAAATCGGCCTCGGACTCGTTTTCGGTTCTCGAGAAACCGGCTGAGGCAAGGTATCCCGCCATGATTTCTTCGTCGCGGATGTTGGCTTGGCAGCCGTAAGTGCGGATGAAGAAGCGGCGGCCTTTCGCGTACGCGCCGATTTCGGCGGGGATCTTTTTTTCGCCCTCGAAAAATAAAGGCCCATCGACCCGGTTGCGGGCCTTGCTCATGTCGGGCAGGGAACGGTACACGCACTTACTCATCGCTTATTCTCCAATAGATTGAGGGTTCGGATCGAAGTGGCCCGATAGGTCGACTCATCGACGTCGATGACGACGGCGTTCACCATTGGCTGCGCGTCGTCGTCGATTTCGAAAATGCCTTTTTGGCCATAGACGACTTTGTTGATGACGGAATGCTTCTCGAAGCCGATGACCCCATCGGCGGCCCCGCACATGCCGACGTCGCTGATGTAGGCCGTCCCGCCTTCGAGGATCCTAGCGTCGTTGGTTTGAACGTGGGTGTGGGTCCCGACGACCGCGCTGACGCGGCCCGAGAGAAGATAGGCGAACACTTCTTTTTCGCTCGTGCTGTCGGCATGGAAATCGACGATATGGACGCACGGGTCGATTTCGGACAGCAGTTTCTCCATCGCTTCGTTGGGCGAGCCCACGGTTTCTTTCATGAAAGCCTGCCCCATCACGTTCGTGACCCTGATTTCGACCCCATCCACGTCGTAGGAGGCGCTTCCAAGGCCATGGTGGCAATCGATCAGGTTAAGCGGCCTGACGAGATGCTCGGCCTCGTCGATGTATTCGTCGATGACCGGTTTGGAATGCCAGTGGTTGCCTAGCGTTAAACAATCGACCCCATAGGAAACGAGTTGGTGGTAGTGGCTTTCGTTGAGCCCTTTCCCATGCGTCGCGTTCTCGCCGTTGGCGATCACGAAATCGATCCCCTTCGACCGGACCAAAGACGGCAAAGAGGCCTTGATGGCCTCCCTGCCGATCTTGCCGACGATATCCCCATAGAAGAGAATCCGCATAGGCAAAGACGCTATTTCGCCGTTTCGACCGCGCGGTATTCGCGGATGACCGAAACCTTGATTTGGCCCGGATAAGTCATTTCGCTTTCGATCTTCTCGCGCATCTTGAGGGCCATCTGAACGGCCTGGTCGTCGCTGACGCGCTCAGGGATCACCATGACGCGGATCTCGCGGCCGGCCTGCATGGCATAAGCCTGCTGGACCCCGTCGAACGTCTTCGCGATGTCTTCGAGCTGGGTGATGCGCTTGACGTAGTTTTCCATCGTCTCGCTGCGGGCGCCCGGGCGGGCGGCGCTCAGGGTGTCGGCCGCCGCGACGAGATGGGCGATGACGTATTTCGCCGGCACGTCGCCGTGATGCGATTCGATCGAGTTGATGACGACGTCGGGTTCGCCGTATTTCCGGGCGAGATCGGCGCCGAGCTGAACGTGGGAGCCTTCCTGCTCAAAGTCCACGGCCTTTCCGATGTCGTGAAGAAGCCCGGCGCGCTTGGCCAGATTCTGGTCAAGGCCCAGCTCGGCCGCCATCATGCCGGTGAGGCTGGCGACTTCCATCGAATGCTGAAGGGCGTTCTGCCCATAGGAAGTGCGGTACTTCAGGCGGCCAAGGCAACCGCAAAGCTCCTTGCTGATTTTCGGCAGGCCGAGTTTGAAGGCGGCGTCTTCGCCGACTTTTTGGGTCTCGGTTTGCACGTCGCGTTTGAATTTGGCGGCGATTTCCTCGATGCGGCCCGGCTGAATGCGGCCGTCTTTGACCAAATACTCCATGGTGCGGCGGGCGATTTCGCGCCGGATCGGATCGAAGCAGCTGATGGTGATGACTTCCGGCGTGTCGTCGATGACGAGATCGACGCCGAGGGTTTGCTCGAGAACGCGGATGTTGCGGCCTTCGCGCCCGATGATGCGGCCCTTGAGTTCGTCGGTCGGAAGGGCGATGACGGCGACGTTGCGCTCAGTCGTGACTTCTTGGGCGTAACGATCGCAGGCCAAACCGAGCAGATCGGTGGCCTTCGCCTGGGCGGTCTCCTCGGCTTCGTCCTCTTGGTTTTTGATGTAAGCGGCGATTTCGGCGGACATCTTGCTTTCGACGCGGGCCATGATCTCGGCGTGGGCTTCCTTCACGGACATGCCGCTCACCTTCTCAAGTTCGACGATGATGCCATCGATCTTGGAATCGAGTTCGGCCTGCTTCTTATCGCAGGAAGCCATTTGGTTCTTCAGATCGTCGTTTTTCGCGTCAAGCGCGTTTTCCTTCTGAAGAAGGGCGTTGTCGCGGGCGTCGATGGTCTGCTCCCGCAAATCGAGCTTGGCTTGCTCGCCCTGGATTTCGGATTTCATCTGACGGATTTCGTTTTGGGCGTTCTGCTTGGATTCGAAGGCCGCCTGCTTGGCGTCGATCTCCGCGTTCTTGGCGATGCGCTCGGCTTTGATTTCGGCATCGCGCAGGATCTGTTTGGCCTGCTTGTTCGCGCTGCTCCTCTTGAAAGAAGGGATCAGCTTGAAAACGACGATCGTCGCGATGACCCCAAGAGCCAACGCCCCGACGGCGATCCCGATCCAGCCCTCGGTGGAGAGGGCCACGACATTGTTGATAGGCATTTTGGATGCACTCCTTTTAAAGAACCAAAAAAGTACATTACGCCCAATAGACTGAAAATTATTGACTTCGTATTTTTATGGCAAGCCTTGCGGCCAATTACGAGGACCCAATGCAAATCTATGGGTGGTAAGTACCTGAAGGTACGGCTTAATTCTAGCAAGGTCGAAGAAAAAGCGCTACGAATAAAAAACGAACGTGAAACGATTAAGGCCCCATGACTGGTGTTTTTTGGATAAAACGGCTGAGGGCAAAGAAAAAACCACGATCGTCCAATCGTGGTTTGCGTTCGTCAGAACGGTCTTCGCCAAAGCTATTTTTTGGTCGGCTCGCCCTTCTTCCCGTCGCTCTTTTTGGCTTCCTCCGGATCGCCTTTGAGTTTTTCGCGAACCTTCCCCTCGATGTCGCCTTCGACATCGGAGTGGTTCCGCAAGTATTCCTTCGTGGCCTCGCGGCCGTTGCCGATCTTTTCGCCGCTGATCTCATACCAGTTCCCGGTTTTCTGAATGAAGCCGTATTCCACGCCGAGATCGAGGATCTCGCCTTCTTTGGAGATGCCTTTGCCATATATGACGTCCACTACGGCGGTCTTGAAGGGGGGCGCGACCTTGTTCTTCACGACCTTGATTTTGACGCTGTTGCCGATTATGTCGCTGCCGTTTTTGATCGCCTCGGCGCGGCGCAGATCCAACCGGATCGTGGCATAGAACTTCAAAGCCCGGCCCCCGGTAGTGACCTCGGGGTTCCCGTAAACGATGCCGACTTTCTCGCGGAGCTGGTTGATGAAGACGACCAAACATCCGGTTTTGTCGAGGATGGCCGCGAGTTTGCGCATGGCCTTCGACATCAGGCGGGCCTGTAAGCCAACTTGATTGTCGCCCATGACCCCATCGAGTTCGGCTTGGGGGACAAGGGCCGCCACCGAGTCGACGACGATGATGTCAATGGCCCCGCTTTGGGCGAGCATCTCGACGATTTCGAGAGCCTGTTCGCCGCTGTCGGGTTGCGAAAGGATGAGCTCGTCGATGTTCACGCCGAGATTAGCGGCGTAATCCGGATCGATGGCGTGCTCGGCGTCGACATAGGCGGCGCGGCCGCCTTTCTTTTGGCATTCGGCGACGGCATGAAGCGCCAAGGTCGTCTTGCCGGAGCTTTCAGGGCCGTAGATTTCCACGATGCGGCCCTTCGGATAGCCTCCCACCCCAAGGGCGTGGTCCAATAGAAGCGATCCGCTTGGAATGACGTCCACGTCGACGCGGGCATGGTCGCCCAAACGCATCACGCTACCCTTGCCATACGTCTTCTCGATGGCTTTGAGGGCATCTTCGAGCGCTTCGTCTCTCTTTGTTGTATCAGCAGCCATAATGTGCCTCCTCTATAAATTAGTGGCGTTTGGCCAATTCGTACCGAAACAAACTACAAAAGCGCGTCAAGTTCCTCGAGCGCTTTGTCGACGCATTGCTGGCGAATGAGGTTGCGCGGGCCCCTAAAATGAAGGGCGTAACGATAAACGCGGTCGCCGCCAAAGGCGATGGCCATATAGACGTCCCCGACCTTGGCCGAGCCAACTTCGGCGGTCGGTCCGGCGTTGCCGGTGAAGGACACGCACACGTCGACGAAGAGGTTGCGCACGCCCCCAAGGGCCATTTCCTCAGCCACTTGCTCCGAGACCACCCCATAGTTCTCTATGCTTTCCTCGAGCACGTCCGCCAAATGGACTTTTTCGCTATTGTCATAGGTGACGAGAGCGCCTTTGAAAACTTTGCTGGCTCCCGGGACTTCGCAAATCGCCGAGGCGAAAAGGCCACCGGTCAGGCTCTCGACGGAACCGAGGGTCAAACCTTTCGCTGCCATCTTCTTGATAACGCGCTTAGCGGGACTGTCCATTATTCGGCCTCCTTGAAAACATCGCGGTTCTGAACGAGATAAACGACGCCGCTGATAAGCGAAGCGAGCGTAGCGACGAACATAAAGACATACGACAGGCGGCCAAGGCCCCAAGAAGCGTCAAAGTAGGAGAAAGGCCAATCGTTGAGGAAGAAAAGCGGGATGGCGACCATCTGACACACGGTCTTAACCTTGCCAAAGACATTGGCGGATAGCACCTTCCCTTTGCCCGCCGCGATGAAACGGAGGCTGTCGACCACCAGATCGCGGACGATCATGATAACGGTGCAATAAACGGGGACAAGGATGTTGTCGGGAGCAAAAAGGGCGGGAACCGTGAGAACGATGAGGGACGAATCGACGAGGAGCTTGTCCGCGACCGGATCGAGGAACTTCCCCAAATCGGTGACCTGATGCCATTTGCGGGCCAGCGTCCCATCGATTTTGTCGGTCACGGCGGCCACGGCGAAAATCCAAAAGCAAACGAAGTAGACGAGGCTTATTTGGGTCCCGGGAAGGAAAGCGGCCGGGAAGTCCGGAATGAAGGAAATCACGAAAAGCCCCAGCAGCATAACGCCGATGAGAACGATTCGCGAAACGGTTATCTTGGTTGGGATGTTCATAACGATTTGAATGAGTTTCCGGTCCGATAAGCCATGTTCTGTCGAGGGCGACGATTAATCTCAGCTTTCGCTGGAGAGGTTGCCTTCGGTTGGGCTTCCTCTCTTCCCCTACCAAATTTGGGTTTCTCGCTTGTGGGGTTTACCGCGTTTCACCTTGCCATCGCTGGCAAGCTCGTCTCTGTGGCACCTTAGGGACTCCGATCCGCGAGGGACCTTCATCCGCCGTTACGCGCTCCCGCGTACCCAAGCTTATCTTTTCGCTTGGCGCAATCACTACGGCCGTCACAGACCGTGCGAGCATGGACTTTCCTCTACCCTTGCGGGCAGCGGTCGCCTGGACCGGAATCAATTCCTGATCTTTCGCTTCAGATTGTTGGGATCGTAACCTTCGCTGTTGAGGAAATCCTCAAGGACGCGAATCCGCTGGATGTACTGCATGTTCTCCGCGGTTGGTCGGTCTCCGGGCCTGATTCCCTGAAGGCGGCTCCTCATGGAGGCGTTGTCGATTTCCAGCTGTTTGTTCTTCTCCCATAAGCCTTTGGCGTCGGCCATGGCTTTCTCCTCGCTCTCCTTGAGGGGGGCGAGGGAGGCTTGAAGCGAATCAATGTGGGCCGTCATTTCCTTTTCGATCTCGGAGAAAGCGAGGTAATCCTTGATGATCTGATCCAAGAACGCGTCGACTTGCTCAGGGTTGTAACCCTTCACGTCGGGCGTGAATTTCTTATCGAGGATCTTCTTGACGCTTAATTCGATTTTGTCGTTCATATGACGGTCGACTTCGATTATATCGAAGATAGGGGTTTTCTTCAATGGAGGAGGAACTCATTTCCGCCAAAACGGACGAAGGTGGTAAAATTGCCTCGATGAAAGCCCTGCGGAAAGCGATCAAAGACAAACGCGTCCTCGTTTTCGTGGACCTCGAGGGCACCCAACTGAGCCACGAGATGATCGAAATCGGGGCCTACACGGCTTTCCTCGATGACGATCTCCGCCTCAGGAAACGCGACAAGGGGTTCTCCGCCTATGTGAAGGCCACCCATCCAATCGGACGCATCGTCGAGAAAATGACCGGTATCACCGAAAAGACCCTGGAAACGAAGGGGATCAGCTTCCCCGCGGCGATGACGCTTTTCCAAAAATACCTCAAAAAGAACGTCAAGAATTGCGTTTTCGTCACTTTCGGCAATTTCGATCTCAAAATCATCGAGGCCAGCGTCTATTGCTCGGGCGACGCGAGCAAGGAATTCGCCCGCCACATCCATAAGAACTACCTCGATTTCTCGGCCTTCCTCGCCACTTACGTCCGCGACGACAACAACAACCCCTATTCCCTGACGAACTATCTGAAGGTCTTCGGCGTTCCTTTCGAAGGGAAGGCCCATGACGCCAAGGTGGACGCCCTTAACCTGATGGATCTCTATGAGGCTTTCCTCGATCGTCCCGACGTCGTCCAGCGGGAATACAAGAAGACCCTGTGCTTGACCCGCCATCTGCCAAAGCCGATCGCCACGGTCTTAAGAAAACTTAGCGACGGCGACACCGTGACCCCCATAATCTGGGAAAACGCCATCAAGGATTCCCTGCAATGACCCCTTGCTATCCCGATGGGCGGAAATTCGTGCCCGCGGAAAAGCGCGCGAAAAGGAAAATCCCGAGCGCGGCCAACCGCGGGATGGGATTCGAAAAAGACATCAACGACACGAATGGATATTACCTGGAAAAAGGGTTGGCGCTCATCTATAAGCGCCCCACCCCGATCAACATCGTGAAAGTCGATTACGCGCATGGGGCCAAAATCACCCAAGCCTACTTCGAAGCCCAAAGCACGACCGACTATAACGGCGTCTATAAGGGCCATTACCTTGACTTCGAGGCCAAATCCACCCGGAGCAAGACCTCCTTTCCGTTAGGCAACATCGCCCCTCAGCAAGTGCGGCATCTCCGAAACGTCCAAAAAAACGGGGGCATCGCTTTCTTCATCATCAACTGGTACGCCCATGGGGAAACCTACGTCCTCGACGCCTCCTATGTCTGCGATTTCTATGAATGCAAACCCCGCAAATCGATCCCGTACCGCGATTGCCAAAAGAACGGCCATCTCGTCAAAGAAGGGTATCGGCCCCGTTACGATTACTTGCCTTTGGTCGAAAGGTTTTTCTTGAAATAAGGGCAAACGCCCACAAGCCCGCATTCGCGGCAGGCGGGGTTCTGGGCATGGCAAACGGCGCGGCCGAACTCGACGAACGCGTGGTGGAGATAAATCCATTCGCCTTGCGGAAACACCCTTTCAAGCTTTTCCTCGATGCGGCCGGGATCGGTCCCCTTTTTGACATAGCCAAGACGCGAAGCGACGCGGGAGACGTGCGTGTCGACGGGGATGGCGGGAATGCCTTTCGTCTCAATCAAATAAACGCCCGCCGTCTTTTTGCCCACTCCCGGAAGGCCCATCAAAAGAGAGCGATCCTGAGGAATTCTCCCCCCAAAAGACCCTTGGATCGCTTTGCTGAGGGCGATGAGGTTTTTGGCTTTGGAGCGATAAAGGCCCAAAGAGCGGATGTCGCTTTCGACCTTTTCCAAAGGGGCTGACGAGAGCGCCGCGGGCGTCGGGAAGTCCGAAAAGAGCCGCGGCGTGACCCGATTGACCGCCCGATCGGTCGTCTGAGCGCTCATGACGATAGCGCACAGGCACTCGAAATCGTTATGGAAAACCAAGGCGCATTTGGCCTCAGGGAACCGGCTCTTTAGATACGATAGGACGACCTCACTTGGAGCCACCGCTGTCGGCACCCCACATTTTCTTGGCCAGATCCAAGGTCTTTTCGATGTCTTTGTCCCAGGTTGCGGTGACTCCGGAGGCCCCTTCTTTCGCCACGTCGGAAGCAACCCGTTTGGCCCGAAGGCACTTGTCGACGAAACGAAGGTTCTTTTTGTTTTGGGCCAAGGAATCCAAAAGGGCGTTCTCGATTTCCTCGTCCTGATAACCGCTGTCGAGCCATTCGCCGATCGTCTGGTTCTCAAGGGGGGAAAGGGTGCGGTTAAGTTTGCTTTCGAAGAAGGCGACCAGCTTCGAAATCCGATCGTTCCGCTCCTGGCTCATGAGATTGGCCTGATTGCGTTCCAAGCTCTTTTGGAACGTTTGGTAAACCTTTTCTTTGAGGGCATCCAAAGAGGTTCGCATCTTGCCGGAAGAAGCGTCGTAGAGCAAATATCCTTTGTTAACGAGGGAAACCATCAGTTTGTCGATTTTCTCAGGTTTGAACGTCATTTTCATCGAAAGGCTATCGGCGGTCACGAACGTGTTTCCCTGCTCAAGAAGGTGGTCGATCGAAAGAATGACCGCGAGTTCGTCTTCGTTTAGGCCCATCCGTTTATAAGAGTCGATGAGGACGTAACGGAAATCCACCGCCGACATCAATGCGCTTTTGGTCATAGGGCTATTTTACACTAGAAAGGAGCTTCCGCTCCTCCTCTTTGACCTTCTCGGGGTTTAGCTTTCGCAAAAGAAATCGGTTTTCCTCGATGGCCCGCGCCGTTTCCGCCTCAAGGGAGAAACCGAGGGCCTTCATGAAACGCTCCGCGCGAAGGATGCGAAGGGGGTCCTCATGAACGCGGAGGAAGGGGTCGCCGATAAAACGGATGAGACGAGCCTTCAGATCGTCTTCCCCATGGCAAAAATCAAGCAAGTGGTAATTTTCGTCCAAGTAAAGGGCGTTGATGGTGAAATCGCGGCGTTTGTAGTCAAGGGAGGGTTCCTTCACGAAAACGATCTTGGACGGATGCCTGAAATCGCCATAGCCCCCTTCCTCCCTTAACGTCGTGACGTCGATCTCCTGGCCTTCCCTCTTGAGGCGAACGGAGCCAAAACGGGCGAAAACGAAAGAGGCGTCGGGCAAAAAAAGACGCTCCTGATCGGGAGTGGCGTCGGTGACGAAATCATGGTCGGAGAAAGGGCGACCCAACAGGGAATCGCGAACGGAGCCGCCGACGATATAGAGGCGATAGCCGTTCGCCTTATACGTCTTCTTCAGTTCGTCAAAAAAGGGATCGATCATAACCTTCCTTATCTTAGCATAAGAAAAGCCCCGCCGAAGCGAGGCTCTTTTTGGCTTTTAAGAACCGGGCTTAGTTAAGCTTGTCTTTTAGGGCCTTGCTGACTTTGAAGGAAACGGAGGCGCTGGCAGGGATCTTGATCTTCTGCTGGGTGGCCGGATTGGTTCCATCACGGGCGGCACGATGTTTCTTGGCGAAAATTCCAAAGCCCGAGAGTTTGACAATCTCACCCTTGATGAGGGCGGCTTCGATCACTTCAAGAACGGCATCGATCGCGGCTTCGGCATCTCTTTTCGAGAGCTCAGCCTTCTCAGCGACTTCGACGACTAATTCAGCTTTGTTCATGGATAATTCCTCCTATGCTAAATCGGTTACCTACAAAGTAGCACCGCACCTAGGCTTTTGCAACTTTTTTTAGTTTTTGTAAGCCCTTCCAAATCATTCGAAATCGACTAAAGCGATTAAGTGAGGATTGGGCTAACAAGTTCCAAAAAAGTTCGATGCCAACTAAACAAATAAAATTTTATCACAAACCATCGAATGTTTTTTTAAATTGTAAAAACAGTCACGGTTTGAAGGGGCTAAAAATCCCAAGCGAGGGCCCGCCGAAGAGAGAAAGGCGAGCGCGGGGGCGGAAATCCAAAAATACGGAGGAACCCCCTATTTGCGTTGACGGTAAATGAGGTTGATCGGGCTGCCTGAGAAGTCGTAAGCCCCGCGCAGTTTGTTCTCCAGGTAGCGGGTGTAGCTGAAATGAGCGAAAGAAGGGTCGTTGCAGAAAAGAACGAAAGTCGGGGGACATACCGCGACTTGATTCGCGTAGATGATCTTAAGGCGCCCATGGTTGAATTCCGGGGTGGGGTTGAAAGTCTGAGCGTCCATGATGAGGCGATTGAGGACCGAGGTTCCGATGCGGCGGTTGTAACCGTCGTAAGCCATGGCGATCGCCTCAAGGATTTTGTCGAGGCCAGAGCCCGTGAGGGCCGAGCAGAAAACGACGCTGGCGTAATCCAGGAATTTGAATCCGGACCGGATCCGTTCGGTGAATTCCTTTTGGGCGTCTGGGCCTTTTTTGGCCAAATCCCATTTGTTGACCACGATGACGATGGCTTTCTTGGCATCGACGGCATAGCCGACAACGTGCTTGTCCTGCTCCAGAATCCCCGCGTTCGCGTCGATGACGAGAACCGCGACCTCGGAGCGGTCGATGGCGGAGAGGGCCCTGATGGAGGCATATTTATCCACCGCTTCGTATATTTTGCCACGCTTGAGGAGACCGGCCGTGTCGATAACGACGTAGCGGTGGCCGTTCCTTTCGAAGGGCGAATCGACGGAGTCGCGCGTGGTCCCGGCGATATCGCTCACGATGGTGCGCTTTTCCCCAATGAGGCGATTGGCGAGCGAGCTTTTTCCGACGTTGGGACGCCCGATGAGCGAGAAGGCAATCGCGTCGCCGTAATCCGGGGTTTCTTTTTCCGGCAGTTTTTTGATGATGAGATCCAAAGCGTCCCCGATTCCGATGCCGTGGGCGCCCGAAAGGGCTATTGGATCGCCAAAGCCAAGCGCGTAGAAATCCGCTTTGTTTCCGATTTCGTTGATGTTGTCGATTTTATTGACGCCCAAAATGACGGGTTTTCGACATTTGTAAAGAAGTTTGGCGATGAATCTGTCGTCGCCCGTGAGGCCGATCTTGCCATCGACCAAGAAAAGGATGGCGTCCGCCTGCTGGATCGCTATCTCAACCTGGGAGCGGATTTCTTCCTGAAAGGGCACGTTTTTGATCTGAATGCCGCCGGTGTCAATGACGGTGAAGGTCTTCGTGAGCCAAACGGCTTTCGCGTAAAGGCGGTCCCGCGTGATGCCGCGCGTCTGCTCGACGATGGAGCGACGTTCGCCGACGATACGGTTAAAGATGGTGGATTTCCCAACCGAAGGAGCCCCGACGATAGCCAACGTTCCTAGTGACATGGGACTTCGATTCCGGTCTTGGCGGAAATCACTTTCAAAACGGCGTCGACGGCCTGATCGACCGTCATGAAAGAGGTATCGATCAAAACGCTGTCGACGGCGGGCTTCAAAGGGGCGAACTCGCGGTGCGAGTCGATGTAGTCGCGTTTGCGCACGTCCTCCTCCACTTCCTTAAGCGTGGTGTTGATGCCTTTGAGAACGTTCTCGTCGTAACGGCGGACCGCCCTCGTCTCAACGGAGGCGATTTGGTAGATCTTCACGTCGGCGTCCGGCAAAACGTAGGTTCCGATGTCGCGGCCGTCCATGACGACGGATTTTTTTTGGGCCATCGCCCGCTGCATGTCGACGAGAGCCAGCCGAATGGGCTTCATGGCCGCGATATAGCTAACGTTTCCCGAAACAAGGGGCTCCCTGATGACTTTGGTGACATCCTCTTGGTTGCAAATCACGCGGCCATCGGGCAAAAGCTCGATTTCCATCCCCGGCAGCAGGGCAACCGATTGGTCTTCGTCCTTCGGATCGAGGCCTTTTTTGATGACGGCCCACGTGACGGCGCGATACATGGCGCCGGTGTCGATGTAAGTGAAACCCAAAATAGAGGCGACCTTCTTCGCGACGGTGCTTTTGCCAGCGGCGGCCGGGCCGTCGATGGCGACTGAAACAACTTTTCCCATGCCCATTATTTTAAGCCTTCCGGACCCAATAAAACCATAGAATGATGAAACCGATCGCCACCAAGGCCAGCAACGCGAACTTGGCGATCAGCCACCCCCTCTTACGTTTGGCGTAGACGGAATAAGGGGTCGATTTTTTTCTCGGAAGGGCCGCGACCGCCGAATTGGGCCGGATCGCGTTTTTGCTTTTTGAAAGAGACCCCACGAAAGAGCGTTCGCTTAGCCCCATCGGGGTCCCCGCCCGTTTGGAAACGGGGAACTTGCCGCTAGGCATGGCGGCAATTCTATCCCGATAAGACGACCATTTCCCCATGCGCGTTTTCATACCGGAGTTATTCTACCCTCAATAAGGGTAGGAACGAAACGGGATTTGAAAAAGTCACATTGAAGTCCCGCTTATTTAACCCTATAATCCACTTGTGCCATATGGGAGGACATATCAATGGCTAAAAAAGTTACAGTGAATAAAGATCTTTGCATCGGTTGCGGACTTTGCGTCGGAACCGTCCCGGCCGTCTTTGAGTTCGGGGATGACGGCAAGGCCCAGGCTACAGCGGGCCCGGCGACCGACGATGCCGCGATCGACGAGGCCGTCGCGAATTGCCCCGCCGGCGCCATCATCGTTGAGTAGAAACGACAAAAATAAAAAAGCGAGCCCTCAAGGCTTGCTTTTTTTATGCCCGCTTCGGCGGATGGTCGAAATGAAGGAGCTTATGGATGCTGCGATAGACGATAAACGTCATAACGATGACCGCCGCGTCTTTAATGAGGTTCAGCGGCACCACGGCGAAGGCGGCGTAAGTCCAGCCCAAATCCGTGATGGCGGGGTTGGCGAGCTGGCAAAGGGCGAGCAACCCCTCTTTGGTGAAACCCATGACGTAGATGTAAAAGGGGAGCATCGCGTACACGTTCATCACCGCCGACACGATAAGCTGAAGGACGGAGGAAACGGCAAAACCGAGAGCCACCCCTTTGAGATCGCGCCTTTTTTTGTAGATGAGGGCGGCCGGGACCACGAAGACCGTCGAGAAAACCAAATCCGACAACTCGCCGACCAAAAGGGTCCTCGTGAACGGCATTTTGATGACCGTCTTGATGGCGATGACCGCGAATCCGGCCCAAGGGCCATAGGCGAAACCGGCGATAAAGGCGGGGATCTCATCGAAATGCAAGGCTAGGAAACTCGGCAGAAACGGCAAATGGATCTGAAAAATGTCGACCACGTAGAGAATCGAGGAAATCGCCCCGAAAATCGCGACCCTCGTCATAAAACGCACGCGATCGTAACTCTTGGCCTTCGATTGCAAAGAGTAGACTTTGACCGTCAAGACGCAAATGAGGAAAAAGAACGCCAACGCAATCCAGTTCCTGACTTCACCGCCCATAAAAAATCCCCCAAACGCGCTTCGGGGGCAAAACGATCTCAGTTGCTTCTGATATCCGGACTATACCGTTGGCTCCGGAGTCACACCGGATCATGCTTGGCCTCTGCCACGCTCGCGGGCTTTACCGCCAGTCGACGTAATTATCGTCGCCCTGAAGTTAGATTCATTATAGTCGCGTATAAACGAATCGCAAGCCTCCGTCTACGCCTTATTTCTTTTTCAGAAGCGATTTGACGAACGCGTTTTTCCTTTCCGGGCTCGCGAAAGAGATGGAAATCGACGTCCTCCGGCTGACGACCGCGGTCGCCCCAAGCGCCCTTTTGAGGTCGTCGGCTTCCGATTCCTGGATTTGGGGGATCGTGGAGTATTGCTTGGCCAAAATCTCCGTATCCCGGACCGAGAGTTTCTCCCGATGGATAAGTTTGCATATGCCTTCGATCTCCTCGTCGGAAAGAGAGGCGATGGCCTTCGCGTGCCCATATGACAATTTTCCTAAGCAAAGGTCGGTTATGATGTGGTCGGGGAGTTTCAGAATACGCATCGTGTTGGCCACCTGGCTCCGCGACTGATGGGATAAGTTGGCCAACGTCTGGGGGGAATAATCGAACTTCTGAATCAAGGCCTGATAAACCAAAGCCATCTCAACGACGTTGCCGTTCCTTTGGTCGCGGGTGTCCGCCAAAAGCATGAGCAAAGTTTCTTCGTCCCCCACGTCAACGACGACGCAATTGACGCTCGCGACCCCCGATCTTTTGGCTCCGTAGAACCTCTTTCGACCAAGGATCAATTCATAATGGCCGCCCGAAGGCCGGACGACCAAAGGATTCCAAAGGCCTTTCTCGGCGATGGACTTGGAAACTTGGGATATCGCCTCTTCGGGCAGCCGGACTCGTTTGACGAAGGCGTTGTCATCGATCACGGACAAAGGCAAAATGCGCCCGGTTTGGGATTGGTATTCCTTTTCGATTTCGGCGATAACGTCGTTTTTGGAAAACTTCCGAACCAAATCGGAAAGGCTGTCCTTAACGAAACGCTTACCGCTTTTCCTGGTCATGGTCCAAAACCTCACGGGCGAGGGCGGCGTAAGCCAACGCGCCTTGGGAGGAAGGCCGCCAACTGCCGACGGGCAACCCTTTGGCGCAGCTTTCCGGCAAGGAGATGTTGCGCGGAATGGCGATTATGAAAGTGTTTTCCTTGAAGAGGCCTCGGACTTGGGTGGCTACCTCCGTCGCCAAACTAATCCGGGGGTCATACATCGTAAGCAAGAAACCCTCGATGCGAAGCCTTGGGTTGTAGTCGTGCTGAACTTTGGTGATGGTCGAAAGAATCGCGGCAAGAGCTTCCATCGCGAAATACTCGCACTGAACGGGGATGATGACCCCGTCGGAAGCGGTCAGGGCATTGAGGGAAAGAAGACCAAGCGAAGGCGGGCAATCGATGATGATGTAATCATACTCCGCCTTCAGATCCTTGATCGCCTTCTCCAAAAGACGAAACGGTTCGGGGTTCGGGGTGGCCTGAAAAAAAGCGTCTAAGGAAGCGAGTTTAAGGTTGCTGGGCAAAAGGAAAAGCCCCTCTTGGGGCGATGGCAAAATGCACTTATTGACGTCAACCCTTCCGATGAGGGCGTCGAAAACGGTCCTTTCGAGAAGAGTGATGTCGACCCCGAGGCCCCGCCCCGCGTTCCCTTGCGAGTCGAAATCGATCAAAAGCACTTTTTGGCGTTGTTTGGCTAAGGCGGCCGAAAGGTTGATCGCGGTCGTCGTCTTCCCGACCCCGCCTTTCTGATTGGCGATGGAAATAATTTGAGTCATGGCTTAAGTTTACTCGCGTGAAACATTTTTTAAAAGTTTCACACCAAAGGTTTTTTGATTATCGTGGCCCAAGGGCGGGGATATTTTCTGGGCGTGGGCCTTTCTTTGAGGAAAATGAAATTTCGGCGAATGCCCATGCCGTTGGGGAGCGATTCGGATTTCATGGTTTTGAGAACCGCCCCAAGCTTTTCTATTTCTTTGCCGGTTTTATTAAATTCTTCTTGGCCGCCAGACCCTTTCATCGCCAAGAAAACCCCACCGACCTTGACAAGCGGGAGGGAAATTTCAAGAAGCGTTCCCATCGGGGCGACCGCCCTCGCGACCACGACATCAAAGGCCTCACGCTCCTTCATCTCCTCGCAACGCTTATGGACGATCCTCACGTTAGCAAGCCCGCAGGCCTCGACCGCGGCCTCAAGGAAGGAGCACTTCTTTCCCGTGGCCTCGATGAGGGTGAAAGAGGCTTCGGGGTTGACGATGGCCCAAACCAAGCCGGGAAAACCCGCCCCCGTTCCCAAGTCGGCGACCTTTTTCCCCTTCAAAGACAGATATTTGCAGGGCAGAAGGCAATCATAGAAATGCTTCTCCACCACTTCGCTTTCCTTGGTTATGGCGGTCAGGTTCATCTTTTCGTTCCATTCGCTGAGGAGGGCGGCGAAACGGCGAAGTTTGGAAACCGCTTCCGCGGAAAGGGCGACCGAGGGGCCGAGGCTGGAAACCAATTCCTCGTAAGTCATATGAGCCCTTTCTTTTTTAGCGAAAGGATCAGAATCGAAATGTCGGCGGGGTTGACTCCGCTGATTCGGCTGGCTTGGCCGATCGTGAGAGGCTGAACGGCGTTAAGTTTCTGGCGAGCCTCAAGGGCCAAACCGTCGATTTTCTCGTAATCCACTCCGCCCGGAAGCTTGATCTTTTCGAGTTTTTGGGCGTTCGCGGCATCCTTAAGCTCCTTGCCGATATAGCCTTCGTACTTTACTTTCGTCTCAAGGGCCAACGTTTCCCCCTCGTCAAAGGAAAACCCTTTCAGTTCGGGCATCAAAGGGGAAATGCCGCGGTAAGTCAGCCCTGGGCGACGCAGAAGCTCGAGCCCTTTATGCCCACACGCCGTGTCGGTGAACCCATGGTCCAAAAGATACTTGGCGCAGCCCTTTTTGTCTTGGACGTTCGTTTTCCCCATAATGTGGATGGCCTCGTCGATTCTTTTGTATTTGCTTAGAAAGGCCTGATACCGGCCTTCGCCGATGAGGCCGATTCGGCGCCCGTGCGGCGTAAGGCGAAGATCGGCGTTGTCGTGACGCAAAAGCAAACGGTATTCGGCGCGGCTCGACATAAGGCGGTAAGGCTCGTCGGTCCCTTTGGTGACGAGATCGTCGATCATGACGCCAATATAGCTCTCGTCCCGCCGCAAAATGAGCGGCTCCTTGCCTTGGATCTTCAAAGAAGCGTTGATTCCGGCCAATAGGCCAAGGCCGGCGGCCTCTTCGTAGCCGGACGTCCCACATATCTGGCCGGCGCCATAAAGCCCTTCGTACTTTTTGGTTTCCAAAGTCGGCTTGAACTGCAAAGGGCGAATCGCGTCGTACTCGATTTGGTAGGACCACTTGAGGATCTCGGCGCGCTCAAGGCCCGGCAACGAATGGACGAGCCTTTCTTGGATCGCGTGCGGGAAACCCATCGAAAAGCCCTGAAGATAAACGGATTCGCCGAATTCGGTCTCCGGTTCCAGGAAAAGCTGATGGCGGGGTTTGTCCGCGAAACGGACGACTTTGCTCTCGATGGAGGGGCAATAACGGGGCCCCACCCCTTTGATGAGGCCATTGAACACGGCGGATTTGTCCAAATTGTCGCGGATTATCCTTAAGGTTTCGGGCGAAGTGTAGAAAAGATAGCAGGGCAATTGCCGCGAAAGGGGCGTGAATTCCTTCGTCAGGAAAGAGAAAGCCAATTCGCCGTCTTGCCCAAGCTGAACCTGCATTTTGGAGAAATCGATCGTGCTTTTCTTAAGACGGGGCGGGGTTCCGGTCTTAAGGCGGAAAACGTCAAGCCCCATTTCCTGAAGGCATTTGCTTAACCCCCGGGAGGAAGCTTCCCCATCCGGTCCCCCCGGATGGACATCCTCCCCGGAAATGATGGTGCTCTCCATATAAGTCCCCGTCGTGATGACGACGGCCTTTGCGGATATCCTTTCGCCATCCCCCGTAACGACGCCAAAGACTTTCCCGTCGCCATAGAGCAACGATTTGACTTCGCATTCCTTGACCGTGAGATTGGGGGTCGCGAGAACCAGCGACTGCATATACGCCGGGTAGCCGATTTTGTCCTCCTGAGCCCGAAGGCATTGGACGCCCGGCCCTTTGGCCGTGTTCAAAAACTTGATTTGCAAAGGACGGTGGTCGGCCGCGACGCCCATCATTCCGCCCAAAGCGTCGATTTCGCGAACCACGATGCCTTTCGCCGAACCGCCGATATGGGGGTTGCAAGGCATGTTGGCCATCATCTTGACGTCAAGGGTGCACAAAAGCGTCCGCATGCCCATATGGGCCGCGGCGCACGCAGCCTCCACCCCCGCGTGCCCACCACCGACGACAATGACATCGTAATCCATGGTTCCGTTAAATTCTTCAGCCGATCGAATCGCTCATGTCAAGTTTGATCAATTGGTTCAGTTCGACCGCGTATTCCATCGGAAGTTCGCGTGAGAAAGGCTCGATGAAACCCATGATGATCATCTGCGTCGCATCGGCTTCGGAAATGCCGCGGCTCATGAGATAGAAGAGCTCCTCTTCGTTTATTTTGCTGACGGTCGCCTCATGTTCGATGTAGGAGGTGGGGTTCTTGATCTCGTTCGTCGGAATGGTGTCGCTGTAGCTCTTCCCATCGAGGATCAAGGTGTCGCACTCGACGTGGGAATGGCCGTTCTCGGCCGTCGGTTCCATCCTGACGGTGCCGCGATAATTCGCGGTCCCGCCGTTCTTGCAAATGGATTTCGAGATGATGGTCGAGGAGGTGTTCTTCCCGATGTGGATCATCCGGGCGCCGTTATCCTGAAACTGGTTGTGGCCGCCGACGGCGATCGAAATCGCCGATCCGCGGGCGCCTTCGCCCTTAAGGATGCAGGCCGGATACTTCATGTTGCGCATGGAGCCGATGTTCCCATCGACCCATTCCATGAGCCCGTTTTCTTCCACCAAAGCCCTTTGAGTGACCAAATTAACGATGTTGTTGCTCCAGTTTTGGACCGTCGTGTAACGGCAGCGGGCATTTTTTAGAACGACGATCTCAACCACCGCCGCGTGCAGCGATTCCTTGCTGTAAATGGGGGCCGTGCAACCTTCGACGTAATTGATGTCGGCGCCCTCATCGACGATGATGAGCGTTCGCTCGAATTGCCCGGTTTTTTCGTTGTTGATGCGAAAATACGACTGCAACGGCTTGTCGAGATGGACGCCTTTGGGGACATAGATGAAACTGCCGCCGCTCCAAACCGCGCCGTTTAAGGCCGCGAATTTGTTGTCGGCGAACGGCACTACGGTGCCGAAATATTTTTTCATGAGGTCCGGGCAGGTCTGAAGGGCCATGTCCGTGGAAAGGAAAATGACGCCTTTCTTCTGGACCTCTTCCAACATGTTGTGATAAACGACTTCGCTTTCGTATTGGGTGGTGACGCCCGAAAGGTACTTCTGCTCCGCTTCGGGGATGCCCAAGCGATCGAAGGTCTTTTTGACGGCCGAAGGGACTTCGTCCCAATCGGTGCCTTCTTTTTTGGCCACGCCCGTGTAGTAGGTGTAAGAGGGGAAATCGAGGAACTTAAGATCCGGACCGAATTTGGGAAGGGGCATCGCTTCAAAGGCCTTGAGGGCCCGCAAGCGGTATTCGAGCATCCATTCCGGCTCGCGCTTATGCTTGCTGATGGCCCTGACGACGCCCTCATTGAGGCCTTTGCCCGTCGTGAAAAGGACCTTGGCGTCGGTTTTGAAGCCATACTTGTAGGAATCGTCGAGGAACTTCGTGTCCGCCATCCTACTTCTCCTCTTTCTCCAACAGCTCTTTCAAAGCGGTCCAGCCCATGGTCGCGCAATGGATGCGGGCGGCTTGCTTCCCGGTGTTGAGGAAGACGATGGCCTCGTCAAGCACGGAAGCGTCATATTCTTTTTCCCCGATCATGTTGAGATACTGCTCGATCACGTACCGGGCCTCTTTGAACGTCATCCCGATGACGCGGTCGCAAAGAATGTCCGTCGAGGCGGACGAGATCGTGCATGCGACGCCCTCCCAACGGGCGTCGGCGATCTTGCCATCCTTAGCCAAAAGATACACATCGAAATCGTCGATGCAGTTCGTGCTGGAGGCGTGAAGCGAAAGATAGCCGCTTTCCGTCGGCTTGCTCTTATGGCGCGGATTCTGATAATGATCCATGATGATTTCCCTCATCATCTGGGGAGTGACTTCAATTGAAGTAGGCATCGAGAAACTCCTTTCCGTGCTTAACGGCGTCAACCAAGGCGTCAACGTCCTCCTTGGTGGTGTAGAAATAGAAACTGGCGCGGACCGTGGCGACCACTTTCAGGTAGTCGATCAGGATTTTCGCGCAATGCTGGCCGCTCCGGCAGGCGATGCCGCGGCTATTGAGGAACGTGGCGGCGTCTTGAGCGAAGACGTCTTTGATATTGAAAGTGACGATGCCGGCTTCCGATTTGGCATTGTAAATGATCGCATTCCCGGTTTTCCCGAGCTCCGAGACCGCGTATCGTTTGAGCTCTTCCTCGTATTCGTTGATGTTCTTGAGGCCGATTTTCATTATGTAATCGACGGCCGCCTTCAAGCCAAGGATGCCTTCGATGTTTTGGGTTCCGGCCTCAAATTTGACCGGCGGCTCCAAATAGGCGACGTCGCCGCACATGTCGAACTTGGCGTTCATTCCACCACCCGTCATGAACGGATCCATTTTTTTGAGCAAATCGAATTTGCCATAGAGAACGCCGATCCCTGTCGGACCGCACAGTTTGTGCCCGCTGAAAGAAAGGAAATCGCAATCGAGGTCCTGAACGTCGGTAGGCAGATGCGGCACGCTTTGGGCGCCGTCGAGAACCAAAAGGGCCCCATGGGCGTGCGCGACTTTGGCGAGTTCCTTCGCCGGAGCGATGTAGCCTAACACGTTCGTCACGTGGGCGATGGCGACGATTTTCGTGCGATCCGTTATGACCTTCCTCAAATTGTCCACGGTGAGGCGCCCGTCTTTGTCAAGCGGAATGAATTTTATGGCCGCCCCCGTCATCTCGCTGACCTTGTACCAAGGCAAAACATTCGACGCGTGCTCCGCTTGCGTCAAGAGAATCTCATCGCCTTTCTTAAGGTACTTAACCCCCCAGCCGAAAGCGACGAGATTGATCGAGGCAGTCGTCCCGGAAGTGAAAACCACTTCCTGAGGCTTGCAATCGATTAGTTTGGCCACCGATTGCCGAGAGGCCAAGATCCGCTCATCGATCTGATAGCAAAGATCGTAGTCGCCCCGATGGCTGTTCGAGGTCTCGGACCGATAGTAGGCGCTGACCGCGTCCAAAACGCAATCGGGCTTGAAAGTCGTGGAGGCGTTATCGAGCCACACAAGGGGTTTGCCTTGCATCTTGATGCCGTTTCGGAACATCGGGAAATCTTTGCGAATCTCATACGGATCGATCATTTTTGAATCCCTCCCTCGATAGCGGATTCGATTTTCGCCACCAAACTTTCGTCAACGAACGAAGCCTCGATGGGCCGCAGATAACCGAGGGTGATGAGCCGCTTGGCTTCCTCTTCGCTGATGCCCCGGCTCTCAAGATAGAAGAGGTGGGCGGAATTGAGCCGCCCGACGACTGCGGCGTGGCTCGCCTCGACGTCGTTGTCGCCGATGCGGAGGATTGGGCTGGCCCTTCCGATGGCTCCTTGATCGAAAACGATGATCTTGGATTCCTGACGCGTCTTCACCTTCGCCGAGCCTTTCCGGATTTCGCTCGTGCCGGCGAAAACAAGCCTGCCGGCGTCGCGGGCGATGCCGTAGTTGCTCATGAGGGCCCCGGTATGAGGCGCCTCATGATAGACGGATGTCTCGAAGTCCTTTTGGGAGAGGCCGCCGTCGAGGCATGCCAAGTGCCAACGGCATTTCGAGCCCTCCCCGAGCAAACGAACATTCAAAACGAACTTGCCGTTTCCTTGCGAAAAATCCGCAAAAGCCCCATCGATCGTCCCGTTATCCTTAACGATGACGTCGATCGTCGAATCGGCGAATCCCTGAAATGAGGCGATGTTCAGATGAAGGGTTTGGCACTCCTCCACCGTTATGGAGAATTTCGAAGGAAGATCGTCAACGAAAACGATTCTTCTTTCCGCTTCACTTCTTGTCATCGTTAAACCTGGCCTTTGTGGCGCAAACCCCGATGGACACGGTGTTCATCGGTTTCCCTTCCTCTTTCTCGATTTCGATCCCCAATTCCTCTTTGATCCATTCGTATCCTTGGGTGTCGATCTTGGCGATGATATCCGGTCCGCCTTCGACGGCGACGCGGCCATTGACGAGGACGGCCGCCCTCGTCGGTTTGATGATCCCGTATAGGCGGGCGTAGTGGCTGACGACCAGGAATCCGGCCCCTCTCCGCTGCTCCTTCTCGATGGCTTTCGCGACGATTTGCATGGCGTCGACGTCAAGGCCCGAATCGATTTCATCGAGCATGGCGATCCTTGGGGACAATAGACGCATCTGAAGCATCTCATTCCGTTTCTTCTCCCCACCCGAAAAACCCTCATTGAGATTACGTTTGCTCATCTCGAAGGGGATCCCCATATCCTTATAGGCGTTTTGAAGCGAATTATAGAACTCGAAAAGCGACATGGGCTTCTCCCGATGGGCGTTCATGGCCGCCTTAAGGAAATCGGCGCTATTGAGGCCGGGGATTTCGCTGGGGTACTGCATGGCCAAGAACAAACCGGCCTTGCTGCGAAGGTCGGGACTCGTTTTTAGGATGTCCTTCCCGTCAAACTCGACGGAACCGCCGGTGACGCTGTAGGCCGGGTTGCCCATGATGGCGGCCAATAACGTGCTCTTCCCATGTCCGTTGGGTCCTAACAAAGCTACCGTTTCGCCCTCGTTGACCGTAAGGTTCACCCCTTTGAGGATGGGTTGGCCTTTGACGGCCACTTCGAGATTTTTTATGACAAGTTGTGACATCGTTAACTCCTGAAAGCACGCTTATTTTAGTACCCGTTTGTTATGACCGCAAACAATACGATGGACCATCGATAGACTACCTACTTTTAGCGTGTGGGCGCGCGCCTTAAGAAGTTGTTGCACCAATTCTCTTTAGAGAATACACTTAACTCGCACCATTTTGAGCAAGGAGGAACGAGTCCACACATGAAAAAATCAAACTGTGCGCTCGGATTGATGGCGCTGCTCACTGCAGCGGTAGGCTTATCGGCCTGCAACACGCCTGCGACAGACAATAACGGCAACATCTTCACGTACACGGATGCCGCCGGGAACGTCGTTGGTTACAACGCCACTGATCTATATGACAGTTACCAAACTACCGGTTCGTCGCTGTCAACAGAGTTCGACAAAGTCTACGAAGTCCTGATCAGACATTATTACGATAAAGGCGACGCGACCACGCTTGAGTCCCTTAAGAAAGCCGCTCGCAAGGACGTCGAAACCGACAAAGCGACCGCGACCGACAACGCCAAGACCAATAAAACTTCCTTCCAAGAGGAATTCGAAAAGATCCTATCCAAGCACAGCGTCAAGAACGTCGACGAACTTTTCGAATACTACCTTTATACCGAAGAGAAAAGCAAATTCGAATCCAACTTCTACAGCAACTACATCGATGCCATGAAAGATGGGGCGACCGCCGCTAACGGCGGGCTCAGCACCGACGACAACGATAAGCTGTTCATGCCGAAAAACGATGACACCTATGGCATCGGAAACGCCGGCTGGATCAAAGAGCAAATGCCTTATGTCATCCGGCATATTTTGGTGAAAGTCGCCGCCAGCGACAAGGAATACACCCAAGGCACGCTTACCGAGGACAAGACTTCGGGGACCGATACCACCCACCAGGCGACCAAACTCGCCACCGTCGTGGCTCGTCTTGCCGGGGCCAGTTTGGCCAGCGACGGAACCTTGACGCCCTATAGCGACGACACCCGCCCGAACTTCGGCAATTTGGCTTATGCCCTCAGCGAAGACGCCAGCAGCGCCGAAGCTTATGGGGAAACCAGCCTGATGACGAAAGTCATGTCGAACGACCTCGTTCCCGAATTCAAATTAGGCATTTACGCCTACGAGTCCCTTTTCAACAAAAGGGAGCAGACCACCGCTTATGGGGCGAAAAACGTCTACCGCGTGGCCCCGGGTCTTAAAGAGTCAGCCACTTCCTTAGCCGACGTCGATTCGACCCAAACCCTCGAAGACGGGTCGCTTGTCTCAAGCGCGAAGGTGTACGGCGAAACCTATGACGATGGCTCCACCACCGGCATCGGCCAAATCCCCTTCGGCGCCGCGGTCGCCCTTATGAAGGCCGCCACGATCGAAACCGACAGCGCCAATTTGCCGGTTTACGAAGGCAACAGCGCTTTCTACCCGCGCAACATCATCTTCAACAAATATTTCAACAAGCGCAACGTTTGCGTCGTCACGCCGAACGACATTCCTTATAACCTTACCAATAACGATACCTACACTGGGGAAACCTTCGACGGGACCCCTTCGGCCGCTTACGAGGCCCTTCCGGGCTTCCAAGTCAACACGACCGACGTCCTTCCCGGCTTCGCCCATAATGTCCTCACCGACAGCGAGGGCCAAATCGTTTTGGTCGCCCGTGCTGGAACCTCCAGTTACCAAGGCGTCCACTTCATGGTCATCCAACGCGACGCGCTGAGCCAATACGACACGACGTTCGACAGCGCCGCCAAAAAGGTGAATGAGAACGACAGCGCCGTCGACGGCACCGCGACCCTCAGTCAGTACTACACCACGAAAATCCCAGGACTTTCCGGATATCCGACGACTTCTACCGGCGAAGCCCTTACGACCTACGTCAACTACAACCGCAACACCACCACGGACTACAACGATCGCTCCGGCGACATCGTGAGCGGGGTCAAATCCTACAACGGCGCGCTCAGCACTTATCTCTTTGAGAAGCTCATCGGCGGCCTTGACGGAGTCGGCAGCCTGACTTTCCAGGATTCCGATTTCGAAGCGACCATCCTGAACTATTGCAAGCAGAAGAGACAGAGCACCAAAGACGACAACTTCACCACTTGGTCAAACGGCTGGAAATCCTATGCCGAAATGCTTCAGGCCCAAAACGAGGCCCGCGATCTTCGCGACGCCAACGGCAACGGACGCCTTATCAGCGAGGTCTGCGCCATAGGTTACCAAAACCATTCTTCGTCCGAGTGGCAACAGGGAGGAGCTTGCTATTATGTCAAAGGCTAATTTCAAAAAGAAAACCATCACCAGCGTCCTGGCGCTCCTTTGCGCCGGAGCGATGTTGGCTGGTTGCGACGACGTCGTCGCCCGCCCAACCTCGGATTTCTACGATGAGCAAATCATTTCCGCCCCTGATGAGATCACCAACAACACGATGAGCAAAATCTACGATGCCATCGTCAGCGAGGGTGACACCAACAGCGCTAAAGTACTCAACAACATCCTTCTCATTTACAGCCAGTCGATCTATGGCTCGTTTTATGGGGAGGGCAACCTTTACGATGTCGTAACAAAAGGCAACGCGGCCGATCTTCAGGCCTATGCCGACAAATACGCCATCTACGAAGGCAACGTGAAGAAGGTCATGGCTTTCTACTACGCCGTCGTCGACAAAGTCGAGGCGACTTTCCTCACTTACGTCAAAAACACCTCTTACCAAATTCGCAGCGTTTTCTTTGAAAAGAAATTCTACGATACCCAGGTCAAGGCTTTCTACAAACTCGGCAGCATCGACGAAGGCGACTTCAAAGTGAAGCAAGTCGTCGGCGACATCCGCCTCAGCAACCACACAAGCGGATCTGTCGATCCCATCGACGGGGTCTATTTCAACGACCTCTTCAAAACCTACGAAAACTACATCAAGGATCAGATTCTTCCGGATGTTTACCGGACGGAGCTTGTCGCCCAATACCTCTATAGCGAGAA
The DNA here is from genome assembly GCA_022653695.1 of Bacilli bacterium. Classification (GTDB taxonomy): domain Bacteria; phylum Bacillota_I; class Bacilli_A; order RFN20; family CAG-826; genus UBA4951. Next base: position 15,782 of record JALCSW010000004.1, on the reverse strand, counting down.
CTACCTCGCGATTGGCAACAGTTACGCGCGCAAGGTCGACTACATCAAGCTGACCGAGAACAGCAAACACGCCGACGCGGTCAGCAACCTCATGGAGGCTTACTGCAAAGACGTCATCGCGAGCGGCCTCGACATGGATGTCTACGGCTTCCCCTTCCTTGGCAACCTGTACAAGGGCACGACCGAGAATTTCACCGTCGAGCAGCAAACGATCGCCGACGCGATTTATGACGACGCCAACTGGACCCCAAGCACCTACACCTATGACGACGGGGTTCTTGGGTCGCGCACCCGCGTCGTATGCGACGAAACCACGCTCGGCGGCTATCTCTCCGATTATATGAAGTTGGTCGACAGCACCAACCGCGAAAGCGAAAAGGAAGTCGAGACCATCCGCAACGACTTCACCAACTCCGGATCCTACACCGCTCTAGCCGGCCTCCATATCAAGGAGCAATCCTTGATGGCGACCAACGAGACCACTTCCGACTGGTACACCACCGGATCGCTCGATGGGATTCCAAGCGATTATTCAAAGCGCCTTTTCAAAGGTTCGATCGCTTCCAACGGCGTCGATCACGGCGTCTGGAATGAAACCTCGGGCAAATACGATGACACTGACCTCGCCAGTATCTCGGGCACGACTTACGGGGCCTACGTGGGCAACCACTACTACCTTGTGTCCAAGAATCCGCAAACCGGCGACGCCTATCCTTACATCCTTAAGGATGGCAGCAACTTCTACTTGGTTATGGTCGATGAGGCCGTGAACTCGTCGAAGATCAGCAAGACCGACGAGGACCATGGATACGATTTCATGAAGTCCCATGCCGATGACGAGCTCTATGCCGGCATCTACGCCGAATCGATCGCCCGCCAAGTCGCCTACAGCATGTCCACCAGCGAGACCTACAAAGCCAGTTCCAACCAGCACTGGGTCGAGCAAATGGCCATCACCTACCACGACACCACGGTTTACGATTATTTCTTAGCCACTTTCCCCGATCTCTTCGATTAAGGGATTCACGCTATAATAAGGGGCGGAGCGATCCGCCCCTTTGTTCATTCATTTGGAGGATATCGTATGAAAGACGTTTTCTGCCGCATCATCGCCGGGGAAATACCCACCATTAAGGTTTACGAGGACGACGACGTTTTGGCTATTCTCGACATTTCCCAAACGACGAAAGGCCACACCCTCGTCATGCCGAAAGCTCATTACGACAACTTCCTGACCTGTCCGCAGGACCTCGTCCACAAAGTCTATGACGTCGCCCAGCGAATCGGACGGGCCGAAGTCGAGATATTGGGCGCCAAAGGCGTCAACATCCTCACGAACGTCGGCGAGATGGCAGGCCAATCGGTCCCCCACTTTCACGTCCACGTGATCCCACGCTACGTCGGCGGGGAGGGCGGCTTCCGAATCACCATGAAGGGCCAGGACACGAGCCGCATGGATTTGCCCTTATTGGCCCAATCGATTTCTAAGGGCCTTAAGAAGTAACTTAAGTGGCGTATTTGCCAAACCCGATATGTCTATGATAATATGGGTTTGGAGATAGGAAGCGCGCTTCGGGGAGAGAAGGCGGAGAGTCTGCTGAGTTATGAAGAGTCGACGGATGCGAAACCTCCCCCCGCGAAGAAAAAACCACCTCAATCCGGCGGAGGGAGGTGGTTTTCTTTTTCTTCAGTCGTCCTTCGAATAGAGAGGCTTATAGAAATAGTGCCCGTCCATCGTGAAAATCTTCCCCGTCCATTCGCCCGGCTTAACGGGGGCGTATGCCTTGTCGAGGATGTTCATTTTGGCATCCATGTCATCGATCATCGAGAGGACGAGCGCCTCCCGGGTCTCAGGGGGGACCGGCGAACCGAAATCCGGTTGGTTGTGGTGCGAAAGGACCATATGCTCCATGATGAGCGGGATTTCTCCGCTCATGCCAAGCTCCTTGGCCGCGATGCGGACTTCCGCCTGCATGATGGATATGTGGCCCAACAGTTTCCCTTCAAGCGTGAACTGGGTCGCCACGGGCCCGGAAAGCTCGATGGTCTTGCCCAAATCGTGGATGAGGGCGCCCGCCACCAAAACATCGCGATTCAGCGTGGGATAAAGCTTGCAAACCATCTCCGCGTGGTCCGCCATGCAAAGCGAATGATAGAGAAGCCCGCTCGCGAACGCGTGGTGGTTATGCACCGCGGCGGGATAAGTCACGTAGCTGTCATGGAACTTGTCGATCAAATGCTTGGTGAGTTTCTTGACGTCCCCGTTCGTCAAGGAATCAACATACGCGTTCAGTTTCTTCTCAAGCTCCTCCTTAGGAACCGGGGCTGAGGGAACGAAACGAGTGAAATCGATATTGTCCTGATCCACGGGGGAGCCGGAGAAGATCTTCATCTGCAAGGAACCCCGATAGGCGTTGACCTCGCCCGAGATCATGACGATTTGTCCCGGCACGAAGAGGTCGGCGTCGCCATCTTCGATGTCCCATTTCTTGCCCAGCATCGTTCCCGAAGCGTCCTGCAGGTTGACGTTCAGGTAGTTTCGCGACTGGGAGGTGACCCCCTTGTCCACCGTGACGACGAGATAAGGGGCCGTCACTTTGTCGCCGTCTTTGAGTTCCGCGATATTGTTCATAGCATTTCCTCCAGAATCGCCTCGATCTCGGCGGAAGCGAAGCCTTTCGCGTGGAGATAGGCGAAGCATTTTTGCCTTAAATCATAACCATTATACTTTTTTTCATAGCGGCGCGAGGCTTTGGCGGCCTCTTTTCTTAAGGCGCCCGCCACAGCGGCGGGATCCTCTTTCACCGAAGAGAGGGCCATGGCGACCGTCGCTTCGTCAAAACCCCGGCGCCTTAGCGTCATCGCCGCCTTCGTTTTTCGGCGGCGAAGGGGCAAAGAGGCCATCTTCCTTTCGAGGGTTCTAAGGAAACAAAGGGCGTGCTCGGCTTCCTCGGGAAAAGACAGTTTGGCGATTATCTCCGGGCTGATTCCCTTTTCGAAGCGAAGCGTCTGAACGATCCTTTCTTTGCCATAGAGTTGCGAGGCTTTGCTCGCGGCGTAATCGGCGGCGAAGGCCGCGTCATCGAGAAAACCCTCTTCGCGCACGTCGAAAAGCACTTCTTTGACGAGGGCGGGATCGCCGGATTTGGCCAGAAGTTTGCCACGCATTTCCTTGAGGGAGAACTCCCGAAAGGACACAAGACGCAAGGCGTAGTTCAGGAGTTTTTCGCGGGCGAGGAACGAACGCAACGTCCGCATTTCGAGAGGCGAAACTTTTTTTCCGACGTAAAGGGGCATTTCCGTGAACGCGTTCCCGCTGAGGGAAAGCTTCGTCCCATCGGCGAAAACGACTATCCGTTGGCCTTTGCGGTTCGAGGAAATGGAAACGATGGGGTTACCAGTTTTTGCGGATGGCACGTTTATAAACCTCCAAAAGGCTTTCGTAGAAGCGCTCGATCGAATAGGGCTCGTTGCTCTTTCTCTCCTCCGCCCTTATCGTCTCTAATTTAGAGACGGGGAGCGAAATGATACCAGGCAGTTTTTCCGCGAAATCGTCCTCATCGGAAAAAAAGTAGCCGTTCGTGCCGTCTTTTATCGTCCCCAAAAGGGTGTCGTCATAACGGCATAGCAGCACGAGCGAAGCCGCCATGGCTTCCATGAACGTAAGGCCCTGCGTTTCGGTTATGGAGGCGCTGACGAAGCAATCCCCGAGCGCATAGTAATACGCGACCTCGGGCGGGGGGACGGGGCCCGTCGAGACGAAATGCCCGCCCAAACCAAGGGAACGGGCCAATTTGATCAACTCAGGCAAAGCCGGCCCCCCGCCGACGAGCAAGAACATCGTTTTCCTCTCGGGATGGGTCGCTAAGAACTTGGCATATCCGCGAAGGCAAACGTCGATCGACTTCTCTTTGGCCACGCGGCCCAAGGAAAGAACGACGTAGGTTCCTTCGTCGATGCCGCACTTGTTTTTTAGGGCGGCCAGTTTTTCGGGATCGAGGTTTTTCTTCTCGAACTTCGAGAAATCGATGCCGGTTGGGATGACGTTGATGCGGTCGTCGACCCCGATGGAACGCATATACTCCTGGATCTTGACGCTGGGGGTCACGAATTCGTCGGCTTGCATGATCTCGTAACGGACATAACCGCGGACGACGCCGCGGGCCGCCCGGTCGAAAAAGCCATGGGTGAAGTAGTAGGCGTAGTCCTCCATCATCGTATGGAAGGTATAGACGGTGGCGCAATGGAGCTTGAGGGACGAAAGGAACCCGAATTGCCCCACGCCGGCCTCGGTTTGGACGTGAATCACGTCCGGATGGAATTTCTCGAGTTGCTTCATGGCGGCGCTGTTCCAAAGCCATGCACCGATGTAGCCATAGAGCTTTTTGATCTCAAGGCCCGGAATCCGCATGATCCCATTCTCGAAAGAGAACTCGTTGTCGAACGGGTTCGTGGTCACGACGACCGCCTCGTGGCCGTGAGCCTTCAAGGCCTTGAACAAATTCGACGAACTCGTGGCGACGCCGTTGATCTGCGGAAGGTAGGTGTCCGTGAAAATCGCGACCCTCATCAGTCACCCACCTCCAAATCGTCGCGCTTTTTCTTAAATCCCCGTTTGCCTTTGCGCGGAAGGGGGGATTGCTCGTCAGCCTCGCCGTTCCGCAAACGCTGGACAATCGACTTCCTGGAAAGCTGCTTCGTCTCGTAAAGGGTTTCCACCAAACGCTTGCGTTCGTCGAACGTCTCCAGTTGCAGATTGACGAAAGTCTGCCGGTTGGCGTAAACGTAATTCTCTTTCGGGCGGGATTTGTAGAACGCCGTGACAAGACCCCCGGCAAAAAGGACCAAATAGAAGGTGACGAAACGCCACAGGATCTGAACGGCGGCGAGGTTGGCGGCCAAAGATCGGATCTCCACGCCCCCGATTACCGTGGCCTGATAGTAGTCGCTGAACATAACGCTGAAGAAAAGTTCGCTTACGCCAGCCGATCCAGGCAACGGGATGAGCCCCGTCACCATCTGGTGGAAGGCGCTAAGGAACGACCCTTCGAAGAAACTGGCGAAGGTGAAGCGGTAACTCTCCCCATATGCGCCAAGGGCCAAACCCGCCACATACGGAATCGAATAGCGGGTCAGGAGCATGAAGAGGAAAAGAAGAACGATAAGGATCGTCACCGGAATGTTGGTCTGAAGGCGCTTCAGCTCAATTTTGAAGTTCTCGACCTGGACGCGAAGGTTCTCACGGCTTTTCTCCAGGTTTTTAAGAAGTTTGATCTTGTGAAGGAACCCCAGCACGTTGTTCATGATGAAATTATGGAAATGATGGGAATAACTCATTAGGAAAAGCAGACCCAAAACGGAAAGGTTGACCACAAAGCCGATGATAATGAGCGGCAGCATGGTCACTTCCGGGGCCCAACCGCCCAAGACATTCAGCTTGGCCGTGATATCCATGATGCTGGAACCTTCGAAAATGAAAGCGATGACGTCGAAGATGATGAGGGAAGTCTGATAAAGGATAAACCACATGACCATGATGGAGGCCGCGCTGGAGATGTCGATCCCCTGCTTCTTCAAAGTGAAGACCTGCATCACCTCCCCACCGCTCGCGCTTGGGGTGACGTCGCTATAGAAGGCGCCAATCATGACATTGGCGATAGCCTGATGGAACTTGTAATGCCGGGTGTACAACCGAGCGAAAATCAAAACGATGAAGGCCAAAATGACATAGATCAGAAAAACCATTCCGATCATGACCCAAAGCCAAAGTTGATTGGCGCTGCCAATCGCGGAAAAGACCTCGTTGACGCCGCCACCCAATAAGGAAAAGGCGAGTGAAAGGCCAGTCATGACGATGACCACCAAAACACTGATGATGTATTTCAGCTTGTTCTTCTTTTTTTCCGACGGAGTCGTTTTGACGCCTATTTTCTCTTCTTCGTCCACAAGGGTAGTATACCCTTGGGCCGGAAAAGCCCAAACCCCAATTTGAAAAGAGCCGGGAATCGAGATTTGGCTCATAGAAGGTTTCCGCAAGGCGGGAAATCGGCCCCGAACCCCTCAACGAGCGGAAGTTAGCCGAAAAACGGAGTCGGTTCCGCGAAGTTTCCACGACTTTCGAATTCGACCCCTTGGGGTTAGGCACCCGCGCGCATTATAATCCAAGTGTATGTTGAAACGGCTCGCCATCACCAATTTGGCCATCATCGAAAACCTGGATGTCACGTTCAAAGAAGGTTTCACCGTTTTGACGGGCGAAACCGGGGCCGGCAAAAGCCTGGTGATCGATTCGCTGTCCCTTCTTTTGGGGGCCAGGGCCTCCAGCGAACTGATCCGTTCGGGCGAGGATAAGGCCACCATCGTCGGCGAGTTCGTTCTTCGCAGCCCGCAGTTCGAGGCGATCGTCCGAAATTTAGGAATCCCGTTCGTGGATGGGGACATCTCCATTGAGCGCACCATCGGGCGAAGCAAGAACCTCATCAAAGCCAACGGAGTCGCCATCACCCTCGCGGACCTATCGAGAATCGGCAAGTATTTGGCTGACATCCATAACCAATTCGATTTCGAGAAGATCCTCAATCCCGAAAACTACATGGGCATCATCGACGGGCTCGCTTACGAGACCACCGCCACCTACAAGAAAGACTACGCGGATCTTTTGAGCGAATACAAAGCCAAGAAAGCCGATTACGAAGCCATCATCGAAAAGAAAAAGAAACTCGACGCCAATCGCGATTTTTACCTTTATCAGTACGAGGAACTCAAGGCGGCGGATTTGCGCGATGGCGAGGAAGCGGAAATCGATTCCGAAGTATCCTTCCTCAAGAACTATGACGCCATCTTCTCCTTGTCTCAGGAATCCCGCCAAATCATCGACGAGGGCTTCTTGGACCGGCTTTACGACCTCAACAAGCTTCTCGCCAAACTCGCGACATACCAAAAGGAATACCAAAAAATCCATGACGAGCTCGATGAACGCTACTACGAAATCGACGATGCGCTTTCGACGCTTAAAAAGGATTTCGACGACATCGATTACGACCCCAGCCGGCTCAATGGCCTTGAGCAACGCGAAAGCGACCTATCAAGCCTTAAGCGGAAATACGGCAAGAGCGTCGCCGAACTGATAGCCTATCGCGACGAGCTCGCTTCCTCCCTTGACGAAAAATCGGATTTCGAAGGGGAAATCGCCGCGAAGAAAAAGGCCATGGACGAGGCTTTCAAAGACGCTTATCAAAAAGGGGAGGAGCTTTCGAAAGTCCGCCGCCGCATCGCCAAATCGATTGAGCGGGAACTGGAACGCAGCATGTCCGACCTGCTTCTTAAAGCCAAATTCCAAGTCGCTTTCGCGCCTCTTCCCGAGAAAGCGGATGAGTCGCTTCGCGAAGATGGCATCGATAAAGTCGACTTTTTGATCGAAACCAACGTCGGCGAAGGCCTTAAGAGCCTCTCAAAAGTCATCTCCGGCGGCGAGGCCTCGCGCATCATGCTGGCCTTCAAAGCCCTTTTCATCAAAGCCAACAAAATCTCGACCGTCATTTTCGACGAGATCGATACCGGCATCAGCGGGGAGACGGCCCAAGCCATGGCCCGCAAAATCCGCGAGATTTCCCTTTCGAGCCAAGTCATCGCCATCACCCATATGCCACAGGTCGCTTCCTTAAGCGACCACCACATCCTTATCAGCAAAGAGGTGAAAGGCGAGAGGACTTACGCCCACATGAAAGAGCTGACCCTCGACGAGAAAATCCATCAGATCGCCTATTTGATCTCCGGCGGGAAAATAACCGAAAAACAGCTTGAGTACGCCCAAGAGATGGTCTTGGAAAAGAAAGACTGACCGCTCACGCGAGCGGAGGCGGAGGCAAATTGCGCTCGCCTTTTCTTTTGCGTAGAGGCAAATCGCCCCATTTCTTCCTCATTCCCGATGGAATATAGTTAAGAAAAGGAGATTTCCTATGTCCCGCGACGGCAATCCCATCGATATCATCATGAACCGGTCCGCCAAATACGACCGGATCAAGAACAGCGACAAGCGCCTTACGAGCGTCGTTTTCGGCGTCAAAAGCCTCATCGCCTCCGTTTTCCTCGTTCTCTTCGCCCTTGGAATCGCTTCTTGTATACGGGCCCTAAACGATCCAACCGGCACGTGGGGCGCCTTGCTCGCCAAACCCATCGCCATCGGGGGCCTCGCCATGTTCGCGACCGCCCTCTTCCTCGTTTTCTTTTGCGACGTCGCCGACCTCGTTTTTCAACTGAAACTCAATAGGCGCCCCGTCGGTTGGGTCTCCCTCATCGTTCTCGTAGGGTCCCTCATCGGAAGCGTCGTCATCATCGTGGGCGCGCTCTAAAAAGGCCACCATCGTGACGATCGCGATACGCCAAATAGTCTGAAGGAAACAAAATGGTTTTTGGGCGTTGCCCCTTTCCCGCCCAATAAGGTTTTTTACATAAACGCGAATTGCGAATTGTAGAGGGAAGCGTAAAAGCCGTTTTGGGCCATGAGGGTCTCATGATTGCCCTGTTCGACGATGGCCCCTTCGTTCATCACGAGGATGAGATCGGCGTTTTTGATCGTCGATAGGCGATGGGCGATGACAAAAGAGGTCCGGCCCTTGGTGAGTTTATCCATCGCTTGCTGAATCAATTCCTCGGTTCGGGTGTCGACGTTGGAAGTGGCCTCGTCGAGAATCATGAGGGGGTTTCTTCTTAGCATTGCCCGAGCGATTGTGATCAGTTGCTTCTGCCCACCCGAAATGTTGGAGCCGGCGTCGACGTGGCAATCGAGGCCATCGGGCAAGACATCGATGAAATGGCTGATGTTCGCTTCTTGGCACACTTTTTGGATATCGGCCTCCGTTCGGCTCTCGGTATTGTAGACGATATTCTCGCGCATCGAGCCCTCGAACATCCACGTGTCCTGAAGGACCATGCCGAAGATATCATGGATCTCGGCGCGACTCATGTCCCTAATGGGGACCCCGTCGATTTTGATGGAACCGGAGTTGATCTCGTAGAAGCGCATGAGCAAGTTGACCATCGTGGTCTTGCCGGCCCCGGTCGGCCCGACGATCGCGACTTTGCTGCCGGCTTTGACGTGACACGAAAAGCCATGGATGATCTCCCGTCCCTCGTCGTACCCGAAATGGACGTTCTCGAAATCGACCGCCCCCTTGAGCGATTCGTGGCCGTTCCCATCGAGGAAAAGCCGCTTGGAGGTTTTCTCGGGAGTCAATTCGCCTTCGCTTAAGAACGCGAAGACGCGTTTGCTCGCCGCCGCGGCGGTCTGCAAAGTGTTGAGCCCCTGGGCGATTTGGCTAAGAGGGGACTGGAAGAGGTTCACGTAAACGAGGAAAGCCGTGATGGTCCCCATCGTGACCCCAAGCTTCGCATTGAGGAAAAGGCCGCCGGCGATGCAAACCGCCGCGTAAACGAAATAAGAGATGAAGTTCATGATCGGCATCATGAGTCCGCCGAAGAACTGGGCCTTGACCATGGTCTCCTGAAGCTGATGGTTGTCCTTCTCGAAGGCGGCGTTGACCCGTTCCGCGGCGTCGAAGCACTTGATGACGATTTGACCCGAGAAGTTTTCTTCAACGACCCCATCGACCTTGCCGATGAGCTCTTGGCGCTTAATGAATTGCGGCTGGGCCAACTTGAGGATCATAAGCATGAAAAGCGCCATAAGGGGCAAGGAAATCATGACCGTGAGGGCCATTCTCCAACTGGTCACGAACATGGCGATAAGGACCGCCACGAGGGTCAACAACGATTGGATCAGCATCCCGGCCGCCTGCTGCAGGGAGGTCGCGATTTGGTCGACGTCGTTCGTGAGGCGCGAGAGGGTGTCGCCCGTCGCATGGGAGTCGAAATAGCGAAGCGGTATCCTGTTTATCTTGGCGGTGATGGCTTCGCGGAGGTCGCGCGAGTACTTTTGGGTGGCGGCGGTGATGATGAAATTGGCCGCGTACCCCAAAAGGGCGCTTCCGACATAAAAGGCAGCCAGAAGAGAGCCTATTTTCGCGACGTAGGGGATGTCGATCGTCATCGACACCGCCTTGTCGGCTATTTCGTCGGTCATGGCTTTCAAGTACGTCGGAGCGATGACGATGAAGACGACGGACCCAAGCAAAAGGATCGTCGAAACGACGAAGGAAGGCCAATACTTCCGGCTCGAGGAAACGAGTTTCCGAAGGGTTTCCCTCGTATCGCCCTTTCGGTGGGCGGAGACTTTTCTCACCATGCTCATAAACCGAGTTCCTCCTTCGTGAGTTGCGAGAGCGCGATCTCACGGTAAATCGGGCAAGTTCGCAGCAGTTCCTCATGCTTCCCGCACCCCACCATCTTCCCGCTGTCGAGAACGACGATTCGGTCGGCGTCCATGATGGTGCCGATTCGCTGAGCGACGATGATCTTCGTCACCGCGGCCTCGCTTTCGGCCAGATTGTCGCGAACCTGGCGGTCCGTTTTGTAGTCAAGGGCGCTGAAGGAATCGTCAAAGACGAGGAACTGGGGCTTGATGGCGACGGCCCTGGCAATGCAGAGGCGTTGCCGTTGCCCACCTGAGACGTTCGTGCCGCCTTGAGACACGACAAAGCCGTAACCCCCTTCCATCTCGGAGATAAAACCGTCCGCGCAGGCGATCTGACAGGCCTTCTTCACTTCGTCGTCACTGATGGAAGGGGCCCCAAAACGAACATTCGAGGCCACGCTGCCGGAAAAGAGCAGGCCTTTTTGAGGAACGAAGCCCACGACCGAGCGGAGATAGCTTTGTCTAAGGGAGCGGACGTCGACCCCATTGATCGTGACGGCGCCCGAAGTGACGTCATAAAGCCTTGTGATAAGGTTCACGAGCGTCGATTTGCCCGAACCGGTGGAACCGATAAAAGCGATCGTTTCGCCTTCTTTGGCCTCAAAGCTGATGTGCTGAAGAACGTTGTCCGAGGCGTCAGGGTAGCCAAAACTCACGTCTTTGAACGCGATGGAGCCTTTTTCTACCGGAATGATGGGCTCCGTGGGGTCCGTGATGGCGGTCATCGTTTCGAGGACCTCGTTGATGCGTTTGGCCGAAACCGATGCCCGCGGCCACATGATGAACATCATAAGGAGCATCACGAACGCCATGATGATTTGGGTGGCGAGCATCATGAAGGCCGTGACGGTCGCGTAGTCGAGCTCACCGCCGTTGATGAGCACGGCGCCGACCCAATATATAGCCAAGGAAATGCCGTTCATCAGGATCATCATGAGGGGATTCATGAGACTCAGAACGCGGCCGGTGAAAATTTGGACCTTGGTCTCCTTTTCGTTCACGTCCGCGAACTTCCTCTCCTGATAATCCTCGGCGTTAAAAGCCCTCACGACACGGATGCCGTTGAGGTTCTCGCGCGTGATGCCGTTGATGCGGTCGAGAAGTTTCTGATTGATTTTGAACTTCGGCAACACGAGAGCCATGATAATGAAAAGGCCGATCACCAAGGCGACGATGCCAACGGCCGTCACGACCGTGAGCTGCCATGAGGAGGCTTGGATCTTGCAGATGGCCCAAACCGCCGTGACCGGAGCCGCGAAAACCATGCGCATCATGAGGAGCGAGGTCATTTGGGCGTTTTCGATGTCGTTCGTGGTCCGCGTGATCAGCGAGGCGGTCGAAAAACGGTTGATTTCGGCCAACGAGAACGACGACACCTTCTCGTTGATCCGGCTGCGGGTGTAAGTGGCTAAATCGGCGGCCACGAAAGAAGCCAGCCCCGAGATGAGGGCTTGGCAGGCCGCGACGCCGGCGGCGCAGCCAATCATCAAGCCCCCGTAGTACCAAATTTCGCCCGTGGAGGCCACGGCGATCGAATTGATCGCGCTGACGGAGGCGGCATCAAGCCCAAGCGAGGATAGATCCATCGCGGCGATGGCGGCCCATCGGGAGGCGTCGTCTTGCCCTAGGAGAACGAAGGCGGCGTAAAACTGGTCCCCGATTTGGGCGGGGTTATTATGATAGTTCAGGAACTGGATGCTTTTGATGAGGCTCTGCAGAAAATCGATAAGGGTCATCGAGCAATAGACTTGAAGCACCGTGAGACCCATGATGAGCGCGACGAAAACCCAATCCTGCCTCCTAAGGTTTCGATACAGCTTAAACATGGCTCTCCTTCTCCTTCTTCGCCTTCGCGATCTCGTCTAGGAAACCGTTGATTTCCTTCATATACTCTGTGAAGCGATCCTCACCGACGGAAGCGATGACGAATTCGATTCTTTCGCGAAAGCGCGTTTCCTTGTCGCGGGCCAATTTCTTGCCTAAGGCGGTCAAGCCGACAATGGTTTTCCTTTTGTCGACGGGATTGCTCTTCCGATAGATGAGGCCCCGCTTTTCCATATCCTTAAGGACGTTGCCAATGCGACCGCTTCCCGAATGGATGAAATAGGATAAGTCCTTGGGGCTGGCCTTACCATGACCCATAAGGTAATAGATAATGCGCATCTGCCCCTGCCCGTATCCGATCAAATCCCGTGGGGCGGGCCCTCCGAAACAGCGGCCCACGAGGGCCATCGCTTCTTTTATTTGACGTTCGTGATCGCTTGTTTTCACCATTTTGCTCACCCCGTGAGTTATACGACGAAAACACTCTACTCGGGCTTGCCACTAATGGCAAGAAAAAACGCCGAGGAAACGGCCGTCGGCGTTTTTGGTTCAGCGTTTCGCCAAGGAGACGACGTCTTCGATCCAGGTTTCCACGTCCTTTTCGGGGGTGATTTGGCGCGATCCGCCGCCGGAATCGAACCGAACCTGCATCGGGCAGACGACTTTCGCCCCGAGCGATAGGTCATTCATGTCTTTGGAGGCACGGCCCGGCCATCCTCCGTTAGTCGCGAACGGAATGACCGTTTTCCCTTTGAGGGAATAGCGCTCGAAGAACGATTTCACGCACGGGGCCATCGTATACCACCACGTGGGCGTCCCTATCGCGATGAGGTCATAATCGGCGGGATCAAGGCTCAGCGGCTTGATCGGACGGCTTTTTTTGGCGTTAACTTCCCTTTCGCCCTCCGCGACCACCTCATCCATGGTGCCTTCGTAAGGCACGAGAGGAAGCAACGGCTCGATGTCCGCCCCGAGGGCGGAAGCGAGTCTTTCGGCGATCTTTTTCGTGTTCCCGTGGGAATAGGAAAAATAAACGACCAACGCTCCGCTCATAGTTTCCCGTACTCCTCTTCGCTGACCGGCTCGCCCCATTCGGTCGAGGCGTCTTCGCCCGGCACTTCGATGGCGAGGTGGGCGAACCAACTATCTTTGCTCGCCCCATGCCAATGCTTGACGTTCGGCGGGACGACGACGCTGTCGCCGGGAACCATCCTCACCGGTTTTTTGCCCCACTCTTGGTACCATCCCTCTCCGCTGACGCACATGATGATCTGACCGCCGTTCTTGCTCGCGCGATGAACGTGCCAATCGTTTCGGCAACCCGGGGCGAATGTCACGTTGAAGACGGCGAGGCCCGAGGCGAGCGCGACCGGATTCAAGTAACTCTGTCCCACGAAATGCGCAGCGTAGGCCTCGCTTGGTTTCCCTAAGCCAAAAAAGCCCGCCTTTTCGATCTCATTTTTCATCCTGATATACCTCCTTGGCCATCATTAAAGCCGCCCACGCGTTGGGCCACCCCGCGTAAAAGGCGCATTGCGTCAGAATCTCGACCATCTCCGATTTGCTTACCCCATTGGTTTTGGCGTTTGTGAGATGGAATCTGAGGGACGAATCAAGAACCCCCTTGCCAACGAGAACGCATATCGTGACGATACTCCGGATTTTGAGGGGTAGCTCCTTCTCACGGGCCCACACTTCCCCGAAGAGCACATCGTCGTTAAGGGCGGCGAATTGTGGGGCGAAATCCCCCAACCGATCGCGACCAGCCGTTTGTTTTCTCATAATACCCTGTCCTTTCTTGGCTTAAAGAGCCCGATTTTCGATGGAGCCTTTCGGCGTTGACAGCTTTTGACTATCCCCCGGTGATTCTTCTCCATGAGATTAATGACACACTGTCACTTGTATCCTAGAGCAAAATTGACAATGTGTCAACATAGTTTTATAATACGTTGTTTTAAGGAACAGACAGATGCTAAAAAGAGCCTGCACTGACGAGCAAATCGCCGAACGGCGCGCCGAAATCGTCCAAACGGTCAGCAAAATGTACGACGAGATGGACTACCAAAGCATCTCGATGAAAACCATCTCGGAGCGGATTTCGATCGCCCGTTCCTCTTTGTATTGCTATTACGGGAACAAAGAGGAGATCATGCTGGAGGTCCTTAAGGGCGAGTATGCCTCTTGGGCTAAGGAGATGAAGGCTTTTTTGTCCATCAAACGCGCCGGCGAGGATTTCCTGGCCGAAGGCCTTGCCGCCATCTATCTCCGCCATATGCGTCTTTTGGAAATGGTCTCGATCCATCTCACCGACATCGAAGTCCATTGCCCGAAAAACGCTCTCGTCGCCTTCAAAAGGAACTTCGTGGGCCTCATTCCGGATCTTTCCGCCGGTTTTTCGATCCAATTCCCCCAAGCCTCGCCCAAGGATATCGAGGGCCTTTGCGATTCGCTGCTCATGCTCACCTACAGCCTTTATCCGATGATTCATCCTAGCGGCAACCAGTATCAAGCCATGAAAGAAGTCGGTATGAAGACCCACGACGACGCGCACGCCTATTGCAAAAGCCATATCGCTTTCCTTTTAAAAGCCGCCCGCCGTTAAAAACCGATTGGAAACCTAGTATCGCCTCCTTTTCCTCGGATTGTCGCGGAACATATCCTTTCGTAGTGATAGAATAAGGCAAAAGAGGCACATATATGGATTGGCTCGCTTTAACGACGACTCCGGGGGAACTTGAGGAGAACCTCCAAACTTTCTCGACTTTGAAATGGTACATAATTCCGCTTCTCCTCATCGTGATGTTCATCGTCTACTGGCTTCTCCACAAGAAGGAGTACAGCGTCGTCTTCGGGGCGGCGGCTTTCTGGCTTATGGATATCTTCAACGAAACCTGGAACTCGATCGTCTACGCGACGACCGGCAGCCCGGTTTGGGGCACCACCGCGGCCGGCGGTTCGGCCTTTCAGATTTTAATCGGCTACAACATCGAGATCTCGTTCATGTTCATCATCCTCGGCGCGGTCACCTGCCTCATGCTCAAAACCAGTCCGGTTGACCCGATGGCGAGGTTCATGGATGGCAACAAGAACTGGCTCAGCGACCCCAACAACATGTTCTACAAGGCCAACCTCGGGAGAAAGAACCTTTCCCACGACGAGCGGAAAACCAAACTCAAAGCCATCATGGGCCGCGTCGTTCCGGCGCTTGTGTGCAGCGTCTTGGCCGTTTGCATCGAATGCCTGCTCAACTACGCCGGCCTCCTCACTTGGGACAAATCCTGGTGGCAGCGGAACGTGCCGTATCTCATCTTTCTAATTGGCTACTGCCCGTTCTTCTTCTCCGCGGTGATAGTCCACGATTTGCCCCGGAAATGGCAAATCATTTCCGTCGGCGGCTTCACGGCCTTCCTGTTCGTCCTCATCTTGACGCTCGGATGCATCGGCATGCTCGGGGCCCAAATCCCCCTGAACTGGCCCTTTCTCGTCTCCTGATCAACCACGAAAAAGCGCCCCGAAGAATGAAGTGTTCCCCAATCATTGGACAGAAAAGTCCATTGAAAGGAGGACACTTTTCTTATGAGGTACACGAAGGAGCAGAGGCTGGCTTGGGTGCGGGCCTACAAGGAAGGAAGGCTCGATGCCTCAA
>JALCSW010000003.1 GCA_022653695.1 Bacilli bacterium | reverse complement strand
AAGTTCCTTCAACTAAGCTATTTTTTTCTGTACAGCCTGTAACTGTTAACATAATAAGAATCAATAACCAAAAAGTCATTGTTTTTCTCATTTTTTCACCTCTTTTTCTTACTAGGCATGATATAAGGCCTATAAAGTAATTTTGCCATGTTATACATCTATATTTGTAATTATTTGATATGTACTAAGTCATATTTCTATCCACCTAATGAATAATATGTAACCGCTTAGCTGATTCATTTATATTATTCCATAAAATTCATAAAAAAAGCAATTATAGAATTATTTGCATCGTTCAAGTACTTTGATTTCGAAATATCAGATTTTCTAAAAATTTGCCCCACGCATTTTGGAGGTGGGGGCGAACGGTACTTTCGAAGTCAGAAAATATCGATGACCGGGGAGGGTTACTTCTCTTCTTTTTCCGCGTATTCCTTGTAGCCGTTTCGCTTCAATCCCTCCAAGAGGATGTAAAGCAACTCACGGCTCAGATTTGTGCATATGACCTCGCTCCCGTCTTCGTAATAGCCGTCGGTGTTTCTGTCGTCTACATGGACGTCAAGGATGAACCTTCTGTGTTTGACATCGACAGACAGCATATCGACGAACATTGGGCACCCGTCTTTGTATGGCTTCTCGGTATCGCAACTGAACAGCTCCCAGTTTTTTTGATTGTTTGGCATATTCAACCTCGCTTGATTAAGGCAATCATACCATAATCGCTCATTTTTTCGAATGCTTTATTAGGTTCCCCTCGCTGTCGAAGTCGTACTCGGCGAGCCTGCCGAACCTATGATGCTCTTTGTTGTGGCAGTCGGTGCAAAGGAGCATCAGGTTGTCTTGGTTAAGAGCGACATTGGGATCGTCGACGTTCTGGATGGTGAGATGGATCTTGTGATGGACCTCGTTCCCCGGCTTCCCGCACTTCTCGCACAGGCCATTCTGATTGCAGATCTTTATCGCCCTTGCGAGGTGCCATTCGTCACTGCGGTAGAAGCGTTCCAGCTTGCTAGGCCTTTTCGAGTGCTTCGCGCAACGCTTGTGCCTTTGCATCTGTGTCCTCCCAAGGAAGGTTCAATCCTAATCTGCCGAAGTGCCCATACTCGGAAATCCGCGAATAGGTGACATCCAGCAATTTGAGTTCTTTGATGATCGAAGCAGGCTTGAAGTCGAAGACCTCCTTGACGAGCTCGACCAATCTGTCGTCCTCGATGACGCCGGTTCTGAAGGAATCGACGGAAACCGAGACCGGCTCGGCAATGCCGATGGAATAGGCGACGCCCACCTCACAGCGTTTGCAGAGCCCCGAATCGACGAGGGCCTTGGCGACATAGCGACAATAGTAGGCACCGCTTCTGTCGACCTTGGTAGGATCCTTCCCGGAGAAGGCACCACCGCCATGGTGAGCGACCCCTCCATAGGTATCGCACATGAGCTTTCGCCCGGCTAGACCTGAGTCGGCACAAGGACCGCCTGTCTCGAAAGCGCCGGTCGGATTGATGAGGACTTGGCATTCAGGGTACTTCTTGATGTATCCGCCGATGGCCTCAAGCAAGAGGGCCTTCGCTTCTTCTAGCTTTCCGGGTTTGGTTTGCGAGGAGATGATTATCGTTTTGATTGCGACCGGTTTGTAGTCGCTGTCGTATTCTACCGCCACCTCGCATTTCCCGTCTGGTCCGAAGATGTCGTTGTGTTTGACGAATAGGACGCGGGCAAGGTTGCTGATGTGGGAAGCGACGACATGACGAAATTGCCAAAAAAGATGGTCCCCACTTTCACCGGAAGCTATAAATATAAGATCAGGAAGACCTCGTACGTCTGCGTCTTCGGCATTTACATCAACCGCTAGAACGCAAAAAGCACCTAGATTCGATTGTGAATCTAGGTGTTTTATTTTGCTTGTTTCGCTTCGCGGTTAATGAGGTTCGAACCCCGCAACACTTACCGGTTATGCAAACTCAAAATATTTTCAAATGATTGGGTTTTGACCCAAAATAACTGAGAATTGTATGGTTTTTTGCTTTTGCTCGTATCTGCTCGTAAGCGCATATTGAATACGTTAGTATGCATTTACAAGGTATTAAAAAAGCGACAACCTTATGTATTGTCGCTGTTTAAATTGAATGGTGCCCCGCCGCAGAGTCGGACTACGAATTGGTCCTTACCATGGACCCGTTATACCGTTTAACTAGCGGGGCGTTTTTCGGGCTGTCCCTTCGTCGAATCGACTTTGATGGGCAGCGTTTAGGATTATAGGTTAGCGGGGCCTTCTTGACAAGACATTACGCTCAATCCCCGTAAGAAAGCTTCACCCCATAGGAACGCTCATAGCAATCGGCGCATTCCTCGAACGCCTCGCTCTTCAGACGCTCACGCTCATGGGAGAAATCTCTTTGCCCGTCGGGATAGATGGGGCTAAGGATATGGACGATCATTCGCTCGGGGTAGTCCCCCTCGGGATTCGGGAAGGGTTTCTTTCGCGGGGCGAAACTGATGTAGCAAGGGACGATGGGAACCCCATACTTGATCGCGTAATGGAAGGCCCCGTCCTTGAACGGCCGGAGCTTATGGTAGTACCACCACTCGGCCCGCTCGGGGAAAAAGAGCACGTAATGCCGTTTCCTTAAAGATTTCTCGAGGGCGGCCTCAAAGCTCTTCATGCCGTCGAAGGACTCCGGAAGGGGCAACATGCCCGATGCCCTCATGCCGTCCCCAAGTTTGCCTTTGAAGTTATTGAACGAAGCCGCGACGACGTTGAGATAATGCCCTTTCATGGCTTTTTTGAGGGCCACGCAGTCGAACATATGGACATGGTTGCAGACCACGATGGCCGACTTGACGCCCCGAAGGTTCCTCCGCCCCACGACTTCCGTCTCAAGGCAGCGCCTGTTTATCTTGCGCATGAAAGGGCGGACGCCCAACTCGTAACGGGCTGTCTTGACGAGCCATTCGGAGAGGCTTTTCGGGTAATAATGGTAATCCTTAGTGACGGGAATGACCTTATCCATGTCGATGGAGTCGACGTGCTGGTCGAAAAGCCCCTTCTTCTCAAGGGCGAGGTAACGCTCGCGGACTTGCTCCCTGCTTAAGGTTTCCTCGCTCATCGACGGATGTCCCTGGAATTGCCGACGCGAGCGATGCTTTCCCATTTCTTGGGGCCTTTGCCAAGGAACACCTTGACCATGATCGGGAAATATCCCAAATAATGGAACGGTACGACGAACAGCGTGGCGATGCGGAAGAGCCAATGGCCCTTGACGTCATGGAGCATGGCGCAAAAGCCGACGACGGCCATGAAAAGGAAGGAAAGGTAAATCGCCAGAAGCGCCCCGAGGCAGGAGAAAAGCGGATAGGCGACCAAACTCCGGTCAAAGACGAAATACCATAACGAGGCCGCCGCGTTGCCGAGGGCGAAGAGGCCAAGCAACCCGAAATAGGCGTAACTGATGAAAATCGAATACGAGAAATAGATATCCCTTGCGGAGCCAAAGCTGAAGTCTTTCCGACGGTAGAGCATCTGGGCGCTGGTGAGGCCGCTCATCCAGCGGTTGCGGCGCTTGTTGGTCATCTCCAAACTCGGGGCCTCCTCCATGTAAATCGGGGCGAATTCCGCATAATAGGACGACCAGTGGTTCGCGATCATGTCGCCCGCGAGTTCGCAATCCTCGGTGAGGGTGCTCTTGTAGGGCCACCCCCCGTCGGTCAGAATGATCTTTTTGCTGACGAGAAGGCCGCTTCCCACCGTGAAAAGGGAAATGTGGCGCTTGCTCTTGTATTTGTTGCCCATCTGGTCGAAAACCGTCCAAATGTAGCCGTTGGCCGCCCCTTGGAAAGTCAGGGATTTCCCGCCAAGCGCGTAGTTTTTGACGATCTTCTTGCTCACGATGACCTCGCATCCGCTCGCCATCGCGTCGTTCATCGCGGATAGATAGTCGTCCTTAATGGAAGTGTCGGCGTCGAGGATGAGGTAGGCGTCGAATTCGTTTCGGTCGCGGGAGAGAATGCGCTGAACCGCCGCGTCGAGGGCGTCGCTTTTGCAGGTTTGGTCGGCGGCCACGACCGTCGCAAAGCCCTTCTCTTCAGCCATCTTGATGGTTGGGTCGGCGGGGTCGGAAACGATGACGAAAACCGCGAAGTCATCGTAGCTTTGGCGCGACAGGGACTCCAAAAGGGGCCCGATGGCCTGACTTTCGTTGCGGGCCGGGACCAAAACGGCGAGGCGGTTCCTCGTTTCGTTAACGAGCCGCTCGCCTTTCGAGAAAGCCCCGAACCAGGCGCGGATACGTGGCAAATAGGCCAGAAGCAAAAGGGCGCAAACGCCCGCGACGATGACCGCGGAAAGAAGGTAATACTGCGGAACGCTCATTTTTCGATTTTCCTCCATAGAAGACGGCACTCCTCGTGCAACGAGTCGTGGACGGTGGTTTTGTATACTTGATGGATACGCGGCAGATCCCATGGTTTGGCGACCATCGCGTGAACGTAAGGGAAAATGCGCGGCTGGTTGCAATAATGGCGGATCACGGTTTCGGGCCGGAGGCCTTTTTGCTCGTTGAATTCCCGCGGCAGAATCATCTTTCGGCCCTTGGTGAGACGGTTGAGGACGTCCTGATCGGGGAAGGACCATTTCTTTTTCCTTAATAACGCGCGGCAGGAGGCGAAGATCCCATCCCGAACCAAAAGGCCCACGTTAAGAAGGATGACCCCGGCATTGCAATAGGATGGGTTGATGAAGACGTGGCCGAAGCGATCCAAAACCCAAGCGCAGTACCTGTCGCCCAAATCAATCGAATAGAGGCGCGAAAGGTCCCTCATCACGATCGTGTCGGCGTCAAGGTAAAGAAGTTTGTCAGGCACGTCCTCCAATCGGTCGAGGAAAAGGCGCAACAACGTATAGGGGGTATACGAGCTTTGGGCGTTCTTGCTTGCGGAAAGCTCTTCGTTGAAGGCCTCCGTGACATCGACGACCCGCAGGGAACTCAATGGGTTTTTGGCTTTAAGGGCCCCTTCCAGAAGAATTCGCCTTTCCTCGTCGAAAGGCGTGAACCGAGGGTCCAAAGAAGAGAAATCGCCGGTCAAAACCATTGCCGCGATCGGCTCCCTCGTCGATTCCTGGGCGCTAAGGAGCGACATCGCGATGCCCTTGAAGATCCCGGCGTTCCCGCAGTAAGCGACGTTGATCATGCCTTGGTGTCCTCTTTCTTCACGTAATCGATGACCGAATAGACGCTTTCCTTTTCGGAGCGGGCGCGCATGGCCGCGTAAACCTGATCCCGCAAATCGGCGGCTTGAGCCGAGCCGCTCAGGGCCTCGTTCGGGAAGAAGGGGCCATCAACGTAAGTCACGATGCGCGGTTTTTTGGAGTGCTTTCTCCTTTTGTAGCAGTCGGTGAACGCGAAAACGGGGGTTCCCATTTTGCATGGGTAGCGGAAAGAAGTGGCTTTGAAATGGCGGATCTTGGTGCAATAAGGCCAGATATGGGCCTCCGGATAAACGCAGATGGCGTGCCCTTCGCGGCAGCGTTCCTTGAGGCAGTCAAGGAAAGGGGGGACTCCCGAAAGGGCGCTTGGAAGAGGGACGGCCCCCGACATTTCGAAAAGGGTCTTGCAGCCCTTGACGGCCAGATTGTCCGGATTCACGATGATGTCGGTCCGCTTCGGAAAGCAAACGAGGCTTGGGGTGAAGCCGCCGCCCATGAGCTGAGTGTGGTTCCCGTAGATGAAATACCCCCTCTTGCGATAAGGCCGCAGAACCTTACGGTTCGCGATTTTTTGCCGTTCCGCGAATTTGCTGTAGAAGAAAGCGATCGGCGTCATCAGAAGGCGATAGGCCAAAAACGAAAAAAAGCGATAGAACATGTTACGATGGATGTAACGGTAATCCGCGCCGATATAAAAGCCTTTCGGCGCGAAACCCGAGAACTCGTCGTTGAGCTCGTCGCGGTAATAAACGGTTTTGGACATCTCCAGTTCGGGCATGGCGTTCCTTCCTGAATGAAGTATAAAATCGTTTGCCCTGGTTTTTTACCCCTTCGTCCCCTTTCAAGTCGTAGAGGGCTATCGAAGGAAAATAGATTAATTCACCAACTCCACTTCTAGGAGAGTTAAGCGTTTTTAGTTTGATGTTTTCTGACTTTTGTCCTAATGTTAGTTAATATGATTCCCATTAAAACAAACGTAGCCGCCAATCTGACGAAACTCCGCAGGCGACGGAAACTCACCCAAAGCGAGTTGGGAGAAAGGTTCGGCTTAAGCGACAAAGCCGTCTCGAAATGGGAGCACGGGGACGCGCTTCCTAGCGTCGAGACCCTGCAGGAACTCGCCGATTTTTATGGGGTGACGCTTGACTATCTGACCCACGAGGAGACCCCGGAGAACAAGCGGCTTTACTCTTACACCAAGACCAACCACTTCAACAAAAGGGTCATCATCGGCCTATGGATCTCGCTCGTTTGGATCCTCGCCTGCGTAGTCGCGATCGGCTGCCTGATCATCAACGATTATCTCTATTGGCGGGCTTTCATTTGGGCGGTCCCCGCCTCTTTTTTGGTTCTAATTTTCTTCAACTTCATCTGGAAGCGGAGCCATGACCTGGGGGCGTATTTCTTCGTCGGCTTCATGTGGAGCCTCATCGCTTCCGTCTATATCGAGCTCGGATGCGATTTACCCAGCAACCAAGGGTGGCGCCTATGGATGCTCTTTCTTCTAGGGGTCCCCACCACCATCGGGGCGATTCTGTGGTCGCACCTCAAAGAGCGGCCGTCCGACGATAAAGGTGCTTAAACCTTCTCCCCCAGCAAATCGTAGATGAACGATGAGGTTATTCTGACCGAGGCTATCTCGCCGTTCTTCAGCGGCGTCGGGCTTGCGAAAAAGACGTTCCCGTCGATATCGTCCGGGGCGTTCCAATAGCTGCGGAGGGTGTAAAGCTTCCTCTTTGGATCGTATCCGGTCACGAGGCCTTCCATCGTGCGTCCCACGAGTTTTTTGTTCCGTTCGTAGGAAATCTTCCGCTGGACGGCCATGATCTCGTCCCGGCGGCGTTTCTTCGTCCCTTCCTGCACTTGGCCAGGGAGTTTGTAGGCCAGCGTACCCTCCTCGCGCGAATAGGTGAAGCACCCCAAATGGTCGAAGCGGACCTCTTCCATGAGGGAAAGCGTTTCTTTTTGATCCTCCTCCGTTTCCTCGGGGAAGCCGGCGATGAGGGTGGTCCGCAAAATGGCCCCGGGGATTTTCTCTTTGATTTCCTTAAACAGCCGGACCATGTCGGCCCGATCGCCGTGCCGGTTCATGAGCTTAAGAACGTGATCGCTCCCGCTTTGGATCGGGACGTCGAAATACGGGGCGACGGAGCGGCTCGCCTTCACGAAGTCGATGAGATCGGAGGATATTTCGTCCGGATACAGGTATAGCAAGCGGAGAGAATAGAAACCCATTCCGTCGAGTTCCTTCAAAAGGTCGAGTATGCCCGGGCGCCGCGCGGGGAAATCGGAGCCGTAACGGGCCGTGTCCTGGCTCACGAGGGAAAGCACCTTGACGCCCTGGTTTCGGAGCATCTTGGCTTCCTCGATTATCTCCTCATAAGGCCGGGAGGCGAAGCGGCCCCTGATGTAGGGGATCGCGCAGAAGGCGCAGAAATTGTCGCAGCCTTCGCTAAGGCGGAGGTAGGCGCAGTAGGAAGGGGTCGAAACGACCCGCTTGAGCGGATTG
Organism: Bacilli bacterium; assembly: GCA_022653695.1. Lineage (GTDB taxonomy): Bacteria > Bacillota_I > Bacilli_A > RFN20 > CAG-826 > UBA4951. The sequence continues at coordinate 103,346 of JALCSW010000003.1, read as the reverse complement.
AGGGGCGCGATGTCGTCGGTCCCCAGCAAAGACTCGATCTTTTTGTGGATATCCTTGTACTCGCGAAGAGGAACCCAAAGGTCCACTTCGGCGATCGACTTCCTTAGCTCCTCGAGATCCCGTTCGACGAAACATCCGACGACCACGAGCTTTCCCGGGTATTGGGCCATCTCCAAAATGGTCTGAATCGCCTCTTTTTTGGCGTCGGCGATGAAACCGCACGTGTTGACGATGATGCAGTCGGCCTGCGCCGGATCGTCGGTGAAGCGGTAGTCGCCGCCCTGGAACATCCCTAAAATCATCTCGCTGTCGACGAGATTCTTGGCGCATCCAAGCGAAACCAAACCTATTGTGTGCATTAACGATGGTACTTTCTGATCAAATCGCCGTAATGCGGGAGAACGGCCTCGAAGGGGGCGTAGTCGAGGAGCCTCCAAGTCCAGTTGACCTCGTTAATGAGCCCAGGGACGTTGAGGCGGCTTTGGCTGCCGAGATCGAGAAGGTCCTGCACGGCGAAGATCGCGTAATTGGCCGGTAAGGCCATTGCGTAGTTTATCATTCTTTCGTTGGGCGAGCCAGCCTCATGCCCCTTTTGGGCGAGGGCCCATAGCCACGCGTTCCGCTCATCCTCGGGCAATTTCTCGAAAAATCCTCTGAAGGGATCGTTGTCGTGCGTGCCCAAATACGCGACCGCGTTCGTTTTGTCGTAACCGGGACGATGGGCGATCTCGGCATCGCGGAACGTGAACTCAAGGACGTTCATGCCGGGAAAGCCGTAGTGGTCGCGAAGGGCGAGGACCTCGGGGCGGAGATCGCCCAAATCCTCGGCGATGATATTGATTTCCGAATGATCGCGAAGCAAAATGTCGAGCAGTTTGTACCCCGGGGCTTCGACCCAGGCGCCCGTGACCGCGGTCGGGCAGCTCGCCGGGATCTTCCAATAGGTGTCGAAGGCCCGGAAATGGTCGAGGCGGATGACGTCGTATATAAGGCTATTGAGGGCAAGGCGGTTGATGATGAAGGAAAAATCGCGTTTCTCGAGCGTGTCCCAGTCATAAATCGGATTCCCCCACCGCTGGCCCGTCGCCGAGAAGTAATCGGGGGGGACCCCGGCGATCCACTCGGGCTCTTTCGTCTGGGGGTTGAGCAGGAAAGTGTCCTGGTTGGCCCAAACGTCGCAGGAATCGAAGCCGACGTAGAAAGGGACGTCGCCGATGATGAGCACTTTGCGTTCCTTCGCGTAGTTATGGAGCGCGTCCCACTGCTCATACAGGGTCTTTTGGAGCCAAATCTCGTATTCGTAGGAGGGGCGGTCTTGGGAAAGGGAGGCTTCCGGATGGAGGATGGACTCCTGACGGTCCTTGCTCCAAAGGGACCACGCGCGCATGCCTTCCTTCCGCTTATTCATCATGAAGAGGGCCCACGAGGGGACCCACGGATGGGAGGAAAGGAAAGGGACGAGGCAATTGGGGTAGCGCCTCATTTCCTCCTCATAGGCCTTTTTCAGGTACGGGGTCTTGAAAAGCCGAATGCCTTCGTAATCGACGCGGTCGTTCCTCTCCCCGAAGGAAGGAACGCGCCCAAGAAGGCCTTTTTCGCTGAGGGCGTCGAGGTCGACGTAGAGCTCCTCGAGGGCGAAACTCGAGAAGGGCTGATAGGGCGAATGCCCATACCCCAGCGGGTTGAGCGGCAGAATCTGCCACGCCTTGAAGCCATGATTGGCCAATAAGTCGACGAAGCGGCGCGACGTGGCGCCGAAATCGCCGATCCCGAAGCGCGAAGGAAGCGCGCTCACGGGGCACAAAACGCCGGCCAAACGATTCAGCATACGGATTCCTCCTTATTGGAAACTACGCGACCCGATGCGCCCCGAGGCGGGAAATCGAGGCCTCCGCGACGGCGCCGCCCCCGTAAAACGAAGCCATCTTCTTGCTAAAGGAAGCTACTTCGCCCGCCTCGAGGAAGCAGATGACGCTGCCCGCGAACCCGCCGCCCATGACGCGATAAGCCCCGCCAGGAAACGCTTCTTTGGCCCGCTCGACGCACTCCAAAGGCGAACCCGCGTAGCGGCCCGGGATCATGACGTTGCGGAGAAAATGCTCTTGCGAATACTCGCTTTCCCGCTCCAAAGCCAAAAATTCCCGACGATCCTTCTTGGAAAAGGCCTCTTTCATCCGCTTCACCCGCTCGTTCTCGCGAAAGAAATGGATGGCGCGCAAGCGCGCCCGTTCGGGGATGCCCTCGAGTGGCTCTTTCAAGCGCGCGAGCGCGTCTTCCCCGTCGGCGACATCGCCCAAAAACGCCGCGCCGAAAACCTTCTCGGCGACGAAGCGCATGTCGCGGGGCAATTCGCCATAAAGATCGTTAAGGCCCTGGTGGCCCGGCCCGGGGTTGACCAGAAGGATGCGAGGCATCCACTCAGGGAAAGGCAACGGCTCGACGAGCGGGTTCTTGGGATCGCGGAAATCGAGATACTGGACTCCCCCAAAGGAAGAGCCGCATTGGTCGAGAAGGCCCGAGGCCTTGCCGAAATAGACGTTCTCGGCATATTGGCCGGCCTTGGCTTTCGTGAGACGGTCGATCCTCCCCCCGTTATAAAGGACGTTCATCGCCTCGGCGACGAAAAGCTCATAGGCCGCCGAGGAACTGACCCCGGCGCCCGGGAAGATGTCGCTGTTGAGGGCGGCGCGAAAACCGCCGATGGCGAAGCCCTGGCCCCTTAAAAAAGCGAGGACCCCTTTCGTCAGGGCCATCGTCGAGCCCTTTTCCCCCTCGCGCGGGGAAAAATCCTTAAGCGCGAAAGCGAGGCTGCCGTAACCTTGGCTCTCGAGGGAGACGTCTTGGGCGGGGCCATAGGCGGCGCGGATGCCGAGGTTGCACCCGGCGACGAGGCACAGGCCGTGGTTGTGGTCGGTGTGGTTGCCCAAAATCTCGAGCCGGCCCGGCGAAAAGATAAACCCCGCCGGCGCGGTGCGGAAAGCGGCTTGATAGGACGCCAGGGCCCTTTTGAAGGATGGCTCCTTCATTCGAGGGCGCCTTTCACGAAAAGCCGAAGGGCCTCTTGGCCGTCCGGGGTGTCTTTGTAGACGCCGACGTTCCGTAGAATCCGCTGGCAGACCCCGCTGAGGTGCTGACGGACGCTGACTCCGTTTTCCTTCATGTCCCGAAGCATCGGGGCGAAAGGCTTGAGGTCGGGATAGAGGGCGAGGCTTTCATCGAACGACAGTTTCTTTCCCACGCATTCCTCGGCTTCCTTTCCTTGCCGGAGCAGACGCGAGGGCAAAATGAACAGCCCGGCGGCCTCGATGAGCCCGATGCCCTCTTTTTTGACGTAATGGTATTCCGGATGGGCGTGGAAAAGCCCATCGGGAAACTCCTTGGTGCAGCGGTTGTTGCGCAAGATGAGATAAAGCTCGTAGGTATCCCCCACTTTGCGGACGATCGGGGTGACGGTGCTATGAAGCCCCTCCCCGTCGTGGGAGAGGATCCCGCGCTTCGGGTCGTCGTAGGCGCGCCACTTGGCGATGAGTTGCGACCCGATGGAGACGATTTCCTCGCGGGAAGGCCCATAGACCTTCAGGACCGTGTCGTAGAAATCGAGAACGGCGAGCGAGGTCGATTTGCCGGGTGCGGGCAGAAAAGCGCGGACTTTGGATTTCATGATCGGCATCTCGTGGCCGCCGCCCTGAAAATGCTCATGGTTAAGGATCGAGCCGCCCACGATCGGAAGGTCGCTGTTGCTCCCGATGAAAAAGCGCGGGAATTGATCCACGAAATCGAAAAGGCACCGCAAAATGTGCGGATTGATGGCCATCGGCACGTGCTTTTCGTAGAAAACGATGCAGTGGCGCGGGTAATAGACGTAAGGGGAATACTGCAGGTACCACTGCCCGCCGTCGAGCGTCACCGGAACGACGCGGATGTTCTCCCGGGCCGGATGGGTCGCCGAACCGGCGAAACCGACGTTCTCCTTGCATAGGAAGCAGGCCGGATAGCCGCTTGGGGCGGCATGGACCAGTTTGGCGATGTCCTTGTTGTCCTTCTCGGGTTTCGAGAGGTTGATCGAGATCTCGAGGGCGGGCCCGTCTTGGTAAGAGGCGACCCAGCGAAGGTTCTTGTCGACCTTGCTTTTTTGGATGTAGTCATTCTTGACCATGAGGTCATAAAGGTACTCCGTGGCTTTCGCCGAGGAGTTGGCTTTCAGATAGGCGAAGACGCGGCTGACCTGCGAGGGGCGGGGCGAAAGGACGCCCATGACCCACGTGGCGTCGCGCTCGGCCGCGCCGAGGTCCATCAGGCGCATTTTAACGTCGAAATCGACGATGGAATCGACGATCTCGTCGGGAACCTCCATTTTCTCGGCCCGCGCCGGATCGATGGGGCCCTTATATGGGGCCGTGAGTCCGAAATGGCCGAGGAGAAGGTTCGTGAAATACGTTTCGTCGTCCTTATCAAGGCCAAGATGCCCTTCGGCGTAGACAACGGCCAACGCGATCGTTTCCTCGATGCTCATTTTGCCTTACCTTTCAGAAAACGGTAGGCGATGCGCCGGAAAAGGGGCCTCCCCGGAATGGTCGCCATCGCGGAGAAATCGTTCGGCACCGCGACCGGCTCGAGGGCGAGGCCCGCGTTTTTCTCCTCGTTCCGCCCGTTCGTGAGGGGTAAGCCCAGCCGCGGGTAGTTGTCGCTATAGACCTGAAGGCACGGGGCGTCGGTGCAAAGCTCCATCGTCAGGTTTCCGTTAGAAAGACGGGCCACGGGCGCCGCGAAAGGATGGGCGGCCAAACGGAAGCAATGGTCGTAGCCTTTCGTCCGCCCCTTAGACAAAATCGGATCGCCGATCCGTTCCCCGACGCGATGGGGCGAAGAAAAATCAAGGCAGTCGGGGCATGCCGCGAAGCCCTGGGGGATGAGACCCTCGTCATATGTCTCGACCTCATGGGCGTTGACCCAGAATCCGTGGGAAAGGACGTTGGGGCTCCCCCCGAGGTTGAAGTAGGCGTGGGTCGTGAGGTTGAGGGGCGTGGCCACCGGCGAAAACGCCTCGAGGTGGGTCTCGAGCCGCGCCTCCTTCTCGCTGACGTGGTAACGGACGCGAAAACTGACGGAGCCGGGAAAGCCGCCCTCTCCGTCTTCCTCGTCGAGGGAATAGGTCGGAACGGGGGAGCCGTCGCGGTAATCGATGGAGAAACGCCACATCTTCATGGAAAGGCCGTGAGGGCCCCCATGAAGGCAATTGGGGCCTTCGTTAGGGCTTAAGGAATAGGTCTTGTTGGCGAAAGCCAGCCGGCTGTCCTTGATCCGTCCGGCGATGCGGCCGACGGTCTTCCCGAAATAGCCGTCGCTATGGAAATAGGTTTCCCGGTCCTTCGGGGCGATCGTCAGGGGGAGTCCGTCCCAGCTCATCTCGACGATGCCGGCCCCGAAATCGGAAAGGGTGAGCGAAAAGCCGACGGCGTTGGTGATCGTGGTGAGGCCGTAGCCTCCGTTTTCGTTCCGCTCAATGGTCATTGGGGATCGATCTCCGCGTAGAGTTTCGCGAGTTCGCCCGCGTCCATCTCCTTTGGCACAGGGTAGAGCGGATTGCCCTCGTGGGCGGCCCGCTTGCTGAGCATCGGGATATCCTCTTTCTTGATCAGATGGTCGAAAGTGGCCGGGATCTGCATGGATTCGTTCATTTCCTCGATCCAGGCGATGAAGGCTTTGGCCTTCTCCTCTTTCGAGGCGGAGCGCTTCGTGAGATGGATGGCCTCGCTCAGTTTGGCGAGGCGCTTCTCATCGCTCTTCCCGTAGGCCCGGAGCACGTGCGGAAGGATGATGGCGTTGGCGAGGCCATGGGGCACGTTGTACTGACCCCCGAGGCTATGGGCGATCGCGTGAACGTAGCCGACGTAGCTCCGCGTGAAGGCGACCCCCGCCAAATAAGCGGCGAGTTGCATGTTCCCGCGGGCCTCGTCGTCGTGTGGATCGCCGTAGAAACGATAAAGCGAGCCGTGGATCAGCTGAACGGCCTTGATGGCGTAGGCTTTGGTCTTGGTCGTGCGGATGTTTCCGATATAGGCCTCCACAGCGTGGGTGAGCGCGTCCATGCCGGTCGAAGAGATGACTTTCGGGGGCAAGCCCTCAAGCAAGGAGTTGTCGAGAACGGCCACGTGCGGGATGAGCTTGGGGTCGTTGATCGAGAATTTCTCGTGCGTCTTCGGGTTGACGATGACGGCGGCCACGGTGACCTCGCTCCCGGTCCCGGCGGTCGTCGGGATGGCGATCAGGCAATGGTAACGGCGATGGACTTTGAGGATCCCGCCCAGCGAAGCCGGGCTGGCCTTGGGGTTGGCGAGCAAGGCCCCGGCAGCCTTCGCGGTATCCATCGCGCTGCCCCCGCCTAGGGCGATCAGGCTGTCGCAGTTGTCGAGCTGGGCCTTTTCCCTGGCCGCGAGGACCACGTCAAAGGTGGGGTTGGGGACGACCCCGTCGTAAACGGAGTAGGAGAACCCCTCCTTTTCGAGGGCGGACAAAAGCGGGTCGATAAGATGCAGTTTCGTCATGGCCGGATCGGCCACGATGAGCGGATGGCGGTATCCCTTTTTCCTTAGAATCGCGGGAATCTGCCCCATCGCCCCCTTGCCTTCGTAACGCTCGGGCTCATGGAAATCCATGAAGTGCATGGCGAGGCGAATCGCGCTCTGGTAAGCTCGGCAATAGAACCTCTGGAACATTTTCATAAAGTGTACCTCTATCCTCTCCTTAGATTATAGTAACGGCGCGAGAAGCCGCAACAAAGCCCATTCGAACGCCTTCTTCGCGTGCCACCCCTTCCATTCCTCGAGACTCACTTCGTGGCTCGTCTCAAGGGTGGCCAGAAAATCGCTTTTCATGTTGTCGATCGCCCGGCTTCCTACGAGCAAGGTCCCGCACTCCAGGTGAAGATAAAGGCTCCGATAGTCGAGGTTGATGGTCCCGTCGGTCGCCACCTCGTCGTCGCAGACGAACATCTTCTGATGGACGAAGCCCGGGGTGTATTCGTAAATTCTGACCCCGGCGGCCAATAGGGGGCCGTAGTTGGCGCGGGTCAGCTGGAAAATCCTTCGCTTGTCGGGGATCCCGGGGACGAGGAGGCGAACGTCGACACCTTCGGCTTTCGCCAAAGTGATCGCGTTGATGAGCTCGGAATCAAGGATGAGATAAGGGGTCGAGATGTAGACGTAGCGGAGCGCCCGCCCGAGAATCGACAGATAGACGCGCTCCCCGACGGACTCGTAGTCGAAGGGAACGTCGCCGTAAGGCTGCAAAAAGCCATCGGATTTCGGGTATCCGCCTATCTCGTCGATGTATTTGCCCGATTCGTACATCGAGAAATCGGGTTGCCACCCCTTCTCGAAATTGGCCACCCAATTCTGGAGGAAAAGGCGGCTGAAGCCGCTCACGGCGCGGCCGCGGAGCATGATGCAGTTGTCCTTCCAATGCCCGAAGCGGGCTTTCCGATTGATGTACTCGTCGGCGATGTTGATCCCGCCCGTGAAGCCCGTGTGGCCATCGATCACGATGATTTTTCGGTGGTCGCGGTTGTTCATTTTGACGTTCAGAAAGGGCTTGATGGGGCTGAAGACGTATGTCTTGATGCCCTCCTCGTTGAGCTTTTTGGCGAAATCCACCGGCGTGTTCCCCAAATTGCCGAGATCGTCGTAGACGAGTTTGACCTCCACCCCTTCCTGGGCCTTTTCGACGAGAATCGAGTGGACGGCGTCCCACATGAGGCCCGGGGCGATGATGAAAAACTCGAAAAGGATGAAATGGCGGGCTTTCCTGAGTTCGCGGAGTATGACGGGGAAAACTTGGTCCCCAAGCGGGAAATACTCCACCGCCGTGTCTTCGTAAACCGCGGCCCCCGCGTTGCTTTCCAAGTATTGGCTTATGGCCGCGGCCGGACGCGAGAAAGCGGCGACGCCTTCTTTTGTTTGGGGGTCGCTGGGGAAGGGCGGAAGCGCCGTCTCGTAGCGTTTCATCCGCTTCCGCTGACGGATCGTGGTCCGCTTGTTGGCGAAGAGGAGATAATAGAGGGCCCCAAGGACCGGCAGCAAGGCCACCAAAAGCATCCAGGCGATCCGGTAGGAGGTCTCGCTTCGGGAAAGGACGATGAAGATCTCAAAAGCCGCCGTGATGGCCCAAACGGCGATGGCGAGCGAATAAAAGTGCTCCCGGGCGAGCGAGTTGTTGAAAAAGTAATAGCTAAGGACCCCTAGGCCCACCAACTGCAAAAAAATAAGAAGCAGCATCAGGAACTTCGGCCAATAGCCGTTCTTGAAGAGTTTCATAGCCTTATCATTATAAATGAAAAGAGCCTATTTCATAGGCTCAATCGTCTCTTGCCTTCATAGGGGCCAACGGGGCCACACGAAGGTTTGGAAGCCCTTCTTGCCGCCGAGGGGAACCCCATCGTGATCGACCCCGCCCACGAAAGCCTTGAACTCCGCTTCGATCGGAGCGCCGCTTTTAGCCTTGCTCAGCAACGCATGGGCCTTTCCGTAATCCTTCCTCGCCTTATCGACGAGATCAAGGAAGCTCTCTTTATGGGCAAGCCCGCTCACGGGGTCGAGCCATTCCTTGTGGGAGAGGTTGAGAAAGTCGATGGATTTGAATTCGTCGATGCTTTGGGGGTAGGACATCGCCCACGGATGCGATTCGGTGCCGAACAGTTTTTTGAAGAGGGCCTTCTTTTTCCCCGTTTTGCTGAAGGCGGCCTTTAACGCCATCCGGTAATCCTTGAGGGCGCAAACGAAGCTCCTCGCGTCGACCCCTTCGTTATGGAGCGTCGCCGCGTTCGTTTCGCTCCAGGCCGAGGAAATCTTCGCGCACTGCCCATTCGGCAGCGCGAGATAGGCCTCAGGGGAAGCGAAAGTCCCGTTCTCGTGGCCCAAAATGTAATCGATGATCGTCTCGAAATACATATGGGAGATCGAGAATTTCTTTTTTTCGTCCTTATCGTCGGTGAAACCCGTCATGTAAAAAATGTAAGGATGGGCGTTCCGGTCCAGGCAATAGTGGAGCAGCAACCCGTCGACGTAAGCGAAAAGAAGGTCTTTGTCCGGCGACTTCGCGGCGATTTCGATGAAACGGCAATACGGGGCGCTTATCTCCGTATGATGGAGGTCTCTCCCGAAAGAGTCCACCGCGTCGCTGTTCTTGCGCCTATGAAACGGCACCTGCCCATAAAAGAAGAAGGGATCGGGGCCTTGCGAACCCACGATCGTGGCCTCCCGATACCTGGCCTCGCCGTCGAGCATCGCCTGAACGGCGAACGTGTAATGGGTGATGACGGCCGGCATATCAGTCTTCGCCCCCGAGGTTCTCGAGGCCTTTTTTGTTCTTCAGTTTCGGGACCTTGACGCTCTTGACGAAGAGGAAAACGCAAAGGGAAACGAACATCAGGCTGGCGGCGTATATCGGAAGGGCGACCCATTCCTGCGCCTTGAGGAAGATGAGGCCGATGAGGATCGGGGTGACCGACTGGGCGAGCATGGAAGCCGCGTAATAATAACCGGTGAACTGCCCAACCTTTTTCTTGGTGCAAAGCTCGACGACCATCGGGAAACTGCAGGTATGGATGAGCGATCCGCCGAAGCCGTTGATGGCCCAAATGACGTAGAAAATGAACGGGAACGTGTTGTAAGTGGTCGAAACCCCACTGGAGACGACAACCTCGGTGCCGCTCCCCTTGCCGACGAAGCACATGATGAAATAGGAGACGACGCAAAGGGAAAGGCCGATCGAAATGGTCCATTTGCGGCCGATCTTGTCGGCGATCAAACCGGCGGTCAGGAAACCGGCGACCGAGAAGACGCCGCCGACGATGGCGAGCCAACTGCTGTAGCTGCTTTGGGCGTTAAGGTAATAGATGACGTAATTGCCCATGTAAGTCTCCACCGAATTGAAGGACATGAACCACAGGACTTCGGCCACGAGGATGAGGATGAGCATCGTGCGGTTGGCCTTCGTCATCGGGGCGTCCTCGTCCTTGTCGGTGAGTTTGTCCTCGATCTCGGCCTCCATTTCCCCGCGTCGCATCTCAGGCTCGACCTCGGCTTCAATCTTGTTTTCCTTTATCTTGAGGAAAAGGACGAGGACGGAGACGATCATGGCGAAGCTGACGATGAGATAGGGGATCTCGATCTGCCAAATCGAGGCGGAGGCGCCGGCATTGATGTAATTCGTGAGTTTGAAGAACGGGATGATCAGGAGAATGGTCCCGACCCCGCCGCCGAGATAGCCCATGACGTTGATGATGCCGTTGGCCTTGGCCCGAAGGGGTTTCGGCGTCATGTCCGGCATCAAGGCGACGGCGGGCGAACGGTACATCATCATGAAGAAGATGACGACGGCCATCGTGGAGATGAGGCCGGCGAAATTGCCATAATGGAAAGCCAGCGGAATAAAGGGAACGGCGATGGCGGACACCAAGGTGCCGATCAGGATGAAGGGCATGCGCTTGCCAAGAGGCCCCTTTGTTTTGTCGCTGATGCGGCCGAAGATCGGGAGCATGATGAGCGCGGCCATATTATCGATGGCCATGATGATGCCGACGATATACTGGACGTCCAGCGTGTCCCTTTGCCACATCGCGAAATCGGAGATCTTCAAAGCGATCCATGCGGCGTCGTTGCCGACTTCCGGATGGATCATCCCGCGCAGGATCTCCGTGAGGAAAGTCGGGCAAGTCATGTTGTAGATCTGCCATAGGAGCAGGATTCCGAAAAAAGCGAAGCCAATCGTGAAAGTACGCTTGTAATTCAGCTTCAGGGGAGCCGAAGACCCAGTCGTCTTTGTTTTTTCCATATTGCTTATATTCTATCCCCAAGGCGGAAAAATGGTGACTATTTTATTAATGGTTAGTAAGCGAGGTTTGGACAATGACAAAATCGCCTGGGTTTCATCGCGCCGAAACGCGGCTCTGAATCAGCAGCCCCTCAGCCAAAATCTCCTGTTGGTTTTCGTTTTCCGGCCGCCTCGCTACGAATATGCGGATGCCCAGAAGGGAAAGCGGGGCTACAATAATCGGCGGATGAAATACCTTTTCTTCGATTGCGAATGCGCCAACTGCTACGACCATGCCGGCAAGATCTGCTCTTTTGGCTACCTCATTTGCGACGAAAACCTCAAGCCCCTCGAAAGCAAGGACATAATAATCAACCCGGATGCCCCCTTCGACCCCCACGTCTTAGGCGTGGGGCCCCATAGCATCGACTTAGCCTACACGCCCCTCCGTTTTGAGGTGGCCGAGAAGTTCCCGTTCTTCTTCCCAACGATCAAGGCCCTCCTTGAGGACAAGGATACCCTCGTCCTCGGTTACGCGATCGATAACGACGTCGGCTTCCTTCTTTCCGAGTGCGAGCGCTACGGTCTTGCGAAACCTGAATTCCAGTACGTCGACATCCAGGAAATCTACCGCCTGTACGCCGACTACGACCGGAGCCCCTCGTTAGAGGGCGCGCTTAAGGAAATGGGCCTTGATTCCAATGGTCTTGAAGGGCACGAGAGCAAAGACGACGCCATCATGTCGATGATGCTTCTTGGCGCGATCGCGCGAAAGGAAAACGCCACCGTCGCGGAACTGGGGGAGCGATACCCTTCCTCCAAAGGCAGCGTCGCGCTTAACGAACTGGGCAGAAGGATCTCGGAAATCCCCCGCGAGTCCGCCGCGGCGTACGACCGGGAGGCGTCCCGCGCCTTCAACGATCTGATCTACAAGTGGGTCGACGACCCCCTCGACGATCGCCTCGAGGGCTACGGATTCCTTTTCTCGCCTTCGCTCCGAAGCGACTCGAAACGGGCTCTGGAACTGGGCAAGCTCGTCATAGGGCACCGCGCCTACGTCGTGAGGAACCTCCGCGAGGCCAGCTATTTCGTGGCCTATGGCGAGAAGGAGAAAAAGAGCCTCGCCCCGCTCTTCGAGGGGACTGAGATAGCCCTCATCGACGAAGAGGACTTGCGAAGCCTCCTCGAATAAAGAAAATCCCGGTTGCCCGGGATTTCTTTTCGCCTGTGGTGGCCCAGGCCGGTTACGATCCGGCGACACCGGCCTTTTCAGGGCCGTGCTCTACCAACTGAGCTACCGGGCCACATGGCGGACCATGGGGGATTCGAACCCCCGATCTCCTCCGTGACAGGGAGGCATGTTAGACCGCTACACCAATGGTCCAATGCGGACGCGATGAGACGCGCTTAGTTATTATCCTCACGCCGTCTCGTCTTTGCAAGAGGAAAAAGCCAAGAAAGGGGGCGAAACGAAAGGCCCCTCGGCAAGGAGGGGCCGTCGCGAAGGCCTGCGTTCAGTAATTGACGGCGAGGCGCTCGAAATAACTTTGCGGGTGATTGCACACCGGGCACTTCAAAGGCGCGTACTTCCCGACCACGATGTGGCCGCAGTTGCGGCATTTCCACACGCTGAGGTCGTCTCCGATGAAGACGACTCCGTTTTTGACGTTTTTGAGGAGCTTGAGATAGCGTTCCTCATGCTTCGACTCGATTTTGGCGACCATGGCGAATTTGGCGGAGATCTCCTCAAAACCCTCCTCTTTGGCGGTCTCGGCGAAGCCTTTGTACATATCGGTCCACTCGTAATGCTCGCCGTCGGCAGCGGTTTGCAGGTTCTCGGCCGTCGAGCCGATGTCACCGCCCGGCTGCAGGTACTTGAACCAAAGCTTGGCGTGCTCCTTCTCGTTGTCGGCGGTCTCCAAGAAGATGGCCGCGATCTGCTCGTAACCCTCCTTCTTGGCCTTGCTCGCGAAAAACGTGTACTTGTTGCGGGCTTGGCTTTCCCCGGCGAAAGCCGTCTGAAGATTCTTTTCGGTCTGCGATCCTTTTAATTCCATGATGTTCGGATCCCTCCTGATCCCAATTATATGGGGGTTTCGGGCGGAGGCAAGGGAAACGCCCTACCGCTCGGGGGGCTCGTCCCCGTCCGCCTTGCGAACGTAACGCACGTATTCGTAATTGTCGAGGGAAGCCGAGGTGTCCTCCATGAACTCATAGACGAGATCGCGCAGGATCTTCGTCCGCTCGCCGAGCGTCTTGCTCATGTCGGGATAGTAAGGGTCGCTCACGTGGATGGTGACGAGAGGGGGAAGGTGGCGGAAGAGCTTGCGTTGCCGGAAGGTCGTGCACATGGCGACGACGGGGGCCCCGAACTGGGCCGGATAGGTGAAGCTCTGATCCGGGAAAGGGCGGATGCGCGTGCAGAAAGGCCAGATGTGGGCTTCCGGGAAAATCATCACGACGCCCCGCTTTTTGTAATGGTACTCGACCGCTTCAAGGAACTTGGCGGCCTCTTCCGGGCTCTTGGGGACGGGAACGACCCCGAGCATCGCGAGGAACCAGCGGATCCCGAAAATCGACATCGTCTCCTGGCTCGCGACCACGTAAGTCCGCTTCGGGAGGCTGAAACTAACGCTCGCCAGGAAGCCGTCCTCGTCAAGGGTGTGGTTGCCATAAAGGAAGTAGCCCGATAGGCGCAGTTTCTTGATTTTCTTTTTGCCGACGACGCGGAAGCCCCAGCGGATCTTGGCGTAAACCCATAAGAGAGGGACCGCGATGACGTAATAGAGGACGCTCGACAAAAAGCGGTAAATCCAACCGCGATGAAAGAACCGGTACTTCGCTGGGAGCGGTTTGGCCTTGATGTCATTCAGGGCGAAATCGTCGTTAAGGGGATCTTGGTAGTAGTAGGTCCGTCGCAGCTTCTTCATGCTTTCCGATGGGACGGCTCCTTTTTTATCTTGGCGGTCTCCTCGATCATCCGCTCCATCTCGTCCATGCAATGCTCGAAATTGAACTGCCCGCAGAATTTCTGGTATTCTTTGGCGCGCGCGGCCTTTTCCTCGGGATGGTCATGCCAATAATCGATTTTGTCCGCCAGATCCTGCGGGTCGTTGAGCCTGAAAAGGTCTTTGTCGTCGAGGGCGAAGCAGCGGGTCGCCGATTTTTTGCTGTCGTTGATGACCGGGACGAGCCCGCCGGCGATGGCCTCGAGGCAACTGATGGCCTCGATCTCGATTTCCGAAGTGTGGACGTAAAGATCCGCCATGTTGATGGCGTCCACGAGCTCATCCCGCTTGAAGAAGCGGAAAATCGGGGCGTTCCTCAACTTGGTCTTCCTAATAAGCCGCTGCAATTCCTTGTAGCGAGGCCCTTCCCCCGCGAAGACGATCTGAATCTCGTCGCTCCGCTTCGAAAGTTTGGCCGCCTTGATCAGCAAGCCCTGCCGCTTTTCCTTCGAGAGACGCCCGGTGCAAAGAATGACGAACTTGCCTTTCAGTTCGGGGGAACGCTCGATGTCTTTCTTCACGAAAGCGGCGCTGATGCCGTTGGAAATGACGTAGCCGGGGGTTTTCCGTTTGATGACGGATTCGAACTCGTCGCGGATGAACTGGGTCGGATAATGGATGGCGTCGATGTATTGGTAAAAATGGGCCCAGAAATTCCGGTAGATGGCTTTGTTGATGGCCGTGTTGCCCATCCAGTTGAAGAAATGGGAGGTCACGTTCTCGGCCTGAACGTGGAAACCGGCCGAGACCGGCACGCCGAAATCGCGGCATAGGCACACCGCCTTCCGGCCGAGGACGAATGGCATCATGATATGAACCTCGTCGGCGTCGTAGATGGCGCGGGCGACGGTCATGGTGTCGTTTTTGGCCAGCGACACCCCATTATGGTCGACAATGGGTTGGAACGGACCGAAATTGATGGTCGGGACCACGTAATAATTCGCATGACCCCTCTTGTCGGCGTCAGGGCAAAGAACCCTGACCTCATGTCCTTTTTTCCTCAGCGAATCGATGAGATGCATCGCGGCGATGGTCGTGCCGTTATTGGCCTGCCCTAAGACGTCGGTGACGATTGTGACGATCATGTGGTTGTTTCCTTTGGTTGTTTCTTCTGGACGGCTTTTATCTTCCGCTTAGGCGGGGAGCGAGGCGACGATCCGATGCCTTTCGCCGACTTCCGTCTCGAGAAGGCACTTCTTAAGTTTGCTCCGAATCCTCCGGTGCCTTGCGCTTTATCATAAACCTCTTTCCCTTTTTAGGGAAATCCCTTGAAGCGACACCGAATCGTAGAATCGCCCCGCAAGGCCCTTTAGAGGCGGAAACGGAGTCGCTTCCCATAGGAAAAACGGCGCAACGCCTCTGCGGAACTGACGAAAAAAGGGACGGACCCGGTTTACGAAAGCGATCTGCCTTTGCTTACAAAAGACAACGTTTGGGGATTTACGCGGAACCATGATAAAACGCCATCCCGCGAAAGAACGTCAATATTCCTTTTTTAAAAACGGTTCTTACCGAACCGAAGGCGGCGATACGGCAACCAACAAATCCCTAACGCGAACTAATCGACGAAAACATAAGATTGCTCGACCGTGAGCGGATAAGTCGCGAAATAGGCTTCGTAATAGACCTTGACCCCTTCCCCGACCCTCAGGTCTTCGGCATAGAGGCGGTCCAGACTCGCGCTAAAGACGGCGGCGCCTCCTATGGACACGGCGATCCGGTCGCTTTCCGATTCCAAGACGATGGAAGAGGGCCCTAAACTTAGAACGAGGGCGGGCTCGGCCTTTTTTAGGGCCTCGGCAACGCTGACCGAAAGCGTGGACGCGCCAGGTTCCTCGATAACGGCCGCCGTGTCGGCGGAGGCGTCTTCGCCTGACCTGAGACAGCCTTTATTGGCGGCTGTAACGCCAGGACTGAGCGAAAGCCCAACCAAAGAAAGCCCCAAAACCGTAAGACCCAAGAACTTCATATCAACCATTTTTATATTTTATAGCCTCACATAAAAAACTCAATATTCGCGAAAAGAAATGGTTTTTTAAACACGAAAAGCGATAATACGCAGCAAACCATGAGCATCTGTTTCCATTTGGGGAATGGCGCCTACAAAAAGGCGGCCAAGGAGATTGCGATCCGAGGGTGAACTAAGCCAATCGAATCAGAAAAAACCTGATTGGCTGATGGTTAGCCAGATGGGTTTTTCAGGTTTTATACATTTTTTATACATCGCAAATAAAAAGTCCCGATAAAATCGGGACGTTCTGCCGTTTGGTTGCGGGGGGTGGATTTGAACCACCGACCTCCAGGTTATGGGCCTGGCAGGCTACCGGGCTGCCCTACCCCGCGATAACTTGCGGCTTGAATATAATAGTCGCAAAAAGGCGGGGTGGCAAGTCTTTCGTAAACCTATGCTCACTCGGCTTCTTCGATGAGGTAAACTCGGCCCCCGAAATCGCCAAGGAAGCGCACGTGATCGTTGTATCCCGTGCCGGCCCACTCCTCGCTGAGGGCAAAGCCGCCGCTATCTAGGGCGGCCCCCGAAACGAGGCCGCTATCCTTCTCGCTATCCATCCCGCGGCGCTTAGCGATCGCGTTGATAACAAGCCCATCGCTCTTCAGGTGCACCGGCGAGACGAAATTGATGAGGCTGCCAAAGGACTTGAGGTCGATGGTCTCGGGGCGAACCGCGACACGATAGAGTTTCCTTTCGTCGAGGCCCACCGCTTTCAGATGACCCTCCTCCGGGGCGGGCGTGGCCACGCTTATGTAGCGGCCGACGAGCGTCTCTTTTCCAAGGCTGGTCTGCCACTGGGCGTAGCGCGAGTCGGCGAAGCTCTCGCTCTCGCGGAAGGTCCCGAACTGGAACGTCTTCCGGTGCGCTTTGTAGAAAGCGATCTGCCCGGCGAGGACCTTCCGGTCGAGCGGAGTCAGTTCGGATAGGTCGAGCTCGTAACCCAAAACGCCGAACGCGGCGACGTCGAACTTGGAGTCGAGGGACGTCTTCCGGAGAAGCTGCATCGACGTTTTGGCCGAGACGTGGCACGAGGTCGTCGAAAGGGGGTAACCGAGGGCGATCCCGCTTTGGATGAGGACGCGCTGATGGCAGTCGGTGTCGTCGCTCGTCCAGATTTGGGGGGCGAAGCTGAGCATCCCGAGGTCAAAACGGTTCCCTCCCGAGGCGCATTGCTCGACGAGGACGTTCGGGAATTCGTCCTTAAGGCGGCCCAAGACCTCGTAAAGCCCGAGGATGTAATCGTGCATGAACGTGCCTTTGCCGCCGGGGATATCGGCGATGGGGCGGTTATAGTCCCACTTAAGGAAACTGATGTCGGCGCTCGAAAGGACCCCCTTCACCGCCCCATAAACGAAGTCGCGAACCTCTTTCTTCGTGAGGTCGAGCACGAACTGATGGCGGCCCTTGACGGGCTCGTGGACCCCGTCGCGGATGATCCAGTCCGGATGGGCGCGATAAAGGTCGCTGTCCTCGCTAACCATCTCCGGCTCCATCCAAACCCCGAAGCCAAGACCTCTTTTTTTCGCTTCCGAGGACAGCGATTTGAGACCGCCGGGGATTTTCTTTTCGTTGCAAAACCAGTCCCCGAGGCCTTTGGTGTCGTCCTCGCGGTTCCCGAACCAGCCGTCGTCGAGGACGAAATACTCGATGCCGAGTTTTTTGGCCTCGTCCATGAGGGAAACCAGTTTGCCTTTCGTGAACTTGAAATAGGTGGCCTCCCAGTTGTTGTAGACGATGGGCCGCTCCGCGTGGGCGAAACGCTCCGGAACGACGCAGTCGTCGACGAAACGATGGCAATGCCCCATCAGGCCGTTGAGCCCTTTTTCGCTCGTCGTCATAACGCCCATCGGGGTCACGAACGAGGCCCCTTTCGCGAGCGTTTTGCGGAAATAGCGGCTTGAGATGCCAGCGCTAAGCCTGACGCGGCCGAAGGAATCGAGTTCCACGGATTCCTCGTGGGACCCACTGTAGACGAGGTTGAAGGCATAGCCATGCCCCTCGTTCAGCCCAGCCCCCTTCTCCATTAAGGAGAAATAAGGGTTATGGCGGTTGCTGGAACTCCCCGTGTCGCTGCCGAAGACGAAACGGCCGTGGTGAAGGCTTTGCTTATCGAGGTTCCCTTCGTTGATCCACGATCCGTAAAGGGTCCGCAGAACGTAATCGCGGTTCGGGGTCACGAATTGATATGAGGCTATTTTATCGATCGTGAGGGGCTTCTCGCCCTCGTTGACGACTTCAAGATAGCGGCCGATGACATCGCTCCCCTCATAGACGAAATAGTGAAGCCGGAGGCGCGCCTCCGCCGCTTTGTCGACGAGCGCGATGACAAGCTCCTCTTCGGCGCCGTGAGGCGTCGGAAGGCCAACTATGGGCAAGGGCTTTCTAATGAGGAACGAATCGTAGACGAAATCGAAATTCACGAGATCGGGGCGGCTGAGGATGAGGGAAGGATACAGGAAATCGCCTTGGGCTCCCGTGCTGACTTCCCCATGGAGGGCGTCGAGGGAAACCGCCGGGGCTTTTTTCTCGTCGTAGACAAGGGAAGTCCCGGGGCAGCAACCCGCGACGATCGATAGCGCGGGCCACTCCCGTTCGTCGAGCAAACGGTTGCCATAATATAGGGAAACCAGTTTGCCCACCTTGTTCGCCCGCAGCAAAAGGGAAGTCGAGGCGGTCGAAAGAAGGAAATATCCGTCGTGTTCAGTTACCATAAGTAAACTTTATATCTTGTGGTAAGATGATGAAAGTATGAAAACACCTTTGAATTTCGGCTGGAAGTTCGTTTCCGGCTTTCGCGACGAGTATCTGAAGCGCCTCCCTTCCGGGTCCGTGAGCGTCGACATCCCCCATGCCCCGCTCGTCGAACCGGTCAGCTATTTCAACGAGCAAAGCTACCAAGGCCTATGGACTTACGAAAAGGATTTCGACGCCCCCGGCTTCGACCCAAAGAGGCAAGCCGCCTTCCTGACTTTCGAAGGCGTCATGCTCAAAGTCCATCCCTTCCTTAACGGGGTCGACCTCGGGGAACGGGTCTCCGGCTGGGTTCCGGTCCGTTACGATATCGCCTCCTCGCTTAAGGAAAGGGGCAACCGCCTTCTCGTCGTCGTCGATAGCCGCGAGGATAGCGAGGTCCCGCCATTTGGCAAGGCGGTCGACTATCTCACTTTCGCCGGCATCTACCGCCCCGTTCGCCTCGACCTCGTCCCGCTGGCCCATATCGGAAGCTTCCACGCCGCCGCGAGGATGGACGGGAGGCTGAGGATCGAAGCCGAGGCCGTCGGCCCCGCCGAGGGGGCGTCGCTGTCGTTTTCCCTTTTCGAGGGCGGCGAGCTTATCAAGCGGTTCTCCGAAAAGGAAACGACGATCGACCATCCGGATCTTTGGTCCGTCTCGGAGCCCAACCTCTATACCCTCACCGCCACCCTCGTTTCCCCCTATGGGAAGGACGAACGGTCGATCCGAATCGGTTTCCGCGACGCCTCCTTCGATAAAAAAGGTTTTTTCCTCAACGGAAAGAAAACCAAGCTGATCGGGCTGAACCGGCACCAAAATTACCCTTACGTCGGACCGGCCTTGCCCGCGGGGGCCCAGCGTGACGACGCCGAAATCCTCAAACTCAAGCTCGGCACCAACGTCGTGCGGACCTCGCACTACCCGCAGAGCGAGGCTTTTCTCGACCGCTGCGACGAACTCGGGCTCATGGTGATCGACGAAGTCCCAGGCTGGCAGTACGTCGGAAAAGACAAGGCCTGGCGGGACAATTACTATTATTTTTTGCGCGCGATGGTCGAGAAGGAAAGGGATCACCCTTCCCTGATCGCCTACGGGATCCGCATCGACGAATCGGCCGATGAGGACGAACTATACCAAAAGGCGAACGATTACGTCCATGAAACCGACCCGTCCCGAGCCACCTTGGGGGTCCGAAATTTCAAGGGATCCTCGATCCTTGAGGACGTCTACGCCTATAACGATTTCTCCTGCTGCGGCCGGGAGCACGGGATCGACAACCCGAAGACGTGGAGAACCAAGGGCCACGCGACGCTCGTGAGCGAGCACAACGGGCATATGTACCCTACTAAGCAATATAGCGGGTCCGAGAGGCGCCTCGAGCAAGCCTTACGGCACGCCCGCGTCATCGACGACGCCTTCAAGTTCGGCGACCTTTCCGGCGTCATCGGCTGGTGCGCGTTCGACTACAACACCCATCAGGACTTCGGGTCCGGCGACCATATCTGCCACCATGGCGTCTACGATATCTTCCGCGCCCCCAAGGCCGCGGCTTACGTCTACGCCTCGCAGAATTCCCCAACCCCCGTCATGTGGGTGGCCAATCCGCCCGTCACCGGCGATAACGACGAAGCACTTTTAAAGCCCCTCGTCGTCTTCACGAACTGCGATTACGTCGAACTCTTCCGCGGGGCCGAGTTCGTCGAAGCCTTTAGGCCCGACGAAAAAGGCTATCCCCATATGCCCCATCCCCCGATCTTCATCGACGATTTCATCGGGCGGACCTTCAAAGAGGGTGACATTCCACCCAAGGCGGCCGCAAAAATCAAGAAGGCCCTTAACCTCGTGGGCCAGACCGGAATGGCCCACCTTGGGGTCAAAAACCTCCTGCCCTACATCCCGACGATCCTTCGGCGCCGCCTATCGATGGAGCGCCTCGTCGCCCTCTACTACAAATACATGTCCGGCTGGGGCGAGAAAGCCGTGATCTGGACCGTCCGCGGATACCGCGACCACCAGCCCGTCATCGAGAAAAGATTCGGGCCTTCGGTCCGTTTCAGCTACCGTTACGACGCCTCCTCCCAGGATCTATGCAACGGCGATACCTACGACGTCAGCCGCGTCACCATCAAGTTCGTGGACGAATTCGGCACCACGCTCCACTACTGCTCCCGCGTCATCTCCTTCGAAACCAAGGGCCCAATCGAGATAATCGGGCCCGCGAGCGTCGCCCTTCTAGGCGGGGACGTCTCCGTCTACGTCCGCAGCAAAAAGACGGACCGCCGCGAAGAGGCGCGCCTTATCATAAAGACCGATTTGGGCGATTACCCGATCGACTTCACGGTCGAATAACCGCGAAAAAGGGCCCCTCTATCCTTTGCGGCCCTTTTCCTCAAAGGCTCGCGCGGGCGCACATGGAATTTAGGAAAAGCGGAATACCCCCATTTCGTCACTTCTTTTTTCGGACGGACGAGATACAATAATGCCAAAGGAACGTTCATAGACGCAAACGAGACGGCGAAAGGACCCGCTTTGTTTCGCACTAACGCCCATGAACGCTGACATTGTGGCCTTTTAGGCCCAGAAAGAGATTCCTCAATGGAAAAAGAGAAACGCAAGAAACGCGACCTTACCGCTGGTACCTACACCGGCGACAAGATCCCGAAAAAGACGTCTTGGATCTATTCGATGTCCGGCATCTTCCGCGATGCCTGCTACGCCCTCGTGAGCGCCAACTTCCTCATTTACGCCCAGTCCGTCGGCCTTCTTGGCACGGGCGACACGTACATCGCCCAAATGTCGGTCATCACGGCGATCCTCGTCGTGTGCCTGATTTGGGACGGGCTCAACGACCCGATCATGGGCATCATCGTCGAGAAGTGCCACTTCAAAACCGGGAAGTTCCGCCCCTGGATCCTTATCGGCGCCGCCGGAAACACCGCCATGGTCCTCTTGATGTTCCTGGCCCGGCCATCCGGGTGGTGGTTCGTCGTTTGCTTTGGGGTGTTCTACCTCTTATGGGACTTCGTCTTCACGATGAACGACTTAGGATACTGGTCGATGCTCCCTTCGCTCACCAACGACGAAAAGGAACGCAACAAGATCACCACGATGGTGACGGTGGCCACCACGATCGGTTCGGCCGCAATGTACGCCATCACGGCCCTCATGGTCAACGCCTCGAACGTCACTTGGATCTACGGGGCGATCGCCATTCCGACGGCCATCCTCTTCTTTCTCAGCCAAGTCGCGGTCTTCTTCCTATGCAAGGAGCATGCCCGCGACCCCAAGCAGGACGAGATTTCGAGCCATACCAAATTCAAGGACCTCTTCGTGATGTTCGCGAAGAACAAGCCCCTTCGGATGACGGTCATCGCGATTTTCTCCTATTACGTTCTCGGCGCGGTCCTGACCGGGTTCGGCTACAATTACTTTTACTTCATATACGGGTACGGCGGAAACCTCGGGGGCACCGGCGCCATCTTCTTCCTTGGCGTCTACATCCTGAGCGCCGTCATCGCGCAAGTCCTCTACCCCCTCATTGCCAAGCATGTGAAGCAGATGACCATCATCACCGTGACTTTCGCGGTCTCGACCCTCTGCTTCGTCGCCTTCTTCCTGCTCGGGGCCCCGATATTCGGGGAAACCCCGCTAGCCTATAGCCATGTCGTCAACGGTCATTTGGAGTTCTTCAACGGCACGGGTTGGCTCATCCTCATCCCCGTCTTCTTCTTCAGCGCCGCGATGGGCATCTTCTACCTGGCCCTTTTGGTCATGATGCAAAACGCCATCGACTACAACGAATGGAAGTTCGGCGAGCGCAAGGAATCCGTCGCCTTCGCGTGGCGGCCGCTCGACGCCAAAATCTCGAGTGCCCTCGAGAAGGGCCTTTACCTTTTGGCCCTCGTCGGTTCGGGGACCATGGCTTTCTACAACACCCTCAACGACGCCAGCGCCAAAGTCAACGCCCAGGAATGGACGACGGCCCAGGAGGAAACGGCCATTCAAAAGGCGATCGACAATCTGTCGAACGGCTCCGTCACCGCCTACACCGCCTGGCTCACCGGTTCCCTCGTCTTCTTCATGGTTTTGGCTTTCTTGGTCATGCGCCTTGGCTACCACATCAGCGAAGGCGACCACGCCAAAATCCAGGCGGATTTGGCGGAACGCCATCGAATCGACGCGGAGGAAGCCGCGAAAGCGAAAACGATCGCGCCGAAAACCAGCGAAACCGAAGCTTGACGCGACCGGTTGCCCCGCTCCTGAAGAACGGGGCTTTCGTTTTTAAAAAAGGCACCGCCATGGATGCCTTTTCTTTTTTCGCCCGTCAAACGGAGTTTACCACCGATTGGAGACTTTCTCGGCGAAACCCGGCAGGTCATGGATCTCGATGGCCTCGGAAAGGTCGTTCACCAGAAACTTGCCGCTGAAAGAGCCGTAGACCTGATGCTGTTTGCTCTCGATGATGAGGGCGTCGGTCAGGCTGTGGCGGTCGATCCGCGGGGTGAAAACGAGGTCGATGTCCCCCGTTTGGCTCCGAAAACGCCACGGCTTCAAAAAGTCGTCGCGGCCCCGCTTGTCCATGGGGATATCGAAAACCACGTCATTGAGCTTATAAGCCTTGCGGTCGACGAAAAGCATGTTCTCGCTCGCGGCTTTCGTGTCACCGAAGCCATAGCCGAGGTTCCAGCCGATCACGTGGCCGTCCTGGATGGCGTTAAGCGAACTCCAATACCACGCGTTCCGATAGGTCCAGACCCCTCGGCCCCAATCGAGCACGCCATAGGCGTCCTTGTTCAAGTCGATGAAATCGTCGCCGAGCTTGGCATATCCGCTGGCCCGAAGGCAGTTGATTTTCTGGTTATAGTAGAAATGGGCCGCTTTCTTGAAGGGGGTCGCGATGACCATCGAATTCGGGTTCGTCTCCTCGAGGAAGACGTCGCAACGGAGTTCTTCCCCGCCCTTGCCGAACTTCGGCCACACCATATAAAGGTGCCGTTTCCCGTTTTCGTGGGTGAACTTCATGGTCACTTTCTTGTCGAGGTAAACGGTGTCGCCCTCTTTCGAGGTGGGGGGCAATCGGCGCTTACCATAGCTGAATGGATGCATGACCGATCTCTCTTCGTATCCCGGGACCCGGAAATCGAAGACGGTGCAACTGCACATGTCCATGTAGCCGTTGTCGTCGATCGTGAGGGCGATGCCCCGTTCCCTGTCGCCGACATAGTAGTAGTCCCATTCCTTGATACGGCCTTTCGGGGCCCTAATGGCCTTGCGGTCATAGGTCTTCACCAACGAAAAAGCGTAGCCGCATTCGGCAAGATTCCCTTTTTCGTCCAGCAAAGGCCCGGAAGTCAAAAGATGCTGTTCGCCCATAGTGGGAAGACGTCCTTTCCTGATTGTCACTAAGTATAATAGCACCAAAGGGGCCACGAGGTAAGAACAGCCAAAAAGCAAGAGAGGCTCCCCTGGACACTGAATTTAATATGTTAAGTGAGCCTTGAAATTTTTTTGAGGACCGCTTTAGAATGGTGAGGAAGAGAGCACAACTAGGGAAAACATGGAAGATTATTTAAGCGAGCGCCTCATTCGGGAAACGATCGCCCTTGGCGGAAGCAACGAAGCCAACCGGGATTTTTCCACGAAGGGCATCGCCAGGCGTTCCGGGGTTTCCGAGCCGACCCTCTTCGCGCGCTTCTCCACGAAGAACGAGCTGATCGACGCCGCCAACGCCTATTGCGGCCACCGCATCACGCTCGCCTATACGGGCTTCGTGAAGGAAGGGCTGCGGGAGCAAAAACTGGTCGACAAAGCGCTGGAGCGCCAAATCCGGGAACGCGCGGAAACCATCTATCTTCTCAACTACAGCCACTCCGTCGACCACGGAGGAAGGAACCGGGAAGTGGCCGTCTCGTTTCGGAATCTCGTGATCGCGAGCGGAAAGGGCATTTTCTCCGACTACGCCTTCGGCAGCGACGAGGGCTTCTACATCGCCTTCGCCTCGTTGGTCCGCATCATCATCGTCGCCTCCTCCTTCGTCATTCGCGGGGTCTGGCCCGATTGCGAGGCCGTCCGTGTCTCGACCTACCGGCGCATAACCGGCGGAATCGGCCACTACCTGAAAGGAAACGACCGCCCATGAGCCGCCGCCCGATCCCCAACATCGACGAGAAAATAATCCAGGCCACCATCGAGATCGCCGGCGGGACCATGCGGGTCAACCGCTTCTCGATGCGCGAAGTCGCCGAAAGGGCCGGTTGCAGCGAATTCGTCATTTTCTCGCACTTCAAAACCAAGGCCCGGCTCATCGCCGCGACCAACGCCTACTCGCTGCAGGACATCACGAAACGGTTTGAGCGGGCCATCGCGAAATACCATGACATCGAGGACGTGTTCGTCGAAATCCTCGACGAGGCGGTCGCCTATCCTTCCGCCACCGAGTTCGCCGTCAACTACGCCCATATCTTCCCGCGCACGGAAGCAGTCGCGGAATATAAGGACTTCAGGGTCAGGATGAAAGGCCTCGTCAAGGTCATCGTCTCCGCCTTCCCCCTCAAGAAGGAATACGACAACGACCTCGATTCCTATCTGATGGCGTGCCATCTCCTCCGGGAATGCGCGACGGCGGGCAAGGCCCTCATCCATCACGAGGTGGATAACACCCCCGAAATCAAGCGCGCCATCGCCCGCAACGCCCTTTATGGGCTAAGCGCCTACAAGAAAAACCATAACGAAAGGGCCGCGGGATGAGCCGCGGCCCTTTTTTCTCCTTCACTTAGCGAAAGCCAAGGTCTGCAGAAAGTCGTTCTCGCTGAGCGGCTCGCTCAGATAATAGCCCGATAGAAGCGGGAACTCGAGATGCTCGGCAATCTGCCGCTCCTCCTCCGTCTCGATGCCGCAGCAAGCGAGGCTGAACCCATCGCGGGCCGCCGCGTAGACGAAACGCGAAATGGCCTGATAATCCTTCGAATTCGATGCGGCGCGCGAAATGAGGGACATTTCGCTCCGCAGGCACCCGATCCCAAGGGCCTTCATCTCGTCGAGGGAGACGTTCTCCTCGTTCGCCGAAATGCCCTCCCAGACAATCCCATAGGGCGATAGCTCCGCCATGATGGCCTTCACGCTTTCCTTGTTATCCAAACAAACCCTGACATCCACGAGAAAATGCAGGTAACGCTTCGGAAGCGCGTACTTCTCGAAGAACCGCTTCACCTCAGCGACGAAATCGGGGTTCTTGATCGAGGCGGCCCCCAAACGGACGCCGATGAACTCGATGGAGCTCTTCGAAAGGGCGTCATCGTCATGGTCATCGACGAACTTCCCGGCGCTCCACAAGGCCCCAAGATCGACCTTTTCGAGGATTTTCTTCCGTCCGGCGGCGGCGAAAAGCTCGCCCGAAGGGATCTGGTCGCCCGAGGCCGTGAACAAACGGGCGAAGACGTCGATCGAGACGATTTTCTTGGTATTGGCCTGATAGAGGGGCTGAATGGCGATCGGCACCACGTCGCGCGCCAGCGTTTTGGAAAGGAGGTCGTCGACGTAATCCTCCCGCAACGCGAAACGCGGATGGTTGTCGGCCACCTGCACCACTTGCCCGGGCCCGAAGCCTTCGCTTCGGTTGAGCTCGCTTTCGACGAGCGAAACGATTTCGCGCGGGGTTTGGGCCTCGCCCGGATAGCCGACGAAACAATAGGAATATTCCGGCTCCAGTTTGATGAGCTGATAGTCGAAGGGGCCTTTGGTGATCTCGGCGACCTCCTCGACGAGGCCGAGTATTTTGTTCTTCTGATAACTCTTGAGAAGGAAGAGCAGCTCGAAATCATCCAAGCGATAGACGATGTCCCCGTACCCGGCGTCGCGAATGCTCTTGGCCACCATCTCCATGATGGAGGTGGCGTCGCTGCCGGTGGCTTTTTTGATGAGGGCCTCGTGGTTGAGGAGACGAAGGCCCAGGACGTAGCCCGAGTCGCGCTGCTTCAATTGGCGCGACAGGTCGAGGGCTAAAGCCTCGCGGTTGCGGACGAGGAGGTTCGGGTCGAGGAAGCGGTTGCTGCTCTTGACGTTCTCCCGCCCCGTGTCCTCGATGAGAACGGTGCTTTGCCCTTTGCGGACGCCTTTGTAGATAAGAGCCGAAATGGCGCATTCGGTCGAGGAAATCCGCTCGATGATCCGGTGGTCGACCCCATGGGACAGCGGGCAACGGGAGCAAACCGAGTCCTCCCCGCGGAGCGCCTTGTAGCATAGGTCCCCTTCCTTGGCTTCGGGATAAGCCCGCTTCAGGTTCTTCGAAAGGTAAGTGAGGCGATGGCTCGTCCGATCGAGCGAATAGATGTACTTGCCCGTCCGATCGCTCAAAGCCTCGATGACGGCGCTGTTCTCAGCGGTCCTGCTCTTCTCCTGGGCCGCGACGATGAAACTCGAGGCCAAGGAGGCGTAACGGGATAGCATCTCCCGTTCCAGCATCGAAAAGGCGTCTCGTTTCTCAAGGCTCGTGAAATAGACGAAGCCGCGCTTCTCCTCGCCGCTATGGACGGCGAAGAAGCAAAAGGAGGCGACGCCAAGATTCATAAGGGGGCCACGCAGGCTCGCGGGGAGTTCCTCCGCGTCGCAACTGGCGAAAAAGGCATCGTTAAGGGCTTCGCGGTAAAAAGGATCGACGGAAGCCTGCTTGATGCGGACGCCAAGTTTGCTGAAAGAGGCGCTCGCAGGGTCACGATGCCCCTCGAAAACGAGGTCGTATTGCTCGGTTTCCGGATAATAGGAAAGGAAGCCCGTGGCGGTGAAACCGACTTGGGCAGCCAGCCAATTGGCGTATTTCCGCAAAGCCTGGACCGCGGCGGAATAGGTCTTGGCCTTATCGAAAAGGCCCTCAAAGCCCTCGATGGTCGCGAAATAGACGATCCGCTTGTTGTCCTCAGTCAAAATGGCATGGGGATAATAGACTTTACTGACGTCGCTCGTGATAGAGACGCCTTCGCTCTTTTTGAGTTCGGCGAGCCCCTCGTCGACGAGGGAAGTGAGGGGAACGTAAGGATAGACGGAGGCCCCCGCCTTGCAATAGGCGATGCTGGCGATGTCGGCCCCCTTCGCGACTTTCATCGATTTGTAAGAGCCGACGAGCCGCTCAAGGGTCTCGCGAAGGGCCCGGAAGGAAGAGACGTCGCGGTCGTAAAGGACGAACGTGGCGTCATCGTACAAACCGATGAGCGAAGAGGGGAAGGCTTCCATCAGGGCCTCATGAAGATCGCGCATCGGACTGGGATCGCTCGCCTCGTCCCCGAGGGACTTCACGAACACGACGGCGCTTCGGAAATTGGCGTTGCGCTCGATTTCGTGGGGCAAACGATCGACGAATTCGGGAAAACCGAGGACCACGCCCGCGGCGATTTTCTCGTCAAAAGCCCGATCGGCCTCGCTCGTCTTGTAGATGAAGCGAAGCGAAGAATAGGAATTGAGGGACCGGTTGATAGCGTCTTGGAAATCGTCGAAAGCCCGATAACGGTGGCGGGTCGAGACGTACTTGAGGTCGCCGCGGCCGAAGTCGTCGAGCTGACACGCCATCTGCGCCAAGCTCTCGTCGATGGCCTTCCCGTGCTTAGCGAGCCCAAGGGCGATGAGGGCGATGAGGCCCCCCGCCGCCAAAACGATGAGACCGGCGCATAGATAAAGGAGGATCGTCCAACCATAGGCGATCCCGATGGGCAAAAGAAGACCGCCGAGAAGAAGCGCGAAAGCGCAAACGGCGAAAGCCGGCCAGGCCTTCTTTATCAGCGCCCAGCCGCTGCCTTGCGCGGTCGCCTCGTTTTTCCTCTGGGTTTTCATCGTCCCTTCTCCATGACCATCCGGGCGACGATCTGGCCGATGCTTGGCATGATCTCGAGCCCTTTGCGCAGATAATTGAGCCGATGCTCTTCCTTGCCGATGCGGCCGGCGACGGCTTTGACGGTAAGCAACGACACGTGGGCTAAGGAGCAGGCAAGGGCCACCCCGGCGCTGGAATTGTCGTAAGCCATGAGGCCATCCTCGCTCAGGAAGCGCTCGGACACGAGCGTCTCTATGGGCCCCTGCCGGTCGACGAAGGTATTCCCCGAAAGGAGATAGCCGCGCTGAACGTAGCGGTCGCTCACGAGGTAAGCCGTCCGCTCAGCCTTTTCGTTAAGGCCGTAATCGCCCACAAAGAAAGGCGGTTGGCCGGGGATTTGGCCGTATGTGGTGCGATCCTTGATCGAGAAATCGACCTCGCTGAGATAATAGCGTTCCGGGATGAAGACGTCGCCCTGCCTTAATTGGCTCGAGAAACTGTAGACAAGGCCGACCGAGATGACGAGATAGGGTTCGAAGCGGGCGCAAAGCAGGCCGGCGACGAGTTCGGCCAGGTAAACGCTTTCGCCCGTGGCGGCGACGACCGCCTCCTCGCCCGCGAACGTGCCTTTATACGCGATGAGGGAGCCGAGCAAAGGCACCCGTTCCTCGACCTCCATGCGGGCGCGGAAATAGAGGATGTCGTCGTCGGTGACGCCTATGATCGCGATCATTTCCCGTCCCCCTTCCTTTTCCTCTTCGCCGCACCCTTCCTCGCGGGATTACGGCCTTCCTTATCCAAAAGATTGACGATCGGATTGAAGGGTCCTTTTCTTTTTGAAGGGGTTTTTGCGGCGATATCGCCCTCTGTGCGCCCATTATTCGAAAGGGCGGGGTTCCCCAAAGCCCCTTCAAGCGAAGGCGAAGGAACAGAGACGATAGACGGGGTCTTCGAAGAATCGCGGTTCGCCGCCCCTTCCTTAACGGCCTTCTTGAGGGATTTCAGCTCGGCGCGGGGCAGCCTATCGCGTCCGCGCTTCAAATTGGCGCGCGAATTGGCTTGGGCCTCGGCGGCGGTCAGGATCCGCTCGGGCTCTTTTTCCTTCTTCGGGGCCTCCTCGAGAACGTTTGGGGAAATCTTGTGGGCCGCCAAGAAGCGCACGTAATCGAATCCCGAAAGAGGGTGCGAGTAAAAGTAGCCTTGGATGGCGTCGAGCCGGAAACCGGAAAGAATCTTGGACTGAAGCTGCGACTGAACGCCCTCGGCCACCACTTTCATGCCCAAACTATGGCCCAGATCGATGACCATGTGGACCATGGAGCGGCTCTTTTCGCTCACCTCGATGTCATCGATGAACGATTTGTCGATTTTGATGGTGTCGAAAGGGATCTGCTTCAGGGAGGCGAGGGAAGAATAGCCGACGCCGAAATCATCGATCGCGGTCTGGAAGCCGATCTTCCGCAGCTTCGCGATCATGTCGGCGACAAAGATCTGCTCCTTGGCCGCGATGGATTCGGTGAGCTCGATTTCGATCGCCCGGGGATCGATGTCGTATTTGCTTAGCGTTCGGCGGAAGAACTCAAGCAAACCGGGGTTATAGACGGTCTTGCGCGAAAGGTTGATCGACATGACGAGGATCGGGGTGCCGTTCTTTTTCCATTCGGCGATGTTTCGGCAAACGTGCTCGAAAACGTAATAGTCGATATGGGCGATGTCGCCGCTGGCCTCGGCGAAAGGGATGAACAGCGACGGCAATAGGAGGCCGCGGCTTGGATGATGCCACCTGATAAGGGCCTCGGCGCCATAAAAGCTTTTGTCCTTAAGGCGGTACTTGGGTTGGTAATAGACTTCGAATTCCTCTTTCTCAAGGCCTCGGACGAGTTCGAGGGCCAAGTCCCGCTGCGTCTCGCTCCGCTTCGCCATTTCGCGGCTATAGACGACCGCCGCGTCATCGATCCGGCTTTCGGCGTTGAACTTCTGGGCGAGGGCGGCCCGGCGGAAGCCCACTTCGGCCTGATCGCCCGCGGAAAAGGGGTAGACGCCAATCAGGATACGGACGGAGGGAAGCGATTCGTCGCCCTTGATTTTGGCGGCGATGTCGGCGGCCACGCCCCTAAGTTCGTCGAGGAAAGCGTCAAGGCTCTTGGTGTCCTTGTAGACGTAGAAGCCGTCAAGCATGTTGTAGGCATAGCGGCATTCGTTTTCCTCGCCAAACCGCCAGGCGATGCAATTAAGGCAGATTTCGTTGATGGAACGGACCCTTTGGGGGCCGTACAGGGACAGAAGTTCGCTGTTGATGTCCTTGACGGCGATGGCGGCGAGGACCCCCTTTAAGCGATGGCGTCTTTCCTTATGGAGAAGATAGTCCTTGAGTCTGGCCTCGGTGAAGACGAAACGCTCGTTGAGGAAGGATTCGCCCGCGTTCCGTTTCTCCTCAAGCAACCGCGCGCGCCGGGAGAAAAGGAAGGCGACGAGGACGCCCGTGAGCAAAAGAAGGCCCGCGTCGATGAGGAAAAGCCAGGGATAGAACCAAAAGGGGTCAACGGCGAACCCGAAATAAAGGGCCAGAGCCACGGCAAGGCCCACTTCGAGCCCAAGAAAGACGAAACCGACGAGCAGAAGGGCCGTGATTGTGGGCAATTTCGATTTCTTCATTTGTTCTCCCCCGTTTCCTCTCGCGTCTCGGATCCGGCCTTCTTCCGGGCCTTCGCAAGCTCTTTCCTGTATCGGGCCCGTTCTTTTTTCATCGCCTCTTCCGCCTCGCGCCGCAACTCGATTTTGTACCGGAACTTCTCCTCGAAAAGGAGCCGGGTCCCCTCGTCCTTGGGGTTGACCCCCGCTTCCGCCATCATCGCCTCGACCTGCGCCTGCTCCTCTTTTTCGGCTTTCCTGCCATCGCGGAAGATATCGATCCCTTCCCAGATGGCCAAGAGCCCGAGGGGCACGAACACGGTGACGGGCATGAACCACGTTTCCTGAGTCGCCTCGAGAAAGCTTCCAAAGGCGAGGCTATGGGCCACCATGGTGCCTTTGTAATCGGCCGCCGTCACGATATTATAGGCGTTTCGGCCGCTGCTTGCGTTATCGCCTGTGCAATAGAAGACCAAACCATCGTCCTCGGTCTTTATATCGTAGACCCGATGGGTCACGAGGCCATGGGTCGGAACGTAGCCTGAGGAAACCTTCTCGTCATAGAAGGTGATGACGTCGCCGACTTCGACGGCGGAAGGGTCGTAACGCTTGATGACGATCCCGTCGCCTACGAGCAAAGAGTCGGGTCGATCCCCCACCATGGAATCGGTCTTGACGTAAAGGAAACTATAGCCGAACAAAGATGGCAGGCCGTTTTTCCTTTCGGTCGCGATCATGGTGATCTCGCACCCGAGGAGAATGACGATGAAAGCGCCGAGGATGCCGCTGAGGAGGTTGTCGACCCACTTTTTCATTCGCCGTCCCCCCCTTCGTCCTTTTTCGCCCCCGGGATCGCCGGCTTGCCCTCATTAAGCCCGGCGGCGCTCAGCTTCTTGAGGTGCATGTAATCGATCCGGTGGTCGCGGAGGGCGTCGTCCTTGATCCGTTTCCGTTGGGCCGAAAGAAGGGCCTTCTCGCGCAAAAGGGCTTCCTTTTCGGCCTTCTCCTTCTTCTTTTTGGCCCGCCGCAAATCGTCCTCAAGCAACCGTTTGGCCGAATGGGCGACTTTGACCTCCCACGCGGCGAGTTGCTTTTGGCGCTGCTTCCTGATTTTGGCGTTGCGGGCGGCCTCGTCGAGTTCCTCTTTTTTCTTGATCGCCGCCTCGTGGGCCCGGATTTCCTCGATTTTCTCGCTCTCGTCCCAGTCTTTGGCGATCCGCTGCGACTCCTCTTTGCGGATCTCCTCGGCGCTCTTGGGGGCTTGCTTGCGGTCCCGCAACTCCTTTTCGTAAAGCGGGAATTCGTGATAGGCGAATTTTCGGTCGAGGAACGTCTCGTCCTCCAGCGTCAGCCGGACTTTTGGCAAAACCACTTTGTTTTTGATCTCTTCGGGGGGGACTTCGTCCAGATTGGTCAAGTTGGTCTCAAGGGTCAGGATCGAGCCCAAAACCAGCGAATAGACCTCATCGGCGTACTTGTCGGTGAACTCGTGGTCGGCCTCGTTGACGCTGAAGGAGACGCCAAGGCGGTCATATTTGTCGATGAAACGCCATAGTTTGTACGCGGCTTTGTAGTCCGGATGCTTGACGATCAGGTTGGTCTGCTGGATGGGGTTGCGGACCGGGCGGGCGTTCTCCAGGTTCTTCATGAAAATGGACTTGTTGTAGTAATCGAGTTGGCCCCTTATCTTCTTGATGCGGGCAAGGACCTCGGCGTTCTTCTTCTCGTCGGGCTCCCGCGACGGGCGCGATATTTTCACGCGATTGTCCACCTCGAAGGTGATGTCCTTCCACTGACTCACGGAATGGATGACCAGAACCTCGCTGTCGCGGGTATCGATATGGGTCATGATGTACGTGTAGCGGCGCATGACGAATTCGGTGACCTTTTTGATGAGGGTCATGACGAAGCGGTTCTCGTAAATCTGGAAATCCTCCTCGGTGTTGACGGAAAGGATTTTCTCGGGCTCGATCGAACCGTCGTCATTGACCTTGCGGATGAACTGGGTGTGGCTGGCGAGGTGGGCGATGGACGCCGGGGTGACCCGCTTGGCCAAGGCGGCGATGACGACGTCGCCTTCCTGCTTGATGAAGTTGCGGGGGTTTTTGACGATGCGGTCAAGATGCGGGAACGCCTCCTCGAGGGCGTCCACCCACGCCTGGTCGAACATCTTGCTTTCGGTCCGCGCCTTCTGGAAAACGAAATTGTCGACCGAGCGGCGCACGGTCCTTTCGAAACTCTTAAAGGAGGCGTTGCCTTGGAGGGCATCCGTCTTTTTTTGGTAGGCTTCATGAAGGTTTTTAAGAGTCGGTGTTTTCATGTTTCCGCAGTTATGGGGCTAGGCGTTCATCTTCAGGAAGAACTTGATCTTATCCCGGGAAATGGGGAACTCGTTCTTGCCGAAGAGCTTGGTTATCATGCGGTCGAGCTCAACGAGCTCGTTGCGCAGGAAACTAAGGTTGAACGTCTCGAACTTTTTGAGGACTTTGTTGGAGAAGACGTAGTCGATGGCGTCGTATTCGGTGCCGCCGCAGGCGACGTAAATCGGGACGAAGGCATGCATCTGCTTAAGGATACGGTTGCCGAAGGCGAGATGGAAGTTCTTGATGACGAACGTGTCAAGCTCGTCGAATTTCTTAAGGGTCACGGGACTGATCGGGTTGGCGGCCTTGGCGTCCGCGAAGAGTTTTTCGAGGTAACTGGCCGGCATCGGAAGGGGTTCCGTGAATTCCTTCTCGAAAGCGATGCCTTTGTTGGAAAAGAACAGCGACATGGCGCGGTCGTAGACCTTGTCGGTGATGGTGAAAGTCGAATCGTCGTTGTTGGCGGTCCCGACGAACCAGATGTTTTGGGGGATGAGGAGTTTGCCGTCCTCGAGGTGTTTCGGATCGTCGGCGCGGCTGGAGGCGATAAGGTTGATTTTCCATTCGGCGGTGTTCGGCATTTCCATGATGGAGAGGAACTCCGCGAAATAGTACTCGATACGGGCGAGGTTCATCTCGTCGAGGACGATGAGCGTCGGGTCCTGGCGATACGTCGCCTCGTAAACGGCCCGCAGGAAGTCGGTTTCGGTGAATTTTTTGGTGAAGTCGTTGTAATAACCGAGGAGTTCGCTGCGATCACGCCACGACGGCTGAACCGAGCAGATGTCGGCCGGGTGCTTGAAGAAACGCCCGAGAGCGTAGGGCAAAGAAGTCTTTCCGGTGCCGGAGATGCCTTCGAGGATGATGAGATGCCCGGTGCCGATGGCGGCGAAGAGGACCCGCATCGTATCGATGGTGTAATAGAGGCCGAGTTGGCTCGCCGCGAACATGCGGAAGCGCTTGGCGATATCCTCAAGGCTCAGCATATCCTCGGGCTTCATGACGACTTTGGTGTCCAAATTGGCGTAACGCCGATCGATTTGGCAAAGGCGCGGGAAACGGACGTTGGCAAGGGAAGGATCCTCGTCGGTTTTCTCTTCCGCTCCGCTGCCCACGGCGGCGTTCATGACATCCTCGGGCTTCCTTAAGCCGAGTTGGCCGACCTGAAGGGCGAGGACGCGGTTCTTTTCCTGGATAGCGTTATAGAGCTCGATGTTGAGTTTCTCGACCTCGTCCCGAAGACGGTCTTTCTCGACCTGGGTCCGATAGAATTTCACGTACTTTCTGATAAGCCAGAAAAGGAGGAAAAGAAGGGCGCCCACAAGGGCGATGAAAAGGACGGCGAAAACGATGAACATCACCCAACCACCCGCGCCGAAAGAAGGGGAATACTGGTTGAAAAGATCGCCGTAATAGCTGAATTCGCCACCCACGCGATACCATGGATAGGCCCAGCGGTCGACGAACCACTGGCCCAGGTTCTGGAAGAACGCGGTCAGCATTTCCTTAAGGTAATCGAAGAACTCGGTCATAACGCATGGCCTCCTTTAATCTGTTTTCGGCTGATCGATCGTCGCCGTGAGAACGATGCTCATGTCGAACGAGGATTCGTTCACCGCCTCAATGCAATCGAGGTCCCATCCCTCGACATAGACGGACAAAACCATTCTTTGGGGCTCATCGGCGCGGCAATAGAGAAGCGGATGGCCAACCCCTTCGTTCGAGGCGGGCTGATCGAGGTCGGCGAGGGTCAGCGTTTTCTCGTGGGCGATAATAAGGCCGCCTTCGGAAACGCTTCGCTCGATGTCGAGCGCGGAAACGCCGGCTTTCGTCGAGGCGTTGAAGCAAGAACGGGTCCCAATTAGTTTGCTGTCTTCCTCGGATGCCGGCCGATAGAAGAGCGTGGGGTTGTCGGAAGAGTTGTAATCGCCGTAGATGATTTCCCGATCCGCGTTCGAGGCCTCATCGAGTTCATGGTCGTAGTAACTGTCGACGGGCGAATAGTCGAGCCGTCCCGCCAAAGCGGTATCGCTCGGTTTCGCGACGTTCGGCTCATAAATCTGATAACCGTACTCCTCGGTGTAGAAACTGACCCTCACGCAATTGGCGATCGTGTCGAGAGCGGCTTTGGAAACGCCGTATTTGGCGGCCGCTTTCCTGTTGGC
Organism: Bacilli bacterium; assembly: GCA_022653695.1. GTDB lineage: Bacteria > Bacillota_I > Bacilli_A > RFN20 > CAG-826 > UBA4951. The sequence goes on along the minus strand of JALCSW010000003.1, from coordinate 67,827 downwards.
GGCTTCGTTGGGGGTCACCGTCGTGGCATCGTCGAGATAGACATAGCCGTCGCGCTTCGTTTTCACGAACAGGGGGAATTGGATGAATCCCTTTGTAGCGACGGAGTCGTCGACCGGGTTAAGATGGAACCGCGGAACGGTCTCATCGAAAACGGTTGAGGAATTCAGCCATTGGCTTTCGAAAGAGGAAGTCACGGGAAGCAGCGATTTCGCGTGATCGTAACTCGTGTTCGCCTCAAGGAGATCCGAACCGACATCCGAATAGTATTCCCCGTCTTCGGAAAAGGCGACCTTGATGCCGCCTTCGTCGGCGAAAGCCATGGCTAAGTTGTTGACGACCAAGTTATTTGATATGTCGAAGAAAGCGACGGTTGAGGTCACGAAAGCGCCCATGGTCAAAGAAAACAAAACCATCCCCGTCAAAAACAGACGAAGATTGCTCGGATCCTTATAATTTTTGAATTTGTGTATTTCTATCGTTTTATGACCTTACAAGACGGCGAAATTCATGGAGAAGGAGACGTAGGCGTCTTCCGGGGCCCGACCATGGCATTCGGGGTCATCCGGCTCAAGCCAAAGGATGATCGTGAACCGCATGTCTTCAATGCTGTCCAACGTGTATTCCTCTTCGGCGACGGTTTTCTCGCCGACGAAGGGCGTCGCCGGCGCCATGTTCTCTGCTTTGGTTCCGGTGATCGGGCTCACGATCTCAGGCGTTACGCCATCTGCAGATATGTTGGCATAAGTCGCGAAATCGTGGGTTTCCGTGCCATCGCCCTTAATCGAATTGGCGAACAAGCGAACCCGAAGGATGTCGATGAGAGAGCACGTCCCGTTGACCCCATTGCTATAGGAATCGATGTTAAGACGCATTGAGAAAGCGGTCGCTTCCTCGTCGACGTTGCGCACGAAGAACGTATACGCCATATACTGGCCGATCCTCTGCTCCGGGTGGTTCTCGCTCACGAGATACCCGTTCTTGCTGCCGCCCGGAGTGGTGTCGATGACATCGGCCTCGGGAAGCGAATCGGCCAAGTAAGTCGTCGCGGCCTCGAGACCAGTGGCCTTAAGGTATGACGTCTTCGTGTCGAACGAATCGTTATCGGCGTCCATCGTCAAGTTGGCCGAGGGGTCGATCTTGACGGTGAACTGACCGGAGAAATTGCCTAAGAAGGCAACCATCCCCAGAACGAAACAACCGGTCGCCGCGATGCTCAAAATCACGAGAGCGACGCGCTTCTGCTTACGGCGCCTCACAAACCTCTCGTTGGATATCGTCCGGTAAGCTCTTGGAGCGGCCTTGCTGTCCTTGCCCGCCGGGCCCTTCTTCGGGTCAGTGGTCGGGGTAAGACCCACGGCTTTGCCATCGCCCTTTGCAGGCGTTGGCGCATTCGCGGGAGCGCTCCTGGGCGCAGGCGCGGGCGTTAAAGAAGAAGACGCCTTTGCGTCTCCCCCATCAACACCCACTTTCGCCGGAGATGTGTTTTGGTTTTTAAGATCAGGCTTTTGTTGATCCATTCCAAAGATATACCGAAAATCAAACTCGATCTGAGAGCGGGATAGATAAAACTACTTATCCCTGAATCCTTAAGCTCCAACCAAACTTACGTTTACCATTAGAACACGTGAGTCGGGGCGTCATGATCCTTCGACAAGCCCTAAGGAACAAAAACAAGATGGCTAGCTGAGTTGCCCACAAAGTCAACCACCTGCGCTGCCTCTGTTCCTGGCAACTGGCTGCCATCCGCGATATTATCGGAAGGCCCTATAGTTTTGCGTCGCCGACTTACGTCGGTTTTGCCCTTTACGAAAATAGAATAGTGCTTACTAGGCTTGATGTCAAGATTCCGTATTTCTTCGACCACCGCAAACAAAAACGCAACTCACGACAGGTGGTTGCGTCAACGAATTGTCAGGCGATTCCCTTACTTGCCTTCGGGCTTTTTCTCGGCCGCCATTTCGGCTTCGATTTCTTTGCGGGCCTCTTCGCGAGCCTGGACTTGGATGGCTTCGCGTTCGTCGGCGGTGATGGCGCTCGGTTTCTTGGAAGCGTAAACGATCAAATAAATGGCATCAATCAAGAAAATTATAAAAACCGGAAGAACGATGATGATGAAGAACAGCGTTGGGTTGCTTTGGAACCAAGCGATAAAGGCTCCGTTAACCCTCGCCCTGGCTTCATAGGTGAGGAGGGCGCTATCCCATTTTGCCAAGACGATGATTGAGATCGTTAAGCAAAAAACGAGAATAACTGCTTCGACAATGCCGACGATTGTCAGAATCTTTTTTTGATCTTTATCCATTTTCCAAGGCCTCGTCCCGGTTATTTTAGCATAGATCCATAGCCGTTTTCACGGAATCGATATTTTTAGTCAATTCCTATAATATCGGTGTACTACCTTGCTTAGTATCGATTATAAACTACTAAAAAGATACTTTTCAATACGCAACGTGACATTCTTTGCGCGCGTATGCGCCCGCTATGCGCGCTTAACCATAAAAAATAACGCTTGCGAGGGGGGCGCATGGGTGTAATATATAAGTGCTCGTTTGGCGAAGACGGTTGCCCCCGTCGAGTTAGATCAGCACATTGCCCATTCGCAATGCGGTGTTAAGAAAACCATTGGAATCCATCGCTATCACGAACTTGTTTCAAAAATAGAGAGGATTTATTTTTTATGAAAAGCAAGAGCAAAGTTATTCTTGGCTTAGCGGCCGTCCTAGCCGGCACGGTTGGCGTCGCGGCTGTCTCCACGTTCGCTTGGTTCACCACGCAGAACAGCGCGCAACTGGCGTTCGCTCACGCCTACATCAAGGCCAACAATGCCAACATTTTGGTGACATATGACGACAGCGTTCCCAATAACGGCATCGATGCGACCAATGACGTAACCACTGTTGGAAACGGGTTTTCTGTTTCCTCAACGGTCGACGTTACCGACATTTCGGGCGATGGCATAAACTTTTATCGTCCGGTTTGGCAAGACTTCAACGCCACTCCAAAAGTCGCTAGCGGAATCAGTCCCTACACTGTGATCGGCGGGCACTATGTGAAATTTGGAGCCACCATAACGAACCAGAATACCAACCAAGGCGTTTACGTTTACATGGGAAGCGGCTCAACAATTGAAGGCAATACCTCCGATTCAAAGGATGCTGATGCCGCCAAGGCAAGTCGCCTCGCTGTTGTCGACCCGGCTGGAAACAATGGAAATGGATCCCTGATCTCCTATTGGCAGGCCGCCAAAGTCGATGGTAGAGATTATCAATACTTAACTGCCGGAACCGTCGGAACCGATTCGGCTTACAGCGTTGACGGTTATAAACTCGTCACTTGCAGCGTTGCCAATCTTCCGACTTGGCGTCTCGGCTCTTTTTCGAACCCGGCCGCCAACAAGTACACCGCCGACGATGCAGCACGCGATGCCAATGATGTAGTTGATGCCCCTCGTGCGGTTGGCGATGGCCAAACCGTTTGCTATCTTTCTAAATCAGGCACCAAAACCGTTGATTTTGTCATGTGGGTTGAAGGAACGAACTTGGAAGCGACCGATTCCATCATCAACCACAGCATTAAATTCAACGTTGAACTATTCGCCATCACCGATTCGATTGACGTTGGTCATTAATTTCTTCTAACGGCTTGTTTCGTCAAGGGCCCTCGGATTCATTCCGAGGGTTTTTCTTTGCTTTCGTATGCTCCGGAAGAGAACGATTGTGCCTTTGGTTGAAGGGGTTGTTTCCAAACGAAATGCCGTTCTCAAAAAACGCTCCCCCCATTCACATCAGAGCTTTTTCGTTATGCCATTCCTTACCGATTTTATCCTGCAAAAAAAACGGTTCTGTTATATACAAGCCAAAAGGATAAATCCACACTTTTTTGAAGGCGATGAGAAAACGATACACCACTTCTTTTCTTAGAATAATTGGCGGCCACATCATGAATAACATAGACGATCCAAGAATTGGTTTTTTCCATTTTTCCTCTTTCTTAACGCGCCTCAAAACTTGGCTTAATTGTCCTGATAATGATTTACGATCTTATATTTGTTTCGTTTTTTGTGGGGTAGGCAAAGTGTCCATTAAAAATCTTTGCAATACTCTTCTTTGAATGAGGACAGAAACAGAAAACTCAAAAACTGCCCTGAAAGCGCAAGTTAAATACCTTTGTAGGACTCATGTCCTGGATGCCTCGTTTTTATCAGTATCCTAAGACTACCAAAGATCATGGTTTTTCCAGTATTGTTTCATTTGGCGTTGATGACGCAAAAAAGCACTTCATAAGAGCCCTTTTCGGCGCTTGAGTCTTCTTCGCCAGGGGATCCCGCTTCGGGTTGTGGCAAAGTGGCTTGGCGATCTCGAGTCGACCGTGTCCTCGAGACTTATAGCCTTTTGTTGCCGGACGAAAAGGGTCTTATCCGGGATTTCTACGATTCCGATTGTGGTAGAAGAGTGGTATGGATGAATAAAAAAACCTAGATAATATCTAGGGTTTTATTAGGTGGCGGAGGCGTAGAGATTCGAACTCTAGCTGGAGCGAGGCCCCACTATCGGTTTTCAAGACCGACCCCTTAAGCCACTTGGGTACGCCTCCGGATTTTGGTGGTCCATCGATGGGTTGAACATCGGACCTTGCCCTTATAAGGAGCCTGCTCTGACCAGCTGAGCTAATGGACCAAAAGCCATGACATTATGGCCCGTTCATTATAACCACCTGCCTTTTCCCAAACAATGAGCAACGCAGGCAAAAGACAACAGATCGCCAACTACCGGCTTTCCTTAGCGCTTTCTCTGGGGGAAACGGAAACAAGCCTCGGACCCGCGAGGTCGATCGCAGCGGCCCCAAGCGGCGCCGTCAGGAGAATCGACACGACCGAGACGGAAAGGACGGTCGTCCCGGCGGCGATGATGGCGGGATTGCCTATACTGTTGCCCAAATCGAGCAATCCGCCCCCGATGGCGGCCTGAACCGTCGCTTTGGGCGTGTAGGCGATGGCGACGAAAGTCCGTTCCTTGAACGTAAGCGGGGTCTTCGTCAGCGAGAGATAAACCCCGCCGACGCGAATCGCGAGGGCGATGACGATAAGCAAGGAAGCCCAACCCAGAACATCGAGTGCGTACTGGATTTTGATCGAAGCCCCCACGAGGACGAAAAGGAAGATCTCGGCCACGGCCCAGACCCGGTCGCATTTGACGGCCAGGCGCTTGGCTTGGACGGAACGCTGGGACAGAATGACGATTCCGATCGCGATAACCGCTAGCAAGCTCGAGAACCCGAACCATTGGCTGAGATACGACTCCAAGAACACGAGCCCGAAGCAGACCCCCAAAACCAACGACAGTTTGATGGAATCGCGCATGTGGACCTTTTCGAAAAGGAACGAGAAGAGGAAACCGATCCCTATCCCGACGCCCACTCCCGTCACGACGGAAATGGGGACGTTAAGAAAAGTCATCGCTGAGAGGTCGTTCCCTCCTTCGATGGTAAGAAACGACGAATAGAAAACGATCATCACGATGTCATCGCAACTCGATCCGGCCACGATCATTTGGGGTATCGCCTTTTCGGTGCCCCGCTTTTCCTCGATCATCTTCACCATCCGCGGAACGACGACCGCCGGGGAAACGGCCCCCAGAACGGCGCCAAGAAGGAACGATTCCGTGTATGTCAGCCCAAGAAAAGAAGGCCCTAAGAGGCCAACCGCGCACATCTCGAAGCAAGCGGGGACGAAACAAAGGAGAACCGCCGGACGTCCGACTTTCTTAAGGTCCTCAAGATTGAGCGAAAGTCCCGCCTTAAGAAGGATGACGATAAGGGCGATTTTCCGCAATTCGGCCGAAATCCCCGCGATCGAGGCGTCAATGAGAGAGAAATACCCCAGCACGATCCCAACGATGAGATAACCGATCAGAGCCGGAAGACGGATTTTGCGGCACAGGAAGCCAACGATGCCGCCGCCGAGAAGAATAAGGCAAAGCGAGAAGAAGAGCATAAACAAAGCCTCCGATGAACCGATGCTTCCGCGCACCGAGATGCGTAGATGTCATCAGCCTTCAGGGAGGCGGTTTCGCTTCAAAGCGCGGGAGTACATCATTCCCGTGCCGATACTATAGACCAAGGCCAATCGATTTGTCTATCGCTTTTGGGGTTTCTGGAAAGCCGGACCCGCGACAGGGCCGACCTCGACGTAGCTTTGGCTGAAAGGATCGTAGCAGAGGGGTCTCCATTTCCCAAAATCGATGCGGCCTTTCTCATCAAGGACGCTTTCGTCCACCGCCACGTTGACTATCTCCCCGACGAGGCGGCAGCTCTCTTTGTCGTAACTCTTAAGGCGACACTCCATGACGAACGGCAACTCGGAAAACGTCGGGGCGTCCACGAACGCCCCCTTTTCGGGACTCAGCCCCGCTTCCGTGACCTTGTCGGGATCGCTTTTGCCCGACAGGACGCCCACGAAGTCGATCTTCGAAAGGGACTCTTTGCCTCCGATCGAAAGGGAAAAAGCCTTTTTCGAAAGCAGGTTATCGGCCGTCTTGTGGTTCCCGCCGATGCAAATCGTAACCTCTTGGTCGTCGCTCACCCCTCCCCAGGCGGCCACCATCGCGTTGGCTTTCCCGTTTTCGTCATAAGTCCCCACCACCAAAGCCATCTCCGGGCAGAGCAGCGCTTTGGCGCCAAAGTTCTTTCGCATATCAATCCGCTCCTTTTTCCATAATTATAGCTTCCGAAACGCCTTGAAGAGAAATTAACGAGAGCTGTCGGCGTCGCGAAAGCCTTCCGCGAGAGGCGATTAAGTTTTGGCGAATAACGAACCGTTTTCGAGCGCCGCCGGCTTTTTTACGTTTTCCAAGTCAACCTTTTTGCAAGGGAAAAACGCGAATGGTTCCCCACGGATCAAAGGACGATATGGGAACGGAATCACAAAAGAGAGTCCTTCATCGGATGGGCGAGGAAATAGTTCGTTTCCCGATCGCTGATCACGTAATAGGGCAATCCCTTCTTCTTGGCTAGGTACATGGCGCGATCGGAGAGGGTGATGAGGGATAAAGGCGAGTCCAAAGAACCCCGGGCCTTCATGATGCCGGCGGAAAAGCTCATGCATGTCTTTTCCTTCAGCGACAAGGAAAAACGGTCTTGGACTCCGTCAAGATAATGGCATACGTATTTCTCTGAGCAATCCCGGGCGATGACGACGAATTCGTCGCCGCCGAAACGATAGGGTTCCAGGCACTTGGGTTTGTTTTCCTCAAGCGCCAGCGCGAACTTCTTCAGGATAAGATCCCCTTCGGCGTGCCCGTAGACGTCATTGACCAACTTGAAACTGTTGAGATCCATGAAGACGACGTATGATTTCCCGTCGAGGGGCAAAGAGTTGATCGCGCGAAGGCAGACGTCCTTGTTCTCGAGGCCCGTCGTGCTATCGACGAACGCTTTCTGAATGAGGTTGGCAAAGAACGGCTCAAGGGATTTCAGCCTCTTAAGGGCGATCAAAAACATACGTTTGTCCTTAATATATGACAGATAGCAGGAAAAAATATGCCGACTCTTTCCGGTGAAATACGAAAGGCCAAACTCGAAATGGTCCTTGCGCCCATGACGGAGTTCTTTCGCCATGGCGAGGCAACGTTGGCAGGAGAATCGGTTCTTTGAGTCAACCGCGTCGAAATCCGCGCACAAAAAAGACGAAAAGGAAATCGGGCCCTCCCGAAAGCCAAGTTTTTTCGTGTCTCCGGAAAGGAAACGGAAGGGGCAAGTGAAAAGAGAAGGGCCGTCGGGGAGCGTGAAATACACCGCTTCGCGTTCCGCGAAAGACTCCAAGGAAAGCCTAGCGAATCTATATAATTTTTCATCTGCTAAATCAACCATGATCCCATGGATTATCCCCTCAGTTTTTTCCGTCGTTTCCATAGACTATGACAAAGAGGCAAAAGCGTCAAATAGTTATTGCTTTATTACTCGTTTTCCTGTTTTGTTTTTAACCAAAAAGACCTTATTCGTAGCCATTTATTAAGAAATAGTAAAATGTTTTTGCTATCTCACGTTATTTTCCCTTAAGCGACAACGCTGGCACTCCAACGAGATTCTTTGTAAGCTCATCAACGGTCGGAATAGAAAACCTCCTTGCACATTTTTTCGCACTTTATTGCGAAACTATGTATATTTATAAGCAGGTTTACGCTGTTATGCAAGTATGATTTCGCGTTTATTTGCTAAAAATTTAGAATGTTTACGTGGCAATAGGCGAGAAACTAAAAGCGCTAAGAAAGCAGAACGGCCTCACGCAAAACAAGGTGGCTGACGATTTGATGATCGGCCGCCGAACCTATTGGGGGTACGAGGCGAACAAATCCTCGCCCACCAGCGAGACTTTGGAGAGGATGTCCAAATACTTTCATGTTACGTCCTCTTATATTCTTGGCGAGTCCCAAATGGATTCCGACGATTATCTTCTGGCCCTTTCCGGCAAGAACCTCACCGAACTGACCGATGACCAGAAAGCCGCCGTCAAAAACGTGATCGAAACTTTTTTGAAGCAAAACAAGAACAAAGGCAAATAGGGCCAGTCGCAATGACCGATAGCGTCGTCGTAATAGGCGACGTTTTTTTTCATGTTTTTTGACAAAACAGATTTTTTCTTTCGTCGTCGCAACGGTTTTCGCATAACGAGTAAACGAAGAAGACTGAATTCGATGGCATTCCGGCGCGAGGCAGTCAGGAAGCCTTAAAATATGTTTATGGCAACCCGAAACGACGCTTTGACAAGACTGGAAAAATACGAGGATTCGCTCGCCAAAGAGGGCATAACGGAGATCCGCACCGCTTCGCTCCCGAAAGGAATCCGGGGCGCCTGCGTGAGGAAAGGCGGGATGGAATCCATTTTCCTGAGCGGATCCGAGAATCCGTCAAGGGCAATAGAACTAGAGACCCTCTCGCACGAAAGGTGCCACCTGCGTCTAGGCGCCCTCTATCGCTTAGGCTCGCCCAAAGCCGAGATAGACAGGGCGGAGAGACTGGCCAGGATCGCCTCGCTTCGGGAGCTCCTGCCGCTGCCTTACGTCGTCGACGCCATCTTCGCGAAAGGCATGGGGGCGCACGAGATCGCTTTAAGGGCGGAGGTCACCGACGAGTTCGTGGCGAACGCGATAAGCTGGTACTCGGACTTTGAGGATTTCATCAAGGCGAAGAAGGAATCGGCGAAAGATCGCCTTCCGTGAATTTTCCATGGCCGCAAAAAACAAGGACAGTGTCGCTCATCCAATCAAACGTACCGGAATTCGCCTTGTGAATCAATCGCGAAGGAAGCTGATGGGACTACCGAAAAAAACGCCACGCCACAAACGTCATTCGTTCAGCATCCGGTTCTTTTAGTGGAATCCCTTTAATTGTTTGGTCGATGTCCATCGTTGATCGAAGGGTTGCCCCAAATAGCGCTCATACAAGAACTCCGCCTTTGAGAATAAAGGAATCGCGATATGAGGAATGGGGGAAGGGGCCCCAAAAAGCATTCCATCATTTAGAGGCGTTGAACGATCGTCCGGTTTATCTTTGTTTTCTAGGAATAGTTTCTGGTCTCCTCAGCAAAAGATCGGGTATTCGCGAATTTCATAAAAGAGTCTCCAAATAAGTCTCCAAAAGCTTATCGACCCGGAACGATTTGCCGATTTCGATCAGTTTAGGCAAACGTCGCCCAGAAGAGGAAGCGTACCGCTTCAAGGCGACCGACGATAGAGTAGGGTCAATGGAAGACCTATTCCGAAGAAGATCAATTAAGGTACGCTCGATATCATAGCATTTTACGGTATGGCCCTGAGGCGTCTTCCCATCAACAACGTCAGAAAAGACTCGGTCACCACTGACATAATGGACGGTAACGCCCGGGAAAGAAGAAGAGTTGCTGCCACGGATCGCAGTGATATCTTTCCTTATGGGATCACGGTCAGAGCAATCAAGCGAATTTAAAGCCGTCAGGTTTTTTCACCCTTTTCGGCCCTTGGTCGCCACGTGAGTACGGGAACCATTCCTCGTTCATGCTCTCGTTGTCCCAAAACGACTCGTTCTCGGATGACAGGATTCCGCGCAAACGGCCGATGTCTTCCGAGCTTTGGCCCATGGCAATCAAATACGACTCGGCCAGGATGCCGAAAGAACCGGGGATGTTTGGATCGGATCCGAGATAAGGGAGGAAAATCCGCGGACGGGCTTGGAAACGGTGCAACAGATCAGCGATCCTATTCACGTGGTCGGCATCCAGATGTGACACGAAAAGGTATCTGAAATTTACGCATTTGTTTGAAAAGGCCTCTATGCATTCATTTAGAAACGGACCCGGGGTCAGGCTTCCGCAGTCGTAGACGAAATCCAAGTCCCCCACCCTGCCGGAATAGAAAAGACCCTGCCCGACATCCCATATTTTGCATTGATTCATATTTAATTTTGCTATTAGGCCAAAGGAAAGGATTATCAATTTTTTTGCAAATACAATTTCATTTTTGAATCATCGTAGGCGAAACAAAACTCGATCCATGTCGTCGAACATATCCAAGTCCAGAAGGTTCGTCATGCCATCATTTTTTTGGATGCTGTTCACAAAGAGCCTCTCATAATTTCGTTGCATCTCATCATAATTCTCCTTGAAAACAGCCTCGCAATATCTTTGAAGAAACGCGCAAATTCGTCGAGCGCCCATTTTATCAGCGCGCCGTCGAGACTGACGAAACATATCGCCGGCAAGCCGTCCGAGTATTTTGCTTCCTAGGAGTGTCTTTGGATATTTTTCTTTCAGCGAGGCATACGTCGACCCAGTGCTGCGCTTCACGAAGTTCCAAATGCGATAGAGTCCGTGATAGTCTACGAAGGCTTCAATAGCCTCGTACTTCTTCTTTCCGTTGCAAAAAAGAGAGGAAAACAAATGATAAACGATACATTTCATATATTTCGCAAACATAAAAAATAAAACATCCGACATAATCGGATGTTTTTGTCATTTGGTGGCTGAGGGGGGCGCTTTGATCACATTTATAAAGCGCTCGATGCAAACTTTGTTCTAGCATTAATTTCGTTTAACGCCATATTTCTATGCGTCCTTGCATAAAAAATGGTGATTGTCAGCAAAAGACAATTGCGCCATTAAACCAACCACTTCATGCAACAAAGCAGCCACCACCATTCCTTATTTCCGATTTCATCGTCAAAATTTAGGCCGACAGTTGGCTTAAAGTCCATATTCGAGTTTCCCTAATGCAAACGTCAAGTAATGGGGTATGGTAATGATGTCTCCATTTTCGCTTATGTTGTAGTCGCCAATCTTAATCAGTTTCGTTTTTCCGTAATGATCAGAATTCTTCATTACCGTCTTTGATGATTTGGTGTTTCCGTTTTTGGCCTTTGCTTCCACTAAGGTCGGAAAGCCATTGTAGGGTATCACGAAATCAACCTCTAATCCGCTTTCTTTGGCAAAGTAGTACGGTTCAATGCCGGCCTTATTGAGGGAGTCAAAAACAGCGGCCTCAAATATAGCTCCTTTGCCTTGCCCCATATCGCCCCTATTGATGCCGGCGATGGTGTCCACTCCATACATAGATGTCACTATGCCGATATCTTCCGGAAAAAGTTTGAATTGAGATTCTATTCTCGCTCCATTCAACGGGAGAGAAGGCACCTCGAGATTGAAAACCTTGCAAACGATATGCGCCTGAACCAAATACTCAATCGCGTCCTTTTTCTCGTATGTGTTTCCGCTAGAGATCTTAGTATATATGAAACGCTTGTTTTCTTTCGCGAGAAAAGTGGGTATCAAATCGAAAACATTTTGAATTCGAGCAACCTCACTACGCTTAAAAATAGGATTATTGTTTTTATCTTTCCTTCTGCCGAAATCAGTTTTCATATCAAACACCGTGCTAGAGAGAATGTTATAGGCCGACATCAAATTGCGAGTATTTGCGTATTCCTTAACCACTTTTGGGAATCCGCCAATACAAACGTATTTCAAAAACACATCTTTGAATAAGTTGTGGATGTTTTCGGGCACGGGTTCTTTTTTATTGAAAAGGTCTACCAATCTATTAACCTGTTCCTTCTTATAGCCAATGGCCCACAAGAATTCTTCAAAATCCATCGTCTTCATTTGAAGAACTTCATCATAACCAGTCGGAGCAGGAGTCGTGTCATCCTTGATATATCCATTAATGCCTAAGTAAGAGCCACTTCCAATAACTTTGTAACGGCCGTCTTTTTCGAAATTCTTAAAAGACAATCTCGCTCGTGGACATTCTTGAATCTCATCAAAAAATAGCAATGTGTTGTTGGGGTCGATTTTCATCGCAGGAAACCTTAAAGAAATATTGGAGATTAAAGCGTCGACTTCAAGCGTACCGTCAAAATCGGAATAATATTCTGGATTGGTCCAAAAGTTCATTTCCACCAGTTGCAAATGATTTCTTCTAGCGAACTCCTCGACGCTTTCAGTCTTACCGCATTGGCGTATGCCAACGATTAAAGCCGGTGATTTGCTCTTTTTACTCAACCATTGATCTAGTTTTTCATCAATTTTTCTTCTATAATACATTCTTTCACTTCCTTTTTTACAAATTTCGGAGCGAGTTTCTGATTAGAATATACATTTTTCGGAGCGAGTTATCAATCATTTGTTACATCTTTCGGAGCCAGTCTGCATTAGTTTGCACTTGTCCCTGGGTATTCTTCGAAAACCAAAAACGCTTAAAATTGGTGGTTTAGAGGTGGTATGGGAGTTTCGATGAAAACGAAAAAGGCCCAATTCCATCAAAGGATTTGGGACCTTTGTAAACATGTTGGTGGCTGAGGGGGGATTCGAACCCTCGACATGCCGGGTATGAGCCGGCTGCTCTAACCAGCTGGGCTACTCAGCCAAATGGTGTCTATTGGTGGAACTTAGGGGGTTCGAACCCCTGACCTCATCCTTGCAAAGGACGCGCTCTCCCAGCTGAGCTAAAGCCCCATCTCTGTCCGTGGACAGCGGGTTTATTATACGCATCGCCATCGCGACACTCAATAGGATTTCTCGTTTTGCCCCTAGAGGGTCGGGACGTTGGTTTTCCCGTCCTTGCCCGGGTGAGCGCTTAGGTAAGCGATGATGGGGTCGTAGTTCTTCTCTTTCTTCCCGGCCTTGCAGGAGGAAACCTTGGTGACCTCGCCTTTGACGAGGGCTTCCGCCATGGCGTGGCAACCCGGAAAGCCACAAGCCCCGCAGTTGGCGTTGGGCAACAGTTTCTCGACTTCGGCGATGCGCGGATCCTCCTCGACGCGGAAGACTTTGGCGGCCCAGGTCACGAAAACCCCAAGCAAAAAACCGAGCCCCGCCAGGACAAGAACCCCATAAAGGATATACCAGTACATTATTTCTTTTCCTCCTTCTTGCCGTCGTCTTTGTCGCCCTTATGATATTCGCCATAGAGGTCGCAACCCACCTGAGAGCAGCCTTTGCAGGCCCCTTCGTCGGGCCTAATCCGTTCGCAGCCTTTCGGCGCGGGGGTTTTCCGATAGACGAGGAAGCTCACGAAGAAGACGACGAGCAAAAAGGCGATGATGCCGATCGTGAGGCCGATGGCGGCGCCTTGGGACAAGAGAGCCATCTTATTGCCCCAGTCCCGTCAGACCCATGATGGCCATGGCCATAATGCCGGCCGTCACGAGCGCCAAAGGGAGCCCTTTCATGGCGCGCGGGGCCTTGTAGGACTCCAAGCGCACCCTTATGCACGCGAAGACGACGATCATCAGAAGATAGCCTACCGAGGTGCCGAGGGCGTTGGCCATCGACATCCCGAAATCGAGCCCGCTGTTGGTGTTCTCCGTCACGACGCCCAAAACGGCGCAATTGGTGGTGATAAGAGGAAGGTAGATGCCTAAGGTCTTATAAAGCGAGGGCGAGTATTTCTTGATGAAGAGGCCCACCACTTGGACCAAGCTGGCGATGACGAGGATGTAGACGACCGTGTCCATGAAGGGAAGCGCGGCCGGCACGAGGACGTAATAGTAGATCGGGTAGCAAATGAGGGTCGCCAAGACGATGACGAAGACGACGGCCAGCCCCATCGAGAAGGCGGACTTGACCTTGTTGCCGACGCCGACGAAGCTGCAAATGCCGTAAAAACGCGACAAAACGACGTTGTCGACGAGCATGTAGCTCACGATTGAGAGCAAAAACGAAATGAAATAGGCGTACATCACTCGGCCCCTCCTTCCTTAATCGGCGCCGCCTTCGTGGGGGAGACGGGCTTAGTCGCGCCGGAAAGCGGTCCCGTTGGCTTGGCTTCCGCCGCGGCGAAGGCTTTGGCGCGCCGTTCGGCGGCGGCCCTATCCTTTTTCTTGTTGGCGCGATAGGCGATGAAACCCATGATGAGGCCGAAGACGATGAAGCCGCCGGCCGGCGTCGTGAACAGATACAGGGAATAATCCCAACTCGGTCCCTTCAGAAGATAAAGATGGACCGACTCCCCGTTGACCTTGAGGAAGGTGAAGATGTCGCCGAAAGTGATCATTCCAGTGCCGAGGACCTCGCGGCAGAAGGCGATCGCGATGAGCCCAAGCGTATAGCCGATCCCGTTTCCGCATCCGTCGAGGAAACTGTCGAGGACCGTGTTCTTGTTGGCGAAAGCCTCCGCCCGGCCCAGCACGATGCAGTTGACGACGATGAGGGCTAAGAAGACGCCCAGCGTCTCGTAAAGATTGGGGAGATAGGCCTCGCACAGCATTTTGACGATGGTGACGAAGGTGGCGACGACGACGATATAGGCCGGCGTCTCGATTTCCTCCGGGATCACTTTGCGGAGGGCGCTGATAAGGACGTTCGAGCAAATGAGGACGAAACTGAAGAGGAAACCCATGCCGATCGCGGCCTCGAGGGTCGTGGTGACGGCCAGGGCCGGGCACATGCCCAAAACGGCCACGAAAAGCGGGTTTTCCCTGATGATGCCGGAAACGAAAGACTCGTGGTGGCGTTTTCTCGCGATGGCGTCCATATTAAGCCCCTCCTTTCGCGCTGACGTAACTCGACTCGGCTTCCTTGACCATGGACCTGATGAGCGTGGCCGCCACGGTGGCCCCGCACGTCACGTTGTCGAGGGTCGCCTCGCTTGGATCGCCGTTATAAGGGTCGACGTAATTGTTCTCGACCTTGATCCCATAGGCGCCCGTGGCGCCGTTGGCGATGAAATACACTTTGCCCAAAACGGGCGAAACGGCCTCTCCGGAAACCCCGACCAGGATCTTGGTGGTCTTGACGACGCCCGAGGACCCCGAAGCCGTGAACACGTAGCCAAGCTCGTTGTTATCGGCGTCGTAGCAGACGTTATAGGCGCTCACGTATTCGCCATCGACGGCCACGTCGGCGTCGTAATGGTCGGTCGCCTCGTAGACGACCTTGAGGCCCGCTTCCTTCTTTTCCGCCTCATGGGCGGCGATGGCGGGGGCCGTGAAGACGTTCACGCACGTGATAAGGGCGGCGCTTGAAGCCCCGATGGCGCATAGGATAGCCCCGACCCTAAGGTATTTCCTCGCTGAGGGGCTCATAAGAGGAACCCTTCTTCAAACGAGGCGAAAGCGCTTGCTAGAGGCAGGCGATCGGCGAGGGCCCACACCAAAATGGCCGTGGCCACGACCGGAACGATCACTAAAGGCAGAACGTTCTTGAGGGTGAAACGGCTTTGGCTCCATTTGTAGTGGTCAAGGACCGGGGCGATCATGTTGACGATGAGGATCGAGAACGCCATGCCTTCGGCGTAGCCCCCGAACATGCGGATGAAGACCACGCAGACCGCGGCGATCATTCCATAAAGGAGGCGGGAGGGGCTCGTGATCGGCATCGTCACGGGGTCGGTGAGCATGAACGTCACCCCAAAGAGGACGCCTCCCGACAAAAGCTGAGTCAGGATGAAAGAGCCGAAATCAAAACCCTCAACGCCCTTGATGAGCGGAACGAGCCCGCCCAAAGACAGCATAAAGAGGAAAGTTCCCAAAAAACCGACGACGACGCGCCAGTCGATCTCGCGCCGGATGAGAAGATAAGCCAAGCCGAGCAAAATGGCGAGTTTGCACGTTTCGCCCATCGTTCCGGGGATGAGGCCGAAGAACATGTCGGAGAAGCCGTAACCCGAGGAGAAAACCGTCTCGAAATTCGAGGAGACGTGCAGAATCGTGCCGCCGGCGGAGACACTGCCATAGGCCCCGACGTACCAAGGCCCCGAGAAACTGCTTTGGAAGCAAAGTTTGACGAAGATGAGGCCCACCGCGGCCGGGTTGAAGATGTTGTAGCCCGTGCCGCCGAAGACGAGCTTGCCGACGACGATGCCGAAGAGGGCACCGACGACGATGACGAAATAGATGAAGCCGGCCGGATTGGTTTCCCTAGCCGGAATGATCAGCGCGAAGATGAGGCCCGAGACGCACGGGGCCAGGAAATTGTTGATGGAATAACCCTTAAAGGCGAAGGCGAGCCTCTCTTTGAGGGAATGTTTGGCGCCGTCCTTGGGCCCCCGATTCTTGATGAGGACGGCCACCGCTTCGGCCGCGACCATGACGGAAACGGAGAGAAGGATGTTGACGGCCGCGCGCCATGTGTATTCGACGAGCGCGAAAACAACGACCGGCGAAAGGGCGATCAGGACGTCGAGCAGCATCTGCCACAAAGTGGCTTTCCGCCGCAGATGGGGCGAGTTTTCCTTGACGATGACCATAATCCTATTTCATCCTCGCGACGAGCTTGGCCCGCTTAACGTAATCGAGGACCGGAATCCTCGAGGTGCAGCAATAGGTGCAGAGCCCGCACTCGATGCAGTTGAGCGGATTGAGGGCCTTGACGCGTTCCTTGTCGATCGGCAGGGCCTTCATGGCGTTCATGATCATGACGGGTTCGAGATGCTCAGGGCACGAAAGGACGCAACTCCCGCAGCGAATGCAGGGCTCTTCCCTGTATTCCTCTTTGTTGAAAACGAGGATCGAGGTGACGGTTTTGGTTACGATGCAGTCGTCGCTGGGGAGAGAGGCGCCCATCATCGGACCCCCCAAGATGAATGTCTTGGGCTTGGAGGGGTCCTTGTAGCCTTCGCAAGCCTCGATCAGGGATTTGATCGGCGTTCCGACGCGGATCCGGAAATTGCCCGGTTCCTTGACCCCATCCCCCGTGACGGAGATGTTCCGCTCTATGACCGGCTTGTTGAATTTGACGTTCTCGTAGATTCCGGCCACGGTCGAGACGTTGAAGTTGACGATGCCATATTCGCTCGGAAGGTGACCGTGCGGCACCTTGACCCCGGTCGCCGACTTGATCATCGCGACTTCCCAGCCCTGGGGATAGAAATTTCCGACGACGGATAGGGTGATTCCGCTCCCCTCCTCGCGGGAAAGAAGGGCTTCGTAGAGTTTGCGAAGGTCATGGTACTTGGCCTTGACGCATATGCGGGCGTCATGGCAATGGAAAACCCGCTGGAGGATTTTGATGCCCTTGATGAGATAGCCGCTCTCCTCGATCATGAGACGGTGGTCGGCGGTGATATAGGGCTCGCATTCGATGCCGTTGACGAGGATGGTCTTTATCGGTTTGTCGGTCTGCATTTTGATATAGGTCGGGAACGAACTCCCGCCCAAGCCGACCGAGGCGCAGTTTTTCAGGATCTCGGTGACGTCGGCCTTCGTCAGTTTGGAAATCTCCTCGTCGCTCCGTTCCTTGACCATGGGGTCCATATCGTCCTTGAAATCGTTGTGCAGTTTGATGAAGGAGATCAGCTTCCCCGAACGGTGATAATGGGTCTCAAGGCCCTCATAAACGCCGGAGCAGGTCGAATGGATCGGTTGCTCGAAGAACGGTCCGTGGCGCATGCCGATCATCTGGCAGCAATTCACGTGGTCGCCGGGTTTGACGAAAAGATCGTAAGCGAAGCAACGGGTGTTGTTCGTGGCGAGGAAAAGATACTCCGGAGGAGCGACCATGATAGTCGGCAATAGCCCCAAAAGCCGCTTGGTGTCTTCGATATGTCTCGCTTTTGCAATCATAAACCCACCCTGCGTCCCCTCGAATGCGCGCGTGAAACGCCTACGGGGACTATTATAACCAACCGACCCGGGTTTAAAAGACAGGGATGGCCGGCCAAAACCGCCGCGAAGACCGAAAAGTTTTGATGAGGAGTGACTATTTCGGTAAATCGATAAAAAGCGGTATTTTTATACTTTTAGCGGATAGGCGCCCTCGCGGGGGCCAAATCTTGCGCCCAGGGATGCGATGGGGTTGGAAAACCTGCGGAATCCTGCTATCAATAATAGGGAAGGGAAAGAGGGAAACACCATGGAAAAAATCATCAAAAACGACCGCGCGAGGGGGATTGCGAACGCCGTCGTTCTCATCGTCGTCGGAATCCTCGCCATTTGCTTCTACCGCCTCGCCGCGAACGTCTTCGCCATCGCCTCCGGAAGCGTTCTCATCGCGATAGGCTGCCTCTATGGCCTCGCCGCCTTTTTCTCGTTTGGCCTCTTCGATCCGTTCCTTATCGTGCCCGCGATCGTTTTGGCGGCCCTTGGCGCTTGGATCGTCGCCGACCCGGGGATTTACCTTTACCTCATCGCGATAGCCGCGGCGATATACCTCATCTATTCCGGGATTCGCGAAATAAACTACTCGATCGCGCTCAAGGATCTAAAATCCAAGGACTGGTGGATCGACCTCGTCGCCGGGATCCTCTTTCTCATCGGGGGCGTCGCCGTCTTCGCGGTTGACGTCATCGGGGGCGATTCCTTCCGTCTCGTCACCACCTTCGTCGGCGCCTCTTTGCTTTTGGAAGGTCTCATCGAGCTGATTCTCATTCTGGCCTTCCACCGCTCCCCGCGTTGGAAAAAGAGGAAACACGGCGATCACGACGTCGTGAGCGAACAATAAACCGTTTCCGCGGAACCGGGGTCTTGGAAGCGACAAGGCCAAACTAGCGGTATTTCTCCAGCAAAGCGCAGGCTTCGCGGAAATCCCGGCACGCCTCGACGGCCTTATTCCAATTGAGCCCGGCGTCCACCATTCCCTCAATCGCCTTAACGAGTTCCTCTTTCCCGTGCTTTTTGACGAAAAGGGCGGATCCCTTGGCCGATTTGTTCTCCGTGGCGTAGAGACCAAACTTGCAACCCTCAAGCTCGGGGCACGCGTAGCAGCCAGCCAGGCCTTTTTCTTTCGCGCATTTCACGTTCGGGCACACATGATCGGGGCACCAATAGCCATACGCGCACCGACAGTCGCCTTCTTCGCAGCCGGGGCAGGCGGAGAAAAAGCAATAGGAGCACAGAAGGCCGCACCGGGCCAGGTGGGCTTTCGAACGATCGTCCAACTTCTTGTAGTGGGCTTCCCTTACCGGGAAAAGAAGGCACCGCTCGCCGCTTCCGGCGAAGGAATAATCGAAAACGGCCCCGCTTAGGGTTTTCATTTCCAGCGGAATGTAATAATCGAGGAAGTCGTTGAAGACCTTTTCGTACTCGTCGCCCTTTTCCAGTCTTACGAAGATATAATCTTGCGCCTTGACGTTCCAAACCGCCCAGCCCTCCGGAGCGTTTCCCACGGGTCCGTTCGTCTCGTAGCCAGCCAAATAAAGCCCCTTCGAAAAATGGTCCTCCCATGGTTTGTAGGAACGCGAGAAATCGCTCATGAGGCCATACATTCCTTCGGGCAGCCCATCCTCGCTGCGCCTCACGAATGATCCGATTTCGCCAAAGCCTTTCTCGGCGGCTTCGTAGAGTCTCGGGATAAAGCCTTCCCCATCCGCGGTCGAGCCTTCTTTCCCGATGACCGCGAACGCTTTCTTCCGTATGGTTTCGTACTTCATTTTCCTTGTCCGCCCTTCCCTTTTTCCTATTCTCGTCGCCTTTTTCCATATTATATGATTCGATGGGGCGGCTTAAAAACACGAAAGGCCTCCAAGGGGATGAAGTTCGGATTCCATCGTGCCAAAGAACGGTTTTGAATTTACCTGCCGGTTTGGTACTCGTTCGACGAGAAAAGGGAATTTTGAACATCATAAAGTTCGATATAGGCCCTTCCCTCTATGTATTTCCAGACGTAAATCCTTGAGAGGACCACCTCAAAAAACACCTCATTATCCAGATTGGAGTATTCCTCAAAAGACCCGGGGTATACCGCTTTGTACGAATTTAAAAACGGCTTGACGAGCCTTGTCTCCTTTGCCTCTATGGCCGTGCCCTCGATGGAAATGCCATCGATGCACAGCGAAACGTTCCCGTTGGATTTGATTTGCCTGTACTTTTTGAAGCGCTTATCCGTTTGAAACCAAAAACGGCCGCCCATCCGAACGACGCTGACCATGCGCGACGAGACAACCGAACCGTCCGATGAGGATAGAACCATCGCCCTTCCTTTTCCGTAATCGTCCAGAAATCTTTTCAGTTCCTTCTCAAAATCCATGTTGGCTTCCTTGCTTGATCATTATCTTTCAACCGCCTCCCGATAACCAACTTTTTTGGGCCTATCACGTTTTTCGGCCTCTTGGCGGATTGACCGATCATGGGGACTTCAAGAGTCAAAACGCCAATCGTCCCGGTCGCTGAACCGCTAACGATTGGCCGAGGTTTCCTTCCGCAAAACCGCGGCGGCTTAAGACAAAAGGAAAGGCGGCAACGTTTGACGCCGCCGCCGCTTTGCATATATGGCGCCCCAAGCAGGAGTCGAACCCGCAACCCTCAGATTCGAAGTCTGATACTCTATCCAGTTGCGCTATTGGGGCGTAGCAATACTATAAACCAATCGCCGGAAAATTAATCCCCTTTTATAGAACCGCAGATCTAGAAGCCAGCCATGTAGGAGCCCCTTCCTCCGCTTTTTTTCGCGAGCGGGCCTCTTTTTTCTTGACGCAACTTCCCTACTCCACCGCAGGCGTTCCATGTCCGGGACCCGTAGGCCTCAACGCCAACTGAGGAAAGAACTTCCCGATGGGGGCTTTTTAGCCGACCGCTCGCCTATTTGGAGACCGGCTTTTTCTTATGGAAGCGGAAGAAAAGCCCGCAGGCGAAGGATAGAAGCGTCAGCGCGATGAAGACGATCGCGAACGCTTTCCAAACCGTTATTTGGGTAAGATAACTCGTATCGTCCGGAACGAGGCTGACCGCATGGTCCTCAAGGACCGAGTACCAACTGTAGAGGACGGTTGAGACGATGGCGACGATGCCGCAGAACATAAACGAGGAAAGGCACGCCATCTCGCGAGGAAAAGGAGTTTCCCGCCCCGCGTGGACGTAAAGGGCTCCTTCGTCTTGCTTCGTTGGCTCGTTCATGCTCGCTTTTTTTCCTTTTCAATAGTATGCCACAAACCGCGCCTTGGCGGCTAGATCAATGGAGCCCAAGGGTTCGGGCCAGGCGCCCGGCCAAGGTAACCTCCCCCCCATAGGCCTCAAGGACCTCCATGGTGACTTCTTTGTTGACTGAGGGTTTGTAGGCGCTTCGGTAGCCATCGAGATAAACGATGGCCCTCTTACCGTGATAATAGAGGGAAAAGAGGCCCCCGCACCCGTCTTCGAGCGCGGCGAGCCCTTTGCTCACGAGAGGCCCAAAGCTTTTCAATCCCTTCTCGGGATCGCTGGCCCTAAGGGAATGCGTTTTAAGGAATGCGTCGTCAGGGGTCGGAACCGCGAACGGAAGGCTGATGCCCGCGAAAACGTCGAGTTCGCCGCCCTTAAGAAGAATGTCGCCATCTATGGGGGCGTTGAGCTCGAAAACGAAGTAGCGGCCCTCTTTCCCTTTGCCCGCATTAAAGGCGAAAGTCTTGAACTTGACGCCATGATAAAAGCCTTTGTAGAAAGAGGCGAACGCGGGGCGAAGGCGCCTATGGGGCGCGCCGACCATCCCCCGCGGCTCGTCGCCGAGGTCACGCGAGACGTCGGCCTCGTAGCGATCGTAGAAGCCGGTGGCGAAAAGGGTCGCGACATCCTGAGCGAAAAAACGATGGTAACGATGGGCCGCCAAATGCGCCGCGAGGACGAAAAGGGGGGTGATGAAAACGAAGGCGGAAATCGAAGGGGCCAAAAAGGCAGGCTCCCCCCGCAGGGCGCCTACGGCGATCAGCGCGGCGGCCACGGCCGAAAGAAGCCCTTCGGCGACGAGCCAAAAAACCACGTGGCGTCGGTAATGGCGGCGCCTGGCCTCCAAATGGGGGATGGATTCCTCCAATTGGCGTTCCCGGTAGAGATCGGCCTTGTTCATGCCCGTATTATAAAACCTCGCCCCGCCTCCGCGCGAGACGCTTTGGGAAAATGCCTCTCATTTTGAAAAAAGAAAGGGGTTTCGAAGGCCGTTTTCAAGCTAACGGCGCCGAATTTTCGCCGATATTTAGTCCCAAAAACAAAAAACGTCCCTTCTTGGCGACGCTTTGTAATAGAATACCTTAGTAACAGGTAATTAATATGGCACGTCGCAGCGCAGAACAAACGAAACGGGAAATCAAGTCCCAACTCATCAAAGTGACCGCCAAGCGCGGGATCGAAGGGGCCTCGACCAAAGAGGTGGCCGCCCGGATCGGCATCAGCGAGCCAGCCATCTACGTCCACTTCCACACCAAAGCGAACCTCTTCAACCAAACGTTCATCTTCTGCTGCCACGAGTTCGCCGAGAGCCCGGTCGTTCCGCTGAACTACGGCGCGGAAGCGCGCAAGGAAAGCTTCGGGGCCTACCAAAGGAAAATCACCAAGGCCATCGCCAAGCCGGCTTACATAAAATACATCTACGAATATCTCCAAAGCGACCATTTCGACCCCAAGACGGCCGGGGAATGCGAGGATCTTTTCCTTAAATCGACGAAAGATTTCCTCCGTGCGCATAACGGCAACCTCTCGGATGCCGAAATCCGCTACCTCGCCTATCAATGCGTGAATGCCGACCTCCGTTACGCGATCAACCTCGTCCGCGGGCAAGTCGTCCGCAACGACCGAACCGATTATCTGGCCTTCTGCATCGGCAGTTACGGCGTCGTGAGCTTCCTTGAGGACCCTTCGGTCCACCCCGGTTTGGAAGCCGACGACTATAGCAGTCTCGAGTACACCGGCGAATAGACGCCTTTATCGCGATGGCCTTGCCCCGCGAAAAGCCACTTATATCGGTTTGAAGGAAAAAGCCTTGGAATTATCCAAGGCTTTTCGTTTTCGTTTGGTCGGGATGGCGAGATTCGAACTCGCGATCTTCTGCTCCCAAAGCAGACGCGATAACCAAGCTACGCTACATCCCGATGAAGCCTGACGGCCCGCACGAAATCATAGCACTCCGACCTTAAGAAGAAAACCATTAAAGAAAGGAGGAAACGCACAAAAAAATCCCCTCTTCAAAGAGGGGACTCTTCTTTCCTTTGGCGCGCCAGACAGGATTCGAACCCGTGACCCTTAGATTCGTAGTCTAATACTCTATCCAGCTGAGCTACTGGCGCACGTCGACGAAGCCACCTATTCGATAGCCCCACAACTATAGTCCACCGCCCCAAGGGTGGCAACTATATTTTTGGAGCTTCCGGGCGGAATCGAACCGCCGGTTAAGGATTTGCAGTCCTCTGCCTTACCGCTTGGCTACGGAAGCAGCGTTAGGGATTATACCATCTGCCGATTTCGCTATCAATCGGGAGAGGAAAGAAAAGAAAGGCGATGGCGTCAAAGCCCTTTTTTGACGGCATCCGGCAGGAAATCGAGGGCCTTGAGGGCAAAGGGAAGCGCTCCGGAGAGGAAGGCCTCCGCGAGGGCGAAGAGGCCACTAAGGGTATCTCCGGCGAGGAAAACGAGAACCGCCGAGACGGCGTAAAGGACGCTCGAAGCCTCAAGGCAAATCCGACAAGCGAGAGAGAAAAGCCTTGCTTTGAGGTGGCTAAGCAAGGAAACCGCCCCCGAAAGAAAGGCCAAAAGCAGCAAGATCCCGACGACCACGCGGAGCGAATGGTACCAATCGAAGAGAATCCCGTTGCCCATAAGGTAAAGATGGTCGAAGCCATGCACCGCCTCGTAAAGGGAAAAAGCCGAGCCGAGGCCATAGACGCAGACGCGGGCCAACAAGCCCGTCTCGGCGAAGAAAAGGCCGCAGATAAGGCCGCCGTAAAGAACGATTCCAATGGCGATAAGGGCCCCGTCGCTAGCCTTGAAACCGCAATAAAGCAAGGCGTTCACGAGGACGTAAGCAAGGAAGGCAAGGTAGGAGCAAATCAGGAAAATCGCCGCAAAGGAAGCCTCAGCCAAATACGCGCTTTTCTCTTTTGGGAATGCCATAACCCATTTATTATAGGTGATTTGCCGGCGAAAAGAAAAAGCGGATCGCCGTTTGCGGAACCAAAAAAGCGCCCCCCTTCCATCAAAGGTTCATCATGATGGATCAGGAACGCTTAAGCCGATTGCCAAATAAACGAAATCACCGCAAAAACCCCTTATTTGGCGCCAAGACGCTCCTCTCTCCGCTTTTTGCGAAGAGTTTTGCTCCTAGTGCCTTTGAGGAAGAAATAGAGGCCAACCCCAAGGGCGGCGGCGACCTCGATCGATATTAGGGCGATGATCCATGGCTGGATCGTGCCCCCCGCCTTCACGTTCTCCCACATGGTGAGAACGTAGCCGTTGATGTCGCCTGAGTAGTTCTCCATGACGGCCAAAGAGGGGATTTGGCAACGGACGGTGCCTTTGTAGGCCTCGTCTTCCATCGGATACTGGGCCAAGAAGCGGCGGCCCACGGTCACGGTCTCATCCACACCCTTGAGATTCCTGCCCGTGACGGTCTCGAGCTCATTGGTGTAGAAAACCATGTCGCTCGGGGCGTATTCGCTCAAAGTGCCGGCGAAGAAGTAGGAGAGGTCGACGGTCTCCCACGGATTCTCGCCCTTGCCGACGAACAAAGGCGAGGCGGCGTAATCGTCCCAGGTGGCGATCTCCGGATGGCCCGCCACGACGGGAGCCGCATACGTCGAACCCCTCATGTCGATCTCGCCATAGTCGTCTCCCGTGTCCGGATGGACGCCGGTTCCGTCCTTCAAGACGTAGTTACCGCCGCCGCCGCGGAGATAGCCGCTCCCATCGCCATCCTCCCCGTCCTCGTGATAGACGTACATCGCCGCGGTCCGCGGATCGTAAAGGGAACGGACCAAATCGATGATCGCGTCGCCACCGATGAAAGAGGTGTAGCAATTGTAATCCATGTTAGGGCTCGCGTTGATGGGGTCGCTGATGAAATCGATGAATTTTTGGGCGTACTCCCGCTCAAGGGTATCGCTCTTGATCATGACCCAGGCGTCGAACCAGATATTGCCCCCGGTCTTAGGCACGCTGTAGTAGAGGGAGTTGTCGTAATCCTCCGCGCCTAGCATGGCCAAAATGGCGTCGCCGCTCCAGGCGGTGTCGATGCCGGATTTGGTGCCGGTTTGGATGTCGGTTTTGCCACTGTCGACCTCCATGCCGTACGATTTCTCCTTCAGTTCGCTCAAGGCGGACTGGGCTTCGTTGACGATGGTCGCCTCGTCGACGTCCACCGCCCGCGGGTCGATGCGCTTAGCCAAAGCGTTGAACGCATCGATGTGGTTCACGTTGTTGAAAATGGTGCTCACGTCCTCGTTGTACTGCTCGCTCGAGTACGGCCCCCTCGAGCCGTCAGGCAACACGCCCTCACCCGCCATATACCAACCGCGAAGGGCTTTGAAGTCGTCATCATAGACTTTCATGAGGGCGATCGAGAAGGCGTCGCGCATGGAATCCTTGAACTGGAAGGTCCTCTCGTACTGGGAAGCCCATAATGAGTTCCAATCGGACATCTGGACTTTGACGTCGTCTTCGCTCAAACCCTCGTCGGCGTAATCGCTGAGGGCAGGGTTGTAGGTGAGGCCGAGAGTGCCCCACATATACCCGCGGGCGTAGTCGCCCAGATTGCCGACGTTGGCGGGGTCTCCGCCGATGTTCGCGGTGATCTCGCCAAGGCGCTTCTTGAGAAAAGGCGAGGCGTAGGTCTCGTAATTGTCGGTCTCCCAACCTTCGAGGCCACCGCCGTTCCTATATAAGCTATCCCGTTCCGCTCCTCTCGCGAAAGGAGTCACCATCCCGTTCTCCATGAGACGCTGAATGATGTAGTCGCTCACGCAGGCGAGATCCGCGTAATGGGCCCCGTCGCTGAGGTTGGAAAGCTCGTCCTCCATGACCGAGAAGGTCTGATAGGCCACGTTGACGGTGACCCCATCGTGAAGGAGGCAGTATTTTTCGAAGGCGCCGACGAGGTTGAACTGACCAGCGCCATCATCCCCGGCGATGTCGTTGGGGTTGCCGACGATATAGTCCTCGCTGTTATGGATGACGAGGTTGACGGTCTTTCCCGCCCGAACGCTTTTGGCGCGGGCGAAGGCGATGGCGTTGTCTTGGCCGATCGCCTGGGCGGTTGTGGGCGAGATCCCAAACGGCAGGAGCGCGAAAAGCGCGCTCAAGACAAGCAAAACGCGTTTCATTTAATATTGCCTTCCTTTCCGTTTCTTGCCTTGTCTGGCTTTGAGGTTCTGGACGAGGAGGAAGACGACGACGAGGGTCAGGACCGCAATGAAAATGAAGGTCGTGAGGGCGCGCAGGCTCGTCGGAAGGGGGTGCTTCTTGATGATGCCTTCGACGTAGGTCGAGATGGTTTGGATGCGCGAAGCGCCGCTAAGGAGGCCCGGGCCACGGGTGAACGCGGTGACGATGAAATCGTCGAGGGAGAGGGTCACCGCCATAAGGAACCCGGACATGATGCCGGGAAGGATCTCCGGCAAGGTCACTTTCCAAAGGGCTTGGCGCGGCGTGCAGCCGAGATCGAGGGCCGCTTCGTAAAGAGCCGGATCCATCTGCATGAGTTTGGGGCGCACCGAAAGATAGACGAACGGAGTGGCGAGGACGAGGTGGCCGATGAGAAGAGTCCAAAAGCTGAGTTGCAGCCTCCCGAAGATGCCGCCGACGAAAACGAACATGACGATGAGGGAAAGGGCGATCACGATCTCGGGGTTGACGACCGGGACCTGGGTCGTGAACTCGAGGGCTTTGCGGACCCCGGGTTTGGACTCGTGGACGCCGATGGCGCCCAAAGTGCCGATCAGAGTGGCCAAAACGCCGGTCACGAAGGCGATGATAAGAGTGTTGCCCACGGCCACTTGGATATCGTGGCTCGCGAAGAGCTCGACGTAATTGTCCCACGTGAACTCAAAGGGTTCGCCGAGGGCGGACGTGCTGAAACTGAAAACGATGAGGAGCAGAACGGGCAGATACATGAGGAGCAGAAGGATCCAGATGTAGCTTTGCGCCAAGATCCGCTTCCATAACGGGGCTTTGTTCACCATAGTTGGCCTCCTCTTGATCCGGTTGGGTCTTTCTCGATTTTACGGGTGGCGAGCATCGTGATGCCGATGATCGCCAGCATGATGAGCGCCATGAAGGAGCCTTCGTTCCATAGCGAATTGCTGAAGGCGAGGTAAATGTAATTGCCGAACAGCGTGATCTTGCTCTCAGAAAGGGTGTCGCTGATGACGTAACTGCTCATGACCGGCATGAAGACCATCTCGCAGGCCGAGACAATGCCGGGAAGCGTCTGGGGGACGATGTTCCGCCAGAAAACCTGCCAGGGGGTCGCCCCCAGATCGGCGGCCGCCTCGACTTGGGAATGGTCGAGTTTAAGCATCGTGGTGTAAAGGGGCAGGATCGTGAACGGGATGTAGTTGTAGACCATGCCGACGATGGTGGCGGTCCACGGGTGGGTGCTGCCGGAGAGCCCGACCCAATCGAGCAGATCGCGGGTGGCCCCGGTTCGGATGACGAAGTTGATCCACATCGGCATGATGAAGAGGATCACCAGCACCTTGTTGGAGTTGAATTTCCTCTCGGCGAGGAAATAGGCCGCCGGATAGGCGAGAAGCAGGCAAATGAGGGTCGTCTGGATCCCCACGAAGAGGGAGACGAAGAGAACCGACCATTTGCTGGGACTCGTGAAGAAAGAGACCATGGCCGCGAAAGAGAAGGTGGTGACTTTCGCCCCGTCGACGATATCGGTCTCGGTGAAGGCGTAGCCGACGATGAGCAGAAGCGGGATGACGACGAAGAGAACGAGGAAGAGCGCGTAGGGGAAAACCAGGTATTTCCGCTTGAGGGTGAAGAAACGCTTGCCGCGAGACTCGACTTTCTCGGCCCGGAGGGCCTTATTTTCCGACGACATAGCTCTCGAGGTCCTTCTTTAGACGCAGACGGATGGCTTTCGGGGGAATGTCGACCGAGACGGTGTCGCCTTCGTTCCACTGGTAGGGGGTCGCGCAGATGTAATCCTCCTCCTCTTCCGTGCGGACGAGGTCGCGGTAATGGTCGCCGAGCCAAACGGAATCGACGATCCGCCCGACCGCATGGCCCCGTTCCAGGTCATCGCTCATTACGGCGTCGGTGAAATCGCAGGTCGCGATCGCCTCGGCGTCGGTCAAATCGTATGATTTGCCGCTCTTGGGGTCGCTCAGATAACCGTCGTCGTCGATCACGGAACCTTTAAGGAGCCGCGTGAGGTCGACGGGGAAAGAGTCGCCGCTGATGACGACGTTGCCCTTGCCGTCAAGATAGGCGTCGCGCCATTCGTTGTTGATCAGGTCCTTGTGCATGATCTGAAGGTTCTCCTTGGCCACGCGGATGGAGACCTTGCTCCCGACCGCGCGGGCCTTGGTGCCCCGGCACAGAACCTCGCTTTTGCCGACGAGGATGACGTACGAATAATCCTCGCCCTTGAAAACACGCGAGGAAATGAGGCCGTCGACGGTCCCTTTGCCCGGGGTTCCGATCACGACGTCCTCGGGGCGGATGACGACGTCGACTTTCTCGTTGAGGGGGAAATTGTCGACGCAGTTCCAGACTTTGCCCAAGAAACGGACTTGCATCTTGCCCGACATGGTCCCGCCGTAGATATTGCTTTCGCCGATGAAGTCGGCCACATAGGCGCTGACCGGCTCGTTGTAGATGGACTCGGGGGTCCCGACTTGCTGGATCGCCCCGTCCCTCATCACCACGATGGTGTCGGACATCGAAAGGGCCTCTTCCTGATCGTGGGTGACGTAGATGAAGGTGATGCCGAGTTTCCTATGCATCTCCTTGAGCTCGATCTGCATGTCGAGGCGCATCTTGTGGTCGAGGGCGCTGAGCGGCTCGTCGAGAAGGAGCACTTGGGGCTCATTGACGATGGCCCGGGCGATGGCGACGCGCTGCTGCTGGCCGCCGGATAGATTGCCGATCGAACGGTCTTCCATTTCCTCCATGTCCACGATCGCGAGGGCATGGGCGACCTTCTGGTCGATCTCCTGGGCGGACAAACGTCGATAGACCGTCCTCTTGTTGCCGCCTTTATCGGTCGTCTCGACCGGGATTTTTTTGAGTTTGAGGCCGAAGGCGATGTTGTCGTAAACGTCGAGGTTCGGGAACAAAGCGTAGTGTTGGAACACCGTGTTGACCGGGCGCTTATAAGGCGGGAGGTCGGTGATATCCTGCCCGTTGAGGAAAATCTTGCCTTTCGTCGGGAGCTCAAAGCCGGCGATCATCCGCAGGGTCGTCGTCTTCCCGCACCCGGAAGGGCCTAAAAGGGTCACGAATTCGCCTTTCTTGACGTCGAGGGTGAAATCGTCGACCGCCGCGAAGGACTTGTCGTAGATTTTGCTCACGCCCTTAATCGAAATGATAGTGTTATCAGCGTCCATAGCCATACCTCCAGGATGAAACCAGAAACACGGAACAGATGCCAAATTCCGATTTTGCGCTATACGGAAACTTTGACGCGAAAAAATATGCAATAAACGCAACGAGAATGCAACAAAAATCGATGGACGAAAAAGCGAGCGGTCCCCCCGGGGTCTTTTCAAAAAACCGAAAATGGGCTTTCCTTCGGCACAATCGAACGAAGAGCGGCATTTTCGACTCAGCGATAAAAATTTTTTCCGCCCCTTGTTTTTGAATGGTTTTCCGCTCTTTCGGGGGACGCTTTTCGCCTCTATTGCCCCCATGTCTTTTTTGCTCTAGAATTTCCTCATGAACAAAAAGCGTTTTTCTTTGCCGTTACTAGCCCTCGCGCTCGCCTTGCCCCTACTATCAAGTTGCGAGGAAAAGGCCACCCCCGTCCCGCTCGCCTTCGGTTCCCTCTACGATTCGAGCCTCAGCGACACCGGCCACTTCCAAAAGCTCGATGCCTATAGCGACCTCAAGAGCAAAATGGGGGACGAGAACCAGAATTTCGTCCTCGTCGTGCTTCCCAAGGACCTTGGGTGCACGTGCTGGAGCCGATTCTGCGCGACCATAAACCTCTATCAAAGCCACAAGAACCTTCAGATATTCAGCATCTCAGCGAGCCAATTCGACGATTCCTCGCTCGACAAATACGGCCTCAACGTCGACTCTCACTTGGCCACCATCGCGATCATCGAGGGAGGAAAAGTCAAATACCAGCAGACCGCCGACGGCACGAGCGACAGTTTCGCCAAGGACTACGACGTTTTCTCCGCGTGGATGGACGCCCGGCTTTCCCTAAGCGACATGCTTTACCTCAGCAAAGCCCAAATGGACGGCCTTTACGCCGGAACGACGCCTTTCACCATCGGCTTCGTCCGGACGAGTTGCGGCGATTGCTCTTACGTCGACGACCATTTGCTGAAGGAATACAACGCGAGCAAACGCAACCGCAGTTACCTCTTCGACCTTGACGTCGAAGGGGTCCGCTACCATAACGGCGCGGGACCCGATAACGGGGAAGGGGCCACCGCCGATGAGAAAACGGCCTACGCGCAATATAACGCCTTCAAGCAGGATTACGGCCTAGCCAGCACCTACACGGACGATTTCGGATACGGGGCCGGCTACGTGCCGATGTGGGTCCACTGCAACCCCGCCGCCAACACGGAAGACAAGCCTTGGGGGGCTATAGACGACGCCGACGTCTATGACAACGACACGATCAGCCTCGTCGCCGGAAAGTACAAGATCACCGAATCGTTCTTCGACGGCGCCCGGCAAAGCAAACTCCCTTTCCTTAGCGACGCCGATGCCCTGAGAAAGGGCGGCGTCACCCAAACGGACTTCACCAGCATCGAGTTGAGCCAAGACTCCGTCGACGTCTACGACATGGGCGACGGCTCCAAATACTACGCTTGGAACCATGCCGCGGCGGCCCTTTATCACGACCCTTTGCTTAAGGCCTTTTTCGCCAAATACGTCGCGATGGAATAAAAAGGAAGCCACTCCCCTTTTCGCGGAAGAGTGGCTTTTTTTGACGCCGCTTGCGGGTTTTTCCCGAAATCCGAACGGGTTTTGCGGCTATAACGGCAAATCCTTGAGTTTCTCTTTGAGGCCCTTGGCGGAAGCGAGGATGGCCGTTTTCTCCTCTTCCGTGTAATCCGGTCGCAGGATCCTTTCGACCCCGGAGGCGCCGACGACGGATGGGACGGACATGCATACGTCCTTCACCGCCCCGTCGAATTCGTCCTCAAGATAAGAGGAGACCGTAAGGACGCTGTGCTCGTCGCTGAAGACCGCCGAGACGATCCGGCTCACCGCGAGGGCGACCGCGTAATTGGTGGCTCCCTTCTTGGCGATGATCTCGTAAGCCGCCCCGCGCACCTTCTCGTGAAGGGCGTTAAGGCGCGCCATGTTGCGGTCCTTGCAGCGCCCACATTTGGCGCAGTACTCGGTGAGCGAGAGCCCGCCGACCGAAGTGGCGCTCCAAACGGCGACTTCGCTGTCGCCATGTTCCCCCACCACCATGGTGTGAATGCTCCGGGGATCGATGTGGGTGTCCTCGCTGATCGCGGTCTTGAGGCGCGAGGTGTCGAGAACCGTTCCGCTGCCGAAGACCGAATTGGCGGGCCTCCCGAGCTTCTTGAAGGCGAAGTAAGTCAAAATGTCGACCGGGTTGCTCACGATGAGGACGAGGGCTTCCGGATCGAGGTGCTTTTTCGTCTCCTCGAGGATCGAGGACATGATGGCGGCGTTCCTCTTGAGCAAGTCGATGCGGGTCTCCCCGGGCTTTTGGGCGGTTCCGGCGGTGATGATGACCATATGGGCCCCTTCGATGGCCGCATAGTCCCCGGCGCTCACGATTTTGGGCACCGAAAGAAAGGACATTCCGTCCGCCATGTCGAGGGCGTCGCCCTCGGCTTTCTGCTTGTTGACGTCGATGAGGACGATCTGCTTCGCGGCGTGCCCCAGCATCAAAGTGTAGGCGACGCTGCTGCCGACGGCCCCGTCGCCGACGATCGCGATTTTTCGTGGTTCCATAATGGTTTTCCCTTCTTAAAAACAAAGGGGAAGCCGTGTCGGCTCCCCCTCAAACTGGCTTACTTCTCGATGTCGTTGCCATTCTCGTCGATTGGGACGAGCATGTCCGCGGGAGCCCCGCAAACTGGGCATGAACCATCCGGATTCGGGATGACGATCGCCCCGCAGACCTTGCACCGGTATCTCTGGACTTTCTTTTCCGCCATAACTTGGCCTCCTTACGGAATAAGTATATCGAATCGGGGAAAGCAAAGCGAGGGCAACGCTCACTCAACCGATTTGAGGCTCTCGACCATCCTGACCTTCCCCGTCAGGAGCGACAAGCCCCCATTGACCGCGAAGTCGACGACGAAAGTGAGCAGGAAGGCAAGCCCGTAACTCGAGAAGTTAATAACGTAAAGGTAACTCACGAGCTCAACCTTGTTGAGGCCCATGACGCCGAGGAGGAAGGGATAGCCTAGGGCGAAGCCGAGGGCCACGCCGATGAAAGTGAGGGTCATCGTCTCCCATAGGAGGCTCGAAGCGATCTCCCGCCGCCGGAACCCCAGAACTTTGAGGGTCGCGATGTCCCGGGTCCGCTCCCGGAAATTGAGGAGGGCCAGATTATAAAGGACCACGATGGCAAGGGCGATCCCGAAGCCCTTGACGGCGTTCGTCATGATGAGGACGCCCGACATGACGTCGTTTATTTTGTCGGACCAATCTTTTTGGGTGCTGCATTCCGTGACGTAGCCAAAACGGCCTCCGTCGGCGGCTTCCTCGCCTATGGTCCCTTTGATCTCGTCGGGGGTGAAACCGCTCACGCATTCAAGATAGGCCCCCGAATAGGAAGGCTCGCTCGCGAAGAAAGGGGCGTCGTGGCACGCCACGACCCCATTGAAGGCGAAGGCCTCGAAAATAAGGCCGACCGGAGCCGAATAGGCCGCGCCTTCGTAATCGAAGGAGATGGCCTCGCCGAGTTTTGCCCCCGTCTCGTCCGCCACTTTTTGGGAGATGGCGAGCGTCGAATGATCGAAAGGCCCGAGTTGGAAATGGGAGTCTTCGACCGGATCGAAACTGAGGACAATCGCGTGGGAATCGACCGTCCTGTCGCCGCAAGTCACCGTCGCGGTCGCCCGGGAGAAAGGGTCGCAACGTTCGACGTCGACCCCATCGACGGTGGATAAGTCCGCCAAAATGTCGCTTTTTTTCTTTGAAACGGAAAAAGTCATCATGACCGAAGCGTTGTTGAACAGGCTCATGTCATGGTCGATGCCGTAGTAAACCGTGTCCTCGATTCCGAAGCCGCAGACGAGCAAAGCCGTGCACCCCATGACGCCGACGATGACCATAACGCTCTTGCCGATGTCGAAACGGATGTTCCGAAAGGCCATCTTGATGGACAGAAAAGCCGCGGAGGGACGCTTTAAGGGCGGAAGGGCGCCGGATTTGCCCTTGACTCCAGGAACGGCGGGACGCATCGACTGCGCGGGGTTGAGCCGCACTTCCTTCCGGCAGATAAGGTAAGTGACGAGGCTCGCGACCGCCAAGAAAGCCAGCGCGGTGAGAATCCCGTATAAGAGCGGGAAAACATACGTCCGGACGGGCAAGGTATAGATGATGCTGTATTTGTTGTCCATGATGGCCGGGATCAGAAGCGGCCCCACGATTTCCCCGATCAGAATCCCGATCCCCACCACCGAATCGG
Source organism: Bacilli bacterium (assembly GCA_022653695.1). Lineage (GTDB taxonomy): Bacteria > Bacillota_I > Bacilli_A > RFN20 > CAG-826 > UBA4951. Next base: position 33,877 of record JALCSW010000003.1, on the reverse strand, counting down.
TAAGCGCGAGATAATGCCGATAAATCTGGGCCTTGGACAAACCGATGGCTTTCATGGTGCCAATTTGGGTTCGCTCCTTGAGGATGATCTGGCTCGTCGTCGTCAGGATCACGAGCACGCCGACGAAAAAGAAGACGAACGGGAAAAGGAAAGTGAACTGCCGGGCTTGCTTGACGTCGTTGTTGACCACGGTGACGAAAGGCATCGAGGAGCGGTCGTCGACGGAAAGGAGATTGCTCTCGCTCCCTTTCGCGTCGAAATACGCCTCGATATTGTCCAAGGAATCCCCGGCCTCATGGGAAGGGTAGCGGATAAGGTACTGGTTGGCTCGCGGGAAACGGGACCAATCCGGGGTGGCGTTCCAACCGAGGGCCTCATAGATGAGCTCGACCCCCTCGTCGGTGAAGTGGCCAAGCAGTTTTTGGTTCACCGCGTTATAGAAAGTCTCGCCCCCAATGAGGCAAACCGAAGGCGAATAGGCCGCTTTCTGGATATTCTCGGGGAATTTCATGATTCCCGTGACCCGAAGGGAAAGGGAGAATCCCGTTTGGTCGAGGATATCGTCGCCCGGATTGAGCAAATATGAGGAAAGATAGCTCTTATACCCCGTCAAGTCGAGGGCGGACAGGTCGTAAGAGAGGTTCATCGAGCTTCCGATGGCGTGCTTTTCCCCGTTCTCGCCGGCGATCGCCACGTCGACATAGAAAAAGTCGGTGTCCGTCGAAGGGACCGCCTCGCTCAGCCGCACCTCATAGGGGGCGCTGACGGAAGGAAGCGAAGGGACGACGGTCGGAAAGGCGACGGCACCGTCAAGCCGGCCGTTCGTCTCGAAACGAGAAGCCATTTCGGCCCCTTCTGGAAGGGCGCTTCTGATGGCGGGCTCGTCCCCCCGCTCGTATTTCGAGGTGGTGACCCAAGCGTCGGCCATGTTGCCCTCTTCGAAAGCGGCGTCGACACGCCCCTCAAAACTGTCGGCGTTGGCGAGGAGCCCCACGAACAAAGTCACGGCGATGCCGCCGATGGCGATGACCGCAAGGAATTGGGACCAGTTGCTTTTGATCTGGCGCCGTCCCATCCGCGAAAGCAAAGACCCGGGACTCACCAAACGATTTCCTCGGGCTTTTTGGGATTCTTCACGAGGGCGTCCGCGATGATTCTCCCATCGCTTATGCGGATCAGGCGCTCGGCGCAATCGGCAATTTTGGAATTGTGGGTCACGATGACGACGGTTTTCCTGTAGTTGTGGCTGACCTCGTAAAGAAGCTTGAGGATCGAAGCCCCGGTTTTGCTGTCGAGGGCCCCCGTCGGCTCGTCGCAAAGAAGAAGCTTGGGGTTCTTGACGATAGCGCGGGCAATAGCCACTCGTTGCTGCTCGCCGCCGGAAAGCTGCGAAGGGAAATTGCCGCTCCGCTCCTTGAGCCCAACGTTCCGCAGCGTTTCCTGAGGCGAAAAGGCCCCTTTGACGACGGAAGCCGCCAGTTCGACGTTCTCAAGGGCGGTGAGGTTCGGCATGAGGTTGTAGAACTGAAAGACAAAGCCGACGTGACGCCGGCGGAAAAGCGATAAATCGCCGTAGCCGTATTTGGCCACGTCCTGCCCATCGACGAAATACGAGCCCTCCGTCGCCGAATCCATGCCGCCCAAAATGTTAAGAAGCGTGCTCTTCCCCGCGCCCGAAGCCCCAAGAATCACCACGAATTCGCCTTCTTGGAGAGTGAACGAGACGTCGTTGAGGGCCCGAACTTCGTTTTCTTTCCCCTCATTGTATTTTTTCGTCAAATGCGTGATTCTGATTTCGCCCATGAGGTTACTTTATCTCGATTTTCCGCTTTGCGGTAGGGCACTTTTCCCTTATTTAGGAAAAAGCCGGCGATGCCGGATGTCGCCCCGCTAAGGAAAATGCGCCTGGGAAATCTTTGAATCCCTCGATCCGCCGCTCGGAAATCGTTTCCTTTGGAAATCATTTTTGGCGAAGAGGCAAGCAAGAGAATTCCCAAAAAGGCGGAAACGAGTCTAAAATGATGGCAGAGGTTATATATGATCAAAGAAATGCTGGATGCCCAACGGGCCTATTTCGCTTCCGGGAAAACCTGGGACGTTTCTGAAAGAATCGCCAACATCACGAAAATCAAGGAACTTATCCTCAAGTATCGAGGCCGGTTCGACGAAGCGTTCAAAGCCGACTATAACAAAGGCGAATTCGACGTTCTCTCGACGGAGGTGTTCCTCGTCCTTGAGGAATGCGATTATCACATTAAGCACCTGAGAAAAGAAGCGAAGCCGCGGCGCGTCAGGACCTCGCTCATGAATTTCCCCAGCCATGGCGAGCTCCTTCAGGAGCCCTATGGCAATTGCCTTATCATCGCCCCGTGGAACTACCCCTTCCAATTGGCGCTCGAACCCCTTATCGGGTGCTTGGCCGCCGGCAACACCGCCATCATCAAACCCGCCAGCGCCGCCGGCAACGTCTCGCGCGTCATGGCGGACATGTTCAAGGAATTCAATAAGCCGGGCCTCGTCAGCGTGATCCTCGGCAACCATCAGCAAAACGCCGACCTGCTCGATCAGAAATACGACTACATCTTCTTCACCGGCGGGGCTTCGACCGGACGCGAGATCTTGTCTAAGGCCGCCCCCAACCTCACGCCGGTCTCCCTTGAGCTCGGCGGGAAATCCCCTTGCCTCATCGACGAGGACGCCGACGTCGAACTCGCCGCCAAACGGTCCGTGTGGGGCAAGTTCCTCAATGCGGGCCAAACCTGCGTCGCGCCGGATTATTTCTATGTTCACGAGAAAGTGCATGAGGCCTTCGTAAGCGCGGTGAGGAAATACATCAAGGAATTTTACTACCCAGACGGCAAGCTGAGCGAAACGTTCCCCCACCTCATCAGCGATCGCCACGTCGCCAAGGTCATGGCCTTCATCGATCCCGCGAAAGTGATCGTCGGGGGCAAACTCGAGGGGCGCCTTCTCGAACCCACGGTGATGGACAACGTCACCTGGGACGACAAAGTCATGTCCGACGAGATCTTCGGCCCCATCATGCCGATCATCCCTTTCAGCGATATCGGCGAAGCCTTGTCCCTCATCAACTCGAAGCCGAAGCCCCTCGCCTTTTATTATTTCTCGAAGGACAAGAGGAAGGCCAAGCTCGTCTTCGCCCGCTCACCTTTCGGAGGGGGCTGCCACAACGACACCATCATGCACCTCACGAACGAATCGCTGCCTTTCGGCGGGGTCGGCCGCTCCGGCATGGGAAGCTATCATGGGAAACGCTCCTTCGAGACCTTCAGCCACGAGAAGAGCCTCCTCGTCAAAGGCCGGATGGAAGTCAACGTCAAATACCCCCCTTACACGGATAGGAAGATGAGACTCCTCAAGAAAATCGCCAAAATCAAGGATTAAGGGACCAAAAAAGGCATCGAGTCGATTCTCGACGCCTTTTTTTCTTGTTAGTCAGCCAAGGTCCCCATCGGATCCCAGGGATGCAGGTGCGCGGGGCTCTCAAGGCACGCCTTCCGCTCGGCGGGAGTGAGGAATTTGCGGTTTATCACGGCCTGATAGACGAAGGAATCGAACCAACTTGGGCTCATGACGTAATAACCTTTGACGCCGTTATCGGGGCCCCAGGAGTTCTCGATCTTCCACTTGGTGGGTTTCCCATCGACGAGATCGACCCCGGCTATAAGCATCGCGTGGTTCATGGCGCTATGCCAATAGTCGAGCATGTCGGCCTTGCCGAATTTGACGGGGAAGCCGAATTCGCTCTCGTAATCGAGGGCCGCGTCGTCCCAAGCGAAGGAAGAGCGGTCGCGATAGAAGCCGACGTCGCTGCCGAACCACACCGGCAACCCGCTTTCCATCTGAGCGAGGATGAGTTCTTTGATGCGCTCCATCGGAAGATTTAGATGGTTGATGGGATTGCCTTCGACGACATTGCCAAGATAATCGATCGTGTAATTGCGCATAAAGGGCTTGTCGGCCGTCGGCGAATTGATGAGGGACTGGTATTCGTCGATCTCGTCCCCGACGTACTTCCGGAAAAAGGAAAGCGGGGTGAGCCCGCGTTCCAGCGCATACTTGTCCTTATCGTCGACGTATTCGAAATCGAACGTTTTCGGGGGAACCCCAAAAGCGTTGAGGAACATGGCGTATATTTTGCCCATCGTCTCCTCTTTCAGGGGGAGGATCTGGCTGTGGAGGCCCGCTTTATGAAGACGGCAAGCCTGAGCGGCGAAACCGCGGATCGCGGCGTTGGCCAAGGCGTCGGTCTCCCGGGTGTGCTCGCTGGCGTAGGTCTCGGGGAAGGCCGCCTTCGGCATGAGGCCGTATTTCTTCACCACGTTCACGAACATGTCCCACTGGCCGCCGTCGCTCACGGGATCGTGGAGGATGAAGGAGAACTCGCGGTCGTCGTGGTCGCGGTCGGCGAACTGGGCGATGGTCTCGAGGGCGTAGTTGGCCTTTTCGATTTTGTCGAACAGGGAAACGTAATTCTGCGAAAGCTCAAAATTCTTGATGTGGGCCTTCTTGCCGATTGTTTCGCGCAGGAAATTGAGCCCCGCGAAAATCCAGCAGCGGCCGCTGGCCTTCTGGTTGGCGACCGGCATGGTTTTGAGATCGAGCGAGAAGACGGGGTTGACGCCGGCTTTCGAAGAGGGGTCGTAGATGGCGTCCGTGAGGCTCACCCGCGACAGGGCGTGGCGGATGACTTTGTTCTTGGGGTCCTTCTCGTAAGAGGCGAGGATCTCCCCGCTCCGTTTGGCGTCGAGGGCCCCCACGATGGTTTTGCTGCTCATTTGCTAAGCTCCTTAAAAAGTGTACGGGTCCTATTTTAGAAGAATCCCGCCGCTATTCAATCGTTTCGATTTTCAGCGCGATTGCAAAACTCCAAGCAAGAACGATTTCTTGCCCGCCATGTAATCACGGACGGAGGAAAGCTCGTCCTTTCGGGGCGCCGCCGCGACGAAGGCGGCGTAGTTATCCCCATCGAGATACCCTTCAGCCAAATAATCCGAAAGGGCCTTCCGATACGTCGCCCGATACGCATCGAGCGAATAGGCGGGGCTAGAGGAGCTTCCTTTCAAGATAGTGTCCCAATAAATGTTGTTGCGGCATTCGTTTCCGTCGAGGTCATAGTCATAAAAGGGGTCGAGATGCACCATGTCCCTGCCACCGCTATTGCCAAGCGACCAATCCCAATCGTAGGGGATATAGATGGCTTTCCCGTCCTCGACTCGGAAGTAAACGTAATAGTTGTTGTAGTCCATCCGCTGGTCGTCGAAGTTGCCAAAGAGGAACGACATGGCCTCAAAACGCAGGAACTCATCGACGTCGACGGCGCTCTCCAGCAACGAGGATGGGGCGTTCCGATAACGGCAACTATGGACGGCGTTGATAAGGCCCGCCATCTTTCCGAAATCGCTGTCTTCCCCATCGTCATTGGTCTTGAGCTGATAATTCGGATGATATCCGGAATAGCAATCCTCGACCCCGATGCGGCCATAAGCCAGACGGCCCCCATCATCGTATCCGTTCGCGTCGAAGACCTCTTTTTCCACCGCGTCGGCCCTAACGAGGTCGGCCCCGCTCCAGGAGCCGCCTTTGTCAGCGCCCCAAACGCACTTGTAGAGATCCCCCTGAGCCGCTTCTTTGCCCAACCGATTCTTGAGGAACGTCTTATCGATAGGCTCGATCATCTCGTAATAGGAGACGCGCGAATCGGCGGCGTCGGCAAGGGCGAGATCGGCCCATTTGGCATGAGGGGCCAAAATGCCCGCGTCGTTAAACGATTCATAGCAATACATTTCCTGCGAGTAAGTCTTCGCGTCGTTTCGGGGCACGTATTTAAGGTCGAATTTCTCCATGCCGAAGAGAGCGCGCTTCTTCCTTTCCTTCCGCCCCGCCGCGTCATCGCCCCAATCGTGCTTGAAGGAGGAGAACTGGCTCAAATCGTACATTTCGTCGTCGAAGGTGGCTTTGAGGGAAACTTTGAAATGGGCGTATTTCCCATCCATGAACGAACCGTCCTCGTTCAAAAAGGCGGTCCGGGAGGTATTGCCTTTCATGCGGACCCCCACTTCCTCCAACTCGTGGTCGACCCCGCCGAAAGAGAGCCGAAGACGCGCCGGGAAATAAACGTCGCCCCATTTCTGCCCGTCGATCGAGCCATAATGGCTGAGGGCGTAGAGGGAAGCGTCGCTGAAGGACAAGGAAACGGAAACGGTCGACGAATCGGCCCAAAACGCCGCGTAATCGGCCTCGGGGACGGACGCGGAAGAGGACGAGGAAGAGGACGAGGCCTTAGAAGAGGAGGCCGAAGACTCAGACGAGAAAACGGAAGAGGGATCCGAATTCGCGGAGGAACCGAAGGAAGCGTCTGTCGACGAAGAGGGAAAGCCCGTAGAAAAGGAACAACCCGAAAGCAGTCCCGCCACAAGAAGGAAAACCCCAAAGAAACGATAATGTTGTGCCATATTGCCCATATTATAACGGAACGACTCGCCCAAGCACGCTTTTATGGCGGATAAGGGCGTTTCGCTATACAATGACGGCGACAAAACGAAAGGCCATCCCCATGACAAAAGAATTGGAACGTTTCATCCGTTACGTCGAAATCGACACCCAAAGCGACGACAAAAGCGACTCCACCCCCTCGGCGGCGAAAGAACTCGACCTCTCCCGTGAACTCGTGAAAGAGCTCGGCGAGATGGGGATCGCCGCCACTCTCGACGAGTATGGCCGCGTCTACGCCAAACTCGAGGGCGAAAAGGATTTGCCCGCGATCGGCCTCAATAGCCACGTCGACACCGCCCTCGAAGTCTCGGGGGCCAACGTCAAAGCCAACTACATCCCCTCTTATGACGGCGGGACCATCAAGATGAAGGACGGTTACTCAATGAGTCCCGCGGATTTCCCGCGGTTAGCCAATTACAAGGGGAGCGGCCTCGTCGTGACCGACGGCACGACTCTCCTCGGCGGGGACGACAAAGCCGGCGTCGCCATCATCATGGCCACCCTCGACCACTATGTGAGCCACCCCGAGGAAAAGCACCACACCATCTGCGTCCTTTTCACGCCCGACGAGGAAATCGGGCGCGGGCCGGAGCATTTCGACAAAAAGAAGTTCGGCGCCGACTTCGCCTACACCATCGACGGAGCCGACCCCGACCTCGTCGAGGACGAGAATTTCAACGCCGCCCACGCCGACGTGGAATTCGCCGGCGTCGCGATCCATCCGGGCGAGGCCAAAGGCAAGATGGTGAACGCCCTTCGCCTTGCCGCCGAATTCGACGGCCTCCTCGACCCATCCGAGCGGCCGGAGCTGACCGCGGGTTACGAAGGTTTCAACCATCCGCTGCAAATGGAAGGCACCGCCGAGCACGCGAGCCTCCGTTATCTTATCCGCAACCACGACGCGGCGGCCTTCGAGAGGCAAAAACGCGAATTCGTCGACGCGACGAAGGAGATGAACCGCAGATACCCGCGAGCCCACGTCAAAGTGACCATCGCGGACGACTACCGCAACATGAAAGAGGTTTTCGATCGCGATCCGCGCGCCGTCAAGCATGCCGACGAAGTCTATGAAAAGCTTGGAATCAAAGCCCGCCACGAGCCGATTCGCGGCGGAACCGACGGCGCGACCTTCAGTTTTCTCGGATGCCCGACCCCGAACCTCGGCACCGGCAGCTACAACCACCATGGCCGCTTCGAGTATCTGAGCGAAAAGGACTTCGAGACGATGATCGGAATCGTCATCGCCCTCGTGAGGGCCTGAATCGCCGATTGAGCCCCTCCTTCGTCTTGATCGAGGGGGTTTTCCGCGCGAAAAAAGCCCTCCGCGACGGGAGGGCGTTTTCGTTATTTGGCTGGGGTGACTGGGATCGGACCAGTGCATACGGGATTCAGAGTCCCGTGCCTTACCGCTTGGCTACACCCCAATAGGCACTGACTATTCTACTCGGCTATGGGGCTCGTTCAAGAAAGAACGCAACTTTATTGGCCCACTAGGGACCAGGGGTCTAAAATAACGGCATGGCAACGATCGTCGACGCCCATGCCCATATCGGCAGTTGGCCCACCATCAAGGAAAGCGAGCGGTGCGTTAAGGAAAGCATGAAACGCTACGGCGTCTCTTTTTCCCTAGTTTCCGATTGCGATTGCAGCGAATACCCTTCCTTCGAAAGGTTCCCGCCCCATAAGGTGAGTCAGGAAGCCGGGCTTATAATGACCCTTCGGTTCGTTCGGGGCGACCCCAAGCGCCGGGGCGCCGCGGTCTGGGTCAACCCCCATAACGAGACGGTCACCCCAAAGCTCCGCGATCTCATCGCCAAAAACCGAAAACTCATCTTCGCCCTCAAGGTCCACCCTTACGAGAGCCGCCTTCGGGTGACGAGCCCCAAGCTGAGACCCTATCTGAAACTGGCTCGGGATTTCGATTTGCCGATCCTCGTCCACACCGCCGCCGACCGCTATAGCGACGTAAAATACCTCGGCGCCCTCGCCCGAGGCAATCCAAATCTCAAGTTCGTCGCGGCCCATCTGCAATTATGCAGCGACAACGAAGACGGCATCAAAGAACTCGCGAGAACCGCGAACCTCTATGCCGACACCGCTTGGGTCGACATGAGAAAGGCCAAGCGGGTCCTTCTGTCCGTCGGAAAGGATCGCATCATGTTCGGGACCGACAATCCCATCGACGGAATCGACACCTTGGGCAACCCGATGTACCGGCCCTATTTCAAAAACCGCCTCAGACTGCCGAATCGCCTTTACGAGAATCTCATGTTCAAAAACGCCATCCGCCTTTATCGCCTTCCCATAAAAGCCGAATAGAGCAAAGCCTTTGACCAAAGGACCGTTTTTTCAGTTTTTCTCGTGCGAATCGACCTCGATGATGTCGTGGCCATCGGCCGTTTTCTTTTTTTTGGCGGATCTTTTCCTCTTGGGCGAAGGGGTCGAGAAGTCTTTTTCCCTCGGCTCTTTCTTCGCCACTTCGCGCGGGGACCCAACGCGACCGTAAACGCTTTGGTAACGCTCCGGGTTCTCTTTGATCCAGGCGGCTTTCCAAATCGAGTAGATGAGGGCGAGGCCGCTCACGATGAGGCCCAGAACCGAATAGACATAAAGGAATCCGCCCCAATTCGAATCGCCTTGGCTCACAAGGCCCAAATGAAGCAGGAAAGCCGCCATGATCAGCAAACCCACGATCCGCAACCCCATGCGGACGAAAAGCGAGGCTTTGATGCGGCCGAGGGAATTGCGTTCCTCCTCATCCCCGACGAAATAGAGGGCGGAGAGGACGGCGAGGAGGACGAGCGAGAAGACCGCGCCTCCGAAGCCGACCCAAAGGTAAACGAGATTGGCTCCGGCGTCATGGGCGACGATGAGCGAGACTCCGGCGACGAGCAGGTCGAGAAAAACGAAAACGATCTGACAAACATAGGAATAGAGATTGAGGCGCGAGCGGAATTCCGCCAAAGGATCGCGAGGCGTTTGTTGGTTGTCCATGGCAATATCTTACTATGAAATCCCGCGTTTGGGCTAAACTTAACTCATGAAAATCCTCGTGAGTGGCTTTCAACCTTTTGGCGGGGGAACGGATAACCCCTCCATGGACGTTTTGCCGTTTTTGGAAAGAAAAGGGGTTTCCACCATCGTTTTGCCCGTCAGTTACGAACGATCGCGCTCGACGTTAAGGGAAGCCCTCATCACGCGCAAGCCCAACCTCATCGTTTCGCTTGGCCTCGCCGGCGGGCGGAAGGAGGCAACCCTTGAGCGATATGCCTATAATCGCATGAAGGCCACGGTTCCCGACGAAGACGGAAACCTGAAAACCGGCGAAACGATCGATAAGAAGATGCCATATCGCCTTGAAACTCCGCTCCCCGCCGACCGGCTTTGCCCTTCCCTTGCCGAAAAAGGGCACCGCTGCCGGCTTTCCCTCGACCCAGGCCGCTTTATCTGCAATCTCGTCTATTTCCTTGACTTGTCATCAGGGATCCCGTCTCTATTCGTTCACCTGCCCGCAAAAGGAAGCGTACCGCTCGAAGAGGATATCCGCTTGCTCAACGACCTGCTCGATCTGCTCGCCTAAGCCCCATCGATATCGTTCTTATAGGCATCGCTATGGGCGCGATCGTTAGAGCCGCCCCTCCGCTCCCGCTCGCGGAGCATGTCGATGTCTTCGCCCGTGCGGTCGCTTCTTCGCTCGCTGCGTCTCCGTTCCTTGGAAGGATTCATACGCTTATCCTAAATCAACGGGAAGAGCGAGGGAAAGGAAATCCGCCCCGAAGCCGTATTCTATGACAAGAAGGCCGCGGTAAGGTATAATCCACTAGGAAAAAGGAAGCAGAACAATGAGCACTGAAACGAATTGCAACCACGATTGCGCATCCTGCGCGGAAGAGGATTGCAAAAGCCGCAAAATCGAGAAACTGAAGCCCCATGCCGAGACGAAAATCGGCAAGACCATCGCCGTCCTCAGCGGAAAGGGCGGCGTCGGCAAGACGCTCGTGACCTCGCTATTGGGCGCCGAACTCGCGAAAGCCGGCCATAAGGTCGCTATCATGGACGCCGACGTCACGGGGCCCTCGATCCCGCAATCTTTCGGCGTCAAAGGACAAGCCATGGGTGACGAAAACGGCATTTTCGCGATGAAAACCAAGCACGATCTGCGTTTGATGTCAGTCAATTGCCTTCTCGACAACGCCTCGGACCCGGTTTTATGGAGAGGCCCCCTCATCGCCAATTTGGTGAGCCAACTTTACACGAACGTCATATATGGGGAGGTCGACTACTTTCTCATTGACATGCCCCCGGGAACCGGCGACGTCCCCCTCACCGTCTTCCAGCAAATCCCCGTCGATGGGGTGATTGTCGTCGCCAGCCCCCAGGACCTCGTGTCCATGATCGTCGAAAAGGCCGTCAATATGTGCAAAATGATGAAGATCCCGCTCCTTGGACTCGTCGAGAACATGGCCTATGTCAGTTGCCCCCACTGCGGCGAGAAAATCCGCATCTATGGCGAAGACAAGAGCCAACTCGTGGCGAAACGCTACGGAATCCCGCTCCTTGACGAGCTTCCCATCGATCCGATCCTGGCCGAGGCCACCGACAAAGGCGCCATCGAGGAAGTCGAGAAAAGTTTCTTGCCCGGTTCCGTCAAAGCGGCCGAAAAACTCTAAGGGATATTCTCAAAAGGCGACGGAAACGAATTCCGCCGCCTTTTCATTCACTTGTTTTTCTCGCTCAGAAGCGCGTTCACGACCGATTGCCGCCGAATGATCCCGATGAAGACATTTTGGTCATCGACCACCGGAACGAAATTCTGCCTGGTGACGAGAGGATAGACCTCTTTGATTTGGCAATTGACGCCCACGCTTTGAATATCGCGGGAAGGCTTGATCGAGGTTAACGGCAACTTGCCGAACGTCTCAAAGGGGAAGCCGTGTTCTTTCCAATACCACAGGAAATCGCCTTCGCTGAGACTGCAAAGATAGTGCCCGTTGTTTCTATCGATCACCGGAACGGTGCCGAATCGATGGAAATCCATCTTTTCAAGGGCTTGGCGAACGGAAAAATCGCCGTAAAGGTATTCGACTTCCTTCTTCGGCGTAAGCAAGGGAATGATGTTCATGAATTGTATATTATCATCGTTTCCCCAATGAAACAAATCGCCCAAACGATCATGAATTTTCATTGCATATTCATTTTATGACGGCTAAATTCCATGATATATTTAATAAACAATAAAATATCAGGAGGAGAAATATGGCCAGAAGAACGTTGCGGAATCTCGATGCCCGCATTATCAAACTCACGATCCATTACGGAGCGACGAACGGAATTGACAACATATCGACAAAACGAATCGCCAAGGATCTCAAAATCACCGAACCGACGATTTACGTGCATTTCAAGACGAAGGAAAGGCTGTTGCTTGCCGCCTATAAAGGAATCCTTGCCAACATCTACGCGGGTCGCCTTTTGCGTGATGTCGACGAGAAAAACCAGTCGGATTACCTTCAAGGCGAACTGCTTCGCGTGCTTCAGCTCTCGGATACCCACCGCGAGGAAGTCATTTACGCGTTCAATTATCGCAACAGCTCCCACCAAAAGTCCTTCTCAAGCCCTGAGGGCGACGCTTACCTCAACCACTTCACCAAAGCGCTGCTCGCGACCATTCAGGACCCCGACATGGCCGATTCGGTCCGCAAAACATTGATTCCCGTTTGCTATGACGTCTTTGAACTCTTCGCTTATAAAGTCGCCAAAGGCGAGGTCAGAGCCGATATGCTGACCGTTAAAATCATGGTGTCGCTTATTATCGGCGGGCTCCAAGGCACCCGCGATGTCTTCTACGCCAGCCTCACGCCCGAAGAGAAGAAAGCCATCCGCCAGTAAAGCGGCATAATGCCTTCCGCTCGCTTGATGGTTTTCTCCTTCCCCTTGAAAAAAGGAGCCTCAATCAAGTTGGGATTCGGTTTCTTTTCCTAGAGTTATGTGGCGTTTAGGACAAGGCATAATTTTTCGTTTTTCGGTTTCGAAAATCGTCGAAAAACCATTAGGCTGACAAACTAAATGACTCGAACGATGTAGAACCTCTCTCTTCTCTCGTCGTACAATCCCAAAACCTTTTTGTTGTTGAAATCCTTGATATCGAATTTTGTAAACATGGAACTGGAAAAGCGAGGCTCGGCTTTGACTTCTTTCGATGTCGCTCCCAAATTTATCGCGACGGTATAATAAACCGCGCTGGCGCGAACCGCGTATGAAGTCGACGGATTGTCCAGCGTCGCTTCATATGGCTTATACTTTTCATAATTTTTCAGGAACCCGTGGGCCTTGTTTAATATGTACAAGAGGGCCGATCCGAAAGCCAAGACAAAGAAAGCTTCCGCGATCGCCCATGCGATCAAGGAAACCTTAAACGCCTCAAGGCCCAGATCGCCGTTAGCCATCGCGACCGCTAACGCCACCAGCAAACCGAGGAAACTAATAATCCCAAAAACCGCCAACGCATATTTCGCATCGAACACCAACGACTTATATTCAACGCTGTTCTTTATTTCTTCTTTTGCCATTCCGTTCACGCTCCCCACAATGATAGTCTTCGTTCGTTGCCATTTGTAAAAATGATTTGTTTTTTTAAAGGATGCCCCCCAAGCGGTCTTTGAGTTCTTTGACAAAAAGACCGCCCCGTGGTCGCTAAAAGAAACTGATATTGGAAGCAAACCAATCTATTTTCGCCATTGATGCAAAAACGTATCATTTTCATTGCTCTAATAGGGTGCGGAGGTGGATTTTCTGCCTTTTTTCACCAGTGAAGTTATGCATCTAAAGGCAATGCTCAACTTTTGATCCACGAATTGGCCGTTTTCATCAGTTCTACATCCAATAGGAATGGATTTGTGGTAAAAGTGTGGTACGGAAAAATGAAAAAACCTAGATGTTATCTAGGCTTTTTGGTCATATGGGGCGGAATACGGGAATCGAACCCGTGCATGGCCGGTTCACAGCCGGTTGTGTTAAACCGCTTCACCAATTCCGCCAGCGCGTATTAGTTTAGGCATTCGGGCCCATTTAGGCAAGTTATTCCGCTCATTTTCCTTTTGTCGCGACGAGGGCCTGTTCCCAAACGGGCATTTCGCGTCTTTTCACCAAAAGGGGAACCCCTTCCTCAGGCATTCTCCTATAGAGTCCAAGGATCGCTGGAATCGAAAGCCACAGGGTCTTCTTGATCACGCGGTCACCCAAACTTACAAAGTGGGGTCCCATATTCTCGCCAAAACGCTCGCAGAGATAAAAATGGTTATGGTTGGTCCGCCCAATGAGATTGTAGGCGTCGTCAACCTCCCCCAAGGAAGCGATGACTCTGACGCGGTAACCGATTTCTTCTCGGCATTCGCGGACGACCGCCGCTTCAGGAGTTTCCCCCGCGTCGATGCCGCCACCTGGGGTCTCGTAGTACTGATAGGATCCGAAAATATCGTTCCGTTCCAAATAGTGGATGGCATAGCGTCCCTTTCCGTCCGAAACGATCCCCCGCGAAATTTCTCGGACATGGGGAGTGCCGCCAAATCGGTACTGATCATCAAGCAAAGTCAGCTTCGTTTTCATGTTCCGCTAATGATATAACATTGAAAATCCGCCGAAAAGGTAGAAAATATCGCGGTATGGTAATTCGCAATCGTTTGGCCTCATTGATCTATCGCGCTTTCGAGGTTTCTCTAGCCATCGCCACCCTTGCCATCGTTTTCGCAAGCCCCTTAAAAGATGAGCGCCCCTTCATATATTTCTCGACGGAAGTCTCCATTTTCGCCTGCATCATCATGATTCTGGCCTTCATTTTCAACTTGGTCGACCTCATCCGCCACGGCATCAGCGGGGTCGCGGCCTACGTTTATATGCCGTTTACCTTGGCTTCGGTCGTTTACCTTGTCGGCGACGCGGTCGGTTACTGGATCCTCTACCCAATGGTCAATGGCGTTTTTTGGGCCGACGGAATGGGCCTTGCCTGCCTTTTGACTCACGCGGCGCTTCCCCTTGCCGCTTTGCTGGATTGGCTTCTCTTCGCCGAAAAAGGCACGGTCAAATGGCGGCATGGGCTCTATTACCTCGTCTATCCGCTCTTCTATATCGTTTACAGCGAACTCGCCCACTTCATCTTTCAGGACGATTTCTTCCCCTATGAGCTGATGCGGCCAACATTCTACAGCGCGTCGGGTTCCCTTATGGCCGGCAACGGGGGCTGGAACGGGGTCGTCGTCGCCATGGTGGGGCTTTTATCCGGGATGGCCGCCATTTCCTTCTTGGCGATTCTCATCAACGATCTTCTCTCGGGCAAATTCCGGCGACGCGCCTAATCGATTTTGCTGATTGGGGTTTCGGACGCTATTTCCTTGGCTTTAAGGTCGCTGAGATTGTAGATGAGGCGCATCGACAGCTTCCCTTCGTCCCCGATTTCCATCGCCACTTTGCGGAAGCCCCCATCCTTCATGTATTCCTTGATAAGGAAAAGAACCCTCTTTTTCGCGCAATAGGCCGCATAGTCGGGTTTGGCGATGATGCGCCCCATTTCCTCGATGCGGCCCAAATAGGTTTTGGGCCATTTTCTCGCGAAGGCGTCGAGTTCCTCGTTTGAAAGATAGACCCCGACGTCATTCCCGAACTCATGGCCCACCGCCTTCTCGATTTTTCGGCTGATCCGACCAACCTTCAGACTTTCGTTCCCCATATGCTTCCCTCCACCCTTATATAGGCGGGGTTCCCCATTTAAGACCGGCGAGTTTATAATTGGCTCATGCACAAATACGACAGAGACGGAACCCTCAGTTATTGCCTCGGCACCACGATTTGCTTCGAGCTTCTTTTCCGGAAGCCCCATGCCGCGAGGGCGATTTACGTCTCCCCCAAGCAAAAACGGGACGGAACATACGCCAAACTGGCCTCTTTGGCCAAGAAAAACGGGATCCCCCTCATCGAGAACAACGAGAAGATTTTCCGTCTGGGCGAAAAGAGCAACGTCATGGCGATCGGGGAATTCGAGAAATTCTCCTCGAAACTCGACCCGGGCAAAAACCATATCGTCTTGGTGAACCCTTCCAACATGGGAAACCTTGGCACCGTTTTGCGAAGCGCCGCCGCCTTCTCGATCGGAGGTCTCGCCATCATTAGGCCCGCGGCGGATGCCTTCGACCCCAAATGCGTCCGCTCATCGATGGGAGCCATCTTTTCGGTGCCCTTCGCCTATTTCGATTCGTTCGACGAATACCGGAAAACGGCTGGCGAACGCTCCTACTACCCTTTTATGCTCAAAGCCAAAACAAGTCTCAAAAACGCCGAAGCGAAAAAGCCCTGCAGCCTCGTTTTCGGGAACGAAGCCACAGGGCTCGACGATTCGTTTTTGGGATTGGGGACACCGCTTCGCATTCCTCAGTCGAGCGCGGTCGATTCGCTCAACCTCGACAACGCGGTCTCAATCGGCCTTTACGCTTTGCTGTCTTAATGGCGTCTCGCCATTTTTTCGTTAAGGCGATGGTTGAGGACGGCTAGGGAAGAGGCCAAATTCACGTTTTCGATCACGACCCCGTCGGGAACGTTGATATGGGCCGGGGTGAAATTCCAGATCCCCAAAGCGCCGCATCCGATGGCGAAATCGGCCACTTTCTGCGCGACGGGAGCCGGCACGGCAAGGACGACGATCCGACAATGACGCCTAGCCATTTCGGTCGGCAGATCCCGAATGTCCAAAACGGATTTGCTCCCCACGGTTTTCCCGATTTTGCCGATGTCGACGTCAAAGCCTTCGGTAATGGAGAGCCCCATCTCCTGAAAGCCAGGATAATTCAAAAGGGCGGCCCCCAAGTGGCCCGTTCCCAATAAAAACGCCTCCGTTTTCCCACGATACCCCAAGAAACTCTCGATGTTGTCGATGAGTTTATCGACGCTCCGGCCTTTCTTCGGACGGCCGGCGCTGTCGCTCACGGCTTGCAGGTCCTTGCGGATTTGCTCTTCGCTGTATCCCAGGGCCCGCGCGATTTTGGGCGATGAGATGTTCTCCGTCCCCTCCGCCTGCAGCTCTTTGAAGAACTTGAGGTAAATCGGGTAGCGTTGCAACTGGTTTTTGCTGAATACTCTCATACGTCTATTAACTATACTCGAATATCGGTTTTTTCAAAGGGCTTTGAGGCAAATGCCCCCGCCCGAAAGGGTAAAATGGGACAAGAAACTGTCTGAGGAAAAGGCCAAGGAGGCGTTTTTTCGAAAGAAGGCCCGCTTTTATTCGGCGAAACGGCCGTCGATTTCCTTAAGGAACTCCATCCTCGTCTCCTCAAGATGAACCCGCGGGCAATGGATCCAAACGACGTCTTTGATTCCGACTAAGCCAAGGGTGCCGCGGGCGAGCGCGTTTCCAATCGGGTCGCCAAGGCCCGATAGGGCTTCCTTGTCGAGGCTTCCGGTCGTGAGGATCGTCGCTCTCTTGATTTTTAGCAGACCCGTCAGCTTATGGTCGACCTCGTCATAGACGCGGCCTTTCAGAAAAACTTTGTCGAAGAACCCCTTCATGATCGCCGGCACACCGTACCACCAAACCGGGAAAATGAGGACCAATTCGTCGGAGGAAAGCAAACGGGCCGAATAGTCGGCGGCCAGTCTGTCGTGGTAATCGCCTTTGGAGAAAAGGCGGAGATCCTCCCCGTGCATGACCGGATCGAAGCCATCCTTGTTCAGATCGATAAGATCGGTTTCCCTGCCTGCCGAAGCGAGCAGATCTTCGACTCGCCCAAGGACGAAATGGTTGAAGCTTCCTTCGTAAGGATGAGCGTAGACAATGAGTGTTTTCATGGTTTTTCCCTTCTCCTTGTCAACATGGTAGCACAAGGGCCTATCGGAACGGCGGAAAACGCTCGCGAGGCCAAAGGCTTGCCAAAAATGATAAACGAGGCGAGGAAGCCCAATCCAAAGAGTTCCCCGGCGTCTATTTGCCCCAGGGGCTTATGATGTCCATAATGATAACGAAAGAAGGCTTCTACGCATGAAAAAGGCACTGATTCTTCTGGCGGAAGGTTTCGAGGAAACCGAGGCGATCGCCACCCACGACGTTTTGGCCAGAACGCACGAGATCGAGGTCAATTACGCCGCGGTGGGCGAATCCATGGAGGTCCGTTCCTCGATGGGCAGTCGCCTCAAAGCCGATTTCGTTTTGGGCGAGAAAGCCCTATCCGATTTCGATTTTCTTGTCCTGCCCGGCGGAAAACTCGGGGTCATGAACATTAAGGGATCGGAAAAAGCGATCGGGGCCATCAAAGGGTTCGTTGACGGCGGAAAACCGGTCTACGCAATCTGCGCCGCGCCTTCCGTTCTTGGAGAACTCGGCTACCTCGACGGAAAACGTTACACCTGCTTCCCTGGCTTCCAAGTTGGAAAAGGGACCTACGTCGACGAAGGCGTCGTCACCGACGGCGAGCTGATAACGGGCCGCTCCATGGCGTTCACGATCGCTTTCGCCGAAGCCATCGTGAGAAAACAGCTCGGCGGGGAGGCTCTCGCCCGGCTCGCCCCCGGAATGCGGGGAACCGCTAAGGCAAGACAATAAAAGGGCATGGCTCGCAAAATCGATCGGACGATGGGCGAAAGCGACGTCGGACTTGCGGAAAGGGCGAAAACAAAATCGTGCTTTCGCATGTGGGAAACGCGTGATTTCAGAGAACTGGCAAACGTTTTTTCGCCAAACGTCCATTACAGCTAACGCTATGGTCCGGAGTATCGCGGGATCGGGCAAATCGAAAAATGGATATCCCATACGCTGAAGTCATAGACCGTCGCGGAATGGAAAATAACGCGGATGATCCGCGCCGAAGGGTCCAAGACGGTTGTCGTCAGTTGGATTTTCCCGCCGTCGAATCCTCATCTCATTCCTTCAATGGGGTTTCGATAATCTCCTTCGGTGGCAATGAACTGATCACTTCGGTGGAAGGACTAAAGTCGGAGACAAGGAAATTCACCCCCTGGCTTTGCCAAAAAGCCCTGATGGCCCCTTAAAAGCGTCCCTTTGGCCAAGCCCGTTCTCCTCTCGTTCGTAGAAACGGGCTTGTTTTGTTTTTGGGCCCCACACGGAGTGCGCTAAAACAAACGCCATCCGTCGCGTCGGTTTCCCCTCGATCGACAAGGAATCCCGTTCTTGCTCAGATGTCGACTTTCTCAAAGTGCTTTGAGGCGAGTTTCCCCGCCCAAAAGGTCAGGCCGGCGCCTAAAAGCAGACCGCCGAGAAGGATCCCGCATTGGACAAAAAGCGACGCTGAATCGGAGAGGGTTGAGTAAATAAGGTAATCCTGAAGCCCAGGGACGAAAGGGGCCAAAACGAAAAGAACGCTGATAAGCATCGTGACGATGGTCGACACCAACTGGGGGGCATTGATCTTGGTCGGGTTCTTGTAGAACCATGGGAAAAAGAGAATGTTGAAAATCCCGAAAGTGATGAAGGCGAACCCGTATGTCGATAACGAGGGACCCATGGCGTACATGGTGAGCAGATCCGCCTGGGTGGTCGAAGAATCGATCATGCTCTGCACCGTCGCCGAATCGAATACGAAAACCCTCAAAAGGGCGAACGGCACGGTGAAGACGATCGTGCCAAGTTCCAAAGCGGCGAAAAGAAGCATTTTCGAGACGACGACGTCATGCTTGGGGATAGGGAGCATGGCGGTATATTCCAAGTCCTTGTCCGCCGCCGCTCGCGGCATGATGGAAGCCAAACCGCCCAAAATGTAGAAGAAAGCGGCGAAGGCCGGAAAGGAAGGAACGCAGACGAGAAGACCCAAAAGACCCATGACGATGACGTTGGGGTTAAGCGAAAGGAGAAATTCCTTCTTGAGCAGATTACGCATTTTTCTTTTCCTCCCCTCTTTCGAGGAAGACCATGATCTCCTCTAGGCTCGCCTGACGGGACGCGGCCCCTGGAATCGCCGCGCTTTCCCCCGCCGGCACGACGAACTCGAATTTGCCGCCATGGACGCGAACGTAGCCAAGTTTTGACATATCGTGCCCTCTGATCAGTTCCTCGTCACCCGTGAGCATAACGTATTTCTTTTCAAACGAGGAAAGGGGCTCGTCAACGATGATCTTCCCTTCCTTGATGTAGACAATGTCGTCGGCGCTTTTCTCAAGATCGCTGATGACGTGGGTCGAGAAAAGGATCGTATGCTCGCCATCGGAGACGATTTTCATGAAAATATCCATCAGCTCGTCGCGCGAAACCGGATCGAGCCCGCTCGTCGGCTCGTCAAGAAGCAAAGCCTTGGCCCCGTGCGAAAGAGCCAGCGCCAAGCCATATTTCACTTTCATGCCGCTCGAGAGTTCCTTTATTTTTTTGTTCTCGTCAAGGCCGAAATCCTTCACGAACGACTCATAAAGCGACCGATTCCACTTGGGGTAGAAAGAAGAGGTTATCGAGGTCATCCTCCGCAAAGTCTTGTTGGGATAATACTCGATGCCGCCAAACAAAAGCCCAATCTCGCTCTTGGCGAAGGCTTCCGTGTCGCGAATCTCTTTCCCCAGATACTCGATGGATCCGGAATCGGGGCTCACAAGGTTGTAAATGCATTTGAGCGTCGTGGTTTTCCCAGCCCCGTTCCTCCCGATGAAACCGACGATGTGCCCGGCTTCGAGGGAAAAGGAAACGCCGTCAAGAACGAAACTTGGGTAAGTCTTACGAACGCTATTCAGCGTAAGGATTCTCATTCTTCCCTAACTCCTTTATAAAGATGCGACGCGAATCTCTCGGCTCTTTCTTGACTAAGACCGCAAGGCCTTTGCGGCGACCCCCGGGAGCAATGATGGTTCAGCCATCTCCCGCATTGATCGTTTAGGCGAAACGGCGAACTTCCGAGGTTACGTCCATTCGTTTTTTCATACTCGCTAAGTATAAACATCGCACGAAAAAAGGACAAAGCAATTTCATAGCGGCGAAAAGCCGCTACGCAAGCGAAACTATAAAAGCCGGGATCGATGGCGCATTCGCATCGAAACAAGAAAAATCGGTTTTGGTCTTGATGGCTTATGAAAGCAGAAATACCGCCAATAGACAATTTGGCAATTTGGCAAGGGGGGCCATTATCCATTCGGGCCTAGCCGAAGATCATTGAACGTGACTTTTTGGGATGTCTTGAAGCCGAAGATGCCAGCTACATTGATGCGTGCCTGCCTTTCTAAGTTTCCGCTTTCCCTAGGAGGCATCCGATGATGGATCTTCTAGCCAAGATTTGATTGATGCCTGCCTTGGCCTATGGCTTTCCGCCAATTGCGAAACCCTTCGCCATCGCTCACTTAAGCGGATGGTCTTGGCCTTCCTGCATTTTGTCCTCCATTGGCTTGAGCCCTCGCGCCAACCCCTTGAACACCGCAAATGCCATAAAAACAATGTAAGCAAAGAATATTGGAAGGAAAACCACAAAGAAATAGGCGACATTGTTGGAAAAAGTGACGCTATGGTTAGTGACGATCAATTTTCCGGTAAACAAAGGCAGCAAGCACATCACCAAAGCCATCAGAAAGAATGGCAAATAAAGAAGGTGGAAATAGATTGTTTTCCTGAAGAAACGGTACTTGTGGACCAAAATGGCCATCCGTACGAAACAATACAAATACGCAAGAACCAAGATATCGAAGAAAACCTCAATGATGATCCCATCCAAAGTGACATAGTTATAGCCATAGAAGGTGGGGGCGATTGGAAGGCATCCGGTGATTAAAAGTATTAATGAATTGTACCTATCAATCCTCTTCTTGGATTTCTTATCCGTGATTGAACTGATTCTTTCAGAGTCAATTATTTTTTCGTGCAAAGGGGTTTTAGCTTTCATCGCTATTGGTTAGTATATGCCCTCATCAAGTCGAAAGTGTCGTGCTTTTTTCTAGCCTTCGAAGAATTTATGGTCTAGGAATCCGCAAATGAGCATTGGCGTTAAAGAAAAGATCGCCAGGCACCCTAACGCCCCGACGACTATCTTCAAGACGTAACTCAAGCCATAAGCGCTCGCGACCATGATGGCCGAAAAAACCTCACGAACGTCTTCCGCGACCCCGTCAAAAAAGGAACGATCTTCCCGGTCGTTGCCAATTTGGTGGCCGAGGCGGCAAAGGCTTTCAAAGCGTTAAAATGACTCGCGAAAGAAACCGGCCGCGTTCATGGACCCAGCCGCACCATAGAGATCCTACCTATAAACCCATATAGCAAATCCACGGGCAGCAAAAGAAAAGACCGCACTAGACGGTCACTTCTTGGTTTTGCTCGAACTCAAGGAATCCCTTGAGCCCGATTGCAACGACGAACTCTGTCCGGTAGACTCCAAGAATTCGCATATACGGCATTTTGGCAGGGGCGGAAGGAATCGAACCCTCATCAAAGGTTTTGGAGACCTCTGTTCTACCACTGAACCACGCCCCTAAAGGCGTGGTAATTATAGACCTCTCGCTATCTTTCTGACAAGTGACATGTCGACTTGCCCGTCGTAGTGTTCCTTGAAGTATCTCATGACGGAGGGAAGGGCTTTGTCGGAAAGCCAGGAGTAGATCTTCCTGATCTCCGTTTCCGGAAGCATCTTGGGGAGGAATCCCTCGATGGCCTTTTTCTAAAGGGCGATGACGGAAGCCTGCTCGGGCCTGCCGGCCGCGGCGTAGCTGTCCCGCTCCTCGTCGAGCTCCTTGAAAAACTTCTGGACGATCTTGAGGACATCAAGGTCGGTGACCTCCTTGCCGCTTCCGTTGGTCTTCAGTTCCTGATAACGGGAAATGACGATGCTAAGGCTCGAGCGAGCGGCCTCGTCATGCGCTTTCATGGCCGTGATGTTGGCCTTAAGCATCTTTCTCTCCCCCCCCTAGACAAAAGAAAACCGGAAAAGACAAAGAGAACAGTTTCTGTCTCATTTGTCTTTTTTCGGTCTTATATACGCGTGGCTAGACCATCATAACATAAGGAAAGCCCCCGACGTGCGAAGGCATTTTGTTCAGACTCTCGATTTTTTTCGAAGAACTATTACGTACTGAAATTTGATCATTCCTCGTCTTTTCGCGGATTAGTATTCACTTTTTCTTGATGAACTTGCACTTCGGGTAGTTTGAGCAACCATAGAATTCGCGGCCATCTTTCGTGTGACGGAGAACAAGCGCGCTTCCACAACGAGGGCAAATGTTGGCATTGATTTTGTTTTTGGTTTCCCTTATGCCTTCAGCGTGTTCTTTGTTGGTTTCGATCGGGTTCTCCTTGTAGGTGTTAATCGCTCCAGCGATTCTTTGGATATCGCTTTCTTGGAGAAGATCGTTCCGACAGCCTTTTAGGTAGCGTTTGAGTTCTCTAGGAGCGAAAACATATTCGCTGTCGATGTATTTGACGTTGCCTTGGGCGAACACCACCACATTGTTCATGTTGAGTTTCTCATTTGGGAACAAAGAATTGAGCCTTCTTATGTGAGTCGTGTTTTGAAACACCGGTGAATACAACCGGTTCTTGTTATGCCCATAAGCGAGCACCTGGGTCCAATTCATGTCTCCATCTTTGCCGTAGATCCTTCCGGAGTAGTTTTTCGTCTCCACCACGAAGATTCCTTTTGAAGACACCAAAACGTGATCGATTTGCGAGGTTTTGCCGTCATCCCCCGGAACGATTACATCGTTGATAAGAACGTCGTTTTTGTTCATCCCTTTCAAAATATACCTTCTTACTTTTCTTTCGCCTTTCCATCCCTTAACGGCTGGCAGATGATTGATGATAAGAAGGGCCATTACCGCGACAACGAGGAGCGAAAAGAAGATAATCCAGCCTGTCCCCCAATTTTGCCCAATCGCTAACACAAGTAGAATTATCGGCCCAGCAAGAATCACCGTTTCGACTGGGGTTGCTTCGTTTTTTCTTTTTCTTCTTGCCATAATGATTATCGACAGGAATAAAAGTTACACTTCAAGCAGAAAACTACATATGAAGGCTTATATTAAGGATGGGAACCAAGGGTTACGTCCACCCCGTTCTTGGTGAGTTCTTGGGCTAGGAAATATAGGGTTGCACATCATCTCTAGTGCCCATTGTGAACATTGCTGCTTTTTTGTCTTGCCTCCTGACTTGCACCGCTTCTAGGATCGTTTGGACTTCCGGTCTGTATAGCACAGAATGCTTGTTTTCCCGATGAGATCATAATTGCCAAAATGGAAAAATAAACTTCGAATAAACATTGGTAGCGAAAAAGAATGAAGTCGATCAGAAAACTTTCAGAGGAAACGATAAACATCGAGAAGCTTCGAATGGTGACAGAGAAAACAAACGAAGGAAAAAGCCAAGACATCGTAAACGGTCATAGCCGGCAAAGCAATGAACTGATGGGTAACTGTTTTCACCAGAAGGATTTTTAATGCCGTTGGCAAACGGAAGCAGGATAATAGTTGCATGAGGATCGGGGAATTCTCAAAACTCACAGAGCTTAGCGAATCCACCATTCGTTATTACATAAACCATGGACTTTTGGGACCAACAAAAAGAAATGGGCAATACTCTTTTGACGACCGGGACCTAAAAACGGCTAAGACGATAAACGAATTAAAGGAATTGGGATTTTCTTTAGAAGATATTTCAAAATTCCTTCTTTCGATGTTACTTACAAGCAAATTCAAGAATGCTTTAGCTAAAGAACAAAAAGGAATGTTGAAAAGACGAATTCATGAGATTCACGATGAGCAAAAATCTCTTCGGTTAAAGGAAAAAAAGCTGAAGGCCATTATTTCTTCGCAAGACGATGATATTTCTCGTTTGGATTGCGGTTTTTCTTTAAAGGCCATTCCTTTTCTGCGATGCCCCTTCTGTGGAAGTAAACTCCTTTTAAGGGACGGGACCATAGAAGAAGACTGCCTTCGAAGCGCTTCACTTCATTGTGAAAAATGTAGTGATTCCTGGAACATTTCTGATGGTATCTTGTATCCAAATTGTTTTTCAAAAGAGTTCATACAAGCCAAAGATCGTCCGATAAACACCGATTTCGGTGATTGGGGATCGAAAAAAGAAGCCGAAGTCGAAAAACGCTTGATCGCTTACCAACGTGCTTTTTCCGAAGCGTTGGAGAAATTTTCCACCACCTCCCCAAAGGTTTTTCTAATCTCCGACATAGATAATTCTGTCCTTTTACTAAGCTCCTTTGAACAG
The DNA here is from genome assembly GCA_022653695.1 of Bacilli bacterium. Classification (GTDB taxonomy): domain Bacteria; phylum Bacillota_I; class Bacilli_A; order RFN20; family CAG-826; genus UBA4951. The sequence continues at coordinate 9,189 of JALCSW010000003.1, read as the reverse complement.
TTACCTCGGGATTGCTTGATTTTCGTTCAAGGAGGGATGGATCTACCTTCTATCAGAAAAGTGTGTTCGGATTTTCGTGGCCATCAAGTGGCCTTCATTTTTTCCGATTCTCGATGCCTTCCACTGAAAGCAGCTTGCCTCGATGGCGCCTCTTGGATCTCAAACGGGGATCTTCCGACCCCTTTCTTCTCGTCTCTAACAAAAGATGATTCCGTCCTCTTTGAAACCATCGTGAGAGAAGACAACGAAATCGAGTTAAAGCAAAGCAAATAACCTAAACCTAGGTTTAGGTTTTCTTCAGAATCCATCGTTAATGGTGCTTGACCTCATCTTTGGTATTGGTTTTATGATGCCGACAAAGGAGGTAAAACCCGTGGAAATAGTTGTCGAAGGATACGACGGCCTCTTCACCGAAAGCATTAACATCATTGCTTGCCAGAAGAAGTGCGTGCTCAATTACCTTGGGTGCGGGAGCTGATAACGTATGGAGTTTGCCAAATATTCTTTAATATTCAAATCCACCAAAAACGGATGTCTTTTAATCAATACGATGACAAACTCCGTCGTTAGATTTGACCAAGAGCATTCTCTCAGGTTGGCCAATGCCATAAATGGATCAAAAGACGAAGAAATAGAAGGGTTTTTGCGCTCTCACCATTTCCTGAGAGACCACACTTTCGAGAACGCCTTCCTTTTGGACAAGGAACGCGCCTTGTTCCATGGAAAGGATTTATTAGACGTTTGCATATTCACTAGTTTGCGTTGCAATTTAAGGTGTCCGTATTGCTACGAACGTCACGATGGGCCGACAACGGGGGATGATACGTACATCAGGCTTGAGAGAAAAATCAAAGAGCTGTCTCCGCAAATCCTTTTTATTTCTTGGTTCGGGGGAGAACCGTTGTTGAATAAGGAGAGGGTCCTTTCTTTCTCTTCGGAAATGAAGGAGTATCAAAATTCCTGTTCGCACATCTTCAAATCAGGCATTACCACGAATGGCACCTTATTGGACGGACCTACCTCGCGTAGCCTTGTCGATTGCGGCGTGACTTCGTTCCAAGTGACCGTTGACGGGCCAAAGGAAATGAATGACATTAGTCGGCTCCGGCCCGATGGTGGTGGCACATTCGACATAATCATGAGAAACCTTCTAACATTACATAAGATCCCAGAACCGTTTACCATGATCGTAAGATGCAACGTCAGCGATCAGGCCGTAATAGATCCGTTTTGCGATGTTTTCAATGACAACTTTGGAAACGATAAACGGTTTTCGCTCCTTTTTTACCCAGTTAGTGATTGGAAAAATCTCGGAAAATCATGCATGGCAAAAAGTTTAAACATTTTTTCGTTAAATGAGCCAGTATTACGAAAGGGCTTGCATTCAGCCTTGATGGATTCCGTTAATACGGAAGGTTTCTTTTGCCAATTTGGGCATCCAGGCAAATTCGTCGTTTATCCCGATGGCAGCATAGGCGATTGCACGATAAAGATGATGGGGGAGGGAAAAATCGAAGATTGCCTATCCGAAGATCCAGAAGCCAGAAAAAATTGCCCCGATGACGATTGTTTGCTATATCCGAAATGCTTTGGCCAACAATGCAGGAACGCTGAGAGGGGCGAAAAGATCTGTGAGGCAATGCGACAAGGCGTTATAGGTTTTTACCAATGCTATGCAGAGGAACTGCTTCATGAAAAAGTATCTTTATTGGTCTAAGGGATTCTATTTCCTTCTCCTTTTTCTCGCTTTTCTTGACGCCGTTCTCGAAGCGGGGATTGCTTTGGTCATTGAATACCTAGTTAACAACATTTCCTCCGACTCTTTTGACATAACCACCTTCATAGGTTATGGGGCGGCGGCGCTTGGCTATGCGGTGATAATGATCACGTGTTTTTTTGGATATAACTCTTACGTGGCTTGGTACCTCAACAAGGCAGTCAAACGGCTTAGCGACGATGTTTTTTCCTCCTTGATGGAGAAAAACACGGCCTCATTTCAGGAAAACAATGTTTCCTCTTATCTGTCCGTTCTCATGAACGATTGCACCCGTGTCGCCAATCAATATCTAGGCCCAATGCTTTCCCTCCCTGGTTTTATACTGACTTATTTGGCTGCGCTTGCCATGTCCCTTTACATTAATTGGGCCATCGCACTTTTCTTGTTGGCCTTTTCTTTCTTGGTGTTTCTTGTCCCGTATTTTTTTAACAAGCCAATGAATCTTCGTAACGAGGAAATCCAGAAAGCCTTTTCCAATCTTTCAAGCCAATACCAGAATTTCCTTCAGGGCCACGACGTCGTGAGGAGCCTTTCCGCATACGATTATGTTTTTGAAAAGGAAAGCCGCTCGTCGATGAAAGCCTATCGCGCGGCCTTTAGGCAATCCCGCCTTTCCTTGGGCGTGTCATCCTTAAGCAGTTTGTTGACAACGGTTCTTCAAATCTCGGTCATTGTGGGGTCAGGAATTATCGCCTCCCAGGGAGGACTGGCTTTCGGTGCCGTTCTTGCTTTCATCCAACTCGCGAACAACCTCTATAATCCATTGAGCAGTTTCGCCACTTCTGTATCTTCAATAAAGGGGATGTCATCGGTAAACGCAAGCCTTCTCACATTAACAACGCAAGAGTTCTCTAAGAAGGATAAAATCGAACTGGATGGTCGCCTTTCTGTTCAAGATCTCAGCTTTTCCTACGGGGAAAAAGAAATCATTTCCCATTTTTCTTATTCATTCGAACCGGGTAAAAAATACCTCATAGAAGGAGAAAGCGGTAGCGGAAAGAGTACCTTGCTCCGCCTTCTTTCTGATAGTGGTGAGCCTTATGTCGGAACTATTGAAGCGAGCGGACACGATTACCGCGATCTCAGTTTCAAAACGGTGGCATCCGCGGTTTATTACTGTGAGCAAACTTCAAGAATTTTCCCAGGCACTCTGAAGGAGAACGTTCTTTTTGGTTCCCCGTATGACGACGGCAAATTCACTAAGGCAATTCGTTTGGCTGGATTGGTCGATTTCGTTAAGGAAAGAGGGACGGATACGCTTCTTGACCCCGAGTTAAACTCCAGCAGTGGCGGCGAGACTCAAAGAATAGCGCTCGCAAGGGCTATATACCATGAACCAAAGATTTTGCTTCTAGACGAGATCACATCTGGCTTAGATGAAATGACGAATCGCAGCATCCAAGAAAGCATATTGGGACTACCCATGACAATCGTCTTCGTTTGCCACAATGTGCTTCCGTCATTGCCAAAGCAATTCGATGGTACCTTGGAAATGAGAAAATGCAACGACTGAGAAAGCCTTTTGTTGTTTCTCTTTTCTCCTTCTGACTTCTTTCGCTCTTTCCTTTATCGATTCCCTGTATTGTTCTGATGTCGTATTGTCATAGGAACGAACAACCATGTAAATCTTGTCGATTGATTGAATCCAATCTTTAAATCCATCGAATCCATCTCGAAAAACAAAGCATCTCACACAACCACCCCATGACATACATTTCATAGAAATGATGGATTATCAACTTCTAATTCGTCACCTTTGACGTTAATTCGTCCACTCTGACTCGAACTCGTCACCATTGATCTGAAAAGGTCAAGAAATTTATGAAAGGGAAAACCCTTTTTTTGATACACACTTTTTAGCGTTTTTGCTTGTTTTTTTATTAAAAAAGCTGTTTTTTGACAAAATAAAAACCGCTTCGTGGGTGCGAAACGGCCATATTTCGATTTTGGCAGGACATGGCTTGCGCTATGCGAACACTTTTAAGGGAGCCTTTAGGTATTGGGATGTCCTTGCTGATCTTGGCCCCGAAAATATTCGCGTTTATGGTCACCGTGTTGTTGGTCCTGACGATGACTTTCTCAACGAACTTCTCGGCCACCACTTTCCGGCTGATGTCCTTGTCAAGCTCCGAGCCGGCGATTAACCTCATCGCCGTCACGATCTGGCGCTTGGTGTAGTTCTTCTCAGCCGTCTTCTCATTCGCGATGGAGTTCTCCAGCCTCTCCTTCTCCCCTTCGAGCCTTAGTAGGTTCTCCTTGGTGGTTCCGGTGATGATGCCTTGGCCTATGGCGATGGCAAAGTTATTTCTCTGCTTCTCCACATCTGCCAGCCTTTCTTTGGCAGCGGTCAGCTCCGGACTATCGGTTCCCTGGGTCTTGTAGAGGTTCTCGCTCACCACATCGGCGATGGTCGAGTTCCCCACCACCCTTAGGACCGTCTCGCAAACAGCTTTCTCTAGAACATCCTTGGGTATCGGCTTCATCGTGCAGCCCTCATGGTGAAGGACACCGTTGCATTTGTAGTAGGAATAGAGCCTTCCGACTTTCGAGGTCCCACTTTGGCCAATCCACGGCTTCCCACACCCACCGCAAAAGACCTTCTTCGAGAGGGCGTATTCAACGTCCGCCTTGAAGGCTCCGCCACTGTGTTTCCTCCTCTCCCTTTTGGCTTGGGCCTTTTTGAACGTCTCGCCGTCGATGATCCTCGGGAATCCGTTGGGGTTCTCGGCGCCGGTGCATCTAAGCATCCCGATGTAGCGGTCGTTCCCGACGGCCTGCTCCAGCATTACGTGGGTTATCTCGTTTCCGGAGGTTCTTTTCACCCCGGCCTTCTGGAAGCCCTTGGCTATCGAAAGGAGCGACTTGTTCTCGTCGACGTAGAGTCTGAAAGCCTCCTTCACTATCGGGGCCTCGTGCTCGTCGATCTTGTAGTAATGGTCAACTATCGTGTAGCCCAAAGGCGGCGTCGCCCCTATGGATTTCCCTTCGAGGACGTTCTCCGTCAGCCCCCTTTTGACCTTCTGGGAGAGGTCGGCCGAATACCATTCCGAGAGCGAGTCCACCAAGCCGTCGAAGATGATGGAGTCAGGACCATCGAGCGACTTCTCGGTGGCGGAGACGACCCTCACCCCGTTGTCGCGTAGTATCTCCTTATATACGACCGAATCCTTCCGGCTTCTGGAGAAGCGGTCGAACCTCCACACCACCACAGCGTCGAAGAGCCCCGATTCCGATTCCCTCACCATCCGCTGGAACTCGGGGCGGTTATCGGTGGTCGCCGACTTGGCGCGGTCGATGTACTCGCCGACTATCTCTATTCCGCTTCTTTTGCAGAAGTTGGTGTTCTCCCGCCTTTGCCCCTCGATGGATTCCTCGCGCTGGCCCTCGCTTGAGTAGCGGAGATAGAGCACGCATTTCTTGACTGGCCTGTTGTCGTCGTAGAATACCTTCTTTTTCCTAACCCTCATGCCGCCGCCCCCGAAAGCGATCCGCTTTTGGATTCGACCCCGATTGTCACGATGGCGAGAAGCGAGGCCATTACCTGCTCCTCGCTTAGCACCGCGTCGCTTTCCGACAAGTATCTTCTCGTCAGCTGGTATAGGTAAGACACCAGGGAGGCCGAAAGGCTGAGAGGGAATTTCCTCTCATGCTCCTCAGCCGCTTCCGTCGCGTCCTCCGCCATTATGATGGCGTTGACCTCCCATAGGAAATCCGGGTCCGCCAGGCTGTCGAAGACCGGCTTCTCCATGTCCCTGGCGAACTGCTTTACCTGCGCCATGCTCGACTTGGGCACCTCGATATCGAGAATGCCCCTCCTTCCGTATTCTAATGATTCCGTCATAGTCCTTCCTCCTTTTCTTTCCTTATTTTTGGCGAACCGGGCATACCGGTTGCGCTTCGTTTACCAAGGTTTATTAGTAAACCGTTTATGCTCTTTGCATTTGTTGGGGTTTTTCTCATTCCAGCTCCGTCTCGATCTTGGCGACCGCCTCAGAGGCTTCCTCTTGGGATATCGCTCCGGATTCCGCCATCTTCTTGATCTCGAATTCCTTGGTCTTCATCTTGTACCAGATGACGGTGAGGCTCGCCTCGGCCTCGCATTTCTCGCTCCACCTGGCCGAGTCGGCGAAGGCATTCAGCACCGTCGCTATGCCGCTATGTTTGGCGGCGTAGGAGTTCTTGTACTTTCTCCTTATGGCCCTTTCCTGTCCTTTGAGGTCGATGAGTTCCTTGATGATGGCGTTACCGCATCTTCGGTACATCTCCTCCGAGTAGAGCCTGTATATGAGCTCTTCCCTGGGGGCGTAGGCGCCATATGATTGGTATCTTTCCCTGACCTCGTCGTCATAGGATTTGCACGCCGCGCTGGCCTCCTTTATGGATGGCCATAAATAGCTGTTGGTCAGTATGATGTCGGTGGCGGAGTCGACAAGCGGCCTTACCCCCTTCATGTTCTCCGACTCATAGCCCACGCGGCCGTCTTCGGGCATGGCATCGTATATCTTTGAGAGGGTCGCTTGCAGATTCATGTAGTCGTTGGCCCCGAGGACCGCCCTTTTGGCTTCGGCCACCGCTTTGTCGCGGGTGTCCCATATCCCCATGGGCTTAGGCAATAGCTCCTTCTCCATCTCGCCCTTCCATTCCTTCATAGCCAGGGGGTCGAGCTTTCCCTTCCATTTGTAGAAATAGCCGTCCTTACCCTTCTTGGCGTATATCGGCTCCCTTTCGAGGAAAAGCACGTGGATGTGGCGGTTGTCCGTGTTCTCATGGAGGGCCGCCACCCAGAAGACGTTGTCCACGTCGAAGCCGGTGGCCTTCAAAAACTTCGGGAACGTCTTGGCCAACAGCCTCTCCGCCTTTCCGCTGTCCTTCAGGTTATCCAGCCCGAATTTGTGCTCGGTGGAGATGACGAGAGAATGGACGATGGCGCCGCTTTTTCTTAACGTGTCCCTAGCCTTGGCCTCCTCCTCCTGGCCCATGAGACCATTCGGCCCGAAAACACCCGACGACTTCTCGGGGTTCCCCTCATAATCGACGAAATCAAGGTACTTCCCATCCTCTTTTGAGCCGATGTCCATATAGGACAAAAAGTCATGCTTCCCGGCACCGCCGTTTGATGAGTAGTAGTCTCTTTGCGGGTCGCCCGGCTTGAAGTACTCGTGCCTCACGATGATATTAGGGGATGGCATGTCCGTCACCTCCAGCCTTTTCCTTGTAGTAGGACGGATCGACCGTCCCTATGGCGACATCGGCGTGCTTGGTCTCATAATCAAGCAACCCGGCCCTGGCCTTCTCGTGGTCATCGCCAGTCAGCATCCTTTGGATGCCATTGGCCACGAAGAAGAGTATCCTCATCATCCTCTGGGTGTCCTCCTTGATGGAGTCGGCCTTTCCGTCGATGCCCAAAAGCTCAGGCAAAGCGTTTTCGCTCTCCTTGCTCATCTTCGCAACCATCGTCAGCATCGCATCCATCGTGGCGGCGTCTCCCTGGCCATGGAGCGAGAGGAACTCCCCCACCATGGCGTCGACCATCTGGGTGACGTTCTTCCACTCTCCTTTGTCGTGGCCCTCCCAATAGACGACCCTCAGCTTGTCTGCCACCGGCTTGCTGAGCCCATTCCGATAAAGATCCTTCATCGGGGGCTGGGTGCTCCTGTCTCTCGTACCTTTCTTCTTTGATCCAAACATCTTCCTTCCTCCTTTTTGGAAGCTCTCGCGCTTCCCACCTATGCCGGAGAGACCGCCCATTTTTCCCCCACCTCCTTTGAAAAGCCTAAAATATGCCTCTCCAATTTTATCTATACGGAATTGCACCCTTACCCCTAGTACGATTCCCCGACTTACCGATTTAACATCCGATCACGGCGAAAGAAAAATTTTTATTTTCACAAATAAAAAATGGGCCGAAAATGACTTTCTGTCGCTTTTTCAGCCGAAAAAACTTCTTATGCAAATATTTACGGAAGGTGAATAATGGCTATTTTGAGGATGGCTTTTGCCTTTGCCGCTTCTTGAGGTATGGCGAAATCTTCCTCAGGTCGTAGGCGTGGAGCGTCTGTTTAATGTCTTTTCTCTTTGACCTCAGTTCGTCGTAGTTCTCTATCTTGTCCCATTTGGTGTGGTAAGAGTCGTCGTATCCCGTGATGACTTTGTAGTCTTCCCAATGCCAGTTCCTGAGGCCGAGGAAGTTCTTCACGCTGTAGACGCGGGCGATGGTTGGCTTCATTCCGTAGAAATGGTCGAAGGCCTCTTTTCTCACCATGTTCCAGTAGCGGTTGTAGGAATTGCGGCCTTTCTTGTCAAATGTGGGCTCGATCCTTACCCACCCCTTCTTTTCCATGAAAGCCAGATCGTACTGGATGATCCTTTGCTTGGTCCCTAGTTTGATTGCGAATTCCTCATCGAACATAATCTTCTCGCCGTCATGTAGCTTTATGTAATATAGGATGACCATCTGTCTTTGATGGGGGTTTATCTTTCGGAGCTCGAAATCGTCGGGGCCAAGTTCCACTTCGATGTAGCCGTGGTGCCACGGATAGACGTACTTGAATGTCCGCCGATCATCTGTAGTTATTCGTTTCTCATCCATTTCCATACTAAAATAATAATAGCATATATAGGGTGCAATAAATTATGGTTTTTATTACATATTTACGAATTCAAATATTTATTTTTGTTTTGGAACTATTGAACTATCGATTCAATAAAAACTACCTCGTCATCAGATATACCATATTTCTTATATAAAGATTTGCTTATAACATCCAAACTTTGGCTCCAATCAATATCAGATGTTTTCGAAAAGTCTTGAATTGGAACGTAGCGGTAAACTCCTCTGGCTGCATTTTGAGTCTTTTTAATCTGAGCAATGAAGAACTTGTAAATGCTGGTGTTCATATATTTGATGGCGTTATCGCATTCTATTTTTGATTCAAATGGGCCAACTACGAGATATGTTTCATTGCAAGCCGACCCTGGCTCGCCATAGAACGGAAGACCGTTAAACTTTGCTGAAACTTCCCCTGCTTTTGAAACAAATACCTTATGTCTATCAATCCAATCTTGATTGGCAATGATTTTTTTCCGATCAATGTATGCGTATCGTTTAGAAGTACCTCTTTCGTAACGATAAATCTTTATTGATCCAGGAAATTCTGTGTCTTTAAAATCATTCTTGTAATTTCCAACTATGCCATTAGCGAATGGCGAATATGTTGAAACAAGGGTGTCAAATGAAACAAAACCTTTAGAAAATACACCAACTTTTTGAAGAATTCCAGACGAAGTGCAGTAGTCAACGATAAGTAGACACGATCGCCGGCAAACGGAGACACGTCTTTGCCGTTTTGGAACCATCCGCTTCGGGTAAGTGGGCATCCCTGTACTGTTTCGGGGTCAGATAGCCCAGGCAG
>JALCSW010000002.1 GCA_022653695.1 Bacilli bacterium | reverse complement strand
TTGAGGCATCGAGCCTTCCTTCCTTGTAGGCCCGCACCCAAGCCAGCCTCTGCTCCTTCGTGTACCTCATAAGAAAAGTGTCCTCCTTTCAATGGACTTTTCTGTCCAATGATTGGGGAACACTTCAGGTTCCGGCCCCCTTTTCTTTTGCCCTGTTTTAACTTAGTTAAAAGAGTAGAATACCTTTGCATGAAGAAAGTGATCGCGACGGATCTCGACGGGACCCTCTTCTATCCCAAAAAGCGCATCAGTATGCTCGCCAATAGGACGCGTCTTTTTTTGGAGCGCTACATCGAGGACGGGGGCAAGCTTCTTCTCGTCAGCGGGCGCAACAAATACATAACCGGGCAATTTCTCCGCAAAACCGGCCTTCCCGCCGATTTCATCGGTTGCAACGGCAGTCTCGTCATCAGCAACGGCGAGATCGTCAAGGCTCAGCCTTTCGACCGCGAAAAGCTCAAGGCGCTTCTAGCGGCCATCCGTCGGGACTACAACCCGCCGATGGTGCTCCTCATGAGCAAGCGCCACAACCTCGTTTTCACCCGAAACGACGTCAGCCACATGACGAACGTCCTTTATTTCGTTTACGAGGTCACCCTTGGGAGCTACCGCGACCCGTGGGTCCGCAGCGACAAAGTCTTCTACGAGGAAATCGAGACGGGCGACGTCTACAAGGTCATGATCCTCTTCGGCCTCACCCAAAAGAAGATCCTCCAAGCCAAGGAAGCCAACAAAGTCCTGCGGGGGAAATACCAGGACGCGGAGTTCAGCTGGAGCGACCAATTCATCGAGATCAGCCCTAAAGGCTGCTCCAAGAAAGAAGGCATCGAGTTTTATCTTGATTACAATAAGATACATCGCGATAATGTTCTAGTCGTCGGCGATTCAGGAAACGACATCTCGATGTTCGAGGCTTGGAAGGAGAATTCCTTCTGCATGGGCCATTCGCGACCCGAAGTTCAGAAACACGCGACCCACATTATCAAGAACTTCTACGATTTGGAAAGCTATGTCTACCCATTGGAGGAGAATAGCGTCTCGCCCAAAAGAAAGAAGGAAAAGTAGCATATGAATCAGATTTCCGAAGTCATCGCCACCCTCGTTCATTACAAGGTCGTGGTCCGGGACACCATGGAGTATTGCCTTCCGAAAGAGAAATACGACACGAACGTCTTCAAGGAGAAGAAACGCTCCATTTTGGTCGAAATCGAGCAGCCGACCCCTCTTAAGAACATCATCGACCACAGCAAGGAAAGCGGCCCGAAACTCGAGAAACTCATCCGCGATTTCTACGATGAGGTCTATGGCGACGACAGCACCATCCTTAAGCTCGCCGACGACGGCCTTCGGGTCGACCACGCCCAGCACCTTTCCATCTATAAAGGCGTTTTGCCGATCCACGAGAACGTGGAGGCCATGATCCGCGGCATCATCGCGGACGGCCACAAGCAGAAACTCGACATCACCACCCTCGAGCAGTGCGATCGCGCGGAAGAGAAACTGTATCGCGGCGTCTCCTTCATGACTCTCACGAACGATCTCGTCAAACTCTTCGGCGATTACAACCAAGCCCGTCAGGAAGCCAAAGGGGCGGAAACCCCCGCCAGCCGTTTCATCGGCAATGACATTCAGACCGTCATCGGCTATCTCGCCGGCATCCGTCAGAACAGCCGCATCACCGACAACGTCTACATGGCGATGCAGGACGACGTGTTCAAGCTCGTCGATTCGATGACCGGGCACCGCGACCTTCCCGCCGGGAAGAACTTCGGCGACGTCATCAAAGAGACCCAGGCCGCGATCGCCGGTTACGTCAAAACGGTGGAGCCGGAGTTCCGCGCCATCTACGTCCCGGTCGTCAAAGAACTGGTCGAGCAGGCTCAGAAGAACGGCAACAAGATAATCCCCGACGCCGCCAAAGCGGCCGCCCCGGCTCCCGAGGCGCAGCCCGTTGACATGGGCGAGGCGGTGGAACTGGATCCGAAAACCGGCCTTCCCAAGGCCTAAGCCAGCGTCATAATGGAGGTGCCGATAATGGAAGAAGAAACGAAGCAAGCGAAAAGGATGTCCCCGGGCGAGATCGTCTGGACGGCGATCGAGGGCTTTATCGCCCTCATCGGCCTTTTCTTCGTCGTCCTTGGCATCTGCGCCGATTACCTCGCTCCGACGCTAAGCGCCACGGGGGAGTATTCCAATTGGCTTCTCGATTGGCAAAACGGCTTCAAGAGCTGGAGCAAAACCGAGCTTTCGCTCCGTTGGGTCGGCGTCATCATCCTTCTCATCGCCGTCATCGTCGCCCTCATCACGCTCAACCACTACGCGAAGAAAAGCGACGTCAACGACGAGCGGGCCCTTCGCCGCGCGCAGCGCCTCAAGGTCCTGAGCCAGAGCGCCCCCGTCAGCGAGCCGCAACCCGAAGTGGTGGAGGTCGGCTCCCAAGCCAAATCCCCGGCGACTCCCGCCGAGCCGAAAGAATAAAGATTCGATGTTATGGCCCCGCTTCGGCGGGGCTTTTTTCTCGCGAGGGTTCCCTTGGCGTCTCAAAAACCCGCGTGACCGGCCCCGCCCGTGGCTTTTATGCGGCCTTTTGGGGAGCGGCGCGCTATATTTATGGGTATGGGCATCGGCTTCGTCGCGAAAAAAGAGGAAAGCGGGTTGCCGTTGCTCAGTTTCTTGGCGAGCCACCTGCCGTCGCTGACTTTGGAAGAGATCCGCTTGTCCATGAATCAAGGGAGGATCCTTCTTAACGGGGCCCTCTCCTCGGAACGGGAGCCGGTTCGCGAAGGGGACGCCGTCCTCTGTTCCTTCGAAGGGCCGCTCGCGGAAAAGGCCCGGAAGGATCCGGGGCTGGGGCTCCGCGACTCCTTTTCCTCCTTCCTCGTGTACGAAGACGGGAATATTTTGATCGCCAATAAGCCGAAAGGCGTCCTCGTTCAGCGGCTTTTGGAGCATGGCCCCTCCCTTCTTTCCTGGGCTCAGGATTATCTGAAAAACAAGGGTGGGGACGCTTCCCTTTCGCCGGCCCATCGGCTTGACAGAGCCACCTCCGGCTGCGTCATCTTCGGCAAGAACGGAGCTTCGCTGAGCGTCCTTGGGAAAGCCCTCATGAAACGGCAGGGGATCGCGAAGAAGTATTGGGCCCTCGTCTACGGGAAGACGGACGAGAGGGGCTTGATCGAGGAACCGCTTAGGAAAGACCCGAAGACTGGCGTCGTCGCCCCGTGCCCGATCGCGGATGGCGGCAAAGCGTCCTCAACCGAATACCGAACCTTGGAGCGTTTCGGCTGGTGCTCCCTTCTGGAGGTCGCTCTCCATAGCGGGCGGACACACCAAATCCGGGCCCACATGCTTTCGATCGGCCACCCCGTCGTGGGCGACCAGAAATACGGAAAGACGGAGAACAATGCCGCTCTCGCCGAGGAATTCGGATTGGAGGGCCAGTTTCTGCACGCCCATTCCGTTTCCTTCGGCCGGATCGGGGAGCCGCTCAATTACCTTGCCGGAAAGACTTTTTTGGCGCCTCTTCCGGACGTCGAGGAAAAGATGCTGAAGCGTCTGCGGGCTTCCGCGGCGCCCGCTCGATGAGGCGCGGCTTCAGACGTTCTTGTAGGCGATAGTCTGCACGAAGCGGCAGACTTCGCGGCAACGGTCGGCCGTTTCCTCGAGCATCGTGTACATGGCTTCGGCGCGGTGGCGTTTGAAACCGTCTTTCTCTTCAATATAGAGCCTATGGGTATCGTCGATATACTCGGTGTCGCTATCCTCCTCGAGACCGATGACCTCCTCGATGTAGGGCCAGAGTTTTTTCATATCTATGAAATCGGGGAAATGTTTGAGGCATTCCTCGGTTTTCGCGATGCAATCGTAGATGAGTTTCATGAAGGGGACGCTGTCGGGCGGCAGTTCCCGGTAATCGTAGAGATAGAGTTTGAGGGAGATCTCCTCGACGGCGTCGGTGATGTCGTCGATGAGGCGCAGCAACTCCAATATGTCCTCCCGGTCGATCGGGGTCATGAACTCGGCGAGAAGTTTTTCGGTGACCTCGTGTTTTTTGTCGTCGGCCTTATGCTCGATCTCGTGGACGTTGGTTTTGAGCTCAAGCAGCTTTCCGTGGTCGAAGTTCCTCATGAAGTTGAGGATGTAGTCGGCGCATTCGAGGGAGAAGTGGCATAGCGCCGGGAAACTGTCGTAGTAGTAATTCGACTTCGCTTTCTTTTTCTTGCCAAACATAACGGATGCCTCCTTAGCAGGTCCAAACGAATATCATCACGAAAACGAATCCGATGAGGGCCGTCAGCGGGAAGATCGCGATCCAGCTTCCGACCATTTTCCCCGCGACGTCCCAGTGGACGCGCTTGAGGCTCCTCGTGGCCCCTCCGCCCAGGATGGCGGTGGATTTGACGGTCCCCGTGGAGACCGGTATCGCCAAAAAGGTGGCGAGAAGCAACCCGATCGTCGCGGCGATGTCGGTCGCGAAAGCCTGGTATTTTTGGAGTTTGGCCATTTCCCCGCCCAGCGTTTTGATGATCGAATAGCCCCCCATGCAGGTGCCGGCGCCCATGACGATGGCGACGGGGACGTACATCCACCACACGCCCGAAAGCGACGAGGCCTCGAGGGAAGCGTCCGTCGCGGTACTGAGCATCGCGACGATCATGATGAAGACGCCGATGAATTTGGCCCCGTCCTGAACGCCGTGGACAAAGGACATGATCCCGCCCGAGACGATTTGCCCCTTCGTGAAGAAACGGGTGGTCTTCCCGCGCCTCATCTTGCGGCAAATGGATTCGATCAGCTTCGTGACCCCATACCCGAGCAAGAATCCCAGAACCAGGGATCCGAAGAAGCCGCCGACGACAAGGGAAAACGATTTCCAGCCGATATGGGCGAAGACGTTACCCTCGCCTGAAAGGAGCGTGAGCGCCATGCCGCTGCCGATGATGCCGCCGACGAGTTCGTTGCTCTCGCTCGAAGGGAAGCCATAATAGGTGCTGCCAAGGCTCCAAACGACGATCGCGAAGAGCCCGCTCGAGATGGCGACCATGACTTGGTCGATGGAAATCCCCTGAGGCCACTCGATCAGGTTGGCGATGGTTTGGGCCACGTCGCCAAAGGACAGGTAACTGGCCAAAAAGCCGATGCAAAGGACGCCGATAAGATTGCAGACGGCCGCCATCGCGACCGCCGTTCTCGGGCGCATCGCGCGGGTGGTGACGCAGGTGGCGATGGCGTTGGGCCCATCGGTCCAGCCGTTGATGAAAATGACGATGGCGTTCATGACGATCGCGACGATAGCCCAAGGATGCGCCCCGCAAAGGGAGAAAAATTCGCTGATGCTCATGACCCTATAACGCCTAATGGTATCATTTTCCGACGGCGGTGGCTCGGACTAACGGCGTTTTTCCGTTTATCGGCGGAAGTTTCGCTTTTCAGCGCCCCTTTTCTTCGGCGCCGCTTATTAGGAGGGGCTTTTTTCTGAATCCGGAGCCGCAGCAGAACCTTTTGTCGTACGCGCCCAATAATTCGGCGGCGAAATCGCCTTTATTGACGTTCACGCGCCTCACGTATTCGATTTCTTCGGCGCCGCTCTCTGGTTTTTTCTCCGTCAAAACGACCATGTTCGGTTTTCCCTTCATCAGGGGGCAAAGGGTTTCTTCGAGTCCGATGATTTTCGACTTTTCGTTTCCGCCTCCCCGATTAAGGAAGGATCGGCGAACGAGGAAGGAAAGGCAAAAATCGTCTTTGTCCGACAAAACGAGGTCGACCCCGCCTCTACGAGGGTTCAAGTTGCCTCCGCTATGGAAATACAGCATCCCGAACCGGTTCCGTTGCTCAGGTTTTTTGTGGCACGAGCCATCCTTCCAAAGAAACGGATCGCTGCCGAAATCGTTTTTGAAGGATTCGTCCAAGCCGTCCTTTTTCATTGACCCGCCGCGATAGTAGTAACACTCCACCCACACTGGCTTCACGAAGCAACCGCCGATCTTAATGAGGCACTCGCGGAGAATGGCGGCGTTTATCCCTTGGATCGCTTCGACGATTTCCTTTTTGGTTTCGGCCCTGTTCAGACGGTCGACCATCCTCTTCAGTTTTTCGCAGATAGCCATTTTTCCCTTGCGGTCAATCCCCTTGTTCATTATATGCGTTTGGCGGGAGGGCCTTTTCTGGTTTTTGCTGAACTTTGGCTGATTCCTCGGTTCTTCTTTCTTCGCATCGCCAGGTCGCGGTGGTATACTTTGCGTGGTTAGTTTAATCTAACCAAAGACTGAATCATGAGTTTCCCAGTATTGATCGCCATAATATCGATAGCCACCATCTTCGCCGCCACGACGGCGGGGTCCGCTTTCGTGTTCTTTTTCAGAAAAAGCCTGAGCCAGCGCGTGAAATCGGTCATCCTTGGCTTTGCCGGCGGCATCATGGTGGCCGCCTCTTTCTTCGGCCTCATCATGCCCGCCATCGAGGAAAGCCGGTCGAATCCCGTTTACGCCTCGTGGAGTTTCGTGCCGCCCCTCGTCGGATTCATGCTCGGCGGCCTCATGCTTTTCGCCCTCGATCGCCTCGTTCCGCATTTCCATAAGCTGCAGAATGTGGAAGAGGGCCCCGAGGCCAAATCCCTGTCGAAGAATTTCAAATTCTTTTTGGCCGTCACGATCCACAACATCCCGGAGGGCCTTTCGGTCGGCTTCGCCTGCGGCTTGGCCCTCGCCTTGGATGGCGAGGCCGCGACGGCGGCCAGCATGTCCGCGCTTTCCTTGGCGATCGGGATCGCCATTCAGAACGTCCCCGAAGGGGCCGCGGTCTCCATCCCGATGTTCGGCGACGGCATGAAGAAGGGCAAGGCGTTCCTTTTCGGCGCCGCCTCCGGGGCGGTGGAGCCTGTCTTCGCCATAATGGCTTTGTTCTTGGCCCAACTTTCGGTCGTCGCCCCATGGCTCCTCGCCTTCGCCGCGGGGGCGATGATATACGTCACGCTCGACGAGATTTTGCCCGAATCCCGGGAGAACGGCTTTACCCATCACGCCATGTGGAGCTTCATGGTGGGCTTCGCCCTCATGATGGTCCTCGAAATCGCGGTAGGATAATATATAGGGAATTTATGGAAAAGGAAAAAAACGAACGCTTTTCGGTCTCCGGCATGTCGTGCGCGGCCTGTTCGGCGCACGTCGAGAAAGCGGTCAAGGAAGTCCCCGGCGTCAAAGGCGTCGCGGTCAGCCTCCTGACCAACTCGATGGAGGTTTCTTTCGACGCCTCCTGCAACCAAGAGGATATCGTCAAGGCGGTGCGCGCGGCCGGATACGGGGCCTCGCCTTTGCTCCAAGAGGCGAACGACGAGACCTTGGCAAGGGAAAAGGAGTTCTTCACCGACAGGGAAACCCCTCGCCTCGTCAAGCGGCTCATCGTTTCCTTCGTTCTTTTGATCCCGCTGTTCTACCTTTCGATGGGCCACGCCGTCGGCTGGCCGATCGGGATCCTGGGCGAAGACCATCTGAGTTATGGGCTCGTCGCGATGCTCCTCTCTTTGGCCATCATGCTCGTCAATGGGCGCTTCTTCGTCTCCGGGTCCAAAGCCCTTTGGCACCGCGCCCCCAACATGGACACCCTGGTGGCCCTTGGCTCCTCGGTTGCCTTCCTCTATTCCCTTGTCCTTTATTTCGAGATGGCGCATTTCGCCTCGCTCGGGGACCTCGCCCGCCTCGCGAGCCTCTCGAAATCCCTCTCCTTTGAGACCGCGGGGATGGTCCCGGCCCTTATCGCGATCGGGAAAACGCTGGAATCCTACGCCAAGGGGAAAACGACCTCATCCTTGAGGGGGCTCATCGATCTGGCCCCGAAGAAAGCGACCCTCTTGGATGAGGGGAAAGAGACCGCGGTCCGTTCCGATTCCTTGAAGAAAGGCGATCTCGTGCTCGTGAGGCCGGGCGAATCCTTCCCCGCCGACGGGACGGTCGATGACGGCGAATCGGCCGTTGACGAGTCCTCGCTCAGCGGCGAATCCGTCCCGGTCGAGAAAAGCCCCGGCAGTCCCGTTTTTTGCGCGACCATCAACCAAAGCGGGGCCCTTAGGGTCCGCGTGGAGAAGGTCGGGGCCGACATGACGCTCAGCCAGATCGTGAAAACGGTGAAAGAGGCGAGCCTTGGGAAAACTAAGGCCATGGCTTTGGCCGACAAGGTGAGCGGCGTCTTCGTCCCGACGATCATGGCCGCCTCTCTCGTCGTCTTCGTTTTCTGGCTCATTTTCGGCGGGGACTTCGTCTCCTCGCTCGGCGGGTATTCGGACCTTCTTTCCTATTCCCTTGAGCGGGGCGTGTCCGTGCTGGTGGTGGCCTGCCCGTGCGCCCTAGGCCTCGCGACCCCGGTCGCCATCATGGTCGGGGGCGGCAAGGGGGCCCGGAGCGGCATTCTCTTCAAAACGGCCTCCGCCCTCGAGGAGGCGGGGAAGGCCAGGTTCGTCGTCTTCGACAAAACGGGCACTCTGACGAAAGGGCGGATGAAGGTCACCGACCTCGTCTCCTATTCCTCCGATAACCTTTTGGAATTCGCCGCGAGTCTGGAAAGCCTTTCGGAGCATCCTTTGGGCAAGGCCATCGTGGATGAGGCGGCGACAAAAGGCCTCGAAAGGAAGGCGTGTTCCTCTTTTCGGGCCGTTTCGGGATCCGGGGCCGAAGGAACGATCGAGGGGCATCGCGCCTATGGGGGCAATTACGCTTTTATGGAAAAGGCCGGCATCGCCGACGAAGCGGCCCGCAAAGAGGGGGAGAGGCTCTCCCAAGGCGGGAAAACCGCCCTGTATTTCGCCAAGGACGGGAAAATAATCGGCATCGTCGCCCTCCGCGACGTCCTCAGGGACGATTCCGTGGAGGCGGTGCGGGCTTTCAAGGGAATGGGGCTGACCCCGATCCTTCTTAGCGGCGACAACCGGGCGACGGCCGCCTCGATCGCTAGGGACGCTGGGATCGGCCGTTTCGTCGCCGAGGCTGACCCCATAAAAAAACGGGAGGCGATCGCGGAACTGCAAAGAAGCGGCAAGACGATCATGGTCGGCGACGGCATCAACGACGCCCCCTCCCTCACCCAGGCCGACATCGGCATCGCCATCGGGGCCGGTTCGGACATCGCCATCGATTCGGCCGACGTGGTCCTCGTGAATTCCTCGCTCATGGACGCCTATCGGGCGGTCAATCTCTCGCGGATCGTCTTTCGGATCGTCAAGGAGAACCTGTTCTGGGCTTTCTTTTACAACATCGTCATGATCCCGATCGCCGCGGGGGCCCTTTCTTTCGCCGGGGTCTACAAACTCCGGCCATGGTACGGCTCGGCGGCGATGGCCCTATCGTCTTTGACCGTCGCCCTCAACGCTTTGCGGATCAACCTCTACCGCCTTGGCAAAACCCATAAAGCGGTTTTGGGGCGAAAGAAAGAGGCGGGCGAAAGGGCGGCGCCCCTAGGAGAAGCGGTCGTTTTGCGCGTCGAAGGGATGATGTGCGAGCACTGCGCGGAGCGGGTCCGTTCCGCCCTCATGGGCGTGCCGGGTTTATCTGATGTTCAGGTTAGCCTCGAGAAAAAGGAAGCCCGCTTCGTTTCCGACCCCAAAGCCGTCAAAAAAGCCGTCTCCGCCGTCAGGAAAGCCGGGTATAGGGCCGAAAAAGAACAATCGGATTGAAAAGGATCAGGCGGGCGCCCCCCTCATAAGTAGTATTTTCCGATGACGCTCAGGTTTTCCTCATTCAGTTCGTAAACGAGGGGTTTTCCGGTCGGGATTTCGACCGAGGCGATCGCTTCCGGGCTCAGGTTCTCCAGTTCCATCACGAGGGCCCGAAGGCTGTTGCCGTGGGCGACGACGAGGGCGCGCCTGCCTTCCCGGATGGAAGGGGCTATTTCCTTCATGAAATAGAGCTTGACCCGTTTGGCCGTGTCGAGCAGGCATTCGGATAGGGGCAGATCCTTCTCTTCCATAAGCCCCTTCCTTATCAGGTCGCGGTAGATTTGCTGGTTGCCGGGGTAGCGCGGATCCTCTTTCGATAGGGGCGGGGGCGGCACGTCGGCGCTTCTTCGCCAAACGTGGATTTGCTCCGCGCCCCATTTGCGTGCGCTGTCGCATTTGTTAAGGCCTTGCAAAGCGCCGTAGTGCCGTTCGTTCAGCCGCCATGAAAAACGCTTCGGGATTCCGCTTTCCCCCATTTCGGAAAGTACCAGACCGAGAGTTTCGGTGGCCCTTTTGAGGATGGAGGAATAGGCTTCGTCGAAAACGTAGCCCTTTTCCTTCAGAAGGCGGCCCGCCGCCTTGGCTTCCTCGATCCCTTGCGCCGAGAGCCCGACGTCGGTCCAGCCCGTGAATCTGTTTTCCAGGTTCCAGAGCGATTGGCCGTGTCGAAGCAATACCAATTTGATCATTGCTTTGATTATATCCTTTCCGGCCGTTGAATTAAAAAGCCTCGTTAAGGGGCCAGAAGGCCCTCGGCGGCGGGAAAGCGCCCGCTCACGAGGACGTAGAGAGCCAAACTCTCCTTTTCCTCTTTCGAGAAGCCGCGCAAAGGGGCGAACAGGCGAAGGAGCCGTTTTCTCGCCTTCTGGAGATCGCGGAGGAAGCCAAGTCCCTCTTCGCTTATCCGGAAGGGCCCATACGTTTTTCCGACGACGAGCCCTTCTTTCCTCAGTTTCTTTATTATCATGGAGGCGAAGGGGCGGCTTTTGCCGATTTCGCGGGCCAGATCCTTCTCCAGAAAGGAGTCGTCCGCGGCGGCGCACTCCCCGATAGAGAGCATGTAGCCTCGCTTAGAGGACTCGCTTGCGTTTTGCGCGGGCACGTTTTTTCTCCTCTCTTCTTTTCGCTTTTCTGAATTCTTTGACCAGCCTTTTGGCATCGCTGGAGGCGAAGGGGCAGTTCAGTTCCTCAAGGCTTTCGCCTTTTTTCCTTCGCCTCACGAGATAGGCGAGCATAAAGGCCGCGTATCCCGTTAGAAGCGCGATGGTCACGATTTCGGTCCAGTGCATCGCCTATCTCTCCTTTCATTTAAGCGACTGCCTTGGCTTCCCGCCCGCTCTTTTTGCGGTCGTAGAGATAAAGGGCGAGAACCCCCAACCCTAAGAGAGGCAACGTGATGCCCAAGGTCCAGACGTAGTCGATCGTGATGTAGGTCAGACAGCCAAGGACATAACTGAGGCCGAGCCAGAAGAGGATCGTCCAAACGTAGGATTTGCGGTTCGGGAGCTCGGCTTTGGCGGTCGCCACCGAGGCGAAGCAGGGGATCGTCATGAGGTTGAACACCGCGAAGGCCACGACGCCTCCCGTGGAAACCCCGCACGACTGGATGATGGCCTCGAAGGAATCCGCGCCGATGATGGCGGCCAGAGCCTCGACTGTCGAAGTCACGTTTTCCTTGGCTACCATGCCTTGGATGGAGGCGACGGCGAGAGTCCAGCCGTTCGTGCCGGCCTGAACGCCGAAGCCCATGGGGGTGAAGAGAGGCTGGATGAGTTTTCCCAAATCGTTTAGGATGCTCGTTCCCGTCTCGTCGACCATCTGCCAGTCCCAGTTGAAACTGGCGAGGAACCAAATGATGATCGTGGAAGCCAAGATGATGGTCGAGGCTTTTTTGATGAAGTGCTTGCCTTTGTCCCAAACGTGGATCGCCAGGGCGCTAGGTTGCGGCATGTGATAGGCCGGCAGTTCCATGACGAAAGGCGGGACTTTCTCTCGTTGGCTTGTCTTGTTCATGACGATGACGGCGGCGATGGCCACGACGATCCCGAGCAGGTACATGGAGAAAGTGAAGAGTCCGCCGTCCATTCCGGCCGCATGGGCGACCGCGTCGGCGACGACGGCCAAGAAAGTGGCTTTGGCCCCGCAGGCGAAGAAGGGGATGACGCGGATCGTCTTGGTCCTCTCTTTGTCGCTGGAGAGGGTGCGGGTGTTGATCATGGCGGGGATCCCGCATCCGAAACCCATGATCATAGGAATGAAAGCCCGTCCGGACACGCCGAATCTCCTGAAGATGCGATCGAGCATGAAGGCGATGCGCGCCATATAGCCGGAGTCCTCCAGAATGGCGAAGAACAAGAAGAGGATCATGATTTGCGGAACGAATCCGAGGACGGCGAAGACGCCGGAGCAGATGCCGCTGCAGATAATGCCGTCGACCCAGGCGGGAGCGCCGGCGCCGACGAGCCCAACGTGAATGCCTTGGGTTATGCAGCCGAAGAGGCCGGATCCGTCGTCGCCGAACAGGCGGTGGAAGAATTCGCCTATCGAGGCGATGCCATCGCTGTCGTAGAACAGGCCGGCGAAGGGATAGAACTCCTCGCCGTCCACCTTGAAGTGAATGAGGCCTTGGTATCCGTCTCCGAAGTTGACGCCCATGGCTTTCAGATAGAACAGATCACCGGCGAAAGTCACGTGGAAAATGATGAAGAGCAAAGCCAGCATGATGGGGATTCCCCAGATTTTGCTGGTCAGCACTTTGTCGATCTTGTCGCTTTTGGTAAGCTTTTTGGCCTCGCTTTTCGTTTGGCCTTTGCGGCAAGGCGCCAACTGGCTCACGATGTATTTGTACCGCTCGTCCGCGCTTGTGGCTTCAAAACCCTCTTTATCTTCGTAAAGGGTTTGGGCCTCTTGGCATTCGCGGTTATTCTCCTTCAGCTCGATTTCGTCGCCCTCTAGGGCCTTGATGGCGTGGAAAAGGGCGTTTTCTTTCAGCGACTTCCCGTATATCGCCTCCGCTTTCTCGATGATGGGTTTCAGGGGGCCTTGGTCCCATAGCGAGACGCCTTTGCGCGGCTTTCTTGAGGCAATGAAAGCCTCCGCCATGAGATTGTCGAGGTTGCGTTCCCGCAAAGCGGAAACCAAAACGACCGGGACCCCCAGCTTCCTGCCGAGGGCCTTGGCGTCGATCGACTGGCCGCTTGCCTCCAAGGCGTCGCTCATGTTAAGGGCGAGGACGACCGGGACATCCATCTCAAGGATCTGAGTCGTCATATAGAGGTTGCGCTCAAGGTTCGTCGCGTCGATGACGTCGATGACGACGTCGGGATGGCTTTGAAGGATATAGTTCCGAGAAATGACTTCTTCGGGACTGTATGGCGATAGCGAATAGATACCCGGCAGATCGACGATCCTCGCTTCGCCGATGCGTTTGTTTCTGTAGACCCCTTCTCGTTTTTCGACGGTTACGCCCGGCCAGTTGCCGACGTAGGCGGTGCTGCCCGTCAGAGAATTGAAGAGGGTCGTTTTCCCGGAATTGGGGTTTCCGGCCAACGCGATGGTGATTCCGTTTTCCTTTTTCATTTTCCGTTCTCGCTTTCCTTGGCGGAGATCCTGACGAGGACGTTCATCGCCTCGCTGCGCCGGAGCGTGAGCTCATAGCCCCTGATGGTGATTTCGAGGGGGTCGCCTAGCGGAGCCCTCTTTCTCAGATAGAGGTCGGCCCCGGGGGTCAGGCCCATGTCGAAGAGCCGTCTCCTGAGCTTGCCTTCCCCGCGGACCCGAACGATCGTCCCGCTTGAGCCGATCGCGGCCTCGCCCAGAGCGATTTCCCCGCCCGGCGAGACGCATTCGGTCGCATCGTCTTTTTCTTTCATGACGTTTTATGCCTTTCCTTTCATTCGACGAAAACCGAGGAGGCGGTGCTTATGTCGAGCGCGAGCCGCGTTTCGTTGACCAAAATCACCGTCCCCTCTTTCCCTTGGCTCATCACCTTGATGGGCTGATGCGCGACCAACCCAAGGCTTTCCAAGTGCTTTTTGGTTTTGAGATCCCGGACGAGGAGCTTTCTGATGGTGAACGTCTGGCCTTGCGGCGCTACTGGCAGTGGCATCGTTTATCCTCCTGTTAGCATTAACTAACCGTGTTGATGTTAGACGTGACTAACTTTAATGTCAACAACATTTTGGAATCGCCCGCGGTCCGTTCCTTTCTTTTTGGTTAGTTATAGATAACCGCGTTTATGGTCAAGCCCCTAAAGACGGACTATAATAATAAAGGCACGCAAAGAGGCGCTTTATGGAATCGAACGAAAGCAGCGAAGATTATCTCGAGAGGATCCTGATGCTCGAAGGCGAAAAGGGCCGGGACTTGGTCCATTCGGTTGACTTGGCCAACTCCTTTGGCTACAGCAAACCCAGCATTTCGGTGGCGATGAAGAAACTTAAGGAAGGCGGTTACCTTTCTTTCGGGCCTCGCGACGAATTGGTGCTGACGGAAGCGGGGCGGAAAAAGGCGAGCGAAATCTATGAGCGGCACAATTTGGTTGGGGATTTGTTCGTGGCGCTTGGGGTTCCTAAGGACATCGCTTTCAAGGACGCCTGCCACATCGAGCATATCCTTAGCCCCGAGACCTACGCCGCCCTCAAAAAGCATTTCGACGAAAAGGTCAAGTGAGGGCGTTTATGGTTGGGACGGACCGAGAGGCCCACTTTTTCTTTTGGGTTGAAAAGAAGGCTTTGGTCAGAATAGAATAATAATGGTTAGGCAGAACTAACCAGTTAAGCCAAAGGAGTTGCCCTATGTTGGAAATACATCTATCGATCGAAGGGATGAAATGCGGCATGTGCGAGTGCCATGTCGAGGAATCGCTTTCGAAAGTCGCGAAGGTCAAGAAGGCCAAAGCCGACCATTATAAGAACGAGGCGACCGTCATCGCGGAAGACGGCGTCGATCTGGCTCAGCTCAAAGAAACGGTGGAAAAGGAAGGGTATCGCGTGCTTGACGTGGAAAAACGGGAATACGCGAGAAAAGGCCCGTTCTCGTTTTTAAGGAAACGCTGAAGCCGATTCTTCTCTACGGGAGACGAAAGCCGTCGATGAGCGGCGGTTTTTTGCGGCGAAGGCTTCCATTTGCCATGACTTTGCTCGATTATTAATAATAATTGTTCGCTTTCGCGCGTTTCGATTGTCTTATTGAATGTAGGCGAGAAGAAAGGAGAACTTCTCATGGGTCAAAGCTATGAGGCGCTTCTCTCCAAGGCGCTCCAGAGCGGGGACCAGGAGAAAATCAAAGCGGTTTTTGGGGAAATTTACGGCGCCTACGCGAAACTCGTCTTTTTCAGCGTCTCGCGTTACCTCAAAGACGAGGAGGACATGAAAGACGTCACCAACGATGCTTTTTTGGCCTTCTTCTCCCATGCCGAAGAAGTGAGGGGCTCAATCAAGTATTATCTCGTCTCAACGGCTAAGAACATGGCCTTAAACCGTCTAGGCAAGGACAGAAGGATCGCTTTCACCGATTCAATTGAGGAATACGGAGACGCGTCGCCTCAAGATGGGTCCCTTATCTACCATGAGTTTGTGAACGATCTCCGGGCCGTCCTTTCCGAAGAAGCGACGCGCATCGTGCTTCTTCGCGCCGTCGAGGGCCTTGCCTTTGCCGAAATCGGAAAGAAACTCAGCATCACGGAGGACGCCGCGAGGATGGTCTACCAAAGGGCCAAAAGGAAATTCAGGCAATCGAAAAGAGGAAAACGGTATGGTAAATAAGGACGTATTTGAGAAGGAAATCGAGAAAAGGGCCAAAAAAAGGCTGCCTTTCTCCGACATCGAAGGAAGAATAAACTACGAGAAATTCGAAAAACCATCCGCCAAGCCGAAGTCGTTATGGGTCAAAATCGGCATTCCGGTCGGATCGCTGGTCGCGGTCGGAGTAGTGGCTCTTTCCTTATATGAAGGCGGCGTTTTCCCGCTAAGCGGGCCTTCTTCCGAGGCCCTAAGGGCATCGCGCCTGGTCGCCCCGACGACCGAGAAGGTCCTCGCCTCCCCGAAAAGGGAGATGTCCGAGACGACTTACGCCTCTTATCGGACGTTCGCTAGGAACTTCGTGGCCTTGGCTTTCGACAATTCGATTAAAACGAACGGTGAGAGGAGCCTGGGCGTATCGATCCCCGACGCCTACATGTGCTTCGCCCTGGCCGCCATCACCTCGACTTCCGAGGCCGAGGGGGATTTCCTTTCCTTCATGGGGTTAAATGGCGAAAGCGAGCTTAAGGAGGCGGCTTCCGAGGTCGTTTCCTCCCTTTGCACTTTGAAGGAAGAGGAAAACGGCGACCTTTCCGGCGGATACAACCTGAACTCCCTGTGGTTCAATCCGAAGAAAGTGAATCTGCTCCCAAAGGACGAGGATCTATATTCCTTGCTTGGCCGCGTTTTTGACGCGTCCATATACAACGAGGCGCTGACCAGCGATTCCGGGAACGCTTACCTCGCCTCCGAAGGCCTGAAAGGCTTTCCGACCCCTCGCTTGGCCCTCAATGATGAGGATCCTTTGGCGTCCGCCGCGATGTCGGTCTATTACTGCGTCGACGGGTTCGCCGAGAAAGAAAATTTGAAGAGCCAATACGATTCGGGGACGCATAAGATGGCCTATTTTGAAGGTGGGGTCGAACGCGATGTCGATTACATCGCCGACGTTTCGGTCGACCATAAGGTCTATGAGGGCGATGGCTTCACCATGGCCAAGATGAGGATCAGGAACCTCGACATGTCGTATTACCTTCCCGACGAGGAAGAGGGGCTCCCAAGCGGGATTCTCGGCGCGGCCTTGTCCGGCTCCTATGAGCCGATGAGTTATGTCGACGAGGATACGGGGGAGCCCTCGTCGAAATACGAAGTTTCCATCCTGGCTCCTTATTTTAAGCTCGAAAACGACATTTCCCTCGATGGCGAAGCCCTCGCGAAGGCCTTTCCTAACGCCACAAGCAGAGGGCTGAACGAGAAAATGGCGCAGGGGATCATCGGCCCCATTCGCCTCTCATACCTCATTCAGGATTCCCTTATGAGCTTCGACTACAACGGGTTCCATTCTTGCTCGGCCACGATCGTCGGCGGGGAACCTGGGGCGCCCACTCCTCCGGGAAAACCTTACGATTTCAGCCTTTCGCACCCTTATTTGTTCAGCGTCGAGCAGCCGTTCGTCAAGGTCGGCTCCTCTTCCGTTTCGGTTCCTTTGACCATCGGCGAGATCGTCGATCCGGGATATGCGGGGGCCTAAGGTTATGACGTCCGGAAAGCGGCTTTTGGCTAGCCTAGCGGCGTCCGCGCTTCTATTTTCGCTCGGAGGGTGCTCCAGTCAGGGCCAGCGCCTCGACAGGCCCGACGACACCAATCTCGAGCTATGGATCACGCAGAGGGTTTCCGCCGCCGATTTAGAGGACTGCGCTTATCTTCCGGGATGGTTCGGCGCCAGCGAGTATTTGGATTCGAGGTACGCGGTCCTTGGCGGCCCCGCGCGCGTTCCGGAAAGGCACGTCACTTATCTCGTGAGCGGATATCCGGATTTGAAGGACGACCCGGCGGTGACCAAAATCGAAATAACCGATCCCGCCATCTTCGTATACGGACTGAGTTTGGAATCGGAAGAAGAAGCAATCGAAGGCACCATGGTCGGGGAAGGCTTCGCGAAACAGGACGAAACCACGTTATCGTTTGGCAAAGGCAACGTCAGTTTTCGTTTCGGAAGCGACAAGATTTCCATCAGCGCATTAACGACGAACAAAACCGGGATCATATACTGAAACGCAGACATATGATTTCATCGCCGAGGCAATCGGTGGCGAAATAAAGCATGCGCGAGTGTTTTCTCAAGGGCGAAGGCAACCTGCTGGAAGAGCGAGGGTACCGCTTTTTTGAGTGTGTCCATCGTTCATATGCTTTGGTGAAAAATCAGGTTTTAAATCTCATTTTCGCTGATTTTTTCCAATCTCGACATAACCATTGAACGTTCCGTTCCTTGCCTCTATAATGCAACCATTTAATAAGGAGTTCACCCATGAAAAAAATCGCTTCGATCCTGCTTCTATCCGCCCCTTTGTTCGTTCTTAGCGCCTGCGATCCGGCCTCTTCCCTAGCGGAGAGTTCCTCTATGCAACCAGCCTCTTCTTCCTCGGCTGGGGACTCCTCTATGCAATCGGCCTCTTCCTCCTCTTCCCAAAGCCAACCCTCGCTCGCCGAGGAAATCAAAAGTCATATCGATTCAAAGGCGAGCCATCTCGCGTCTTATTACGTCAACGAATCCAATGGCTCCTCTTCTTTCTACGGTTCCATCATCGGTCAGGATATCGATGGGTACGATTACGACAAAACGATGACGGAGCGAAAAACCATATACGACAATTATGTGTCCTCCTCGGAGATCGCCTCGACCGAAGTCGACGCCGATTCCGGCAAAACGGAAGCGACGGAAAACTCCACGGAACTTCATTATTACGATGATGAGTACAATTATTACGAGGTCGGCGTCGATCATTTGAACGGCGATTCGTACTATGGCAGTATCGTGGACGATGACGTCGACCAAAGCGATCTTTCCCATTATTTCAAAGACAAGGATTTCAACGATCTCGCGTTGTCGTTGTTTTCGGATGGACCCTACCTTGACGCGCCGCTAAAAGCGGAGGGGGATTTCGAGTCCTCCTTCACCTTCTCTTTCGATCTTGAAACAGAGGTTTCCTACAGCGATTTCTTCGATGATTACGATATTTTTCCGGAAGACGATTGGAAAATCGGCTTTTCGGCCTCGGTTTCGCAAATCGCCACCATCGGCGTGAGTGATGGGGTCGTGTCCTCCTACGTCGAAAGCGTCGTCACTTCCTTTCCGAATTCGGTTTTGACGGGCGAAGCCTACGCCGAACCGGTCGTGGTCGCGGCCTCCTTGCTTTCTTATACCGATATTTCCTGCCAGGATTTCGGCGACTATTCCGGCGTTTACTACCACACCGTTTTCTTCGTTCCCGCCTCTTATGAAGGGACCTTCAAAAACGGCGAGGATACGCTGACGCTAGATGAGCTCGCGGGCGCCAGTTGCTCAGGGGAATATAACGGGAACCCCTTGGCTTGCGATTATTTTTACCAGCAAGACTTCCTGGACGCTTACGATATTTGCTGCGATAACGGCGACCATCATTACATCGTTCGTCTCAACAAAGACGGGAACCTCGACGTTTTCGACTTCTACTCGCGTCAGGAGACGAGTTATTTCAGTTTTGACGGCGGCGAGACGATCTACCGCTTTTATGCCGTCAAGGACGAAGACGGGGAATTCCAAATGTCCGATATAGTCCGAGTCAACGCCGTGCCCGAGGGATATGCGCTTTCAAAAAGCGTGGTCTATCAAAGGGGCTGATAACCGGTTTCAATTCGACAAGCGCTTTCGCCGTCGCGCGAGAACGCGGTCACCGCTATAGTTTTGGCGAACCGCAACCGAATGAAGGAAAAGCCACCGTCGAGAGACGCGGCTTTTTCGATTAGCGGAGCGGTTTCCGTTTTCGCTTCTTTTAGGAAGGGCGCTTTTCGCTTTTATGACGAGTCAAACGCGGCAAGGGGACGAAAACATGGGTGGCTCCGAGATAATCGCCATAATCATCTTTATAGGTTTTCTGATGGTTTTCGGCCATTGGGACCGAGATGAAACGGAACATCAGGAAAATGGCGGCCGCCCCGACGTACATCCACGGGTTCGCCGGGCAGGCGTAGAGGCAAGAAGCCGCCATCCCGACCCAAAAGAGGATCTCCCCGAGGTAGTTGGGGTGCCTTGCGTAACGGAACAATCCGCTTTTTAGGATCATCGAGCGGGAGCTTCTCCGCTTCGCGAAACGTTTCAGTTGGGCGTCCGCGATCAGTTCCAACGCCGTCCCTCCAAGCATCACAAAAACCCCTGGAAGAGCGAGGAAGGAAGAGGCGACGCTCGAGGTGACGAGGAAAAGGAAAGGCAAGCACCCTAGATACACTATAAGCGTGGGAAAGAGGCAAATTCCCAACAGGTTCACGAGCTGGAAAAGTTTTCCCGTCTTTTCCCGCAGGTCCCGATAACGCCAATCCTCATAGCCCAGTCCGCTGAAACCGATGGCGAAATTGGCCGTCAGCCTTATCGACCACAAAGTGGTTGCGATGGCGATCGTGACGCAAACGGGATCGAATCTGTGGCAAAATGCCATGAGACCCCACACGATGAGGGGAGGCTGAACCGACCAATAGGGGTCGTAGACGGAGGCGCTCCTAAGAACGACGCCGAAAAGATAAACGAAAACGGTCGAGGCGATGTCCGCCAGAAGAACCCGGGCGTACACCTCTAAGCGAGGCAAGGCAAGGAAAACGAAAACGCCGATCGCGATCGCCGCCAGATAAACCAAAAGCAGGGCGAGCAAACCGACGAACTTGTTTTTCCGATTAATTTTCATGGATGGGAACCCGTTATTCCAGCGCCGCTTCTCTTATTTTGACGGCTTGGAGGGATTATGCGAATCGTTCTTTCTTCGGAAACGTGCGGCGTTTCCCGAATCGGCGATGCGCGAACCTGCGTTCATTTTAGCTTATTCGCCATCGAATATTTAGACAAAAAGCGCAATTCCTCTCATAAATGAGGCGAAGCCTTCGGCATGAGTAAGGAGTCAACGCAACGTTCGAATGACGGAGGGAAAGGATTTTCAATCGAACGTTGTTTGGAGGGAACTTGGCTTTTATCCGTTTTCCTCTCCATGGTTTTTGGCCTGCGACGGTTTTGTTCGAAATGAGAGGCCTTATCCTGTCAAAAGATCCTACTTGTAGATTTCTCTTCGATGGCCTATGTCTATCGCTGTGACTATGAGTTTTCCTTCGTCGATGAGGCAAATTACGCGGTAGTCGCCGACGCGGTATCTCCATTGGCCGGCCCTGTTGGCGCTCAATGCTCTTCCATGGGCTTTTGGGTTATTGCATCCGTCCACGTTTTTCTTGAGCCATTTTAGGATTATCTTCCGCACCCCGGCGTCCATCTTTTCGAGTTTCTTGTCGACTTCTGGCGTGAAAAAAAGCTTATACGCCATATTTCTTGTAGATTTCATCCGATGGGATAATCTTGGGGTTCTCTCGATATTTGGCCAGGGCCTTGTCGGCCGCTTTGATGTCGTATTCATCCTCGAGCATATCGAAGAAGGCGCCTTTGAGGGCCTCCGACATCGTGATCCCGTTGGCTTTGGAATAGGCTTCTAACGCGATTTTCTCGTTGTCGGTCAGTCTGATTGAATAAACGCACATAAAGGTTCCTCCTGCACTACAATTGTAATGCAACCTTTTATCAGTGACAAGGACTAACCTCGCAAACGCCGGAGGGTGCGTGAAATTTCTCATTTAAGGGAAAAGAGGATGTCATCAATCATCAAAAACCAATTTTTCTTGGATACTTGCTTGCGCCTGTCGCCATTAACTACGCACTCCATCAGCACACATATAGACGTCGCTCGAAGATTCTTTTTCGGAGCGGCGGATTGCCTGTTCGAACGTTTTTCGGCAATCGCTATCGCAACGATCCGATGGGAACGATGAAAACCCCGTTGCCGTCTTTGTGGGCCAAAGTCCTGCCGGTTAAAATGACCAGAGCATCCGGAAGGGCAACCTTGTTTTCTGGTTTGCCTTCTTTCTCGTCGCGTTCCTTTATGAGACCCTAAATGGCGCTTATGGTTTCGAGATAAGACGCCAAAACATCTAGGTTCCCAAACCTGGCTGATGATGAGGCATAGAGTTTACAGGCGCCGGTTTTCCACAATTCTTTAGCCTTTTTGCATAGACGGCGCCGAAAAAACACTTCTGTCGCCCACCTCCCTGTCGACGATTCTTGGAATATCATCAAAGCCAAGTTCCATCATCACAATAAAGTCGATCTGAACTGCTAACCTCTAAGTGGACAGTCATGCTTCCCTGAATGCCCAATCGGAAGGATGGTTGCAGACAAGGAGGTTTTTCTATGAAGGCAGCGAAGGAGGAGAGGCTCGAAGCCGGCGAAGCTTTGCACGGCAAGAGCCTCTCCGCGCTCGACTGCATGGACAAGTGCGGCGTCGACTGGCAGAGGCAGCACGAGGTCTCTGCGGGGCTCGAAAGGCCGAAGCCCAAAGCCAAGCTGGATCAGAATCCTGAGTATTCGGCCATGGCCAAGGAGCGGTTGCTCAAAGAGCCCGTGAGGAATGGCATCGAGGACGCCCGGCTAAAAAAGGGTATGCGGCGAAAGGGGGTGGCACGGAAAAGGGATTCGTTTCCACAAGCGGGAGGAACGCCAAGTGGTCTCGGAGCTTTCCGGGAAACGGAGCGTCCTCGCCCTATGCGACGAGACGTCCGTCAACCGAAGCAGCTACTGCAAATGGGCGCATAGGCGTATCCGCCCTTCCGAGAAAGCGAAGAGGAGATCCGGCGACATCGCGTTGTTCCCCGCGTATCGCAGCGAGCGCCGCGGCCACGGATACGGGTGGCTTAACGCGAAGATCAGGCTCGACGCCGGCCCCATCGTCAGCGATGAGCGCGCGAGGAGACGCCGCAGGCGCCTCGGCATCGCCGCCGAGCGCCGACGTTACAGGCACAGGAAGCCCGGCGAGCCGAGGAGGGCCTGTCCGAGCATGGTGCCCGCCTCGCTCGACGTGGGCGGACCTCATCAGGCCGTCGTGAGCGGCGTGACGGCCTTCCGGGCGTCGGGCGGATATTGGGAACCGGCGCTTTGCATGGATCTCCGGAACGGCGAGACCGTCGGATGGCCCCTGTCGCCCGGAAAGGGCGACGCCTCCACGTATTGCGAAGGGCTGGCGGAATTCCTGGAGAAGAAAAAAGAGAAGCGCATGGGCCTTGAGGCCGTGCTCCACGCGGATCAGGGCTCCGCGCGCTCCTCGAAGGCATGCAACGACGCCCTTCAGCCATATGGCATCGCAAGGAGCGTGCCACGTCCCGGGACCCCGACCGGCAACGGCGCGACGGAGGCCATAAACGGATGGGCCAAGACGGGGATGTTCATGGATTTCGGCATCGGCGATTCCGGCGACGTCCCGGCTTCCGTTAAGTCCTGCATAGGCCATTTCAACGAATCAAGGCCCATGCGCTGCCTGGGGTGTCTGAAGCCGAAGCAATACAGGCTTGGGCACGAAAAGAGCCACGTCGTCTCCATTGCGGATTCGACGTGCCTCCGATTGCCGATTGTTGTGTCCACTTATCGTTGACTACTGCAAAACACCCCCATCCCAGCCAACATGATAAAGAAAAGTGGTGCTTTTTCTCCACTTTTCTCCTTCGCTTTTGCGCTAGTGGGATACCCACATGACAGGAAAAAGAAAGGGCCGCAAGAACCATCAAGATGATTCTTCGCCGGCCTGATCTTTTTTGGCTGAGTGGCCCTTCGTGGGTAACTCGGCTATGATTACAAACCCAATACGGTATGCGTAGAGTGTTCGTATGCGAAGCCACTGGCGGAGGAAAAGGGAGTCGAACCCTTGCGCCCGGTTAAGAGCCTACGAGCTTTCCAAGCCCGCCCCTTCAGCCACTTGGGTATTCCTCCACGTGTTGCGTGGCAACGGAAATTATAGAGGGGTTCGCCCCCTTTTTCAATGTTCCGTTATGGTATAATCTAGCCGCTATGAAAGAAATAGTCGTTTCCGCCCGCGACGCGGGGCAAAAAGCCGAAAAGTTCGTCCGCAAGTACCTTAGCGACGCCCCCTTGGGTTTTATATACAAGGCCTTTCGCAAGAAAAACATCAAAGCCAATGGCCATTGGATCCATAAGGACTACGCCCTCAAAGAAGGCGACGTCGTGCGCCTCTACGTGACAGACCGGCAACTCGAGGATTTCAAGCGTCCCCGTTTGGCGGAGAAAAAGCCATTCCCCTACGCGATCGCCTACGAGGACGCTAACGTCCTGATCGTCGACAAGCCATCGGGACTATTGGTTTACGGCGACGCCAAGGAGAAACGGAACACGCTCACGCAGAAGGTTCTGGATTACCTTTTTTACAAAGGCGAGTTCGATCCCGAGGATCATGCGTTTGCCCCCTCTCCGGCCCATCGCTTGGACAGAAACACCGCCGGGCTCGTCGTTTTCGCGAAGACCGACGCGGCCTTAAAGGCCCTTGAGGAGCTTTTCAAGGGTCGCGAGGGCATCAGCAAAAAATATTGGGCGCTCGTCGACGGGGAGGTCAAGGAGGCCGGACTCATCGAGAAACCCCTGAAGAAAAACGCCGAAACGGGCCTCGTCGCCCTCACGCCCCTCAGCGAAGGTGGGAAAACGGCCAAAACGGGTTATGAGCCCATCAGGGCATTCGATGGGTGCACTTTGCTGGAATGCACCCTTTACACCGGGAGAACCCATCAGATCCGCGTCCATTTGGCCTCAATCGGCCACCCCATCCTCGGGGATGGTAAATACGGCAATTACCTCGACAATCGGAAGTTCCGTTCTTTGTATGGGCTTGACCGTCAGTTCCTTCGGGCCCACGAGATAACCTTTGGCCGGCTTGGGGGCGTCCTCGCGCCCCTAAGCGGGAAAACGTTTCTGTCCTCTCTTGACGAAGAGGAAGAGGGTATAATCGGAAAGTTGGCAAAGGAGAGCCGTTAGTTATGGATGATGTGGTGGAAGCTAATTACGAGAGATGGCTGGCCTCTGAGGAAGTCGACGCCGCCGACAAGGCCGCCCTTAGGAAAATGGGCAAAGAGGAACGCGACGACGCGTTTTTCCGCGACATCGAGTTCGGCACGGCCGGCATGCGCGGAATCATCGGCCCCGGCACGAATCGGATGAATTCCTTCACCGTCAAAAAGGCGACCATCGCTTTTGGCGAATACCTTCTTAAGGAATACCCCGACGCCGCCTCTCGCGGCGTCGTGATCAGCCACGACAACCGCCATTTCTCGCGCGAGTTCACCCTTGAGTGCGCCCGGCTTCTGAACGAGGAAGGCCTCAAGGCCTATATCTTCGATTCGCTTCGCCCGACCCCGGAACTGTCCTACGCCGTGCGCTACCTGAAGGCCGTCGGAGGCATCATGATCACCGCCAGCCACAACCCGAAGCAATACAACGGTTACAAAGTCTACGACGACACCGGCTGTCAGCTCGTCCCTTCAAAAATAAAGCCCCTTCTCGACATCATCGCCTCGTTACCGGACGAGCTCATCGTCAAGCCGCTCAGCGCGGTGGCTAAAGGCGAGACCGTCCAACTGGACGAGGAAATCGACGACGCTTACGTCAAGGATGTCCTTTCCGTCCAAATCAACCCCGATCTCTTGAAAAAGGGCTTCAAGATCATCTACACCCCGCAGCACGGCACCTCCTACGAGAACGCGATGCGGGTTTTCGAGACCTGCGGATACGAGGTCATCCCCGTCATGAGCCAATGCACCCACGATCCCGATTTCGGCGGTACCCTTTCGCCCAATCCCGAGATGGCCGAGGCCTACATCGAGCCGCTCAAACTGGCCAAGCAATATAACGCCAACCTCATCGTCATGACCGATCCCGACGGCGACCGCTGCGGCGTGGCCTATCTCTCGAGCAAAGGAACTTACGAGAGGTTCACGGGAAACCAGTCCGGGGCCCTGCTTTTGGATTACGTTCTCCGCGAACGGAAACGTTTGGGCCTTCTTTCGGACGACGGCGTCCTTTACGACACGATCGTGACGAGCGATCTGGGTCGCAAAATCGCGAAGAGCTACGGCCTCCGCGTGGAATCGTTCCTCACGGGTTTCAAATACATCGGCGAACGGATCCACCATTACGAGGAATTGGGGAAAGGCCCGCATTTCGAGTTTGGCTACGAGGAGAGTTACGGTTGCCTCATCAAGCCTTTCGTCCGCGATAAGGACGGCATTCAGGCGATTCTGCTGTATTGCGAGATGGCCCTTTGGTATTTCCGCCAAGGCATCCCCCTCGACGTCGCCTTCGAGAACCTCGAGAAGCGCTTCGGGTATCACGAGGCCTTCACCGAGTCGGTCGAGTTCGCCGGAAGCGAAGGGGCCAGCGAGATGAAAGCCATCATGGACGGGCTTCACGCCAACCCGCCGAAAGAAGTCATGAGAGCCAAGGTCGTCGAGGTTCAGGACTATGAGGAGGGCGTCATCACGAAAGACGACGGCTCTTCCGAAAAGACCTCGCTTCCGAAGGCGGAAGTGGTCAAACTCCTGCTCGAGGATGGTTCGTGGATCGCGATCCGCCCGAGCGGAACCGAACCGAAGTGCAAGTTCTACGTCGAGGCTCTCGGCGCGAATAAAGAAGGCCTGCGTGAGCGGGCCGTGGCGTTGTCGAAAGCCCTTCGCCGGTCCTTAGGCGTCAAGTAAGTCCTCAAGGGCGAGGGCCAACCCGTCTTGGTCGTTGCCTTTTTTCGTGTGTGGGAACGCCTGCAGCAAAAGCGGCGAATGGCAGCCTTCCATCACGAAGGGGCGCCCGGCGAGCAGCAGCATTTCGTAATCGTTGTCGCTGTCGCCGAAAGCGATGACGTTTTCTTTTCCTATGCCCAGTTCCGCCATAACGTAACGGAGGGCCGATCCCTTGTCGACGCCGGAAAGATAGGCTTCGCCATAAGGAACGCCGTGCCAGGGGCGGAACCTTAGCGGGGCCCGTTTCTCGACGGCTTCGCGCAGACGTTCGCCGTCCCGTTCCTTCACCTCGAAGATGGCGGTGAAGGGATTATCTTTTAGGGTGCGACTCAATGGCCCTTTTTCGATTTTCATCCCCTCGTAGGGGAAGAAGCGCCCAAGATAATCGTTAGGATGGTCGATATAGATCGAAGTCTCGCTTTCGCACATGAAGCCCATGAGGCTGGGGGCGAAGGCTTCGTAGATCGAGACGACGGCTTTGCGATCCAAACGCTTCTCTAGGCGTTTGAACGAAGGGTCATGGGGGTCGAAAACGAGAGCCCCGTTATAGCAAACGACGGGGCCAGTAAGGCCCAGCTGCTCATAGAATCCCCTTAAACTCCGCCATGGTCGCCCGCTTGAAAGGAGGATCGCGTCGCCTTGCCTTTGGCAGGACAGCAAAACGTCTTTGGTGCGTTTCGAAAGCCGACCCTCTTTGGTGAGGAGGGTGCCATCGACGTCAATGGCGATCAGATGGGGCTTATTCATCGACGCTAAGCAACCCAACCGCCTTTTGGACGCGCCGAAGCGTTTTGGCGGCGACGAGAGACGCTTTTTTGGCGCCGTCCTGGAGCACGCTGAGATAGGAACGGTCGGCGATGATTTTCTCGTATCGGGCCTTGAAGGGGCCCAGTTCCTCTTCGACCGCTTCGGCGACGGCTTTCTTGAAATCCCCGTAGCGGAATCCCGTGAATCGCTTCTCGGCCTCCTGCGGCGTTATGTCCTTTAAGGCCGCATAGATGGTCAGCAAATTCGAGATGCCGGGCTTGGCCGCGGGGTCGAATCTAACTTCCGAACCGCTGTCGGTGACCGCGGACATGATCTTCTTGCGGGAGACGCTCAAGGGATCCTTGAGGAAAATATCGCCCTTCGGGTCGGATTTCGACATTTTCTTGCTGGGATCGCATAGCGACATGATGCGGGCCCCGACCTTGGTGACCTCGGCCCGGGGCATGACCAGAACCTCGCCATAACGGGAATTGAAGCGGTGGACGAGGTCGCGGGTGATCTCGACGTGCTGAACCTGATCTTCGCCGACCGGGACGATGGTGGCGTCGTAAAGCAAAATGTCGGCGGCCATGAGGACCGGGTAGGCGAAGATGCCCAAGCCGATCTGATTGTCGTTCATCTTCGAGCATTTGTCCTTGAACTGGGTCATGCGCTTAAGTTCGCCCATGTAGAGGTAGTTTTGAAGGATGGCGTTGAGTTCCGCGTG
Source organism: Bacilli bacterium (assembly GCA_022653695.1). Classification (GTDB taxonomy): domain Bacteria; phylum Bacillota_I; class Bacilli_A; order RFN20; family CAG-826; genus UBA4951. The sequence continues at coordinate 476,933 of JALCSW010000002.1, read as the reverse complement.
GGCGGAGACGGTGTGCTGAAGGAAAATGGTGCATCGTTTCGGGTCGAGGCCGCTCGCGAGATAGAACGCGGCGATGTCGCGCGAATTGTTTCTAAGGGTCTCGGCCTCGATTGGCATTGTCAAAGCATGGAGATCGGCGATGAAAATGTAGACGTCGCCGCGATTCTGAAAGTCCTTGAAATGGCGAAGGGCCCCGATGTAATTGCCGAGAGTGAGCTCTCCCGTCGGTTTGATGCCGGATAAGATGCGTTCCATGGTTTTTTCCTCGAAAGTCCATTATAAAGCCTCGCTCGTTTTGTTCAATTGGTCTCGAGCCCAATTGGCGATATAGCGGAAGCCGTCTTCGTGCTACAATTCGTGTATATGATCAAAATATATTATTCCCCCAGCTGCACGAGCTGCCGCAAAGTCAAAAAATGGTTCGATGAGCAGAAAATCCCGTATGAGCAGAAGGATATCTTCTCCAACGGCCTCTCGGTCGAGGACATCAAGGAAGTCATTTCCAAGTCGGAGAACGGGACCGATGACATCATCTCCCCACGCAGTAAAATCGTGTCGGAGAACAATATTGACTTCGATGACATGACCGTGAGTCAGCTGATCGATTTTATCCGCAAGAACCCCTCGGTTTTGCGTCGCCCGATTATCGTTGACGACCATCGGATCCAAGTCGGTTACAACAAAGAGGAAATCCGAACCTTCATCCCGCGGGCCTACCGTATCGCCGAGATGGCCTGCACCGCGGAGAATTGCCCAACTTTCGGCAAATGCGCCCCGAGCCTTGATATCAAAGGCGAACTGAAGATCAAACGCTGAAAAAACGACCGATGGGCGCGCCGAAAGGCGCGCTTTTTCGTCGCGTCGCGACTCTCGTTGCCCATTTCGTCTTTCTGATGCTAAAATCATTGAAAAGGGGCTTGTTGCAAATGGAAGAAAAGAAAAAAGAGCCGAAGGAAGAAAAGGGCGTTTCGACGAAAAAAGAGAAGCCGGCCGGCAAAAAGAGCGTCTGTCTCTTCAAGCGACGCGGCCTTGTCCTCGCGAGCGCCATAACGGCGATCGGCGCCGGACTAGCCCTTCTCATGTTCGCCATTTTGTGCTTTTCCGCCACCGATTCCCTGAACTCCCCGATCGGAATAATGGTCGGTTTGGTTTCTCTTTTCGGCGCGGGGGCGCTGATAACGTTCGGCGTTTTCAACTTAATCCATCTTTACAATGGCAAATTCAACCCACGGGCCCTCTTCCCCGTCTCCGCCCTCGTGACGGGCGGCGTCTCTTCCTTTGTTGGCATCGCCTCCATTTGCCTTGCCAATTCGGCGTTTTTTATCGCTTATGGGATTTTGCTGATCCTTTTGTCCGTTTCGGTTTTGGCCTTGGGAACCACTTCCCTTCTGCATCCGCGTTGCCTTCAAGGCCGTGAGCGTATCTTTGAGGTCTTGTCCTGCTCGTTGAGTTTGGCTGTCATTGCGCTTCGCCTCGGGGCCATCATCGCGGTTCTGGCTTTGGATTTGGTCGTGTTCGTCAACGATTTGGTTTTCCTCCTCGCGAGCGCCGCCACGTTCGTCTTGGGACTTGTCCTCATCGTTGGCCCCGATCGCCCCTCTATTAAGAAAGAGCAACGGAAAGCCGAAACTCTATTGGCGTACGAAGAGCTTTTCGAAAAGGGCGTCATCGACGAAAAGGATTTCAAGGCGAAAGCCGACGAGATACGCCGCTGAGCTTCCCTAAAAGCACAACGCGCATCATTTCGTGCGCGTTGTGCTTGTGTGGGTAAGCCATTTTAAGATCGTGAGCGGAAATTGCCAAATTGAAGGATGCTCCCTAAACCTCGCGTCTCGTAAAAGTCTGAAGCGTCTCTTATGATTGTTTTGCGAATCAATGCAAACGGCCAAAATCCGATGTTAAGCGACAATCTCAAATTCGCGTTTGCCAATCGAAGGCATAAACGCCATTTCGAAGCATATTATAAAATTCTGTTAACTGAAAAGGCTCGATATCAGTTAGATTTTGAAGAAACCAATAGAACGAAACGAGATGACCATTCATGAGCCAGAAGTGTCCGAAAAATGAAAAAGAGAAGTATTGCGGATAAAACGATCGTTATGTTGACTGATTCTAGCATTCTAAAGCATTATGGGCAAACAAGAATCGCTTTCTATGCAAACGCCGGTCGGGAAGATCGCTGGTAATAAGCAATTGACCAAAAGCACGGAGTCTCGTAATTTATCGAAGAAGGCTCCATGGCTTTATGAAAACGGCCTTTTTCATTAAGGCTTTTTGATTCAATGGCGTGATTCAAACGAACTATGAATTCTCGAAACCAACTATTTTATTGCGCTGTATCTTTGGTTCTTCGATTTGGTCGGTTCCGTCATCACTATTTTGCCTGATTTCAGAAGCGGCTTTAGAACGTGGACGTAAAACATGGAGCGACTTTTATAACCACAGGCTTTTTGAAGTTCTCCTCTGGTTCTTGGCGCGATTAAGCAAAGGTTGATGACGATTGATTCTTGCTTGTTTTCCGATGGGACAAGCGAAACATCTTGTTTTTCATCGTAAAGAAGGTCGTACAAAGTGATTACGAAAAAAGTGGGGAAGGCTTCCAGCGCCGGTTGGAGATCGGCATCGAAAGACGAATAGGAAGCTGCTATCTTTTTTAAGCCGCTTCCCGATTTTTCCATCAAACCCGCCAAAGAAAAAGCGTTGCAGATTATTGGATTTCGCCTTATTGAAGGCACTTTGTCCAGGCTGTATTTCTTCGGATCCATTTTTAAAAGCCAAGAGCCAGGCGACGCGATCTCAATTCTGTTGGAAAAGATGTCAACATCGACTTGGGTCCCACCTATCGTGTAATCCCGATGGGCGATGGCGTTTATCAAAGCTTCGCGTATGGCTATTGGAGGGTAAGAGAATGTGTCAAGTCGGCTTCCGTTTTTCTGTTTGATGAAGCCTGATTTGGTATTCCTTGCGACGAATGCGGAGGCGAACGCGTATCCCTCCCCAAGCGGTCCCTTGAATTCTTTTTTGTCTATTGCCTCATCAGCCCCTTTGTTAAGACCTCTCCAGAGCCTACAACAAACCAAAGAATCCTCATCGTTCGATAGGTTTGAGAAAAGGGAAAACCCATATTTAATCCTTTTGTCCTCAGTTATCAGTTCGTTGGAAATAAGGGAGCCGACGTCCGGGGCAATGCGATCTTTGCGGTTTCTTCTGCAAAGCAAAAGATATTGCGAGAATTCGTCCGCTTTATAGATGTTCTGGGTGATTTCCCCATCAGTTTCGCTTTTTCTCTTGGCCATTCTCAGCAGGTCGTCAGCGGAAGGGGGCAATGAAGCCCCTGATTTTCTTGTGTAGAATGTCGATGAATAGTCCCCACGGCGATAGGAAACCATCGATGATGCCGGTGGGACCTTGACCAACATGACAAACAACTTCCCTTACGAATCCACGCTTTTGACCTGAATATCTATTTTGATGTGAGGAATAATGCGTCTGTCGTTCTCCCGATATATTTGCTGCCTGTATTTGTCAATTTCCTCAAAACTCAGTCCAAACGCCTCTCCATCGTTCGATACCCCTACGAACATTTCGCCACCGTTTTCGTTTGCGTATCCGACCAAAGTTTTGCCCCATTTCTCGGATTGTTTGTCATTCTCTAGTTTTGCTTTGTATTCAAATTCCTCATTTTCAAAATCAACCTCAGGGAATAGCGATCGTATTTTCATTTCAGGCTCCTTTTTGCCTTTTTATTTTATCATGTTCTCCGTCATGTTCTCCGTCATGTTCTCCATTCTTTTCTGAAAAGAAACCCATAGGAAGCGTTTGGTGATTGCATGAACTTTTTGCGGACGCAGTTCAAAACGTAAAACAAAGTCAAAACCGCCCATAATTCGAAAAGTCATTTTCGTCCTAAGAAAACGTTATTCAATAAAACTGACTGATTTTTGAACAACAACGAACAATATAATTCTTTCCTATTATTCTCTAGAGTAAGAAGATGCAAGGCGCTTTGATGCGGTGCCTCTAAAAGGTCGACATGGATATTAACATAGAATCTTGTGTATCTAAAAAAGGCTATCCATAAACTTTTGACAATATTTGACGAACGTGTAAACCATTGACTAAATGCGTTTTGGGTAATAGAAACATATCAAAAATTCCGGCTATTGCAACGATAAAAAGCGGTTTCCTCAAGACGCGAGAATTTGTGAGCGTCCATAGCGGAACATTAGACTGCTTTTGGCTTTAGTTCAAAGGTTTTTGCTGGCCGACGGCGTTTAGGGCGCGGGCCACCTTTGTTTTGAGGTTCAGGACGAACGGGATTTTCTCCTCGATGAAGAGGGAATGCAGTTTCTCGGTCGCGTCTACCATGGAGTTATGCTCAAGCTCGATTTCGTAATCGACGTGGCCCGAGTAGTGGTTTTCGTCGAGCGAGAGTTTGCCGCCTTCGTATTCGACGTCGACGCGTTTCGTGGTGAGCGATGTCAGAACCTTCAGTTTGCTCACGTCGATGTCAAGCATCGTGAGGAAGCGTTTGATATCCCCCTCGGGGAAAACGCCTTTTTGCATGAACGCGTCGAACCGATCCTTGCTCCAAGCGCAGTTCTTTTCCAAAAGGCCTTCGCTCAACGGGGTTTTGAGGGTCATTTCGTAAAGCCCCTCCCTTTCCCGGATGCGGAGGGCGAACCCCTCTTTCCTTAGAAGCCCCTCTCCGTTATCGATGTAATAGTTGGTTTGCTCGTAGGCCTTTTCGCCCGCGAAGCGCCTAAGTAGTTTTTCGTAATCCCTTTGGCTCACCAAGGCTTTGGCTTCGATCTCGATTGCGTTGCTCATAGTTATCTCTCCGTGTGTTATTATACCCTCATGAATCTATTTGTTGTCCTGGAACGGGATTTTTTCTTGGAAAACGTCTATTGGATCGCCGCTCTCGTGGCTTTGGCTTTCGTCGTCGGTTTCTTTCTCATCGACGGTTTCCTCGGCCGTTATCAGTTGGCTAAGGAAAAGCGGATGAGGGACGAGAAGGTTTATATCAAAGCCTTGGGCGGGGAAGGCAACGTCTTGTGGAAGGAACTTGAGGGCTCCCGCATCATCGTAAGCCTTCAGGACTACGATTTGCTCGATAAGGACAAACTTCATGATTATGGGGTCAGCGGTTTCCTCAAAATGAGCGACCGTCTCGTGATGGTCGTCAAAAAAGACCCCGAGGGGGTCTATTTCAAGCTTTTCGGATCGCGTCCGTAAACGCGAAAGGCGATGTCTTCGAGGGGGAAGCCCATCACGTTGCAATAGCTGCCTTCGATGCGGTTGATGAGACCCGCTTCGTCTTGGATCCCATACGCGCCGGCCTTGTCATAGGGCCGGTATTTATCTAGGTAGGCCTCGATTTCCTCGCGGCTAAGGCGGTTAAAAAAGACCTGGCTCATGACGGAACGGGTGATTTCCTTTTTTCGCGAAAGGAAAGTGTAGCCCGTGAGAACGATTTGGCGTTTCCCTTGCTCCATCAGGAGCATGCCGATCGCCTCTTCCCTGCTCTTCGGCTTTCCGAGGACCCGCCCCTCGAGGATCACCACGGTATCGCAGGCCAACACTTCGTCATCGGGGTGGCGCGAAGCGACCGCGTAGGCTTTAAGTCGGCTTTCCTCAAGCGGAATATCCTTGGGGAGGAGGGATTTTTGGATGGGAGCTTCGTCGGCTCCGCTATCCTCGACGAGGAAAGGGATGCCCAAACGGCGGATGATCTCCTGCCGGCGCGGCGAAGTGGAGGCGAGAATGAGCATTCCTCAGTTGGCCTGATTCATGATGACCGGGACGATCATCGGATTGCGCTCGGTCTTGCGGTAGATGTATTTGCTGACGGCGTTCTTGATGGTGGTTTTGATCTCGCCGAAGGTCACTTTGCTCTTCATGAGCGCCCGAATCGCCTCTTCGGCGTGCATCTGCGCGTGTCGGATGACGTGTGTGTCCTCCCCGGCCGCGAAACCGCGGGCATACACGATCGGAGGCACCACCAAGGCGTTCGTCTTGCTGTTAATGGTGACGAGGACCGCGATCATGCCGTCGTCCTTAAGGACCCCGCGATCGTGGATGATCGCGCTCGAAAGGCCATCGAGGTCATTGCCGTCGATGTAAACGTCATCGGCCGGGATTTTCCCGCCGCGGGTTACGGCGTGATTCTTTAAGGTCAACACGTCGCCGTTGTCGCATACGAAGATATGGTCTTTGGGTATGCCGAGGGTCTCGGCGACCCCCGCGTGGATTTTGAGCATCCGGTATTCGCCATGGCAGGGCATGAAGAAGCGCGGGTTGGCCAACCTGATCATGAGACGCAGCTCCTGACGCGAAGGATGGCCAGAGGAGTGGAGGGAGAAAGCCATGCTGTTCTGCTTCACGTCGGCGCCCTGCTTGACGAGTTTGTTGACCAAACGGTCGATGAGGGCCCCGTTGCCCGGAATCGGGTTGCTGGAGAAGACGATGGTGTCCCCGGGGATGATGTGGATGTTTTTGTGATCGCCGTTGGCGATGCGGGAAAGGGCCGCCATGGCCTCGCCCTGACTGCCGGTGCAAAGAATGCAGACCTCGCCCGTTTTGTACTTGCGGACCATGTCGTCCGTGATGATCGAGGCGTCGGGGATCTTGATGTAGCCGTATTGGCGGGCGATGCCGACGACGTTTTCCATCGAGCGCCCCAAAATGCAGATTTTGCGGTTATGCTCGACCGCGACCTCAACGACCTGCTGGATGCGGTTGATGTTGCTGGAGAAGGTGCTCACGATGATGCGGCCTTGGGCTTTGTCGAAAATCTCCTCGACGCCTTTGCGGACGTTGGTTTCGCTCGGGGTGTATCCCTCGATTTCGGCGTTCGTGCTGTCGCTCATGAGGAGATCGACGCCTTCGGTGCCCAAGGTGGCGAGTTTCGAGAGTTCGTAATTGGGGCCGACCGGGGTGAGGTCGATCTTGAAGTCACCGCTGTCGATGATACGGCCTTGCTTGGTGTCGACGCAGATGCCATAAGCGTCGGGGATGGAGTGGGTGACGCGGAAGAAAGAGACTTTGAAATCATCGCCGACGTTGATGTGCGAATTCGAGTCGATCTCGACGATTTTCACGGCGTCGCGGATGCGCGCGTCCTCGAGTTTGTGACGGATAAGCGCGGCGGCGAGGCGCGGGGCGTAGATGACGGGCACGTAGACGCTCCGAATAAGGAAAGGGATGCCGCCGATGTGGTCTTCGTGGCCGTGGGTGATGAAAAGGGCCTTGATTTTGTTGCGGTTGTTTTTGAGATACGTGTAATCGGGGATGACGTAGTCGACGCCGGGGAGGTTGGACTCCGGAAAGCGCACGCCGGCATCGAGGAGGATGAGCGAACGCTCGTTCTCGATGCAATAAGTGTTTTTGCCAACCTCGCCCAAACCACCGAGGGCGAAGACGTTGACGGGTGAATCGAATTTAGCCATAAGGGCCTCCGTAAAGAGATTGAATAGGAATTATGCTATGTGAGATGATCGCAAGCGCCTATACTATATCACACTTTTCTTTCCGCATAGCAGGAAGTAACCGCTTTGATGGGGAATCGTTTGGCAAAAAGGCCCATGCCGGCGCAAGACATCTTCACTCAACTGTTTTTTCCGCGCTTTTAGGGGATTTCTTCTTGCTCTTTTTGGCTTTTATGAGGCAATCGAGGAAGGCCACGAGCGGCGGCAAAAGGGCCGTTAGGCTCATGAAGTAGGGGGCGGCGTTCCAGGATTTCGTGAAATCGAGGAAGAAAAGGCCCGTCGCGTCCTCGACGATGAAGTTGCGGTCGGCCAATAGGGCCACGAGGAACAGAAGCGTGGCCAGGCAAGCCACCATGAGGCACACGGCGGAGCGACGGAGGTCGCCCGCAAGGGTATGCCCTTCGTCGCGATAGAAGAACTCGCGATAGACGAGGAGCCCGGCCGGCACCCCCATAAGAATCCACATGAAAAGGCTGTTCCACCAAGAGGGCGAGCCATAGTTCGCGATGAAGACGAACAAAAGGAAAGCGGCGGTGAAATAAAGGGCGAAAAGGGTCCACAGGCCGCGGAAAACGGACGAAACGACTTTCCGCGCTTTGCCATAGCGGTAGGGGTAGTAACGGACTTCGGGGTCGGCTTTGCCCTTGCTTCCGCGGATGGCCCAATAGACGCCGATCGCGCATAGCAGCAGATCGGAAATAAGGAAGTCGAGCGGGAAAAGGGGCGTGACGAGGCCTTCGACGATGCCGCCGTAGCGGCCCGTCGCGACGTAAATGACGATCAGGAGCGCCGCGACGAAGGAGAAGGCGGCGAGAATGACGCCGTTGACCTTTCTCGTAAGGGCGAGTTTCCTCTCGCTCTCTGGGAAAAGAACGAGGTGGAACACGAAAACGAAATAGATCAAAAGGACGGCGCTCAGCCAATAGGGGGCCATAAGGCTCTTGACGTCGACGGAACTGCCGATCCAGTTGCCCAGGGAAGACACGAGAGTGAAGAAAGCAAGCCCAGCGGCGACGAAAGAAATGGCCTCAAGGATCCGAAGCGTGAGGGTTTTGACTGTGATTTTCATAAACTAACGCTCACTTTCTCGTGCCTCATGGCCGCGTTTCCGTCGGTGGGCGCGTAAATGTGATCGATTTCGTAACTCTTATCCGCCTTGAGGGTGAGCAAGCACCCGCCGATGATGTCGATGCCCCGCTTTTCGCTATGGGCGTAATAAAGCTCCGTGCCCGATTTGACGCCATAGCCGATGAAGGCCTTTCCGGCGTCGTCTTGGTAAACGTCGCCCCAGTCGTTGCTGTGGTCGTGGCCGCAAAAGAAGCCCTCGACCCCGTTTTTCACCCCGGCGTCGAAGAACCCGGTGTCCTTGTAGCCGGTCCAGAACTTAATGTCGTCGGCCGTTTTCCCGACCGATTCGTAAAGTTTGACGATATTGGGGTCGGAAAGGGTGACCGAACCCGACTCAAGGATTTCGCCGATCAGCGGTTCCTCATCGTTTTTGACCTCGTCGCAATAGGCGTAATACCACTGGTAAAGCGGGATATGGAAATAGGCGATGCCCGGAACCACCGCGCCGTTTTGCGCGGTGCTGTAGGCGGCGGCTTTCCTGAACCACTCGATTTGGTCGTCATGGATCACGTCATAGTCGTAATAAAGGCCCGAAAAGCTTTCGGGATAGGAATTGGAGTCGATCGAATAAAGGTTCCAAACCGCTTTTCGGGTGGAGGGATCGACGAGCGGAATCACGTAATTGGAGCGGCCGAACACGTCGTCGTTCACCTCGTTGTAATAGGAATGGGCCCCCTTGCTCCAAAGTTGGCTGAGCCAAGACGGCGAGTATTCGCCTTCGCGGTCGTGGTTGCCCCACGTGGTCGCATAAGGGATTTCCCAGGATTCGATGGTTTCGAGGAGTTTTTCCCCTAGGGAGGCGGTACCCCCCATAAAACTGTCCCCGGTTATCATGATGAAGTCGGGATCAGCTTCCTTGACGACGCGGGAAAGGTAAGCCGCTTGGGCTTCGGCGTCGGTGTTCACGGACCAATGGATATCCGTCAACTGAAGGACGCGGAAATTGTCGTGCCAAAGGATGTCGTCACGGCCATTGAGTGCGAAATAGTCGCTGATGGCCACTTCGCCGGCGTTTCCGCAGGACGCCAAAAGCGGGACCAAAAGCGCGCTCACGAGCAATTTATGTTTCATAACGGCTTTATTTTACGCGGATTAGATGGCTATGGCATCCACAATCGTTTTATCCGGATCCAATTTGTCGATGCGGTCATAGAACAAAATGCCATGGAGATGGTCGATTTCGTGCTGCAAGACGACGGCGTCGAAGCCTTCGGCCTCGATCTCGACTTCTTTTCCGAGCGTCGCTTCGTAGGCCTTGACCTTGATTTTGTTTTTGCGATAGACCTTGCCGGGGTGCGGCTCGTCGACCGAAAGGCACCCTTCCCCGCCTTGCAGATAACATAGGCGAACCGATTCCTCGACGATTATAGGATTAACGAGTTCGCGGGAAACGATTTCCGGTTTCTCTTCGGTTCCGGCCTCGTAATAGATGGCGAGCATGCATTTGTTGATGCCGATTTGGGGGGCGGCGAGCCCAACGCCCTCGCGGACGCGCGGGTGACGTTCCCGCCACTCGGGGTTCTGGGAGTTCTTGAGGTATTGGAGCATGGCGTCGAGGATCCGTTTGTAACGGGCTTCGAGGGGGAGAGCGATCTCCACGGATGGCTGATGCAGGGATTTGACTTTGTCCTTGACGATGCGAAGCATACGACTATTGTAGCATGAAACGGGAAAAATACTTACAATAGCACTATGGAAAAAGAGCTCTTGGAATCGCTGGTTAGCCTCAAAGAGGCTCTTTCGTCCGATCCCAGGGTCAAGCGCCTTGACGAATTGGAGAAATCCGTGAGCGTCGACCCCATAGTCAAAGAACTTTCGAAACGGATGAACGCCCTCGAAAAAAGCTATGAGGACGTTCTGGCCTATAAAAAGCCGAGCGACGTAGAGGCCATCAAGGCCCAAAAAGCCCTTTATGAGGCCAAAGAGAGGCTGGACTCCTACCCGCTCGTTAAAGAATACGATTCCGCTTACGTCGCCGTGCGGGATCTCTACATGGCGGTCGACGACGCCCTTTTTTCCGCTTTCCGAAAACGGAGCCTCGACTGGGAGAGCACTTGATGGGACTTGTCATAGGAAGCGGCCTTTATCATAGGCGCCTCATCGAGGTCCCTTCTTATCTTGAGGTGCCGACCAAAGCGGTCGTGCGCCTTGCCATCGGGAACGCTTTGGGCGAGAAGACCCGTGACGCCGAGGTCTTGGATCTCTTCGCTGGCAGCGGGGCGGTCGGCATCGAGCTTCTCTCACGCGGCGCCTCTCATTGCGTTTTCGTCGACGAGAACACGGAAGCGGTCGCCGCCATCAAGGGCAATTTGGCGAAATTGGGATGCGATAGGGGCGTGGTTCTTCATGGCGAAGCGCTCGGGGCCTTGTCCGTTCTCGCCTCGAAAAAAGACTCTTTCGATATCGTTTTCATCGATCCGCCCTATTCCTCGATCGAACTCTATCGATCCTCGATCGAGTTTGTCTTGAACCATGCCCTTTTGAGGCCTCAAGGCGTCCTTGTCGTCGAACACGAAAAGGGGATTTCGCTTCCGACTGCGGCTTTTTCGCGCGTCAAATCGTATAATCATGGTCGGAGCCACTTAACCATCCTCTGGAGGTAAGAGCATGCGCATCGCCGTTTATCCGGGATCCTTCGATCCCATCACCAATGGCCACTTGGACGTCCTCAAGCGGGCTTTGGGCGTCTTCGATGAAGTGATTTTGCTTCTTGCGGTCAACCCCGCCAAAAAATCCGTTTTCACCCTTCAGGAGCGGCTTACGATGATGAAGGAGGCCACGGCTGGGATGAAAGGCGTCTTGATCGACCATTACTCCGGCCTCACGGTCGATTATTGCCGGAAACACCAAGCCAAGCACCTTATCAGGGGGTTGCGGGCCGTCACCGATTTCGAATATGAGTTTCAGCTCGCCGCGGCCAACGAATTCGCCGATCCGGACATCGACATGGTTTTCTTCATGTCGCGGAAAGAGGAAACGTTCATTTCCTCAAGCACCATCAAGGAGCTTTATGCCAACGGGATCGATATTTCATCCCTCGTCCCGCCCACCGTGGTGAAGTTTTTCAAAGCGAAGAAGCGAAAATGACGACAAGAAAAGAAACGGCCACCATCGCGGTGGCCGTTTTCGCGTTCAGGCGACGGTGATATAAGAGGGATTCTTGCCCTCATCGCCCCGAAGTTTGCTATAAAGCAGGTCCTCGCATTCGAAGGTGTCATGGTTATCGAGGTAAATGTTGTCGAAGGGGATCCCGAGTTTTCTCAGCATCACGACCGCCATCATGCGAGCGTCGAAGAAATCGACGCCATCCGTTCGTTTCGTGGCGGCCCGGTAGCCGTGGTTGAGGAGATCCACGATGAAATCCCGTTCGACGAGGATGTGGCTGAAGGTCAGCGACGGGCCTAAGTAAACGACCATGTCGCCTGGGCCGAAAGCGTATTGGGCCATGATGGGCTTGAATCTCTTCAGGACGATCTCGTTTTTGACATCCTCGATCGAGAGGGCGGCCCCGCCATAGGAATGGGTTTTCCGGTCGAAGAAAAAGAAGGGGATCTCGTCGGCGGAGAGCAAGGAGCGGGTCTCATGGTCGCTATAGACGCGGAAGGGTTCCAGCTTTCGGGATTCGGGATAAGCCAAATTCTCCTTCGTATAGGTTTCGACCCTGAATTCGGGGAGTTCGGCGAAGGCGATTTTTTCCATATCCTCTTTATAATAGACCAAATAGGCGAAAGAAAAAGCCCCAGCGGAGCGGGGGCTCATTTGGCTTGTCGATCAATGGTTGTAATAGGTTGAGAACGTGTTGTCGTAGCCGTCGCCGACCGTGTCGGTGTCGGTGTGGTTCCACATCTTCATGAGATACTCGGCTTTGTCTTGGCTCTTCGAGAGGCTGTCGAGCCCGCCGAAGAGGATCTCGCTCACGCCGGCGCGGTTTTGCTCTTGAGCCGCTTTGGTGTAATCGACGAGGAGGATCGTCGGGATGACGAACTTCCCTTCCGAGATGGACGGCTGTCCATAGTATTTGTAGTTCTCTTCGGTCGGGCTTTCGTGGATGTAATAAGGGGTGGTCTCAAGGAAGCCCTCGGTGTCGTTGAAGAAAGGGACGTAATTGCTCAGCATGCGGTGGAAGGCCACGTCCCACGGAGCGTCGTAATCGTCGTCGTTGGCCGAATCCTGATCGGTGAAGATGGTGTAGCACTTGAAAGTGCCTTTGTCGGTTGGCTCATAGATGTCGTTCCAGTTGTCGAGGAGTTCTTTGAAGCCCGGCTCCAAAGTGTTGCATCCTGAGCAGTCGCTGCCGACGAAGAGGACGAAGAACTTCTCGCCGTAAGAGGCGGTGTCGATCTCCTCGTACTTGGCGTCGTCGCCATCGTTGCCCTCATAGGCCAAGGTGGTGTTGCTGTAGAGCGAGGTCATCAGTTTGTCGGCGCTGGAGGAGGAAGAGCCGTCGGTTTCGACGCGCTGCTCGCCTTCAAGCGAGACTTGGTATTTTTTGAAAAAGGCGCCTTCGGTGTCCCCGCCGATGGATTTGGCCCAGGTGGTGATGGAAGGAATCGAGAAGATAATCGCGAAAATGGCGCCCACGATAAGAAGGGGCTGGACCCAAGCGGTATCCTTGATCCAACGCCAGATTTTTACGAAGAACGCTCCGATTGCCTTTAAGATTACCATGATGATGCCTCCGACTAAAGCGGTCAGTTCATGCGAACAGCGTGATAATAATACCATCGCCCACCATAGGTGGCAACAAAGGGTTGCACGAGTTTTGCTTTCCTTTCAATCCATGGCGATTTTCGCCTAAAAGACAGGGTCTTTGGCGGCTCCGATTGTTTTAACTCGCGGGGTTGCTATAATCTATTCGCAATGGTCCTCAAAAAGCGGGTCTTTGACGATATCAAACTCAAGCAGAAGGATTGGATGCTCGATCATCCGATTTGGAAGAATATCATCGATTATGGCTTAACCTTTTTCGTTTCCACCCTTTCGGCTTTGGTGTTCGCTTTCGGGTTCAACGCCTTCATGGATCCCGGCGCCAATCTGAAGGACGACAGCGGAGCCCCCGTCCTTTTGGCCAAGCTCGTCGCCGGGGGCGTTTCGGGAGTCGGCCAAGCGATCGCCGTTTTCCTCGAACTGTGCGGCGTGAGAAGCGTGGCCATGGGCGGCTCGTTCGACGAGCACCTTTTCTATTCGATCGTTTATTTCGCGATCAACGTCCCCTTGTTCGTTTTAGCCTGGCGCGGAATCGGCAAACGGTTCGCCGTTTTTACGATCATCAATGTCGCGGAAGTCTCGCTTTTCATTAAATTGCTGACTGTCGATCGGGTTGCCGGCATCAATTTTCTCGCGCTTTTCATCAACGACAACGGCGGTCTTTTCGCCCGGGCCGTTTTCGCCGGCGTCTGCACCGGCCTTTCAAGCGCTTTGGCTTTCAAAGTCGATATCTCGTCGGGCGGGATCGACGTCATCGCCTACTATATCGCTTTGCGGAAAGGGACGATGGTCGGCAAGTATTCCGTCATCATGAACAGCATCACGGTCTTGCTTTTCTCGCTTTTCGCCTCGGCTCTCGGCAATCCGGTCGTGGGCAGCGGTTTCATCGCCGCTTGGGATCCCGAATACACAGCCGAAACATTCGGCCGTATCTTCTATTCCGCCCTTTACATGCTCATTGGCATGTTCCTTGTCGACGCCATCAACGTCCGCAACAAGAAGATGAAGGTCGAAATCGTCACCGATCGCAAGGATTTGGGGCAGGTGCTCATCTCCTGCGTCCCCCACGGAGCCACCCTCGTCCAAGGGGAAGGGGTTTTCACGGGCCAGCCTCGTTACGTCATTACGATGGTCGTTTCCAGTTATGAGACGAGAGACGTCGTGAAAATCGTCAGAAAAGAAGATCCGCGAGCCTTCGTCCAGGTTGTCAGTCTGGCGCGCGTCTATGGTCGCTTCTTCATGAAACCCGTAAAATAACCTTTTGCTTTCGCCAATCGAAAAAAGCGCCTGCCCGTTTGGGGTTGGCGCTTTTTGAAATCGGATTGGCGATCACTTGATTTCGACGAGTTCGTATTCGCGCGACCCGAAGCCAAGCGCGGCGGCGGCCTCGATCGTATGGATCCCATGGCGCGATTCCACGCGTTCGATGAAGTGGGCTTTGCCGGGGTCCTCGCTTTTGTAAACGAGGTCGAGGCAAGCCTGGTCGATCGCGATCGGGTCAAGCGAGGCCAAGACTCCGACGTCTTTGAGGCAGGGGTCCTCCGCCACGGCGCAGCAATCGCAGTCGACGGACATGTTCTTCATGATGGAGACGAAGCCGCAATGGGCCTTGAAACGCCCATAAACCGCGGAGGCGGCATCGGCCATGGCTTCGAGGAATCGGTCGTGGTCGGCGGTCCACATTTCCTCGGGTTTATCGCTTCCGGCGGTGTGGATGTGCATTTTGCCATAGCTGGAGGCGCAACCGATCGAGAGTTGTTTGAGGGCGCCTCCGTATCCTCCCATCGGATGCCCTTTGAAGTGGCTTACGACGATGAGGGAATCGTAATCGAGGAGGTCTTTGCCGACATAATCTTCTTTGATGATGCGGCCGTTAGGGATCCGCAAGACGGCATCGGGTCCCTCGGCGTCGAGCAAATCGACCTTGAAGGCCTTGCTCCAGCCGTGTTCGGCCAAAAGCTTCCGATGCTTTTCGGTGGTGTTGCGGGCCCCCTCGTATGCGGTGTTGCACTCCACGACCGTGGCATGGAGTTCCTTGACGATGGGCTTAAACCAAGCGGGCCCGAGGTAATTTTGGTTGCCTTCCTCGCCGGAATGGAGTTTGAGGGCGACTTTCCCCTTCACGTTGGCTTTAATGAGGTCAAACGCCTTGGCCACGCCTTCGGGCGACAAATCCCTTGTGAAATAAACGATTGGTCCCATATGGTCGAAACCCTTCTGCCCCTATTACTATAAATGGCTTAATAACATTGTGTCAATAAGGATGCGCGCAAACGAAAAAACTGATTTCCTTTTGCCCCGTTGTCACTTGCCTTTGTTCGCCAAAGCTTCGCGCACGGCCCGCCGCGCCTCGTCTTGGGTCAGATATTCCTCCGTCTCAGGGCTTTGCCTTTGGCCGATGGGGCCGGGGGCCTTCTCGGCCGCCTCTCCATAAAGGGCCGCGCGTACGGCCTTTCGGGCGTCGCTTTCGGTCGCGAGGTTCTCTTCCTCGTCCGCTTCGTCGGCGGTGGTGATGTATTGGACCATTTGGGGTCCGGCTTGCCGAGGGGGCTGGTTGATTTCCGAGGGGACCACGATAACGCGGTCTTTGCCAGGAACGTTCTGGACGATGACCTGAATCGGGCTTTCGCTTGCCGGCTTTTGGGCCTTGGCGTCCGCGGGGGCGGATTTTTTCTTGCGTCCGGCGTCGACGATCGATATAAGGCAGCCCACAAAAGACAGAAGGATGCCGGAACAGGCGAGGATGAACGGCAAGAGAACCATCGTTTTGGTCTTGACGCTCGCATAATCGGCATAGCCGCCTTCTTTCACGTAAGCGATTATGTTCATGAACAGGGAGTCGGCGTCGGTGGTGGGTTTCCAAATGTTGAGGGCGGCGTCGTAAACGTTGAAGGAACGCCCCAGAACCACCGGAATGAGGAAAACGACGAGCAGCATGTATGAGAAAAAGGCGATGGCGGCCCAAAGGATCCCGGCGCCGAAGGCGTACCATTTCCGGTGCGCGCACATGAGGATGAAGTGAATGAGCAGGAGCAGGGCCGCGAGAACGAGGAACCCCACGACGAGATAGAAGAAAGGCATGTCGCCGTTGGAGTTGCACACGGCGAACATGTTCCCGAAGTCAAAATAGTTTTTGAAATTCGCCTGCAGCCCCCTGAAGATGTCGGCAAAGCCGCCGGTGAAAATGGAAAAGACGTTGTTGCCTCCGACGGAAGCGGTTTCCGCCGTGAGGGCGGGAAGGCCAAGGAAAACGAGGCTGGCGATCGATAATATCAATCCGATGAATAGAAGGATGACGGCGGCAACGTTCATGATCTGACCTCTTCGTGTCCTATTCTAATATTTTAATATCGCATGCGCGGGCAATGGAAGGCCTTATCGTTTCCGAAGGCGCCAGCCCCGACGTTCATTGCACGTTGTCGATTCGCTGGGTTTGGGGGCAATTGATGCAATGGGAGAGGATGCCCGTGAGGGAGAATTGGCTCTCCTCGCCTTTTCCGTCCTTTTGGTTTTGCTCGACCGTGACGAGGGTGAAGGCGGTCCGTTTGCGGTTGCTGAGGCAACGCTTGACCGTTTTGCCGAGGAACGTTTTGGCGCAATCGACCGTCTCTTTCTTCCACTTGCCCTCAAGGGCGATGAAGAGTTGGGAGCCGTCGCTATGAAAAAGGAGGACGAACACCAAGGCCTGATAGCCGTTTAGGGGTTTGCAATCGACCTTGCGCACCGTCGCGTCAAGCGCGGGATGGAAAGGATTGAATTCGCGAATGAGGTCTCTTGTTAAAAGCATCTAGCAAAAGTATCTTAGCATGAAAGGCCGGTTTTGGCCCGTTCGCGAGGCGAAATAGTCGCCATGCGTGGATTTTGAGGCTATCTTAGTTAGTGAAGGAGGCCCTTTATGGACGAAAAGAAAGACAAGAAAAACGGCTCCGGCAAAAAGGCGAGCTCAAAAGAGGGGAAGAAGTTCCTCAAGGCCATCGTCATCAACGGCGTTCCTTATGGGCCTTTGAGCGTCAAGCAGCAAAAAGCGCTTATGGATTTTCTGGACGAAGGGGCCATTTCGGCCTTTGATACGGGGGAATATGATTCCGCGTCGTATCGGCTCGGCTTCTCGGTCGCGGTGGCGCTCACGAAGGTCTATTTGTGCACGGGTGGCGGCAAGCGGTTCAAGGACACGATGACCAAACTCGGCAAAATCGTGGGCGGGGACGCCTCTTTGGGGGGCGGTGACCGGGTTTTGTGGAAAGCCTGAAAGATGAAGGAAACCCCCTTCATCCGAACCGAACGGTTGTTGCTGCGGCCTTTTGAGGACGCCGATGCCCGCGCGATTAACGAATGGTGCGGCTCGCTTTCGTGCACCCGTTACGTTTTTTGGCGTCCCCATCGCGACCTCGCGGCTACGGAGAGGATCCTTGCCGGCTGGATCAGGAAAAGGCGGAACCTCAGTTGGGCCCTCACCCTCGACGGGGAGCCCATCGGCGAAGTCGAGATCGTGAAAGACCTTCCTGAGGGGGGCTTCGAGATCGGCTGCATCCTTCGCGAAAAGAGTTGGGGCCGCGGCTTCATGAAAGAGGCGCTCTCCTCGGTCTTAGCCTACATGAAAGGAATCGGAAAGCTTTTTTGCTATGCCGAAACGGATGAAAGAAACGTCTCTTCGCGTCGGCTTTTGGAGCGGTTGGGCTTTTCCTTGACGGGGGAGGAAAAAGGCCGCTACATCGCCAAAAAAGACGAGACGATAAACGTCATTATTTATCGAAAAACGCTATAAAGGCCGGGAAAAAGGCGGATTCATGAGGACTGGACGGAATCGACATAGAGATCGGTGATGTTGAATTCCATGCCCCGGTAGCAATCGTTGCTGCCGCTGCCGTCGCGGTAATAGTAGTCGTAGGTCCCGTCCGTGGAGCTGTACTTGTAGTAGCAATCGCTTTTGTTGGAAAAGCCGAGGGTGAAGAAGACGAGGTTGGTGTGGTCGCCTTCGATGGTGCCCGACCACATAAGGTATCCGTTCGGATCCAGCTGTTGGGTGTTGTCGTAGAACGTGAAGTAATCGCGGCCGTTCCATTCGCAGATATAGGTGGTCATGTATTGGGCGGCGTGGGCCGTGTTCTCGGCGTTGGTGCCCTTGGGGTAGTTGTTGGGGTACATGTCGATCGCGCTGGCGAGGCAAACGGGGACGGGGTAGGCGTGCTGGCCGGCCAGATAGCAAAGCCCGTTGCCGGGCGAATACCAGTTTCGGCAATAGAAGCGGACGTCGGCGGTCTTCTTGGCGTATATTTCGAAAACGAAAGTATGGACGAGCCCCGGGACCAGGTTCCTTAAGTCCAAAGGCCCGTTTTCCTGGTAGACGTTGCCCGGGACCGAAATGAAGTCCGAGGAATAATCGGAGCAGGTCTTCCGCTGACTGGGGTCGGTCGTCGTGGGGGGTCGGGGGTCGTTGTAACCCGAGAAGGTCACGACGGGCTTCCCGTCGGCGTCGTAGGTTGTCGTTTTGTTATGGACGCAGTATTTTATTTGGACTTTGATGTTGGACGGATCGGAGATCTTCATGCTCCAAAAAGCGATGGTGGTGCCGGATTTGATGTTGAACCAGGCGAACGTGCTCGCGGCCAAAGAGGCAACGGTAAGGAGGGCCATCACCATCTCGAAAGCGACGTTTTTCGTGAATTTGAACCGGCGCATGGCTATCTCCTAAGAAAGTTCGCCTTGGCGTAACCCCTCGCGTTCACGGGCTCGTAAGCGGAGTTCGTGTAGTCGGCGTGGACGGAGGCCCCGTAGCCGTCTTCGGTGGCCTCGCGATAGTAATAATACGTGGCGTTCCCGGAGGCTAAGGCCGTCGTGACGTCGAAGGAAACCCGGGTGTCGGAGGCTCGGTTCCAGGAGGAGAAGGTGTCGCTGGACCCATCGAATTCGACGTCGGAGGCCCGATAAAGGTAGTCGACGTTCCGCATGGTCGAGGAGACGTTGCCGTTCGCCCCGGCGACGAGGAAGCCGAAGGAGAGGACGTCGAGCGATAAGTCGCCTTGAAGGGCGAAAAAGCTGTTGAAGAACTGGGCCGCGTCGCCTTGAAGGCCCCGCTGGGAGACCTGAGGGTTCCGATATTGCGGATCCTCCGAGACGAAAGGGCCGCGCCAAACGTCGTAATAGTCGCTCCAATTGCCGCTTGATCCATCGGTGATTTGGCTGGCCCCGGTCAATGAGGCGGCTTTCCAATGGGTTGCCGAATCGTCTTTCCCCGGCCCGATCGCAAAGCAAGGGCTCCAAGCGGAGGAAGAAGGGTAATCGCCGTAATAGGCCGCCCAAAACGAGGCGTCGTTCCGGTCGATGTCGATCGAGAGCCTCGCCGTCTGCCTCGTCCCGTCGTCAACGATGGGGACCGGGGCGTATTCCGAGTCGATCTCGCGATAGCACCGATCGGCGTCGCTATATTGATAAGGGTGATGAAGGTCGTACCAAAGAAGGTTCTGCAGAGCCCCGTCTTTGTAGAAGAAGCCTTGAGGATCGCCGTTAAGGTCGTTGCGCACCGGTTGGAACCTGTGGAGGCTTTGGTTGCTGGCGTTATACATGATTTGCCAACTGTTCTGGTTATGGATGGGGTTGGTGGTGGTCGCGACGTAATCGATCGTGAAGGTTAGGCTGAAGGATGATTTGTCGGCGATGGCGTCGACGACGTCCTCGCCGCCGCGCTCGGTGGACACCCAGAAACCGTTATTGAGGCAATAGTCGGCCGGAACGTTTAAGTCGAGGGCGTAAAGGGAGGGGTCGAGTTCCCCCCGGAGGTCGGGATCGTCGTCGCTAAGATCGATCGCGTGGTCGTAGTCGTCGCTCTGCCTGATGTCGCCTTCGTCGACGAGGCCGTCGCCGTTGCGGTCCCCTATCGCGCCCATGTCGTAACGCCAGTCGCGGCAAAGGGTATCGGCCGCCCCGGATAGCGGCTCGCTGAAATGCATCGCGATCCGGCCCGTGATTTCGTGGACGTTGCCGTCTCCGTCTGCGTAAGCGTAGGATACGTTCTCGTTCTTGCTGGCCGTAGGGTAAACGCGCATGTATTTGTAGGCCTCGCCGTCGGTCGTCCCGTCGGGCAACTTCAGGTATTCTTTGCTCAGAGCGTTCGAATCAGCGATTTGGCGGGCGATGTTTCCGCTTGCGAAAGAGTCCAAAGAGGAATCGTTATAGCGATAGTAATACGTTCCTTCATAGGGTTTGGCAGGGGCCTCGAAACTATAGCTGGTGACGTTTTTGCCGAAATCGAACGCGTGGGTGTATCTTCTTCCGCCCGCCCCATCGCGAACATCATCGTCGCGGCAACGTCCCACAAGCGAGGAAGCGGAGGCGGCCGGGCGGCCCGAAACGATGATTTTGGCGTTGGCGGAGGAGCCGTAATCGTTGCCCCCAACGAGGCCGCAGCACGTGGCGGATCCGTCGAGATCCCCGCAGAAAAAGCCGACGTAAACGCCATGATAATCGCTCGTGCCCCCGCTTGGGTCGAGCGGCCAAATGGTTTTGAAGACGCCGTCTTCCTCATCGACGGAAACCCCGGTGACCTCGTCGGTTAGGGAAACGTGGCCGTCGCTGATCGTCCCGTTTCCGAGGACGTTGACTTCGTAGCGTTCGACGGTATAGGCGGAGATCTTGCCGCCAATTTCGGCGAAGACGCGGCCGGTAAGCATCGCCGGGAAGAGGTCCGCGTCGGGGTTCGCGCTGGCGGTGGCGTGGGTCACCCACGCCCCGTTTTCGTAGCTCAGCAGGCTTTCATCGCTGCTTTCGTAGACGATCGCGTGCGAATCCCCGTTAGCGTCGACGAGGGAGGAGGCGAGGCCCGAGATGGCGGAGCCGCCGTCGCGATCGGTCCAGGAAACGTAGCCTTCCCCGCTTTGGGTGAGGCTGGGTATCGGCAGATTTTGGGCGGCCCTTTTGAGGATTGAGTGCAGGGGATTCGTGCTGTCGGCGCTAGCCCCGTCGGCGTTAGCCCCGACGCAAACGGTCGGGGCGTCGAGGATGAGGTTCTTGATCGTCCCGGTGATGGCCACGTAACCGAACATGCCGACGTCCCAGGTCTGGAAGCCGTCGACGAGAAGCCCCGCGATCGTGTGCCCCCGGCCGTCGAAAGTCCCCTCAAAGGGAACGTCGTCGCTCCCGATCGGCCGTAAAGCCTCGCCGCTCCAAAGGATATCCGCGCTTAAATCGAATTCGGTCGAAGGGCCGAACATGCCTAGGGAATTGAGTTTCTGCAAATTGCGCAACTGCGAGGCCGTGCCGATTAGGTAAGGATTTGAGGGCGTTCCCTCGCCTCCGGAAAAATAAGTCGCGCCGACGTTCTCGGTTTCGTAGGTCACCGGAGCCCTGAACGTGGCCACGTCGAGATACGCCGCCAAAGAGGCGACGGAGGAAAGGGCGACGGCGCTCGCGCCCGAGCACGCGAGAAGGACGCCTAGGATCCGTTTGGTTTTCGCTTTCAGCGGCTTTCCCATCGGTTACCCCAAAAGATCAAGGCGAGGGCCAAACGCGGCCTCGCCTCCGGTCTTTCCCGTGAAAATCCAGCAAGGGGCGATGTCGTTTACCGTCACGGCGAACGCGGTCGTGCATCCGCCATAGGAAACGGTGATGAGCTGGGTCCCGGCGACATCGAGATCGGTCGGCGTGAAGCCGCAAGAGCCGGAAACGACCGCGTGGGTGCCTTCGTCCCAGGTCGCGGTGACGACGAGGCCCGTCGTGTCCAAGACCTCCCCTTTGAGATAGACCGTTTTGTCAGGCGGGGTGGTCACGGCGATGGAAACAAGGGTCTTGCCTTCCTTTGCGACGGAAATGGCGCAGGTGGCCGTTTTTTCGTTGGAACCATCGGTCGCGGTCACCATAAGCACGCTTTCGCCGATGGCGACAGGAGCGATGGCGATCAAGGTTCCGTTGATGGAGACGGATGCGACGGAGGGCTCGCTTGAAGCGGCTCCGATCGTGACTTCGCCGTCGAAGTTGCAGGCTTCCGCCGTCACGGTGGCATAACTGCCCATTTTCACCGTCACGGCGTTTGCCGAAAGGCTCAGGCTCGGGCCGGATACGCGCACGATTAGGGTCGCCTCGGCCGATTGGCTGCCGTTGGTGGCCCTTATGGTAAGGGTGGCGGTCCCGCTCGTTGGCCCCGAGTTTAGCGCCAAAACGTTATCGGCGCCGACTTGGGCGGAGAGGAGAAGGCCGTTCTCGGTGGACGTGATGGCGTAAGTGGGCGTATTCCAGAAATTGAAGGCCGAGACGCCGATCGAGCGGTCGGCGCTCGAGGGTTTCATGGCGAGCGCGGAGGCGCTTAGGGCCAAACGTGGGGAATTCGAGTAGGTGGAGTCGTAATAGGGGGTGTTCGAGAAATTGAGCCCGACGTCGAAAGAGACCCCGAAATCGTATTGCCGGGAGTCCGCGCCGTCGTGATTCCGAAAGTATTGTATCCAACTCAGGGGATCGACGCGGAACTCCAGGAAAGTGGATTTCGAGTAATAGTAGTTCGTCGCGTCGTACATATAGGGGAAGCCGGGAACGTAGAGCTGATTCTGAACCGTGTAGGAAGCTCCGTAACTGTACCCCGCCATGTCGGTCGTCTCGTTATAGAGGTCAAAATCCCCCGTTTCTTCGGTGATCGTGGTCCAATCGCTTGAGGTGTAGGCGCTATCCTCATAAGCGGCCGTGAAACCGTTGATGCGCTTCTTGGCGGGGGTGTTTTGCTCCGTGACGGCGCGGTACTGGAACCTCAAAGAGCCGTTAAGGTTCGTGTACCCGTTGACGTCGGGGGCGTACGCGATGTTCTTGACCCTCGCCTGAATGAAGCCGTCGAACGTCGGCTTGGTGTAACGGAATTCGAGGTAGAGGTGGGGGAAGGACCGCTCATACTGGAAAAGCTCGTCCCCGTAGAGTTCGGCATAGGAGAAATCCGTCGAGAGGGCCGCGCTTGAGAAGGTGACCGTGTAAGTGGCCGATCCCGCCCCCGTCTGCTTTGAGGCATCGAGCAAAGGATTCTCGCCATGGTTGCTATGGGCCGCCTCGATGGGGTCGCCGTTTTCGTCCGTCGCGTATCCGGGGACATAGGCGTATCCATCGACGATCACCGAGCTGTCGTCGGCCGTCATGACGATCTTATTCGCCCCTGGCAGGCTTTGGGTGAACCAGGCATAGGTGGCGATGCTCATCGTGAGGATCGACAAAACAAGGCATGATCCGATAATGGGCGTCTTGCCTTGTCCGTGAAGTTTTTCCGCTAGTTGCTTAAACATGTTCTCGGCCGTTCCTAACAACTGGCTATCTCATCGAGACCCTGTAGCTTTGCGTCGCCGGTTTTGCCCTTCTGATACGTTAATTTTATAAAACGATTGGTTATTGTCAATGCGGGGGTGAGCGCGAATGGGCCCGCTCGCGCGAAGATCATTCTCCGCCAAAAGCGAAAAACAAGCAAACGACCAACGAAATTTTACGAAAGCTTTTATCGCTGAATGAAGAGGAACCGAATTGTAAAATTAACCGAGAGAGGGGCGAGAGATTGCCCAAAGGCCTTATTCGCGCCAAAACGAAAGGCGAAACTTTGGGTTTCCAAGGGTTTAATTTAATGAGTTCCGTAAAATGGAAAGATCGTTGGCGAGGGACGTTATACGGTTGCCCCCAACTTGGCTAAGACGGCGCTGAGGGCAAAATCAAGGACATAGATTCCAGCGATAAGATAGAGGATCCACGACACGTTTTTGCCTTTGCCCTTGGCGAGCATGATGGCGCAGTAGACGAACAGGCCGAAGCCGATGCCGTTGGTTAGGGAGTAGGTAAGGACGATCATGAGAATCGTGACGAAGGCCGTGAAGCCGATTTCGGTGTCGGACCATTTGATGGTTTTGAGATTGCTTGAGAAAATCATGGCGCCCACGACGACGAGGGCGGGGCAGGTGACGCAAGAGTAGGTGAAGGCCTGGAAAAGCGGGTAGGCGAAAGCCGAAAGAAGGAAAAGGGAAGCGGTCACGACCGAGGCCAGCCCCGTTTTGGCGCCGATCTTCACGCCGATCGTCGATTCGACGAACGAGGTGACGGTGGCGGTGCCAAGGGGGGCGCAGATGAGGGCGCCCGTGGCATCGGCCATGATGACGCGGTTGCTTTTCATTTTCCCGTCTTCGCCAAACAGTTTGGTCTCCCTGCCGATGGCCATTAAAGTGGCCGTGGTGTCGAACAGGTTGACGAACATCAGCGAGAAAATGACGACATAGGAGGCCGGTTGGGCGAAAACGTCGCCGACGAGGCCCCAAAAGCCGTTTCCGGTCACGAGTCCCGCCTGCCCCGAGGAAAGGAGGCCATAGGCGAAAACGTTTTGGTAATCGTTCATGCCCCAGTGAGCGGAGAAGTCCGCCCACGGCAGGCCCTCGTTATCGACTCCGCAGGCCCTGATGATGATGCCCACGATGGCGACCGTCGCCATGCCGATGGGCACGGATAAAGACGATATAAGCCCTTTTTTGGTCTTCACGTTCATCAGGATCAGGACGAGGATTATGCCAAAGACCGCGAGAAGGACGGACGGGTCCGACAAGGACCCCAAAGCCACCAAAGTGGAACTGTCGGCGACGATGATCCCGGCGCCTTTGAGACCGACGAAGGCGATGAATCCGCCGAGGCCGGCCGAGATGATGGCCTTCAGGTCGGTCGGGAACGAATCGATGATTTTCCGCCGTATGGGGGTCAAGGAGAAAACGAAGAAGACGATGCCGGTCACGGTGAGCAGGATCATGGCTTCCTGCCAACTGTAGCCAAGTTGCCCGCAGACCGTATAGGCCAAATAAGCGTTCAAGCCCATCCCGGAGCTAAGGGCGATTGGGCAGTTGGCCACGAGGGCCATGATAAGCGTGACGAGGGCGCTCACGAGAGCGGTGCTTCCGAAGACGCCCAAGGAATCCATGCCCGCGTCGGAAAGGATTCTGGCGTTGACCGGAAGGATATAGGACATCGCGAGGAAAGTGACGACGCCGCCTAGGATCTCGGCGCCGAATTTGCCCCCTCGTTCGCGGAGGTGGAAGAATTTTGAAATCCGGCCCTCCGGTTTCGCCAACGTCGCTTCGTCGTTCATGATGCCACCTCGCCAGGAAATAACGGACTTAACATTTTGCGCTTCTTTGCCCTTTGAAAAAAGAGCGAAGTGGGGCGAGCCGCGGCCGTCTAGCCATCTTTCTTAACGGAAAACGGTCCGGTCCGATCGTTTGGCTGACGATTCCATTTTATACGCCGCCCTTTCAAAAGATGCGATAAACCGGTATTTGTTTCTTCATATCTTCACGGAAGCGCTTACATAGCGTAAACTTAGCAATGAGGTCAACTATATGGACAATTGTAAATACGCGCAACCATTCGAAGAGCCTTTCTCTTTGAAGACGGTCGCCGAAGAGGCCGACCGTTGCCTTCTATGCCTTGACGCGCCTTGCAGCGCGGCCTGCCCCGCCGGGACCGACCCGGGCAAGTTCATCCGGAGCGTGCGTTTCCTTAATTACGTGGGCGCGGCCGAAACCATACGCACGAACAATCCGCTCGGTTCCATCTGCGCCCGGGTCTGCCCCACCGAACGCTATTGCCAGAAAGGATGCTCCCGAAGCGGCATCGACCGCCCGATCGACATCGGGAAGATCCAACAGTTCGTCACCGATTACGAAGAAGCTCGTGGCTTTAAATTCCTGCCAAAGGGGAAGAGAAACGGCAAGAAAGTCGCCATCGTCGGCGCCGGGCCCGCGGGCCTAACCGCCGCGGCCACGCTGGAGAAACTCGGCTACGCGGCCGAGGTTTTCGACAAGAACCCCGAAGCCGGCGGCTACCTTCGCTATGGCATTCCGGAATACCGTCTGCCCAATAGAGTCGTGGACGAGGAGATTGGGCGCATCGAGGGATTGGGCGTCAAAATCCATCATAACGTCAGAATAGGCCAAAAGGAACTCGACGGGCTCAAGGGCCGCTTCGACGCGGTCGTTCTTGCCATCGGGGCGAGCCAAGGGAAAGTCCTCCCGATGTTCAAGGGCGCCAAAAACGTCGTCACGGCGGTCGATTTCCTCGCGAGGACGAAAACCAAGGCCGGCAAAATCGCTTTGCCGAAGAGCGCGCTCGTCATCGGCGGAGGCGACGTCGCCATGGATACCGTCACCACCCTTAAGCTCCTCGGCGTGGAAGAGGTCACCGACGTGGTCTACGAGACGTTCGCCGAATTCAAGGCCAGCGAAAAGGAGCTTCGGGGCGCCCAAAAACTCGGCGTTTCGATCCTCGACGGCTATATGCCGACAAAGTTCGAGGGCGGCGTAGTGGAATTCACGCACCGTTACAAGGAAAGCCGGCTTTCCGTCAAGGCCGATCTCATCGTCTTGGCCGTCGGCCAGACTAGCGACCTCGGCGACATCACGGACATCCGCCTAAGCAAAGGCGAAGGGGCCGACAGTGGCAACGTCTTCGTCGCGGGCGACATCGCCCATGGCGACAAAACGGTCGTTTACGGCGTCCGAACCGGCAAGGAAGTCGCCTACCGGATCGACGCTTACCTGGAGGGAAAATAACATGGCCAACAAAGATCTTTCGATCACGTTCATGGGGGTCAGGTTCCCCAATCCGTTTTGCTTGAGCGCTTCCCCGGTCGGCAATTGCTATGACATGTGCGCGAAAGCCTATAAGACCGGGTGGGGCGGCGTGGTGTTCAAGACCATCGGCTTTTTCATCGCTGACGAGGTCTCGCCGCGTTTCGACAAACTCGCCAAGGAGGACACCCCGTTCGTCGGCTTCAAGAACATGGAGCAGATCGCCGAGCACCCCCTTGCGGACAACCTTCGCGATATCGGGGCGCTGAAGCGCGACTACCCAAGCAACGTCCTTATCGCCTCGATCATGGGGGCCAACGAAAAGGAATGGGAGGACCTCGCCCGCCTTGCCACCGAAGCCGGAGCCGATATGCTCGAACTCAATTTCTCCTGCCCCCAGATGACCTCTCACGCGATGGGGAGCGACGTCGGCAGCGATCCGGAACTGTGCAGGAAGTACTGCGCGGCCGTCCGCCGCGGCAGCAAACTTCCGTTCATGGCCAAGATGACCCCGAACATCACCGATATGGTCCCGGTGGCCAAGGCCTGCCTCGAAGGCGGGGCCGATGGCATTTCCGCCATCAACACCGTCAAGTCCATCTGCAACGTGGACCTCGACAAAAAGATCGGCATGCCGATCGTTAATGGCAAATCGTCCATCAGCGGTTACAGCGGCAAGGCGGTCAAGCCGATCGCCCTCCGCTTCATCCAGCAGATGCGCGAAGCCATGCCCAATCTCGAGATTTCGGGGATCGGCGGCATCGAGACCTGGGTCGACGCGGCGGAATTCATCCTCCTCGGCGCCAAGACATTGCAGGTGACCACCTCCGTCATGGAGTACGGCTACCGGATCGTCGAAGACATGAAAAATGGCCTTCAGCATTATATGGAGGAGCAAGGCGTCGACCGCTTGGAGGATCTCGTCGGCTTAGCCAATAAGAGTATCATCCCGGCTGAGAGACTCGATCGCGATTACAAAGTCTATCCGGCGATCGACGAGGACCGTTGCGTCGGTTGCGGACGCTGCGTCGTCTCTTGTTACGACGGGGCCCACCAAGCCATGGAATGGGATAAGGAAAGGCGCCGCCCGAAGTGCGATCGCGATAAGTGCGTCGGTTGCCTCCTATGCTCCCTCGTGTGCCCGGTCGGCGCCATCGGCAAAGGCGAGATCGAATTCAAGAAAGGCCGGCAGGGGAAGCGCAAAAAAGAGGACATCGTTCTCTGAAAACGGCCCATGAAGCCCCATTGGACGCTTGTTTCGATGGGGCTTTCTTCACACGGCTAAGACGATCACGAAAACCAAGCCGATGAAACCCAAGAACCCCCAAAACGAATACATGGACGAGACGTAGTAGCGACGGGCGGCGAGATCGAAGTCGGCGTAATTTTTCGGCCCTTTCACCGACGAGGTGGAAATCAGCGCGTTCGGATTGAGGATGCCGACGACCGTGATGGCGAGCCCAAGGACGGAGACGAGGGCGAAGGCGATGTTAGCCAGCATCCATCCTGAAGAGCCGACCGCGTAGGCGATGGCGAAAGCGGCGGCGAAGAGGGAGGCGTCGACGAGGAAGCAAGCCAAGTTGATCGCAAGGTGTCTCTTGTAGGAATCGATGCGAAGTCTGTCGGGTCCGTTCTTTTTCATTGCCTATCCATTGTAACGGAACGCAAAGGGAACGGCGGAGGAAAAGCCATCGGTTTTCTAGAAGACGTCTATTCCTGCGTGACCGCCTTGTCGACGTCGGCGCCTTTCGTTTCCTTGACTTTGCCCATAAGGAAGACGAGGGAAAGGACGAAGCAAGGGATGGCGAGGCAAATCGAGAAGAGGCCGATATAGGACGCCGGCATCTTGAAAACCTTGAGGGCGATGGATCCCAAGCCTTGGCTCACGACCATGCCGATGCCATAGAACATCGTTTGAGCCGACATGATGGAGGCGCGCAGGTTCGTCGGGGCGCTTTCGCCGGTCATGAGGATGAGCGTGTCGCCGTTGCTCCAGTATGCCCCCAAGAAGAGGCCTATGAGCAAGCCGAGGGCGAATTCGTTCCACCGGAGGTAAGCCCCCAGAACGAACAGGCTGAGCGAGACGATGGTGATCGCCAAAAGGGTTATGGACGTGATTTTGCGCCCGACTTTGTCGCTGAGGAAGCCATAGGCGAAAACGATAAGGGCCGCCGTGATCGGATACATGAAGAGGGCGTTCGTCGTTTGGGCGCCGGTGAATCCAGCGGCGTCGAGGATAGGCGAGTACTCGCTCGTGATCCACCGCGACAAAGTGAAAAGGATCGTGACGATGAAAATCCAGCGGAGTTGCTTGCCGCCCCAGCCGTACCTGACCGCGGCGAAGAAGCCGCCCTGCTTTCTCGACTGGTCCTTTTTCTCTTTGGCGATCGCCAGGCGTTCCGCGGGCGAGAGCTTGAGGAACCTCAGGCGCGATTCGATGAAAGGATCGGTTTCGCGGGCGAAGAAGCAAAGGAAGAAACTGACGGCGGCGCCTATGCAGGCCGGGATCAGGAAGACCATCCTCCAGCCGTTCCCGAGCGAGTCGATGAAGAGGTAACGGCCAAGCGGGATCAGAAGAAGCCCGAGCTCGGCGACGCCTTTGACGCCGCTATAGATGGAGCCGCGCTTTTCCTTCGGGGCCGACTCGAAGATATAGACGATCTGCTCGTCGGGCGTCACGAAGAAACGGATGACGCAAAAACCGAGGATATAAACCGCGAGGTTGGGTCCCCATAGGCATAGAAGCAAGCCTCCGACCATGCCGATCGTGTTGGCAATGAGGAACGGCTTGCGGCCGAAGCGGTCGGCCAAGGCCTTGTAGAAGAAACCGATGACCAACAAAATGTTGGCGACCATTTCCATGGTGCTGAAAGTGCCTAAGCCGTTCGAGGTCTCCTCGCTTGCGAGACGGGGGTCGGAACTCGTGATGAAAAAGGAGGAAACGGCTTCGTTCACGATGCCGTTATGGAGCCCGGTGGCCACCTCATCGACGATGTAAACGAGGCAAAGGAAAAAGATAAGGTACCATAAGTATCCTTTTCCTTTGGGCCGGGCCTTCTCTTTCTCCAGCCGCCCCATTTCGCGGGCCTCGCTCCGAAGGCGGTGCCCTTCCTTATCTTCCTCGCGTTTCCTTCTTCTGGCTTCCGCGGCCAAACGCCGCCGTTCTTTCTTTTCGGAAGTGCCCATAAGGTTATTCCTCTTTTCAATCAGTCTACGACCCGCCGGAAACCTTTGAAAGGCGAAATCGGAGGCGACTGAGGTTACGAGCTTTTTTTCGGGAGCCGGAACGCCTGGGCGGATTTTCTGCCGATATACCGGTTTTCATGGAAACGCTTTCAATAAACTTATCGGTAATTGTACTGATATATAGTCAGGATTCATCGGCATTATATTTCATATCGGTAAAACTGTACTGAAACCTATTGATTTTATCGATCGGGGTTCATAGAATGTGTCCGGTAAAAGAATACCGATAAACAAGGAGAGAAATATGAGCGAAAAAAACGAAGCGGCCGTCGACGGGGCCGCGGCCGCGAAAGCGGAAGTGGATGAGTTGGTCAAGAAAGGGCTGACGGCCCTTGACCGATTCGCGTCCTTCAATCAGGAGCAGATCGATTACATCGTCGCCAAAATGTCCGTAGCCGGGCTCGACAAGCACGGTTTCTTGGCCCGCAAGGCCATCGAGGAGACCCATCGCGGCGTCTTTGAGGACAAAGCGACGAAGAACCTTTTCGCCTGCGAATACGTCGTGAACAACATGCGCCACCTCAAGACCGTGGGCATCATCTCCGAGAACCCGGTCACCGGCATCACCGAAATCGCCGAACCCGTCGGCGTCATCGCCGGCATCACCCCGGTCACGAACCCGACTTCGACCGTCATTTTCAAATCGCTTATCTCATTGAAGACGAGGAACCCCATCATCTTCGCCTTCCATCCGAAAGCCCAGGAATGCTCGAAGGCCGCCGCCATCGTCATGCGCGATGCCGCCGTCGCGGCCGGGGCGCCCGAGAACTGCATCCAATGGATCGAGCACCCTTCGATGGACGCCACGACCGCGCTCATGCAGCACCCCGGAGTCGCCACCATCCTCGCCACGGGAGGCAACTCCATGGTCAAGGCCGCCTATAGTTGCGGCAAACCGGCGTTGGGCGTCGGCGCCGGCAACGTCCCGTGCTACATCAACGCCTCGTGCGATCAGGACCAAACCGTCAACGACGTCGTCCTTTCGAAGAATTTCGACAACGGCATGATCTGCGCCAGCGAGTCGGCCGTCTTCGTCGACGAGGCGATATACGTCCCCATGAAAGAGAAGTTCGCCCGTTTCCACGTCTATTTCGCCTCGAAGGAGGAAAAGGCCAAACTCGAGAAATTCATGTTCGGTTACTCCCGTGGGGAAAAAGGCGTCGAATCGGCGCGGCTCAACCCCGACGTGGCCGGGATGTCGCCCGCCTGGATCGCCGAGAAAAGCGGTTTCGCCGTTCCCGAGAGGACCGCGATCATCGCGGTGGAGCTCAAGGACGTCGGGCCCGAGGAGCCGCTTTCCCGCGAAAAACTGTCCCCGGTGCTGGGCTTCTACAAGGTCAAGGGGCCGGAAGAGGGCTTCGCCATGGCTGAGCGGATGCTGGAGTTCGGCGGTTTGGGCCATAGCGCCGCGATCCATTGCAAGGAGCAGGCGATGGCCGACGCCTACGGGGACAAGGTCAAAGCCCTTCGCGTTATTTGGAATTCCCCGTCCACTTTCGGCGGAATCGGAAACGTGTACAATTCGTTCCTGCCTTCGCTCACGTTGGGCTGCGGCTCCTATGGCCGCAACTCCGTCGGCGGCAACGTGAGCGCCGTCAACCTGCTCAACATCAAGAAAGTCGGCAAAAGGAGAAACACCATGCAGTGGTTCAAGGTTCCGCAGAAGATCTATTTCGAACGCAACAGCATCCAATACCTCCGTTCGTGCAAGGAGGTCGGCAAGGTTTTCATCGTCACCGACCATTCGATGGTGGAGTTGGGGTTTCTCAACAAAATCATCGATGAGCTGAACCTCCGTCGCAACCCCGTGACTTATCAGCTCTTCGCGGAGGTCGAACCGGATCCCGACATCACGACCGTTCGGCGCGGCGTCGAGCTCATGGACGCGTTCAAGCCCGACACCATCATCGCCCTCGGCGGCGGCTCCTCGATGGACGCCGCGAAGGCGATGTGGATCTTCTACGAGCACCCCGAAGTCAATTTCGACGACCTCAAAGAGAAGTTCATGGACATCCGCAAACGCGCTTTCAAATACCCGGAACTTGGCCGCAAGAGCAAGCTCATCTGCATCCCGACGACGTCCGGGACCGGCAGCGAGGTCTCGCCTTTCGCCGTCATCAGCGACAAGGCCCATGGCAAAAAATACCCGCTGACCGACTATTCGCTCACCCCTTCGATCGCCATAGTCGATCCGGAATTCACGACTAATTTGCCCGCCAAGTCGACCGCCTATACCGGCATGGACGTCCTCACCCACGCCATCGAGGCCTACACCTCCGTCATGGCGAGCGACTACACCGACGGCCTCGCGCTCGAGGCGATCAAACTCGTCTTCGCCTATCTGCCGCGCGCCGTCAAAGACGGCAAGCATGACCTCAAGGCCCGGGAGAAGATGCATAACGCGGCGACGATCGCCGGCATGGCTTTCGCCAACGCCTTCCTCGGCCTCTGCCACAGCTTGGCCCATAAGCTCGGCGCCGAATACCATTTCATCCACGGGCAAACCTGCGCCATCCTCCTTCCCCACGTCATCCGCTACAACGGAACGGCCCCGACCAAACTCAGCGTTTGGCCGAAATACGAGGAATACCAATGCGACGAAAAATACCTCGAAATCTGCAACGTTCTCGGTTTGGGGGCCAAGAGCAAAACGGAAGCGGCCGGGGTCCTCGCCGACGCCGTCATGGCCCTCGGCAAGGAAGTCGGCATCGACATGAATTTCCAAAGTCTCGTCCCCGACGAGAAACTATGGGATAATAACCTCGAAAAGATCTCCTACCTCGCCTATGAGGACCAGTGCACCCCGGCCAACCCGCGGGTCCCGCTCGTCGTCGACATGGAGGGGATCCTCAAAAAAGCCTATAAGGGGAATTAACCTATGGTCAATGTCAGCATCTGCGTCGGCAGTTCGTGTCACCTCAAGGGATCCTTCGACGTCATCGAAGGGTTCCGCAAAGAGGTCGCGGACCGCCATCTGGAGAAGAAGGTCGAACTCAAGGCCGCGTTTTGCTTAGGCAAATGCGCCTTCGACGGCGTCACCATCCAGGTCAACGACAAAATCATCACCGGCGTCACGAAGGATAACCTGCCTTCCGTTTTCGCCTCGGAGGTCCTCCCCCTCGTGGAGGCCTAAGATGAGCACGGCCCTCACGAGCCGGGAGAACGACTGCCGCAGCTGCTACAAGTGCATCCGCGTCTGCCCGACCAAAAGCATTTCCTTCCGCAACGGCCAAGCCTCGATCATCGCCGGGGAATGCGTCATGTGCGGGGCGTGCTATCTCGCCTGCCCCCAATCCTGCAAAGTCATCCGCGACGACACCTCGAAAGCTTTGGATCTCATCGCCACGGGGCACGCCATCGCCTCGGTGGCCCCTTCCTTCCTCGCGGCCTTCCCGGGCTGCGATTTCGCCTCGGTCAGGGAGGCTCTACGGAAACTCGGCTTCCGCGACGCCGAAGAGACGGCCATCGGGGCCACGATCGTCAAAAAGCAATACGACGACCTCTGCGACGACGGAAAGCACGACATCGTCATCTCAACCTGCTGCCATTCGCTGAATCTGCTCGTGGAGAAGCATTATCCGGACGCCGCCAAATACCTGGCCCCGGTCCTTTCGCCGATGCTGGCCCACGGGCAGGACATCAAGCGGCGCCATCCCGGCGCCAAGGTCGTTTTCCTAGGACCATGCATCAGCAAGAAGGGCGAAATCGAGATGTATCCCGATTACGTCGACTGCGTGCTGACTTTCATCGAGCTGAGAAATCTTTTGGAAAAGAAGGGGATCGTCGTGGGGCCCGCCAAAAAAGACTCGGAAAAGGAAGAGAAGAGCCGGGCCCGGCTCTTCCCGATCGACGACGGGATCCTCCTCACGATGAAGCGGGACAACCCCGATTTCGCGTATCTGTCCGTCTCCGGGATGGAAAATTGCATCGCCGCGCTTAAGGACATCCTTTCGGGCAAAATCCATCACGCCTTCCTGGAGATGTCCTCATGCGGGGGCAGTTGCATCAACGGGCCAGCCCTTTCCTCCCCCCATCGCCCAGTTGAGAGCAACCTCGAGATCCGCCGTTCGGCCGGGCGCGAGGATTTCCCGGTCCGCTCCTATGCCCCCGCGGAGCTCAGCAAGCGCCTTCCGGCCTTCAGCGTCACTTCGCTTGAGCCGAGCGAAAAGGAGATAAGGAAGGTCTTGGCCCAAATCGGCAAAACCGAAAAAAAGGACGAGCTCAATTGCTCCAGCTGCGGCTATGCGACCTGCCGCGACAAAGCCATCGCCGTCATCAAGGGCAAAGCCTCGCTTGAGATGTGCCTGCCCTATCTCATGGACAAGGCCAGGAGTTTTTCGAACAACATCGTCGAAGGCAGCGACAACGCGATCGTCGTGACCGACGAAAAGTTGAGGATCCAACTCGCGAACGCCTCGTTCGCCCACCTGGTCAAGACCGGCGATTCCAAAGGGCTTGTCGGCACCTCGATCGACACGTATCTCGACAGTGGGCTTTTTTCCCTCGCCTTAGGCGGGGAGGCGACCAGGAACAGGAAAGTCTACCTTGGCCAATACGGGGCCTACGTCGAGGCGACGGTCTCCTTCGACCCCCACTTCCACATCGTCATCGCGGTCTTCCGCGACGTGACGCGGCTTGAAGAGGAGCGCAAAAAAGAGGAGGCGGCCGCCCAGGAGACGAGCCGCGTCACGGCCGAGGTCGTCGAAAAGAACATGCGGGCGGTTCAGGAAATCGCCTCGCTTCTCGGGCAAAGCGCCGCCGAGACGAAGGTGGCCCTCACGGCCTTAGAGAAGGCGCTTAACAAAGGCAAAGGCCACGATGAGTGAATGCGTCCTCGAAAGCGGATACCTTTCCGTCAACAAGCGCGGCGAGGAACTTTGCGGCGATCACGTGGAGATCAAGCGCAAGGATAACGGCGAGCAACTCCTCGTCCTTGCGGACGGGCTCGGCTCGGGCGTCAGGGCCAACATCCTCTCGACCCTCACCTCCTCGATGCTCTCGACGATGATCGACGGCGGCCTTTCGTTAAGGGAATCGGTCGAAAGCCTGACCCGGACGCTGCCCGTGGCGACCGACCGCGGCAACGTGGCGTACAGCACCTTCACTTTGGTGCGGGCGAGAAACGACAGCCTCCTTATCTACAATTACGACAACCCCGAGCCGATTCTTCTGCGGAACCAGAAAGAGCGGAAGATCGATTGGGTGAGCGCGAGCCTCGAAGGGAAGAAGGTTTGCTTCGCGGCTTTCCCGTTTTTGGAGGGCGACGAGCTCGCGATCGTGAGCGACGGGGCGGTCTACGCCGGGGTGGGCGGAGCCCTCAACTTCGGATGGACCCGAAACGAGATCGCCCGGTACCTCGAAGGGGTCGCCCTTCCGAGCGTCAGCGCCAAAAACGTCGCCAAAATCCTCGTCGATCGCTGCATGAACCTTTATAATGGCGAACCGGGCGACGACACGACCGCCCTCATCGTGAAGAAGCGGCCCCTCAGCCGGGTCAACGTTTTCGTGGGTCCGCCGACGAACCCCGACGACGACGGCAAAGTCCTCGCGGCCTATTTCGCCCAGAGCGGCCGGCACATCGTTTGCGGCGGCACGAGCGCCAAAATCGTCTCGCGTTACCTCAAGAAGCCGATCAAGGCT
This sequence comes from Bacilli bacterium, assembly GCA_022653695.1. Lineage (GTDB taxonomy): Bacteria > Bacillota_I > Bacilli_A > RFN20 > CAG-826 > UBA4951. Next base: position 441,166 of record JALCSW010000002.1, on the reverse strand, counting down.
TCGCTGACCTATCTCGATAGGGACATCCCCCCGACGAGCGCCATCGAGGGCGTCGATCTCGTGACGGAGGGCATCATAACCCTCAATCGGCTCAACGAGATCGGCAAAGACTATTTGGCCCAGGACGACGATTACTTCAATTGGGTCTATCGGCAAGACGGGGCTTCCCTTCTCGCCAAAGCGCTTTTCGAGGAGGCCACCGACGTCAGTTTCTACGTCGGGTGCGCGGTCAACCCGGCCCATCAGGACCCCCGTTACAGCATTTCCATCTCAACGAAGATGCAGATCGTCGACGAATTGACTAAAATCTTGAAGGCGATGGACAAGCGCGTCCGCGTCGCCTATTTCTAAAAGGAGGGCAACCGCCATGACACCGAAATTCGACACCACCGTCCAGCAACTTAAGTACCGCGTCCTCAAGGAGGTCGCGAAAAGCTACTATGCCGGCACCCTCCAGGAAGACCTTCCGAATATTCCGAAAATCATCTCCCCGGGGCCCAAACCCACGATGCGTTGCTGCATCTATAAGGAACGGGCCATCGCCGCCGAGCGCGTCAAACTCGCCATGGGCGGCGACAAAAGCAACCCCAATCTGCTGGAGATCATCGAGCCGGCTTGCGATCAGTGTCCCATCGGCGGCATGGAAGTGACCGACGCCTGCCGCGGATGCTTGGCCCATCGTTGCGCCTCCGCCTGCCATATGCACGCCATCTCTTTCGATTCCCGTTTGCGGGCCCATATCGACAAGAGCAAATGCGTTAATTGCGGCCTGTGCCTCAAGGCCTGCCAGTTCGGGGCTATCGTGAACCACAAACGCCCTTGCGAATCGGCCTGCAAGGTGGGGGCGATCCATGAGCGGGCGGACGGCATCAGCGAAATCGACGAAAGCAAATGCACCCGGTGCGGGGCGTGCAGTTTCGCCTGCCCCTTCGGCGCCATCATGGACAAGAGCTTCATCCTGAACTGCATCGACATAAGCAAGGAAAACGAGCGCGGAACCGCAAACGCCTACATGATCGCGGCCCCTTCCGTTTCCTCGCAGTTCCATTACGCGAGCCTCGGCCAAGTCATCACCGGCATCAAGAAACTGGGCTTCCACGCGGTCGTCGAGGCGGCCCTCGGGGCCGACATGGTGGCATACGAAGAAGCGGGGGAGCTCGCCGAGCGCGGTACGCTTACATCCAGTTGCTGCCCGGCTTTCGTCCGTTACGTCGAGCAAAGCTTTCCGGAGTTGAAGGGGAAGGTCAGCGATTGCCTCTCCCCGATGCAGGCCATCGCCCGTTTCATCAAGAAAGGCGATCCCAAGGCCAAAGTGGTCTTCGTCGGGCCCTGCATCGCCAAAAAGGACGAGATGGCCCGCGGAAAGGGTTTCTCCTATGTCGACTGCGTCATCACGTTCGAGGAACTGCAAGCCCTTATCGACGCCAAAGGGATCGATTTGCCCTCCCTTGCGGAGTCCCCGCTTGACAACGCCTCCTATTTCGGGCGCATTTTCGCCCGGAGCGGCGGCTTGGGCGACGCGATAAAAGAGGGCTTGAAGGAACTTGGCTCTTCCTTTGAGGCCAAAGTCCAAGCCGCTTCCGGACTCGACGGTTGCCGGATGGCCCTCAATCAGATGAAAAACGGGTCGGCCTCCTTCAATTTCCTGGAGGGGATGGCGTGTCCCGGCGGATGCATCGGCGGCCCATGCTGCCTCACCCACGAGGTCAGAGACGCCGTTTCGGTCGACAAATACGGGCACGAGTCGAAGGAAAAAACGATCGTCGGCTCCCTTGATTCGATCATGGCGTTGCCGCCTGAAAAATAGGCGAAGAGGATAAGCTAACGAAATAAAAGGCCGCGCGATCAAGGCGCGGCCGAGTTGGTTTTGGGGAAATCCCTCACTCGTCGAAGGAAGAGACCTGGACGCTCGACCCCTCGCTTGAGGAAGACGAGGTTTCTTGGCTTGAGCAAGCCGTGTCGGCCACATAGGCCCCTTTGGCGGCGTTTTCGATCCGGCGCATCCAAAAGGGGGAAGTGACGCCGACGATTATGGCGGCGATCGCCAAAGCCCCGATCGAGCCCCAAACGATTTTGCCGCCGATTTTCGTTTTGGCGGCGGCCTTGGGGGCGAGGGTCGTGAAGTAGAGGGCCCCGGGAGTCAGGCCGAAATGCTTTAGGTAGGCGTCCACGACTTCCCAGCTTGGGACCGAGACGCCCCGCTCATAGTTGGCGATGGAGCGCTTCGAAACCTTGATGATGAGGGCGAGGGCGTATTGGGACAGGCCTTCCTTCAGGCGAAGGTAGGAGATGTTTTCGGCGAACGTCAGGCCGTCGAAAGGCGGAACGGGGTTCTTTTTGCCCGGTTTCCGTTCCATCGCGAAGAACTCGTCGATGGAAATATCGAGGGCGTTGCAAAGGGCGGGGACCAGGGCTCCGGCCGGCTGGGACAGGCCTTTCTCCATTTTGGAAATGGCCTGGACACTGTAATTGACGCGCTTGCCAAGGTCGATCTGGCGCAAGCCCAATCCCTTTCGTCTCTCGGCGATGAACTGCCCTATTGTCTTCTCTGCCATAAAAACAATGATACGACAAAGGAAAACGTTTGCACGCAAAAGAGGGAAAAATAGGCTAAAAAAGTGGAATCGATCGTTAAAACGCCCATCGTGCCGAGCGTTCCCAAAACGCTATTCCCCCCGTTCCCAGGATTGGTATAATCAAATCAAGGCAACGGAAACGGATATGGACATCGCACTGGTCACTTTACGAAGCGCTCTTAGCGACGAGCGGCGGGCCTCCCTCGACAAGGGCAGCCACGCTTTCCTGCAGGCCATCGACCCCGAGAGCGAGTTCGTCTATCAGCGTCTGCGGGACGAGGCTTGCCCCCTGACCCTCTTTCTCATCGAAAGCGGAGGCAGCGAAGCCCCGTTTCTGAAAATCTACGAAAACTACTCCCCGCCGTATTACCTATTGGCTCAGGGGGGCGACAACTCCCTGGCCTCGGCCCTGGAGATCCTTTCCTTTTTGCAAAAGAAGGGCATCAAGGGCGAAATCCTTTACGGCGACCCGCTTTCGCTCAACGCCCGCATCAAGACGCTCTATCGGATCGGCGAGGCACGGGCTTACCTAAGGAAGGCCCGCTACGGGCTCTTCGGCGAGCCGAGCGATTGGCTCATCGCCTCCGGCGTCTCCTTTGAGGAGGCGAAGCGTAAATTCGGCTGCTCGTTCCTTAGCGTGCCTTTCGACGAATTGAAGGAAGAAATCGATAAGCATGAATACGGCGCCCCGGAATGGCATCCTGAGTTAGTGGGGAAAGCCGAGGGGAACGAGACCGTCAAAGGGGCCTTGGAAATCTATGGGGCCATCAAGCGGCTCGTCAGGAAATACGAGCTGACGGCCTTCTCGATCCGCTGCTTCGATTTGCTCGGGATTTACAAAAACACGTCCTGCTTGGCCCTTGCCCTTCTTAATGAAGAAGGCATCACCTCTGCCTGCGAAGGCGACGAAGCCTCTTTGCTTTCGATGGATATTTGCCGAGCCTTGACGAGCAAGGCTTCCTTTCAATGCAATCCTTCGGCCATGGATTTGCCGAACCGCACCATGGTTCTCGCCCACTGCACGGTCCCTTTCTCCATGGTGGGGAAATATGAACTGACGAGCCACTTCGAGTCGGGTCTTGGCGTGGGGATTCGGGGCCAAATGAAAGAAGGGCCCGTCACCGTCTTCAAAATCTCGCCGAACCTCGCCGATTATCATTTGCTCGAAGGCGAGATCGAAGCCAACCTCGCCCGCGAGGACCTTTGCCGCACCCAGATCCAAGTCAAATTCGACGGGGACATTTCGGATTTCCTCTTTCATCCTTATGGCAACCACCTCGTCGTTTCCTATGGCCGCTTTGCCTCCGACGTCGAGGAACTTCTCGATTCCTATTGATCGGAGGCGCGAAAAAACGCATCCCCTTTCAAGGGATGCCTTTTTATCGCTTAGGGGCGCTTAGGGAACGCCGCATGTGCTCTTCGGCTTGGGCCCATGTGTAGCCGCCTTTGAAACGGGCCAGGTCGCTTTCGGCTTTTCGGCTCCCCCTATCGGCGGCCAAACTCAACCAATAATAAGCCGCCATCATGTCGCCGCCCTCTTTCATCAAGAGCTCGACATAGGCCAAAAGGGCCGCGCGATCGCCCGCGCAAGCGGCCGCCTTCAGGTGGGCGAGAGCCCTTTCGCGATCGCCCCCTTCGCGGTTGAGGCAAAGGATCCCCAGCCAGTATTCGGCGTGAGGGTCGCCCTTCGCGGCGGCTTCGTGAAAGAGGCCGCGGGCTTTTTCGGGATCGGGAGGAACCCCGATGCCTTTCGCGTGGCATTCGGCCAGTTTCGTCAAGGCGCGGGCCTCGCCCTGGGAAGCGCCCTTCTCTAGATAAGCGATAGCCCGAGCCTCGCTTTTCTCCGTTCCGAGGCCATGGAGGCAAGAATAAGCGGCCACCCGGCATCCTTGGTGGCATCCGGCGTCGATGGAGCGGACGATCCACCGAAAGGCCTTTTTGAAGTCCTTGCGGCATCCGCGACCCCGGAAATAAAGGAGCGACAGGTTCATCATCGCGCTTCCGTCCCCTTCGTGGGCGGCCATGGCGAAATAACGGAAAGCCCTCCGGGCGTCGCTCAGGGTCCCAAGCCCGCGCAGGCACATGTAACCCAAAGGATTGAGGGCTTCCTTAATCCCATGTTTGGCGGCCCGTTCGATCCAGAAGAAGGCCTGCCCATACAGTTTCGCTTTATAGAGGGCGTCCCCGACCGCCCATTCCGCCGAGGGAAAACCCATCGTCGCGGCTTTGATGAGGGCGGGATCCACGACGGAGGCGTCAGTTTCGAAAGGAACGGCTTCTTCCATAACTGCCGCTATTTTACGTCTTTTGCCTTCGATGATAAACAAAGCGAAGAAGGGGCCGTTCCCGTCCCCTTCATAAGAGAAGGCTCATTTCCCCTCGGAATCTTCCGCCTTTTTGCGGTGGAAGAGGCGAACGCTCATGGAATCGGGCAAAACCCAACTCAGGACGAAGCCGATGAGGAACATCATGATGACGTTGTTTTGAAAAACCCCGCCGAGATAGGGGTTGATGGCCCCCATCGCGTCGATGAAGTCGCCAGCGACGGACATGCCAAAACCCAGGCAAAGGGCGATCGAGAGGATCATGATGTTCTTGTCGCTCCAGCCGGCTTCCCCGCACATTTTCATGCCAATCACGCCGATCGAGCCGAAAAGGATGACCATTGTGCCGCCGATGACGCAATTGGGGATGGTGTAGATAACCGCCGCGATGGGTGGGAAGAAGGAAGCCAAAACAAGGAAGCAACCGCCGACGAAAACCGTGAAGCGGTTCACGACTTTGGTTTGGGCGACGAGACCGACGTTCTGCGAGAAAGTCGTGAGGGGGAAACTCCCGAACATCGCCCCCAGCCCCGAATTGAGGCCATCGAAGACCAACGTGCCCGTGACTTCGCGGGTCGTGATCTTTCGCCCGAGGCCCATCTCGGCGATGGAGGAGCTGTCGCCGATCGATTCGACGGTCGAAGCGATGAAGCAAAGGCTCGTCATGATCGTGGGAACCCACTCGAAGTGAGAGAAGACGAGGGATAGGTCGACGAACCGCGGGACCCCGACCCAGCCGCCAGCCCCCACTCCGCCGATGGAGGAGAGGGTCGAGAAATCGACGAAGCCTGGAACCCCGATGCTAATGAGGCAACTCAGGACATAGCCGAAGACGATGCCGAACATGATGCTGAGGTTCTTGTAGACGCCCGGGACGAAGACGTTCCAGCACAAGGCGGAAAGAAGCGAGCCGAAAGCGACGATGAGATAAAGGTAATAAGGCGCCCCGCCTGTCGCGCCGCCGTTAGCGGCCATGTGGGTCAGCAAATCGCTCCCCCCGAAGAAATCGGTCGCGCCCGAACCGAGGAGGGAAAGCCCGATGCCGAGGACGACGATTCCGGGGACGATCGGTTTGATGAGCCGGCCCCAAAACTTGTAGAAGAGGCTGTATACGGCCACGAAAAGGCCGCCGATGAAGGAGGAGCAGACGATGGTGTAATAGGCGTCGATGCCATTCCCGCCCGATCGCATGACGGAAGCCCCGATGACGCAGAAAATGGGGACGAAGGTGAAACTGGTGCCGATGACCATCGGAAGGCGGCTGCCGATCAAAAGCTGGACCAAAGTGCCGAAACCGGCGACGAGGAGGGCGGCCATGAGCGCGCTTTGGGCCTCGGGGCTCTGCGTGATGCCAAGGCTATTGAAGACTATGAGGAACGGCGTGACGTTGGCCGCGAACATCGTGAAGACGTGCTGAAGGCCGAAGGGGATGGCTCTTCGAAGCGGGACCCTTCCGTTGAGCCGATAGACGTTTTCGGGGGCGCTTGGCCCGGCGAACATGGCCTTGATGGAGGAGCCGAGGTCCGCGAAGAATGATTTTTTTCCGCTCATGGGGGAGAGTCCTTTCTCTAAAGCCAAATATCCTAACTTTCATATGGGCGATAGTCAAAGCATTTCAATGATGGTCGGCCGCCGCGGCCGCGCTTTTGTCTTCGCGCCCGTTTTGACGGGTTCGATAATCGAGCCCATGCCTCGCCTTTCGGGCGTCCGCGAAAACCTTTGCGAGGCCGCCCTTCGCTTCTTCTGGCGGGGATTTTCCCTTCATGCGCAACGCTTGCCGCGCGAGAAAGCGATCGCAAAAGTCATCGCGCCTCCCGCTTGATTTTATGATAATGTAGGTTACATTCGTAACAAAGGGCATTTTGTATGTCAATTATCATTTCGTTGACGGGCGCGAGCGGCGCCATGGGCGGAGAGGCCCTCGATCAACTGCTCGATCTGAAAGCCGATATCCGAATCCGCCTCTTCCAATGGGAGAAGGAAAAAAAAGAAGACCTCGTTCTTTCGCAAGGGGCTTAGGAAGGGGCGCGGCCGCGTCGAAATCTTCAAAGGCGATTTGGCGCGGTACGAGGATTGCCTGCGTTTCGTCGACGGGGCCGATTACGTTCTTCATTGCGCGGCCCTGATCCCTCCGCGGAGCGACCACAACGAGAAACTTGCCTACGAGTGCGATTACCTCGCGAGCAAAAACCTCGTGGACGCGATCAACGCCTCTCCCACTCGCGAGCGCATCAAGTTCGTTTACATCGGGACCGTGGCGGAGTATGGCAACCGCAACCGCAAGACCATGTGGGGCCGCGTCGGCGATCCGATGATCAGCAGCGACTACGATTGCTATTCGATGAACAAAATCAGGGCCGAGCGGTACCTTTTCGAGCACCGTCCCGCCAATTTCGTCTCGCTGAGGCAAACGGCGATCGCCCATAAGTACCTTTTCGCGAACAACATGTCGGACGGCCTCATGTTCCACACTTCCTGGAACGGGCCCTTGGAATGGGTGAGCGATCGCGATTCCGGCCGTTTGCTGACCCATTTGGTCGCCTATGACATGGAAGGCCGCCTCAAGGGGTTCTGGAACAGGATATACAACATCGGCGGCGGCCGTTCGTGCCGGGCGACCGGTTTCGAGTCGGTGAGCCAAGGCTTCGCCCTCATGGGACGCTCCGCCAAGGACTTCTTCTCGCCGGAATGGAACATCACTCGCAATTTCCACGGCTGCTATTTCCTCGATGGGGACGAACTGGAGTCGATCCTTCATTTTCGGCGGGACAGCCTCGCCGATTTCTGGGCGCGGATGGGCAAGAAGCATTGGTGTTTGAAATTGGCGAAAATCGTGCCTCCGGCCCTTATCAAGAGCCTGGTGTTCAAACCGCTTCTAAAGGATGAGAACGCCCCGATGTATTGGGTCAATAACGGTTACGAGGGCCATGTCAAAGCGTTCTTCGGCGGGCGCGAGGCTTTCGCCAAGATTCCGCGGAGGTGGGCCGAATTCAACCTTTATTGCGAAGGCCGCGACGAAAAGGGGGAACCCTTTGACAACGAGGCCAGCAAAGACCTTGCCTGGGCCCAAAAGAACCATATGGCCCTCGACCACGGCTATGACGAAAGCAAGCCCATCGGCTCGCTGACCATCGAGGACATGCGGCAAGCCGCCGCCTTTCGAGGCGGCGAATGTCTCAGCGAATCGATGAAGAAGGGGGACCTTTGGACCAAACTGAAATGGCGGTGCGCCGAAGGGCATGAGTTCACGATGAGCCCCTTCACGCTCCTGTTCGGTGGCTATTGGTGCCCCCTTTGCGAGCAACCCAAGCCGTGGGCCACCGGGAAGTTGGCCGCCCATTCGCCGTTCTTCGCTCAGGTCTATTTCGCCGATCATGACGCGAGCGAAACCGTCGATTCCTATCCTCTCGGCGGGAACGGGGAAAAGGACTGATGAGGGTCTGCCTCTATTTCTTTTCCGGGACCGGAAACACCGAAAAGGTAGCCCTGTGCCTCAAGAAGGCCTTCGGCGAAGGCACCGTCCTTTACAAAATGGTCTACCCCTTCCTCGCTTATCCCAACCCGAACGATTTCGATCTCATCGGGATCGGCTATCCGATCCATGCCCTCAACGCCCCCAAGGTCGTGAACGATTTCCTTAGGCGTTTCCCCAAAGCCGGAAAACCAAAGGATTATTTCGTTTTCAAAACCTCGGGCGAACCGCTCCATATCAACGATTCCTCGTCGCGGAAACTCATCCATCGCCTGAAGGGGAAAGGCTATTCCTGCATTCAGGAATTCCATTACGTTATGCCATACAACATGGTCTTCCGCCACAGCGATCCGATGGCCAAGAAAATGTGGATCTACGCCCAGAGGATGGCGGATCATAACGCCCGCAAAATCCTTTCCGGGAAAGTGGAGGCTCCGCGTTTCCGGCCCCTTCAAGGCTGGTACACCGTCCCTTTCCGGATCGAATGGCCTTTCGCCCCGATCAACGGCCGCTTCTTCAAAGTCAAGGAGAGCAAATGCGTCCATTGCCTCCGTTGCGTCCGTTCCTGCCCCCTCAAGAACATCGAACTGAAGGATGGTAGGATCAGGTTTGGCAAACGGTGCGCGCTGTGCATGAATTGCTCTTTTTCCTGCCCCCAAAAAGCGATCGTTCCCGGGATTTTCGCCGGCAAATGGCTCATCAATGGCCAATATCGCCTGGAACAGCTCGAGAAGGACGATGCCGTCCCCGTTCCTTCCAAGAGCCACGAGGCCCATTTCAACAAAGCCTACGACCGCTATTTCGCGGAGTGCGATGAGGCGCTGCGCTCCTCCGCTTCCCTTGGCCTGATAAAGCCCGCCGGGGCGCCCCGCATTTGACGCTTCCCTTCCTTCGCGCGCCTTGCGGTATAATGATTTCAGTGAGGTAAAAAGGAATGGACGAGAAATACGAGCCTTTGTTCACGCCGTGGAAAATCGGCAACGTCGAGATCAAAAACCGCATCGTCATGACGTCGATGGGCGGGACTTCCATCTTCGGGTGGATGGAACCGAACCATTTCGACAAGGAAGCGGCCCATTTTCTTTTGGAGCGGGCCGAGAACAACGTCGGCCTCATCTTGCCGGGCATCGCCCCTCTTCGGAACCCGATTCTCGGGCAATGGCTTTATTCGAACAAAGGGATGTACCGGAAACTGAAGTCCTTCATGGGGGAAATCCATAGGACCGGGGCGAAGATGTTCGTCCAAATAACCGCCGGATTCGGCCGTTCGATGGCGGTCAACAAAACCATGGAGGCGATCAGCGACAACGCCTTCCTCAATTTCGTCTGCAAGCCGATTCTGAATGTCGACGCCTGCTGCATGAGCGCCTCGCCCAACCCCAATCGTTGGAGCGACAAAGTGCCATCGAAGGAAATGAGCGAGAAGCAGATCCGTAAGTTCATCGATGGCTTCGCCAAAGTGGCTAAGCTATGTCAGGAGGCGGACGTGGACGGAGTCGAGGTCCACGCCGTCCATGAAGGTTATCTCCTTGATCAGTTCACCCTCAAGTACGCCAACCAAAGAACCGACAAATGGGGCGGTAGTTTTGAGAATCGTTATCGTTTTCCCGTCGAAATCGTGAGGGCCATCAAAAAGGCTTGCGGCGAAAACTATCCGGTTTCCCTCCGCTACTCGGTCGTCAGCAAGACCAAAGGCTTCCGCGAGGGAGCTTTGCCGGGCGAGGAATACATCGAGGTGGGCCGCGACCTCGAGGAAGGCAAGAAAGCGGCCAAATACCTGGAGGACGCCGGTTACGACATGCTTAACTGCGACAACGGGACCTATGACGCCTGGTATTGGAGCCACCCTCCTCTTTATATGCCGGAGAACTGCAATCTCCCCGAGGCCGAGGCCATCAAGCCTTGCGTTAAGATTCCGGTCGTCTGCGCCGGACGCATGAGCCCCGACGTGGCCGCGGAAGCCATTAAGGACGGAAAAATCGACGCGATGGGCGTGGCCCGTCAGTTCCTCGCCGATCCCGAGTGGGTCACGAAGCTCATGGAAGGGAGGGTTGACGATATCCGTCCTTGCATTTGCTGCCATAACGCCTGTTTCACGATGGCGCACTATAAAGGCGTCCCGAACGATCAGGACATGGAGGACACGGTCCACATGGCCCGTTGCGCGATCAACGCCGAGACGATGCAAAGCGATCTCTTCCATATCGAAAAGACGAAAAAGCCGAAGAGCGTCGCCATCGTCGGGGGCGGCATCGGCGGGATGGAGGCCGCGCGAGTGCTCGCTCTGCGCGGGCATAGGCCCGTCATCTACGAGAAGACCGGGAACTTAGGGGGCGTCTTTCACGTGGCCTCCACGCCTTCGTTCAAGAAGGAGGACAAACTCTTGCTTGAGTGGTATAAGAAGCAGATGAAGGACCTTGGGGTGGAAATTCGCTTCAACAGTGAGGTGAGGACCCCGGACGTCCTTAAAGAAGATGAGGTTATCGTCGCCACGGGCAGCAAGCCGCGTCGCTTCGCCGGTCTGCCGGGAATCGAGAAAACGATCGAAGCTTGCGAGTATCTTGGCGGGAAGGAAGTCGGGGATAACGTTGTCGTGGTCGGCGGCGGGCTCACGGGCTGCGAGATCGCCTATGACCTTTACCTGAAGGGCAAGAAACCATCCATCGTCGAAATGAAAGACGACCTTATCGCCCAAAAGGGCGTTTGCATGGCCAACAGCACCTATCTTCGCGAGTTCTTCGCCTGGAAGAAGGTTCCGGTCTATCTGAACTCCAAGGCTAGGGAAGTGAAAGACGGTTCCATCGTCATCACTGGCCAAGACGGGAAGGATTTCGAGATCAAGGCCGATTCCGTCATCGTTTCGATCGGCTATGTTCCGACGCCTTTGGCCCCGGAAAGCAAGCGGGTTCACCTTGTGGGCGATTGTCTGTCCGTGGGGAACCTCCGTTCGGTCATTTGGCGGGCTTACGCGGTCGCGATGAGAATCTGAGGCGGCGTTTCCCTCGCCTGCTTTTTCCTTCCCTTTTCGGGGCGAAAGGCACCCTTTCCCCACTTTAATGGCCTTTCGTCGACGAAAAATCGTTCTTTTTCCAAATTATTGTTGACAATATTCCGGATTATTCCAAACTACCCTCGAGCAAAGGAGGAACCCATTATGCTTCAAACGCTTAACGTCACGTCTTTCTTTGCTTTCTTTTATTGCTATTACTATCACGAGCTCATTCCCTCTCGTATTGTTTAGCAATGAACGGGGCGGAATGAGCGATTGCTCATAGCCGCCTAGTTGAAGAAAGAGACTCAGGCGGTTAACCCCGACCTGAGTTTTTTTTCACACAAGGAGGCTGAAAGCCATGAAAAAATCCGTCCTTCCGATCCTATCCGCCGCCCTTTTGCTCTCCCTCACGGGATGTGGGGGGACTAACGCCGTCAAGATAGGGATTCTCCAACTGGTGACCGCGACCCCGCTCAACCGCGTGGAATCTTCCTTCGAGTCGACCATGAAAGGCTCGGAATTCGCTAAGGGCAACGAAATCGAGTTCGATCTCCAAAACCCCGAAGCCAACGACGCGACGATGACGACCATGGCGTCTTTGCTCGCCGAGGAAAGCGACATCGTCCTCACCATTGCCACCAACTCGACCTTGGCGGTCAAAAACGCGATCGACAAAGGCGACAACGACATCCCCCTCGTCTTCTCGGCCGTCACCGACGCCGTGGAGAGCGGCATCGTGAGCACGAACGAGGCCGGGCGGAAAGAGAACATCACCGGCGTCAGCGACAAAGGCGACGGCACGGCTCCGTTCATGGATGAGCTCATCGCGGGTTTCTCCTCCTTCGCGAGCCACAAAATCGGCCTAATCTACAACTCAACGGAGAGCAATTCCGTTCAGCAGATCGAGGAAGCCAAGGCGGAGATCTCCGCCAAAGGCTGGGAGTACGAGGAGAAGACGGTCACGAAGGACAGCGAGATCGAAACCGTCTGCAATTCCTTCTCGGCCCCGATCCTTTACTACCCGACCGACAACCTTCTTGTCTCCAACAAGGCCATCGTGAGCAAAGTCGCGAAGGAGAAGGGCCTCATCGTCGCCACGAGCGACCCCTCGACGGCCGAAACGGACGCTTTGGTGGCCCATGGCGTCGACTATAGCGACATCGGCGCGGCCGCCGCGGAAGTGGTGGAACGGATCCTTTCCGGCACCAAGGCCTCCGACATCGCCGTCGAGGTCCCCTCGGGCCGCCTGGTTGTCAACGAGACCTTGGCCGAGGAGTGGGGCTTGTCCCTTCCCGAAGCCCTTATCAGCGAGGCGGACAGCGTTTTATGATCCTTTCCGCCGCCTCGTCGGGTGACTCCGTCGTCCGCATGCTCTTAAGCGAGCCGATGAAGCTCGCCCTCATTTGGGGCTTGCTCGCCCTCGGCCTTTATCTTTCCTTCCGTATCCTCGACGTGGCGGACCTTTCCCTTGAAGGGACCTTCCCCGTGAGCGGGATCATCACCGTGCTCGCGATCAACGCGGGCCTCAATCCATGGGTCAGCCTTCTCCTCGCCATGGCTTTCGGGGCCCTCATGGGGCTCGCCACGGCCGCGCTTAACGTTTACCTGAAAATACCGTTTCTCCTTTCCGGCATCATCGTGATGACCGCCCTGTTCTCGGTGAACGTTTTGCTCGGCCACGGCTCCGTGACCATCGCCCAAAGCTCCAACACCGTCTTCGGATGGCTCGACGAAACTTTCGTTTCCGGGCTTTCCGGCCTCGGGTGGGCCACGCCGAAATACTGGGGGAATTTCTTCGGCACGGCCCTCGTCCTCGTCCTCGTCGACGCGGCGGTCGCCGGGATGGTTTACTGGTTCTTCGGGACCGAGATCGGACTTGCCATCCGCGCGAGCGGCCGCAACCGGGAGACCGCTTCCGCCTCAGGGGTCAACAATCGCCTTTCCGTGCTTCTATGCATGTCCATCAGCGGCGCCGTGATCGCTTTGGCGGGCTCGCTCTACGCCCAAGACAAAATAACCGCGACCAATACGGCGGGGCAGGGGACCCTCGTTTTGTCCCTTGCCATCGTCTTCATCGGCGAACTCGTCCTGCGCGGAGTCAGTTTCAAGACCCATCTCATCTCGATTTTCGTCGGTGGCTTCGTCTACTGGCTCATTCTCGGGCTCATCGAGAAGATCCCGGGTTTCAACGTCAACTTCCTCTATATGGTCCAAGCCGCCATGATGACGGTCGTCATGGTGTTGGGGCTGCTCATAAAGAAACTCCCCAAGAAGGGCGCCAAAAAGGAGGCCGTGACGCATGCTTGAAATAAGGAATCTCCGCAAATCCTTCCCCCTAGAAGGGGACGCCTCCAAAGAGAGGAGGGCCGTTCAGGGGATTGACCTTACCCTTGACGAGGGGGATTTCCTCGTCGTCATCGGCGGCAACGGAAGCGGCAAGTCCACCCTCCTTAACCTTATCGCCGGGACGATCAGGCCCGACGAGGGCGATATCCTCATCGACGGGACGAGCCTCGATCGCCTGCCCGAAAGGAAGCGGGCCCGTTTCATCGGCCGCGTCTTCCAGGACCCGAAAGCGGGTTCGATCGGGGATTTCACCCTCTTCGAGAATCTGGCCCTGGCCCTGAACCGGGGCCATCCCCACACCCTCAGATGGTCGATGAGCAAAGAACGCCGCGCCTTTTTCGTCAAGACGCTGTCTCCTTTGGGGCTTGGCCTCGAGACGCGGCTCGACGAGCGGATGTCCTCCTTCAGCGGCGGCGAGCGCCAAGCCGTCACCCTCCTCATGTCCACCTTCAACGACCCCAAACTCCTTCTTCTCGACGAGCACACCTCCGCCCTCGACCCGAAGACTTCGGCGATGGTGTTGGCCCTCACCGACAGATTCGCCTCCTCCATCAAGGGCTCGACCCTCATGATCACCCACAACCTCAAGGACGCGATCGCCCATGGCAACCGCCTTCTCATGATGAAAGAGGGCCGGGCGGTCTATGAGGCCTCCGCGGAAGAGAAAGCCAAACTCACCGTGGCCGATCTGATCGCCAAATACGGCGGCGAATCGGGGGAGGCGCTGAGCGCGTCGGCCCTTGACTGACCGTTTTTGGCGAATCGGACGCGTAATTGCGCCGTTTTTGCGCTATAGTACTATTCGGGAAAGGGAAATGGGAATGGCTGTTCACTCTTGCGCAAACTGCGGAAGCGAATTATCCGACGGCGACAAATACTGCCCGAAGTGCGGGGCGGCCAACATGCATTACGTGCCCACGGAGAGCCACCTTACGGGCCCGGCTTCCTCCGATACCGGGCTCTATTCCTCCGCTTCGAAGGCGAACCCTCCCAGGAAGCGCCTCAACGTCTTCGTTCTTATCGTCCTTCTTATTTTCTTTTGGCCCGCCGCGATCATTTACGCGATCGTCATGAGCGTAAAGGAATAAATCGTTGGGGAAAAACGAAAAAAGCGAGGTTCAACCTCGCTTTTTGTTTTCCTTTGAAAAAGACCTATTCAGCCGAAGAATAGACCAGCCAAGGCCCGAAAATGACTGCATCAGCGGATAAGTCGCGACCCGCTATCGGTTTTCCGAAAAACTAGTTCCTTTGATCGCTTGGATCCCTCTTCGCCTCGGATGTTATGGAGCCTCGTTGGCTTTGGCTGCGCAGGTTGGCCATCCCCGTGAGCCCTAAGCCCAGCAAAGCGAACAAACCCATGGAAACGAGAAAGGAATACGCCACGGTGGGGAAGGAAAGCTCGATGAGGGGGCTTAGGTCATCGATGACATAGAAACCCACCAGCCAATTCTGCAGGAACGGGAAGGCGATGGCGGCGGCGATGAGCGAGCCCCCAAAAGCCGTGAGATGGCCGATCGCGTCGGCGGTCAGAACGATTCCTTCGCCTCTCCACGAGTCGCCATCCATGTATTTATAGAGCCGGAGTTCGCGACGGAAAGAAGAGCGAAGCCCGACGAGGTACAGATAACCCGCCGCGGCATAGAAAGCGGCCCCGATGGCTAAGCCATACGCGTAGAAGCGGTCTTGGGTCTCTTTGCCGGCCCAAAACGAGGCCGTTTCCCCGCCGCTTAGGGCCAAATAAAGCGGGATGGCTTCCACGGATTCTTTCTTCGCGAGGTAGAGGGTTGAGCAATAGGCGAATTGATAAACGAAATCCCCCTGTCCGTCCCTCTTAGCGAGGGAACTGGCCATAAGGATGGGGCGGCGATATTCATCGATGAGTCCGGCCGCCTCTTCCCCATAGGCGGAGACGAGCCGTTCCCGATCGAGAGGGGAGCCTTCGTCAGGGTAAACGCTTTCGACGGTGACGGATAGGGACGAACCCTCGACGGAAACGTCCCAAGCCTCACCGGGGGAAAGGCTCAGCGTTTCGGCGAGGCTCGCGGGGACCGACAACCCGTTCGGCGAATCGAGCCTCAGCCCGTTCGAGGGGGTCGTAAACTCCTCGTTCTCGTTGAAGATGGCGGGATAGGGGCCATCATCGCCGAATGAGATGAAATCGCCCATCGCGGTGAGGGAATCGGATCTAAGGTATTTCCCGCACAGAAGGCCGTCCACGTTATCCCGCCTCATTTCCCTATACGCGGCCCCCTCGAGGTCGGAGCCGAGGAAGGAGAAACAGACGAGGAACAGGAAATCGAGCGCCATGAAGACCGGGGTGAGGATCAGGGTTTGCTTTTTGGCGTGGGAGAAAAGGCTCCCTAGCAATTTGGCGAACGGGGATCCGCCTCTTTCCCGTTTTGCGTTCTTGAGCGCGGCCACTGGTTTTCGCGCAGGCCGATTGGGGGCGGGGGCCGCGGTTTCCTTCGTCGTTTCGAAGCGGTGGCCGTCATAAGAAAAGACGACGTCGCTTTCCGCCTCGGCGTTATCGAGGTCGTGGCTCGAGGCGATCACGATGTGGTCGCGGCTGAGTTTCTTGAGGAGACGAAACGCCAAGAGGCCGTTCTTCTCGTCGAGGTTTCCCGTCGGCTCGTCGAAAAGCATGACGTCTTTGTCCTGGATGGCCATGCGGGCGATGGCGAGGCGCGCCGCCTCGCCTTTGCTCAATTTGGCGCCGCGGATGTTCGCGCGCTTTTCCAGACCCGCCTCGCGCAGGGCGTTTTCGATGACGCGATTATCTGGGGTGACGAGACGGAGGTTCTCCTTTGCCGTCAGTTCCATGAAAATCTGGGAGTCTTGGGAGAAAAAGGCGATATCCTCGCTTGCGTGGGCGGCCCGCCCGAAGGAGACGGATCCCGCGCTGGGGCTTAGGTATTGGGCCACGAGGTTGAGCATCGTCGTCTTCCCGCATCCGGAAGGGCCGATGAAGAGGTAAAGGCGCCCAGGGGCGAACGTATAGCTGAAATCGCTGAAAAGAAGCCTTCCTTGGAAACCCTTGGCGACTTTGCTAAGGCGTATTTCCGCGATCTCGCGAGCCATGTCAGGCTTCTTCCTTGATCTCGCTCACGGCCTTTTTTCTTCGTCCGAGGAAGGAAAGAAGGAAAACGATGAGGGAGAAGGCGAGCAGGGCGGCGATCTGAACCGCATAGGCTAAGCCCGTCCCGGAAACGGCCAAGACCCCGGAAAAGGAGGATCCTTTTGCGGTAAGGGCCAAGATGCCCTTGACGAGCAACCCCGAAAAGGAGACGCTGACGAGATAAGACGGAACTAGCAGCGGCATCAACCCCAGCCCCAAAAGGAGATAATGGGACCATTTTCCTTTGCCCATGAGGTCGAGCGTCGCGAAAGAACGGAGGAATCCGTTATGCACGTTGATCGCGTACGCCGCGGAGATAAGAAGCGAAAGGACGCCCATGGCGATCGCGACTCCGGTGATAAACTTGGCTGTGGAGATGGCGTTCCCGTACGCCAGCACGCAGGCCTCCCAAGCGCTGGAAACCATGGCGATGTCGCCCGATAAAAGGGAAGCGACGTGCGTTTTCACGTAATTCCGGTCGGCGAAGAAGGCGGGTAGGCCCGGCCCTTCTTTCCCTCCCCCTTCTATCTGGGCGAAGAGTTTGGCGTATAGGGAGTCGGACACCATGACGCAATCTTTCATCGTGATCCCCTCCTCATTTAGGTAGTAAGAGCCGGAGACGACGGCGGAGGTTTTGCCGACGAGGCCGATGGGTTCGTAGGCGTCGACCAAAGGGAATCCGATGGCCCCGTCTTTGAGGTAAGGGGCGAAGAACCCCTTATCCTCCCGCGACTCGAAGCCCTCGTCGTATTGGAGGAGATCGGCCATTTTCCTCACGTCGCCGGAATCGTCCGGAAGCATGATCCAGTCTTCCTGAAGCGGCCTCTTTCCCGAATAATAGATTTTTCCGTCGCTTGAGGAAGGGGTTGCCCCGCTTTCGGCGAATAAGCCGGCGAAGTCAGAGTATCTCACAAGCGTGGCGAGGGGAAGTAAATCGGGGCTGGAGATCGGGTCCCCGATTCCGTGGGCCTCGCAATACGCGGCGTAATCCGTGAAAAGCGAGTTTAGCGACTTTTCGATCGACCAACAGCGGATTCCATTCGCGCGCAAGCAAGACAGGTAGTCGTCCCTCTTCATCACGCAGGGGAACGATTCATCCAGATTCAAGGAGCTGCCCCCCTGATCCGTGCCGTAATCGAAAACGCCGGCGACGACGAAGAAATCGTTTTTGGTCGCGTGGGAAACGGCATATCCATCGTCGATCAGGGAAAACGGAAACAGATCGCCCGTCTTCAAAACGATCGAACGCGATTTTGACAAGAATCTTTGCTGCTCGCTCGTGATGAGGATGGGGTAATAGGCGTTCGTCTCGTCGTTGGCGTAAGCGGGGCCGAGGGTGAAATCATCGAAGAAACCTTTAAGTTGGCCGGCAAGGCTTTCGTCGAGATCCTCAAGGCACGTCATGTTGACGGTGGTCCCATTGCCTTGCATGGTCGTTGCCACGAAAACGCCCTCTTCGTCGGCGAAAACGCTCTCGCCGAGCGATAAGGATGGATTCTTTTCGTCTCTGACTTGGTTATATCCGTATGGCAAAGAATCGATGGCGCTCCCGAAGGTGGCTTCCTTATCGACGGCGCTGAGGGCCGAGGACAGGAATGAGCACATCAGAAAGACGGACATAAGCAAAAAGCTTAAGCCGAACTGGATTGCGTGTTTGAAGGAAATAGGCAAGGAGAGCTTCAAGAAAGTCGGCATCAAGCGACCGCCGACATGGGCTTTTTCAAAAAGCGGCCGATCGTCCTTTTCCTCGTCTTGGGCGGTCATCGTCAAGCTCCCGTCCTTGATCTCGTATCTGGAATAGCCGTCTTCGATGAACTTCGCGTCGTGGGTCGCCACGATGACCAGATGGTTTACGGAATATTCGCTCAGGATGCCGAACACGGCTTTCTTGTTCGCTTCGTCAAGGTTTGCGGTGGGCTCGTCGAGCAAAAGGATCGGCGTGTTCTTGAGCAGGGCCACGGCGATCGCGGTCCGGGCTTGCTCGCCGGTTGAGCATAGGGCCGTTTTATGGTTCTTTAAGTCACGCAGGGAGAGATCCTTCATGACCCTATCGATGGCTTTCCGGTCGTTTGAAACGAGTTTGAGGTGGTCGAGAACGGTGAGTTCGGGGATGCAACAGCCGTCAGCGGTCACATAAGAGAGATAGTTCTTGAACAAGTCCTTTCGTTTGCGGATGTCCTCACCGTTGAAAAGAACCGAACCGTCGAAATCGTCGCTCATATTCGCAAGGACGTTGAGCAAACTCGTCTTTCCGCTTCCGGAAGGCCCGGCAAGGACGTTCAAATGGCCCGAGCGGAAAACGGTGGAGACCGAATTAAGGAGACACTCCCGCCTATCTTTTCCCTTCTCGGGGATATATAGGCGGAAGTTTTGCAGACAAATTTTCATTTTCTGATGTGTTTTGGGTCGCGTTAATTTTTAATCTATAGAAACCATCATACCCTGATTATAGACGCCCACACCATGAAACTAGCGTCTTGTTTATTAATAAAAACGAAATTACGTTTCCTGAAAATAATTTACAAGGGAAAAGCGATTTTCAGGGTCTTGTCGTTTACGCGAAAAACCACCGACTGGAATCGCATCAACGAGAGGCGAGCGTTTTGGCGAACTTCAGCGATCCTCTTTGCCCAAAAATGCCAAAAACCGGAACTGATTCGATCAGGGAAGGCCAAAAGGCCGTAAGACTGACAACTTTTCCTTCGGTTCTCATAAAAGACTGAAGAGGTTCGATTTCCTGTCCGGGTCGCATGGGGCCTTGGTTTTGGGCGAGGCCTCGCTCCGGAGGCTGAACGGTGTTTCCATCCGAAAAAAGCGCTGCTCAATTTGTTAAGAACTGAAATTGAAATATTAGGCAATTCTCCAGCTGCAAAACTCTCATTGCTTATTAGTGGACCTTCCCCACCAAAAGTCGTCGACATAAGTGCCAGAATCTCTAGTATTTCAAATTTCGTGATGCTCTCTCCCCGCTCTTTATTCGTGCCAGTCGTCGGAACTTGAGGGCTGCGGTATCGCTGAGGCCCTCCTTCCGTCAGTCGGCAAGCGGAAGCACACATTGGTGAGGTCGGTTCCGTCTTCGTTTATTCCGAAGGCGTTGGTCCTAACTAAGATGATTTCCTTTGAGCAAAACCCATCCGCTTTGTCTATCGGGAAGCCGAAGTCGAAAGTGCCTATGAAGCGGTTTCCTTCGCTGACGGAGAAAGAGTAGTCGTCGCCGTCTTTGACCCAGCCTTGCGCCCCGTAATCCGACACAAACGAACAAAAATCGATGGATAGGCTCCTTTCCTCATCGTTGAGGCCTACAGCAACGGTCAAAGAGGAGGCGTAAAAAACGCTTCCGTTCGAGGATAGGCTAACTTTGGCCTCCAAAGACAGCGTCTCGTCCCTCAGCCAAGAATCCTCGAGGGTGAACGAGTCGGTTCCGTTGGAAACCTCTTTTCCGAGGCCGTATTCGAAAGCGGCCTTCATCGGGGTCTCGGCTTTGAAGAAGCCGGCCCCATAAAGGGACCCGACGACCACCCCGGCGATAATGGCGGTCGAACCGGCAGGGATAAGGAATTTCGGCAAGGCGCGACTAAGCTTCCTCTCGGTTTGCAATCTGGCTTTTATTCTTGAAAGGACACCCTCAGCGCTTAAGCGGCATGTAGGCATTTCCAAACAAGCTTTTCCAAACAACGATTCAACATTTTCCATTTTTGATCTCCTCTTTCAATATTTCTCTTCCGCGCTCAAGTCTTTTCTTGACCGCGCTTTCGCTGATGGCGAGGGATTTCGATATGGTCTTAATGTCCATCTCGTCCATATAGAAGAGCGTGATCGCGCTTTTGCACTTCTCGGGGAGGGCCGCTATGAGATTCAGCGCCTCCTCCAATTCTTCTTTGTTTTTCTCAATCGCCCCCGATTCCGCTTCGCAAGCGGATTTTCTTTGGATCCCGATTTCTTTTCTTCTTTTCCTAAGGGCGTCCAGACTTCGATGGATTGCCTTGGAGACGAGCCACGATTTGATGTTCCGTTCGTCCTTCGGGGGATGCTCGAAATACTCCATGAACACGTCTTGAAGGACGTTTTCGCTGTCTTCTCTTGATTTCAGATACGAAAAAGAAACTCGGAAAACGTCCTGAAAGCACGCATTGTATATTTCCGTGAAATGCCTGTCTGTAGGATGCCCCATTTCCCCTCCCTTCATCTAACCAACGTCGCAAACGCTAAAAAGGTGACATTTTTATTTTAATTATTCTAGACCCGTGGCGAATATGCAAAAACCGCCCATTTCTGGACGGCCTACTTTTGTACCTGCCACTTCTTTAACGGAAGCTTCGTTTTGATGACGATGCCCTCTCGGTACACGTGGAGAGTTCGCACGAAGACTCTTTGGCGGAGAAGCAGGGATTTGAACCCTGGCTGGGCCTTACGACCCACTATCAGTTTTCGAAACTGACCCCTTCGGCCACTTGGGTACTTCTCCGGCGCGGATAATGATAGCACCTCGAAATCGGCCGTTCCATAGGAAGAGTGTCCCGCCCGCGTTTGCGCGTGCCTCTTCGCGAGGCGGGTGCTACAATCAAACGAGATTATGGCCAAGTTCTTTTGTCTATTTCTTGATGCCTTGAGCGGCTTTCCGGAGTCACTCTCCTCGTTTCGGTGGGACACCGTCTCCTTTTATGTCTCTTTCGTTTTGCTGGGCCTCACCATCGTCGCCCTGATCGCTGGCCTCGTTTGGACCAAAACGCGCGATCAGGCCTTCGCCAAGGAAATGTCCTACCAATCCTCGAGCGTTCGCGTTTTTCGCATCGACGCCCCCCACGACGAGGTCCGCTATTTCAACCTCAGCGACATGTCCGCCGTCAAGACGGTTTCGATGAATGAGTTCTTCTCTTCCTTTCCTCTAAGCGAACGGACGCGGGTTCGCGATTGGATCATGGCCGTTCTGAACGGGGAAAGCCATCCGACGTATCTGGTCACGAATGTCCTCTTCCATAAGGCCCGCCACCTTTTTCCGTCGTTTCTTAAAATCGTCTCTTCGCGCCCCGATAAGGGAATCGTTCATTTGGAGTCTTACCTGCTCCGGTATGGCAAGTCGAAGCGCCCTTTCACCCGGGGCTTCGCGACGGAGGCCGATTTCGCCCAGGCCGTCAAAGCCAATGGCACCCGCAGCGGCATGACGTTTTGCTTCGCCCTTCTCGTCAACGAAAGCGAAGGAGCCGCTTATGAAGGCGGCAGGCCAACCCTTACCCCGGAAGTCCTCGTTCGCTTCCGGGAAGCCGTGGGACCATTCGCCACCGGCAACCAAAAAATCATCCAAGCCACCGAAAATGAGCTCATCATCGCCAATTTCGATATGGTCGACGCCTCGCAAGGCATTACCTTCGCCCTCCGGGTGATCGACGCCGCCAACAAGGCGCTGGCCGCTTACAAAGAGAAGGCCGTCCCGGCCTATGTCGTCCGGGCCGGCATCGTCGCCAACAAAGACCTTTTGGGCGACAGCGACGCCATCCTCGCCGAAGCCCGCCGTTCGGCCGAAAGCGGCTATGACACCAACGGCGCCATCAGTTTCTTCAAAAAGGGCTCCCAGGATTTCAGCGTCACCGACGAACTCGGGTACCGCACCGAGGTCGAGCGCCTCATCTATCAGCGGAAGATAAGCTACACCTACCGCCCCGTCTTCGATTGCCGCTCCCTTTCGGTTCGCGGTTATTTGGCCCGCGCCCTGCCGATCAACTCATCGTTCGCCTCGATCGACGAACTCAAGAATTACGCCGTGAGGGCCAAAGACGAGCGGAACCTTTTCGCCGCCATCGCCAAGAGCCTTATCCCGCGGTTCGTGAATGAGCGGCCCGATGCCTCGGCGAGGCTTTATTACCCCCTTCGGATGTCGGAGCGGAACCAAATCCTGCCTTTCTTCACCCATTTCCCGGAGTCGAAAAAAGCCAATCTCGTCTTTCTTTTCCGGGAGGAAGACATCGTCTCTTCCCTCGATAAGGCCGGCGAAAGCTCCTTTCTAAGCGAGGTCGCGGCCTACCGAAAAGCCGGTTACGGTTTCGGGCTCGTCCTCTCGGGCAAGTCGCTTTCCCTCGACGGGGCCCTCTACGGGGCCTCGGACGTCTTCTTCGTCGATTTTTCCTCCAGCGGCGAGGAGGGGACGATCGACACCAAGCTCCGCAGCGCCCTTCGCGCCCTCGTGGAGAAACTCCTGAAATACGGCAAACCGATCATCGGCTCCAACTTAATGAGTTGGAACGCGCTCGAACTCGTAGTAGAATCGGGCGTCGATTGCATATCGAGCGACATCTTCGCCCCTTATGACACGATGTTCCGGCCGGTCATATCCCGGTCGATCGAGCGCGTCAAGGCGATGAAGGAAAGAAAATAGAAGGTCAAAACACATGGCTAAGCAAATGAAAAACCAGGCGATTACGGGGCGCGACGTCGATTTCACCCAATGGTACACCGACGTTTGCCGCAAGGCGGAGCTCATGGACTACAGTTCCGTCAAAGGCTTCATCGATTACCTTCCTTACGGCTACGCGATCTGGGAGCGGATCCAAAGCTACATGAACGCGCGCTTCCAGGCCGAGGGGGCCGAAAACGTCTATTTGCCCATGGCGATCCCCTCTTCCCTTTTCAACAAGGAAAAGGATCACATCGAGGGCTTCGCCCCCGAGTGCCTCGTCGCCACGATCGGCGGGGGCGAGAAACTGGCCGACCCGCTTATCATCCGCCCGACCTCCGAGGTCCTTTTCAGCGACCTTTACAAGCGGATCGTCTCCTCTTACCGCGATTTGCCGAAGATGTTCAACCAATGGTGCTCCGTCGTCCGTTGGGAGAAAACGACCCGCCCGTTCCTCCGCGGCAGCGAGTTCCTGTGGCAAGAGGGCCATTGCCTTTTCGAGACCCACGAGGAAGCCGAGAGGAACGTGAAGGCTTTTCTCGATATCTACGACGACACGGGCCGCGATTTGCTCGCCATCCCCTTCGTCAAAGGCCGGAAGACCGAACATGAGAAATTCGCGGGGGCGGTGGCCACTTACTCGGTCGAGGCGCTCATGCACGACGGCAAGGCTCTCCAAAGCGGGACGAGCCACGATCTTGGCCAGGGTTTCGCCAAGGCGTTCGGCATCGCTTTCCAAGGCCGCTCGAACGCTCTTGAGACCCCCTGGCAAACCTCCTGGGGCGTCTCGACGCGCCTGATCGGGGCCTTGATCATGGTCCATGGCGACGACAACGGGTTGGTCTTGCCCCCATACGTGGCCCCGATCCAAGTCGTCATCGTCCCGATCCGCCAAAGCGAGCCGGGCGTCTTGGAGGCCTGCGAAGGCATAAGGGAAAGGTTGAGCGAGGAAGGGATCCGCGCCAAAGTCGACGCCGACGAGAACAAGACCCCCGGCTGGAAGTTCTCCGAATGGGAGATGAAGGGCGTACCGCTTCGCGTCGAGGTGGGCCCCCGCGACTTGGCTTCCAGGCAAGCCGTTCTCGTCAAACGCGTCAACGGCGAGAAAACGATCGCCCCCATCGAGGCTATCGAAAAGGAAATCCCCTCCGTCCTTAAGGAAATCCATGGAGCCATGTTCAAGAAGGCCTCCGCTTTCTTAGAAAGCCATATCAGCCACGTCGAGACCATCGACGAACTGAAAGCCGTCCTCGATAAGGGCGGTTACGCCAAGATGGCCTTTTGCGGGCGCGAGGAGTGCGAGCTGAAAATCAAGGAGATCACCGACGGCGGGACCGCCCGCTGCATCGCCGAGGAGACGGTCGAAGAAGGGGTCAAGTGCCCCATTTGCGGCGCCCCGGCGACGATGGTGGTTTACTTCGCGAAAGCCTATTGAGCGAATCGGCGGAAGAAAGACGCGAACGCGTTTCCGCGCCCTTCTTGGTTCGCCGCCCGCCGGCATGAAAAGCATTTTTCGCCCATTCGTTTGCCTCTATGCCAAACCAAGCCTATAATAGGCGTAATAAAGGGGCTAATTCACAATGAACGCAAAAGTTGCGGAAAAGACGATAGTCGCGTGTTTGGGGGTTTTGGCCCTTGCGAGTTGCACGGCCGGGAAAGTCATCGATCGCGCCGAAGCCGAGACGCTGCTAACTTCCATCTCCGAGAACCCGGGGAATTTCAGTAAAGTGACTTACACCCTCAAGGACTGCCTCACTGACGGGAAGCTCGTCAGCGGCACCGAGGTCATCGACATGGACAAATCCTACGAGCACGTCATGATGTCGGTCGTTTCCGGCGGGACGACGACGCATGCCGATTCGTACTACTACATCCGGGACAACGTCGCCTATGAGGTCGACGCGGCCAACAAAGTATATGCGTCGGACGATTCTTCACTTGATATCTCCGATGTCAAAACGCACATTTCCAAAGATGCCGCCGCCATACGGAACGTGACCCCCCAAACCGCGGATATCTGCAACAAAGCTCTGGCTCAACTTGACGCGGGGACGCAATCGGTGACCGGGGAAGCCTATCACAGCGCCGGAGAGGGCAACGTTTCCATCGAATTCGTGGATGTGTCCAATTCCGCCAATGCCGTAAAATATTCCGATTTCAAGATGTCTTTCTCCGGCAGTCTTCTTACGAGCATGGTTGAGGGCACCCAAAGCTGCACCGTGAAGTACGGAACCGCCTCCGTCTCTTTTCCGAATCTCTCGGGCTATAATATGTTCGCTTAGCCTTCGTAAAGCGCGAAAAAGGCCGATGTCACACGCGTCGGCCTTTTTCTTTGCCTTGCGAGGGTGGTAACCTATATTCGTTTATCATGAACAAGTATCAGCGCTTAATCATCCTTGTCCCGGCCCTCGCGATGCTATTGGGGTGCTCGAAGCCCCTCACGCGCGCCGAAGCGGAGGATAGGCTGACTTCTTTCCTCGCCGACACGGGCGCCGAAGGCTATGTCCTTCCCTCTTGCTGGACCAGCACGACGACTTATGAGCGCGAGGATCTCCGTGGCTCCTTTTCGGTTTCCTTCGACGCGGCGAACCACTATTACCATCGCAAAGAGAGGCTTGTCTCAAGCGCCGATTCGAGTTCAAGCGTCACATCGGGGGATTTCTATCTCTATATTCAGGACGGCGTTTACCATTACGCGGACGCCGCTAACGGCGTCTATAGCCATAGCGACGAGGACCCGCTCGCCTCATGGAAGGGCGCCCTCGCCGAGAATTACGACCCATCCTTGGTTCTTTGCGACGCTTTCGTTTCCGTTCCGTGCCTTCTTTTGTCGCGGTTACAAGGTTTCGACGCCGACGGATCGGACCTTCTTGATGAAAGTTACAAGAGCGGCGGGGCCGGCGATCTTGAAGTCTCGACGAAAATCAGTCTCACCGACGGATCGCAGAAGCGCGAAACCATCTCTTTTGAGGACGAACGCTTTTTTCAGCGCGTCGAGGATGGCAGCGGCGGGAAGACGAGCGAGATTTACGCTTGGGACATGGTTTCCCTCATTTATCCGAGCGAGAAAACGACCTAGGGCGGCCTTCGTCCCCCCATTTTGCGTTTTCTAGGTGCGAACGTTCCCGTTTTGTTGTATATTATCGAGGCACGGAGGCGTACCCAAGAGGCCGAAGGGGGCAGGTTGCTAACCTGTTAGATCGGGTTTCCCGGTGCTCGAGTTCGAATCTCGACGCCTCCGCCAGACAATAGTCCCGGCTTTGCCGGGTTTTCTTTTGCCCCGAAGAGTATACTGACCATATGGTTCTTTGCGATTTGGGTCAAGCGGATTCCAAAACCGTCTCCGATTACGTTTCCCTTGAGCCGGAGCTGAACCTTTTCATTTCCGGGGACGTCGAGTCTTTCGGGATCGATGGGAGGCACGTCCGCGTCAAAGGGCTCTTCGACGTGGCCGACGCCCTTTCCGGCGTCCTGCTCCGGTACATGGGCCGCAATTACGTTTTCTACTCGCGTCGGGAGAAAATCCCCGGCGAACTCATCGCCGATTCGATTCTGGCCGACAATCCGTCGCTGAAGGGCGTGTGCCTCAACGGGAAAGCCTCGCTCATCCGGCAAATCGCGCCGTTTTTGCCTCCCCTAAAGGAAGAGGTCACGATGATGGCCCGCTGCGACAAGGCCCGACCCTTGTCTCGTCTGGCCCCCTCCGAGGCCTTCGTCCGGCCTTTGAAGGAAGCGGATTTCCATGAGTATTTCTCGCTCATCGGGACCATATCTGAATTCCCGCGTTCTCAAAAGGACGAGGAAGGGGAGAGAGACGGTTGGGTCGCGAACCTCAAAAGGGGTTCGGTGACGTATGGGGTTTTCGTCGAAGGGGGGTTGGTGGCTCTTGCCTCCTCCACCTCCGACACCGCGGCCAGCGCCATGCTGGTCGGCGTGTGCACGAAAGAAGGCTTCCGCCGCCGCGGGTATGCCTCTTTGGCCATCAGCGCCCTATTGGAAGACCGGTTCAGGAAAGGGAACAAATTCGTTTGCCTTTTCTACGATAACCCGCTCGCGGGGAGGATCTACCACAAATTCGGCTTCGTGGACGTCGCTCCATTCACGATGCTGCATTAGCCGGCTTTTCCTCGCCGAGAACGAAAGGAGATTCGATGAAAGAAGGACAAGGCGACGCTTTTCTCGCCGACGCCCTCAAGGCGTTCTCGCTTTGGGGCCGCGTGACTTCGCTTTCGCTTAACCGCAACGGGCGCAAATGCGAGTCAGCGTAAACCCTATGTTCGAGACATAGCGAATTGTCCCGTATTTTTTGCCCCTATCGGTGTGTTTGCCGGAGTCGAATCCAGTTTCACTGTTGAAGAAACGTACCATTGCCTTTTTATCGTAATAGTTTTGTTAAAGGCATCCAATCCATTATTTATCGTGAGATTTTCGACGCTCATGAAATCAGGGGTGCCTGTGGAAAACTTTATACAGAACCGTTCTATATGGATGAACTGTTCTTCAACATATGGTCAATCAGGATTTTTTGTTCTGCCTTTTGCCACTTTGCTTTAACCCCCTTCCATGAATTTGTGTGCCAATTCATCTTTTTGCCAGTAATCTCGAGAGTCTTTGAAGCGGTGACATTCAGAAAGAGAAACGAAGCCTACAACTTCTGGAATTTTTTTCGGTCTGGTTGTTTTTCACATCCCCAAAGGCCGTGCGGATAGTGGCGGCGACATGTATTGTCGGTATTGCTGCTTTCATACGCTTTAAATGGATTTCCCCATAGATCCCTTCTTGCTGCGCCCTTGACGAAAAACAACTTGTTCAAACGCAAAAAAACAATTTTTCAGACTCGGCGAAACGCGAAATGGGTGGAAATAAGCAATGAAATAAAAAGACATCAAGAGCATCCAAAAATAGAATGGTATAATAAAAAACACAGATGGAGATGTTGGCGTTTTTACCAATAATATTTTTCATGGAGGTACTGAATTTTGAAAGAAAGAAAAGATAATTTCGTACGGTATTCGTTTTTTTTGGCATCGCTAGTCCTTCCTTTTTTTGAATATACGTTCATAGGCAATCAGTCCTTTCTCTATCTTTGGGTTTTCGCGATAAGCGAATTTGTGGTTTCCTTGGCGGTGTTTTTGTTCCTTGTCACCCATAAAGACGGTTCCTCAAAAACTTTGCCTTTTCTCGCCTTGCTTTTTTGTCTCGTCTCGCTTTGTTCAATGATTGTTACCTGCGCCTCTTTATTGAGCATAAGCGTCGCCTTTGATGTGATCAAATCATCAATCAAAGGGTTTGGATGCTACTCGTACTCGTTTTATAGAAACGGCGCCTTGGTGGGTGGAGGCACTTGCGTTGCCGTTTCGCAGTACGGATCCTTGTTCGTACTATTTCTTTTTTTCATCCATTTGCTTTTATCCAATTTGTTTTCGTGCTCGAGGAAGAAAGAATAAGTGCTCTCTTTTAAGGTTTTTGATAAGACGCTATATTTTTTCCCGGCTTCCGCCTCTTTTTCATTTTTGCCTCGCGAAACCGAAAAACCGTTGCCATCGATAGATGCCTGTCTTAAGAGTGTTCCAATAAAGGTCTTTTCGTTTTGTCTTGATATATCTGATTCGTGCAATTTGAGTTGCGATTATTGCTTCAATAAAAACAAGTCCGGACGAATCATGAGTAGCGTGGAAGCTATCAGTGATTTGGATTTTCTCTTCTCTAGCTTTCCACGAGGAGAAAAATACTTCGTTGACATGTCTGGAAAGGGAGAGCCGCTAATGAATTTGAAAACGATTCTTTCGGTGGCTGACTACTGCAAAAAGCAAAGCAATAGAATGCGTGTTGAAATAATCCCTTCTTTCGTGTGCAACGGGACTCTCTTAACACCGGAAATTGCCGAAGTGCTTCAAACTAATGGCGTTTTGTTTGGCGTCAGTCTTGATGGCGAAAAAGCGGTACATGACAGACACCGACTTTCAAAGAACGGCTCTCCGACATTTGACCAAATTGTGAAAAATGTCGCGGGAATAGCAAATCGCAATTATGTGGGGTGTGCAGTTACAATCGGTGCTGACACTTTTGATTTGTGCAAAGTTTTAAGCAAACTGCTTCTTTTGTTTAAAACGATAAGCATTAGGCCTGTCCGTGGCGGTGCTTATTGTTTGACTCCAGTTTCTGAGAAAAAGTGGGAGCATGAATACGATAAGCTTTCTTTACGTTTATTATTTGATTCTGAAAAAGATATTACAAAAGCCTTTTTCGCACTAATGAACGGCGACGACTTGTTTGGCAGATACCTTAATAGAATGTTTTGCAACCAAAGAACGATTAATCGTTGTGATGCCGGGATTTCCCGATTCACTTTTGACATTGGAGGAGGCGCATATCCTTGCCCTTCCTGTTCGTTTGATAATACTTGGAGGGTTGCAAAAAATCGTTTGGTTAGGGAGTCCAATGTCGCGTTAACTCATCAAGCCCACATTTGTCAGGATTGCTATTTTAAACGCATTTGTGGCGGGTCCTGCCAATTAGTTACGGATAGAACGGAACAGGAAGCGTTGTGTTCGCTAAATAAGCACCTTATCCTTTTGGCGGCCTATCTTTGGTGCAAGATTTCGGAAACAAAGATTTTGTTTTATGAAAGACTGGTTAGTTTTAGCAAGGTAAAAATGGCGAGATATCGTGCAGATGCTGAATTGTCAAAATATTTGGCATCCAATCCAGCAATGAGTTTTGTGGATGGAAAGCGTCTTTTCGATGAAGTGTCTAAAAGGTATTAATGATTTTTTCTCAACCATACAAGCAAAATTTCGTTATAATAGTAACGTTGTTTTGCTATGGTTGTTCGTCTAAAGGCGCTTTATATTAAGTAATTAACTTTTGCAGCTCTTCAAGCGTGTCCGTTTGCTGCATTTCATATGATTTTTGTCATACTAACAATGACAGAAAATTGTTACTTTGTAGAATAATTTGCAAAAGCACTACTGAAATATCAGTTCAGTATTTGTTTTTTGGTCCTGAAAGCTTTGCCTGATTGTATGCAAAACACCAATTTTGCTATTTTGTTATTTTTTTGAAGTATTGAATTCCTGAGAGCCAGCGTCGTTGTCAGTTCGAACTTCCTGGGTGGTAGTCGCATGGAGTCGAGCGTCGTGTCGACCCTCTCGGAGAGGGTGACTCCGCTCTCTATCCGCATCTTTTCGTTTCGAACGACTAGCATCGAGGGTGTGGCATTCCTACAAAAACTACCTAGGTTTGTACTCCGGATGCTCGTAAACAGGAAGTTCTCGCCAAAACGACGCTTTTGTATGGTTGCGCGCAAACGTTTGATAGGTAAAGAAATTATAAGAACATGCCATAAAAAACGAGGGGCTCTAGAAAGTAAAAAACTTTACATTGTTGCAACAATTTCTTAATTAGTATTATTATTAATATAATATTCTAAGAAGGAGAACATTGTATGGAATTGATTGCAATGTCTTTTGCTTTATTGGGGGTCGTTTCTGGAAATGTTTCCAATGTAAAAATGGTAAGTTCGTTTGATGGCATTTCGCTTTCCGACGCGATGGTTGTGAAAAACCCAGAGCATCAGCCTATTTCCACCTCGGCGATGAGCAGTATGTTTCTTCCTGAAGAGGCTCGTTACACTGACTTCGCTATTTCGAAGAGAGATATTTTCACGTCTTCATCGTTGAACGGTGAGGTTTCAAATCAGGGAACCTTTAACACAGATGACGTAAACAATTACTTTTCTTTTATTACTTCCGCTTATCACTGGGGTGACTATGATGGCAACCCAGTTTATAAAGTTATCTCTACAGTTTTTTTTGAAGATCCATTCTTTGTTGATTGGAATTACGACGATTTGATTATCGAAACAGGTGCAAACGCTGTAGCCTATTCTTCTTCTGTTTGGACTCATGGCGAGGCATACATGAAAAAGGTTTGTGGGCCTAAGGATGTCACCATGCATTTAAAACCCAACTATTCCTCTTCTGGTGTTTATTATTCCTTCCCATTGTGCAAAAGACAGACCCACGATGCTCCTTATATGAACAAAACCACGAAAGTCTTTGGGCAGTATTATGTTGTTGCGGCCAATACTACCCAAGTTTTAACAGGGTATGTTCATAACGAGAAGTTTGGTTTTCTTGGCGATACGTCGCTTGACATTTCCATTGGGCCAATTGGTGTTGGGGTATCGGTTGGCGACCTTTCAAATCAAATTACGAAGTATTACGGTACTCCATTGACCTTACCACACAATCCAAATGTGCTTTCGTTTTGCTAAAGCCGTAGTTTAAATGACTTGTGTATTGGCGTGAAATTTCTGCAACGCTTTTTTCGTGTTGTAACTCGTACTATAAAATTAGTCTCTTTTCAATTAATCGAGGAATACCCAACATTTTCCATTATATTTCAGGACATTTTTAATTACCTTTTTTGCTCGATTTTGCGCTCCGTCGAATCTAAAAAACTTTTTTGTTCGAATTAGTTTTTTCATTAAAAATATAGTGCATTCTTTCATTAAAATAAACCATACATGAGAAGCGGGTATGATATCGAAAGAGATGAGGAGGTCTTCCAACTGAACTAGTCAAGTACCATTGCAATATCGATCGGCAAAGGCGATTGTTTTAGGGCTATGCAAAAGATTGAATGCGGGTACGACAACGGGAAAAACATTCGTTGGTATATTAACTTTATAACAAAATACCAAAGATGTTATTCATACTGGTTCTATGAAAAATCAAGGAATTGGCGAAAGATGGTACCCTGTTTATTGAGAAACACATCTGTTTTAAGCCAAAGTACAATCTTTTCGTTTCGTGGACAGGAAGCGTTTTCTATTATTAGAAGCAAGGCGTTGAGGGGAACCTGATTGCCTCGATCATAAGAAACGACAACTCATCGCCTCGAGAGACATGCTTATTCGTGGAAGGCGTTCCTAACGTTTCAGTTTGTTCCCTTCTTGACGTCTTTGAAAGAGGGGTTGCCATAATAGCCCATTATAACAAGATGGTGGCTTTGAGCGGTTTTTTCCTCCTCATTCGTTTCCGCGCGTATCTTTTAATCGGAGCCAATCATCTGTTTGCCATTAGTTTACCGGCGGTATCTCCGAGTTTGTTTCGTTCTATAATGAAAGCAATGCGGAAGAGCAGAAAAACGGCTGGATAGCTTCGCTTAAGCGCGGCTCCATAACCTATGGGTTTTTCGAACTAGGAACGCTTGTGGCGCCGGTTTCTTCGACCGCCGGCATGGACGGAAGCGCTATTGTCGTCGGCATATGGACAGGGGCATGCTTCACTTATGGTCCGTTTGCTCTAAAAAAACATTTTGACCTCGCCATCGCACGTTTTGGTGTAAAATTCATTTTACATGAATCGGTCGATTCCTTCCTTTCTCGCCGATGCCCTCAAGGCGTTCTCGCTTTGGGGCCGCGTGACTTCGCTTTCGCTTAACCGCAACGGGCGCGTCAACGACACGTACGTGGTGGGGACGGAGGCGGGCCGCTTCATCCTCCAGAAGGTCAACCGCTTCGTTTTCCCGCGGCCCGAGAGGATTATGGCCAACATCGTCGGCGTCTCTTCCTTCCTCCGCGAGGCCGCCGCCAAACGGGGCGGCGATCCAAGACGCGAGACGCTTCAGGTCGTCCCCACCGAGGCTGGGTCGTCGTATTTCGAGGCCCCCGATGGATCTTTTTTCCGTTGCTTCGCTTATATCGAGGGGGCTCTCGTCCATCCTTCGACGCGCGATCCGGGCCTTCTCTATGAGGCGGGACGGCTTTTGGGCCGCTTCGAAAAGGATCTGTCGCGCTACCCTTTGGGCGACCTCTACGAGACGATCCCCTCTTTTCATGACACCAAAAAGCGTTATGGGGCTTTTCTCGAGGCGGTCGCCTCAAACCCCCTCGGGCGGGCCGCCTCCTGCCGCGAGGAGATCGAGTCATGCGTCGATAACCGCGCCCTGTCCGAGCCGATCGCGGGATTGCCGGTTCGCGTGACTCACAACGACCCCAAACTCACGAACGTCATGTTCGACGCGGAAAGCGGGAGAGCGTTGGCTTTGATCGACCTCGACACGGTGATGCCAGGCTACAGCGTCTTCGACTTCGGGGACGCGGTCCGTTATGACTGCTCGAGCGGGGACGAGGATGGCGATCCGAAGGGGGTTTCCTTCCTTTTAAGGTCATATGAGGCGTTTTTGCGGGGGTACCTTTCGCTCGCCAAAGGGTTTTTGACTCCTCTAGAAAAGGCGAACCTGTCGCGCGGGGCTCTGCAGATGGGCTACGAATGCGGGCTTCGTTTCCTGACCGATTATTTGTTGGGCGACGTCTATTTCAAGGTGATGAGGCCAGGCGACAATTTGGCGCGGGCCCGTTCCCAAATAAGGCTCCTTGCCTCAATGAAGGAAAAGAAAGCCCAAATGGATTCCCTGGTCCGATAGATTCATTCCTTCGGATGGTCAACGACGTCCTTTTGGAAAGAGGCGGGCCAAATCAGCCTCCAATAGATTTTGGGCGAGCCGGGAACGATGCCCTCGTGATTGATATGGCCGGCGATCGAGAAAATCGCCGCTTTTTCGTCGGCGCCCCCGAAAGACCTCCTCAGGCATGCGTGGAGGGCGGAATAAATGCCTTTGGCCTCGCCTAAAAGGTCATAGAAGCTTTCGTGCCTTTTTTCCCCGGCGGGCATCCGCCATTCGGAATGCCTTTCATTAAGGAGGTCGATCGTCTCAAAGCCTTTCAGACTCTTCGGATAGACCAACCCATAAGGCAGGCTTTCGGGGCCCGCCAAGAGCTTGAAAAGCCCTTTTTTGCAGTGGAGGGGATTCCAGGCGAGGCGCATCGTGGAACGATAATCGAGAAGGGACTTAAAGAAAGAATCGGCGGCGACGTTCGGCACTTTTTGGTGGCTCGCGTTGACCTCGTCCCACATTTTGGAGATGGCGAGGGCGTCTTTCTTTATGAGGAGAAGGGTCTTATCGGGGCGTTGGAAGGTCCCCTCCCTATGGCCCACGACGAAATCGAGGAGATTCTCCATCCACATGTGGCCGAAGTTGTAGTGGCGGCGGACCGCCTCGCTGTCCTCGGGCCGATCGGTGAAGCCGGTGTTGAAGAAAATATAGGGATGGCAGGCCCGGTCGACGGCATAGTGCATGAAAAGCCCGTCGATATAGGCGAAAAGAAGATCCTTGTCCTTGCTGCTTCGGGCGTATTCGACCATGGCCCAGTAGTTGTCGGTCAACTCCTCGTGCTGGGTGAGGCCGCCGAGGGAGCGGACCTCTTTCTTGTGCGGCCGCCTCCTAAAGGGGAGAACGCCATAGAAAAAGAAAGGGTCGGGCCCTTGGGCGCCGACGAAAGTGGCGTCCAGATGCCCGGGGGAGGGGTCGAGAACGTTCTTTTTGGCGAACGTGTAATGGGTCAGGATATTGGGCATGGCTTTCAGTTTAGCATAAGCGGGCCCCCGCTTCTTTCTTTGGCGAGGCGCCCCAAAAGGCTCTTAAGGCTTGCGTCGTCAAGGAGGGAGACGATGTCGCGGAAGGAGCGGAACCTCGTCTCCTTCAGCGCAGCTTTGGTGGCCGATGTCAGTTCGTCATCCTCCTCTTTTTCCTCAGGGTAGTGGTCCGCGGCGTCGAGCAAAACGATGAGCGCGCGGCGGTAATAGGCGAGCAGACTCCCCTCGATCCAATACTCGAAATGGGCATGGGGGCATCTTGCTTCCGCCCGGTAGGCCTCGCCCAGCATCGCCAAGCCGTCGTCCTCGTCGTGCCAGGTGTCGTAGAAAACGGAGTCGGCCTCTTCTAACAGGGGGCCGACCGTCGCCTCGTCGAAAGCGTTCCCTTCAACAAGCCTCAACTTCCCGAGGTTCGGGAAGAAAGGCGCGAGCGATTCGCGGAAGACGCGGATCAAACGCGGGTCTTTCTCGACGACGGTAAGATGGCTGACTTCCTTTTTAAGGAGGCAACGGAACGCGAAATACCCAAGTCCGAGGCCCATCGCGACGACGCGCCCCTTCATTCGGGAAAGAGGCGCGCGCATGGTGTTGATCTCGTGGGGGATCACGCTCATCCACGTGCGCCCCCTTTCCTTGAGGCACAGGTATTCGTAGGGGCGCGGGAAATACCCAAGCGGGTTCTTTTCCGCATAGAAAGGGGCGCCGAGAGAGGCGACGGCGTCGCTTAGGAAAACCTGACGCGGCCGATAGCGTTCGTAGGTGAGCTCCCACGAGCCGAACTTCCGCCGGGCGGGTTTCACGGATTCGGAATAAGGGTCGAGGCGGTAGGCCTCGGGTCTCAAAACCCGGGCTTCCTTAAGCAAGGAGCGGTCGGCTTCCTTCATCTTTTCGTTCAAGGCCTCGCTGGCTCTGACGTTGGCGTCGAAAACGGAGAGGAGTTCCCCGAATTTCCTTTCGTCGGCTTCGTTCAAACGGAAAATCACGGGTCTATTATGGCGCATTCGCGCGGGAGGGGGCGAAAAAACGATGGCTCGGGCAACCTCGGCGGGTTTTTCCTTTCGCTCGCACGCGCGGAAGATTAAACTCAATGGGTATGAAACTGAACGAGCGCGTCATCTTGACGAATATGTGCATGGTCTACCGCGCGGATGGCAGTTTTCTCGTCGAGAATCGGACGAAAAGCGACTGGCCGGGCCTCACTTTTCCGGGCGGGCACGTCAAAAAAGACGAGACGATGGCCTCCTCGGTGGTCCGCGAGATGAAGGAGGAGACGGGTTTGACCGTCTCGCAGATCGAGGAAGTCGGCGTCTACGAATGGAACGAACCCAAAAAGGGGGTGCGCCACGTGGCGGCCCTTTACCGGACGAACCGCTACGAAGGTGCCTTGACGCCTGGGGATGAGGGCGAGGTCTTTTGGATCACGCCCCCGCGGCTCGCCGATTACCCCCTTTCGACCGACATGGATAAACTCATCGCCATCATGAGGCGCGGCATCTTTTGAGGTTTCTCGCCGTTTCCGTCCCATGCCTCCGTTTTCTTGGCCGAGGTTCCCGTCGCGGATTCAACCGATCATGAAACAAGCCCTTTTGATCCCCATTTACATGCCTAACGACAAGGTCGTGCCTTTCCTCAAGCGCATGAATCCAAAGGATTTTTCCGCGTTCGTGGTGGTGGATGACGGCAGTGGGGAGGCGAGCCGGCCGCTTTTCGACGAGATCCGGGCCCTTCCGGGGTTCGAAGTCATCTCCTATCCCGAAAACGCCGGGAAAGGCCATGCCCTCAAAACCGCTTTCGAATTCATCCGGGCGAACCGCCCCGACATCGGCGGAGTCGTGACGGCGGACGGGGACGGCCAGCACGCCTACGAAGACATTCTGCGGGTTCGGGACGCCCCTCGAGGCCAACCCCGGCTCCCTCGTCATGGGGGTTCGCGATTTCTCGGGAAAAAACGTTCCGCGGCCCAACCGTTGGGGCAACCGTTTCTCGAGCCTTTATTTCCTTCTCGCCGCCCACGTCAAACTTCGTGACACCCAAACGGGGCTCCGGGGGATCCCGGCTTCCCTTTTCCCGCTGGCCTTGCGAGTCAAGGGCTCCCGTTACGATTACGAGATGAATTTCCTTCTTGAGGCGGCGCGGGAGACCCGCGTGGTGCAGCTAGGTATCCAAACCATCTACGACGACAACAAAGACAGCCATTTCGACCCGGTCGTCGATTCTTTTAGGATTTACCGAACCCCGATTCTATATACCCTCGTCGCTTTGGCGAGCTTCGGCGTCGACGAAGGTTTGGCGGCCCTTTTCTTTGGCGTCCTGCCGGAACTCGCGGGCTGGAAGATCGCCCTCGCCATCGTTATTTCCCGCCTCATTTCGGGACCTTTGAATTTCTGCGCGAACAATTTCCTCGTCTTCCCCCATTCGGGCGACGTTGGCGGGAAGATCGCCAAATACGCCGCTTTGTATTTCGTGAACATGGGATTGGGGATCGCGCTCGTGTACGCTTTCGATTATCTCCCCAGCAGCCTGATCCTCATCAAGATCGTCGTCGATGCCATCCTTTTCGTGATCAATTATTTCGTCCAACTCGTTTGGGTTTTCGCGAAGAAGCGAACCAAAAAAGCTAGAACCAGCGGCGATAGTTGACGTTTCCTCGCCGAATCCCGCTTCTTCGCGAAAAGGGTTTTGCTTCTATTTATCGAGGGCTAGGATCGCGACTTCGTCGATTTTGCCGACCGCGGTCTTGGGCAGGGACTTCAGGAAAAACGTTTTGGTTGGGATCGCGAAGGCGGGCAGGCTCTTCTTAAGGCGGGTCGAAAGGTTGTCGAGAAGCAAAGAGGCGTCGCCGCTTTCGTAGCCTTCCCGGAACACGAGGGCCAGATGCATCGCCTGGCCGTTCCGCTCGTCGGGGACCCCATAGGCATAGGCTTCGTAAATCTCGTAAAAGGAGAGGGCGACCTTCTCGACTTGGCTTGGGCAGACGGTCTCGCCTTTGATTTTGACGATGCGGCGGAGCCTTTGCTCGAAAAAGAGGTATCCGTCCTCATCCAAGTAGCCATAATCCCCGGTTTTGACGTAACGGGTCCCCCCAACCTCGACGAAGCCGCTCTCCCCTCCGTCGAGATACCCTTGCATGAGGGTGTCGCCCGCGATCAGGATCTCTCCATGCGCCAAGGGCGGAAGCACGGCGTTGGTCTTGGGGTCGACGATAATTTCGCTCAACCCCGGAAGAGGCGTCCCGACGCTGCCTAGACGATGCTTTTTGGCGGTGTTGACGTTGCTGACGTTCACGGTTTCGGTAAGGCCGTAGCCTTGGTAAAGCCGGGCCGGGCTTTGGAATTTCTCCATCGTTTCGTTCCAGCGGGTCAGCAGGCTTTCGGGAACCGAATCGCCCCCGACGAAGGCGATGATCTGCTTTTGGAGCCATTTGCCCGCGAAAGCGTCTTTGGAGAGCAAAGCGTTGAAGAGCGCCGGCACGCCGATAATGGCGGTGGCCTGCCCTTTTTTGATGAGGCGGATGGCGGTTTTGGTCGAGAAGCGGTTCATGAGGACGGTGCTCGCCCCGTTGGAAAGCGGGGTATGGATCCCCATGACGAGCCCGAATCCGTGGCAAAGCGGGACGACCGTGAGCATTTTGATGGCGGTCACTTTGCCGCCGATGAGCGGATAGCCTTTGCGGCCCAAGCGGTTGATCGTTCCGTTTTGAAGGGCCACGATGCGGGGCTCGCCGGAGGTGCCGCCGGTGTTGAGGCAAATGGCCAAGTCGCTTTCCGCGCCCCTTTCGACGTCGATCCTCTCGCTCTTAAGGGAAGAGAAACGCAGGATCCCTTTCTCGAGGCGGGAGAAACCATGGTAGGCGATCCTTTTAAGGAGCCCGGCCCCAAAGAACGGGTTTACCGAGACGCAGGAGACGTTTTCCCCGCGCAGGGCCTCATGGATGAGGTTGGCCTCTCTACCGAGGACGAAGACGAGTTTCGGATGGCTGCGCTTAAGGTAGGATTTGAGCTGTTCGGCCGGAGTGCGGGGATGGATGGGGTAACTGACGCCTCCGAGGGCGTTCACCGCGTAGAAAAGAAGCAACGAGGCGAAGCAGTTCGGCAGCGCGATCATCGCCAAATCGCCCTTCTTGAACCCGAGTCCGGCGAGCTTTCCCGCGGTGAGGAGGATTTCTTTGTTGAGCCGCTCATACGTCCAGACCCGGCCTTCGTAACGGACGGCCTCTTCGTGGGGGAAGCCTTCCTCGGCTTGATGGAATTGGGCGTATAGGGTTGTGTTCATATCAATTAGAAAGTATAACCAAACGGAGCCAAAACGCACCACATAATCGCCAAAACGATTATTTGCTCGGCCAAATAGACGACGAGGCTGTGGCGGCCTAAGAACGTGATGGGGCTCACGCAGTTTCGCCAAGACGGTTTCCAAAGGCTGTCCTTCCTCTTGTATAGGGCCTTGCTGGCGGAGGCCCCGAGGAAGACGAAAGCGGACAGGCGGATCGGGCTCCAACTGTCCGAACCCGCCGTGGCGTAACCGAGGAAAAGCTCGCCCAAATGGGCGACGGCCTCGCTCGGGGTCTTGTAGAAATAAGGATTAGGCTGGATCACGGTGCCCGTCAGATCGTAGCGGACATGGAAGTTGTAGAAGAGGGCGAAGAGGACAAGGAAGAGGACGCCGAGGGAGAAGTCGACCCAAAGGCTCTTGAAGAAGCGGTCCACGAGGGCGTAGAAGAGAATCGCGATCCCAAGGGCGTGGAGCAGGCCGATGTAGACGTTGACGTCGATGCCGAGGTAGTGGTTGAGGGCGGAAAGGAAGATCGTCTCGAGCATGGCGATGAAAAGCAGCCAATAGCCCCGCCGGGCGTTATGACGGGAAAAGCCGCAGGAAACGCCGCAAAGGAAGAAGAAGGAACTGGAGAAAAGAAGCTGGAACACGAGGAGCGGCTGGCTGTACCAGAAGGAATGCCAGAAGGCGCTGCCGTTAACGACCCAAGCCGGTTCGGGGCCGTCTCCGAGGTAACGGAAGAACTGGCTCACGCTCCCGAGGGTGTAGGCCAAATGATAAAGAACGAGCAGCAGCATCAGCGCGCCGCGGATGAAGTCGAGTTCGAAGATCCGCTCCTTAGTGGGGGAGCGTGATGGCAATTTCAGTTTCCTAGTCCCCGCTGAGGCTGGCATAACGGAAACATTCTAATTGGTTTCTCGCCCCTTTCCCATAAGAAAAAAAGAAGGCGGGAGGATAAAGGGGGCCGCCATGCCGGCGGTTCACGTCCCTAGAGGTCGATTTCGAAGGCGCCGCCTTCCTTTTCGCCGCGGCGCTTGGCTTTCACCCTCTTGGTTTTTCTAAGTGGCTTTCCCTCTTTCCGTTCGAATCCGCGACCATAGATAAGATAGGCCACGAGCGTTCCGATTCCGGTGCCGATCAAAGCGCCCCAGGAGACGTCGCTAAGGAAGTGCGAGCCATCCGAAAGGCGGGCGAGCGCGACAAGCAGGGCCCATATTTCGCCAATGAGGAAAAAATACGCGCCTTTCCCTTTCAACTTTCCGTTGAGACGTGGGAAAAGGGCGGTGAGAACGGCGAGGGAGGCGAGGGCCGCATGGGCGCTGGGCCATGAGGCGAAACTCGATGGGTTCTCGTCGGGAAAGGCTTCCCTCACCGCGTTGTTGAAGGAGTACCAAGGCTGATAGTACCGCGTCCCTCCCTCCATTGAGACGAGGAAAAGATACCGCGGCCGGCTCGCGGCGCTTTTGAGCAAAAAGCAAAGGGCGAGGACGATGACGAAGGAAAAGAAAAAAGCCATCCCGGCATTGAAGGCCTCTTTCCCCTCGGCATTCCTAAAAAGGAAATAAAGGCCGATTTCGGCGGGGGCGAGCCCCGCGATCCCCAAGAGGCAAGAAAGCGCGGCGCTCGAAAGGCT
Organism: Bacilli bacterium; assembly: GCA_022653695.1. Lineage (GTDB taxonomy): Bacteria > Bacillota_I > Bacilli_A > RFN20 > CAG-826 > UBA4951. The sequence continues at coordinate 400,604 of JALCSW010000002.1, read as the reverse complement.
TTCGTGGATGTCGTCGTACCCATAAAGGGCTCCGGCGATTAGAGGAAGCCCAAACAGGAGGAGAAACGAGACGGCTTGGCCGAAAGCCCCTTTCTTTCCCCGCCTGCTGAGGAAAAAAAGGATGCCGGAGGCCCCAAGGAGAGCGTAAGCGGGATACTTGCCAATCAAAGCGAAAGCCATCCCGAAGGGGTTGCCGAGTCGGACGAACGCCTCGGAAATCCGGAGGTCATAGACGGTTCCGACGGCGATGAGGGCCGCGAAGACGAGCAAAAGGGCGAGGATTCCGAAAAAAGGAACGGCGAGGATTTTCTTTTTCATCTTTATCTATGATTGTATCTTTCCTGGCGGGGCTTCGCCAGTGGGGGAAGTCTTGCTTCGCGCGCACCCGCGCCGCCGTGTTATGATTACACTTATGAAAAACGAGAAGGAACTGATGGAGCTTGCCAAACACTCCAAGCACAACGAGATCGAAATCATCAAAAGCAAGACCTGCTCTTGCTATTTTTGCCGTCAAAGCTATAGCGCCCGGGACGTGAACGACTGGGTCAACGACAAGGATGGGGTGACCGCCATCTGCCCCATTTGCGGCATGGACGCCGTCATCGGCGACGCTTGCGGCATCCCTTTTGGCAAGGCGGACCTAAAAGAGCTGAACCTTGCCTATTATGGCGACGATTACATGGGAAAGCACCCCGACGCGGCCCTCAAATACGTCGAGCGCTACAAACGCGGGGCCATCACCCACAAGCGGGTGAACGAGAACCTCTACATCCAATATCTCTCCCTTTTGGCGGGCCGCGGCGACAGCCAAGCCGCCTACGATTTGGGCGAACTTTACGAAAACGGGAGCGAATTCACGCCCGCCGACCCCAAAGCGGCCTTTTCCTATTTCGCGATGAAATGCCTTTCCAGCGACGGGGGGGCGCTGACCCGCCTTGGGAAACTGAGCGAAAGCGGGGCGCTTGGCAAAGAGGATCCCAGAGGGGCTTACGAATGCTACGCCAAAGGCATGGCCATGGGTTCCATGGATGCCCTCGTCCATTTCGCCGACTGCTACATCCGCGGGGTTTTCGTGGAGAAAAACCAGGAGTTCGCCTTTGACGTGCTCTCGAGCGTTTGGCCCGACTGCTACGCTCGTTTCGTCGCCAGCGGCGGCAAGGAGATAAACGTTTTTCCGGACGTGGCCTTCCGTTTGGGGGTCTTCTTCCTCTATGGGACGCCTTTTGGCAAGGATCCCCGCGTGGCCCTTCGTTACTTCCTGTACGCCAAATTCGGTTTTGAGCTCATGAGGTCGGCGGGTCTAGCCACCGCGGAAAGCGAAATGACGCTAAGGGAAGTCACGAAGAAAATCGCCGATTTGGCCAAAAAATTCAGCCTTATGCGCCAGGATCCGGTTTTCGATAACGACACTTTCGACGACACGATCGGGGAAGTCGCCTCCTCCCCTTCTTTCCTGACCCTTCAGGGCGGGGCCATTTCCGGGGTCGACTTCGACAAAGAGGCCCATGAATGCTCATTCGACATCGCCGCCCGCGTTCCCGCGCTGGTGGTGGATGCCGGCAATTTGTTCTGCGGTTTCGTGCCTGGATCGATCCATTGGGATTTCGTCGACGTCAGCGACGTTAGGGTCGGCAACGGCGCCGTTTTCGGCAAAATCGGCGGAAACTCCACCGACGGTTGGGATTTCATAGTGGATGAGGGGGGCAACGAAAGGCCCGTTCTTTCGCTGGTTTTCTTTCGCGGCCCCATCAAGCGCAAGCAACTCAAGGACGGCGGGGGCAAGGCTTAGGAGAGAACGATGTTCAGGAACTCCCCGAGCCTTAAGCCGCTCAAGAGATACAAGGTCCAGGTCATCATCGGGCCCCTTTTGAAGCTTTTCGAGGTGGCGAGCGAGCTTTTCACGCCGTTTCTCACCAAATACATGATCGATCGCGGGGTCGCCAACAAGGATTGGGAATACACCTTGGTCCTGGGCGCCGTCATGCTGGGGATGGCCGTCCTTGGCTTTGGGGTCACCATGATCGCCCAATGGCTCGCTTCCCGCGTCAGCGCCGATTACGGTTACGATCTGCGCAAGAGGATGTTCGCCCATCTTGGCGAATTGAGCGACAAGCAAGTCGACGGTTTCGGGAAAGAAAAGGCGCTCACCCTCATCAACAGCGACGCCTTCATCCTTCAAAACGGGGTCATGATGTATATGCGTTTGCTGGCCCGCAGCCCGATGCTCATCCTCGGGTCCACGGTTTTGAGTTTCGTCGTCGACTATCGGGCCGGCCTCGTTTTTTTGGTCGTCATCCTTCTTTCGAGCGCCGTCCTCGGGGCGGTGGTCGCCCTGTCCCCGAAACGCTACGCCGCCCTCCAAAGCGACCTTGACGGCATCAGCGCCCTCGGGAGCGATTCGCTTAAGGGCGCCCGCCCCATCCGGGCTTTCGACAAAGAGGGGTTCGAGAAGGCCAAGTTCGACCAAGCCAGCGAGAAGTACCGTCAGGATGGCATCTCCATCGGCAAGATAAACGCCTTCATCAACCCGCTCACCTTTTTCTTCATCAACCTCGGGATCGCCATCGTGGTGTATCTGGGGGGGCGCCTCATCGGCGGCGGCTCATCCACCTTCACTTCAGGAAGCGTCATCGCCCTCATTTCCTATCTCACTTCCTCTTTGGCGGCCCTCGTCATGTTCTCGCGCCTCATCGTCTCGCTCAACAAGGCCTTCGCGAGCAAACGCCGCGTCGACGCTTTCCTTGACCTCAAGCCCGCCATCGAGAATCGGGCCCTTTGGGGCGAAAAAGACGCCGTGGCGGGCGCCCCGCTCGTCGTTTTTCAGGACGTCTCGCTCACCTATGGGCAAGAAGGCGGCAAGCCGGCCGTCCGCGGTTTGAGCTTCGCCATCGCCTCCGGCTCGACCGTCGGCCTCATCGGCGGAACCGGCAGCGGCAAAAGCTCGACCATCGCCCTCCTGGAGCGGCTTTATGAGCCGAGCCATGGCCGCATCCTTTACCGGGGCTTGCCCCTTGAGGAATACGATCTCGATTCGCTTCGTCGGGAAATCTCGTTCGTTTCCCAAAAGCCCGCGCTTTTCCTTGGCACCGTGCGGAGCAATCTCCTTTTGGGCAAACCCGATGCCGCCGAGGAGGAGCTCGTCGGCGCCCTAAAGGATTCTCTGGCCTATGAATTCGTGTCCCGCTACGGCGACTTTTTGGACCACCCGATCGAGCAGGGCGGGGCCAACCTCTCGGGCGGGCAGCGGCAACGGCTTCTTATCGCCCGCGGCCTTCTTCACGGCGGGGACGTCCTCATCCTCGACGACAGCATGAGCGCCCTCGACTACCTGAGCGACAAGAAGGTGCGCGCCAATCTGGCCAAACGGAAGAACCTCACCAAAATCATCGTCTCCCAGCGCGCCACCTCGCTCACGGGTTGCGATCGGATCATGGTCTATGAGGAAGGCCGAATCGTCGGGACGGGCACCCACCAGGAACTGCTGGCCTCATGCCCGCTTTATCGAGAGATTTACGAAATGCAGGTGCGGGCCCAATGAAAAAGATCAAGGAATTGCAACCGTATTTGGTTGGCTCGCGCCTGAAGCTAGGGTTTGCGCTCGCGTGCGCTTTCCTCGCCATCGGAGCCAAGCTTTCCGTTCCGTTCCTCGCCGGCAAGGCCATCGACGAATTCGCCAAAGGCGCCGTCGACATGGAGCGGCTCGGCCGCTACGTCATGGTCATCGTCGTCCTCGTGGCGATAGGGACCCTTTTCCGCTTCGCCTTCGATTTCCTGACCGCCCTCGTGGGCCAAAACGTCGTCAAGCGGATCCGCTTGCTCGTGGATGGGAGTTACCTGGGGGCGCCGGTCTCCTACCTCGATTCCAAGGAACGGGGCGATCTCGTGCAGGTCCTCGTCAACGACGTCGAGAACGTGCAGAACGGCTTGGTCCTTGGCTTCACGGCCCTTTTCGACGGGGTCGTCGCGATCGCCATCACCCTTGGCTTCATGTTCTACCTCAATTGGGCCCTCGCCCTCATCGTCGTCGGGTTGACGCCCTTAAGCATGGTGGTTTCCCGTTTCGTGAGCCGCCACAACTCCCGGTTTTTCAAGGCTCAGGCTTCCGATTCGGGCAAATTGTCGGGTTTCTCGCTCGAGAGCCTTAATAACCGCGAGGCAGTGGAGACGCTCGGCCTTAAGAAGAGCCGCGAAAACGACTTCGACGCCCTCAACGAGCGGTTCCGGGGCAACAGCTACCAGGCCGCGATCGGGGCCAGCCTTATCAACCCCTCGACCCGTCTCATCAACTATTCGATCAACGCGATCGTCATCACGGCCGGCGTCCTCTTTATCATCAAGGACGTCAAACTCGGGGTTGCCTTCGCCGTTGGCGACCTCTCGGCGTTCCTCGTTTACGCCGCCAACTACATGCAGCCTTTCAACGAAATCAGCGACGTCGTGGCGGATATCGACTACGCTTACGCTTCCTTTAGGCGGATCGACGCCGCCGTCAAGGCCCCCCGCGACGTCAACGAAGGGAAAAAAGCCCTTTCGGGCCCCGTCGATCGTTTGGAGGCGAAGAACCTCGATTTCTCTTACGATCCCTCGCGGAAAATCATCAAGGACTTCTCGCTCGATATCCATAAGGGCCATCGGATCGCCCTCGTCGGTCCGACGGGTTGCGGCAAGACGACCCTCATCAATTTGCTGATGCGCTTCTACGATCCCCAAAACGGGGCCTTCTACGCGAACGGGATATCGACTCAGGATTTGGAGAAGGCCTCTTTCCGCAGCCACATCGGCATGGTTTTGCAGGATACCTGGATTTTTAGGGGCACGGTCCGCGACAACATCGCTTACGCGAAGCCCGAGGCGAGCCTGAAGGAAGTCGAGGTGGCGGCCAAAATGGCCCAGGCGGCGGGCTTCATCGGCCGTTTGCCCCATGGCTACGACACCTTCATTTCCGATTCGTCGGGCCTCTCCGTCGGGGAGAAGCAGCTCATCTGCGTGGCGCGGGTCATGCTCCTCAAGCCCGAGATCGTCATCCTTGACGAAGCCACGAGCAACATCGATTTGCGGACCGAAGCCACCCTCAATGAGTCCTTCAAGACCCTGATGAAGGGCAAGACGAGCCTCGTCGTCGCCCACCGTCTGTCGACCATCCGCTCAAGCGATCTCATCCTGGTCATGAAAGACGGGGAGATATTCGAGCGGGGCAACCATGATCAACTCATGGCGAAAAAGGGCTTCTATTACGAGCTTTATACGTCGCAATTCGCCTCCTGATCACCGCGTGTGGGGGCTGCAGAAAAGAATCTGCCGCGAGAAGGCGCCGAACTCGAAGTCGTAGGGCCCCAGGTTCAGGAATCCTTTCTTTTCGTAGAAGGATATCGCCGCGGCGTTGGAAGGGGTCGCGGAAAAGATCCAAAGGCGATGGGGATAAAGGCCTTTTAGGTAATCGACGAGGTCGCTCGCGACGCCTTTGCGGCGATCCATGGGATCGACCATGAGCCGGTGGATGATAAGCAAGCTGTCTTCCTCCTTGGCCGAGCATTTGTCGAGCAAGGCCAAAAGTTTGCGGCTGTCTTTGCTGAGGGGGAAGAAATCCGCGAGGGGATCGAAGCCGACGGAAACGGAACCGACGACGCGGCCGCCGCTTTTGGCGATATAGAGGCAATGGCCGCCGACGTCTTTTTCGAAGTCGGTTTCGTCGGGATAGCCGTCTTCCCACATGGCGTTGCCCTCCTCCGCGAGCGAGGCGCGGACGCGCCGGAAAAGCTTCATGACGGCGGGAAGGTCCTTGCTATCGGCATGGGTGAGGCGGAGCATGCGTTTACTATACCCCATTTTCGGGTTTTTGCTCTATCATTGTCGGGTATGGAGAAGCGGAGCGAAGAGACGATCCATTACACGATGTCGCGGATCCGGGGTAAGAACACCGGAATCGAGATGGCGTTACGCCACGAACTCACGAAGCGCGGCATCCGTTACCGTTGCAACAGCAAGTACATATACGGGCATCCCGATTTGTCCTGGAAGGGCCTTAAGGTCGTCGTTTTCTGCGACAGCGAGTTTTGGCATGGCAAGAATTTCGAGGTCGCCAGGAAATCGCTCAAACGCCATAAGGAGTATTGGGTCAGGAAAATCGAACGCAATCGCGCCCGGGACGCCGAGGTGAACGCCAAACTGAAAGAGGAAGGCTACACGGTCCTCCGCTACTGGGGCGAGCGCATCGTCAAGGACCTTCCGGCGGTGGCGGACGAGGTGGTGGCCGCCCTTAAAGAAAAAGGCTATCCGGGATTATAAGGAAAGCCCCTCGGAAGAACCGAAGGGCTTTTATTTTAAGATGTTTTCCGATCACTTCGCGTGTTTCGCGCGAAGGAAGGCCAGCGCGCTGAAGGCGGCGCCGATGAAAGAGAAAGTGATGCAGCAGATGGTGCCGGCTCCCAAACCCCAATCCCAAGTCACGCTCGTGTTGTTGGCGGCTTGGAACAGCTGAGCCGAGAAAAGGAAGATAACGGCGGCGGCGACGAGGAGAATGGTCTCAAGGCCAAAGACGAACATCTTGCCTTTGCTATCGAAGATCCTCGACGTGAACGGAAGAACGATCGACAGGATCAGAACGGCAAAGCCGACGATAAGGCCCGGCACCGCTTCGCGGTTGTCGATGCTCTTGCCGAACATGACGTAGAAGCCCGAATAACGGGACGCATCCTTAAAGGCGTCGCCGAAGAGAACGAACAGCGCGATGGTGGCCATCAAGGCGGTGGTCACGATCAGGAACGTGGTAACGGCATCTTTTTTCTGTTTCATTTAGGATTCCTCGCTCAAAATGATTGCTGAAATAGTATAACCTCGTGTGCGCGAGTGGGCAATTTCTTTTCGCGCTTCGGCTCCCGTATGCGCGTTTTTTCTTTTCGTCGCCTTCCGTTTTAGGGATAATATCCTTGTGAAAAAGCGTTTTCTCGCCACCGCCCTCGCCGCCCTCGCCCTTCTTTTGGGCGGCTGTTCCTACGCGAGCGAGCCCTATGCGCCGACCGCGAACTTCTATACCGTCCGTTATTTCGACGACGCCGATCCGGTCAGGGAATGCGGTTACGCCTATTTCCAAGACGGGCAAAGCGCTATCTTCCATGACGAGGCTTCCTATGGCGCGGCTTACGATTATGAGTCCCTTCGTACGGCTGATGTCGGCCATTATTACGTTTTCGATGGCTGGTATTTCAAAAACACCGACGGCACGTGGGGCGAGAAAGCCGATCTCTACAATATCAGCGCCGAATACGTCGCCGCCCACGGAGTGGACGTTTCGGCCGGGTCTTCCGCTTCGGCGGCGGGGCTTCTTCGGGCCGACGTTTCGAGCGCGGAAGGGGTTTCCTCGAGCGGAGAGGTTTCCTCCGCGAGCGCAGGGGCTTCTTCGGGCCATTACGCGATTCTCGACAAAGAACTTCGCGTTTACGCCCATTTTGCCGAAAGGCTTTTCGCCCTTGCCTTCGAATACATGGACGGGGTCGATTACGCTCGCGACGTCAATAACGAAATGATCAGCCAAACGGTGTCTTTTGGCGACGAAGTGGGGGCCGCTTGCCCCGACTACTCAATCCTCACCGCCTCCGAATTCGAGGCCAAAACGGGCCATGGGCTCAGCGGCCATCCGGATTACGGATATGTCTCCGATTTCAAAGGATGGACGATCCAAGACGATTTCGAGGATCTTGACGAAGACGGAAACGCCGACGAGGAGTATTCCGCAGCGGTGTTCACGAGCCTCGCCCCGGGCGTCAAATTCACCGGCGACGCGGACCATTCCGCCACTTCTTTGCCAACGATTTCCGAGCATATGGCGGGCGATCTTTTCCTCGATGGGCATATCGATGCGGTTACGGGGAAGCGGGTCAACGAACTTTATTGCCTCGTCAAAGGAGCCAACCGTTCGGGCGTCCCGGTCGAGCGTTGGGTCGACATCGGCGCCATGAACGAAAGGAAAGACCCGGTTTTCGTGTGGGTCGCCGCTTACGAGACCGCGAATGACGAGTTCTCCCTTAAGTTCTTCAGCGAGGAGCTCGCCAAAGGCGTCACGGAGGAAGCCGCCGCCGCGGAGACGGCGAAATACCGCGGCGACGCTTATACGATCACCGAGAAGTTCCACAAGATGATCATCATCGCCGTTTCCGGGTTCGGAGGCGACGTCGTCTCGAGCGCTTTTTGCTGCGATGAGCTCGATTCCGTGACGGGCGATCCGCTTTCGCCGGTCGCCATCGCGGGTTTTCCCGCCGATCTTTATCCCGACACGGCCACGATAGAAGACATTGATATGGGTGGATACTATTACGCTGACGCGACGGTTATCAAGCAATTCCGCGGGAGCCCCGTCGTCATCAAAAGGACTTTGGCCGCCGGCAGCAACAAGGTGACCTTCCTCATCGACTCGCTCAACGGCCCCGGCTATCTCTATTCGACCATCGGCTGATTTTTTCCTTATTCAAGGCCCATGATGGACTTTTTTGTTCAGTTGAAGCGCCTAAAAACATCGATTGGCTGGCCCCTTTCCATGATATGCGTTCCTTTATGGGACACCTATGATAGAATCCCTATGTGGACTTCTTCTTCCGCTACAGTTTCCTTTTTTTCTTAGGCGGGATGGCCGGTTGGGTCATAGAGCTTTTTTTCCGTCGCTTCGTCAGCCAGCGCAAGTGGGTCAATCCCGGTTTCCTCACCGGGCCCCTTCTTCCTCTCTATGGGTTTGGGCTCGCGGCCCTTTACCTTTTCTCGAACATGATTACGTGGGAGAGCTTCATCCCTTCGGCGGTTGGGGCCACGGCGACGGAGATCGTTTGCATCGGAATCGCGATGACCCTCATCGAATACCTCGCCGGATTGATCTTCATCAAGGGCTTGAAGGTCAAACTATGGGATTACAGCGGCCGTTGGGGCAACGTTCAGGGCATCATTTGCCCGCTTTTCAGCTTGATTTGGCTTTCCGTGGGCGCTTTTTACGTTTTGATCCTCAACCCCGCGTTTGTCGCGATGACGGATTTCGTGATGGAGAACCTCATCGCCTTCGCCACCGCGGAAGGGGTGTGCTACGGGGTCCTCTTCGTCGACCTGGGCTACAACTTGGGCGTTTACGCCAAAATCCGTCAAGCCGTCGCCAATCGGAAATTGGTCGTCGATTGGGACAAGATCAAGATTTCCATCCAAGACCATTTCAAGAGGATCAAAAGGCACGCCAACTGGATTTTCCCGTTCTCCCAAAGAATGGAGGATTTCAGCCAACTGATGCGCGAATACCTCGCCGTTTTGAAGCTCGACAATGAGACGCGTGTCGCCGAAAATAGACGCAAGAGGGGCCTTCGGGCCGAAAAGAAGGACGAAGAGGGAGGACCCAAGGGGCCAAAAGGCGAATGAACTGGATCTTCGCTTACGTTTTCTTCGGCCTCTTTCTCGCCGCCTCGGCGGTCAATCTCGTCTGCGGATACAACGAATGGGAGCGGGGCCGCCGCCGCAGCAAACCCTTCTGCCTTCTTTTCCTTGCCTTGGCCGCGGCGTGCGCGGCGCCAAAGGAACCCCTCATTTACATGGGGGCTTTTCTTGGCATGGCGGGCGACGTTTTGCTTTTGTGGAAGAGCAAGCGCTCTTTCTTGGCCCTTGGGGCGGCCTCCTTCTTCCTTGGGCACGCCTGCTACGTCATCGAGATGCTGCTTATCATGGGCGGGGCGGGGCTGCTCGATTGGCCGGTTTACGGCTATATGATCCTCGTGGCCGTCCTCGTCGAGCTCATCGCGGCCCCGACGATCTATTTCTTCACCAAGAAGAGCAAGCCGTTCACCGCGATCGGCGTCCTCTATAGCACCATCCTGATTTCGGTGGCCCTCATCGCTTTGCAAGGGACGTGCTGGGGCTACGCGAAATGGTTCGGTCTCGTCCTCGCCGGGGCCGTCTCTTTCATCATAAGCGATTGCACCTTGGCGCTGACGCTGTTCCGCCACGACTTGAGACGGCGGGATTTCTGGATCATGCTGACGTATTTATTGGGTGAGGCCCTCATCGTCTGCGGCCTTCTTTACACGGTTCTTTAAATCGAGAGATAGACGAGCAGCTTCCTTAACGCCCGGGCGCGGTGGCTCACCGCGTTCTTTTCCTTTTCGCTCGCGGTCCCGAAATCAAGGTCGGGATCGACGCAGTGGAAGATCGGGTCGTAGCCGAAGCCGCCGTTCCCCTTATAGGAATCGGTGATGCTCCCGGGGCAAAGGCCCTCGAAATAAAGAGGCTTGGCATCCTTTCTTTCCAAAAGGCAGATCGTGCAAAGAAAGGCGGCCCTGCGGTTCTTTTCGCCTTCCAGCTTTCTTAGAATCGTTGCGCAGACCTTCTTATAGTCGCCCCCAAGCGAAGCGGCGTAGCGGGCGCTACGAAGGCCGGGGAATCCCCCTAGGGCTTCGATCTCAAGGCCCGAGTCGTCGGCGATGACGGGCCAATTCACCTTACCGATGAGGGCTTTGGCCTTAATGAAGGCGTTCTCGCGATAGGTCGTTCCCGTTTCCTCGGGATCGCTGTCAAGGTTCAAGTCGCCGGGCGAATAGACCACGTAGCCCCGCGGCGAAAGGATCTCGCGGTATTCGCGAAGTTTGTTTTTGTTGTTGGTCGCCAGAACGATTTCTTTGTTCATGCCTCGAAGATCCTTCTGACCCATTCGGGGTGATCGACGAAGGGGTTCCGGTTCCTTTGGCGGCTTCTTTGGGCGCAGTCGTTGCGGTGGGCCTCAAGCTCCGAGACCGGATCGAGCTCGCTCCATTCGACCATGCGGGCGATCGATTCGCAGCAGTTGGCGATGGGGGTGCCGCGATTGGCGAAGTAGCAAACGTACATATAGAAAACGATGCGGGCGCAGTCGCCCTTCACCTCGTCGCTCGGCTCAAAATAGGAGGAAGTCGTATGGGCGTAGGTATAGGTGGTCCCCCGGAAGTCGAGCGTGGCGGGGGAGCCCGAAGCGGCCTCGCCGTATTTGAGGTTGCCTCGGCGGGAATTGGTGGCTTCAACGGTCGGGCGGATGTGGAGGGCGTCGGCCCCGCCTCCGCTTTTGCCATATAGGTCGTCCGAAAGGGATTGGGGCCAGACATGCTCGCGGTTCCAGGTTCCGGCGGAAGAGGTCTCTTTGGGGATGGAGACGTTAAGGTAGAACATATACATGTTGGAGGCGTTTTTGGGATCCTCATCGAAGTTCTCGAGCTCATAACCAAGATCGCCCGAGCCGCTTCCGCTATAGGAATAGTAGGCGGAAGGCTGGATAAGGCTGGTCAGCGAGGTTCTGAGGGTGCCGTTAAGACCGTTGGTCAAGGAATCGCTTATGGAAGAGTAGTAACCGCCGAAATCGGAGCTCGAGGACGAAGGGCGCGAACTCGCGTCGGAACTCGAAGAAAGCGAAGAGGCGGTCGATGAGCCCGACGATTGCGGCGCTTCCATAGATGAGGAACCAGAATCGTGCTTTGTGCAACCCATCAAGACCAAAGAGGCGATGAGGCATAGGAGAATCACGACTTTTCCGTTTACCATAGGAACATTAGTTTAAAGGAACGAATCGGAGAATCAACTTTTTCTTGGAAACCACCCTGAGCGTTGAGGCGGGGACGAACGAAGAGACAGGGCTTGGTAAATGGGCTCCCGTCGGCTCGTCGGCCAAAATGGGGGCAGGGCGCTTATAAACGGAGCGGGCGATGGCGACTCGTTGTTGCCCTCCGCTGGAAGGTTCCTAGATCCGTAGAATACGTGTATACCACCAGCGGCATAGCCGCATAACCGGCCTGCTCTACGACGGCTTCTCCGCAGGGCATAACGAAAAAGGTGGGCCACGCGAACACGGAAACGCTTTTCAACATCTACGCCCAGGCCCGCCAAGACGAGGAAACGAAAATAGCCAGAAAGCTCGAAAAGGAGCTAACGCGAGAAAGGCGCAAAAAGCCCAAAACGCAAAAAAAGAGCCTATCGGATGGCTCAAGAACCTTAACGTTTGGAGCAGGTGACGGGAATCGGACCCGCATAATCAGCTTGGAAGGCTGATGTTCTGCCACTGAACTACACCTGCAAGTGGCGGACCATGGGGGATTCGAACCCCCGATCTCCTCCGTGACAGGGAGGCATGTTAGACCGCTACACCAATGGTCCATTGGCTGCGAGAAAGAATATAACACAAGCCCCTTTGGAGGGCAATCGCGAGGAAAAGAAAAGCGGGGTTTTCGCGCCCCGCTTGGATTTCGCGATCCTATTTGAGGCGGCAGAAAGCCTTGACGGAGCGCTCGTCTATGTATCCGACGCGCTTGTCGACCAGTTTGCCGTCCTCGATGTAAAAGAGGGCGGGGATGCTATAGACGCTGTAGCGGGCGGCGAGCTCGGGGGCTTGGTCGACGTCGACCTTGACGACGGTCAGTTCCGGGTGGTCGGCGGCGACTTTCTCCACAACAGGGGAAAGCATGCTGCACGGGCCGCACCAAGTGGCGAAGAAATCGACCAGCACTTTTGGGTTGGCGATGGCTTTGTCGAAGTCGATGGCTTTGTCGATGTGTTGAATCATATGCTTGATCTCCTTTCGATCAATTGAATACTAATGCAAAGACGAGCGCGATGATAGCGATATGCACCGGATAGTACAGATAGTTGAAGGCGCGGAACCATTTGGAGTCGTAGCCGCGCTTGCCGTTGTAGCACAGGATAAGGAGAGCGGAGAGAAGCCCATAGGTCTGGAGTCCCATTTTGTAGACGTCGAACGTGTAAGGGGCCGCCTCGGTGGCGATGTAGCTGAGACCCCAGAAAATAATCGTCACGACCGAGAGGGAAGTGGCTCCGGCGATGTTGAGAAGCCGCTGATAGTCGGAAGTCGCCTGATATTCGGCCAACCCTTTTTCGTCGAGGCTCAGGCTTTTTTTGACGAAGCGGTCGGCGAAGGGCCGCGCGTAGTAGAAACCAAGGAAAACCAAAAAGCCAAAGAGCGAATACTGGGCGCGGACGAACAGAGGGAAATAGTTCTGCCAACTGAGGGCGAAGCGGACCGACTCCGCGGTCGCGTTCGCGTAATAAAGGGTGCAGATGTCCGCCGCGTAGGATAGGAGAATGTAGGCGACGGGCAAGGCGGTGAGCCACCTCATCCAGTCCTTTCTTTCGACGAGGCAGGCGAAGAGGGCATAAAGAACGAGTGAGGTGAAGATTTGGGAGGAAGGGACCCCGAAGTTCCCGATTCCGTTGAGGTTCAGGACGTAAAGAACCAACTCGACGACGAAAATAAGGGCGAACACGTCAAAGAGGCGCATGAGGTATTTTCCCTTGTCGTGGGTGTGGCGGAGCCCTTCGGCGAGCATGAAGGCGAAAAGCGGGAAGGCCAACCGGCCGACGATGCGGAAGACGAGGGCGGTCGTGCTGACGGCTCCCGAGTTGGCGAAAGATCCGCTGTAATCGTTAAGGAAAACGCCGATATGGTCGAAGCTCATCGCGACGAGGGCGATGATCTTGAGCCAGAATTCGCTGAGGTTTTGGGAGCGGTAACGGTTTTGCGTCATTGGATGTTGCTGGCGATGATGGTTATCAGGATGCCGAGGAAATTGTTGGTCGCATGGGCGAGGAAAGATGCCCCAAAACCCATTTTCTCATAGGTGAAAGTGAGGATGAGGGCCATCGTGAAATAAACGGGAACATTGCGCCATTCGTTGACTGAGGAAACCGCCTGGAAGTCGAAATGGATGAACGTGAAGACAAGGCTTGTGACGATGAGGGCAAAGACCCAGTTGATTCGTTTCAAGAAGGTGTAGAGGCCGACGCGATAGGTGAGTTCCTCGCAGAAAGGACCGACGAGTCCGATGACGAGAAGGGAAGCCCCCGGGGCATAGGCTTCGACGGATTCCACCGTGGTTTGGTTGGCGTTGCTTTTTGAGGATAGGAGCAAGGAAAGGAAGCCCGTTATCATCATCATGCCAATGCCAATAAGAAAGCCAAGATAGGTTCTTTTTTGCTTGAATTTGGCCGTTATTTTGTAGATGTTGCGTCCGAGGACGATGAGCAAGACGATAAAGAGGATGAAATAGGCCCCCAGATTCAAATAGGCGCTGTAGGAGGCGGTCGTGACATAGGCGACGAGGGCGCTATGGAGGCCTTCTCCGCTCAGCCCTTCGGCGGCGAAGGCTCCTTTGGCGATCGATTGGAGGGCATAGGAGAGCAAAAACGCCACGATGGTCAGCCCGATCGACCCGATGAGGAAAAGCGCTATCTCCTCGCCGAAGCTCGTCACGGTGACTTCATCCCACCCATTGCCGCGGTCGTAAGAAGGGTTTGGGGCGTGGCAGTGGGGGCATTCTCTCTCGGCGGGGTCGTATCCCTTCCCGCACTCGGGGCATGTGATTTTCGTGAAAAGGTTTTTCATGGGCGCGCTTGCTTACGTAAGTATATTTTAATTGCTTTCCCGCGCGAAAGAAGAACATAATTTATTGACGAAGGAAACTCTTTAGAGTTCCTAAAAAATAATCGATAAATGGACATCGACCAAATCGTGCAAATCGAATCGCAGGTTCTCCTTTGGGCATTCGTGGCCATAGTCGTCTTTTTGGCGCTGGGTTTCCTGCGCGGCCTTTTGCGCGGATGGCGGTATGGGACGTATCGCCTCATCGCTTTCACGATTCTCATCGTCATCGCCTTCGCCACCTTGCCGGCTCAGGCGAACGCCGTCGGCGGGCTGAACATCGCCCAGTGGGTCGGACCCTCGCTGTCGACGAACGTCAACGGAACGCCGATCGATTTCACGGTCACCACCGTTTTCGGCACGATAAACAGTTTCGTGTCGGAGGTCTCCAAAGCCTTCAACGTCGGTTCGCCGGATTCGATCGCGGCTTTGGCGACGGCCCTCGCCACGAGCGTCATCAAGTTCGCCATGATGGTGGTGGACGCCATCATCGTCATTATTCTCGGCTCGTTTCTCGTGTTTCTTCTCTGGCATCTCGCCTTCAAGCACATCATTCCGAAAAAGCAGCGGAAGGCCTCTTATAAAAAAGGGAAGATCGCCAGCGCTTTCGAGGAAGTCGCCATCGTCGGCGTTCTCATGGCGATGCTCCTCACCCCCTTCACTTCCTTAGTCAACTCAATCGCCCATGGCCTAGAAGGGGCCGATGGAGGCGAAGAGGCTTCCGTAGTGGCGGACGGGCCCGCCTATTCGACCGTCAAAGCGGCCCTCGACACCTATGACGATTCTCTTTTCTCAAAGGTGTTTTTCGGTTCTTACGCCCGCAACGACGAGAACGAATCGTTCGATGAGCAACTCGTCAACTTCTTCACGAGCGCCCCGGTGGCGAATTCGGCCGCGAACGCGAAGGTATCCATCGGCGGTTTGCTGGGCGACGTCACGAAAGCGGCTTCCGCCCTCCTTAAGGGCGGGCTTTTCGACGAAGGCAACATGAACGAGGTGGGTTTTCTCACTTTCGCCGCCAGCCGTTATCTGCCTGATTTTATCTACGCTTTGGCCGACAGCGATTTCTTCACGGCCCTTCTCCCGATCGGCGTGGAGATTGTCCTTTCGTTGCCAGCCGTTGAGTCTTATGTCGCGACCAATGAGGGCATCGACACTTCCCACGTTAACTGGGCGGACGGGATTGGGAACCTCGCCCAGTTGGTCAAGGACATCCAAGACGCCGGCATCATCGACGTTTTCTTCGATCCTGAGAACGAGGAGAGCCCTGTGGGGCTCAATGGCGATGGCATCGCCGCCCTTTTCGACGAGACCCATGTCACTAAGTTCAACAAGGTCCTCGACGACCTGGATTCCAATTCCTGGGCCTTCCTCAATAAACTGCTTCAGTCGGCCCTTTACGTCACGGCGTGCAAATCCGCGCAGTCCCTCGTCGAGGCCGGGCCCCGGAACTCGACTTCGATCGACCTCTCCGACTTCTTGCCTTCCGTCGACACATCCGATTCCGACGGCAACGGCAACCCGGAATGGGATAACGACGGCGACGGCCTTCCGGACGCTTTGCCGGCAAGTTATGCCTCCATCAAATTCGGTGAGGAGATAAAGTCCGTTTACAACACCATCGCCGATCTTAACGGCAATCTCGCCGATGAGGGCGTGGCCGATTTCATTCCGCAGATCGCGACTCGCATCGCCGCCAACACGATAACGACCGACAACTACGTCTCCGATTTGCTCTTCGACCATCCGCGGGTCCTCGAAAGCGCGATCGTGGGCGATGTGGATCCCACGACGGGAGAACTTACGAACATCGATCCGGTTACCGGCAAGAGCACGGGCACGACGTGCCTGCTCGACAGCACGTTCCTCGCCAACGCGATGCCGCGTCTGCTAAAGATTCTCAGCGGCGCCGTTTCCTCGACCATGGACGTCACGGTCGACGGCTTGGACGAGGCGATCGCTTCCCTTGACACGACTTTGGAATTTAAGGGGGAATTCAACGCGATGTTCAAAATCGTGAACGCCCTCGTCGCTCCGGGCGAAGACGGGGAAGGCAACCCCGTCGACGGTGGCATCGGCAAGACTTTCATCAAGCATTATGGCGATTTGCCGGGCATCGACTACGACCCCAATGGCAAATTCAACGGCATCGACGACGGGCTGTTGGCGGATCTTGAGAACGCCATGAGGGCCATCGACGATTCGGTCGTCCTCCCAAAGATCATGAAAGGCGTGTTCTCCTCTTTGCTGGGGAAAACCTTTTCTTCCGCCATGGGCGAAGGATGGGTCGATCCGACCTTCCCGGAGGAGGGCTTGGGCCAGTCCTTGGCCGATTTGCTGAGAACGTTCGGCGATTGCGGCGACCTTATCCGCTTCGTGACGAACCTTTCGAGTTCCGGATCCCTGACGGGTAAGAACCTTGAGGCCGTTTTGGCGCCTTTGTCCGATCCGAGCTCCGGCTATGCCACTCAGTTTAAGGAACTCCTTAGGTTCATGGCCACCTCGCCGATCCTTAACCCGGATGTGAGTCAAGAAGGCGGCGGAATTGTCAAGAACACGAACTTCCTCCTCGTCGTCAACAAGGCCCTTGGGGCGATGGGCGACGATTACCTTATCACGCAGGAATATCTCTCTTCCCTCGATTTCAATGCGGCCGATGAGGCTGACGCCTTCGTCGATTGCGTCGTTTCGCTAGTCAGCAGCGGACTCGTTTCCACCTTGTCGGATTACTCGGGGTCCAGCCTCGATATCGCCGCCCTTCGAGGCGTCGATTTCGAGGAGCTTTTCTCCCACGTCGACGATTCCTTCATCATGAGGAAAGTCTTCTCCCAAGTCCTCGACAAGACCGTTTTGCCGGTCGTCACGAGCCTGTCCTCGGCGGATCTTTCCGACGTCACGTTCGCCAACGTGACGAGTTGGGCTACCGAAGGGAGAGCCCTCGACACGCTTGTTCGCTTCGCGAGCGAAATCGGCGATTTCTCCAATATCCAATATCTCGACAGCGACCCGACGTGCGTGGCGCAGATCCTTTACACGCTCAGTCAGTCGCAAATGTTCGTGAAGACGAACTACGCCTCCGACGGGACCACAATCCTAAGCAAGGAATACCTTTTCCCGCGGTTTTTCCAGGATAAGTTGATCGCTTCCTTTGGAACCGCGGGCCCAAGCGCGTATTTCTGCGATATCGACGAATCGACGGGCGCCAACCCGAGCGAGGCTTCCGCCTTCACCTATTCGACCCTCCTCGAGGAGTTCGAAAAGGTCGCTTACGTGGGTTCCGGGGAAACGGGATACGACAGTTACTTCAGCGATGGCGAGTACCGTTACTGGACATATGACGATTCGACGGGGGAATACTCCAACCCCGTCTTCGAAACGAGCAAGTGGGCCGCGGAATGCGACAATTTCGAGGAAATAGTGCGCCGATGCGAATATATCGGCGGCGTCGATAGCTTCAAGGCCAGCAGCGACATCAGCCTCATCAACCCCACGGACTATGACGCCCTCCTCGGGGTCGTCTGCGGTTCCAAGGCGTTCGGCAAGGTCCTGACGTATCACCTTTTCCAGCAGGCTCTTGGGGCTTTGGCGAGCGCGGGCAGCGCCCTCACCGGGGCCAACATCCTCTACCTATGGGCCTGCAGCCCCGAGCAACGCGAATTCGAGACGGACTGCATGTCGGGCCTCATGTACGTCATCCTCGACGACAAGTACGGCCTCGTCGGCGCTTCGGGGAACCTTTCGGCGGGCGACATCCAGATCGACACCGCCTCGCCGGAGTATTTCCTCTACCCGCTTTTGAGCCAAATCGCCGAATCGTCCGTCTTCAATTCGCTTCCGGAGAATGCCGCGATCCGCAACGGCAACGGCTTCACCGCCTGCGAAAACCAGATGGAGGACCTGCTCGAGAAGGCGGAATTCTATCTCGACGGCGGCGGCAACCCCGATACCGTGGCGATTGAGAGGCAAATCAACCGGATAGGCCATCTTAGCGGGGCTTTGGAAAGAGAGGACGGCGCCCTCCTTGAGGAAGCCGAGGCGGCCGTGTCCGCTTTGGTAACGGAGATCGGCGACGGTTCGAGCCCGCTTCCGCCTTACGAAGGAAACGACCGGCACGCGGCTCTTGAGGCCCTTGGATTCAGCGAATCGGCCTTCGTGGGCCAAAGCGTTTCGGACGTGATGGACGAGCTCAGCGCCGCCGCCGACTCGGCGAACGGGCAAACTTCCCTCACCGTCCTCCTGTCCAAGACGGGCGGGGAGGACTACCTCCTTGACGCAGGGGCCCGGAAAGCTTGGACGGATGAGTCCCAGGCCTTAGCCACCGTCGGCAAGAAACTGCAGGATTTCATCAGTGGGGTTTCCGGATTCCAAGTCAGCACTTTCGACGTGAGCGGCTATTTCGTCAACGAATTCGACGAGGACGTCGGCGGGGCTTACCACAGAAACGCCGTTTCCGCGACCGATAACGATTTCGCCCAGGGCAGGATCGAAGGCCTTGTCGCCGCCATCAACTCCTCGCGTCTCCTTTACGAGGCCCTTCCCGCCAAGATCGCTTCGGCTTTGACGATCATCTCAACCGGCGTTTCGGGCTATAGCACCGCTTTGGCCAACGGCCTTTCGACTTTGCTCGATCGCGTCAAATCGATCGGGACCATCGTCTCCGCGGGCCGCATCGCCCTCGGCGACGCCGGCGATCCCGAGGACACTTACCCCTACGATGCCCACCATGGGGCCTCGTATCCTTTCTATGGCCATCTCACCGCGGATCAGATCGCCTTCGAAGAGGTCTCAAGCCTATGCGATCTCTTCCGGACGGGCTCCGTCTTCATGAAAATCCCGAGCGAGGCGGCCTACATCTTCGCCAAAGCCTACGAAGGCGACGCGTTCCTCGACAAAATCAACGCCTGGAACGGCGTTCACGTCTACGACGCGGCCACCGACCCGGCTTTGGCGGCGCCATAAGGTTCCGCCGATGGGTTTTCCGCTTTCGATCGAAGGTTTTTCCTCGGCCGAGTCCAAAGTCCTTTCGTCGCGTTTCATCGCTTTGCTTTCCCCCTGCGAGGACGAAGCCTCCTTCGCGGCCCTTCTTCAAAAAGCGCGGAAGGATTATCCGAAAGCCGCCCATTACTGCTATGCCTTTCGAACGGAGGGCCTTGAAGGTTTCAGCGACGACGGCGAGCCGCCGCGGAGCGTCGGCCTGCCTTTCCTCAATCTGTTGCGCGAAAAGGGATTGCGTCGCGTTTGCCTCGTCGCGGTCCGCTATTTCGGTGGCACGAAGCTTGGGCTCGGCCGGCTGAAGCGCGTCTATCTCGGCGTGGGGGAGGCCGCCGTCGCGAAGGCTTCCCTTTTGGAAATCGTCCCCGCTTGCCGCCTGCGTTTGGAAGGCCCCTACGATTCCTACATGAAGGTGAGGAGCGAGGCCCTTTCGCGCGGATATTCCTTCACCGATGAGGTTTTTTCCTCTTCGGTGAAGTTTTCTTTGCTTCTAGATGCTAGACTAGTTGGGTCATTCGCGGAGGCTTTGCCCCCGGAAGTGAGGATCGTCGGCAAAGACGAAGGGCGGGAAATCCTGAGGAGGGCGGAGCATGATACCCAGCGGCGAATTCGAGAATAGGCGGCGGAAGCTGATCGAGGCCATGGACGAAGATTCGATTCTTGTTTCCTTTGGCGGCGTGCCCAAAGTCAGCAGCGCCGACGAGGAGGCGCCTTTTGAGATCAACCGCAACTTCCTCTATCTTAGCGGCATCTCCCAAGAGGGGAGCGTCTTGCTTCTCGCCAAAACCATGGGCGAGACGAAGGAATTCCTCTTCATCCTTCCTTTCGACGAAAGCAAGGAGAAATGGTATGGCAAGCGCCTGAGCGTCGAAGAGGCCCGTGAGCGGAGCGGAATCCATAACATCCTCATGTCCGAATCGTTCGAGGGCAAGATCAACGGCATCCTCAACCCGGCCTTTCAGGAATTCGGGGACGTCCGGAAGATATATTTGGACCGCGACCGCGAGATCAAGATCGCGGAGGCCACCTCCACCCACGAATACGAGAAAACTCTTTTGACGGTTTTCCCAAAACTCGAGGTGCTGGATCTCTATCCCCTCGTCACGACGCTGCGCCTCGTTAAGAGCGATAACGAAATAAACGAATTGCGAAGCGCCATCTCCTCGACCAAACTCGGCATCGCCGCGGTCATGGCGAAAGCCAAGCCGGGCGTCAAGGAATACGAGCTCGCCGACGAATTCCTTCACGTCATCAACGACGACAACGGCTACGAGGGCCTTTCCTTCTATACCATCATGGCGAGCGGCGTCCACGCCGCCTGCCTCCATTACCCGACCCCGATGGACACCGTGAGGCCCAACAGCCTTTTGCTGATGGATCTGGGCGCGAGGAAGAACTTCTATTGCGCCGACGTGAGCCGAACCATTCCGGTCTCGGGCCGCTTCACGCCCGAGCAGGCCAAAGTCTATTCGATCGTCCTCGGATGCAACAAAATGATCGCCGCGATGGCTCAGCCCGGCCTCACGATCGAGGATCTGCAGAACGCGGCCGTCGAATACCTCGCGAGCGAATGCCTCGCCGCCGGCTTCATTTCCAAAAAGGAAGACATCATCCGTTATTATTTCCATAGCGTCAGCCATTTCATCGGCCTCGACACCCACGACCCCTACTTAAATCCCTTGGATCGGCAATACAAGAAAGTGCCCCTTGCCCCGGGTATGGTCATCAGCGACGAGCCCGGCCTCTACATGAAGGAAAAGGGCCTAGGCGTTCGCGTCGAGGACGATTTGTTGATCACGAAAGGCGGCTGCGAGGTATTGACCGCCGCCATCCCGAAGGAAAAGGCCGACTTGGAAAGGATCCTGACCCGCCGCTAAGGCCTCGCCGTCCTTATATCCACCATGACCCGAAAGAAAGTCGCCGTTTTGGCCCTTGCCGTCTTCGTCGCCGGAATCCTCACCGTGGCCCTTTCTTTCGTTCCGGTCTATACGTTCTATGACGCCGCGACGGATTTGACCTATTACGACTCGATGGACGCCGTCATCGGCTCCCGCGTTTATCTTTACGTGGCCTTCGAGGCCCTCTTTGGCTTGCTGGGCCTCGCTTCGGTGCTCCCGCCGACGCGGAAAATGTCGGTCAAGGTCCTTTTCGCGGTTCTCATAACCTTGCTTGTCCTCATCGTTTTCCTCTATGTTCATTCCTATCGGGCCGGCAAAGCCATCTTCGAGGCCGACCCGACGAAAAGCCCGTGCGGGATTGCCCTTTTTCTCTAAGGGTGACCTCACTATAATTGACGTATGAAAAAGTACATCTTGGCCATTGACCAAGGCACGACGTCCACTCGTGCCATTTTGATTTCGCGGCAAGGGGAGGAAGCCTTCAAGGCGCAGCGTCCCGTCGAGTGCCTTTACCCGAAACCGGGCTGGGTCGAGCAGGACGCCGACAAGATTTGGGTGAGCGTCGTCGACGTCATCAACGAGATCCTCATCGTGTCCGGGGCCAAAATGAGCGACATCGCCGCGATCGGGATCACCAATCAGCGCGAGACCTCGATCGTTTGGGATAAGCGGACCGGCAAAGCCATCTACCGGGCCATCGTTTGGCAGAGCAAAGAAACCAAAAGCCTTTGCGACAAGCGGGAGCGTTTCACTTCCTACATCGCCAAAAAGACGGGGTTGCGGATGAACCCCTATTTCAGCGCCTCCAAAATCCGTTTTATCCTCGACCACGTCCGCGGGGCTCAGAAAAGGGCCGAGAGCGGCGAGCTTCTTTTCGGCACGGTCGACAGTTGGCTCATCTACAAAATGACCCAAGGGGCTTCCCATTATACCGACGTAAGCAACGCTTCCCGCACGATGCTTTACGACATCTTCGACATGAAGTGGGACCCGGAGCTATGCAAAATCTGGGACATCCCGATGTCGATGCTGCCGGAGGTCCGCGACAACGCGAGCGACTATGGCGAGGCCTCTTTCTTCAATGGGCGCGTCCATATTTGCGGGGTCGCCGGCGACCAGCAAGCCGCCCTCTTCGGGCAATGCTGCTACAAGGAAGGCGACAGCAAGAACACCTACGGCACCGGCTGCTTTATGCTCATGAACACCGGAAAGAAGCCGATAATCAGCAAACACGGCCTCCTGACGACGGTGGCGTGGCGCCTTGGCGGAGAAGTCACTTACGCCCTCGAGGGCTCCGTCTTCATCGGCGGGGCGGTGGTGCAGTGGCTTCGCGATCAGATGGACTGGATCAAGCACAGCGCCGACAGCGAAGGCTACGCCGAGCGCGCCCCCGACACCGCCGGGGTCTACGTCGTGCCGGCTTTCGTCGGTCTAGGGACGCCTTACTGGGACGACGAGGCGCGCGGGGCCATCTTCGGATTGACCCGCGGGGCCGACCGCCACAACATCACGAGGGCGGCCCTCTATGGCATCGCCTACCAGTCCAAGGACGTGATCGACACCATGAAGCGGGAGGCCCATCTCGACCTCAAAGTCCTCAAAGTCGACGGCGGGGCCTCGGCCAACGGCCTTCTCATGCAGTTCCAAAGCGATATCCTTCAATGCGAGGTCCGCATCCCGAAGTGCATCGAGACGACCGCGCTTGGGGCGGGGTATTTCGCTGGCCTCGGCTGCGGGTTCTGGAAAGATTGCCATGAGATCGAGGTCAATCACGCCTCCGCGAAAATGTACTATCCTTCCATGAAGGAAGAGGAAGCCCGCCGCCTGTATCGGGGTTGGCGGATGGCCGTGAAAGCCACCCGGGTTTATAAGCCAAGGGACTGACCTTTCGCGAAAAAGAAAACGGTTAAAATGGACGTGGAAACCTTCGTAAACCATTGTGTCGTCGTTTGCCCCGAGGAGAGCAAGGATCTTTTCCTTTCGTTCCGGCGCCGAGATCCCCATAAGGATTTCTCTCTCTATAGCCGCGAGGATTTGGAAGGTTTGCTGGCTTACCAGTACGACGATCGGGCCCTCGTTTCCCTTCTTAAGAAAGGGCATGGCTATTCCCTCGCCAAAGACGAATTGAAGTGGCTCTCGAAACTTAGGGCCCCATCTTACGCCTCCCCCAAACTGAACGGGCTGGTTGCACTCCGCGACGAACTCGTCGAAGAGGGCCTCATTTGGCTCCGTGGTTCGCCGGAACGGGCTTTCCTTAACCGCGAGATTTATGTCTATGGATACGCCGACACGGAACGGATTGAGCGGCTTTTGCGGGGATTTTCCGCGCGAAAGCCCCATATTCTGCCGCCGGAACGGGCGAACCAAGTGACGCGGAAGGTCCGCGAATACGAGGATGTCTTCGACGAAACGCGGCGCCTTTTCAACGAGATTTGCCACGACGTCGAAAGCGGAACGCGCCCCGACGACATTTATATCCTCGGGGCCGACGAGTCGTATTTCCCCCTCTTCCGCGACTATGGCCGCTATTACGGGGTGGCCGTAGAAAGGAAAGGCGCAGGCCGCCTTTATGACCGTCCGATCTTCCGGGCTTTTAAGGAATTTCTGAAGGAGGGGACCCTTCAAGGGGCTTTGGACCGCTTGGGCGCCTCTTTCCCCCTGGACCCCGACCTCGAGACCATCCGCCGGTTCGCCACGCGTTTCGCGGGGGTGCGGGGGGATGGCGTTTCGCTATACGAGGAAATCGCCCGGGCCTCACTTCCCAAAACGGCCGCGCTTTCCAACCTCGTCCATCTTCAGGCCTCCTATTATCCGCGGCCGGGGGCTCACCTCTATCTCGTCAACTGCGCCCTCGGGGTTTACCCGAAGTCCTATCGCGACAGCGACTTCCTGAGCGACGCGGAGAAGAAAGAGGCGGGCCTCCCCGTCTCCTCGGTCCTTAACCGCGAGCGGCTCGCCGAACTGTCCGCCCTCCTCAAAGGTCCGCAGGTTCGCTTCCTTTCCCTTCACGAACGTTACGAGAAGAGTTTCTTTTTGCCCGCCTCTTTCACGCGGGAAGAGGGTTACGAAATCGTTTTCAACGAGGAATCGCCCTACGAATATTCCTCGCAAAAAGGCGCCTTTTATCTTTGCTCCCTTCTCGATAAAAAGCGAAAATACCTTTATGAGGACCCCTCGCTTGCCTATTTGGCGGGCAGCGTTACGGCGACCTATGACACCTATCGTTCGGGTTTCACGCCTTTCGCTTCGGTCGATCCCTCAGCGCCCCGCTCCTACTCCTATTCCGCTTTGAAAAGTTTCCTCGAATGCCCGTTTCGTTACTATCTTGAGCGGGTCTTGGGATTGAACGACCGCGCCCCTTCCTTCGCAAGTTCCTTAGGCAACGTCTTCCACGCGGTCATGGAGGCGGCTATCGAGCCTGGATTCGATTTCGAGGCCTCCTGGGCGGCGTCCGTGGCTTCCGAGGCGGCGAGCAACCCTTTCTCCGCGATGGAAAGGACCCTTTTGGAGGGCGACAAGCCTTATTGCCTAGAGGCGGTCAAGTTCCATCGAAGCCATTTTGAGCAAATGGAGCGCCCCTCCTTCGCCCCCGAGAAAACCTTTCGGGCCACCGTGCCCGATCGCCCCCTTGTTGGCATCAACGGCCGCATCGACCTCGCCATTGAGACGGGGGAGCGAGGCTATCTCACCCTCCTCGATTACAAAACCTCGGACAGGCAATACCTGAACCAGGCCCTCGTTCCGCTTGGTTTTTCGCTGCAGCTGCCTTTCTACGCCTACGCCTGCTCGATCGATCCCGACTTCTCGAAGCGACCCTTGCTGGGATTGTTCATCGCCGACATCCTGCCCGGCGGTCCCGCGGATAAGCGCGGGGAGAAGGAGGATTTCGCGAACGGGACGTTCCCTCTTCGCGGCGTTTTCCTCGCCGATCCGTCCGCCCTCAGGAGTCTTGACCCTTTGTTCGTCGGAAACGACTACATCAAAGGGTACTCTTACGCGCCGGAGAAAGGCTTCTC
The DNA here is from genome assembly GCA_022653695.1 of Bacilli bacterium. GTDB lineage: Bacteria > Bacillota_I > Bacilli_A > RFN20 > CAG-826 > UBA4951. Next base: position 375,282 of record JALCSW010000002.1, on the reverse strand, counting down.
GTGCCGCTCGAACGCGAACGGCTCGACCCATAAGAGCGCCGAGGAACTGAACGCCTTCGGGCTTGAGGCGAAGAAGAGGCTGCTCGACAGCGACGCGAAGATCCGCCGCTCCGAATTCCAAATCGCCCCGAAGAAGGTGGAAGGCGAAGTGGACGCCTGCGAGTATTGTCCCTATCGCGACGTGTGCTTCCGCAAAGAGGAAGATTACGTTCGCCTTAAAAAGCCGGAGAAAAAGAAACCGGAGGAGAGAAAATGAGCGCCCCGAAATGGACCGCCTCCCAACGTGCCGCCATCGAGGCCGGGGAAGGCAACTTCCTCGTCGCCGCCGGCGCCGGAAGCGGCAAGACCGCCGTTTTGACCGAACGGGTGTTCCGCCTCGTGAAAGACCACGAGGAAGACCCCGGCAAGGGGGCGGGCCTCGATAGCCTTCTGGTCCTCACTTTCACCGACAAAGCCGCCGCCGAAATGAAGGACAAGGTCCGCAAGAAGATCCTCTCCGATCCCGCTTTGCGGCATCTTTCGGGCGCGGTCGAAGGGGCTTCCATCATGACCTTCGACGCCTTTGCCCACCAACTCGTGTCCCGTTACCATTACGACATCGGGGTCAACGAAAAGCCCGATATCGTCGACGATTCCGTTTTCGCGGTGGAGAAGAATCGTCTGCTTGACGAAATCCTTGACGAGTATTACGAGCGGGGCGACAACCCGATTTCCGCTTTCGCGAAGCTTGCCTGCGTGAAGAATGACGACCACGTTCGCGAAGCCGTCCTTTCGCTTGACTCGCTCGGAGACCGGCAAAGCGACAAGATGGGCTTTTACGCCCATTATGACGGCCGCTATTTCTCCGATTCCTATATCGACGAAGCCACCGCGGAGTTCGAGAAACTGCTCCGCGATGGATTGAGGGCCCTTTCGGAGGCGGGGAAAGCCCATTATGAGAACCCCGGGCAAAGCGAGGTGGAGACCGCCTTCATCCAGGCGATTCTAGGAAACGAAGGCTTCGACGCTTTCGTCAAAGCCTTCCGTGAGGCCGCGCCTTTTCCAAGAAAAATTCTGGTCAAGAAGAACGATTCCATAGATAACGACAAAACCACCCATACCGCCATCGCGAAGCGTTACAAGGAACTTCTTGGCTACGCAAACGCGGCGGGGAGCCGCCAGGAAATCAAGGACCGTTATCTTTTGACGAAACCGTATGTGGACGCTTTCGTCGGGGCCGCCTCCGAGCTCGAGCGGCGCCTTTCCTCGCGGAAAAAAGAGGCGGGCATGTACGGCTTCGCCGACATCGCCACCATGGCGCGAAAGATCGTTTCTTTGCCCGGCCCCCTTTCGGAGCTGCGCCGGAAATACCATTACGTCATGATCGACGAATATCAGGACACGTCTGACCTTCAGGAATCCTTCATCGACGCCCTTTCGGGCGGAACGAACGTCTTCGCCGTCGGGGACATCAAGCAATCGATCTATCTTTTCCGGAACGCCAACCCGACCCTTTTCTCCTCCAAGCGCGAGCGTTATGAGCGCCATGATGGCGGGACCCTCATCACCTTGGCGGAGAATTTCCGGAGCCGGAAAGAGGTCCTTGAGGATATCAACGCCATCTTCAGCCCCATCATGAGGAAGGAACTCGGCGGGATCGATTATCGGAACCGCCAATCGCTCGTCTACGGCAACAAGGCCTATGAGGTTTCCGGGGATGAGGACCACCATCTGGAAATATATTCCTACGAGAAGCCGAAGGAGATGTCGGGGGCTGAGGCCGAAGCGCGCCTTATAGCCGAGGATATCCTCGAGAAGGTGAAGGGCGGCTATGAGGTTTTGAGAACCCCGCGCGGGAAACCCGCTTGCTTAGGACCCGCGAACTGGGGCGATTTCGCCATCTTGGACATCACGAAAGGCAATTTCGACGTTTATCGGAAGGTTTTCCTTGAGGCGGGCATCCCGCTTGAGGCCGATTCCACGGACGACGCCTCCTCGCTTGACATAACCATGGTTTTCCGACGCCTTGTCTCTTTGCTGGCCCATCTCGATGAGCCGGGACGCGAGGCCAGCAACGAGCACGGCTATCTTTCCCTCATGCGGAGTTTCCTCTATGGGCGGAAGGACCCCGACCTCTACGATGACCTCACGAGCAAGAAATACCTGAAGAGCCCCCTCTTTGAGACCATCCGCGCGAAAAAAAAGGAAAGCGGGAACGCTTCCCTAAGCGAATTGACCGAATGGATCATCGACGAGTTCGGTTTCGTCGACAAACTGAGGACCCTCACCGACGTCAAGGACGGTTACGCGGAACTGCAGGGGTTCGTCAAACTGGCCTCTTCCCTCGACCGGTTCGGCCTGAGCCTTCGGGATTTCGACGCCTATTTCGACCGCCTTAAGGATTACGAGGTCAAGATGCCGCTCGAGAGCGCGGTTTCCTCGCCCTCCGCGGTTTCGCTCATGTCGATCCATAGCTCCAAGGGCCTTGAATACAAGATCGTCTACGTCCCCGGCGAAGGGAAGCGGTTCAATTTCGGCGACTTCAAGGGAGCCTATCTTTCGTCGGGGAAACGGGGCCTCGTGATCCCGCTGCTCGACGGGGGAGAGCCCCAAAACATCTTCCACGTCCTGCTCCGCGAGGAGGAGATCGCCGCCCACACGAGCGAGGAGTTGCGTCTCTATTACGTCGCCCTCACCCGGGCGCAGGAGAAACTGATTCTGCTTGCCCCAACCGACAGGAAAGAGCCCATCGAAGGCCTTGAAAGCCCCTCATGCCTTCTTGATTTCCTGTCTTTGTCGCGCTTTGGGACGCGCAAGGAAAAGGAAGTCGTCCCGCTGTCGAAGATCGCGGGGCAAGAGACTTCCAGGAAAAACTCTTTCCCGTTCCGCCGCGTGGAGGAAAAACCCGTTGCGTCCGCTCACGTCCGTCCGAGCAAGCGCTCGCTCGAGCTCCCCGACGAGGCGGCCCTCGCCTATGGCACGCGCCTCCATCGCGACATGGAACTCACCGATTTTAAGAGCAAGGACGTCGGTTGGATCAAAGACGAAAAGGAACGCAACCTGATCGAAAAAGTTCTTCGGCTGCCCATCTTCGCCGATCTTTCGGATGCCGAGGTTTTTCACGAATACGCCTATTTCGACCCTGAGGAAAACGCGCATGGGTCCATCGATTTGCTGATCCTTTATCCCATGAAAGCGGTGATCGTCGACTACAAGAGCCGTTCCATCGACGATCCGGCCTACGCGAGGCAGGTGGAGGCCTACGCTTCCTACGTCCGCAAAGTCACGGGCCTTCCCGTGGAGAAATACCTCCTTTCTTTGGGACAGGCTCGCCTCCGCGCGCTACAATGAAGCCATGGCAAGCGAAACGATTTTCACGAAAGGGCAGTTTCTTGACGTTCTGAAGGGGCTTCGGGTCCCCGAGAACCTTTCGCGCGATTTCCTTTACGATGCCTACCTCGCCGCGATGGAAGGCTCGCAGGAGCTCAAGAAAGCCTACGGGGCCCTCGCGGCGATGCCGATCAACTCGACGCAGCTCGTCCTCTATCTCGTCAATGAGCATTCCTTTTACCTCATGATGCACCCCGACAAGAAAGAGGCCGACATCGTCAAGGACGACAAATACGTCCAACTGACCATCTCGGTGGCGCTCGACAAGTATTTCACGAACGAGCACTTGGCCTACAAGAACGGCCGTTTCGCCTCCCGTTTCCTTCCCGAGATCTCGACGATATCCATTTACCTCAATTTCATTCAGGGGATGCTGTCCCGTTACAAACGGGGCGATCCCAAGGAGACGCTGGTGGTGGACATCATCAGCAAAGCCTTCTCCATGTCCGAATGCATGGTGGACCTTCTCACCTCGGGTTTCGAGACGGAGGCCTTCTCCACTTGGCGGACCCTCCACGAGAACGAATGCATCTTGGCGGTCATCGTCAAATACGGCAAGCCCGTCATCGACGAATACCTGAAGCACCTCACCTACGCCTTGGCTTTCCGCGGCGGTTTGCCCAGCAAAGAGGAAACCGACGCGGTCTTCGTCCAAATCAAGGGGGAGATGCGCTCGCTCGGCCTCAAGAGCAAGGACATGAAGCGCTTCATCGAGTACGGCTGGCTCACCGGGGCCAAGGATTACGCCTCGACGGAGGGTTTCAAGTTCAATTTCCGCGACGGCGTCGAGCGCATGGCGGGTCTCACGAATTACTCGAAAGTCTATGAGATGTCGAGCGAGATCGCCCACAGTTCCGCTTTGCTCATCTATTCCCGCAAGAACTATTTCTACCTCGTCAGCATGATCAATCTCTACGAGTCCTTCTTCCGCCTCGAGAAAATCTTCAGTTCGATTTACCTGTCGACCGTTCCTGAGGCTGAGCAGAAGCAGTACATCGCGATGCGGCAACTTTATTTCGGCGAGCTCATGGCGGTCTACGCGTACGAGAAAAAGCGTTTGGCTGACCTCACTTCCGCCTCCAAAAAGAAAAGCGAAGCCGCGAAAAGCCAGGCGTAATCCTCAAAACCCGAACGAAAAGAAGAGTTAGGATCTTTTTCGCTATGGACCCTCATCAAGGGAGGCCTCGCCCGTGGATAGCGTCTTCGCGCTTTGCGAGCCGAGGAACCCGCTATGGCAAAAACGGGTTCTTCAAGAGCCGTTTTCTTTCGCCGTCCCCCTTTTTGGCCTCCCGCCTGATCGGCCTTCTCTTTCGTGGCCCTTTTTCGGCGAAAAAGAAAGCCCGGCCTCGGGGCAAAAGCCCCGTAATGCCGGGCGATCCCTCGGAAAGGAATCAGACGTCCGCGTAGCAGGAACCGCCAATGAACTCTCGCATGAGGGAATTGCACGGCACCCACTCATCTGGCATGTCAACGAAGAACTTCAAGAGCCGCATGAGGCGTTCGGCATCGGGGAAATACGGCGAATCCCGATCGATGGCTCCCAGTAACGGCATCGCGTATTTCTTCATGACCGGCAACTCATAAGGAAGGAACGAATTGAAGACGTAATCGGCGCCCTCTTGGGTGCTGTAAATCCATTTGAACTCGCCCGCGCGGACCTTCGGCCACATGCTGAGGGTTTCCTCGGCGGGGGCGCCGCGGAACTTTTTGTCGCGCACCATCCGCCGGAGCAGACGAAGGTCCGTCAAACTCATCGGGTTATGGTCGTCGAGATTGACTTGGGCCTGCGGTGAGATGAAGATTTTGAACTTGCTGTTTTTCGGGATGGAGGCGGTCAGCTTGTCGTTGAGGGCGTGGATGCCTTCGACGATGATCGGTTCGTCCTTGCCGATTTTGACCTTGCGGCCGAAGACGCGGTGACCCAACGCGAAATCGAACTTCGGGAGTTCGGTCTCCTTTCCGTTGATGAGATCGAGCATGTTTTGGTTGAAATACTCGATATCGAGGGCGTTTATGCTCTCGAGGTCTGGCTTTCCGTCTTCGCCGAGGGGCGCTTCGCCCTTCGGTTTGTAATAATCGTCGATCGAGATGCGGATCGGCCGAATGCCGCGGCTCAGCAACTCGATCCGCAGGCGGTTGGCGAACGTCGTCTTGCCGGAGCTCGAGGGTCCGGCGACGCAGACGAGGCGGATGTTGTCGATGCCATCCTCGATCAGTTCGCCCAGTTCGGCGAGCATGCGGTTGTGGCGGTCCTCGCAGATGTTGATGAACTCGACTTCGCCGGCCTGCTCGATTTCCTGGTTGATGCGGGCGACCGTGTCGACGCCGACGACCTTGGCCCAGTCATGGGATTCCTTGAGGGTGCGCCCGAAAGTGGGGGCGTCCTCGAAAGGCGGGATCTCGCCGCCAGTCTCGCTCCGCGGATATTGGAGCAGAAAGCCCGGCGCGTACAGGCGGAGCTTATAGGACTTCAGGTACCCGGTCGAGGGGACCATGTGGCTGAACATGTAGTTGAGGTAGCCGTCGCACTCATAGAAGTGGACGGTTTTCTCGGGGCGGTATTTAAGGATGGCGGTCTTGTCGGGGAAATTGCACTCCTCATAGATTTCGTAGGCTTTCTCGTCGGGGACGATCTCGCGTTTCAGCGGAAAATCGGCGGCGACGATTTTCTCGAGTTCCTTGTTGAGTTTTATTAGCATCGCGGTGTCGCCGACGGCGTTCGGATCGAGGAGATGGATCGACACGCAACGCGAGACGTTGTAGGCGAAGCGGACGTGCAGTTTGGGGTAGCAGCGGGCGAAGGCCATCGCCACGACGTAGCGGAGCGAGGCCTCATAGACCTTGACGGCATCGTGGTCGGCGAGCGTCAGAAACTCGACGTCGGCGTCATAATAAACTTCGTAGGTCAGTTCGCGGACGCGGTTATTGACTTTGGCGCAGATGAAATCGCGGCAGTTGGGAGCGTCCTTGATAAGGTCCAGCAAGGCGACTTTTTTCTCGAAAGTCCCCGTTTTTCCATTGAATTTGACGGTAAATGACATTTTTCCTTCTCCTCTTTTCCCAATTCCCCGATTAACGAAACGCGAACCCCATAAGCCAACGGGTCGCGTTGGATTATTCTAGCAGGTATCGCCCCCATTGCAAGCGCTTTCACGTTCGGATCCGCCATCAAATATTCAGGGTCCTAATGTGTTTGGCAAAAGGGGTTCAGGCGCGCTAAAATAACGGGGTTATGAAACGTTTGTTGGTTGTGGTCGATTTCCAAAATGACTTCGTCGACGGGCCGCTTGGCTTTCCCAAGGCGGCCTCTTTTTATCCGCGGGTCAAGGAACTCATTTCCGAGTTCGAGGATTCCAGGGACGAGGTGGTCTTCACCCGCGACGTGCGCGAAGACGATTATCTCCATACGGAAGAAGGGCGGAACTTGCCCATCCCCCATTGCCTTCGCGGCACTCCGGGAGCCCGTTTTTACGGCGATCTCGAGGAGATGGCCTCCGCCCATCGGGTGTTTGAGAAGGGCACGTTTGGGAGCGAGGCTTTGCTCGATTACCTTAAGAAAGGCGCTTACCGCGAAATCGTCTTATGCGGGCTTGACCTCTCGATTTGCGTCATCGCCAACGCGATCATCGCCAAAACCGCCGCGCCGAACGCCCACATCGTGGTGGACTTGTCGGCTTCGGGAAGCGGGGATCGGGAGGCTGAGGGCCACGCCATCGCCGCCCTTCGTCGCCTTGAGATCGAAACGATCGACGGCACGTCAAAGAAAGGCATCATTTTCTGAACTATGGAGAAGAAAGCGCTAGTCTATTTTCAATCGGGCGGTCCGACGACCGTCATCAACTGCTCATTCTATGGCGTTATCAAAGAGGCGCTGAGGCATGAGGAACTGGGCGGTGTTTACGGCGCCCTTCACGGCGTTGAAGGGCTTATCGGCGACGACCTCGTCGACCTCCGCCAAGAAGACCCCCACGAAGTCGAGCTCCTGAAGCAGACCCCCGGCGCCGCCCTTGGCTCGAGCCGCCACATGCTCCCGAAATTCGAGGATCCGGATTTCGATAAGATCCTCGCGACCATCAAGAGGCGCAACATCGGCTACATTTTGGTCAACGGCGGCAACGATTCGATGGACACTTGCTATAAGCTCTCCCGTTTTTTCGCCATGACGAATTGCGACATCCGCGTCATCGGCATCCCGAAGACAGTCGACAACGACCTCGTTCTGACCGATCATTCCTTAGGTTTCGCGAGCGCCGCCAAGCACATTATCAACTTCACCAAGATGGCGGTCATCGACAACCAGGCCTACAAAAAGGGCAAGGTTCTCCTCATTGAGATCATGGGGCGCAACGCCGGTTGGCTCACCGCCAGCGTCGACGTGTTGCCGGAAGGGGAGCGGCCCGATCTTATTTACCTTCCGGAGACGAAATGGGACGAAGATGGGTTCCTCCGCGACGTCAAACGCATTTACGAAAGGAAGGGCAACGTCGTCGTGGCCCTTTCCGAAGGCTTGCCCGTCACGCGCCGTAACGGCGCCGACATCGACAGTTTCGGCCACGTGCAACTTGAGGGGGTGAGCGTTTCCCTCTCGCAGAGCATCAAGGAAAACCTCGGTTACGGCACCCGCGTCATGGAACTATCGCTTCCTCAGCGAGCCGATCCGGCCCTCGCCAGCGAGTCCGAGAAAAAAGAGGCCATCGCCGTCAGCGAATTCGCGGTCAAAGCCGTTTTGGCCGGCAAAACGGGCTATATGGTTTGCATCCGTCGGGAAAGCAACAACCCCTATAAATCCAGCTTCTTCTTGGGCGACGTCGGCTTAGTGGCCAACCAGGAGAAGAAAGTCCCTCTTGAATGGATCGTCGATTCGACGCGCCTCAGCGAGGGCTTTCGGCAGTATATCCGCCCCCTCATCGCCGGGGAAAGCCGGATCGAGTGGGGCGACGGCGTCTTTCAAAGCGCCCACCTCAAGCTCGCAAAGGTTTCCTGACAATTGGCCCATTTGGCGGGGAAGCCCTGATAGGGCTTTCCTCACTTTTCCTCGCGTTGACTTTTTAAGCCAAAGCCCTTACCATAGGTAAGCCTATGGACCAGAAAGAGAAAGAACCGAAACTTAACTTCGCCCAACGCTTCGCTCGCATGGACCCAATAAAGAAGGACTTTGTCCTTCTTGCCGCCTTTTACGGCATCGTGTTCGTCCTTCTGATCCCTTTGTTTTTCTTTCGTCTCAGCATGTGGAATTGGGGATGGCTGGCCGGGGCCCTCGTCTCGCTTTTCTCCTATTGGTCGATTTCCAAGCTCCCGGACATGCTGATGGGCCAAACGCCTAGCGGAATGACCGTCAAATCGGTTCTTTTCATGAGCGCGCGCATGGCGCTATACATCGCCGTCCTCGTCGTGAGCGCCATCTGCACCTTCAAGCCGGAATGGTTCGGGGGCTGGGATCTTCTGTCGTTCTGGGGGACGATGCTCGCCATCATCCCGATGCCGCTCGTGCTGATCCTTTCGAACCTCCATGGCGAAAAAGGGCAAAGCAAAATCCATACTTTATCCCCGACTGACGAAGAAACGAAAGGCGATTCTTCCGAAGGCGAAGTGGAATGATCCTGACCACCACGATGACATACAAAGACCGTTTGGCGTCCATGTGGTCGTGGGACCTCGACGCATCGCTATTCAGTTCCCTCCTCATCATTTTCCTTTTGATCGTGGTGGCGATCGTGGTGGGCGTCCACGCCCGGATCATCTACAAGAAGAAACTGTATCTCGAGCGGCCCAAAGGCGCCTATATGGTCGTTGAGCTCGCCGTCGAGAAACTCGGCGAGTGGGTCGAGGGGATGATGGGTCCCGGCTGGGACAGGATGACCGGCTATTTCCTCGCTCTCGCAAGCTATCTTTTCCTTGGTTTCATCTGGGGCATCACGGGCATGCCCTCCGTCATCGATTGGCTCGCCGCCCCGCTTTGCCTTTCGATCATCATGTTCATTTTGATTCAGTTCTTCGCCGTCAAATACAACCATTGGCATTATTTCCATCGCTATATCGAGCCGATTTCGATTTTTCTGCCGATCAACCTCATCACGATGTGGACCCCGATCATCTCGACCGCCGTCCGTATGTTCGGCAACTGCCTCAGCGGCACCATCATCATCGGGCTCATCCAATGGGCCCTCGGCAAGGCCAGCATGGCCATTTTCTCGAGCGTCGTGCCTCTTAACGGCACTTATATGTGGACGTCCATTTTCCTGGCTCCGATACCGATGGGCATCCTCAATCTTTATTTCAACTTATTCACTGGCTTCGTCCAGACGCTGGTCTTTATGAGCCTCTCGGCTCTATGGATCGCTCAGGAGAAGCCGGCCGAGGAAGGGCCTTCCCTTGTGGAAGGGCCGAGCCCTCGCCCGGTTTCAGCCAAGGAATAAGGGAAATACCAAATTTAAGGAGGAATTCATTATGAGTTTGGGTTTGGTAGCCATTGGCGCGGCCATCTGCGTCGCGTTCGGATGCTTGTCGTCCATCGGAGAAAGTCTGATCTGCTGCCATTCGATCGACGGCATGGTCCGCAATCCGGAGATGCAGCCGAAGCTGCAACGCACGATGCTGCTCGCCGTCGCGCTCGACGAGTCGACCGCCATTTACTGCTTGATCGTGGCGATCCTCATCATGTTCGTCTTAGGTGGACGGGCCACGGCTTAACGCATGCTGTTTTCGTGGGTTTACCAACAAGCCGTCATCATCGGCGGCAGCACCCCGATCACGAGCGACGACATCTTAAAGAAACTCTTCCCCAACGGTTGGAGCTTTCTCATCAACTTCCTCGCCTTGATCGTTCTTTTCCTCGCGGTTTATTTCATCGCCTACAAACCCGTCAAGAAGAACATCGAAGCCCGGAAGGACTACGTGGAGCACAACATCAGGGACAGCGAGAAGGCCAAAGCCATCAATGAGCGGAAGGCCGCCGAAAGCGACCGGCTCATCGAAGACGCCCGCAAAGAAGGCGCCCGAATCGTCGGCAAGGCCAAAGCCAATGCCGAAGTGAGCGCCAAAGCCATCACCGACGAGGCCATGGCCGAGGCCGTCCGGAAGAAAAAAGACGCCGATCTGGCCATCGCGCAAGCCGAGGAAGCCTCGAAAGAGAAGGTCCGTCGCGAAATCGTCGACGTGGCCCTCGCCGCCTCGAAGCAGGTCATCGGGCGCGAACTGGGCAAGAGCGACAACGAGAAACTCGTGAGCGACTTCGTGAAGGAAGTCAAGAAGGGCGAGAAGGATGTTTGAGGATAAGGCCGCCTCTTTCGCTTCGGCCCTCTACGGGCTCGCGCTCGAAGAGGGGAAAGCCAAGGAATATCAGGACGCCCTGAGGGGCATCGACGGCTCTTTGGCGGGCGACCCCGCCCTTTTGGAGACGCTGAAATCCTACGCCATTCCCAAGGAGCGGCTTTACGCACTTATCGACGAGCTGTGGGGGAAGGGCCTCAAAAGCCTCGCGCCATTCATGAAAACCGTCGTCAAGAACCACGCCGTCGGCTATTTTCGGGAAATAACCGCCCAGTTTTCGTCCCTCGTGAACGAAGGCTTGGGGGTCGAGGAAGGCCTCGCTTACAGCGTTTATCCCCTCTCGAAGGAGGAGATGGCCGCTTTGGAAGAGGCCATTGGGAAAGCGCTCGGCAAGAAAGCCGCGCTCCGCAATCGCGTCGATCCCGCCATCTTGGGCGGCGTCAAAGTCGCGATCGCGGGAAAAGTGTTCGACGGATCGCTCGAAAGGAAACTGAGCGATTTGCATAGAAGTCTGCTTGAAGGAGGAATCCGCTAATGAATCTGAACGCTGGGGAAATATCATCCCTTATCAAAGAGCAAATCAAAGGATTCGAGGGGCAACTCGAAGACGATGACGTCGGCACGGTCATATCCGTGGGCGACGGCATCGCGCTTATCTATGGCCTCAAGGACGCGATGCTGGGCGAGCTCCTTCTTTTCCCGGGCGACGTTTACGGCATGGTCATGAACCTCAACGCCGAGGACGTCGGCGCCGTGCTTCTCGGCTCGGAGCTCTCCATCAAGGAAGGCGATACCGTTAAGCGCACGAATCGCGTCGTCGAGGTTCCGGTGGGCGACGGCCTTTTGGGCCGCGTCGTCTCCCCGCTTGGCCTCCCGATCGACGGCCTTGGCCCCATTTCCTACGGCAAAACCCGCCCGATCGAGCGCATCGCCCCGGGCGTCATGAAACGAAAATCGGTCGATACCCCGCTCGAGACCGGCCTCAAGGCCGTCGACAGCATCATCCCGATCGGCCGCGGGCAGCGCGAACTCATCATCGGCGACCGCCAAACCGGCAAAACCTCGATCGCGATCGACACGATCGTCAATCAGAAGGGCAAGGGCGTCAACTGCGTTTACGTCGCCGTCGGCCAGAAGAACTCCTCCGTGGCCTCTTTGGTGGCCAAACTCAAGGAAAAAGGCTGCTTCGACTATGTCACCGTGGTCAACGCCTCGGCCAGCGAATCGGCCCCACAGCAATACATCGCCCCCTTCGCCGGCATGGCGATGGCCGAGGAATGGATGGAAAAAGGCCAGGACGTCCTCATCGTTTTCGACGATCTCAGCAAGCACGCGGTCGCTTACCGCGCCCTTTCGCTCCTTCTGCGCCGCTCGCCGGGCCGCGAGGCTTATCCGGGCGACATCTTCTATCTCCATTCGCGCCTTCTTGAGCGGGCGTGCAAACTCGCCCCGGAATACGGCGGCGGCTCGATAACGGCTTTGCCGATCATCGAGACCCAGGCCGGCGACATCAGCGCCTACATCCCGACGAACGTCATCTCCATCACCGATGGTCAGATTTTTCTGGTCACCGATTATTTCACGGCCGGCCAACGCCCGGCCGTCGACAGTGGCTTCTCCGTCTCCCGCGTCGGTTCCGCCGCGCAGACGAAAGCCATGAAGCAGGTCGCCGGATCGCTCAAGATCGAGCTCGCCAATTACCGCGAGAACCTTTCCTTCAGCCAATTCGGCAGCGACCTCGACGTCGAGACCAAGAAGATCCTCGCTCATGGGGCCGTCGTCACCGAAGCCCTGAAGCAAAAGAACTTCGCCCCTCTTCCCATGGAGGACGAAGAGCTTGAGCTTTACGCCGTCAAAGGGCGGTTCCTCGACGATTTGCCGCTTGAGCAGGTCGGATCGTTCCTCGAAGGGCTTGTCTCTTACCTTAAGGACAACGACCGCGACCTCGTCGAAAAACTGAGGAAAGACAAGAAGTTTGACGACGATTTGTCGAAGAAACTCGACAAAGCCATCGCCGCCTACAAGGAAATCAGGAAATAAGGATGTCGGTCGGGCTCAGCAAAACAAAACATCGGATCACCTCCGTCAAGAGCACCGAGAAGATCACCAAGGCGATGGAACTCATCTCCACGGTGCGACTTAAGAAGCTCTTATCGGCCTCGTCCAAGGAACGGCTTTACAGCCGCGAATTCGAGTCGCTCATGGGCGAGCTTTTCGCCCACGATTCCGGCACGGCTTCCCACTATGGGCGTCCCAACGAAGGCGATTTGCCGAACCTTTTCATTTGCATCAGCAGCGACCTCGGCCTTTGCGGGGGCTACAACAACGAAGTCTTCAAATGGGTTTCCAAATGCGCCAAACCGACGGACGTCATCGCCCCGCTCGGCCTAAAGGCCACTCACCATTACGCGAACGACGATACCTACAAAAACATCGACCACGATTTCGAGAAGCTGTCCTTGGCTTCGCTTGACCTCGATTCCATCCAGAAACTTTGCTTGGGTCTGAAAGACGATTTCAACGCCAGGAAATACGCCCGCATTTACGTCATCTTCACGCGTTACGTCAACTCGATAACCTTCACGCCGATCCGCTTCCAGCTTTTGCCGGTTCAGATCAAGCAGGAGAAGTGGCCGGGGGAGGAGTATTGCCCCCCTCTCTTCGACGAGGCGCCCCGCCACCTCATCCACCATTTCATGAGCGAGTACCTCGCCTCGGTCTTCTACGACCGTTTGCTTGACAGCCAATTGAGCGAGCAGGCTTCGCGCCGCACGGCGATGGATAACGCGAACGACAACGCCGACGAGATACTTGGCAAATTGCAGATCGAATACAACAAAGCGCGGCAGAACGCCATCACCCAGGAGATCACCGAGGTCGTTGGCGGAGCCAATGCCAGTTAAGGAGGCACGATTATGAAAGAAAAAGAAAAGGAACCGATCTTCGGCGAACTCGTCCAAGCGGTGGGGCCGGTCATCGACGTCCGCTTCGCCGACAAGGCGCTGCCGAATATCCTGACCGCCCTCAAAGTCATCTTCCCCGACGGGAAGAAAAGCCTCACCATGGAGGTTATGCAGCACATCGGCGACGACCTCGTCCGCTGCGTGGCCATGGGGGCGACCGAAGGCCTCGTCCGGGGCATGAAGGTCCTCAATACGGGGAAGCCCATCGAGGTTCCGGTCGGCAAAGAGACGCTTGGCCGCATGTTCAACGTCCTCGGCGATCCGATCGACGAGCAGGGCGGCGATTTCAGCAAGGCCCCTCACATGCCGATCCACCGGGCGGCCCCGAGTTTCAAAGACCAGAAAGTCTCGACCGAGATCCTCGAAACCGGAATCAAGGTCATCGATTTGCTATGCCCCTACGTCAAGGGCGGCAAGATCGGATTGTTCGGCGGCGCCGGCGTCGGCAAAACCGTCCTTATCCAGGAACTCATCTCCAACATCGCGAGCGAACACCACGGCATCTCCGTCTTCGCCGGGGTCGGCGAACGCTCCCGCGAAGGCAACGACCTCTACTTCGAAATGAAAAATTCGGGCGTCCTCAAGAACACGGCCCTGTGCTTCGGGCAGATGAACGAACCCCCCGGAGCCCGTATGCGCGTTGGCTTAAGCGCCCTCACGATGGCGGAGTATTTCCGCGACGTGGAGCACCAGGACGTGCTGTTATTCATCGACAATATCTTCCGCTTCACCCAGGCCGGATCCGAGGTTTCGGCTTTGCTCGGGCGCATGCCCTCGGCCGTCGGCTACCAGCCGACCCTCGCCACCGAGATGGGCCAGCTCCAGGAAAGGATCACCTCGACCCAAAACGGGTCCATCACTTCGGTTCAGGCCGTTTACGTCCCGGCCGACGATTTCACCGATCCGGCTCCGGCCACGACTTTCTCGCACCTTGACGCCAAAACGCTGCTCGACCGCAACATCGCGGCCTTGGGCATCTTCCCGGCCGTCGATCCGCTCGAGAGCTCGAGCAACATCCTCGACCCCCAGGTGATCGGGGAGGAGCATTACGAGGTCGCCCGCGGGGTTCAGAAAATCCTGCAACGCTACAAGGAGCTTCAGGACATCATCGCCATTCTGGGCATCGACGAACTCAGCGACGAGGACAAAGCCACCGTCGCGCGGGCCCGCCGCATCCGCAACTTCCTGAGCCAGCCCTTCCACGTCGCCGAATCCTTCAACGGATACAAAGGCGTCTACGTCCCCCTAAGCGAGACCATTCGGAGTTTCAAGGAGCTTCTGAGCGGGAAATACGATAGTTACCCCGAGAATGCCTTCCTCTATTGCGGCGTGATCGAGGATGTGGCCAAAAAGGCCGCGGCGATGGAAAGAGAAGGAAAATGAAACCCTTCTCCCTCGTTATCCTCACAAGCGAAGGGGTGCTTTACGACGGCGAGGCGTTTTCGCTCTACGTGGCCTCTTCCAAAGGTCCGATGGGGCTTTTGCCAGGTTACACGCCGACGATCGCCGAGCTGACCGATGGGGTCGCCACCCTCGTGGACGAAGCAAACAGGAAAACGTATTTCGCCCTGGGGCATGGGGCCCTTGAGGTCAAACCGGAAAAGGTTTTCGTGCTGGCGAGCCGCGGCAAACGCTTCCCGAAAGAAGAAGATGCCAAAGCCTGGCTGAGGAACGTCTCGGCCCCTCGAAAAGGCTTCTCGGAGGTCGAGAGAGCCAAAGCCGCTTTGACGGGGACTTTCGCCGAATATAAGCAAAAGCATCCATAACCGCAGGCGTCGTTTAGGCAAGAAAAATGAACTTCATCTTCGTGTCCCCCAACTTCCCGATCCGTTATTTCAAATGGGTGGAAGCCCTCAAAGACCACGGAGTCAACGTCCTCGGCATCGGGGATTCCCCGTATTACGACGTCCATCCGCGGCTCAAGAAGGCCCTCACGGAGTACTATTTCGTGCGCGATCTTTCCAACTATCCCGAGATGCTGAAGGCTTGCCGGTACTATCAGGGCAAATACGGGAAAATCGGTTTCATCGAAAGCGATAACGAGTGGTGGCTCTCCCAAGACGCCAAACTTCGCGAGGCCCTTGGCCTCGATAGCGGTTTTCTCCCCGCCGACATGACGAAGATCAAAGCCAAATCGGCGATGAAGGAGTGCTTCCGCCTCGGCGGGGCCAAGACGATGCGCTACACCCTCGTCGACGGGCCGAAAGACCTCGAGGAAGCCCTTCGCTTCGCCAAAGAGGTCGGCTATCCGGTGTTCGTGAAACCCAACGTTGGGGTGGGGGCCAACGGGTCCTTCGCCCTTCGCGACGAAGACTCCCTCAGGCGTTTCCTGAGCAAAAGCCTTCCCGAGACCTACATCGTGGAGGAGTATATCGAAGGCATCATCGTTTCCTTCGACGGCATCTGCGATTCGCACAGCGACGTCGTTTTTTGCACGAGCGACCACTTCACCACCGCGGTGGCCAAGGTCGTCAACGATGACCTCGATTACTATTATTACAACAACCCTTTCGCGCTTCCTTTCCACGACATCGACGGGAAGGCTTTCGAGAAGACCGGGAGGGCGGTCGTCAAAGCCTTCGGCATCCGGCAACGCTTCTTCCACATCGAGTTCTTCGTGCTGAGTGAGGACAAGCCGGGCTTCGCCAAAAAAGGCGAGTTCGTCGCCTTGGAATGCAATATGCGACCCGCCGGCGGCTACACCCCCGATCTTATCGATTACGCCAATTCGGTGAGCTGCTACGAGATTTACGCGGACGTCGTTTGCTATGACGAGAACCGCCAGAACATGGATAAGGAAAAATTCTATGCCTTCGCCTCCGCCAGAAAGGACAAACGCGAATACGCCCACACCGAAAGCGAGATCCTCGCCAAATACCACGATTCGATGTGCATGTACGGGCGTTACCCGATCCATATGGCCTTAGCGATGGGCGACACCTATTACTACGCCAAATTCAGGAAGTACGAAGACGGGTTGGCCTTCGACGCCTTCGTCCGCGAAAAGACGAAGTGATCAGTAGTAGGAAGCGACGAGCGAGGCGGCGGAAGCCGCTTCGCTTTTTATGGCGCGGACGGTTTGGCCCAGACGAATCATAGGAACGTAGCTCTCAAGCGAAAAGCCCGCCAAAGCGGCCGTTTTTTGCCCATCGTTCATCTCGGCGAAATCGAGGATGGCGAAGGGGGTTTCCCTTTTTTGGCCCCGGGAACGGATTTCCGCGAAATAAAAGGCGAAGGCTTCGGCGTCGGTCTCGTCATAGAGGTAAAGCGGGCAGGAATTCCTCGCGGCGAAAGAGGCGGCCTTCTCGTAGGTCCGGAAATGGGTGAGGCCGTTGAGGTTGGAAACCCGCCCCAAGTACGAGGAAAAGGAATTCCCGCTGTCGGCGTAGGCGTTAAAGGACAGAATCTCGCAGGTATCCTTCTGAAGGCGATAAAAACGGGGGTAATTGTCCTGAAAGCCCGTCGTCCCCCCTTCATCGCTCGGGTACGCCGCTTGCAGAAGGCTGACGTCGGCCCAATAGGCCGTTTCGTCGAACCCCGCTTCGCTGGAGCGATAAAGCAACGAGACGCGGAGATTGGTTTTCGCCAACCCGGCGGCGATGGCGCTTTCGTAGCGTGAGCAGGCGGGGCACGTCGAGGAGGCGTGAAAGAAATAGACCGTTTCCCCGGCTTGGGCCCGGGCGATCAGGGAGGAGGCCCTCTCCTCGACCATCGCTTCGCGATACGTCGAGGCCGTTTCCGCGATTTCCCCGTTCGCGTCGCAATAGGGCGTGCCGTTCGAGCAGCCGCTCAGGCAAAGAAGGGAAATCGCCCCAAGGGCGCATAGGCTCCGTTTCATGGCTCTAGTGTACCGCTTTTTCGCGCGCGTGGGTGGTTTCCTTTCCCTTCCCGCCATGGCATAATCTATTGTTGTTACTTCCTTAAAGAGGCTTAATCATGAACATTTGGCATGCCGTTTCCGGCTCTCGCGTCAAACCCGACGAATTCATCGCCTGCATCGAGATCCCCGCCGGTTCGAAAAACAAGTACGAACTCGACAAGGCGACCGGGGCTCTGATCCTTGACCGGATCCTTTATACTTCGACCCATTACCCTCAGAATTACGGTTTCATTCCCCATACCTTAAGCGATGATGGCGACCCCCTCGACGTCCTCGTCATCTCGAGCGAGCCCATCGTCCCCCTCGCGCTTACCCAAGCCTTCCCCATCGGCATCTTGGAGATGGACGACACCGGCTCGCTTGACGAGAAGATCATCGCCATCTGCGCCCACGACCCGCTCTATTCCGCTTATAAGGATATCTCCGAGTTGCCCCAGCACGTGAGCGACGAGATCATGCATTTCTTCACCGTCTACAAAGAGCTTGAGCACGGCAAGCGCACCGTGGTCCATGAGATCCGCGGCCGCGCCGCCGCTAGGGAGGCCATCGCGCGAGGCATCGCCGCTTATGAGGAAGAGTTCCCTGACGAAGGAAAATAAACCAAGTCAAAGAAAGGCCTCCTTTTGGGCCTTTCTCGCTTTCTATGCCTTCTTCGGCGCTTTCATCCTCGTGCAATCCTGCTTGCCGGGGGATATTTCCTCGTCCCAAAGCGAATTAGTTGCGCAGGCGGTGGCGTTTTTCGTTAACCTCGGAAGCGGGAACGCGACCGCCGAGGTCATCGAGCCGACGGCGATCGCCCTCAAAGACGGAGTCGAAGGCGACACGACTTACCTTCCCTCGATCGACGGGGTTCCCCAAATCGCCGTCGGAACGACGACCCGCCTTTGGTTTGAGGTTTCCTACCCCTATGGGAAAATCGGCGTCGAGGACGGAACTTTCGAGGTGACCGCGGCCAAAGGGGGCGACTCCTTCGCCTATTCCGTCGACACCGGCAACCATGTCGTGCGCATCGTCCCAAGTTCCCCGTGCGAAGGGGCCGAGATAAAAATCGTCGCCGGCAAGCTCCCCCCTTATTTCTACGCGTTCGATGCGGTGGCTTTGCCCGCCCCGGACGATTACGCGGTGGATTTCCCCGCGACTTCCCTCCGTGTCAACGAGACCATGGAAGTCACGGTGGGCCCGGGGGAATCGAGCCAAATCGACATGACGAAGTTCCTCCGTTACTACGATCCGACCCTTCTTGAGCACTCTTCCGGCGACGAGAGGGTCGCCACGATTGACGAATATGGCAACGTCCGAGCCGTCGGCGAGGGCTCCTCGCTCCTTCGGGTCGGCGACAAAACTTGCCGCTTGACCGTCGCGGGGGCCTTGCCAAGCCCGGGGGGCGCTTCGCTGGGAATCGAAAAAACCTCAGGCGAGGTCCGCTTGCTTGACTATGGCGAAGACGCCGCGAAATACGGGGCCTCCTTCGCCGCGCGCGTTTCGGGCCTCGCCGAAGGGGCCGATCCCTCCGTCCGGTGGTGGCTCACCGGCAACGAATACGGCCTCAAAGCCCGCATCGTCTCCGCGGGCGATTCCGTGTGCCATATCCAAGGCTATCGCGAAAAGGGCGCCTTCATCGTTCATGCCGCCCTTCGCGCCGAGCCAAGCGCCGAGGCGGCCATCGAGGCCGAGACGAGCGAGATCGTCCCATCCTCAATGAGTTTGCTTTACGCCACTTCGACCGGCGAGGCTCAGTCCTTTCGGGCCCTTCCTTCCTCCATCAGGGTCGAGAAGACCACGAGCGTCTACCTCAAAGGCGATTTCGGGGGAACCGCGCCGACGGATTCCAACCTGACGGTCGACGACCTCGAGGGGGACGTCCTCGTTTATGGGGAGAACACGAGTTCCCTCACGCTGTCGTTCCCGGCGACGGGGGATTATTCCCTTACCGTCCGCAGTGAGGCCGACCCGTCCCTTTCCGTGTCCTTTTCCGTCATGGTGAGCCCCGCGACGGTCTCCCCCGAGAACGCGAGTTTCCACATTTGGGTCAGGAAAAACATCGGTCATCTTGGCCTGTTCCTTTGCCTTGGGGTTTTCGGCTGCCTTTTCTGGCACTCCTTTTTCGAAGGCCCTTTTAGGAAAGAGTGGTGGAAATTCGCCTTGACGAATCTCGGGATCGGTTTTCTCACCGCCCTGACGAGCGAAGCCGTTCAGCTTATCCCTTCCCTTGAGCGTGGGGCTCGTTGGATGGACGTTGGCATCGACATGGCCGGCTTCTCGATCGGCTTCGTCGTGGCTTTCTTGGTTTTCCTCGCCCTTTTCCTCGTCGGCTTCCTTAAGCGCGAAAAAAAGCCCCTTGGGCCGCCAAAAGAGACGAAGCGGCCCTGAGGCTAGGGCTCTTCATTCAGGACGGCGGCGAGTTTCTCGTCCGCGATTTCCCGAAAAACCCGTTTTCCGGTGGCCTTGTAGCGGGCGAGCGCCCAATAATGCCATAGGCGGTTGGCCACCTTGATCATGAGAACGGTCTTCGCGTCCCCTTGGCTAAGAAGTTTTTTCCTCACGCGTGGGTCGAGGCGGTTCTCGCTATAGAGGCTCGCGAAATCGAATTCGGCGTAGTTGAGGCCCGCGAATTCGTAATCGACGAGGATCAGGCTTCCGTCTTTTCTTTTGAGGACGTTGCCTCGGACCACGTCATTATGGCAAAGGACCAAGGGTTCGCCTTCGAAGGTTCTCTGGACTCGTTCCTTGAGCGCTTTTTCGCCCGGAAGGGCGGCGACGCCGGCTTCCTTCTCGTATTCTTCGTAACGGCCCCATAGATCGAAAGGGGCGAATCCCCCTCCGATGGCGTGCATTCTTTTAAGGGCAGAGACGATGGAGGCGACCTCCTCGACGGTGGCTTCAGGCCCTAGGAACGGGGTTCCCTCCACGAATTCGCTCACCATGTCGCCCGTTTCCCCGTCGAAGGCGATGAGAAGCGGCGCTAGACCGATCGAAGCGGCCGCCTCAATGATCTCGCGTTCGTCGCGCGGGCGGTAGAACACGGGGTCGGAAGGAAGCTTGACGCGCAGAACCTCCGTTCCGTTGATGAGGTAGCTGCCGTTGGAAAGGCCGCCTTCCAGGGCGGTCGCGCTTCGGGCGGCCCTCCCCGTGAGGCGACGGTATAAGGAATGTGCTTCCCTCATCGGGCGAGTTCCGCTTTCTTGGCTTGCCGGAGAAGGTCTTTGGCCAGAGGCGAGACCTCTTTCAGGCGAATCGTCCGAAACGTTTTCACGATGGCTTGCCCGGGCGCGCGTCCTTTTCGGACGTCGCCGCGCCGAGCGACCATCACTTCGCCCGATTCGAGCCCCGAATTCAAAAGGCAGATTTCCGCGGCCAAACGGATCTCGTCTTCGCTGGGGTCGTCCTTTTTGATCATGACGTGCGAACCGGTCGTTCCTTCGACGTGGAGCCAAGCGTGCCCCTTGCTCGTGTCGAGAAGGAAAGTCAGGCAGTCGTTTTCCTTGGCCGATTTCCCAAAGAGGATCTTGGTCCCCTTGTAGTCGACGACGCGAGGGGCGATTCCATGGGGAAGGCGGAAGGAAGCCTTCCGGACGTCTTTTCTCTTTCCGGCTCGGCGGGCGGGTTCGAGCCCCCATGAGGAGGCGAGCCCCTCGAGCCCTTCTTCGTCGGCCTTTTCGAGGAGGGCGAGGTCCTCTCGCGTCGCCGCCAATTCGGCTTCCGCTTTCCGAAGGTTGCTTGCGCCCATGGCGAGGGTGGCTTTGGCCTTCTTCGCCCTTTTATGGAAAAGTTGGGCGTTTTGCGATAAGTTGCGCCTCGGATCGAGGGGTATTTCCTTTCCGTCGACGGATAAGGAGGCGGCCTTTTGGGGCAAGTCGCCCATGTTCATGAAGATGTAATCGCCGTAGGCTCCGTCCCCTACGTGCGTTTTGGCGTTGGCGAGATCGCCCTCGATGGCGCGGATTTTCCGCTCAAGGAGCCTTTTTTGGCGCTTGAGGTCCTCAAGAAGGTAGCCAAAGCGGTCTTTTTTCCGCCGCGCGGCGAGGTCGCTTTCCTTCCTAAGGCACTCTTCCTCATAGAAGTTTTCGTCGAATCCGCCTTTTTCCTCTTTGGCGAACGGCTTTTTCCTTGGGCTTTGGTAGAGGGTTCCCCGTAGTAGAGGCCGCTCATCCTCAAGGCTGCCCTGACGGAAAGCCCCCAGAATTTTGTCATCCGCGGCGGTGAGGATCAGATTGGCGTGGTGGGGGATGAGCTCGAAATAGAGGTTTCTCTTTTCCTCTTTATAGACGGCGTTGACGACGGAGAAGGAAAGGCGAACCACCCGATCTTCGTTTATCGTCTTGGCGTCGGCGAGGCAGGCGTTCGCGAGCTCTTTCCGAAGAAGATCGGCGAACTTGCTTTCCAAAGTGGGCGCCTCGGTCCCGTCCGGCGCGAGGTAAATCCGCGGGTCCTCGTCGGAAAGGACGATGACGAGCCGTTTTGGGTCTTTGCCCGAGAGAATCGCGAAAAACGCCGATTCGCTATACGAAACGACGCGGAAAAGGCGACGGCCTTTGGCTTTCGATTCCACCGCCTTGACATGTTCGCTTAGTTCTTTCGCGCTCAATGGCATGAAAATAGTATAGCATCCTCAGCCTCCGATAAGGGTTTCCCAGTTGAACTGGTAAGCGAAACTAGATAATATAGTTTCGAGGAATAGATTTATGTCAATTGCCATCTCCGCCGAAAGCACCATCGATCTTCGGAAGGAAGATCTTGAGAAATACGATATCCACACTTTGCGTTTCCACGTTCAGAAAGGCGACGAGGAAGGCTTTGACGACAAGTTCACGAATCAGGATCTCTTCTCGTTCACTTTGCGGACGGGGATCCTTTGCCACACCAGCGCCTGCAACATCGGCGAACTTGAGCGGCATTTCGCCGACCTTTTGAAGAACCATGCGAAAATCATCCATTTCACCATTTCGAGCGGGCTTTCGAGCGGTTATAACAACGCCGTGGCGGCCGCGGGGGGCAACCCCAACATCGTCGTTATCGACTCCCATTGCACGAGCGGGGGCATCGCCCTTCAGGCCCTCTATGCCCGCGAGCTTATCGACGCCGGCTATCCTTTTGAGGAGGTCGTCTCCCGCGTTTTGGAGCGTCGGGACGCCGTTCAGTGTTCGTTTCAGCTCGATCGTCTCGACTTCCTTTATAAAGGCGGCCGTTGCACGAAACTCGTGATGTTCGCCGCCAACCTTTTGAAGCTTAAGCCTGAGATCCTTTGCGACAAAGAGGGCAAATTCGCCGTCGGCAAGAAATTCCGCGGCGGCCTCGAGAAATGCGTTTTGGCTTATGTCGACGACATGCTCGCCACCCATCCTTGCCTCGATAAGAAAATCTGTTTCTTCGACTATTCCACCATGGATCCGGCGATCCTTGAGAAAGCCAAGGCCAAAGTCCTCGCCGCCGGATTTAAGGAAGTCAACGTCTGTCAGGCTTCGCCCACGAATTCCTTTCACGCGGGGCCGAACGTTCTTGGGGTTCAGTTTTA
This sequence comes from Bacilli bacterium, assembly GCA_022653695.1. Lineage (GTDB taxonomy): Bacteria > Bacillota_I > Bacilli_A > RFN20 > CAG-826 > UBA4951. Next base: position 352,289 of record JALCSW010000002.1, on the reverse strand, counting down.
CGCCGACGGCGACCATCCGGTAACCCCGAATTGACGAACTGTGGTTTTCGCGGAGGCTTATCGCTTAGCGCGTCGCTTGGCGAAAAGGCAGGGATTCACGCTCTTGTTTGCTCAAAAAGCCGAAACGTGGACCCCCGCTTAGCCAATCGTTGATGGCGGAATTGGGGGCGTTTTGAGGCGCCTAACGCCAAAGCGCATCCAAAAACGGGCTAAAAAGCCCGTTTTTTCATATATTTCCTTTGTAAGGGATGGACGTTGTCTCTATAATTAGCACTACACACACCTATGGCAAAAGGGCTTTTGATCATCATATCGGGACCGAGCGGAGTCGGGAAAGGCACCATTCGGCAAGCGGTCATGAAAGACCCCTCTTTGAATTTGTGGTACAGCATTTCGCTCACCACCCGCGAGCAACGGCCGGGTGAAGTCAACGGCCGGGAATATTTCTTCGTGAGCGAAAAGGAATTCGCCGACAATCTTAGGCGCGGCAACCTTTTGGAGCATGCCTGTTTCGTCGGGCACCATTACGGCACCCCGCTCGACAAGGCGGAGGAAAAGCGCCTCGAGGGCAGAAACGTCATCCTCGAGATCGAAGTCAACGGGACCCTTCAGGTCCTTGATCGGCTGAAGGATCAGGACGTCGTCTCCATTTTCCTCATGCCTCCGAGCTTTCAGGATCTTGAGGCCCGCATCCGCGGACGCTGCACGGAAGGGGAAAAGTGCATCGAGGAGCGGCTTAAGAAAGCCAAGAAGGAAATGGGCATGAGCGCCCATTACAAATACGTGGTGACCAATGACAGCGTGGAGCGGGCCGCCAGCGAGATCCAAGGCATCATCCGCAAGGAAATCGAACTCGCCCGTTCGTCTACGACGAAGTAAGTTATAATTCCTTTGTGCTTATCCTCGATGTGCTCACCCAGTACGGAGCTCGGGCCTTGGACCGGACTTTTTCCTATTTATATGAGGGACCCAAGCGCGTCGAGCCGCGCTTTCGCGTCCTCATCGATTTCGCCGGCCGCCCCATCATGGGGTTCGTCACCGGCGTCGCCGAAAGCGATCTGACGCCCGATGAGCTCGAGGCGAAAAACGGTTATCCGATCAAAAAAATCATCGACGTGATCGATGAGGAACCGCTTCTGACGGACGCCTTGATGGATTTGGCCAAGCGGGTGAGCGATTACTACCTGTCGCCTCTCATCACCGTTCTGCAGGCGATGTTGCCTCAGTCGCTCTCGCCGAAGCTCTCTTCGCTCCATGGGCCCAAAATCGCCTATGAGACCATGGTCGATTTGGTCTCCGCCTCCGAGAGTGGGCTCACCCCCAAGCAAACGGAGATGTTGCGCCTCGTCGCCGCCAATCACCCGATTCTTCGGAAAGAGGCCGGTTCGCCGGCGGTTTTGAACAAACTCGTCGAATCTGGGCGCGTCCGCCTCTTCCGCCAGGAAAGGCGCCGTTACAAGATTCCGCCCGAGGAACGCGAGGAACCGCACGAAATGACGATCGAGCAGCGGCAAGCCTACGAGGCGATCCTTTCTTCGGAGAAGGAGGTGGTGCTTCTCGAAGGCGTCACCGGAAGTGGCAAAACCGAAGTCTACCTGCGCCTCAGCGAAAAGGTCCTTAAGGAGGGCAAGAGCGTTTTGATGCTGGTCCCCGAGATAAACCTAACGCCGGCCATGGTCGAGTATTTTTCGCGCCGTTTTGGCAATAAAGTGGCGATCCTCCATAGCGAGTTGACCCCGGGGGAACGTTACGACGAATACCGTCGCATCGCCAAAGGCGAGGCCCCCATCGTCGTCGGGGCCCGCAGCGCCGTCTTCGCCCCTTTGCCGAACATCGGCCTTATCGTCCTCGACGAGGAACACGTCGATAGCTACAAGCAGGATAACGCCCCCTATTACCATGCCCGGGAAGTCGCCATCATGCGGGGCCGCCAGGAAAAAGCCAAAGTCGTTTTGGGAAGCGCGACCCCTTCCCTCGAGACCAAGGCCCGTGCCATGCGGGGCGTCTACGGCTATGCCGAGATGCGGCATCGGATCCATGACCAGATCATGCCCACGACGACGATCGTTGATCTCACGGATCGCCGCAATTTCACGAAGGACAGCGAGAAAATATCCGGCCCGCTCCTCGTCAAAATAAGGGAGAAGCTCGACAAAAAGGAGCAAATAATCCTCCTTATCAACCGGAGAGGCTATTGGACCAACATCATCTGCCCCCATTGCGGGCATCTTTTCCTGTGCCCTAGTTGCGGCGGGAACCTCACGTATCACCAAAGCGACAACATGCTCAAGTGCCATCATTGCGGTTACGTCGCCCCGTTCCCGGCCCGTTGCCCCGAATGCGGGGCCGATAACCTCATGCGGACGGGATACGGGACCGAAAGGGTCGAGAAGGAACTGAACGACCTCTTCCCCGGCGTGAAGGTCGCCCGTCTCGACAGCGACGTGGGCAAAGTCAGCAGGAACGTTGAGCGGATCCTTCGCGAATTCCGCGATGGGAAGTACGATATTTTGGTCGGAACCCAAATGATCGCCAAAGGCCACGACTTCCCCAACGTCACCCTTTCGGGCGTCGTTTTGGCGGACATCGGCCTGGCCCTTCCGACGTATCGGGCCGCCGAAAGGACGTTCGAGCTCATCGCCCAAGCCGCCGGGCGAAGCGGCCGCTCGAGCAAGCCGGGCGAAGCCATCATCCAAAGCTACAACCCGAGCCATTACGCGATCGTTTACGGGGCCAAGCAGGATTACGAGTCCTTTTTCGCCCGCGAGATGCAGGAGCGTCGCGCCCAGCAATATCCGCCCTACGTTTACCTCTTTTTGCTCGTCTTCTCTTCCCTTTCCGAGGAGAAGGCGGTGGCGAGTTCCGGCGATTTCAAGCGAGCCCTCCTTAGCGAAAACCTGGCGACCGTTTCCGTCGTCGGCCCTTTGCCGCCTTTCTACCTCATGAACAAGGGTAAGTATCGGAGGATGCTTCTCATCAAGAGCAAAAAACCGGATCTTCTGCGGCCGTCTTTGAGGAGCCTTGTCTCCCGCTACGGCGGGAAAGGCGGCGTCGATATCGCGATAGATGTGGACCCGTTGGATTATTAATATGATATAATCCAATCGCGCAAAAGGATTTTTCATTATGATAACCATCTCCGTTTTGGGTCTTGACCAATTCGTGGTCGCCCGTTACAGCAAAGATAATACCGCCAACCTCGCCCAGCTCTACGAATGCGATGGGGACGAGATCAATTTCTATTGCCCCAACGCCTCCCTTTTCCACGAAGGAATCGACCAAACGAGTTGGAACGCCTACGTTATCGTCAGGGCTCCGATGAAGGTTCAGGTGGTGGAGGACAAGATCGCCTCCTATCTCCTTAAGACCCTTAAGGATTTCTCCATCAACGTCCAAATCGAATTCGTCTATTTCCCGATCGAACGCTATCACGAACAAATCAACGAGGATTACCCGCGCTTCATCGCGAAGGACAATCTCGTCGACGTCGAGGAGGAGGAAGAGGAAGTCGACGAGACGCTCGCCGACCCGGATGCCAATCCGCGCGACCGGAGCGACCTCGACCCGGACGATCCGAATCAGATTTTCTTAGGGAACGCGCTTGAGGGGCTTGAAGGAAAGATCGCCGCGAAAAAGGCTTCTTCTGGCAAAAAGCCAGCGAAGAAATAAAATCCAACAGGGAGGTTCATCATGCAGGAACTCGATTTGTCGGAACGGATCCTTGGGGACATTCTCGATAACGACGTCCCCTTCGGCGAGGCTTTGCGCAAAGTCTTCCAAACCAACCAGCCGCTTCGGCCAATGCGCCCTTTGGTGGCGGGGTTGGTCGGCTGCGAGCTGAGGCATCACCTCCTTTTCGGCTACCTCACCGAACCGCTCGAAGGCTACGAGATCGCCGATCGGCGCGTCTTGGCTTTGGGCTTAGGCGACCTCTATTTCTTCAAACGCGTCCCCGCCGCCGATATGAAAGCGGCTTTGCTCGAAAAACTCGGCGAGGAAAAAATGGCCCTCGCGGCGCCGCTCATCGATAAAGCCGCCGATCCGGCCAACTATATCCCCCCCAAGCTACCCAAAAGTTCCAACAAATACCTTTCCCTTCGCTACAACACCCCGGAGTGGGTGCTTAAGATTTGGGAGCATTATGGCTATGGGACGACCTACAAAATCCTGAAGAAAAACAATCGTCCCCTCATCAACGCCGTTCGCGTAAGAACCGCCATGATCACGCCCGAACAGCTCATGAACAACAACAGCGATTACGCCAAATCCCCGATTAAGGACATGCTTTTCCTCGGCGGCAGGACGCCGCTTCGCAAACTGCCCGAGTTCCTCGCCGAGCAAGTCTTCCTCGAGAAACTCGCGACGAAGAAAATCATCGACGAGTTCAAAGTCCAGGAACCGAGCGAGGTTTTTCTTTTTAACGGCAATCGCGACAGCTCGATCCTCAAGGAAGTCGTCGAGACCTATGGCTCCTCCATCGGGATGAACCTCGGGGTTTACGACCTTCAGAAATACGCCGACGTGAGTCGGATGATCCGGGAGCTTGGGCTCAAGAACGTGAATTTCTTCGCCGGGGACCCTTCGGCCCTCGAGGCGAGCATCAGCCGCCCTCAGGATCTCGTCATCGCCGCCCCCGACAGTTCGAACTTCGATCTTATCCGCGAGTCCCCCGACTACCTCCTTCATTTCAAAAAGGAGGGCATGGATGAGCTTTTCGCCGAGGAGAAGGCGATGCTCGAAGGCCTTTCCAAGTACGTCGACGAAGGAGGCACCTACATCTACATGATCTACACGGTCTCGAAGAAAGAGGGGCATGCGACGGTTCAGGACTTCCTGCTCCGCCATCCCGAGTTCAAACTCGTGAAAGAGGAGCAGTTTTTCCCCTTTGACGAACTCGACACCGCCCTTTACTACGCCGCGATGAAAAAGGAAACCCCGCTCGTCAAGGAGGGCGTTCCCGCCGAAGCCATCGCGGGGGCCGCTGCCCCCGTCGAGAGTCCCATGAGCGCGGAGGCCGCCAAATAGCCGTTTTTTGGCAAGAAACCGACACCATCATGAAAAAGAACCTCTTCGAATACCCCTTGCCCGCTTTGGAGGAGGAGATGCTCGCTCAAGGGCAGACCCGCTACCGGGCCCGCCAACTCTACGAATGGATTTACGTCAAGCGCATCCTCTCTTTCGAAGCCATGACCGACGTCTCCAAGGCTTTTCGGGCGACCCTTGAAGGCGATTACTGCCTCGATCTTCCTCGAATCTTCCGCCGTCAGGACGCTAGCGACGGCACCATCAAACTCCTGCTTGAGATGGCCGACGGCAGCAAAGTCGAGACGGTTTTGATGCGCTATGACTATGGCAACGTCGTGTGCGTGAGCAGCGAAGTTGGCTGCAACATGGGCTGCGCCTTTTGCGCTTCGGGCCTCCTAAAAAAGGAGCGGGGCCTTCAGGCCAGCGAAATGGTGGGCGAGGTTTACCTCATGAACCAGCTTCTCGCCGAAGAGGGGGAAAGGGTCTCGCACATCGTGGTGATGGGAACGGGCGAGCCGTTCGACAATTACGACGAACTCATGAAGTTCATCCGCGTCATGAACGAGGCCAAAGGCTTCGCGATCGGCGCGCGCCACATCACCGTCAGCACCTGTGGGCTCGTCGATGGGATCGACAAATACGGCAAAGAGGGCCTTCAGATCAATTTGGCCATTTCCTTGCATGCCCCTTCCGACGAAATCCGAAAAAAGATCATGCCGATCGCCTCCCGTTACGGCCTCAAGGATCTCTTGGCGGCGGTGAAACGCTACGAGGATGCCGGCGGGCGCCGCGTCACCTTCGAGTACATCCTTCTTAAAGGCGTCAACGACTCCCTTGCCTGCGCCGACGAACTGAGCGACCTTATTAGAGGAACGCTCGCCTACGTGAATCTGATCCCTTACAACCCCGTCAAGGAAAAGCCTTTTGAGCGAAGCCCCGAGAAAACGGTCCGGGCTTTCGCCGACCGCCTCATGAAGCGCGGCGTCAATTGCACCGTCCGCAAAGAGTTCGGCACCGACATCGACGCCGCCTGCGGTCAGCTCAGGGTCAAATACGAGAGGGCGAAGAAATGAGGAACGATTATTCCGGCTCCTTCGCGTTCAGGACCGACATCGGGAAAGTCCGGCAATCCAACGAAGACCAAGCGTTTGTGGGGATGAGCGCCTCCGGCGAGGCTTTCCTCGTCGTCTGCGATGGGATGGGCGGAGCCAACAAGGGCGACGTCGCGAGCAAGATCGCGGTGGATTCCTTAGCCTCCAGTTTCAAAAGGAAGCACCGCCATCTTTTGGCGGCGTCCGATCGGTTTTGGATCACCAAAGCCACCAAAACCGCCAACAGGGCCATTTTCAACGAAGCCGAATCCAACCCCGCCTATAAGGGCATGGGCACCACGATGGTGGCCGCCCTCATAAGCGGCCGGCGCCTTCTTATCGCCAACATCGGCGATTCGCGGGCTTACGCGCTCAAAGACGGCAAACTACGGCAATTGACCGAGGACCAGACTTACGTCCAATACCTTCTCAATACGGGCAAAATCACGCCCGAGCAGGCCCTTTCCCACCCTGAGCGCCACGTTCTCATGAACGCCCTTGGCATCAACCCCAGCGTTTCCTTGACCCTTTCCTCCCGCCCCTATCGCGGGGAGACGCTTCTTCTATGCAGCGATGGGGTCTACAACTCGATCCCCGTGCCCGCGATCGAAGCGATACTTTCGACCGACGAACGGGCCGATCAGAAGGCGATGGGCCTCATCAACGAGGCCAACGCCAACGGCGGGAGCGACAACGAAGGCGTCGCCTATTGGGAGGCCAGCATCCATGATCCGCGTCGGTGATCGCGTCGACGGCCGCTACCACGTCACGGGCCGCATCGCCCATGGTGGCATGGCCGACGTATATGAGGCGATGGACGTCATCGCCCGCCGGACCGTGTCGCTCAAGGTCATGCGCGAGGACATGATGAGCAATCCCGAGAACGTCCATCGCTTTCAGCGCGAGTGCATCGCCGCGGCGAGCCTCAACAACCCCAACATCGTCAAAGTCTACGGGCAGGGCGTCGTCGATGGGCGCCCCTATATGGCCAATGAGTACATCAAAGGGCAGACGCTGCGCGACAAGCTCAACTTCTCGCCGATCCATAGCCTTTCCCCGCTAGAGAGTTGCGAAGTCATGCTTCAGCTCACGAGCGGGGTCCAGTACATCCATGAGCATGGCATCATCCATCGGGACATCAAGCCCGACAACCTTTTCTACCTGAGCGACGGCAGCATCAAGATATCAGATTTCGGGATCTCGGTGGTGGTGGGCGAGGCCGCCAAAGGCGACGCGGTGAGCGGCACCGTTTACTATACGGCGCCCGAAATCCTCATGGGCAAACCCTCGGGCGTCGCGAGCGACATCTACTCGATGGGCATCGTCTTCTACGAGATTTTGACCGGCAGCGTGCCGTTCGACGGCCCCACGCCCGAGGATGTGGCCATCAAGCAAATCAAAAACCATTTCCCCGAGCCGAGCAAAATAACCCCTTCCGTCCCGAAGGCGGTCGACAAAATCGTCGTCAAAGCCTGCCGGAAACGCCCGGAGGAGCGGTTCTTGTCCGCCCTCGAGATGCATGAGACGATCGCCGAGGCGATGAAGGATGAGCGTTCGTTCGCGGAAAGGAAGAGTTTCTTCTCGAGGCTCTTCGGCTTCAAATGATCGACCTCCGTTCGTTTTCGTATCCGGCCTTTTCGCCCTCGCTATTGGCCGCCGATCATTCGCGGCTCGTCGAGGAGACCCGAAAGGCTGAGCGCTTGGGCTGCCATTTCATCCACATCGACGTGATGGATGGGCGTTTCGTCCCCAACGTCTCCTTCGGCCTCGATTTCGTGAAGGAAATCCACGACAAACACCATATGGTGAATGACGTTCACGTCATGATCGAGAAACCTTGGGCCAGCGCCGCCTCGTACGTGAAGGCGGGGGCCGACATCCTCACGTTCCATTTCGAGGCCTGCCCCGACGGGCCTTGCCTTCGAAAAACCATCGCCGCCATCAAAGGCGCCGGCGGGACGGTCGGCGTCTCGATCAAACCCCTGACCCCCGTCGAGGCGATTTTCCCATATTTAAAGGAGGCGGGGCTCGTTCTTCTCATGTCGGTGGAGCCCGGCAAGGGGGGCCAGCCTTTTATCCCCGCGAGCCTAACTCGCCTTCTCGCGTTAAGGAAGGAAATCGATCGGCTTCCTTTTTCGAAACGGCCGATCCTTGAGGTCGATGGGGGAATCAACGCCTTGACGGGGCCCGCGTGCCTTAAGGCCGGGGCCGACCTTCTCGTCGCGGGCAGTTACCTATATGGGCATTCGGACATGAAAGAACGGATGGACGCCGTCCTGAAAGGCGCGCGCTGATGGCGGTTTACCTTCCCCTCGCGATTGCGTGCCTCATCTTGGGCGGACTTGCCCCACTAATGGGTTTCCTGGGCAAGAAAAACGGCAAGGAAGACTATGATTTCCTTACGTATTTCCCTTATGAGCTGTATGGCGATTCAAGGGGTCCGTATCGTCTTTCGGCCCGAATCCTCCAAATCTCCGCCCTCCTATGCCCCGTCGCCGCGGAAGCCTATTTCCTGACCTCAATCTATGGGGACGGATGGGGTCAGATGGCCTTTCCCCTCGCCATGGCCTTCATCGCCCTTTTCGCTTTCCTCGCCCTCACGTTGCTTTCCCTCGTTCCGGCGGGCGAGCCCAAAAGGCACGTCGCCCTTTTTTTCCTTGGTGACGCCTTGGCGCTGCTGACGCTTTTCATGGGCGGCATTTTCCTTCTTAACCAACACGCGCTCGGCGAGGAAAGCGTCGAGGCGGCGGCCCTTGTCCTCGCGATCGTCCTTTTCGTCCTCGCCTTTTTCCTGGTTTTGGTTCTGGCGAACCCCAAACTCGCCCATTGGGCCACGATGAAAAGGGAAAGCCAACCCGATGGCACCTTCCGCCTAAGGCGGCCGCGACCGTTCGTCATGGCTTTTTCGGAGTGGTTGGTCTATGCCGTCTACATCGTCGGATCGTCTCTTCTCATCCTCGGCCTCGCTTTCATCGTCGTTGACTAGAACAAGCGAAAAGAAAAACCCCTTCTTATGAAGGGGTCTTTTTTGACGAAAAAACCTATTTTGATTCTTTCTTCTCTTCGGCTTTCGGGGCTTCCGCCTCGACGGCCTCGGGTTTCTTTTCTTCCGGCGCCTCGACGGCTTTGGCGGCCTCTTTCTTGGAGGCGTTCTTGTTGAGGGCCCGATAGGCGCGGGCCGACATGCGGACCTCAACCATCTTGCCGTTGATGTTCAGCTTATATTTCTGAAGGTTGACGTTCCAGACGCGACGGGTCGCGCGAACGCTGTGGCTGCGGTTGTTTCCGGACAAAGGCCCTTTCCCGCTAACGGGGCAAACTCTTGACATAACTCTACCTCTTGATGCGCGCAATCGCGCGTTAACGAATATACCATAAAGGTATATCCAGTGCAAACACTTTGATGGCTTCCTTCATGAAGGAAACGGGTAAGCGCTTTTCTTCTTTTGTTGGGGTTTCTATCCCCTTCACGCGCGCGAGGTGTGCTATCATAAACAATGAAGCGAGGTCGTTGACTCATGGGCACAGAAATGGCTGCGATGATTCTTGCGGGCGGCAAGGGGACCCGTTTGCAGGCGTTGACGCGGAAAGTCGCCAAACCCGCCGTGAGTTACGGCGGGAAATACCGGATCATCGATTTCCCTTTGAGCAATTGCGCCAACTCGGGCATCAGTTGCGTCGGGGTCATGACCCAATATGAGTCAAGCGAGTTGAACGCTTATGTCGGCAACGGCGAGAAGTGGGGGCTCAACGGCGTTCGTTCCATCGTGTCGCCCCTCACCCCCAAGCAGACCGAAGAAGGCTCCAACTGGTATCTAGGGACCGCCGACGCCATCTACCAAAACATCGATTGGCTCGATAAAGTCGACCCCGAATACGTGCTTATCCTTTCGGGCGACCACATTTACAGTTGCACCTATGACGCGATGCTGGGTAAGCATATCGCGGCGAAAGCCGACTGCACCATCTCGGTGTACCCCGTTCCGATGGAGGAGGCTCCGCGCTTTGGCATTCTGACGACGGACAAAGACTCCGCCATCGTGGATTTTCAAGAGAAGCCAAAGCATCCGGTGAGCAACCTCGCCTCCATGGGCATTTACATTTTCACTTATAAGACGCTCCGCGCGGAACTCGTGGCGGACCATAAGGATCCCACGAGCGATCATGATTTCGGCAAGAACATCATCCCGAAGATGCTCGGGGAGAAAAAGAAGATGATCGCCTATACCTACCATGGCTATTGGAAGGATGTCGGCACGGTCGCCTCGCTCCATCAGGCCAACATGGATTTGCTCATGTCGGGCGAGGGTTCGACCAACCTTTACACGGTTCAAGGCGACAACAAAATCTACAGCGAGGACACCCATAGCACCCCGCAGTACATCGGAAAGAAGGCCAAAGTCAGGGACTGCCTCATCAACCAAGGCGCCGTCATCATGGGATCGGTCGACCACTGCGTCATTTCCGGGGAAACGCTCGTGGAGGAAGGCGCCAAGTGCGTGAACGCCGTCATCATGAACGGCGCCGTGATAAGGAAAGGGGCGGTGGTCCTCGACGCGATCGTGGGCCCCGATTCCCTCATTGGGGAAAACGAGAAAGTGAACCCCGAGCGCGACGGCATCGCCCTCGTGGTGAACGGAAAGGCGGGGCGCTGAAATGAGTCGGCAAGCCATTGGTCTCATCGACTGCCATAACTCGCCTTCTTTGGGCGGGATCACCGCGAACCGGTGTTTGGCCTCGACTTCTTTTCTCGGGCGGTACGCTTTCATCGATTTCGCGCTGTCCAACTTCTGCAACAGCGGCATCGCCGACGTCGGCATTTTGGTGAAGGACCACCAACGGTCCGTTCTTAAGCATTTGGGGAACATGACCGCGTGGGTGACGAACACCAAGATCGGCCGCCGGGCGCTTTTCTATAACGAAAACGGCCCCCTCAATCCCGCTTGCAACAGCGACATCGCCAACATTCGTCAGAACGATTGGGTCCTTTACGACTCCAAGGCCGATTATCTCGTTTTCGCCAGCGCCCACGTTATCCTCGACATCGACTTTCGCCCGATCCTCGCCGAGCATATCGCCCGTAAGGAAACGGTCACGATGGTTTACCAGAAAGTCAACAACGCCGATGTGGCCTTCCGTCACGAATCGGTCTTGGGGATCGATAAGGATGGCTATGTGGAATCCATTAACCCCAACGGGGGCCGGAAGAAGAACGCCGACGTTTCCCTTGAGATCTGGATCGTGAACCGCCCGATCCTCGCCGATCTCATCAAGAAGCACGGCCAAGTGGACCCCACTTATGGCATGCGCGAGATGATCGGGTATCTCTTTCGGGCCGGCAAAATCAAAATCCACGCCCACGAGCACAAGGGCTATGCCCGAAGTTTCGATAGTCTGGCCCACTACATGGAATATTCCTTCGAACTTCTTAAGGAAGCGCCCGCGAAGGCCCTTTTCCGCCCCGACTGGCCGATTTACACCGTCACTCACGACACGCCGCCGGCTCTCTATGGCAGAGAAGCCTCCATCAGCAATTCCTTCGTCGCCAATGGCTGCATCGTCGAAGGCTCGGTCAAGGATTCCATCATTTGCCGCGGCGTCAAGGTTGGCAAGGGGGCCAAAGTCGAGCGTTCGATCGTCTTCTCGAACGTCGCTTTGGGGGCCGACACGGCGATCAGCGATTGCGTGATCGACAAATACGGCATCGTCACCAAAGGCCATAAGGCCGCGGGCACGAAGGAATCGGTGCTTTACTTAAATCAGGGGGCCATTTTATGAAAATAGCGATGATATCCAGCGAGTCGAATCCTCTTTGCAAATCGGGGGGTTTGGCCGACGTCGTTTATTCTTTGAGCGGGCAACTTGTCCGGGACGGGCACGAGGTCATCGTCGTCCTCCCTTGCTACCGGGGCATCGCGAACGGGACCCGCAAATTCAAGAAGGTGGCTTCTTTCACCGTCTACATGTCGTGGCGGCGGCAAGCCGCCATGGTCTATGAGACGACGATCGACGGGATCCGTTTCTACCTCATCGCCAACGATTACTATTTCGACCGCGACAAACTCTATGGCTACGACGACGACGGGGAACGTTTCGCTTTCTTCGCCTTAGCCTCGGTCCGCCTTCTTAAGGAAATTGGCTTCAAGGCTTCCATCGTTCACGTCCACGACTGGCAGACGGCGATGGTCCCCTGCCTCGCGAAAGAGAAAATGCGGGACGATGCCTTCTACGACGGCATGAAGTTCGTCCTCACGATCCATAATCCGGCCTTCAAAGGCATGATCGACCGCTATTTCCTGCAGGATTTCTACGGTCTTGACGATTCTCTTTTCGACACGGGCAAGGTCCGTTTCAACGGGATGGTCTCCACCCTGAAGAGCGGCATCGTCTATAGCGACAGGATCACGACCGTTTCGCCCACCCATCGCGAGGAGCTTCTTCGTTCCGACAGCGGCCAGGGGCTTGAAGGGATCCTCAATCTCCGGCGCGACGATTTCCTCGGCATCCTTAACGGCATCGATTACGAGGAGTGGAACCCGGCCACGGATCCCTTCATCGCGAAGGATTACGACGCCAAAACCCTTCGTTATGGCAAATCCGCCAACCAAAGCGCCTTGCTAAGTTCCCTCCATATCAAGTGGTATGGGGGGCCCGTCTATGGCTTTGTGAGCCGACTCAGCTGGCAGAAGGGCATCGATCTGCTCCTTCCCTGCGCCGAGCGGGCCCTGTCCAAAGGGGCTTCGATGGCGGTCCTCGGCAGCGGCGAATACGAACTTGAGCAACGCTTCGAGTCCCTGCGGAAACGCTACCCCGACACCTTGGGCCTCTACATTGGCTACAACGGGCCTTTGGCCCATAAGATCTACGCCGGCAGCGACTTCTTCCTCATGCCTTCGCTCTTCGAGCCCTGCGGCCTGAGCCAGATGATCGCCCAACGCTATGGCACTTTGCCAATCGTCCGCTTCACGGGTGGGCTCAGCGACACCGTCGAAGGATACGACGAGACGAAAGGCGGGGAGGGGTGCGATGGCATCGGCTTCCGCAATTACGACGAAGGCAGCCTCGAGTACGCGATGTCCCTTTCGCGGAAAGTCGCGAAAGACCAAAGCCTCTATTTCGGGATGGCCAAACGCGCCATGGGACTCGATCGTTCGTGGAGGAGCAGCGAGAAACGATACGTGAAACTATATGAGAATCTGCTTAAATAGACGTTAAAAGAAAGAGAAGGTCATCATCATGGCATACAATCACCGCCTCATCGAAGGCAAATGGAGGGCTTTTTGGGAAAAACGGGGGACTTTCGTCTGCGACACCCACGATTTTTCCAAACCCAAATACTACGTCCTCGACATGTTCCCCTACCCTTCGGGGCAGGGTCTCCACGTCGGCCATCCGGAAGGCTACACCGCGACGGACATCCTCGCCCGCATGAAACGGATGCAGGGTTTCAACGTCCTCCATCCGATGGGGTGGGACAGTTTCGGCCTTCCCGCCGAGCAGTTCGCGATCAAAAACAACCAGCATCCGGACGTTTTCACGCGACGGAACATCGCCCATTTCAAGGATCAGATCCAAGCGTTGGGCTTTTCCTACGATTGGACGAAGGAGTTGGCCACGAGCGACCCCCATTACTACAAATGGACGCAGTGGATCTTCATTCAGCTTTTTAGGCACGACCTGGCCTACGTCGACGATATGCCGGTCAACTATTGCCCCGAGCTTGGGACCGTTTTGGCCAACGAGGAAGTGCTTGATGGCAAGAGCGAGCGCGGCGGTTACCCCGTCATCCGCATGCCGATGCGCCAATGGGTCCTTAAAATCACCGCATACGCCGATCGCCTTGAGAAAGATCTTCGCCTTCTCGATTGGCCGAAATCGACGCTCGAGATGCAAAAAAACTGGATCGGCGCCTCTTCGGGCGTCCAAATCAGGTTCAAAATCAAAGGGAGCGAGAGGGCCTTCGACGTTTTCACGACCCGCGTCGACACCCTTTTCGGGTGCACGTATTGCTGCCTCGCCCCGGAGCACCCCCTCGTCAAGGCGATCACGGCGAAAGAGCGGAAGGGGGAAGTCTCCGCTTACGTGGCCGCCGCCGCCAGAAAGAGCGATTTGCTGCGCACCTCCTTGGCCAAGGAAAAAACCGGCGTCTTCACCGGGGCCTACGCGATTAATCCCATTAGCGGGCGGGAGATACCGCTTTACGTGGCCGATTACGTCCTTGGCAGTTATGGCACCGGGGCCGTCATGGCCGTCCCCGCCCATGACGCGCGCGACTACGCTTTCGCCAAACGATACGGCCTTCCGCTGATCCAAGTCCTTGAAGGCGACCTCTCGGAAGGGGCCTACGAAGGGGACGGAAAGCACATCAACTCATCTTACGCCGATGGCCTCGACATCGCCGGAGCCAAGCGGCGGATCACCGCCGAACTCGTCAAAATCGGGGCGGGGAAGGAAGTCGTCAATTACAAGCTCCGCGACTGGATTTTCTCCCGTCAGCGTTATTGGGGCGAGCCGATCCCCGTCGTCCAGACCGAGGACGGGAAAGAGCACCCTATCCCCGAAAGCGAGCTTCCGCTGGTCTTGCCGGAACTCGACGATTACCGCCCAAGCAAAGACGGGAAGCCGCCTTTGTCCAAGGCCGTATCCTGGGTGAGGACGACCTACGAGGGCAAGCCCGCCCTCCGCGAGACCAACACGATGCCGCAGTGGGCCGGCTCCTGTTGGTACTACATCCGTTACCTCGATCCCCATAACGAGGAGCGGCTGGCCGACCCCAAACTCATCGAGCACTGGCTGCCGGTCGATCTTTACGTCGGCGGGCAAGAGCATGCGGTCCTCCATCTCCTCTATGCCAGATTCTGGCACAAATTCCTTTATGACATCGGGGTCGTCAAATGCCCCGAGCCGTTCCGAAAACTCTATCATCAGGGCATGATTTTGGGGGCCAACGGCGAGAAAATGTCGAAATCCTGCGGCAACGTCGTCAACCCGGATGACATCGTCAAGAGCCACGGCGCCGACGCGCTTCGCCTTTTCGAGATGTTCGCCGGCCCGCTTAGCGAGGTCAAGCCGTGGTCCACGACCGGCCTTGACGGGGCGCGCCGCTTCATCGAGCGGGCTTTCCGGCTCGTCGACGACGCGGACATAAAGGCCAGAATCGCCGACTCCAATTCCGGCGAACTTGACTATAGTTACAATTTCCTCGTCAAAAAGGCGAGCGCCGATTTCGAGGCCCTTTCCTTCAACACCGCCATCAGTCAGATGATGGTGTTCGTCAACGATTGCTACAAGGCCCAAACGCTCTACCGGCCCTACATCGAGGGCTTCGTGAAGATTTTCAGTTGCGTGTGCCCTTTCGCCGGCGAGGAAATGTGGTCCCTACTAGGCCACCATGGCACCATCGCTTACGAGAAGTGGCCGACTTTCGATGAGAGAAAACTGGTTTTGCCATCGGTCAAAATCGCGGTCGCCATCAACGGCAAGACCCGCGACGTCATCGAGGTTGACGCCTCCTTGGATGACGCGGCCCTTCAAAAGGCCGCCTTGGCGAGCCCGAAAGTCAGCGCCTATATCGCGTCCCGCCCCATCAAAAAGGCGATCGTCGTCAAAGGAAGGATCGTCAACTTCATCGTTTAATCGCCTTGCTTTTCGAGCAAGGCCAATTCGCCGTTGGACATCAAAGCGCATTTGACGCGGGTCCCGACCCCGACGGTTTTGGCGTATTTATTCCCAAAGGCCCCGATCAGGGGTTTGTGGATGGTGACGCCGTTTTGCTCGTAGAGGCCCATGAGGCGCCCATAAGGCTCCTCCGTCAGCGGATCCCTCAGGTAGGCGCGGGCTTCAAGGGGGCGGCTCGTGAGTTTTCCGTATTTTTTGAAGCGTCCGTAGGCGGCGAAGAAAAGGTCGCTCACCCCAGCGAGGATAACGAGGCCCGTCAGGACCAAGACGCCGATGACGAGTTTCGTCGGATAGACCCAGTACATGCTGACGAGGGCCCCGTAAAGAAGCAAAAACGCGCCGGTCATGATGAGGGCGAGGCGGAAGGAACGTTTGACGCCGTGGATCAAAAAGGGGTTCATAAGAATAAATGATACAATCTTCGGCCCTTTTTGTATAATTGAAGAAATGGAAAAGACCCTCCGGAAGCATCTCCTCATCGCCGTTTCGCTTTCGGCGGTGGCTTTTTTGTCCGCGGCCCTCGCGCTATTGCGCCTCCCTTCGGAGAAAACCGGCAACGCCGACTGGATGGCCGCCTTGCCGAGCGACCGCCTGCTCTCTTCCCTCAGTTTGCCGGGCACCCATGACAGCGGGGCGACCCATTCCCTTTTCGACAGCGCCGGCAAATGCCAGGATGCCTCCATAAGGGAGCAGTTGGATTATGGGGCCCGTTTCCTCGACATCCGTCTCAAAGGGGTCGATGACTCCCTTTCCCTCTATCACGGCTTCATCGATCAGCGGCTCTCCTTCGCGAGCGTCCTTTCCTCCTGCTACGCCTTCCTCGACGCCCACTCAAGCGAAGCGATCGTGATGTCGGTCAAGGAAGAGCAAAAACCTTCCAAATGCACCCGAGGTTTCGAGGCGCTTCTTTCGGAGGCGATCGCGGAAGGGAAAGCCGATTATTGGTATACCGAAAACGCCATCCCGACGCTCAGGGAGGTCCGAGGGAGAATCGTCCTCCTTTCCCGCTACGCCAACCCGACCATGGGGTTGGACTGCGGCGGCGACTCGTGGCGGGACAACGCCACTTTCGAGATGGATAATGGCGTCCCCTTCCACGTTCAGGACCGCTACAAGGTCAGCGACAACGCGGCCAAATGGAGCGAAGCCGCCGCCTGTTTTGCCTATGCGGACTCGCTTTCGGGGGGCTCAACCTTCGTCATCAATTTCATGTCCGGGTACGTAAACGGCTTATTGCCGCTCGCGGCCCCTACGGCCCGCTACGTCAATCCGCTTGCCGAGGAACATGCGGGCGAGCACTCGTTCACGGGCATCGTCCCCTTCGATTTCCTTACCGAGGATCTCGCCAGCGCGATCATAGGAGTCAACGCATGAAACGGGCGGGGACGGTCGTTCTTCTCATCGGCGGGGTCCTCTACGCTCTTTTCGGGCTCGTTTGGCTTGTCATGATCCTCATGACCCTTTTCCGCGGCGACCCTTCGATTTACGCCGAACCGGGATACGGTTACCTGAGCCTTGCCCTCAGCCTCGTTCGTTGCCTTTTCTACCTTGCCATCGGGGTTTTGCCGTTCTTTCTTTTGGGCAGGAAGGACCGCCCTTCCATCCGTCTTTACGTATATTCCTTCGCGGTCGCCGCTTTCGTGATGGAAGAGATAATGGTCGCCTTGGCCGAGACTCAAGGCGACACCTCGCTCATCGACCGTTTCGTGCCCCTTGCCTTCGCGGTCGTCTATTTCGCCGGGGCCGTTCTGCATTGGTTTGGATGCCGCGGCGGCGTCCCCAAGAAAACCGCCCCTGAGGCTTCGGGCGCCCAAAACGGGAACGAGGCGGCCCCCAAGGCAAGGACGGCAGGGTCGCGGACGGAAAAAGACGGGCGGAAATCCGACGGATGGGTCTTCAAAAAGAAGTAAGCCTGCTATAATACCTTTGCATGGTACCGCCCATTAAGGGGAGGACCATAGCGGAGGCAATCCTTATGCTGCTTGCTGTCGACGTGGGCAACACGCTCACGAAATTCGGTTTGTTTTCGGAGGGTCGGCTCGTCGGCACGTTCCAACGCGAAACGAACGTCCGCGAAACCCATGACGAATACAAGGCGCGCATCGACCTTTTTTTGCAAACCCACGATTTTCTTTCCCGCATTGGGGCGGTCATCGTCTCAAGCGTCGTCCCTTCGCTGAAAACGTTGCTTTGCCTTTTGGCAAAAGAATATCTCGGTTTGACGGCCCTCAGCGTCGGCCCTGGCTTGAAGACTGGCGTGCCTTTGCGGTTCGATAACCCGCTGGAAGTCGGCAGCGACCTCGTTTGCGACGCCGTGGGCGGAACCATCCGTTACGGAAAACGGCTTTTCATCGCCGACCTCGGAACCGCCAACAAGTTCTTGCTTCTTGATGGGGACGGGGCTTTTTCGGGGCTCGTGATCGCCCCTGGGCTTTCGATTTCCATGGACGCCCTCGTGAATCGCACGAGCGCCCTTCCGGAAGTCTCCATGATCGCCCCTAGGAAAGTCATCGGCAAGAACACCGTCGATTGCATGAATTCGGGCCTCGCCTACGGGACGGCGTTCCAAATCGAGGCTTTCGCCTCCGCCTTCGAGAAGGAAGCCGGCTATCCTTTGAAGCGGATCCTTACGGGGGGCAACGCGGCTTACGTCAGGGAAATACTTACGGACGCCTTCCTGATGGACGACAACCTCTCGCTGTACGGGCTTGAGGGGATCTATCAAAGGAACCGCAGGGGATAGCCATGGACACGCGACGCTTGGTTTTTGGGCTCGTCTCAATAGCCCTTGTCGCCCTCTTGCTGTACGTTTTCCATTTGGAGCCGCGTTTGCGGAAAGGCGCCTCGAGCCATCAGATGGCGGTGGATTCTTTCTTTTTGGCCCTCATTTTCGTGATGGGCCTCGTTCCCCAGTTTGGCTACATCGAGATTCTGCCGGGCCTTTCCTTTACCCTCATCCACATCCCCGTTCTCGTCGGGGCTTACCTTTACGGAGCCAAGAAGGGGACGCTTTACGGTTTTTTCTTCGGCCTCACGAGCAACTTGGCCGCCATTTTGCAGCCGGCCGGTTTCAACGCTTTCTTCGTCTATCCTTGGGTCAGCCTCCCCTCCCGGATGCTTTTTGGTTTCCTGGCGGGCTTGCTCTTTCACTTGATGCGGAAGGATACTAAAATATACAAGAACGCTTTGGCGATAGGAGGAACAAGTTTCCTCCTAACCTGCGTCCACACGATATTGGTCTTCCTTGACTTGTATCTCTTCTTCCCGGCGGAGACCAACCAGATCCTTTACGCCACTTCAAGCGTCGGCACGGCTTTATCGGCCCTTACGATCGCGGTGGTGGCCATCGGGATGGCGGGCGAGGCGACGCTGGCCGCCATCGTCGTGCCGGCCGTCGGCAAAGCGACGAGAAGGTTCGCGAAGGGATAGAAAAAGGGGCGCATAGCCATGATAAATTACAAAAAACTCGCCAAAGGCGAACTGAAGAACGCCACCATCGCCTTGCAAAGATTCGTCGGGATCGATTCGGTTTACGATGAGGGGACCGTCAAAAACGGCCAGCCCTATGGGGCCGGCGTCAAGAAGGCCCTCGATTATCTGGCCAAACTCGGCGATGATTACGGTTTCAAGGTCGATAAGTGCGATGGGTATTGCACCGAGCTTTCCTTCGGCGAGGAGGGGCCGCTCATCGGGATCTATGGCCATAGCGACGTCGTGCCGGTATCCGGGGCCTGGAGCCATCCCGAATTCGGCGGGGAAGTGAAGGACGGCCGCATGTGGGGCCGCGGGACCTGCGACGACAAAGGGCCGCTTCTGGCGTCCCTTTACGCCCTAAAAGGGCTCAAGGACCGAGGGCTTATCAAGGGCTTTCGGGTCAAACTCGTCTCCGGCGGCGACGAGGAGCGCGGCTCCTCGTGCCTTGCCTATTACTTCAAGGAGCATAAAGGCGAGGAGCCGAAGTTCGGCTTCACGCCCGACGCCAACTGGCCCCTCATCTATGCCGAGAAGGGCATTCGCCGCTACGAGGCGACGCGCATTTGCGACCTGAAGCCCATCATCGCGATGGACGGGGGCCTCGTCGGCAACGCCGTTTGCGACAAACTCGTCGCGACCGTGAGGAAAGACGAGGCGCTCGAGAAATTCCTCGCTGAGAAGAAAGACCTCTGCGACGTTTCCCTTGGCGAAGGGGCCGACCTCGTTTCCTTCAAAGGCAAGGCGGCTCACGGATCCACCCCGGAGCTTGGCGTGAACGCCGCTCTTCTGGCCTTCAAAACCTTGGGGGAATTCTACCATAACCCGTTTTTGCTTTCCCTAGCCGCCTCTTTGGCCGATCCGAACGGCAAATCCTTCGGCGGCTATGAGCATTCGCCCGAACTGGGGGACTCCACTTACAACTACGGCATCGTCAAATACGATGGGAAAGTCCTCAGGGTGTCGATCGATTTCCGTTATGGGGAGACGGCGAAGCCCGATATCCTCATCCACGCTTTCGAAAAGAAGACGGGCCTCGTCTGCAACCTCATGAGCGAAAGCCCGGTTCTCCTTTTCGACAAGACGAGCGTTCTCGTCTCGACCTTGCTTAAGGCATTTAGGAAGGCGACCCATTCCCTTTCCGCCAAACCTCTCGCCATCGGCGGGGGCACTTACGCCAAGGAAGCCAAAAACACGGTGGCTTTCGGCGCCGAATGGAAAGGGCACCCTGGCAATATGCACGGGGTCGACGAATACATTTACATGGACGATTTCGAGAAGGATATCGCCATCTATGCGCGAGCGATATACATGCTTGGCAGGGCGGCCCAGTGAGAGCCCGACGCAAGAAGTGGGCGCTTCCTTTCCTTCTTGAGCATCCCGAACTCGTGAAGGAAACGCTGCCGCTCGACAGCCCTTTTTACGAAAAGGGTCCGCTTTATCTGGAAATAGGGGCCGGAAAGGGCGATTTCGTGGTTCAGATGGCCGCTCGCGGCGGGCGGTGGCTCGCCCTTGAGCGCGAAGTGTCCGTGAGCGGGGTTCTGGCCAAAAAAATCCTTGCCGCCGAGCTTGGCAACGTCATTGTCATGACTCAGGATTTCGACGAGGTTTACCCCTCCCTAAAAAAGGGGGCATTCGAAGGCGTCTATCTCAACTTTTCCGATCCTTGGCCGAAGAGGAAGCACGCCAAGCGGCGCCTTACGACCACGGAGCGGCTCCTCAAGATGGCCGCTCTCCTCACAGCGAGTGGGCGCCTGTATTTCAAAACCGACAACGACGTTCTTTACGCCTTCACGCTTGACAACGCCCGCCGGGCCGGCCTCGCCGTCCTCGATGAGGAGCCCGATTATCGGCTCGACGGGTCGGAGGACGCCGAAAGCGAGTATGAGCGCGCTTTCCGCGACGAAGGGAAGCCGATCCATCGCGCCGTCTTCGCTCGGGCAAAGGCGCAAGCCAAGTAGTATTATCTAGAAGGAGGAGAGGCATGTATCGCTTGTTCTACAACCATCCTATCACCGGCGATATCCTTTTCGTGCTCATCGATCCGGAGAAAAAGGCCGATCGCCACGAACGGAAAGGCCGCGTTGAGGCCCTTTATTGCCATGACGATCTCGTGGGAATCAACATCTTCGCCGTGAGCGAAGTCTTTCATTTGAAGGCTAGCGGCATCATTTTCGCCCCGAGCCAAGAGCTCCTTGACGTCGTGAACGCCATGATCGGCGAAGCGTCTCTGGCGCCTTTGCCCCCTTGTCTCGACAGCGGTTACGAAGTCGCCGAAATCGTGGGCCTCGAAGAGCATCCGCTCGACGAAAGGGCCCATATCGTCACCCTTTCTTTGGGGGAAAGGACCCTCTCGACCGTCAGCTGGTTCCCTAACCTCGAAATTGGGAAATCGGTCGTCGTGGCCCTTGAGGGGACCATCCTCTACGATGGAACGGTTTTCCACGCGTTCGTGAGCCGCAACATCCCTAACGAATGCTCCATCTGCGCAAGCAAAGAACTGAAATTGGCCGATGAACCGGGCGCCTTCTTCGCCGAAGGCTACGTTCCGGGCGAGGATTTTTTCCTCGGAGGACACTAATATGAGCAACGAAACATGCGAGATGCGCCTTAAGGAAAAAGGCGAAATCGAGCGTCTCAGCAATAAGACGTTCAAGTTCGATCCCCTGATCGCGGAGGGCTATTATTCGGCCAACTATTTCCTGCGTTCGCGCCGGATCGTCTTGGAGCGGGCCCCGGGCCACATCGTGACGGAGCAGTGGTTTCAGCGCCGCGACGACGCGATGGCGTGCGGACTCGACGAATCGATCGCCCTCATCCACACTTTCGCCCACCATCCGGAGACCCTTCGCATCGAGGCCCTTAGGGACGGGGAGATGATCGATAGCGGCGAGCCGGCCCTTAAAGTCACCGGCCGCTACGAGGACTTTGGCTTTCTCGAGTCCTTGATCGATGGCATTTTGGCCCGTCGCAGTTCGGTCGCCACCAACGTGAACGAAGTCGTGCGCGCGCTTCGGGGGACCAACACTTTCTCGATGGCGGACCGTCAGGACGATTACCTCACCCAAGCGGGCGACGGCTACGCGACCTACGTGGCGGGCATCAGGAAATTCTCGACCGACGCTCAAGGGGCGTGGGTCGGAGTCAAGGGCATGGGAACCATGCCGCACGCCCTCATCGAGATTTGCGGCGGCGACGTGTACGAGGCCACGATGCTCTACCACAAGACGTTCCCGGATGAGCCGGCGACCGCCCTCATCGATTACCATAACAACTGCGTTTACGACGCCGTGGATCTCGCCAAGCGGATGGGTCGCGACCTTTCGGCCGTCCGCGTCGACACCTCCAAGGCCCTCATCGATCACTTTTTCGACGGCAAAGACACCTCCCTTTTCGATCCCCACGGGGTTTGCAAAGAGCTGATTTTCGCCCTTCGGAAAGCCCTTGACGAGGCCGGGGCCCCCTGGGTCAAGATCGTCGTGAGCAGCGGTTTCACGGCTGAGAAAATCGACGAATGGACGCGCCTCGGCGTGCCTGTCGACACATACGGGGTCGGTTCGGCACTCGTGCGGAACACGACCGTCGGCTTCACCGGCGATCTGGTGAGGCTCGATGGGAGGGACGAGGCCAAGGAAGGCCGACGCGACATCCCCTCCAAACGGCTCCAGAACGTTCCGTTTATCGAAAAATAGGGCTTAATGATGAAACGATTGGCCATAATACGGTCAATCGTTTTCATTTTACCGATATTATAAAAGGCAGTAAAAAAGCCATAAATATCAATTTTTCCGGTTTTTGGAAACGTACAATGATTTGTTTTTTCATTGTTTAATGAAAATATTTACATATAATGTCCTTGGAGGTGCCTTCAATGGATAACCTAAAGGATCGCGTCACGATATATCAAGTCGCTCAGGCGGCCGGGGTTTCTCTCGCCACCGTTTCGCGAGTCATCAACAAGCAGGGCAACGTCACCGATACCACCAGAGCCAAAGTCGAGGAGACCATCAAGCGTTTGGGCTACAAGCCAAGCGGTTTGGCCCAGGCCCTCGCCACCAACAAAACCACCAACATCGGCGTCATCATCCCGAGCGCCAATTACGTTTACATCTCAAACATGCTTAACGGCATCAGCGTCGTCGCCAAGGAAAAGGGGTTCGTTTTGACTCTGTTCACGACGAGCCACAGTCGCGACGAGGCCCTTTCGATGATCGAGAAAGTGATCACGACCCACGTGGATGGGGCCATCATTTTCGATGATGAGTTGGATGACGAGGACGTCATGAAAATATCCTCCTACAGCGTTCCGACCATCGTTATCAATAACCGCGTCGTCGCCGACCGCGTCGGATGCGTGCTTTTCGCTTATGGGGAACTCTTGAAGGAGATAATCAAGGACTACTACGCCAAGGGCGGCGACAAGGAAATGACTTTCCTTCACGTCCATGACGGCGGAAGATTGCTGGGGCGTTGCGAAAAAACGTTCGTCGACACCCATGAAAAGATCGGGAAAGCGTATCACATCGTCAACTGCGACGACAGCTACACCCGCACTTACGGCGATTTCTGCGATTATTTCAAAATCCATCGCGGCGGATATTTCGTGGCCTATCGCGATTCCATCGCGGCCGCTTGCGAAAACGCCGCGACCGACGCGGGCCTTAAGGTTCCGGAGGACGTCGAGGTCCTTTCGCTCGTCGGCACCAAATACGCCAACATCATCCGCCCGACCCTCACGGCCATGCATATCGACATGCAGGAAGTGGGCAAGCGGGCCATGTACATGCTCATCGACCTCATCCATAACGATCTGATCGAGAAGAGCTACCGCTTCGACGCGAAACTCATCGAGCGCAACAGCACCATCAATCGTTGAACGGGGGAAAACTGATGGCTTTGAAGGTCGTCGTTGACTCATCCAGCGGTCTCTCGCGGGCGGACGCCCTCGCCCAAGGGCTTTATTTCGTCCCGCTCAGCGTCACGATTGGCGAGAAGACTTTCTCTGAGGGAGTCGATATCACGGCCGACGAGTTTTATAAGCTCATCGCCGACGGCCCGATGCCGAAGACCGCGCAGCCCTCGCCGAAATTGTATTTGGATGTCTTCGAAGAGGCGAGCAAAGATGGCGACGACGTCTTGCTGCTTTCCATATCGAGCAAGGTCTCCGGCGCCTTCCAGGCGGCCACCTTGGCCCGTTCCATGTGCCACCATCCCGAGAGGATCCATCTCTTCGACACCCTTTCTTTCTTTGGCGGCATTCGGATAATGCTCGAAGAAACGCTTCATCGAATCGGGGAACCCATCGGGGAATTGATCGCCTATTTGGCCGATCTTCGGGGGAAAATCCGGGTTTTCGCCGGGATGGACACGCTGGATTACGTCTATAAAGGCGGCCGTCTTTCCAAATTCCATTTGGCCCTTGGCATCTTTTTGCACGCCAAACCGATCGGCACCCTCGAAGATGGTTCGGTGATTTTGGCCGGCAAAGTCATCGGCACCAAGAACGCGATGAAGTTCGTCGTCGATCGTTCGAAAGCCGAGCCGATCGACTTCGATTATCCGTGCTATCTTTTCTATTCGAGCGACCGGGCGATCCTTGACCGTTTCTTGGATCAGCATTTCTATCCGGCCTATCCCGATAAAAAAGACTTGCCCATAATCCAAATCGATCCCCTCATCGGGAGCCATATCGGCCCCTTGGTTTATGGGATCTTCTACGTGAGCGTGGAAAAAGACAAGAAGAAACGTTCCCTTATCCAAAAGGTCCGCGCGGATTTCCGCGCCAAGTTCCCGAAAAAGAACGAGAAAACTAAGCCATAGACGAGGAAACGTCGCCGAAAAACGACCCCATCGTTGTTGGTGGAGCCGTTTTTGCCGCTAGAGAAGCGGCGCGAGGCTTTTCCTAGCCGCCTTCATCGCGACTCGCTCACCAGCCCTCGTTCCGTCCAAACGGAGCCAGGACCTTGATGAAGCTGCCTTCGCCTTCGCTCCGATGGTTCTCGACGATATCGGCCCAAGAGAGGACCGCGCAATAATACGTCGATCTTCTTGTGGCCGTCTCGCCTATTTTCGAGCCGTAGAACCTGGTGGAGATATAGGCGTCGATCGTATCCAAAGGGAAGTCGACGCTTCCGATTCTGGCTCCGCCCTGGGCCATCGCGTCGCCTTTGAACATCTTTCCGCCCAAAGAATTGGCCTTGTCCACGATGGCGTCGAAAATCCGCCATTCCATTACCAAAGACCGATAAGAGTCGGCGATGATGCCCTTCCCGTCCGGGGAAAGGCGAATGCCTATGGGGTCCCCTCTCAGCATAATCATGCTGGATCTTCCGCCGCATTGGCGCATCTTTTCCTTCAATCGGGCGACCACCATGCTGTCGCCGCTGGTGTTCGCCATCGATTTCAGCGTTTCTTCGTTCACTTTATTTACCTCGTTTCCTAGTTTTTCGTTTATTTGATAAAGGCGTCTCTTGACTTCTAAGTAGCCGACCGACAAAGCGCTTTGCATTTTCGTGAGGCTGCCTTCATAGAAGAGGAACAGCTTAATGAAATCCATGTCCTCGTCGCTTACGCTCGCGTTTCCCTCCATGGGGAAATCGCACGTGATCTCGGACCCGCAGCGGTGGCATGAGAGCCTCGTTATGCTCAAGGGTCCTCCGCAGACAGGACATTTCCTAGGTATCTTTTTTTCTGCCATTTTTTCTCGCTTTCCTGACTATGTTATAAACCAAAAAAAGCGAATGTACAAATATTATTTTGCCTATATCGTTAAGTTAAACTTTATATCACTCTTTAATTTCAGATAGTTATAGAAATATATAATAACAATTTTGAATGGGCGTCCTTCTGCCCCTTTCGTCTTTTCAAAAAGCCAAATGTGGTCGCGACGAGGAAACCGACGGTGTTTCTTTTATGGCTGGGGTCGACAAAAAAACAGTTTTTTCGTTTCGAAAAAGACGTTTTTTCTGGCGAATGAAACTGAGCCTCCGTTGCGGTGCGGACTCCCGGTTCCTTGCCAAGACCGATAATCTCCTTTGACAGAGTCTCTATTTCTCGCCGACGAGGATGGCCTTTTCAATAATGACGGGAACGAGGGGTTTATCGAGGCCGTCCGTCCGATTGAGCGCGATTTGATCGACCACGTCCATCCCCTCGACGACTTTTCCGAAGGCGGCGTAAGCCCCATCGAGGAATTCGTCGTCTTTGTCGCAAATGAAAAATTGGCTGGAGGCTGAGTCCGGGTCGCTTGCTCGCGCCATCGAAATGACGCCGCGCTTGTGGGACAAGCGGTTGGGGACCCCGTTTTGGGCGAATTCGCCTTTGATCTCATAACCGGCTCCGCCCATTCCGGTTCCTTCCGGGTCGCCTCCCTGGATCATGAAATGACGAATGACGCGATGAAAAGAAAGGCCGTTATAGAAGCCTTTGCCAACCAAGGCGGCGAAATTCTTCGCCGAAATGGGCGCGTTGTCGTAGTCGAGTTCGATTTTGATGTCGCCGTAGCCTTTAACCGTGATGATGACCATTGTTTTTTCCCGTTCCTTATTTTTATATAAGCATTATAAGGCTCGCACCTAAAAACCGGGGAAATAAAAAAAGCCCGCCGCAAAAGGCGGGCGTCATATTTCACGATGCCGCTCAGGCGGTCTTTCTCTTGAGGAGGAAATAGCCGCCGATGGCGAGAGTCACGCTGACGGTGCCGACGGTGAGGATGGCTTCCCCCTCGCTCGAGATGGCCGAGAGGCTTTCCTTGCTGATGAGCTCTCCCGTTTCGGTTTTGGAAAGGGAATAGTTGTGCATATAGGCGAGACGGCTGCCGGCGGTGTAGTCCTCATCGGTGAGGGGATCGTGCATGGGGTAATCGTCAAAGGCGTTCTTCACGGTCGGATCCGTGCTGTAGAAGTCCCAATAGCCGCCGACTTTGTCGCAATCGACGCAGGGCCTTAACAGCAAGAAGTCGGCCAGCATATCGGTAGCCTCGTTGCGGCTGGCTTGGCCCCCGGAATTGGCTTCATGCCCACCAAAGAGGAGGACATCGCCGTCATAGCTGAGGCTCAGGGCGGCGTTACCCGTGGTCGAAGAAGATTCGGCAACGGAATCGTTGATGGCCTCGATGGCTTCCTCAACGGTGCCGTCGCTGAGATCGCCGGGAGTGGGGAAAGACCAGGTGTCGGTGAGGCCCCATCCGCCGATGGCGGAAGAGGTTTCCGTAGAGTCGGCGTATACGTCGTTCAATAAGGAATCCCAGTTGCCTTTCCCATAGATGGTGCCGGTCAGGGCTTTGCCGTTCCACCAGTCGCCGTTATAATTCGAGGTCTTCATCTCGCCACGAAGATAAAGGGCGTTTTGGATGGTGCCTCCATTGAAGCCGACGAGGGCTCCGCTGGCGTTTTCATAGCCATAACGATAACCGCCGGCGTTGAAAGTGACGTTCATTTCGAGGCCATTCAAGGTGACGGACTCGATGGTTCCGTCGTTGCAGCCGGCGACGGCACCGACATAATTGCGGTAGAGACTTGAGGTCAAATCGACGCTAACGTCCTTGAGGTTGAGGTTGCGGACGGTGCCGCTGACGTTTCCGAAGAGGCCGATATTGCAGGCGGTCCACTTATCGCGGTTGCCATTATTCCAGTGATTATTGTTGTTGGCGTCGTTTAGGGCATAGGAATAATCGAGTTTCAAGTTGCTAACTATGTGTCCGTTGAAATCCATGACCCCGGTGAAAGAAACGATGTTGCTCGAGTCGAGGATCGGAGCGATCGGAGTCCAGTTTCTGTTGCCGAGATCGATATCGCCCGTGACTAGGAAATCCTTGGCCCAAGAAGCCTCGTCGGTGGCCACATAGGCAAGTTCCTCGGCGTTCTCGATAACATAATAAGTTCCGCCGTTATACGAAACGGTGGTGTCGCTATACGGCGTGCGGGTGAAACCGTCCCAAGTTGAATCGGAAGCCACGACCGTTTGGAGTGATTGTCCTTGTTCGGCCAGATATGCGACAAGGGTCCCTCCGAGCCCAAGCGCGGCGGTGGTCATCGCGATCACGGCCAGCCTTTTGTTCTTCATCATTGGATTTTGGATTCCGCCTTTTCTGGAACCCAACGTCAAATTATAATGAGATAAAAGTTAAAATTGTAGTTACTTTTTCGTATTCGCAAGTTATTTAAAAAGCAGTTGCTAAAATTACGTCATTAAAAAGTGATATAACACTAGTTATTATCGTAGTTATTGGAAATTTTAAAATGTCATTTCAATTAATTTAAATTAATAGGATATACTAATGAAAGTGCTTACATTGATGTGTTTTGATCCGAGAACGATTTTGGCACTCTGGGCTTGACAGTGCCAAAAGCCGTATTAAACTACACTTGAACCCGCTATTAGGGATGGAGGAAATCAAATGATCAAACCGTTAGGCGACAATCTTCTCATCGAGAAAGTTCCGAATGAGAAGAAAGTCGGCTCAATCGTTCTCACGAGCGAAAAGAAGACCGGCAACTTGGCTACCGTTCTGGCCATAGGGCCTGGAAAGGAAGACGCCGCGAAAGGTTTGCTTCCGATCAAAGGAATCAAAGTCGGCGACAAAGTGGTCTACCGCGAATACGCGGGAACCGATTACGAAGACGATGGGCATAAGTATCTGCTCATCAAGGCCGAGGATATCCTGGCCGTCGTCGATTAAAAGCCTTTATTTTAAGGAAGGAACATTTTTCAGGAGAACATCAATATGGCAAAGGAAATCAGATTAGGCAAAAGCGCTCGCGACGAAATGGTCGAGGGCGTCGACGAATTGGCTAATACCGTTAAGGTCACCTTGGGGCCGAAAGGCCGCAACGTCGCCCTTGACAAAGGCTATGGTAGCCCGGAAATTTGCGAGGATGGGGTTACCATCGCCCGCGAAATCGAACTGAAGAACCCCGTGAAGAACATGGGGGCCAAATTAGTTTACGAAGTCGCTAACCAAACCAACGAAAAGGCCGGTGACGGCACTACGACCGCGACCGTCTTGGCTCAAGCCATGATCCACCGCGGAATCGCCGCCGTCGAAAAAGGAGCCAACCCCGTCTTCGTCCGCGTCGGCATGGAAAAGGCCGGCAAGGCCGTGGCCGAGGAACTTTTGAAGAAAAGCAAACCCGTCGCCACGAACGGCGACATCGAATCCATCGCGACGATTTCTTCGCACGACGGGAGCATTGGCAAACTTATCGCCCAGGCGATGGAGAAAGTCGGCAAGGCCGGCGTCATCACCGTCGACGAAAGCAAGACCAGCGAAGACCAGCTTGTCGTGAGCCAAGGCCTTGAATACGACAAAGGATACATCAGCCCTTACATGGTGAGCGACCGCGAGAAAATGGTCGCCGAGCTCGAGGATGCCTATATCCTCGTGACCGATATGAAAATCTCGAACATCAACGACATCGTGCCGCTTCTCCAAGCGGTGGTCGACTCGCATAAGCCGTTGCTCATCGTCGCTGACGATCTCGACGCCGACGTCATCTCGACGCTTCTCGTCAACAAACTCCGTGGCACTTTCAACGTCGTCGCCACGAAGGCTCCGGAATTCGGCGACGCCCAGAAGGCCGCCCTTCAGGACATCGCGATCATGACCGGGGCGAAATTCTATAGCAAGGATCTTGGGATGGCCCTTAAGGACATCACCTTGAACGATCTTGGGAAAGCCAAGAAGGTCACTGTCAAGAAAGATAGCACGACCATCGTCGGCGGCCTTGGCGGCAAGAAGGATCTGGCCGACCGCATTTCCGAACTCGAGGCTCAGTACAACACCGTGACTTCGGAATACGACAAAAAAGGCCTTTCCAAGCGCATCGCCAAACTCTCCGATGGCGTCGCCGTCATTAAAGTCGGCGCTCAGACCGAGAGCGAGATGAAAGACAAGAAACTCCGTTTCGAAGACGCCCTTAACGCGACGAAAGCCGCGGTGAGCGAAGGCATCGTCGTCGGCGGCGGGGCCGCCCTTGCCGAATGCTACAAAGACCTCAAGAGCGTTTTGGTCGACAAAAACCCCGATGTCCAAAAAGGCATCAACGCCGTCATGGACTCGCTTTATGAGCCGCTGCGTCAAATCGCCGATAACGCTGGCTATGATTCCAACGAAATCGCCGAAAAGCAAGCCACTCAGAAGGCCAACTTCGGCTTCGATGCCGAAAGTGGCGAGTGGGTCAACCTCTTTGACAGAGGCGTCGTCGATCCGACCAAAGTCACTCGCAGCGCCATCCTTAACGCTTCGAGCATCTCCTCGCTCTTCGTCACCACGGAAGCCGCGGTCACGGAGATCAAAGAGGAAAAGCCCGCTGCCCCAGCCGGCGGCATGGGCGGTGGCATGGACGGGATGTATTGATCCTCGGTTAGCCAAGAAGCCTCTTCGCCTTTGCGAAGGGGCTTTTTCTTTTCTTTTGATGCCAAAAAGCGATTAATGAAGGTACAATAGCCGAGAAGGGCATTCTTATGGACAACATCGTCGACGATTTGAATTATCGGGGCTTGATCGAGCAGTATTCAAACGAAGAAGCCGTGCGAAAGCTTCTCAGCGCGAAGCAGACCATCTATTGCGGCTTCGATCCGAGCGCTTCCTCAATGCACATAGGGAATTTCGTCATGATTTCGATTTTGATGCGTCTCCAACGGGCCGGCCATCGCATCATCGCCCTCGTCGGGGGCGCCACCGGCATGATCGGCGACCCCTCCGGCAAGAGCAAGGAGAGGAACCTTCAGGGCAAGGAAGCCCTTGAGGCTAACACTCAAAGCATCAAAAGCCAACTCGAGCGCTTCCTCGATTTGAGCGATCCCGACAAAGGCCTCATCGTCAACAACTACGATTGGCTCGGTTCGATGGGCACGATCGATTTCCTTCGCGACTTTGGCAAGTATTTCCCCATCAATTACATGCTCAGCAAAGAAATCGTCGCCTCGCGTTTGGAGGCGGGCATCTCCTTCACCGAGTTCTCGTACCAAATTCTTCAATCGATCGATTTCCTGACGCTCAACAAAAAATACGGCTGCAGGATCCAGATCGGCGGCAACGATCAGTGGGGCAATCTCACTTCCGGCATGGAGCTCATCAGGAAAATCGAGGGTGAAAACGCCGAATGCGAGGTCATGACGGCCCATCTTATCACCCGCGCCGATGGCAAGAAATTCGGCAAAAGCGAGGAAGGCGCCCTTTTTCTCGATCCCAAACTCACCTCGCCTTATAAGCTCTATCAGTATTTCATCAACTGCACCGACGACGACGCGGTCAAGTATCTCAAGGTTTTCACTTTCCTTCCTCATGAGGAGATCGAAGCGGTGGCTAGGGACCACTACGACCGTCCAGGCTCGCGGATCGCCCAGAAAAAACTGGCCTACGAAGTCACGAAGGAAATCCATGGGCAGGCGGCGGCGGAGGAAGCCCGCAAAATGTCGGAGGTTCTCTTCAAAGGCGAAGTAACTGGCCTTAACGAAAAGGAAATCGAGGAGCTTCTAGGTTCCCTTAAGGTGAAATTGGACGGCGAAAAGAATTTGGTCGACCTCCTCATCGCGGTCGGGGCGGCCCAAAGCAGGACCCAAGCCCGCACTTTCATCCAGCAAAACGGCGTTGTCGTGAACGGGAAACCGGCCGTCGACCCCAATAAAGTCTACGGAACGGAAGACACTCTTTGCGGCAAATACATCATCGTCCGCCGCGGCAAGAAAAACTATTACCTCGCCGAAATCTAACGAAGGCAAGGCGACAAATAAGGGAGCGAGAAAACCGCTCCCTTATTTTTTCCAACCCCGCAAAAGAATAATGCCGATCTGCAAGGGAATCCCCACAAAGTAGATGTACCAAAGTTGCTGATGGGGCGGGTAGAAAGCCAACTGAACGCAAACGGCCGTAAGGAAGGCCCAAATGAAAAGGCTTGAGCAAATATAGAAATGAATCGATTTCCGCCAAAACCAAAAAACCAAAAAGCCGGTCGTCAGGATGCTGGCGGGGATGGCCCAAACGAAAGCCGACCACCAATCGCCTAAGTCATTGAGGATGCTGGAAGCGTAGATGCAAGCGGCGGTGAACCAAACGAAGGTGGCAACCATCGCGATGATAATAATGCGATTGTTGTTGGTTTTCTGGTCGCCCTTAAGGGCCTTGTCGCGTTGCTGGGCCGACTGAGCCGTGATCAAAAAATCGACGGTGACTCCATAGAAATCGGCAAACTGCTTGAGAATGTCAACCGTGGGAACGGCCTTGCCAAGTTCCCACTTCGAAACGCTTTTGTCGCTGTAGCCGATCCGATCGGCCAGTTCCTGCTGAGTAAGGTGCTTGGCCTTGCGAAGCGAGGATAGGTTCTCGGAAACAATCGTGTTCAGTTCATCCATAACAGTTTCTATTGTATAGATGGAGAGTTTCGTTGCAAGTGGTTTAAAAAGTGGAATTTTCGATATTCGGTCTCTACTATACGTATATCACGCTTCTTGCCTTAAGATTCCGGTATACGAATTAAAAGACATAATATCGAATGTTTAAGTTATCTGAACGAAAAATACTCCGAAATTTGTTGTTTTTCTACGAATAGTAGAGTCGGCTCTACCTTCCTTGCGCGAGCGTTAGGGGGTTTATTGACGGATCCCGTTTATAATGCAACGTTGGTAAGTTTGTGCCAACAAGAACCATGAAAACCAAAAAGCTGAGCAAAAGATTGGGAGCCATCATCACGATGAGTTGCCTTTCCGTCGTTGCCGTCGCCCTCGGCGCCGGGCTTGGCTTTTATTTGCACGGCATGACCGCGAAACAAGGCGATCATACGGCGGTCGTAACCGGAAACAACGATGAGTTGCTGAACACTTACGGGGCCGTCATTTCCGATGACGAATCGGTCGATTTCACCAAACTGGTCGACACAAACGTGTTCACTTGCAGCGACATCGCGAACATTTCCCTTATGCTCATGAAAAAGAAAACGAATTACATGACTCAAGGCAAAGGGTACGCCAAAGGGGGACCCGTGATCCAGCAAATCCGCGATACGGTTATCCGCGATGGCGACGATTATATGGAGGAGTCTATTTCCGCCAGCAGCATGGTGAAAACCGCTTCTAGAACTTTCCAAGGTAAAGATAAGAAAGATGATAAGGGATATGTTGATGTTTACGATGGCGTTCCGGTGGATGGTGACGTCGAGAAGGCCAGTTACGAAAAGAAATCCACTCGCTATAAACCCGATGCGTATTTCAAAAAATACGGGCGAACGCTTGACACCCCCATTATTTATATAATCAGCGATAGCACGGTCAATCCTTCGGCCACGACCGAAAGCGGCGATCCGGCGACGTCACTGACTAAAACGAAGGACGGCTACACATTGGAACTGGAACTTGCGGCCAATGGCAGCACCACGAACTATCAAGTTCAAATGATCGCTATCTCGAACCTAAGCAGCATTGATTTCTCATTCGTTCATTTGACTTTCTATCTCGACAGCAAACTTCAGCTTATTGCTACCGAGTCGCACGAGAAATACACGGTTACCCTTAAGGTGCTTCCCGTTCCAACCACCACGGAAGGAAGGCTTACGACCAAGTATTTCTGTGAGGGCGGATACACGATTCCGGAATTGGAGACTCCAATCACTTATTGGGGTGATTGATATATAAAGGGGAGGAAAAAATTTTATGGGAAAGAAAAAGAATGTCGCGCTCGTCAAGGAGCGCAACCGCCTGCGGAGAAAAAGGGATGGCAAATACGCCATTGTCCTTTGCTCTTTGTTCGCGATGGCGACCACCGTTGTTTATTTTTCGGTGCCGAACGCCGCTAATGGAGGAAACGGCGACAACGTCGGCACTTCGACGAGCCATTCGCCATATATTCCCGATGGAGGGGATGAACTCACTCCTACGCAGAAGTTCACCGCTAACCTCACGGGAATGCAGGGTTTGACCGCCGATTTGTCATTGCAAGCCACTTATCCGGACAACGTTTTCACGGTCAGTTCGACTTTGGCTTTCTCGATGCCAGAGCTTTCGCTTAACGCGATCGGTCTTAACATGGCCGCCAACGTGAGTTATAACGGCACGGCCGTCACCGTTAACGATGGGGCCGCGGCCGACACCTTCGACATGGATATGGTCAATGGCGATTTCTATGTTTCCGTCATGGGCATCAACTATAAGAGCGAAGTGGACTCCCGCGTCGACTTCTTCAAGAATTTGATTCGCATCTTTAGCATCGAAAGCGCCCAAATTGACATCGATACTTCATCGGCCGTTTCCGGAGACGGTCTTTCGAGTTTTACCGACGCTCTCAGCAACATCGTCGAGGAAGACCTTTCCGACGGTACTTACAAATTCACTCTCTCCATCGATGGCTATGACATCATCATGACCGCCGACAAAGATTGCGTTCTCACGGGCGCCTACACGAACGAAGACACCCCTATCGCGTTAGGCGACTGGAAAATCGCTTTCGCCCTTTCCGATGTCACCGTCACCGACGATATCAATATCGTGAACCCCGAGGACACCGGAAAGACCTACCTTGAGATAAACGATCAGGTCGAACTCATCGAGAAGATCTACAACGTTTACAAAGGGAAGAACGTTGGCCTTTCCTTTGCCGGTTCGCTTCGTAACGGGACGGCCGATCTCGCCCTTAACGGCGGAGCCAACGTCGACTTCTCCTCCAACAACTTCCTTGAGGATACCTTCGATCTTAATCTTGGGACCACCTATTCCTATTTCGCCAACGACGGCGACGCCGATAAGACGAGCGACAGCCAAAGTTTGGCTGCCGTTTATACTCCGGAGGCCGCTTACCTTACCTATAACGAGAATGCGCTTAGGGCCAAAATGACCCACGATTCCATGGAAAGCCTTATCGATTCCATGAAAGACAAGTTCGGTCAAGTCGAGACGCAAAGCGCCAATACGGCCTTTGATTTCATTACTTCGAGCGAACTTATGACCAACATCTATGACGGTCACTACGAGACGGTCGTTTCGATGCTTAAAAAAGTCGAGACCTCCAACAATTACCTCAAACTCACCGTTTCCCTTAGCCAACTTGGCCTAGGGGACGATTCCCAGGTCACCTTGACCTTCGACGGCAGCGCCTCCTCGAGCAACCTTGCCACGATCGAAGTGAGCGACGTCGTCCTTTCGAGTTCCGTCACCGTCGATGACCTCACCATCAAGACCGAGGGTTATTCCGCGGCGGCGGTGGATGCGGCCAAAGCCGGGACCGGTTATATGTCGCTCGATTTCGCCGATGGCGTCTTCAATCAGCTTTACAATTTGGCCAACGAGCAGAAGTTTGGCCTTACCCTCAACTCCCAAGACGATGCTGGCGGAACGAACGGTACCATCATTGAAAAAACCGGCACCGCCGATAAATTCATCATTTCGGGTGGCCTTCAGGCCGACGTTCCTAACAAAGTTGGGACCGGGACCCTTAACGTGGTCGCCACTTCCTCGAATTGGGATTCATCCACGAGCCAAGCCCATTCGATCACCGCTGACTTGACGGGCGGGAGCGCCACGGAAAAGGCGAAGTTGCTTTTCTCCTATAAAGACAGAATCACGGCCGATGGTTCGACTACGGGTGGCGACGATCCGCTTAACGGATCTCTTACCGTCGATAGCATCGAGGATATCGTTTCGCAAGTGAAATCTGTCGTCTCTCCGGACGCCCCTGACCAACGTTGGGCCAAATTCTTCGACGGGATGAAGAGCGAGGCCGCCACGACCGTCATGGGGCGCTTGATGGATCAGGACTTCGGGGCTTTGCTCGAAACCAAGATCCTCAAAAGCGTCACCACCGTCAGCAACGAGAAGACCGGGCTCGATGAAATCAAGGCCATCGTCGATGGCCATCTCATCGGCGACGACGGCAACGACATCGTCGTTTGTCTGCCGCTTGGCGTTTCCGATGAAAACACCGACGAAGTCAAGGGCGTTCGCCTCGAGAATTTCGTTTATGGCAATTACACCATCAACCTTGACGCTTCATTGACTTCCTACGACGATGGCAAACTCACGAACCTCGTCGAAGACGATACTTACCTTAATCTCAGTTCCCTTAAGACCCTTGTCAAATTTGGCATCAAAACAAGCTATCTTACGAGTTTCCACCTCACCGCGACCATGAACGTCAACATGCTCATCAACATCTCGATGGCCGTCGACGTCGACTTCTATCTCTCAGTCGTGAACAAAACCGTCAAAGTGAGCGGCTATTTCAACAACATTCCGCTTCTCTCGAGTGTCAACAACACCGGAAGGTGGGCGGCTCTTGACACCTTATCGGGCAAGGCACGCCGCGACGTTCAGTTCTATTACGAGGCCCCGGCCGGCGGCGGGACCGGCGGCAACGTTTATCTTTACGAATTCAACAAGCGTCCCGTGAGCGGCGACACGAAAACCTACAAGAAGGTCTATGCCCCCTACTTCACGAAGAACCTCCTCTATTACCTGCTTAACGATGTTGTCGCCCTTAAGGACAGTTACATCGATTCCATCCAGAAGAAGAGCGAATCCGGCAGCGACGAGCCGATCGATATCGAGAGCATTCTCGATAGCTATTCCTGCGCCAACGAAGAGAGCGCGACCCCGTCCTTCACCTTTGTGATGGATATGGCCGTCGTATCGAACAATTCGCAACTTGGCGACATGGACGTCACCATCCACACAAACGACGGAGGCTATCTCTCGAGCCTTGATTTCAAGCTTTCGTTCAATATCCCTCTCCTTAATCTCTCGCTCACCGCGACGGTCGACAACGTCAACATCGGCGAGGATTGCTGGACCGGCGAATCCTTCAAGAGCAAAGCCGCTGACGCGTGGGCGGCGATGATCGCCCGCACGAGTTTCGATTCCGTCGAAGGCTACGGCGAATAAACGACGATATTGCGAGGCGGGCTCGACGGCCCGCCTTTTTCATGACGAAAGCGGTGGCGAAAAGTCGTTTGGCCTTGAAAGGGTCGGCGATGGACCGTTCTCTACGAACATAAAGAAAACCCCAACCATAACGTTGGGGTTTCGGCGATCGAATGAGGATTACAGCAAACGGTTGTAGTACTCGATGATCTGCGCTTCATTGATGTCTTGGGGAAGCTCGTTGCGTTCCGGAAGGCGGGTGAAGGTGCCGGTGAATTTCTCAGGCTCGACTTTGACGTAAGCCGGAGTCGCGGGTTTGCCGTCGAAGGACTCTTTCACGCATTTGAGCGGAGCGGTCTCTTTGAGGGCGATCACGTCATTGACCTTGCATAGATACGACGGAATGTCGACCTTTTTGCCATTGACTGTGATGTGTCCGTGGTTCACTAGCTGACGGGCCGCGGCTCTCGTGCGGGCAAAGCCCATGCGATAGACGAGGCTGTCCAAGCGGCTTTCCAAGATGCGGAAGAAAGCCAAACCGGTGACGGTCTTGTCTTTCTTGGCAATCATGAAGAGACGG
This sequence comes from Bacilli bacterium, assembly GCA_022653695.1. GTDB lineage: Bacteria > Bacillota_I > Bacilli_A > RFN20 > CAG-826 > UBA4951. Next base: position 314,600 of record JALCSW010000002.1, on the reverse strand, counting down.
CGGAATTGCCGCTCGTTGACGCCATAAAGTTCCCGAAGCTTCTGCTTTTCGAGAAGCTGGGTTCCGTACTCAGACGGCTTGCGATGGCGATCCTGGCCGTGCTGGCCCGGGCCATAGGGGCGACGCTTGAGCTCATCGCCGGTTTCAGAAGTGCTGAAATTGAGGCGGCGGGCCTGCTTCCAAGTTGAATTGGTGTACCTTGACATATTTTTTCTCCTTTCCTTGCGCCAAACAAAGTTAGGGATCCGTTCCTGCCTCTCGGGTGTCCGTCAATCATTTCGGCCAAGTAGCTGCTGGCTTACTCTTTTCGAGGGCGGACGTCAGACGGAGGCATAAGGACCTGCTCTATCCACGCGAGTAATACTATAAGTATTAAGCGAGGCCCCGTCAATCTTTTTCGCCTTTTTGGGGCGGTTGAGGCCTTTAAAGGCGGAATGTTCCGCTCCTTCTCGCCTATAGGCGCGCCGCCGTGATATAGTAAGGCGATGAAAACAATGGCAGTCGTCGTTTCGCTTGACCTTAATGGCATCATCGCCATTTCCGTCGCCGGAGGCCTTCTTGTTGTGGGGCTCTTCGTCTTTCTCTACTTCGCGGTCTTCATGCATTTGCGGCTCAAACGCCAAGTCCGGGATCTCAACGCCCGGTTTGAGAGGAGCCATGGGCTTCTCTTCGGCCAAGACAGCCAGTTCGTCAAGCGCCTTGAGAATATCTCGAGCATGAACCTTACCTATGTTCAGGAATACATGGATTGGAACAAGAAATTCAAGGACATCCGCGATGTGAGCGACGCCTCGGCCCAGGCTTCGATCAACGGGACGAAGGACGTGCTCGCCGCGCGCCGTTACAAAGACTTGCGGGCCCAGCTTCCGCTCGCGAGGAAAGCGGTGGAGGATTATGAAGCGCAAGTCGCCTCCCTCGACAAGGCTTTGAGGCATATGTTCCAAGACGAGGAGGATTGTCGCGCTCGCAGTTTCGATGAGCGGGAGAAACTCCGCAAAATCAAACAGGAGTACTTCGCCCGTCAGGCCGACCTAAGCCTCGTGGGCCCCTCTTTCGAGAGCGTGTTCACGAAACTCGACTCCCTTTTCGACCAAGTGGAGCAGGACATCGAAAACGCCCAGTACATTGACGCGAAAGCCCTTTTGATCAACCGAATTTCGCCGGTTGGCGATTCCTTGGCCGCCACGCTGAGGGCCCTGCCCAACGTTTGCGTCACCATCCAATCCGTTTTGCCGGATAAAATCGCCTCGCTTCAGAACCGCTACGAAGAGATGATCAAGGATGGCTATCCGCTTTACCACATCCTTTTGCCCGACGATTTCGCGACCTTGAAAGATGAGTTGGCCGGCCTCGCCAAGCGCGTTCAGGATTTCGATATGCGCGGCGTCGAGAAAGAGCTCGACGACATGGCGCACCGCCTCGAAGCGTATGGCGCGAAGTTCGATTCCGAGAAGGCGGCCCGGACCGTTTTCCAGGCCGAGTGCGATGGCGTTTACGCCAAGGAAAACGATCTCGAAAAGAATTTCATCGTCCTTTGCAACGCCCTTCCGGCCGTTCGGAAAATCTATCAGATGAGCGGCGAGGAAACCCGCATCGACGCCATTCAGAGCGCCATCAACAAAGCCGGCGCTTCGCGCCGCAGCCTCGATTCCGTCATCCATACCGCCACGAAGCAACCCTATTCCCTTTTGGTCGAGCGGATGCGTTCCCTTAAGGCGCAAGACGAGGAGGCCACCAAACAAATCGCCGATTTTCAGAGTTATTTGGCTTCCCTCAAGACCGATAGCGAGAAGGCCAACGCGGCCTTAAGCGTTTATTGGTCTCGCCTCAAAGACGCCGAAAAAACCCTTCGTGACCTTAATTTAAAGCCGATTTACGAGCGCTATGAAAGTAGAATCGACGACCTCTACGCCACTTTGGACAATCTTTCCGATGATTTGCGGTCGATGCCGATTGACGTCAAAAAAGTGGATGCGGATTTGGTTGCTTTGGAAAGCGGGGCCGACGCCTTCGTCGAATCCGTCGCGAAGGATCGCAGCGAAGCCGACGATGCCGAAAAAGCCATCGTTTTCGCCAACCGTTTCCGAGGCGACAGCGGCGAACTCAATGCCTTGATGATTCAATGCGAGGGCCTTTTCTACAGCGGGGATTTCGTCAAGGCCAAAGCGGCGGCGGAAGAAGCCGTAAGCCATTTTCAGGAAGGCCGATAGTTCCATGATTTATTTCGATAACGCGGCTACAACCGAGGCTTTGCCGTTGGCTTTGAGGAAATTCGAGGAAGTCAGCGCCACCTCTTTTGGCAACCCCAGCAGCAACCACGCCTTTGGGCATCGCTCCCGCCGGATCCTCGATGGGGCCCGCGTTTCGATTTTGGAGGCGATGGGTTTAAGGGGATCCCACGATCTCGTCTTCACGAGCGGGGCCACCGAAAGCAATAACCTCGCCCTCAAAGGCATCGCTTTTCACTATGCCGCCCGCGGCAAGCGCATTATCACCTCCGCCATCGAGCATCCAAGCATTCTCGTCCCGCTTATGGATCTAAGGGACCGTTTTGGGTACGATGTCGTCGTTTTGCCCGTGAACGGAGAAGGGGTCGTGACGCCGGAGGAACTTGCGAGGTCGATGGACGGAAACACCATCCTCGTCTCCCTTATGGCGGTCAATAACGAGATCGGCTCCGTTTTCGACACCGCCGGATTGTCCGCTGTCGTCCATAAGTTCCGAAAGGCTTTTTTTCATGTCGACGCGACGCAGGCCCTTTGCAAAACCGTCTTTCCATACGGGGATTGCGACCTCATTTCCTATTCGGGCCACAAATTCGGCGGGCTTAAGGGGACCGGGGCCCTCGTCTACCGCCGATCGATTATCCTCCAACCCCAGAATGAAGGGGGCGGCCAAGAACACGGATATCGCGCCGGAACGAGCGACGTCGCCGGGGACGCCGCAATGGCGCTCGCTCAAGTCGAGGGACTGAGAGACCTGAAGAAACGGGAGGCCATCGTCAGGCCCCTTAATGAGGAATTGCGGCGATATTTCGCGCACAAGCCTGGCGTTTTGCTGAATTCGCCCGTCTCCGCCTCGCCTTATCTTTTAAACGTCTCGCTTACGAAAAAGAAGGCCTCGGTCGTGGTGGAGGCCCTCTCCAATCGCGACATCTACGTCTCTTCCGTGAGCGCTTGCTCCAGCAAAAAGGATCCCTTTTCCTATGTCGTCGACGAGGAGACGGGGGATCGCGCCCGCGCCCAAAACTCGATTCGAATCAGTTTCTCGCCCCTTAACACCATGGATGAGGTCAAAACGTTTGAAAAGGCTTTCGACGAGATCCTTCAGGAGGTCAAGGACCGATGAGCGGCGATTATCTCATGATTCACTATGGCGAACTCAGCACCAAGGGCGAGAATCGCAAAAGCTTCATCAGCCAATTGGCCCGCAACGTTCGTCACGCCCTCAAGGATTATGGGTCCCCCGCCGTCACGAGCGGCCGCGACCACGCCTTCGTCGCATTGGAAAGCGGAGCCCCGGCCGAAGCCATCGTAAGGAAACTCCAAGACGTCTCCGGGATCCAAAAAATCTCCCTCGTCCATAAGTGCCCCAAGGATATCGAGACGGTCGAGAAGACCGCCCTCGATCTCGTCAAGGGCGAAAGCGGCCAGACTTTCAAAGTCAAAGTCAAACGGGCCGACAAGAGTTATCCGCTCGACTCGTATGGGCTTGCCTGCGCGGTTGGCGATTTCCTTCTTGAGAATTCCGCGCTCGCGGTCGACGTCCACGAACCCGACATCACCCTGAATCTCGAGATGCGGAAGGAAGCCTGCTATCTTTACGCCCATAGCTATCCGGGCGCCGGCGGCTATCCGCTTGGCATGAACGGAAAAGCCCTTATGCTTCTTAGCGGCGGCATCGATTCTCCGGTCGCCTCTTATCTCCTGCTGCGTCGCGGCATTCGCATCGAATGTCTCCATTTCGCCGCCCCTCCCTACACTTCAAGCGCCGTCATCGACAAACTCCTCGACATTTTGAAAATCCTCAATGGCTATCAGGAGGAGATCAAACTCGACATCGTTCCGTTCACCAAACTTCAGGAAGCCATCTACGAACACGTCGACGAACCCTATTGCATCACGATCATGCGGCGCATGATGATGCGAATCGCCCATGAGGTCGCCCTCAAGGACCATTGCCTCGCTCTCGCGACGGGGGAGAGCGTTGGCCAAGTGGCTTCCCAGACCCTCGATTCGATGGTCGCCATCAACGCCGTCACCAATTTCCCGATCATCCGCCCGCTCGCCGTGAGCGACAAACTGCAGATCATCGGCGTTTCCCAAAAAATCGGAACCTATGGCATTTCGATTCGCCCGTATGAGGATTGCTGCACCATCTTCGCCCCTAAGAAGCCGAAGACCAAGCCGAAGGTCGACGAGTGCGAGGCCTTCGAGGGCAAGTTCGATTGGAAGCCGCTCGTTGAGGAGTGCGTCGCGGGCGTCAAGTCGATCCTCATGAAGAACGGAGCCCCCAAGGATTTTGGGAAAAAGTCCGAATAGAGGCGGCCGATCCTTTGCTTTAAAGAAGCCTTTCTCACAAAAAAAGCGGTCCGTGAAGGCCGCTTTCTTTGTTTTATGGTCCAAAACTTACTTGGCTTTCGGTTCCGGCTTCTTGCTCGCTTTGCGGGCGGTTTCGACGAGGCCCTTAAAAGCCTTCGGATCGGCGATGGCCATTTCCGAAAGCATCTTGCGGTTGATGGCGATCCCGCTCTTGCGGAGCCCGTCCATGAACTTGCTGTAACTGATGCCGTTCTCGTGGCAGGCGGCGTTGATGCGCTTGATCCAAAGTTTCCGGAAATCGCTCTTGATCTCGCGGCGCGAGACGTAAGCGTACTGGAGGCTGTGGAGGACCTGTTCCTTCGCGGTCTTGAAAAGGAGGTGTTTCGAACCGAAGTAACCTTCGGCGCGGTTTAAGATCTTTTTGCGGCTCGCTCTGGTGGCGACGCTGCCTTTGACTCTTGCCATTGTTGTTATCCTCCCTTTACTTGTTGTTGAAGTCGATCATCTGACTGATCTTCTTCATGTCGGCCTTGCTGACCAAGGCGGCCTTTCTAAGATGATGCTTCTGCTTGCGCGTCTTGTTGGGGGCGAAATGCCCCATATAGGCGTGGTGGCGTTTGATCTTTCCGCTGCCGGTGACCTTGATGCGTTTGGCCAAGGTGCGGCTTGACTTCATTTTCGGCATAAACTGTTTTCCTCCTATTTCTTCTTCGGCGCCAGGATGCATTCGTACCATTTGCCTTCCCAAAAAGGCGGTTTGTCGACGGTGGCGATGTCTTCGAGGCTTTGGACGAAATTCTGCATAACCTCCTCACCGAGGTCCTTATGGGCGAGCTGCCGCCCACGAAAGACGACGCAGACCTGAACCCTGCTGCCATCTTCGATGAAATCCCTTGCGTGGCGGGCCTTGGTATCAAGGTCATGCTGGCCGATTTGCGGTGTCAACTGAACTTGCTTAAGTTCGTTGGCATGCTGATTTTTGCGGGACAATCTCTCTTGTTTCTGCTGCTCAAAGCGGAATTTTCCGTAATTGAGGATTTTGCAGACGGGTGGATTGGCGTTGGGGGCGACGCAATAGAGATCGAGTCCGTAGCGGAGCGCCAATTCATTGGCGGCGCGGGATGACATTTTCCCCATTTGCTCCCCGTTGGGTCCAATCACGAGGACTTCCGGATAGCGGACGTGCTCATTGATGGGATCGTAACGTTTATCGGGACGACGATGGTAGTGTGTTTTGAAGTAAGATATGGTTGAGTTCCTCCTCTTTCGATAAAAAACAGCGCGGCAATCCGCGCTTAACCCGACTTATCTCAAGTTGAACTTGTGGTAGCCTGGGCCGATTCCGATTCCGGGATCCGGCGAGTTCTGCGCGAACTGCTTTCTACTTTTTATCGACAAATGTATTATCCGCGCTTTGGGGGGCCTGTCAACCCCTTTCGCGCGAGCGAGGCGCCGATGGGCCTTTTTTGTTTTTGGGGCGCGCTTGATTATAATACACGTGTATGAGCGAATTAACGAAGAAAGCCTTGGCTTCGTCTTTGAAGAAAATGCTGCTTCAGAAGCCCCTCAAGGACATCACGGTGGGCGATCTCACCGACGACTGCGGCATCAACCGCCAGACGTTCTATTACCATTTCGACAATATCCCCGCTCTCATCGAATGGACCTGCGTCCAAGATGCCGACGCGATCCTTGCCGAGAACCGGCACTACAAGAACTGGGAAGAGGGCTTCTACAGCGTTTTCATGCTCGCCCTCGAAGACCGTTCCTTCGTCATGAACATCTATCATTCGGTGTCCCTCAATATCCTCATGAGGTACATGGAGCGGCTGGTGCGCCCTCTTTTATACGAGGTGGTGGAGGAGCAGTCCTACGGCCTCAGCGTCAAGGACGAGGATAAGGAATTCATCGCCCGTTTCTATACCTCTTCCTTCGTCGGCCTCGTTCTCGATTGGATCGACGCGGGGATGAAAGAGGATCCCAAGAGAATCGTGACCCGCCTCTCCCCGATCGTGAAAGGAACCTTCCGCCAAGCCCTTGTGAGCTATTCGAAGCAATAAGCCGTTCTGGCCCCGCCCCTTTTGGACAAAGGGGCTTTTTTGTCGCGTTTTTGCCCAAACGGAACCCAGTGTCGGGTTTTTCGACAATCCGTTCCCCTTGGGGGTGCCCGTTCCCTTTCGCCTTTGCTAATTTAGGGATGTCCCAAAAATGAAGGAGGGAACGAAAATGTATTATTCGGCGGGAAATTACGAAGCTTTCGCCCATCCGGAAAAACCGGAAGGATCCGAAAGGAAACACGCTTACGTCATCGGAAGCGGCTTAGCGGGGCTCTCTGCGGCCTTCTTCCTGGTTCGCGATGGCGGGCTCAAAGGGGAAAACGTTCGCGTTTTGGAGAAGCTCCCCGTCTCCGGAGGCAGTTGCGACGGCCTTAAGGACGGGCTCAAAGGCTACTATATGCGCGGCGGCCGCGAGATGGACAATCACTTCGAATGCATGTGGGACCTCTTCCGCGACGTCCCCTCGCTCGAGACCCCGGGGGTTTCGGTCCTCGACGAGTATTATTGGCTCAACAAGAAGGATCCCAACTATTCGCTTTGCCGCGTGACGGAGCGATGCGGACATGACGCCCACACCGACAGGAAGTTCGGGCTGAGCAAGAAGGCGGCTTTGGAGATCATGAAACTCTATATGACCCCGGAGAAAGATCTCGAAGATAAGAAAATCAGCGACTTCTTCGATGACGAGTTCTGGAACAGCAACTTTTGGATCTACTGGCAGACCATGTTCGCTTTCCAGCGGTGGTGCAGCGCCCTCGAGATGAAGCGTTACATGCAACGCTTCGTTCACCATATCGACGGATTGCCTGACCTTTCGGCCCTCAAGTTCACCAAATACAACCAATACGAATCGATGATCCTCCCGCTTCAGAAATATCTCGAAAGTCGGGGCGTTGTCTTCGATTTCGGCATTGAGGTAACGAACGTGGAGTTCGCCGTATCCGGGCAAAAGAAGGTCGCCAAGAAACTCGAATTCCTTAAAGAGGGGAAAACCGAGACGAAGGAACTTTCGGAGGATGACTTAGTCATAATCACGAACGGCTGCTGCACTGATGTGAGCCGCTATGGCGATCAGAAGCACGCCCCGGACCTTTCAAGAATCAGCCCCAACGTCGGCGATTCCTGGAATCTATGGAATAAGATCGCCGCGCAGGACCCATCTTTTGGCAACCCAGCGGCTTTCGCGAGCGACCCTGAGGCGACCAACTGGATGTCGGCGACGATTGAGACGAAAGACCCCGCGGTCATCCGTCTCATCGAGGCGATTTGCCATCGCAATCCCTTGGAGGGCAAGGTCACGACCGGGGGTATCGTCACGGTGAAGGACAGCCGCGACAATTGGTTCCTAAGTTGGACCGTCAACCGTCAGCCGCAGTTCAAAGCCCAGGACAAGAGCACGGTTCTCATTTGGGTTTACTCCCTCTCGACGAACAAGCCGGGAAACTTCGTGAAAAAGCCCATGCGCGAATGCTCGGGCGAGGAAATCTGCCAGGAATGGCTCTACCATATCGGCATGCCGGTTGGGGAAATCGCCAAATGCGCCTCGAAAAAGTGCAACACCACGACTTGCTACATGCCTTACATCAACGCTTTCTTCCAGCCTCGGAAGAACACGGACCGTCCTCGCGTCGTGCCCGAAGGGGCCGTGAACTTCGCTTTCGTGGGCCAGTTCGCCGAAACTCCGCGCGACACTATCTTCACGACGGAATACTCGATCCGCACCGGCATGGAGGCGGCTTACACCCTCATGAAGGTCGATCGCGGCATCCCCGAAGTGTGGGGCTCGACATACGATGTCCGGGAACTCCTTAAGGCATCATACCATGCGCTCGACGGAAAAAAGATCGAGGAGATCCCGCTTTCGTGGAAGGAGAAAATCCTGCTTAAGAAAGTGCGGAAAGCCGCCAAAGGGACGGATGCCGAGACGATCATGAAGAACAGCGGCCTCTTCTAAGCGGGTGGCCGCCTCGGGGCCTTTGCGGTTCCGTCGAGGGGGCCGCCGGGCCAGTGCTGCTGCCGCCCATGGGTGGCGAAACGCTTTTCTTGGGGGGGCCAGAAGGCCCCCTTTTCGCCGATTCAAATAAAGGCTCACGAAGGCACGCTTCATTTTTTAAAGTCCCTTTCGTTCGATGAAACGTTGGTTTTATCGTGAGAAGGCGCTGAAGCTCGATTTGCTTTTTCGGAGGAAAACCGCTATTAATAAGAGCAAAGGGAAGGTTTGAAAAGGATTTCATGGCCATTCGTTACGCCGTTTACGACACCGCGCTGGGGGACGTTACCATTTTGAGCGACGAGAAGGCCCTTGTCGGGATGAAATTCGGGGCGGTTGATCCCCTAGGGGCCATAAACGAGGAAAACGCCGTCCTCTATGACGCCATCATCGAGTTGAATCAATATTGTTTTGGCCAGCGAAAGGTTTTCGACGTTCGGCTGCGGCCTGAGGGAACCGATTTCGAAAGGAAAGTCTGGGATTACGTGAGGACGATTCCCTATGGCAAAGTCCTTACCTACGAGGACGTGGCGAAAGCCATCGGCGAGCCGCGGGGCGAGCGGAGCGTCGGGATGGCCTTGAACCGAAACCCGATCCCTCTATTCATCCCATGCCATCGCGTCATCGGCAAAGGGGGCTCGCTGGTTGGCTATATCGGCGGGCTCGACCTCAAAAGAAAGCTCCTCGCGATGGAGAAGACGAACGCGAACCGCACTTTCGTGGCCGGCGAATATAAAGATGACGATTAAGGGGGAAAAGCAAAAGGGCCGGCATCGCCGGCCCTTTTTGTCAAAGGCCGATCGATTCTGCGTCCGAACCGTCTAATAACGGGCCTTCTCCTCGATTGACTTGCGGATGATTTTCACGAATTCGGCGAGGGGGACGCTGACCTGCTTTTGCTGTCCATAAAGGCGGTATGTGACGGTTTTCCCTTCCTTTTCCTTGTCCCCGATGACGAGGGTGAAGGGGATCTTCTGAACCTGCGAGTTGCGGAGGCGGTACCCCAGCTTCTCGTTGCTGTCGTCCACTTTGACGCGAACATCGGCCGCTTGGAGGGCCTTTTCGACTTCCCGGGCGTATCCTTCGTGGAACTCCGGGTTGACGGGCAAAACGTTGCACTGAACCGGGGCGAGCCACGTCGGGAAGGCCCCGCCGTAGTTTTCGGTGATGATGCCAATGAAGCGCTCGACCGAGCCGAAGACGACGCGATGGAGCATGACCGGCTCCTTCCTCTCGCCGTTTTCGTCGATGTAAGAGCAGCCGAAGCGATGGGGGAGGTTGACGTCGAGCTGGATGGTGCCGCATTGCCACGTGCGGCCCATCGAGTCCTTGAGTTTAAAATCGAGTTTCGGGCCGTAGAAAGCCCCGTCTCCCGGGTTGATTTGGTATTCGCGCCCGCTATCTTGGCAGGCTTTGGCCAGCGCGGCCTCGCTCTTGTCCCAAAAGGCGATCGATCCGATGTATCCGGTCTCGGGCCGGGTGCTGAGGACGATGCGGTAGCTGAGACCGAAAACCGCGTAGACCTTGTCGAAGAGGGCCATGATGGCCTTGACCTCGCTCTCGATCTGGTCCTCGCGGATCATGATGTGCGCGTCGTCTTGGGTGAAGGCTCGGACGCGGAAGAGCCCATTGAGGGCCCCGCTCGCCTCGTGGCGGTGGACGTGGCCGAGCTCGGCGTAGCGGAGCGGCAGTTCCTTGTAGCTATGGATGTCGTTCTTGTAAACCAGGATGGCGCCGGGGCAGTTCATCGGCTTGATCGCGAAATCCTTTCCGTCGATCTTGGTGGTGTACATGTTGTCCTTGTAGTGATCCCAATGGCCGGAGGTCTCCCACAGTTCTCGCGAAAGCATGGTCGGGGTCTCGATTTCGCGGTAGCCGGCCTCCTGATGGATCCTATGCCAGTAATCGAGCAAGGAATTCTTGAGGATCATGCCGTTAGGCAGGAAGAAAGGGAATCCGGGGCCATAGTCGCTGATGAAGAACAGCCCCAGTTCCTTGCCGAGTTTGCGGTGGTCGTTGGCCTTGCGCCGCTCCAAAACAGCGAGGTGGTCTCGGAGTTCCTCCTCGCTCCACCAGGAAGTGCCGTAGATGCGGGTGAGCTGCTTGTTCTTGCTGTCGCCCCGCCAATAGGCGCCCGCGACGCTCAGGAGTTTGAAATGCTTGATGTATCCGGTCGAAGGGACGTGAGGCCCCCGGCAGAAATCGACGAAATCGCCTTGGGCGTAAGTCGAGATCTTTTCGTTTTCGTGCTCGGCTATCAGCTCTTCCTTGTAAGGGTTGGCCTTGAAAATGGCTTTGGCTTCCTCGGGGGTGACATCCTTCCGGAGGAAAGGCAGATTCTCTTTCGAGAGTTTCCTCATTTCGGCCTCGATGGAGGGAAAATCGGCTTCGGTGACGACTTTGTCGCCGAAATCGACGTCATAGTAGTACCCCTCTTCGATCGAGGGGCCAAAACCGAATTTGGCGTTCGGGAAGAGGTGGATGATGGCTTGGGCCATGAGGTGGCTCGTCGAATGGTTGAGCAAGCCAAAGGCTTCCGCCCCGCCCTCGCGGACGAAACTTATTTCGGCCCCAGCGGGGATTGGGGTCCTCATGTCGAACATCCGCTCGCCGATTTTGTAAGCCACGTCTTTGGCTTTGTTTTCGGGGTCGAGGGCTTTGGCGGCCGCGAATCCGTTGGCCCCGCCCTCGATTTCGGCCTCTTTTTTCTCAAAAACGATTTTCATGATGCGATTCCTTTCGGGGGCGAAAAATAAAACGCCCCACTCTGAAGGGCGCTTCCGCGCGGTACCACCTTGCTTCGGGTCTAACGACCCCTCTCGTCCCTTAACGCGGTGCCGGTACGCCTGGCTCATCGTCAGGGGCTCGGGAGTGGTGCTCCATAGGCCTATATGGCCTTTGAGTGTGTCTCCGTCTTCGCTGCCTTCATTCTAGGAGAAGTGGGCGATTAGTCAATGAAAATAGCAAAAAAAGAGCCTCTCGAAAAGAAAGGCTCGCAACGAGTGCCTTTATTTAAGGTCGCGTTTGACGAAGGAAAGGGCGCCGAAGAAGGTGGTGACCGCCATATAGAAGAGATTGCTGAAGACGGTCGTGAGAATGAAGGAAGTCGAATGGCCCGTGCTGATGACCGGAACGTAAGTCGTGTTTCCGGAATACGAGTTGACGATGGAGGTGTACGAGGCGATGGCCGAATCGTAAGAAAGGGTTGACAGCCGGGAGTATTGGTACGGCGTCAGGAAGTTCTCGAAGAGATAGCATACGGTTCCGGTGTTGAGGCAGGCGGCGTCGATAATCAAAGTGAAGAGGGAAATGGCGGCGGATCCGCCGACAAAAACCCCCAGGGCGCCCCAGGAGTTGGGGATGAGATAACTGAAGCAGACCGCGGCGGTGATGAAGGTGAGGAAAATAAGGAGGCACAGGAAGAAGGCCACCCACCACGCCCCGATGAGGGAGCTTTCCGAAGGGAGGAAGAAAGGGACGCCGAACAACGAGGCGCCGATCATGAAAAGGCCAAGGAAAGCGATGAGGTTGATGAGCCCGATCGTCGCTGAGACGACGAGTGAGGACAGGTAGATGGCAATCCGGCTTTCGCCCGCCAAAATTTGGTTGCGGAAGGTCCGTTCGCGCCACTCGCGCCCGATGAAAAGAGTGATGACGATGAGCGACCAAAGGCCGATTTGAAGGTAGTTGCTGACGACGGTGATGACGGAATTACCGCTAAGAGCGGTGACTGAAAAAACGCTTAGGTTGAAGGAAAGGCCGGTCGAAAATCCAATCAATGTCCAGTCGGCGATCCCGGAAAGGTCGCTTGGACTCACGCCTGATTGGATGCTTTGGGCGTAGCCGCTGCCGACGTTTATGCCAATTAAAAGCCCAAGGAACCCGATGACGAGCAAGAAAATGAGAACGGGTTTCTCACGGAGGGAGCGGTAATAATAAAGTTTGAGAAGACGTTTCATCGCTTGTTTCCTCCGATTACGTCGACGAAATAATCCTCAAGGGAGTTTTCCTCTTCCTTAAGCCCGAGCAAGGAAACGCCGTTTTCGTTCAGGACGTTGATGACCTCGGCCGGTTCCTTGATATTGTGGACGTTGAGGGCGTCCTTCACGATCTCGCTGTCGAATTTGGCTTCGAGGAGGGCCTTTTGGGCCTTCTCGTTGTCGCTCGTTCTGACGATGATTATCTTGCCCACCTTCTTCTCAAGGTCAGCGGCGCTGATCTCCTCGACCAAGCAGCCTTTGTCGATGAAGACGTAAGTGGAGGCAAATTTCGAAAGCTCCGAAAGGATATGGCTCGAAACGATGATGGTGATGCCCTGCTTGTTGAGTTTGAGAAGCAGTTCGCGGATCTGGCGGATGCCTTCCGGATCGAGGCCGTTGGTCGGCTCGTCGAGGATCATGAGCTCCGGATCGCCAATCATCGCCATCGCGATGCCCACGCGCTGTCGCATGCCTAAACTATAGTTTTTCACGTGGCGTTTATCGGTGAAACTTTCCGGCAGGCCGACGAAATTGAGTTTATCCTGAATATAACCGCTCTTAATGGGGTCCTTGACGCCGTTGAGGATGCATTCGGTCATAAGGTTCTGAGTGGTCGTCATGTTCTCGTAAAGAGCCGGTTGCTCGACCATCGCCGCGACTCGCGAGAGGTTGGATTCGAGTTCCTTGGCGTTTTGGCTTCCAAAAATGGATATGGTGCCGCTTGTGGGGCGAGCGACGCCCGTGAGGAGTCGAATCAACGTCGTTTTGCCGGCGCCGTTTTTGCCGACGAGGCCGATGAGTTGGCCCTTTTTGACGGATAAAGTGACGTCGTTGAGGGCCAAGCACCCGCCGTAGCGCTTGCTGAGCCGCTTGGTTTCGATGACCACGTCCCCGTCCGTCAACCGTTTTTCGTTAGCCATTGGGGGAACCTCCGTAACTCTCAAATTATAGGCGATGGCGGAAACAAAGAGAATTCTTTTCTAAAAACGAAAAAAAACGCTGGCGAAGCCGATTGTAAGACGGGTTGCCTATCCTTTGGTCTTCTGAAAGCCGAGGACCGCCGCGCCGATTAGGCCGGCTTGCTCGCCGCAGGAGCAAAGCTCCAGTCGGCAGTCGGGGGCCGCTTTGCGGAGATCGGGGAGGAAAAGGCCGCTGTTTTTGGCGACCCCGCCCGTGATGGTGAAGACATCGGGCTGGAAGTTGCGCTGATTCATTTCGAGCCAGTCGGCCATCAGGCGGATCCAATCGCGGTAGATTCCTTCGGCGGCTTCATGGCCGTTTCTGACAAGTTGGAAAAACTCGCGGCTCGAGGCGACCGAGAATCCGTTTTGGTCGCAGAGGCGAACGATGCCGCTTCCGCTGGCCAAATGCTCGAATTCGTGGATCTGCCCGCGATATTCAGTCATCGTATGGCCGACTTCGTAACTGCTCCCCCGAAGTTTGCCGTCCACGCAAAGAGCCCCGCCGATGCCGGTGGAGATAGTGACGAAATAGACGCTGTGGCAACTTTTGAATTTGCCGACGTTAGCCTCGGCGAGGGAGGCCGCCTCGGCGTCATTGATGACGAAAGCGGGAATGTGAAAGGCCGTGAAGAGATAGGGCGCTAGAGGGATATTGTCGACGTGGATGTTGGGGAGCGCGTAGATGAAGCCGTCGTAGCGGACTCGGCCCGGAACGCCCACCGCGATCGCCTTGACGTCGTTCCAACTCGTCAGTGCGTCCTCGATGTCTTTTTTGACGGAGGCCAAAAACAATTCGACGTTGCCGACGACGGTGGGGGCAACGTGGATCGATTCGATTTCGTGTTTCTCGTTGACGAGGGCGACCCGGGTGTTCGTGCCGCCGATGTCGAGAGAGACGATTTTGCCCATCAGTCGAGGTCCTTGACGCTATTGACGTTGACGATGCGCATGAAGTTCGTTTTGCCGGCGCCCGTGGGCGTGCCGCCGGCGATGATGACCGGAGTCCCGGCTTCGAGGCCAAGGTCGCGGGCCACTTTGAGCGCCAGGACCTCCATTTCCTCAATGAAGTCCGGCATCGCGGTTTTGATAAGGACGCTATAGACGCCCCACATCCAGGCGCAACGAAGCGCCGTCTTGCGGCTGTTGGTCACCGAAATTATGGGGCAGCAGGGGCGCGCCTTGCTGATGCGGCGGCTGCTATTGCCCGTCTGGGTGAAGTTGATGATGAGCTTGGCCCCGATCAAAAGGGCGGTGGTGGCTATGGAATTGGCGATGGCGTCGTTATTGGTCCGCTCGCTGGTGTCGAAAGCCTCCTGGGCTAGTTTCTCGTATGGGAGTTCAGCCTCCATCGCGCTGGCGATCGCGGCCTGCATTTTGACCGATTCGACGGGGTATTGGCCCGAAGCCGATTCGCCGGAAAGCATGACGCAGTCGCTGCTTTCGTCAATCGCGGTGGCGACGTCGCTCACCTCGGCCCTCGTCGGGCGCGGATGCGTCGTCATGCTATCGAGCATTTGGGTGGCGGTGATGACGGGTTTGCCGAGTTCGCGGCAAAGGCGGATGATCTTCCGCTGCACGAGCGGCACTCTCTCGGGTGGAATCTCGTCGCCCAAATCGCCGCGGGCGACCATGACGCCGTCGGCGGCCTTGACGATATCCTCGATTTTGCCCACGGCTTCCGGGTTCTCGATCTTCGGGAAGACGGGGATGTCGGGCTTGCCGTATTTCCGAAGGATCGCCTTGATGTCGCGAATATCCTCGGGCCGGCGGCAAAAGGAAGCGAAGATCGCGTCCATGTCGTTCTCGCAGCCGAACCTAAGATCGTCCTCGTCCTGCGGGGAGATATAAGGCATTGAAAGCTTGGACATCGGGATATTCATGCCCTTTTGGTCCTTGATGCAATGGTCGTTCTGGGCCTCCACGACGATTTCGTGGCTCTTCTCGTCTTTTTCGATCACCCTCATGATAAGGTTCCCGTCGTCGATCAGAATGGGCTCGCCGACGGAGACGTCGCCATAGAGACCGCCATAGGTGCACTGAAACCGCTGCGCGTTGCCGACGATTTTCTCGGCGGTTATCCGCATGACTTGCCCTTTCTTGACCTCAACGCAGCCGTTTTCCATGTAACCCGTTCGGATTTCCGGCCCCTTGGTGTCGAGCGCCACGGGGATGTAAATCCCGTATTTGCTCTCGAAAGAACGGGCGATTCTGACTTTGGCGAGCTGTTCCTCGTGGGTTCCGTGCGAAAAGTTGACGCGCATGACGTTCATGCCGGCCTCGTAAAGCTTCAAAATCATCTCGGGCGTATCGCTCGCCGGCCCGATGGTGCAGACGATTTTGGTTTTTTTGCCGATATTAAGTTTCATGCGTGAAGCCTCCCTTCGATGGCGCGGTTACTTAAGGATATCGATCAAACGCAACATGCTGACGTGCTTGTCGCGCGGGAGGGCGAGGGCGTCGTAGATGTCGTAGTCGACGATCTTGTTGTTGACCATGCCGATGCAGATGCCGCCTTTCCCCTCCAGCAGGCAATCGACCGCGTAGGCGCCCATGCGGGAAGCCAAGATACGGTCGAAGGCGCTCGGGGCGCCGCCGCGCTGAACGTGTCCGAGGATGTCGGCGCGCGTGTCGAAGCCGGTCTCCTTTTGGACCCGCTCGGCGAATTCGTAGATATTGGGATAGAGCTTTTCGCTCACGATGACGATGGCGCGTTTGTTGTCGTCGCTGTCGTGCATTTGCTTGAGGGTGCGCATGATTTCCTCTTCGGGGATCGGGTGATCCGGGGTGATGATCATCTCGGCGCCTTCGGCAAGGCCGCTGAAAAGGGCCAAATCGCCGCAATGGTTGCCCATGACTTCGATGATGGAGCAGCGGGAGTGGCTTTCGGTGGTGTCCCTTATTTTGTCGACGCAGTCGCAGATGGTGTTGAGACAGGTGTCGAAACCGATCGTGTAGTCGGTCGAGGCGATATCGTTGTCGATAGTGCCGGGGAGCCCGACGCAGTTGATGCCCATTTCGGTGAGGCGCTTGGCCCCCATGTAGGAGCCGTCGCCGCCGATGACGACGATGGCCTCAATGCCGAATTTCTTGAGTTGCGCGACCGCCTTTTCGCGGACCGAGACCTCTTTGAATTCCTTCAATCGGGCTGTCCGCAAAACGGTGCCGCCGCGGTTGACGATGTCGGAAACGCTCTTGCGGTCGAGTTTGACGATGTTCCCCTCGACCGTGCCTTTGTAGCCGTCATAGATGCCGTAAACCTCAAGCCCATAGGACAAGCCGGCCCGCACGACGGCGCGGATGGCGCAGTTCATGCCGGGGGAGTCGCCGCCGGAGGTAAGGATGCCGATGCGATGTATCATGGGAAAAACCTCGAAATCGCCTTTCATTATACTTCATTCCTTTATTTAATATAAAGGACAAGGCGTCGATAGTTCCCTCTTCTTGCCGAAAACGGGGTCGCGAACGACCCGTCCGTGAGCTAAAACCCTCAATTGATGACGAAAAAGGCCATCATCCTTTTTTTTGGACGACGGCCTTTTCCTTATTACTCTTCCCGATATTCGAGGACGTCGCCCGGTTGGCAGTTGAGGGCTTGGCAGATGCCATTGAGGGTGGAAAAGCGGATGGCGGAGATTTTGCCGGTTTTGATGTTGGAGAGGTTGACGTTGCTGATTCCGACTTTCGCGGCCAATTCGTTTAAGGACATCTTCCGGTCCGCCATGACGCGGTCGAGACGCAAAACGATCATCGTCGGCGCCTTATAGGGTCGTGTCCGCTTGCTTTTGAAGGGACACGCCATACTTGAAGACTAAGGAAAGGGCAAAGACGAAGAGGGCGAAGAAGACGTTGCCGAAATCCCAGGAATCGAAGGCGTCCCCGGTGCCCGTCGCCGCGGTGACGATCGAAAGGACGACGGGGACGGCGATCGCCTGGATCAAGGCGAAAAGACCGATCATGTTGAGGCTGCTGACCGCTTTCTCGGCGAAAGGGGTGTTGGCTTCCTTGATGGATCCGAAAAGGTTGCGGGCGAAAAGCATGCTCACCCCGGAGACGCCCGCGCCCAAAAGGGCATAGACGCAAGCGACCTCGGCGTATTTCACGTTTACGTAAGCGAGGAACGCGGTGTCGTGGTAACTGTTCGGATGGGCCAAGACGAAATCTTTGATCCAATCGTAAGGCACGAATGGCGAGACGATGACGCCGATAAGGCCAAAACCGGCGGCGATGAAGCATAAGACCATGAGAATGAGGGCGATGACATAGCAGATTTTGGAGATGACGATCAGCGCCTTCCTCGCTTTTTCGCTCTCGTTTGGGGCTTTTTCCATAATTGCTTTCTCCTTTGGAAGCGGGAATAGTATACATGATAAAAATTAAAGTGTTAACAAAAAATATTAAAAAATTAATGATAAACGTTAAAATAACTCTTCAGCGGGACAATACCGTGCCTCAAGGCCTTATCCCTCCTATCGCCGCTATTTTGTGGAAAAGTTGGGCCTGCGCGGTGGATTCTTGCCAAAAGTGGGCTTTCCAGCGGAGCAAACGAGGCCTCCTCGATTGTGGATAAATTAAAAAAGACTAGAAACCATCGAATAAAACGTGATTTTGCGAAAGCGTGATGCTAAGATTTCTTGCATGAAGCAAGCAAATCCATCCGACATTTATCAGGTTCGCCCGATTTCCCTTTTGGGCGGGCCCGACCTTCGTTACCTCATCGATCTGTATGAGCCGCTCATCGGCGCCAAGGCCATCGCCTCCTATCTCACCCTCACGCGCGAGAAGCCCGGCGTTTTCCTGACCCATGAGTCCTTGTTCGCCCGCTTGGGGCTATCCGCCGGCGAATGGTACGCCGCCCTCGAGGCCCTCGAGGCGGTCAGCCTTGTCCGCACCTTCGCCAAAGCGGGGAAGAACTGCCTTGGCTTCGTCTATTGCCTTTACGCCCCCAAGACCCCGGGCGAATTCCTTGGGAACGTCCTTTTCGCCGGCACTTTGCGGAAAGCGGTGGGCAAGGAGAGGTGCCAGGCCCTCGCCGCCCATTACGCGGTCATGAAAACGCCGACCGACTACGAGGAATGCAGCGAGAGTTTCGCCCGGTACTTCGCTCCCGATTTCAGCGATCCGACTTATCTCGACAGCGTCATTTCGACCGGGGGCCGCCTAAGCGGCAGCGAGCGGACCGGCTTCGATCGGAACGTCTTTCTTTCGGCCCTTCAAAAGCTCAACAGCCTTTATAACGACCTCTCTTTTTCCGAGAGTGAGCTCACGAAGATCTCCCGCGTGGCGGCTTTGTACAGTTACGATGAGGCGACCATTGCCGATTTCGCGGACGACCATTACGATTTCTTCGCCAAAAAAGGCAGCCGTTTCGATTACGACGGTTTCGCCGCCGATTGCGAAAAGAGCCTGCCCCTATCTTACCTTCATCAAGGGGCCGCGCAGAAAAAATCGGTGGTGGACGGCGACGCCGAGCTTTCCGGTTGCCTCAAAAAGATGGAAAGCCTTACCCCCGCCGCCTATCTGCGGAGCCTTCAGCATGGGGGCAAGCCCGCCCAGGCCGATCTCGAACTGCTTCGCGAACTGACCGTCGACATGGGTTTGCCCGCCTCCGTCACCAATGCTCTCGTGCTCTATGTTCTGACCCGAAACAAGAATATCCTTTCCAAGAAATTGACCGAGAAGATCGCCGCTTCGCTCGTCCGTGAGCGGATCGCGACCGCTTTGGACGCCCTCAACTATCTGAGCGCCACCTCCAAGGGCCGCAAGAGCCCCCGTCCCGCCTCTTCCCCCGTTCCTGAAAAAGCTCCCTCCAAACCGAAGGAGAACCCATCCATGAGCGATGAGGACTTTAAAAAGATGATGAAAGGGTTGTACGATAAATAACGATGAAGGACTTCAAAGAGGAAATCGGCAAAATCGTTCCCGTCAGCCATCTCGCGGAAGAGGAGACCGTCCGCATGATGGAATCGTTCGCCGCGGATGAGCCCGTGGCCAAAAAGCTTCGCGAACTCAAGCTTTCCCGCGCTCAGGTGAGGGCCAATCTCGGCCTTATCGCCGCCTATCAGGAAGACGTGGATTACTGTTCCCGTTGCCCTGGGCTTTCCGCATGCCAGAAGGACACCCCCTTCCATCAGAGCGATCTCATTTTGAATGAGGGGCGCCTCGAAAGGACCTATGGGCCTTGCCCCCTTTATTTGCGACGCGAGACCGTTTTGTCCTCATACGTCTGCCGCGATTTCCCAGACGAGTGGCTTTCCCTCGTCCCGACCTCCCTTTCGAATTCCTCGCGGGTCCAGGACGTCTATCGCCTGTTCGCGGAAGCGGTGAAAAGCAGGAACCAGCCCTGGGTCTACCTCATGGGCGAGGTCGGCAGCGGAAGGAGTTACCTCACGGCGGCTTTCGCCAACGGCTACGCGCTTCGGGGCGAGAAAGTCGCCTTCATGAACGCGAACGTCCGTTTCGACGAACTCAAGGGGGACGCCGTGAAAAGGCGCCCTCTTTTCGAGGGGAAACTAAAGGAGCTTGAGAGTATCCCCCTTCTCGTCATCGACGATTTCGGCAGCGAGTTCAAAAGCGATTACGTCCGCGACCAAATCGTCATGCCTTTGCTGTCCGAACGCGGCAAAAAGAACCTGCTCACCGTTTTCCTCAGCGACTATTCGCTCGCCGAGATCAAAGAGCTTTATTCGACTTCGCGCGGCTCGTCCATCATGGCCAATCGGCTCGTCGGCCTCATCGAAAGCAAGATCGCCGGGGTCGGCCGGGTCGAGAAAGGCGTCGAGAACCTATAGGAACTTCGCTGCGTCCAATTGCCGCCGCAGATCCGCCAAAGAACCGTCCCCGTCAACGATGAGGCCGGCTTTTTTCCTGGCTTTGCCCCGGGGCCACCCTTTGTTTATCGCAAGGGCCGCCTTTGGGTCTTTCCCGCGTTCGCGGAGGCGGGCCTCTTGAGTCTTTGGCGAGGCGAAGACGGCGACGATGAGGTCGCAAAGGCCTTCCAAGGGCCCATCGAGCAGAAGCGGGACGTCGAGGGCAATCCGCTTCGCCTTCGAAGCCGCGATCCGCTTCTCGATTTCCTCATAAACCACGGGATGGACGAGGCCCTCGAGCCTTTTCCTGGCTTCCTTGCCTTGGGCGAGGCGCGAAAGATAGGCGCGGTTGGGTTTCCCGCCTTTGATGGCCTCGCTTCCGAAGGCGGAGGCGAGGGCCTCGTTCAAGGATCCGGAATCGTAAAGCTCCCTCACGATCGCGTCGGCGTCGATCGTCTCGTATCCCTTTTCCCTGAGATAGGAAGAGACGGCTGACTTCCCGCTCGCGACGGGACCGGTGACGCCGACGATAAGAGGCTCTCCGGGCCTTGCTTGGCAAATCGGGCAATAGACGGTCCCGCGCCCGCCTATAACGATTTTGCGGAGCGGGAAACCGCATCGGGGGCAGGGTTCGTTGCCGTGCCCATAAGCCAGAAGATGATCCTGCATATGCCCCGAGACGCCTTCCTTGGGGTGGTAGCTCCGCACGGTGCTGCCGCCGTTGGCGATGGCCGTCATGAGGATCCGCTCCGCGTTTTCCTTGATGGTTTGGCACTGTCCGAGGCTCATCGAAGAGGCGGCCGCCTTGGGGTTGAGGCGGCTCGCGAAAAGGACCTCGTCATCGTAAATGTTGCCAAGTCCCGCGATGAGCCTTTGGTCGAGCAAGGCCTCTTTGATGGGCTCCTTCCGCTTGCGCCTCAGCCCTTCAAGAAGCTCTTGGGCGCTTAATTCCCATGGTTCCTTCCCGAGCTCGGATAGCGGCGGCTCTTTCAAATAACGGCCTTCCTCGCTCAGCATCACGATGCCGAACTTCCGCGTGTCGAGGAACCGGAGGTCGCCGCCGTCGGCGAAGTCGTAGGAGAGGATGTCATGCTTGCCTATCGGATCCGCGGCTTTCCCCACGTAGTATTTGCCCTCCATCCGCAGGTGGCTGATGACGACTTTCTTATGGGTGAGGCGGAAGATGAGGAATTTTCCCCGCCTTTCTACGGACAGGAACTTTTCCCCCGGGAGGGAGGAAACGAATTCCTCGGCCCCGGTAAGGACCGATTTCGCGCGGAAAACGCGGACGGAGGCGATACTCCGCCCGACAAGGACCGGCTCAAGGGTCCGCTTGATCGTCTCGACTTCCGGAAGTTCTGGCATGTTTTCAGTCCTTGGCGTCGAACCACGTCTTGCCGATTCCGCATTCGACGGTCAGTTTGACGGGCAGATCGATGGCATGCGTCATGATGTCGCCGATGGGCCCTTGGAGGTTTTTGAGTTCCTCAAGCGGGCCGGCGAAGATGAGCTCGTCGTGGATTTGCAAGACCATTTTGGTCTTATGGCGGCCGTCTGCAAGGAATTTGCTTATCTTGACCATCGCGATCTTGATGAGGTCGGCGGCGCTGCCCTGGACGGGGGCGTTGAGGGCGGCCCGTCGGGCGGCCTCGCGCTTGGCGTAATTGGGGTCGTTGACGTCGCGGAGGTAGCGGCGGCGCCCGAACATCGTGGTGACGTAGCCTTTCGTTTCGGCGTCGTGGATCGTTTTCCGCAGGAAATCCCCGACCTCGGGGTAAGCGAGGTAGAAGTTCTTGATGATCTCGGAAGCCTCTTTGGGGGTGCCGTCGATCTGATCGGCGAGCCCATAGACCGTCGTGCCGTAGATGATGGCGAAGTTGACGGCTTTGGCGCGCCGCCTCATGAGCGGAGTGACTTTGTCGGTGTGGAAAATGCGGCGGGCCGTCTCGCTATGGACGTCGCGGTCGCTTTCGAAAACCTCCTCGTAGGCCTTGCAGCCGCTTAGGGCCGCCAAAAGGCGGAGCTCGATTTGCCCATAGTCGAGCGACATAAGGTAGGTCCCCTCGTCCTCGTAATGGAAAGCGTGCCGTATTTGCTTGCCCTCCTCGTCCCGGACGCTGATGTTCTGAAGGTTCGGCGAACTTGAGGAAAGGCGACCTGTCGAGGTTTGGGCCTGATTGAAGTAGGAGTGGATTTTGCCATCGCTTTGGATGTGCGGGGCCAATCCGTCGATGTAGGTGCCCATCAGTTTGGCGTACTTGCGGTATTCGAGGATCTTCGCGACGATGGGGCTTTCCTTTTCGATGGCCTTGAGGTCGGCGACCGAAGTGCTCTTGCTGGCGGGCCCCTTCAGCCCCATCTTCACGTAAAGGATCTCGGCGATCTGCTTCGGGGAATTGAGGTTGAATTCCTCGCCCGCGAGGGCGTAGACGTCCTTTTGGGCGGCCTCTTTCTTGGCCTTGAAGAGTTTGCCATAGGCGACCAGTTCCCCTTTGTTGAGCGGGAAGCCCTCCAACTCCATGGCCGCGAGCGTTTCCATGAGGGGCATTTCGACCTCTCGATAAAGCTTGTAGGCGTCGACGGACCGGAGGCTGCCCTCGGCCTTGCCCCGCAAGGCATAGGCGTAGTAGGCCATTTTGGCGGTCCTTAGGGGATGGGCCGTCTCAAAGAGGGAAAAACCCTCCTCGTCGGGGACCTCGACGTCGACCCCGAACGCGCTGTAGACGAGGGCGGGATCGCTCGAGACGCCGCTGTCGAGAAGGTAGCCCGCGAGCAGCAAGTCGTCGCTTATGCCCGCGACCGTGACGTTTTCCTTGGCCAAGGAATAGATGGTGGCCTTGCCGTCATAGACGGATTTAGCGACGGAGGGATCCGCGAGGATTCCCTGAAGCCCCGCGTCTTTAACGAGGTCCTCGCGGGTTTCGTAGACGAGGTTTTGCCCATCGTAGACGGCGAGGCCCTCGAAACCTTCCTCGTGGTAACTCGAGAAATCGACGTCGAGGGCGAGCCCCAAAGGCCCTTTGGCGGACGCGAAGGGATAGGAAGAGACCTTCCTCATTTCGGGAAGGGCCTCGGCCACCCCCTTCTTGAGGGAGGAAGGCAGGCGGGAAAGGAACTGGCGGAGCTCGTACTTCTGCGCGAAGTCGTTGACGGATTTGAAGTCGTAGCCCTTATAGGCCAGATCCTTGACCGAGAAGGGAAGCTTCACGTCGAGCTTCATCGTCGCGAGCTTATAGCATTCGCGGCCTTGGGCCTCATAGGTCCGGATATTCTCGCCGAGTTTGCCCTTGATGTTGTCCTTGTCCGCCATGATGGCGTCGAAGGAGCCGTATTGCTGGATGAGTTTGGTCGCGGTCTTGTCGCCGACCCCGGGGATGCCGGGGAGGTTGTCGCTCGCGTCGCCGCGTAGCCCTTTGTAATCGATGATCTGGAGCGGCTTAAGGCCGTATTTGGCCATCATGGACGCCTCGTCCATGACCTCCATGTTCGAGAGCCCGACCTTGAGCAAGGAAATTTTGATGGAGGGCTCGATGAGCTGAAGATAGTCGCGGTCGCTCGTGTAAACGATGACATCGTAGCCTTCGCGGGCGGCTTCCTTGGCCACCGTGCCGCAGATGTCGTCGGCCTCGATGCCGTGCTCCTCGTAATAGACGATGCCAAGGGCTGCGCACAGCTCGCGCGAAAGCGGAAACTGGGGCTTGAGGTCCTCGGGGCAGGGGGCGCGGTTGGCCTTGTAGTCGCTGAATTCGGCTTTGCGGAAGGTCTCTTTGTCGCTGTCGAAGCCGATGAAGATGGATTCGCCGCCTTTGAAGCCCTGCAGGATTTTGGCGAGCATGTTGGCGAAAGCGAAGATGGCGTTCGTGGGCAAGCCGGATTTGGTGCGCATGATGGCGTTCCTGTCGCCGTAAGCCGTCGCGTAATAAGCGCGGAAAAGCAGGCTGTTTCCGTCAATAACGTAGATTTTCTTCGGCATGGGCTAATCCTCCAACCTTTGGGCGTCCTCGACTAAGAAAGCGTCTTTTCTCCGCGTGTCGCGACGGGCCGTCACGATGACGATTTTGTCCTCTTCGATCTGCGCGAAGCATTTGGCGTAGGCTTCGCTGAAGAGGACGAAACTGGCTTCGCTCGTCTCGTCATAGAGCTCGAGGAACGCCATTTGGGTCCCTTTCCTCGTCACGATGGCGCGCATTTCCTTCACGATGCCGACGGTCTTGAACAGACCTTCCCGCTCCCCGATTTTCCCTAGGGGAACGCAGCCTTCCCTCTCGATCTCGGACTTGTAGAAAGATAGGGGCGAGCCCGAGACCATCATCCCGAGGGCAGCGTATTCGGCGTCGAGGTCCTCGCGTTTGTTTTCCTGGAAAGGCCGAATGGCCGGTTTCTCGATTCCAAGCCCTTCCAAAAGGACTTGCTTGCCGTCGCTGCCCACCATCATCTCGGCATAGGTCATGGCGGCGGGGGCGTTGCCGCGCAAAGTCGGCCGGTTGAGTCCGAAGCCGTCGAGGGCCCCGGCGTCGATCAGGCGGATCAGGGTTTGAAGGTTGAGCCCCGCCGCCTTGCCCCGGGCGGCGAAGTCGAAAAGATCCTGGTATTCCCCATGGGCCGCCCTCTCGTCGAGAAGCGCGTTCACGAGTCCGCTTTGGAGGCCTTTGATCGACGACAGCGGGAAAATCAGTTTGCCGCCGTCGACCCGAAAGCCAACCCCGCTTCGATTGAGGGAAGGGCACGATAGACCAATGCCGAGGTCCTTGGCCTCGCCGACGGTGTCCTTGAACTTGGCGTCGGAAGAACTCAGGAAATCGAGATAGGCGCAATAGAATTCCTTTGGGAAATGGCTCTTGAGATAAGCCATTTGGCAGGTCAGAACGGCATAGGAGACGGCATGGCTTCGGTTGAAGCCGTAATCGGCGAATTTGTAGATGAGGTCATAAACCCGCTTAGCGAGGATGGGGTCCTTGCCCTCTTTTTGGCAACCGGCGAGGAAGTCGCCTTTGAGGGCGGCCAGTTTGCCCGCGTCCTTCTTCGAGATGGCGCGGCGGAACAAGTCGGCCTGCCCGTAGCTGAAGCCTGCCATGACGCGCACGATCTGCATGATCTGCTCCTGATAGACGATGATGCCATAGGTGCTTTTCAGGATCGGCTCGAGCTCAGGGGCCGGATAGTCGATTTTTTCCAGGCCTTTCTTACGTTTGGCGTAACTGGGGATGGAAGCCATCGGACCCGGGCGGAAAAGGGCGAGCAACGCCGCGACGTCCTCGAACGATGTGGGGTCGATTTCCTTGAGGGCGCGCCTGATGCCTGGGCTTTCGAGCTGGAAGAGCCCCATGGTTTTGTTGGCTCGGATAAGGGCGATCGCGTCTTTGTCCTCGTAGGGGATCTCGTCGCTCTTGATGGATGGACCCCCGTCCTCTTTTATGAGAGAAAGGCAACTGTCGACGATCGAGAGGTTCCTTAAGCCAAGCAAATCCATCTTGAGAAAGCCTTGCTCCTCGAGGTAATCGCGTTCGAGGCAGGCGACGTAGCCGACTCCGTCCACCTGATCGAAAACCGGCAATGCGGCGGGGAGGGGGTCGTCGTTGAGGACGATGCCGGCGGCGTGAAGGCCCATTTGGCGAGGCAACCCCTCGATCTTGGCGGCCAAGGCCACGATGCCAAGGTAATACTTGTCCTCGTCGACCAGCTTGCGGAAGCGCGGCGAGCGACGGTAGTCGTCGCGGAGCGACAATTTGTCGTCCGCGATGGCGCTTGCGATGAGGGAGATCTCACGCTCTTCGTAGCCATAGACGCGCCCGATGTCGCGTAGCGACTCCTTGGCCCCGATGGTTTGGGTGGTGAGGACATGGCCCACTCTTTCGCGGCCGTATTTCCGTTGCAGGTAAAGGACGACCTCCTCGCGGTGGACGTCGCTGAAATCGACGTCGATATCCGGCATGCTCTGCCGCTCCGGGTTCAGAAAGCGCTCGAAGAGCAAACCGCGCTCGATGGGGTCGGGGGTGACGATGCCGAGGGAATAGGAAACCAAAGACCCGGCGCCCGAGCCTCGTCCCGGCCCGACTGAGATGCCATGCGTTTTGGCGTAGTTCACGTAATCGCCGACGATGAGGAAATAGTCGCTGTAGCCCATTTTGTCGATGACGCCCAGTTCGTAATCGAGGCGCTCAAGGTAAGCTTTGGGGACCGGGTCGCCCTGGCGTTTCCTGAGCCCGCTCAGAGCCAGTTTGCGGAGATACGCCGAACTCGAAAGACCTTCCTCGTTCTCGTAGCGGAGGAGCCCGCCCCGCTTCCGGAGGTAGGAAAAAGAAGAGGCCTTGGCGGCTATTTCACCCGTGAGGGCGATTTCCCGAGGCGAGAAAAAGGCCTCCGCCGTCGCCTCGTCGAGGAACCACCCATCGCCTTTCATCTCTTTCTCGCTCAACGTTTCGTGGTCACGGATGGCTTTCATGATCTTAAGGACGATCGCGTCGGTCTCCTTTTCGTAACTGATCTCCGGGAAGGCGACGAGATCATAGGAGTGGCTTTCCGCGAAAGCGCGGCAAAAGGCGAGGAAATCCTTATCGCCGGGGTGGTAGGGAAGACCCAGATAAACCTCAGGGAAGCCTTCAAGGCGCGCGGCGAGCTTTTCGGCGAGGCCCTCGTCCTTGCTAAGGTAGGATTCGCGAAAAAGCGCGTTGTCGCAGGAATAGACGAGCAAAAGGTTCTGGGAGCGTTTTCGCAACTCGTCGAGGGTTAGCTTGCCTTCGCTTGCCAAAAGGGCGATTCCGCACAGGTCGCGATAGCCCTCCTCACTTTTGACGTACAAGGAATAGAGGCCTTCGGCCACCGTGGCGTCGAAACCGAAAATCGGCTTGAGATTGCCCTTCTGGCACAGATGGAAGAACGGGGCGTAGCCGTTCATGGTGCCTTTATCGCAAAGGCCGACGGAAAGATAGCCGCGCTTGCTCGCCAAAACGGGGATCCGTTCCAAGCGAAGCCCGCTCTCAAGGTAAGAGAAACCACTGTGAAGCCGTAACGGCACAAAGCTCATAGACAAAGTATAAACCACTCGCTCCGCGCGGGCGAGGCGAGAAACGCGCCGCCGTTCGTACAATGTCAAAAAACGTTGCGATTAATAAGCGCGGATTGCCTTTTCTCTATGGCGTTCCTGCTTGTTGGCTTTGCCTTGGCGGCTTAATTCATGAGCGCAATTACAAAGGATGACCATCACGGGATGACGCAAGAAAGGCGCCCGAATGGCCACGATGCCTGTCGGCGTTTAACCAACGTATCCAGAACAAACAGCATAAAAGCCGTTAGCACTGAACAAACCCTCCGCCGCCAGCGCCAATATCGATATCGTGGTTGCAAATACTGCAATGACAATATGTGTGGCCGTGAGAAATCCATGGCGATCCGTCAAAAACATGCGGCTCGAGTTCATAGGCCCCGCACCAGCATAACTTTTTATGGCTTGTCGGAGAATTATATTGGCAGCCGTAAATATAATGGTGGTGGTGATTGTAGGGCGTCGGTCGACTCGCCGAAGGGACAAATGGGGAGATCACGATGGAAGGAACATATGGCAAATCGCCCCAGTTGTGTCCGGACACTCTCAAATAAACCGTTTCTCCTTGAGCGAGCTTAATGTCGAAGTATCCAACATAAATGGCGCTTGGAACGCCGTCGCCCCCTCTAAGCGGTGACGAGAGGTGGTGCGTAAAAACCAATCCATTTTCAGAGTGCCCTGGGACTACGTCGCGAAAGACATCGAAATCAGGGCACGAGGCAACGGTTTCTGAATGATAAGCGGTGGCGTTGCAAGCAATCGTATATACGCTCGTTGCAGGGGCTGTAAATGAGGCCCAAATATACTGGCCAACATGTTCTATTTCAATGTTAAATGGAACGCCCTGATTGATTATGCTTGGCGCGCCAAATGAATTAATATCAGTTTTGTTTTGCGAAAGAGTGTCAAAAGACGCTAAAGGAAATGCGTCATCGTCGGTAAAACAATAAACATGGTGGTTGCAAAGACTGGCTTGGAAAGAACACGGAATGTCATCTTCAGTGGTAACGATATCGTTATTTGCTAAAGCAGCAAGGTTAATCAATCCCCCGAATGATACATAATAATGAGGAATCAAATGTATCATTTTTTCGCTAAAACGATACGTAAGTGGCAATTTTAGAGACGCAAATTCCGTAGCGCCCGGAATCTTCAAAAGATCATCGCAGGCTTGCCATATTCTAGCGAGAGCGATCAAAAGGTTGGCTTTAGATAAAGTCATATGTGGCGTAACATAAGCCACAACCACGTCGATTAGTTTGTCGAACGATTTTTCAGCTATCGGCAGCACAACATCGGTTATCACATTAAACTCTGGGCTGACAATTGAGATCACGATGTTTCCCACGCCAGATACGGCGTCAAAAACATCATCAACAATTTGACCATTTTTCTTTATCTGCACTTCAAGTTCCTGTTCGCCGGTGATGTCCGTATTGTCATTCAAGGACGAATACAGGCTATAAATAATGGTCCTAACACTACTTAAAACGTCTGGATCCCATACATAGAGTGTGGCGAATGGGATATCACCGTTGTCAGCAAACTCGTTCATCAGGCGAGGAAACGGATCCTGCTGTAAATTTAGTGCAGCATCGGGTCTGCCAAACCCAAGTTCTTCTTCTTTTATTGTCGAAAAAGGCTGAATTCCACCAGGAAGATAATCGGCCGCTACTAATGCCGCTTTAGCCCCCTTGCAATAGCGAAGATCGGAAATCTTGACGTCGGGCGACGGAAGGTATTGGGCGGAAACGGTCAGGGCAAAAACGTTTGAAGCATCATATCCCTCAGTTGAGGTTCCCACAATCTTAATACAATACGAATCGGCAAATAACTGTCTTTCAAAGCGTTTGGAAAGCGTAGAGTTTTCATCGACGCAAATATCAAAAGGCGTGGTAGCTTTTTGCCCCTGGTAATACGGATGGGTTCTAAAACCTTCTAGATACATCATGAATGGCTTGCTTGAAACGTTGCTGCTCAATGTAATAACCACATTGGCGAGAGAAAATGCATCAAAGCGAAAACACCCACATGGTAACATTGTCGAATTTGGCACCGTGACTGGTGGCAAATAAGAAGAAACGGAAACCGTGTAATCGTCATTCTTACTCGCTAGCGATGGGGTAATATTCAAAGCGCTTTCTACATGAGTGTGCCCATCAAGAGAAACGGAACCAAGTTGAGTGTTCAATGCTGTTGAATAGGTCTGAGATGATGAAAGATTAGGAACTTCGCCAGTTGATCTAACCAAGGACGGCGTTACAAAATCAGTCTGGTTGTTATTAAAGTAAGAAGCGCTTCCTATATTTTGAGATGCCGGAACCTGACTGGCACAAATGGCGCCAATAGTGGCGATGATGAGTGATATTGTCATTTTTTGTTGCCTTCAGATTGAGAAAGTGGAGAAACCTTCCGAATAATAATCGGAAAAAACCTTTAGGTCCGAATAAGGGTAATAGAGACTGACCCTCGAAATGGCGTCGAGAGAATATGACGAAACCGGATTTGACGAAGAATCCACGACGGATGGCGAGTATTCATGTATCGTAATCGGCTTCCCGTCGATGATGGCTTTGGCTACTACGGCCCCGTCGCTGGTTTTCGTCACGCTCGACTTGTCGACCGCGCCTTCCGCCTTTGACATGGTGTTTTTCAATGAGCGGACCTTAAACGAGCGGCCGGGCCCGATGCTCTTATAGGAAGCCGGGTCGATGGTGAAGGGCACTAGATAGCCACTTACGAACTTGCCGTCGACGTATCTACCCGATGTGAGCCCACACCAAATCGAATTGACGGTCTGCCCCTGGCTTCTTAGTCTGAGTTCGAAGTCGACGACCGGATCATACATAAGGTCGGCCGTGTCTGGCGTTTCCAGGCTTCGGAACGTAAGGTAGTTGGAGCCGATCGAAAAGCCGTCCGAAAGGTTCCCCGAATC
The DNA here is from genome assembly GCA_022653695.1 of Bacilli bacterium. GTDB lineage: Bacteria > Bacillota_I > Bacilli_A > RFN20 > CAG-826 > UBA4951. The sequence continues at coordinate 284,287 of JALCSW010000002.1, read as the reverse complement.
CTCGATTCCCTTGCTGATATCCGAGGCTCCAAGACCGAAGAACTTGGCGCCTTTGGCGAAGACGACGCTGAGGACGTAATGGTGCTCGCTCGAGGGCTGCTCATCCGGGGGCTCACACAAGGTCTCAACGTTGAGCAGGGAAACGACGCCCTTGCAGGTTTGGCCCTCAAATGACTTGTCCGGGTAAAGGCCGCCGCCGGCCTCGAACGTCGCGTCGAATGAGAAACTGTCAAGGATTGTGATGTTCTTTCCTACGACTTCCTTTCCTTCGCATTCCCTTATATCGACTTTCCAGTCTACGGCGAGCGCACGCGGCGGATAGGAGGATCCTGCTGGGAGAAGGTAGCGGCCGCTGCTCTTGGGCGAAAGGGCGCTTTCCGGCACTATATCCGCTGTCGGAACGGAGGAATTGTAAATGTCGGCGGCCACATAATAAGACGTGGCATCCGGCCCGTCGTAATAGACATCGGCTTTTGGACTAGAATCGCTTGAAGAACTTGACGACGACCTCTCGCTGGAGCCATCCGAACAACCCGAAATAACAAATAAAGGCAAAAAAAGCAAAATCCCTTTATTTAATTTACGCATATATTACCCCTTTATTATTTAATATATATACCTCATCAATAAAAACAATGCAATGGTCTGCGTTTGTTTTTAAAGTAGCTAACTAAACTGGGTAAACTGAAATAATTCGATGTTTTCTAATCTTTTTTCCGTTATTATTACGTGCCAGATTATCAGCGCTTTTATTTGAATCTTTGCCCTGATGATTCTTGCGGCCTTCGTCTTCGCCGCGCTTCGTTCGCTTGAGGAGGCGGCAAGGATCGGGATAGCCTTGGAGCCATTTCGCCGCCGCGTCTCATGTCTTGACATGAACGACTTGGTCGCCGTTGGCGTTAAGAGGCCTCGCGAGGCCCCTGATTTCAGTTTTCCCTTCGATGGTTTCCGGCATGGGCCAGAGAGTTTCGGCCCACTTGCCGTCGGCTTGATCGATTGCCACAACCGGGTCATTGGCAAGTTGACACAACCACCGATTGAACGTAAAATTTTTTCGATTCCCGAAAGGCCATCAGGGGGGAAACGCCACAATGTACGATTTGTTCACCGACGGCGATTGCGACGTCACGCCGAAGATCGCCGCCGAGTACGGATACAACGTCATCGCGATGCCTTATATCGTCGAGGGGAAGGAGATATACCCTTACCTCGATTGGAAGGAATTCCGGGTCCATGAGTATTATCAGGCCTTGCGCAAAGGCCTCATTCCGAAGACCTGCGGGCTGAGCCCCAAGCAGTACGTCGATTATTTCGAGCCCTCCTTCAAGGCCGGCCACGATATCCTTTACGTCCATTTTTCGAGCGCCATGAGCGGGACTTTCTCCGCCATGAGGATCGCCCTCGATCAACTTAGGCGAAAATACCCGGACCGCAAATACTACGACGTTGACACGAAAGCCGTGACCGTCGGGGCTCTTGGCATGTGCCAGGAAATCGGGCGGATGCATAAAGAAGGGGCCTCGCCCGAGGCGATCGTCGCGTGGGCGGAACGCGAGGTCCAGCATTTCGCCACTTATTTCTACGCCGACAACCTCAGGTTCTTCGCCCGAAGCGGGCGCGTGAGCAATTTCAGCGCCGCGATGGGGGGCCTCGTCGGCGTCAAGCCCATCATCTACATGACCGCGGAAGGGGGGCTGGTTTCGATCTCGAAGGCTTTGGGGCGCCTCACGGCCCTCAGCAAACTGCTTCAGTACGTGGAGGAGCTCCAATATCGCATCAAGGATCACAAGGTCATCATCGGCCATTGCGATTGCCTTTTCCTCGCCGAAAGGATGGCCCATATGCTGCGGCTTCGTTTCGGCCATGACCTTCCTATCGAGATCGTTCCGGTCGGCCCCGTCGCCGGCGCCCACTGCGGGCCGGACTGCATCGCCGTCAACTTCTACGCCCGGCATCGGTGAAGCGACATGATCGAAGTCAAACCCGTCCGGACCCATCGGCAGCGAAGCCAGTTCATCGGCTTCCCCCTCGCCTTATATAAGGGCAACCCCTATTTCGTGCCGAACCTTTATGGCGAAGAGAAAAAACTCTTCAGTCCTCGTTACTTCTACTACGAAAGCAGCCAAGCCGAACATTTTCTCGCTTACGATGGGGGGAAAGTCGTCGGCCGCATCGAGGCGATCCTCAATTTCGCGAGCAACGGGAAATGGCGTCAGAAACGCGTTCGTTTCAATCGTTTCGACGCCATCGACGACCCCAGGGTGGCGGCCTCTCTTTTCGGGGCCCTCGAAAAGTGGGCCTTAGCCAAGGGGATGGACGAAATCGTGGGGCCCCTTGGCTTCAGCGACATGGAGCGGGAGGGCTTGCTCATCGAGGGCTTCGACCAGCTCTCGACATACGAGGAGCAATACAACTACGCCTATTACCAAAACCTCATCGAGGCGCAGGGCTACCGAAAGGAAGCCGACTGGACGGAGCGGAAGGTTTTCGCCCCCGAAAGCATCGATCCCCGCTACCATGACATATCGCGCCTCGTGATGAAGAGACTGAATCTCCATTTCGCCGTTATCAAAAGCGCCCGTCAGCTCTTTCGGGACTACGGGGACGCTTTCTTCGACATCGTCGACGAGACCTATCGGGACATTTACATGACCGTCCCTTTCACGGAACGGCAACGGAAGAGCATGATCGCGAGTTTCAAGATGATCCTCGATCCGAAATACCTTAGCCTTATCCTTGACGGAAGCGGCGAATGCGTGGCCTTCGGGCTTTGCTTCCCGTCTTTGTCGAAAGCGGTGCAGAAGAGCGGGGGCCGCCTTACTCCGGCCTGCCTCGTCAGGCTGCTTCATGACATCAAGCGCCCCAAGGTCCTCGACATGGGCCTCATCGGGGTTCGCCCCGACTACCGGAACACCGGCATCGAGTGGGGGTTTCTCTCGATGGTCATGGATATCCTTGGGAGCGGGGGGGTCGAATACGCGGAGACGAATCTGAACCTCGACGGCAACCTTGAGATCAAGAACACGTGGGACCGTTTCAAAACCGTTTTCCATAAGCGGAGGCGGAGTTACGTCAAAAAAATCCGTTAGGGAACGAAGAAAAGGCGCCTTTTCGTTTGGCGCTAGATCTTCTTGACGACGACGTTGCCTTGGCTCAGTTCGTCCGTTGGGGCCAACCCGCTATAGCCATGGACGAAGGAGACCACCTTGACGTCTTTGCGAAGGGCCACTTTGCGCCCATCGTGGAAGCCCACTTTGTAGACGAAGGACGACCCGTCCCCCTCGTAAACGAAGGAAGAGGGGACGAACGGCCCTTCGCCCAGTTTGAGGGACTCTTCGAAGGCGATGGAGCACGGCATGTTCGAGAGGTAGCGGTCCCCATGGCCGATCAAGACGGAGACCCCGTAGGTTTTCGAAACGCTCCGATAGAGGAAGGACACCGTCGAGGCATCGAAGGAATCCCCGCCCACGATGACTCGGAAATCGGTGAGCGATTCGAAAGAAAGATACTCTTCGACGCCGATCTCGCCCTCGGCCGTCCCCGCGTCCAAGCGCTCGACGACATAGGCCCCGCCATTAAAGGAAAGGGGGCGGAAGGGATAGGGCACGGCGCGCCCGTCGACAATGGTTCCCGCTTCGTAGGCTTCGCCGAAAGTAAGGGCGCCTTCCGCGCCCTTCAGGACGGCCCGTGGCAAATTCGTGGTTCCGACCACCGAGCCTTGGCTGAGGAGGGAGCTGACCATGACATGGGCCGTCTCTTCCCTGCCATTAAGGTAATGGTAGCCGTCGTCGCCTTTCGCTTGCCCGATCAGGAAAGAGACCGCCTCTTTCTCGGGGTAGCGGCAGGAAGAGGCCACGCCCACGAGAAGAACGATGTCGGTCATCGCCAAAAGAATCGCCAAAAGTTTCCGTTTCATCTTTCTTCCACCAGGACTTCCGAGATATTGACGTGCGAGGCTATGGCGAGGGGCACGAACGAAGCCAAAATGAAGACGAGGCCATAAAGGCCGATGATTATGAGGCTTATGGGCCAATCGAAATAGAGGAGCGGGGCGTAATAGGCGGCTGACCAGTAGGTTCCGTAGATGACGTCCCCATTGCGGAAAGGAAGATTCTCGCCATATACGCACAACTGAGGGGCGAACGCAACCATATGTTAGTTCCTTTGCCGCGTTTTGCAAACTCCCAGCTTCGCTTCCGCTTGCGATCGGGCGGGGCGCTTTTCGTTTCGGCGACTGGCTTTTGCACTCTTTTGTTTCAAAAACATTTCTTGAACCTATTGAAACACTATGCCTATTTGGTATAATCCAATCGAGGGAGCGAAAATGAAGGACCATTCCGCTACAAGAAAAACGATCGCTTCCATTCTGGGTCCGAGGACAAAATCGGCATCACCGTCGAGGGGACCGATTTTATCGTCAAGTTCAGAAAAATGACCGAGAGTGGTTTGCTGGTGAATCACTTTTCCGAATATTTGGGTTCTCACGTTTTCCAGTTGGTGGGTTTGGACGCCCAAGATACCTATTTGGGCGTATACAAGGGAAAAGAAGCCGTTATCATGCGCGACTTCACCTCTCCCCACGAGCAATTCGTTCCTTTCAACGACGTGGGCGATTCCACTTTGGAAGAGGACAAAGAACGTTTTCATTATTCGTATGACGACATCATGGCGATGCTGGAGGACAACCGAAAGCTGACCGACGTTTCGGAAACGATTTCCGTTTTTTGGCAGATGTATTTGGTCGACGCGTTGATCGGGAATTTCGACCGGCACGGCGGAAACTGGGGCTTTTTGAAAAAGGACAACAAATACCGAATGGCCCCGATTTTCGATAATGGATCCTCGTTTTTCCGGCGTCTCAGCACCGATGAGGATTTGCGGAAAGTCCTGGACGACGCGGACGAAATGAGGAAGAGGGTCTTCCGATTTCCCGTTTCGCAGATTCGGATCGGCAACAAGAAAAGCTCGTATTACGACGTTATTTCGTCCTTGCGCTTTCCCGCGTGCAATAGGGCGTTGCTGAAAATCGTCCCGTCGGTCGATCTGGGAAAAATCGGCTTGTTTATCGAATCGGTTCCCGAATGGAGCCCAACGCGGAAGGAATTCTACAAATCGGTTTTGCGGGCGCGTTACGAAGGTTTGCTTAAGGGGCCCTACGAGGCATTATGCAAGAAAACGAATTGACGAAACCCATCGTCGCGGGGCGCCGCATCGTTTTGACGGAGGGGGAAATCGTCCTCTCGTATCGGACGAGCATCCTTTTCAAAGTGGCCAAAATCTCCTATGAGAAATTCGACGACGAGGAATACCAATACTCGATCGAGCCCTATTACGATGTGATCGACGCTTTGCCATCGTCGATTTTCCAAGGGATCCCCGGAATCGATTTGTCGTTGCGCCGCCCTGTTTATTATCGGGTCAACATGACCCCGGTCTACGTGACGGAGCGGAGCCCCAGCGAATCGCGGGAGGGGCTGAAGGCGTTGCTGGAAGAGGCGGGCATGAGCTATCTCAACCGTTTGGAGTGGATGGTGAAAACAAACCATTCTTACATGGGCGATTCCTTCCTCACGCTTCCCCTTGACTATCCCTATGAGACCACGATTCAAAGCGGCAGTCTCCTTTCCTTTCTCGGTTGCGTTCTGAAGCTTCTTGGATCGCGAACGAGAATCGAGATCATGGGCGTTTCCTTCCGTGACGAGGAGAGGCCCACCCTCATCAAAGCGTATTTGGCCGAATACATGGATCTTTGCCGAAGGATGGCTCCGGCCATCGCCCTCGGGCAAAGGAAAGCCAAGAGCAGGGGGGCTTATAGGGGCCGCAAGAGGCTGGTCATCGACGCGCTGAAGCTCGACGATTTGACGGCTCAGGGCAAGAGCGAAACCGAGATCGCCCGTGCTTTGGGGGTTTCGCGGACGACCTTATACCGATATCGGAAGAGACATCGCGATTGATTTTCGTTTCATAGATCGGGGCCTCGGCCGCTGGCGTCGCGGCTCAGGACCCATGTCGGTTCCGAGTTTTGGCCGCCTTTCGTCCGGAGGGGCTCGTGCCGGAGGAGAAGAGGGCACGCCTTCGAAGGGCTCTTGGTAAGCAACGAGGAAGCCGTTTATCATTTCAATCTTGCAGGCGAAGCGTTTCTTGGGGCGACCTCTCTTTTGGAAACGGGCGCAGAAGCGTGCGCCGCCGCGCCCGTAAGGACTTTAATTGTCGCTCCGGGCAAAGCCGTTTCGCATCTTCATGCTCGAAAGATAGAGGGCTTCCTCAAGGAGTTTGTCGGTCGCTTTTTTGGCTATCGCGGCGATTTTCCCGTTGGCCGCGGCCAAATCGGCCTCCGAAACGGCTTTTTTGGCGTCGGTCGCGGAAAGGACGGCCCTTACGGAAGCCGCCACTTCGTTTTGATAACGTTCGATCGGATTGCTCATCGCGACGAAATGGGGGTCGGATAGAGCCCCGATGAGGCGGTTGGCCCAATAAAAACGGTTCGCGTCGATTTTCGCGGACGTCTCCCCGAAATAGGCGGGGATCCCTTTCGCGAAGTAAAGCGGGACGACGGCGTTGTAGACGTTGCTCGCGAAGGAAAACCACATGAGGCTCCGCCGCGCCTTGTCCATCCCGCCGCGTATTTCGGCGATCGAAAGGAGACTCGTGCGGTTCACGCCGATCGAACGGTAGACGTTTTTGAGGGGGTTGGCCTTGTTTTTGTCGTAAGGGTCATAAGGGGTTCCCTGGTAATGGGAGCTTTGAAGGTATTTCACGTCTTCGACCGTGACTTTCCGTTCGGGGACGAAACTCCAGGGGATGTCGTCGCTTTCGGGCGTGAAGTCCGCCGCGGGGCCGTCCCACTTATAGCGGCGCGGGCACAAGTAGCGGCCCATGAACCAGACGCGCGGGGTGTTGTAGACGTGGTCGCTGTCGCTGTGGCTCCCGAAGGCGAGGCGGGGATTGAAAGAGCCGTCGAGACTGAGGTTGAGATGGCCTTCCGCGATGAGGGTTTTGAGGGAGGCGGAACATAGGTTGCTTTCTTTGGCCCCATAGGCATCGGACAGATCGAAGGCGTCGAGACCAAACTGGTTCGGCATGACGACGACTTCATCGTCTTTGACTTTTCGGGCGACCCAGTTATGGCCCCCGACGGTTTCGAGCCACCAGAGGGAATCGGCGTCGCTGAAGGCGATGCCGTTGCTTTCGTAAGTGCCGTATTCTTCGAGAAGCGCCCCTAAGCGGAGCGCCCCTTCCTTGGCGGAGTCGACGTAGGGCAGGACGAGCAGGACGATGTCCTCTTCGCCGATCCCCCCGTAAAGAGGGTCGCCTTTCTTGGCCTTCCTCCCTCGAAGGAGAGGGTCGGCCCCGAGGACGCGGGGATTCGTGGTGATGGTCTCGGTGGCGGTCATGCTGACGCTATTTGCGTTGATGCCGCTGGCGGCCCAAACGCCATGCTTGGGGTCCCCGACGGTGGGGAAGCAGGTATACGGAAGGGGATTATCCGGCAGTTTGATCGAAAGGCCCCCGATTTTGGACCGATAAAGGCGGGGTTGCTTTGCCGGATTGACGTAAACGTATTTCTTGATGGCGAAAGAGCCGGTGGGGTTGTCGTCGTTGCGGCTGATGATGGTGGATCCGTTGTAACTGGCTTTCTTGCCGACGAGAATCGTGGTGCAGGGCATAATGCGTTGTCTCCTTGTTTTTTCGCGATTAATTGTAGCACCCTTTACGGGGCGAAGGCTTTTGCGGCCGTTCGCTATGGTACTTTTTCCGCCTTTTGGCCTATATAAAGAGTGAAGGCATTATGAAAACCTCTTTAGTGTTTCGCTTCTTGATATATCATTATGCGCAATAAATGCGCAGTTATATGTTGAAATAAGCGCAATATGACTTGCATAATGGATAAGGGGGAAACCACATGGAACTCTATGAAATCCGAAAGAAAAACGGAATCAGCCAATTGGAGGCGGCGAAAATCCTCCACGTGTCGCGGAGAAGTTATCAAAGCTATGAGCTGAGGCAGGGGGCCAACAGGGACAAGTACGATTACCTTTGCGAGCGGCTTGAGAAAGCCTTTCTTATCGATGAGGAGCATGGGATCCTGACGGTAAACGATATCAGGAAACGGGTGTTGGCGGTCCTTGCGGGGTACGAATATCGCTCAGTCTATCTTTTCGGCTCCTATAGCAAGGGGAAGGCCGGGCCGAAAAGCGACGTCGATCTCCTGATTGACACCGACGTGACGGGAATCGACTTTTTCGGTTTGGCTGAGGACTTGCGGGAAAAGCTCGGAAAGAAAGTGGATCTTCTGAACCTTGACCAGTTCGTCAAGAACAAAGAACTCATGAGCGAAGTGCTTCACGATGGCGTGCGTCTAGATGGATAAGGCCAAAGACGATGCGTATTTCGAGGCGAAAATCAAAAAAGACTTGGCTTTCGCCATCGACGCGATCGGCGATCTGAGCGCCGAAGAATTCAACGAAAACGAATTGGTGAGCGACGCCATCTGTTTTCGTTTCATCCAAATATCGGAAGAAGCGTCCGGATTGTCCGAATCTTATGTTTCGTCCCATCGCGAAGTGCCATGGAAAAAAATGAGAGGCTTAAGAAACCGCATCGTTCACGACTATGGCCGCGTTGATTTGACGGTTGTGTTTCAAACGGTCAAAAACGATTTTCCGATTCTTCTCTCTATTTTAGAGTAATTCGTATATCAAGACACGCAATCGCTGATTCCCGATCGTTTCCATCGTGGCGTCGCGAACTCATGCGTTTCCCGAAAAACGAGAGCTATCGGACCCTTGTTCTTTTTTCGATTGGTTTGCCTTTTGAATCGACTGGACAAATACTTATCAAGTATAAAAAAGCTTATGGGTATGAAAAAGGAAACAATAGAGAGGATTCGTCGTTTTTCAATAGAGAGGGATTGGGACCAATTCCATAGCCCGGCCAATATCGCCAAATCCATTTCCATTGAATCGGCTGAGTTATTGGAATGCTTCCAGTGGGACGAAAGGCATTATGACCTTGAGCACGTCAAAGAAGAGTTGGCGGACGTTATCGTCTACTGCGTCAATATGGCCGATAAACTGGGCCTTGATATCGACGCGATCGTGAATGCCAAAATGGATCAGAACGAAAAGAAATACCCAGTTGAAAAAGCCAAGGGCAACGCGAAGAAATACACGGAGTTGGAGAAAGGGAAATGATCATCTATCACGGCACGAAACGCGAATTCGATTATCAGGTGATGAATAACGAAATCACCGACTGCATTTTGGACGCGTTCAAGCGTAACGGACTCGCCGACAACAACCCCAAAGAAATCAACTCCTGGTGCAATTCCCTCAATTTCATGCGCAACGTTCTTGACGATCCCGAGATACCCGGCGATGCGACGGTGGCGGTCGAGTACAAGATCCCGGAAACGGCCAAACGGATCGACTTTATGATTCTTGGGCAAGACCAAACGGGACGGGACAACATAATCATTATCGAATTGAAGCAATGGGCTATGGTGAGGCGTGCACCTGAAGCGAAAGGCCATACCATCTATTGCGACCTTTTGGGCGGTTCTTTGGCGGCCCATCCTTCTTACAAGGCCTATAGTTACATGCGTTGCATCGAAAACACGTGCGAGGTCGTGAATCAGAAACACGTCGCTCTCCATCCGTGCGCTTATTGCCACAACCTTTCGGATGAATACCGTTCGATAATCAACGATCCGATGTATTCGGAATGGACTTCCGAGGCTCCGGCCTTTTTGCGGAAGGACATGCTTCAGCTCCGGAATTTCGTCAAGAATCATATTTACTTAAAAGCCAAGGATGGGCGCCTTCTTTATGAGATCGATGAAGGAAAAATCAAACCACAAAAAGCCCTTCAGGATTCCCTTTCCTCAATGCTTACAGGCAATGAGGAGTTCGTTCTTCTTGACGATCAAATAGTCGCTTTCGACATTTGCGAGGGAATCATTGAGAAATCGTTCGCCGATGGCAAAAAGAGGACCGTTATCATCGAGGGCGGGCCCGGGACCGGGAAATCCGTTTTGGCCGTTAATTTGTTGGTTCGTGTGGCGAAAAAATACGGCCGTTATGCCGCCTATATTACCAAAAACAGCGCTCCCCGCAATTGCTATAAGGCCCTTTTGGCCAAAAATGACCCGAAGAAAGAGGTTGATATCACGACCCTGTTCCCTTCGCCTTTCATCTTGCCGGAGTGCAAACCCAACCAAATCGACGTTGGCCTTTTCGACGAAGCCCATCGTTTGCAGGCAAAGCCGTTTATGTATAAAGGCGCCGATATGCTTAGCGATGCCATTAGGGCATCGTTGGTTTCGATTTTCTTCATTGACGAGTCGCAACGCATTTGCGCTCAGGACATCGGGTCGGTGAACGGCATCGCCAAAGCGGCCGTTTCGTTGGGTTCCAAAGCTTATTACGGCAACGATTTGAGGCTTCGTTCGGAATTTCGCTGTAACGGATCCGATTCATACATCGCTTTTCTTGACAATCTCTTGATGATCAGGAAAACCGAAAACGCCTCTTTCGAGGGCGATTTCGATATTGAAGTGTTCGATGACCCGTGCCTCATGAGGGATAGACTTCGCGAGAAAAACGCGATTAATAACAAAGCCCGAATGGTGGCTGGCTATTGTTATGACTGGAACGTGAAAAACGGGCGCGGTCCCATCGATATTTCCCTCCCAGGCGGATTCCAAGCTCAATGGAACGGGGTTACCGACAACATCTGGGCCGTCAACCCCGGCTCTTTCGAGAATGTCGGCTGCGTCCACACCGCTCAAGGCATGGAGTTCGATTACGTCGGCGTCATCATCGGCAAGGACCTTTTTTACAAAGATGGTCGTGTTCGGACGAATCAGAAGGCCATCTCCAAAGACGATCATTCATCCCATATACGGAGCGCCAAACCGGAGTTGGCCGATCGGCTTATCAGGAATACGTACAAGGTTTTGCTTACGCGGGGCCAAAAAGGTTGTTATATCTATTGCGAAGACAAACCCTTGGCTGACTACATTCGGAGTCATTTGCCGAAAATAACCGGATAAGAGCGACGTAATTGGCTGTTTTTTGGTCGTTCGCTCCTGTGTTTTGTTGCAAAAACAGCTTCGTTCCCACCGAATGCCATATCATTGCGACGATATGAAGGTTGCGCGGAGAAACGCTATGGAAAAGATCGTTCTTTATTGAAGATCGATAGATGAAATCCGTAAGTCAATCACTCCATCGTTTCAACCATTCGCATAACGGTTATGGTCTGGGTTTTCGCCGCACCCGCAAGAAAAACATCGCCAAGGAATGGGTTGGCCCCAGCAAAACCACTGGTGGGGGTGATGAACACCTATTCGTTCGATATCGAGTCCATGATTTCCCTTCCGCCCACTAATCAATGGCTTTTTGGCCTTTTTGGCGACGTTCCGCGCCTAAAATCATGGCAGAAAGGTTCGCGAGTGGGCGTAATGAAAAAATGGTGTTTGTATGCCTTCTGTATATACCAAAATAGTGTATAAATGCAATGCAGTAAACCTAAAATGGTGTATTTACGTTTTAATCTAATACCAAAGATGGTAAACTGATGATATGGGGATAAAAGAAGAAAGAAAATCCAAAGGTTTGACCCAAAAAGAGGCGGCTTCGTTGGTGGGGGTTCCCTTTCGGACTTTCCAGAATTACGAATACGGGCAATGCAGTCCTGAGTCTTTCGTCGGAAGGAGCATCCTGAAAGCCCTAAAAGAATATCAGCCATACACCAAAAGCAAAGGCGTGCTTCCCCTTAGCGTGATAAGAGAGAAAGCGCCCTCTGTTTTGGCTGGTTTCAAGGTCGATTTCGCTTATCTTTTCGGATCGTATTCCAAGGGTGGGGCCACCGAGGAATCGGACATTGATATTTTGGTAAGCGGGGCCGTCGACGGAATTGATTTCTTCTCTTTGAAGGCGAAATTGGAGAAGGGGCTTTACAACAAGGATGTCGACCTCATCAAACTGGATGATGTCATGAAAAACAAAGACATGCTTTTTGAAGTCCTCAAGGACGGGATCAAAATATATGGATAACGCCAAAGGCGACCGGTATTTCGCCAAACGGATCGTGGAGGATATCCATAAAATTGAAAAATACGCCAAAAGAGTCGATTTTTCGAATATTGGCAAAAACGAAGAACCGCTCGACGCCATCAATTTTCGGCTGTTGCAAATTCGGGAAAACGTCAAGCGTCTGAGTTCGGAGTTTTTGTCTGAACATAAAAGAATCGATTTTGAGACATTGATCTCGATTCGAAACAAAGCGACCCATGATTATGAAAATGTGAGTTTTGGCAGTTATAAAACGTTTATCGAGAAAGACCTATTGGACATCGCTTCCGAATTGGAAAAATACATCGGCTCATAGTAGTTGGCCGCAAGAAGCATACGAAAAAGCGAGGAGATTTTTTCGTCTCCCCGCTTTTCGACGTTCTTTTATAATATCCTGTCATCAGGCGAACATGTCGTCGAGGTCCTTGATGAACGCGTCGAGTTCGGTGAGGTCCTTGATCCGGGCTCCGGAAGCCTGCGCGTGTCCGCCTCCGCCCCACTTGAAGGCGATCGGCGAGATGTCGGCTTTCTTGCTCCTGATGGAGACCCGCCAGCACCAGTCCTTGGGGTTGGGGTCCTCCGTGATCGAGCACCAGGCGTTGATGCCGGCGATGTTGGAGAAGAGGTTGACGTTGGTCTTGCCCTGCTCGCTCGTGATTTTGAGTTCCTCCTGGACCTTAGCCGGGAGACAGTAATAGGCGACCCCGTGCGGGGAGACCGCGAAGTGGTTGAGGACGTAAGCCGTGACTTTCAGGTCATCGATTTTCTTCTCGTACATCTCAAGGTAGATATCGCTGATGGAGATGCCCGTCGCGATGAGGCCTTGGGCGATCGCGAAGGTGTGGGCGGTGGTCGAACTGTACATGAAGCGCCCGCTGTCGCCGACTAGGCCGATGTAGAAGTAGCGGGCCGCCTCCTTCGAAAGGGAGGTGCCTTTCCAGTTAAGGCAGAAGTCCACGACGATTTCGCTCGCCGCGGCGGCCCCTAAGTCCACGATCGGGTGCCGGGCGATCTGCTCTTTGCAGGGGTGGTGGTCCATTTTCGCGACGTACTTGGCTTTTTGGAAGCGGGGATCGGCGATCCGGTCGGTGTCGCCGACGTCGACGACGATCGCCATGAAGGGATCGGCGAAGAAAGAGTCGGGCAATTTCTCCGTGACCGGGAAAAGGCGCGGCGTGAACGTGACGTGGTTGTCGCCCACAAAGTGGATTTCCTTGTCCGGGAAGTTGTCCTTCAGGAACGTGACGAGGCCCATCTGGGTTCCCATCGCGTCGTAATCGGGTTTGCTGTGGCGGTAGACGACGATGCGGTCGTAGCGTCTTATGGCGCGCCTTAGGAGCGAGTACTCTTTCTTGAACTTCTCGCCGTAGTCTTTGACGGATTGGTCTAATTTCATGTTCTTTCTTCCTTTTATGAACGGAGAGGCATTATGCCCCTTTATGGACGCGCCCGCAAACGCGATACATCTTCTATCATACCAGTTAATCGTCTTTTTCACGCATCCGAGAGCGTTTATTCCGTTTTTGGATTCCAATAAAGCGTTTCAGCGATGGCTAAGACGAGGTAAAGTTCGAAGGTTCGCCTTGCGGCAAAACATCAGCAGCGGTTTTTTCAATCACAAAAGGAAGGCCATGTAATATGGGATTGTGAGTTTGGTCCCGCCGTGTCCGATGTTGTATTCCCCTAGTTTTATGCAGGAATCGACGTGGTATTTATCCGGATGGGATAGGACTTCATCGGCCGCTTTGGTTCTTCCGGAGACGGATTTTACCTCAATGAGAGTGGCTTTTCCATCGATTTGCTTGACAAAATCGATTTCAAGCCCGGAATCTTTTCGGAAGTAATAGAGAGGTTCGTTTTTCGTGGCGATGGCATCGGCTACCGCGTTTTCGAAAATCGCTCCTTTGTAGACGTAAAGATCGCCTTGCAGGATATTTGCGGCGGTGCCATCCTCCAAGAGGGAAACAAGCAGGCCGCTATCGGATAGGAAAAGTTTGAACGATTCATTGATTTTGTTGCCTTCGAGCGGCAACTCGGGTTTTCGTAGGTTGAAGCATTTCATCGCCAAGCCATAATCCACCAGCCACTGAATGGCATTGTCGTAATCGCGTCCTTTGGCTTTGGTCGCGATTCCTGAATATGTGAATTTTTGGTTCTCCTTGGCTAGTTGGCTTGGCAGAGATGAGAAAACCGCTTCGATTCTGGCCAAAAGAGTTCGATCGATATCTTCGTTTTCCTTTTCGTCGAGATGCTTTCCGAAATCATCTTTGTATTCCTCAATGAGATCCCTTTGCCCGTTTATGGTTGCGTTGAGGTCATGGTTTTCCAAAAACGTGTCAACGATCGAAGGCATTCCTCCTACGACGAGATATTCCTTGAAGTAGGAGAGCATCGCCTTGTGTATTGGGACATCGACCGGTTTCTCCTCAGCGAAACACTTGCGCAGATAGGCAATGATGTTTTTGGAAATCCCTCGCGCCCAAAGGAATTCCTCGAAGTCGAGGGCGTGCATCGGAACGATTCGCTCATAACCAACGGGGACGTCTTGGTTGAGTTTTTTATTGTAGTTGCGTAACCCAAGCAATGATCCGGAGGCGATTATGTCGTAGCGTCCGTCGTCGACGAAAGGTTTAATGGAAGCCCTCGCTCTGGCGCATTCCTGGATTTCGTCAAAGAAAATGATGGTTTTATGAGGGACGAACCTGGCGTTTGGTTTCAAAGCGGAGATCCTCATAATCAAGCGATCGACGGACAGGTCCCCGTCGAAAGCTTCCTTTAATGTTCGGTCGTTTTTGAAGTTGATCTCGATGAAATTTTGGTAATGTTTTTGACAAAAGTCTCTGACGATGTAAGTTTTACCAACTTGGCGGAGCCCCTTGATCAAGAGGGCTTTTTTCCGATTTGAATGATACCAATTTTCGAAGATCGATGTTATCTTTCTTTCAAACATTCGATAAAACCTTCTTTCTTTTGTTATAATACACCTTTTTCAAGGGAATCATTCGGCAAGTTTGCACCTTTTTAAAGGGAATTGATTGATAGGTTTGCACCTTTTTCAAGGGAATCATTCGGCAAGTTTGCACCTTTTTCAAGGGAATCCCCGTTTGAATAGGCTAATCGTCCGTTGGTCAAGCGGTCCTCAAAAAAGGGCAGTCGATAAAAAAAGGCACCAAGGCGGTGCCTTTATTCGGTTCGCTTCGTCTATAGGGTTCCTTTGAGGGCTTTGTAGCAATCGCGGGCGATCATCACTTCCTCGTCCGTCGGGATGATGGCGACGAGGATCTTGCTGTCCGGTTTGCTGATGATCCCCTCTTTGTGGTTAAGTTCTTCGTTTTTCGCCAGATCGTAGGTAATGCCTAGAGCCGGGGCGATGGCCGCGAGGATCCGGGCGCGGAAGAAAGAGCTGTTCTCGCCGATGCCGGCCGAGAAGACGATCATGTCCGCCCCGCCGAGCCGCACATAATACTGGCCCACGAAATCAGCGATGCGGCGGACGAAGAGGTCGCCGGCCATGATGGCGCGCTTGTCGCCCTTTTTGATGGCGGCTTCGATGTCGCGGGTGTCGTTGCTGACGCCCGAAACCCCGAGGAGCCCGCTCTTCTTGTTGAGGATTTCGTATATCTCGTCGACGTTTTTGCCCGAGCGGTCGCAAAGGTAGTCCACGACGGAAGGGTCAAGGTCGCCCGAGCGGGTGCCCATCATGACGCCGCCAAGGGGAGTCAAACCCATGGATGTGGCGACGCATTTGCCGTCGTACACGGCGCATAAAGACGCGCCGCTGCCGATGTGGCAGGAGATGATTTTCGTGTTGGGCTTGCCGCCGAGGTAATCCTTGATGGCTTTGGCGGCGAGGTAGTTGTGGCTCGTGCCGTGGGCGCCGTATCGCCGGCAATCGTATTCCTCGCTCATCTCGTAAGGGATCGGATAAAGGTAATCCTCCGGCTTCATCGTTTGGTGGAACGCGGTGTCGAAGACGGCGATGGAGATAGCGTTAGGCAAGGCTTTTTTGAACGCGTGGAATCCCACGAGGTGGGCGGGGGCATGAAGAGGGTCAAGCGGGATGAGCTTCGTGATCTTGGCTTCGGTATCCTTGTCGAAAAGGGCCGATTTGCTGAAATATTTCCCGCCTTGGACGATGCGGTGGCCAACGCAGGAGATCTCGTTAAGGTCCTTGACGATGCCATATTCCTTGATGGCGTCGAGAACAAGTTGGACGCCTTGGGCGTGATCCGTGATGGGCAAGACGCTTTCGTGGGACTTCCCGTTGAACTTGATTTTGAAAATCCCGTCGTCGTGGCCGATGCGGTCGACGATGCCTGAGCAGATGACCTGTTCTTCCGGCATTTCGAAAAGCTTGTACTTGAGCGAACTCGAACCGGCGTTGACAGCCATGCACTTATACATAGACGATTACCTCTTTTTTCCGTGTACGATTTTACGCTTAGCGTAAGCGATAGGCAAAAAAGAATAAAAGGAAACGGGCCATCTTGATTGATTCGGCGTGGCGTCATGGAAAGGCGCTATGGCGGATTTTTGTTCTCCTTCGAGGCCGTCTGCCGCGCGTTTCCTCCTCTTATCGTAAGCGAGGAAGCTTTTTTGTGACCTTTCATGGCGGGTAGACGTTTTTCGTTGCGTTCGTCATCCTAATCGGCTTTGAAAAAAGCCGATGAGGCCTTGAAACGGTTCTTCCGCCTTTTTCAAAGAGCGCCCAGACGTCTCCGCTTTGTTTACAACCGAATGGCCTTTCGTCCACGAATGTTTGGGTAAAACGAACCGCGACGCGCCTAGCGTTTACCGATCGGTTTATTAAACATGCGAAATTACAATTCGCCGAAAACGCTTTGTTGAAGGCGCCTATTCGTTTTCTTTCGTCTGCTCTCCCGCGACAGTTTTAGTAAACAACTTGAAAAAGTTTACGAAAATGTGGCAAAGTTTACCTGAAGTTTGTTGTGGAAGCGCTTACGCGGTCGATAATGAAGCCGTGCGAGCAATACGCGTTTGGACACCTTTCAATGCCCTTAACCTCATTTATTGTTCGTCATGCGCGCGGAAATCGCGCTGAAAGGAAGCCATGAAGAAACGAAATTACCTTCTCGTTACCGCTGGCGCCCTCCTCGCTTTGACGAGCTGCGGCGGGACATCAAGCGGTTCTGGGGCCACATCCGCGGCGGGCTCTTCCTCCGAAAGCCATGTCGCAAGCACCTCTTCATCCATAGCGGGGAGCTCATCCTCGGTCGTTCCCGTCGTTTTGGCGGCCCCGAGTTTGACCCTCAACGCCGAAAAGACCGGCCTCGTTTGGGCCGATGTGACCGGAGCCTCCGGTTACGAGGTCAAAGTCAACGACGGCGAATACGCCGCCGCCGCCTCTTACGACTTTTCCGCCGCGGTCGGCAAATACGCCGTTTCCGTGAAATCCGTCGGCGATGGAACGAATTACTCTGATTCGGAAGCGGCGACTTGGGACTATGAAACCAAAGAAATCAGCCTTAGCGCCATCAGCGTTTCCGGAATGACGGCCACTTGGACGGCCGTCGGCAACGTCACGAGCGCCTTCTCGGCGACCGGCGATCTCGATAGCGAGACCTGGTCCGCCGCGGTCGGCGGCGCCTACGCGGCCGCCTCTTCCGGCAAGTTGGGCGTCTCCGTCAACCCGGGCTACGACTCCGACGATAACCTTAATTACGTCGGCACCGCGGCGACCGAATACCGTTGGATCGTCGAAGCGGCCACCGAAAACAGGGTCGTTCTTAGCAACAAGACCGAGGTCGACGACGGCCTCATTTCCTATTTTTATTCCCCGAGCACGAACGCGTGGGAGGACGCGGGGGCCCACGCGGCCCTTTCCGTCAACCCCGCCGACGTCGAAGAGGCGGATCCCGTGATCGATTTCAAGATCCAGCAATCCTTCCCTTATAAGTTCGCCTCATCCGTTTCGACCCTTGATTCCTATGCGGGCCTTTCGCTCAAAGTCAAAGGCGACGACAAGACCGCCATGCTCATCCAACTGACCGGATCGGAGGGCTACGTCTCCCTCAATCTCGGCGTCATCTCCTCGAACTGGAACCTCATCTACGTTCCTTTCTCCGATGCGGGATGGATCGTCGGCGGCACTTCGTACACCCTCGCCCAATTCGCGACGGCCAAAGGCTTCGGCTCGGCTAGCGATGCCCTCTACGCCTTCAATGAGATCGACCTCGTCTACAAGACCGTTGGCGACAGCAGTTATCAGTACACCCACGATTACCTCAGCGACATGACGCTCGTCGCGAAGGGCGATGGCTCTTTCTCGCAAAGCGACGATTGGACCGTGGCTGGCTCCTATACCGGCGTCAACGCAACCTCCGGCATCGATTTCAAACTCGAATCGGACGGGACGGCCATCACGCTGTCTTCCCTCAACCTTGAGAGCAACCTCAATGCCACCCTCGCCGAAACGGACGAGGGCGACGCCGTCACGTTCAAGACCGCCGACGGCGGCGCTTCGCTCACATACGTCGGCACCGTGACCGAAAAAGGGCGCGCGATCGCCTTTAAGTCGGCGAGCGGAACCTACGCCCCCTATCTGACCAACGTCAGTTTCAACTACGTCTATACCATCGACGACTTCGAGGATTACGCCGAAACCGGCGTCGGTTACGACAAGAATAACAAGAATCCCGGAAACCGGACCGGTCTGCGCGCCGCCTATTATAGCGAATACTATAGCGGCGACGCCTCCGACAGCGATGAGCTCTCGGGCAGCAAGTGGTCCCTTATGGGATCCGACAATTACCTGAACCTCGCGACCGACGCGAGCGAAGTCCACAGCGGCAAACAAGCCGCGGACTTCAAGACCGGCAACAGCATGCGTTACTCCACCTACGGCGTGAGCGACGGCACGGCTACGGCGCTTCCTAGGGGCGACACGTTCTCGTTCTTCGCGAAAAACGCCAGCGCAAGCGACGTGACCTGCTACGTCCGTCTCTTCCAATATGCCAGCGTCAATATCGGCAACATCGGCGACGCTTTGGCCACCATCACGATCCCGGCCTCGAGCGATTACGCTCAGTACACCGTCGCTTTGAGCGCCAGCAAACACTACTATGGCTACAGCCTCAACTTCGGCTACGTCAAATCCGGATCCAGGATGTACGTGGATGACGTTCAGCTTTACACCGGCGTCAACCCCTATAGCCATTTCGTCGACGGTTCGCCCATCAAATCGGGGACCGTCTATGGCGGTTCCAACGCCTACATGAGCTCGGTCGTCGGCACGCTTGGCAACCATTCCTCCATTTCCGTCGTCGCCACCCCTAAAGGCGCTTCGGCGATCAATCTGGCGGGCACCTACACGGTCGACGCCGAGACGAAGGAAATCGTCATCGACTGCGGCGCCGACCTCGTTTACACCGGCCTTCTCTCAGTCGATCGCACTTGCATCAGCTACGTCAGCGCGACGGGCAATTACGGCGCCTATTGCGCCAACCTCTTCCTTCAGGCCCGGCTTCCTAACAAAACGAGGCTCATCAGCTACGACAATATGACGGCCTCTTCTTTGCAAGACCTTGTTTACGTCGACCGCGATCTTAATAACAGCGGCACCTTCACGACCTATGCCCCAGGCGGCAACTCCGATTTCGTTGGCCTTGAGACGACTGGCCAGGACGCGGGCTTCGCCTCGGCCGCTTTCGCGGTCGACACCACGGCGGCCAAAATCGGCAAATACCGTTACCGCTGGTCGCAAGAGGCTTCGCTTGGCTCATTTTCCAACTTCTCATTCCGCGTCAAGAACACCAGTTCGCTCAAGATCACCGCGCAGCTTTACGTTTGCACGGTGAGCGGCTCGAGCGCGACTCGCCTCAGCACGTCGGCCGGTTCCGCGGTCGCCGCCGGATCGGACTGGATGACCGTGAGCGGTTCCCTTTCCTCCGTCAAAGACGTATACGGCTTCTCGATTTTCGTCTACACCGATTACGCCCCATCCTCCGATGTCGTGACGGGAACGATGCTGATCGATAACGTTTTGGCGTGGTGAAAGATTGATAGGGGCGGGTTTTTATCCGCCCCTATTCGTTTGGCCGAAGTGATAAACAAAAGCCGTTTGTTTACGATTTATGAGGCGAGTTTACCAAAGAGAGGGGAAAAGCTGGCTATGGGCAATCGGATACGACTGGAGGACATCGCCCGCGAGTGCGGGGTGACCAAGGGATTGGTTTCGCGCGCTTTGGCTGGGAAATACAACGTGAGCGACGAGACCAAGAACCGCATCGTCAAAAAGGCCCTCGAACTCGGCTACGACAAGGGGCGCCTGCGGAGCGCCGTGAAGCCGCTCAGCCGCGTCGTCCTCGTCATCCCTTCGCGCCTTCTCTTCAAGGAAGACTACTGGCAGCCGATCATCAAGTCCGTCGCCAAGACCCTCGACTTCAGTTCCATCACCCTCGATTACTTCGTTTACGAGGAGGGGAAACTCGACGAGGAAAGCCTGAGCAAACTGGCTTCCAGCGCCTGCTCGGCCTACATCCTCATCCACAGCAACCCCACCCCCATCAACGACCGGCTCAAGGACTTGGGCAAGCCGGTGGTGGAGGTCGATCCCAAGACCTTCCATAGCGACTGCATCACGAAGGTCAAGTTCTCCAATTACGACTCCCTTTACGAAGCCACGGAAATGCTCATCGGCAAGGGCCATCGGATTCTGGCTTTCTACGGAAGCGACGCCCATTCGACTTCCTTCCGGGAGCGGCACGAGGGTTTCTTAGCCGCGATCGCCTCCCATAAGGGAGAGGGCATCGCGGGCGTCTCGCTCGACTTCGACAACTCATCGCTCAATTACAGCGACGACGCGATGCTCGAAAGGGCCTTGAGGGAGAAAAGAATAACCGCCTTGCTCTGCGCGAACGACATCATCGCGCTCAACGCCTACAAGGTCATCGCCCGAATAGGCATGCGGATCCCCGACGACATCAGCGTCACGGGATTCGACAACGTCCGGGAGGGCCAAGAGGCCATCCCAGCCCTCACGACGTTCAACGTCCCCCGCGAGGAGTTAGGGAAAGAGATCGCCGACTATCTGCTCGGCATGTTCTCGGAGCGGCGGCTCCAGTATTCGCAGATCGTCGTCCATTGCCCGCTCGTGAGGCGGGATTCGACCCGGAGGCTTTAGGAGGCCCGCTTTTATGAGGATCATCAACGAAAAAGACATACCGAACATCCCGTTCGAGGAATGCCCGAAAGGCTGCCTGGACCCCGTGTGGCGCTACAGCGGCAACCCGCTCATCAAGCGAAACCCCGCCGGGTCCCTCTCCCGCGTCTTCAACTCGGCCCTCGTTCCCTACAAAGGGGCTTTCATCGGCGTTTTCCGCGCCGAGGATCGCACAGGGGTCCCCCATTTGTACGTTGGCCGCTCCGCGGATGGGCTTTCGATCGAATTCGAGGACAGGCCCATCGTCTTCGTGGACGAGGAAGGGAACGCGGCCGAAAGCCACTACCAGTACGACCCGCGCCTCGTCGAGATCGAGGGAGCCTATTACGTCACTTGGTGCGACGACTTTTTTGGCCCGGCTCTCGCCATCGCGAAAACGACCGATTTCCGGAAATTCGTCAAATACCCGCATCCTTTTTTGCCCTATAACCGCAACGGCGTCCTTTTCCCGCGCAAGATCGGCGGCGAATACGTCATGCTGTCCCGCCCCAGCGACTCGGGCCACACGGCGTTCGGGGACATCTTCCTTTCCAAGTCCCCCGATTTGATCCATTGGGGCGAGAACGAGCATGTGATGGAACGGGGCTGGGAATGGTGGAACCTCACCAAGATCGGCGCCGGAAGCAACCCCATCGAAACCGATGAAGGGTGGCTTCTCCTTTTCCATGGGGTCACGAACACCTGCAACGGCTTCGTCTATAGTTTCTCGGGCGCCCTCCTCGACCGGGAGCGTCCCGGAAAGGTCCTTTTCCGCTGCCGCGATTACCTTCTGACGCCCGAAAAGGATTACGAAACGTCTGGCTTCGTGCCCAACGTCTGCTTCCCGACGTCCGCCCTAGTGGACGCGAGGACAGGGCGGATGGCCATCTATTACGGAAGCGCCGACACGTACACGTCGCTTTGCTTCTCCTATGTCGACCGCCTCGTGGGCTTCATCAAGGAAAGAAGCAGATAATGGAACGGGTCCTCATCCGCAAAAGACAGTCGAGATTCCACCATTTCGGGCGGAATTTCGTCAAATCCCGCTACCTGATCGCCATGATCGTTCCGGCGGTGGCGTTCTATTTCATTTTCTGCTACATCCCGATGTACGGGGTCCTCATGGCCTTCACCAAGTACTACCCCAAACTCGGCATCATCGGCAGTCTGAAGGAGCATTTCGTCGGGTGGGGCAACTTCACCTACATCTTCAGCAGCGACCCCGATTTCGCGAACGTCTTACGGAACACCATCCTGATCGGGGCGGGCAAAATCGTCATTTCCTTCGTGGCCGCGATTCTGGTGGCTTTGCTCATCAACGAAATCCGGCTCAAGCGCTTCAAGAAGTTCTCGCAGACCATCGTCACGTTCCCCCATTTCCTTTCCTGGATCGTCATCGCCGGCTTCATCGACGTCCTCTTTTCCAGGACCGGCGTGGTCAACGACATCGCGGTGGCCTGCGGCGGGGACCGAACGACCTTCCTCGGCGACGGGGGCTTCTTCCTCGGCCTTATTTTCGTGAGCGACATCTGGAAGGAGGCCGGCTGGTCTTCCATCATTTACTTAGCCACCATGGCGGGGATCCCGCCCGAACTATACGAAGCCGCCGACATCGACGGGGCCTCCCGGAGCCAAAAAATCTGGCACATCACCTTGCCAGGCATCAAGAGCACGGCGATTCTCCTTCTCATCCTTTCGGTGGGCGGCATCCTCTCGGCCGGATTCGACCAGATCTTCAACCTTTATAACCCCTTGGTTTACGATCAGGTCGACATTCTCGACACCTATATATACCGTCAGACCTTCACGAATCTCGTGAACCCCGGCATCGGAACGGCCATCGGCCTCTTCAAGTCCGTCGTTTCCTTCATCCTCGTCATCTCGGTCGACCGCATCGCCAAACTGTGCGGGGAAAGGGGGATCATCTAGCATGGGAAAAAAGAAAGCCACGCTCGAAAGGCTGCCCCTCCGTCCGCACGGGAAGAACGCCAACGACCGCCGAAGCGCGATGGACATCGTCCTGTTCCTTATCCTTCTGTTCTATGTCCTGGCGGTCATCTTCCCGTTCTATTACTGCTTCGTGATATCCGTTTCCAGCGAAACGGCCTACATGACGAGCGATATCCTCCTGTGGCCGACCGACCTCACCTTCGAGGCCTACGAGTCCGTCTTTACCAACAGCGAGATGTGGAACGGCTTCGGGATCACGATGATCCTCCTTGTCGGCGGGACGGCCTATCAGCTGTTCTTCACCGTCATCACCGGTTACGCGATGTCGCGCGAAAGATGGGTCGGCAAGAATTTCGTCATGAACATGATCCTCGTCACCATGTTCTTCGGCGGCGGCCTCGTCCCTTATTACTATCTGATCAAGGACTTAGGCATGTACAACACCATTTGGGTCATGATCATCCCGGGGGCGATCGACACCTTCAACATGCTTCTTATGCGCAACTACTTCGCCTCGCTCCCGAAGGAGCTCGAGGAAAGCGCCCGCATCGACGGGGCCAACGACATGCAGATTTTCGTCAAGGTCTATTTGCCTTTGTCCCTTCCGATGCTGGCCACGGTGGGCCTTTTCTTCGCCGTCGGCAACTGGAACAGTTGGTATAACGGCATGCTCTTCACCGAGAAAAGCACCCTCCGTCCGCTCCAATTGGTCCTCCGCGAGATGATCGCCAGCATGTCCACGAGCGTCGAAAGCCCGACCTCAAGGACCTATAGCGAAGGGCTCGTCATGGCCTCGATCTTCTTCACGATCGTGCCGATGATGTGTTTCTATCCGTTTTTGCAGCGTTTCTTCGTCAAAGGCATCGTCGTGGGTGCCATCAAAGGATAGGAGGTATCAATCTATGAAAAACCCTTTGAAGAGAATTGTCTTGCCGCTGTTCGCGGCGCTGGTGGCCAGCTTGGCCCTCGTTTCGTGCGGAGGCGGCGGAGAGGACGAATACGATGACGCCGGCAACCTCAAAATAAGCCTTCGCAACCTTTATTTCGAGAGTTGGACGGGCAATGACATCTACACCGACGAGATCGAGGGCAAATTCAAGGTGGACATCACCCCGTCGAGCTACAGTTACAACGATTGGAGCAGCCAGGTCTCGGCGGCCGTCAACGCCAACAACCTCACCGACGTCTTTCAGTACAACCTGACGCAGTTCAACTGCGCCAACAGTTACCGATACTGGGCCGACGCGCAGGTGATCAAAGCCCTGCCGGACGACCTGTCGCCGTGGCCGAACGTCGAGGCCATGCTAAGCGCCACCAGCGACATCGACGCCTTCAAGATCGATGGGAAGCTATATGGCATCCCTATAGCCAAGAACATCTCGGATTACGGCGTGGATTATTCGCCGTTCACCTACGTTTACCGGCGCGATTGGGCCAAAAAATGGAACGTTTATCAGGAGGGCGACGTCTATTCATGGGAGCAGTTCCAGAACCTTCTTGACGTTTTCAATAGCCACCTCAACCCGACCGGGAAAGGCGATAAATACGCCTTGGCGGACGTCGAATGGAGTTTCCCTTCGGTGACCAACTTCTACAAGGACAGCCCGCATTGCTTCAGTTGGGACGCCACGGCGAGGAAATACGTCGGGACTTTCGCGACGGACGCCTATGTGAAAGGCATGGACCTAGCCAAGAGTTACGTCGACGACCTCGTGTATGGCTACGACCAATACACCGCGACCGAAGGCGGGGCCCGCAAAGCCTACTGCAGCAACGACTGCGGAGTCCTTTACGAAAACCTCTCGCTATCGAACTACGAGGCGGTTCGGAAGTCCCTCGCGACCTCGAACGCCCTCGACTCCTCTTTTTCCGTCGATGACGCCTCGGCCATCATGAAAGTCAAGGGCCCGGATGGCAAATACGCCCTCGAAGGGGCCGAGAACTGGTATTCGATGACTTTCTTCAATTACGACATCAGCGAAAAGAAGCAGAAACTCATCCTTGACATCATGGATTACCTTTTGGGGGCGGAGGGCACCAAACTCGCCGTCTATGGCCTTAAGGGGTACGACTACACCGAGGACGGAGCCGGGAACATCGCCCTCACGGAAAACGGCTGGCCCAAGGATGATACCGGCGCCTACGTCGAAAAAGAGAACGGCGCCAAGTACCTCCGCTACATGGTCACTTTGGGCAACGATTACGATTCCTACGACCCGCTGACGGATCGCGAGGCCTATGGGGCCCTTAGTGGCTGGCAAAGCGAAATGGACGCGGCCGAAGCCTCGGGCCTCCTCCGCGTCTTCAAGGAAAAGAGCGAGGTCATGTGGCTTTCCACCGACCTTAAGGACAAATACGAGGGCTCTATGCTCGAGGACGCCAACGACGAGGTCGTCAAGTATTGCTACGGCAAGGAGGACAAGGCGGCCTATCTCGACAACGTGACGAAGAGCCCGTGGCCTTCCGTCCTCAGCGAAATCAACGGCGAATTGGGGTACGGAAAATGAGACGCGAACGTCTCCGGCTTCTGGTTCCGGCTCTCCTAGCCCTTTCCCTATCCTCGTGCGGAAGCCAGGACTACACCGATATCGTTTTCGGCGAGGACGACCTCGTCCAAAGCTCCTTCGGGGGCTTAGGCGTCGAGTGGGGCGTCTACGAGGACACCGACATGCTGGACGAGAACTCCTTCAAGCGGATCTACGCCAACATCAAGGAACTCGCCCCCGCGCGGATCCGCTGCATGTTCAATTACGACTCTTTCGTCAAGGATTTCGACGACAAAGGCGACGATGACAAAACCAACGACACCTGGACCTACGATTTCGCCAACAAGTGGGGCGACAACCTCTTCGAGATCCTCCGTTATTGCCAAAGCCACGGCATTCAGGTGGCCGCCGGGTCCTGGAACGTCATCGGCGACCTCAGGAATGACGTCTGGGGCATGATGGACGAGTGCACGGCGGATCTTCGCTGGGCCAAAATAAGCGCCGACATCTTCGATTATCTCATCAACGTGTCCGGCTTCACCTGCATTCGGTGGTTCGTGAACGGAAACGAGCCCAATTACACGGGTAGCCAAGGCTCGAGCAAGAATTACAACAATACCCTCGACAAATGGATCGCGGGCGTTAAAAACGTCCGCGCGGCCCTTGACGCGAGGGGCCTCACCGAGGTCGGCATCATCGGCGGGGACACGACCGGCTTCGACGGAACGAAGGAGTATTGGACCGGGATCGCCAACCGAATCAGCGACCAAGTGGCCGATTACGGCGCCCATTTCTACCTGTCGAATTATTACATCGACGGCGGTTACGTCCGCGAATACGCCGACGAGCTCGTCGCGGCGATACGAACGCTTGACGGGGGATGCGGCACGTCGCGCCCGCTCGACGTCTGGGAATGCGGGCTCCTCGACGGCAAGGTCGCCTCGACGGACAGCAACTCCCTCATCAAGACCGTCTCCTACGGGGTCCGCATGGCGGATTTCACCATCCAAACCATGCTATCGGGCTTCAACAGCCTCACCTATTGGTCGTTTGACGACGCGCAGAACATGATGTACAGCGGCAACGTGAGCACCCCGAAGATGTGGGGCATGTTCAGTTCCCTTTCAAGCGCCACCTCCTACAACCAGGAGCTTCGCCCATGGTATCATAGCTCCTGCCTTTTGACGCATTTGTTCTCTTCGGGCAGCAAGATTTACGGCAACGCGGCCAATTCGCGGGAGATCGACGATTCGTTCCGCTGCATCGCCGCGGTTTCAAAAGACGGCGAAAGCGGCGGTTACTGCGCGATCAACCGGGGGACCGAGGCCACGACCCGGCGCTTCCTTCTCGGCCCGGCCGTGGAAGGCTCGGGCAAACTCTATGTCTACGAGTTCGGCGAAGGTCTCATCAAACTCGGCGAGGACGGTTTCGTCAAACCGAACTACGAGATCGAGGGCTCCTTGAACAAATGGCTTTCCCTCTCCGTGCCTTCGAACTCCCTCGTCGTGGTGTCATCGGAGGAACTTTAATATGCGCAAACACCGCTTATTCGCGTTTCTGTGTTCCCTTCTGCTGGCTCTTGGCCTCGCTTCCTGCGGCGAGGGCGGGGGCTATACGTCCGCGGCCAATTCGTTCGATCAGCACTCCCCCAGCGGCTCGCCCGGCCTCTTTTCGCTCGTGAGCCCGACTCTGGGGGCCTCCTTGAGCGAGGTCCCGACGTTCAGCTGGAACGCGAGCGAAAACGCCACGCGCTACATGTTGGAGATCGCCTCGAGCGAAAATTTCGTCAGTAACAACAACGCTTACGTCTATTACAAACACGACTACATCTCCTCGACCAGCTACTCTATCTCGGCGGAATTGAGCCAAAAGGATGTCACCTATTATTGGCGCGTGACCGCCTATTGCGGGAACGCGAGCAAACTGTGCGCCAACGCGTTTACTTTCTTCCTCAAGGCGCCTGATTACGGGGAGGTTCCCTTCCCTCTTGGCACGACGGGCGATTGGTCGGTCCATAAGGAAGGGGCGCCCGTCGGCCTTTCGATGGACACGAGCGATTTTTTCTTGAACGGCCAGAAGTCGCTCGCGGTGAATTTCCTCAAAGAGGACACGCAAAACATCGGATGGATCGTCCTCACGAAGACGGTCGAGCTTGACACGTACGGAACGGACGCCTTCTATCTTCGCTTCTTCTATTCGGGCCAGGACGCGAAAGCCTACATCCGCCTTATCGACAACGACGGCGAATTCTGGAAGAGCGAGATCGCGATCTCCAACAATTCGAAGCAGATCGTCATCCTTCCTTTCAGTTCCTTCACCCAGACGACGCAACTCGTCACGACGGCCAATTTCACCTTCGATTATTTCCACATCAAGCGGATCGAGCTCGTCTTCGAGGAGACGTGGGGCGACGGCGTTTGCCTCGTCAGCGGCCTCAAATGCGTCAAAAAATCCGATTACCGGAACCTTTTCATCGACAAATTCGATTTCGCCGATTACCCGACGGCGACTTGGGAGCACGAGAACGGCTACGACTTCGGGACCGACATCGGCGACGACGGGGCCAGCTACACGCTCCATTACGACCAAAACGCGAACGGCCTCAACGACGTCGGCATGTCGAGCAAGGGCTACGCTTTCACGAAGATCCCGGTGGGGCGTTTCTTCGACGAGGGCGACACCGTGAAGATGTCGCTGACCTACTCCGGCAGCACCGGGAGCTCCGGGGCCGGCAAAGCCAGCTTCCGCGTCTACGAGGAAGACGGCGACCTCTGGTACTTCCAGATTCCGCTCGCTGACCTTTCGACCGATAGATTCACGACCTTCTATCTTCCTTTCGCCTCTTTCGCGAGCTCCTCGATCGCCGCGGACGGCCAACGGGAATTCGGCTGGATCAAGAAACTCCAGTTCGGCGTCACGGATATGTATGGCACGGGCACCCTCACGTATAAGGACATCGAAATCGTGAGCAAAGCCGACGTCGACGAGATCGACACGTCCGCCCGCCTCATCGGAAACGATGGCCTTATCGAGGATTTCGACGGCTACCATAACGCCGCCGAGCCTTTCTATCAGTGGAGCCTTTC
Source organism: Bacilli bacterium (assembly GCA_022653695.1). GTDB lineage: Bacteria > Bacillota_I > Bacilli_A > RFN20 > CAG-826 > UBA4951. The sequence goes on along the minus strand of JALCSW010000002.1, from coordinate 255,528 downwards.
GCGCGACAACAAAGACGAATACATCGCCCTCGACTCGCTGCAGGCCCGCGGGGCCGATAACCCCTATTGCGGGAAGCTCACCTACAAAGCCGACATGGAGGCGGCCTCCTACACCCTCCCCATCGATGCCGCCTCGAACGGCCTTGGATACGATGGGCTGTCGCTTTGGCTCAAGGACGCCTCCCTCAAGGACGGCGACGCGGCCCTCTCTTATCTCGATGGGGTGAACGCGAAGGTCGATCTGGCCTTCACGCTCGGGAGCGGGGCCACGGCCTTCTACGAGATCGAGGCCCTTCCGAAGGTTTGGACCAAATACGAGATCCCCTTCAGCGCCTTCTCCTTCGCAAGCGGAAGCGGGACCCTTGACTGCGCCTCCATCTCGTCGTTTTCGATCGCGCTCAGCTATCTTTATCGCGCCGAAGACGGCACGGCCGATCCGCGCTACACCGACGGCAGCGCCGTCTATTGCGACAACGTCTGCCTCGAGGACGCCCCAACGAAGGCCACGTCGACGGCGCTTGAGAGCGCGATCGCGCCCGACGAGGGGGACCCCACCAAAGCCACGATCGAGACGGCCGAAAGTTACGCGAGCACCGCCGAGGCCCTCGACGTCTGGGGATACGGCAACGACAGCGCGAACAACGAGTTGACCCTGAGCGATGACGTCTCCATCGAGGGTGGAACGCACTCCCTCTCGCTGAACTACCTTTCCTACGAGACCGTCAACTACGCTTTGCCGCTCACGATCGACGGCGGCCTCGGCAGCTCCTTTGGGGCCAAAGGCATCGACATCGACCTCAAGGGCGACGGCTACGCCACCGTGTACCTCAACTTCTATTACCTCGTGAACGGGTCGGTCTATCACGTCCGCCACACGATCGAGAGGGGCGAGCTTCTCGAAGGCTGGGCCCATTACGAGCTGGGTTTTGGGGTTTTCACCGATTACGCGAGCCCGACGGGGGCGAGCCTCAAGGCCCTCAACGTGCCCTCGATCTATCAGTTTTCGATCGGCATCGTCAATCAGGGCGGCTCCGCTTCGGCCCGTCAGATCCTCGTCGACAACATCCGCTTCGACAGCGCCATCGAGCGCTCGAGCCAAATATCGGAGGCCCTTTGAGGGGAAAACAACCATGAAATTCGCCAAATACGCCGGCAACCCCATCCTTAAACCCAACCCCGAAGTCGCTTGGGAGAGCCTTTGCGTCCTCAATCCGGCGGTCGTCTACCGCCCGGAGGACGGGCTTTTCCACATGATCTATCGGGCGGCCGGGAACGACGCGACCCATTACATCTATTTGGGTTACGCCACCTCGGAGGACGGCGTCCATTTCCTCCGCCGTTCGCCGACCCCGCTCATCGCCCCCGACAAAGACGGGGCCGACGGGGGCGGGACGGAGGATCCGCGCCTCGTCAGGATTGGGGACTATTATTACCTCACTTACGCCTCGCGCGTTTTCGCCCCGGGCCAATACTGGAAAAACGAGCCCCACGATTACGGCTTCCATCCGGAATTCGGCCCCCAAGTTCTTAATCGCAACGACACCGAGACGCATTTGGCGGTGTCCAAAGACCTTCTCCATTGGAAGAAACTGGGTCGCATAACCAACGCCAAGGACGACGACCGCGACGTCGTCATCTTCCCGCGTCAAATCGGCGGCCGTTTTTACCGGACCTCCCGTCCGAGCCTCCGCTGCGGAAAGGGTTACCCCAACCGGAAACCGGCCATCTGGATAACCAAATCGACGGATCTCCTCGAATGGGACGAGCCCCTGAGCCTCCTTTATGAGGGAACGGAGGAGTGGGAGAGCCTCAAAGTGGGCGCCTCGTGCCCGCCACTTGAGACGAAAGAGGGGTGGCTCCTGATTTACCATGGGGTCTCCGCGATCGATAGAGCCTATCGCGTCGGGGCCTTCCTTCTCGACCTCGACGATCCGCGGAAGATATTGGCCAAAACGAAAAAACCGCTCATGGAGCCGGAGTTCCCCTATGAGACCGAAGGGTACTACAACGGGTGCGTTTTCCCGACGGCCAACCTCGTCAAGGACGGCCTTCTGTACCTCTATTACGGGGCGGCCGATCGCTTCATCGGCCTCGCCACGATCGATTTCGCCGAACTGGTGAAGGAACTCAAGGAGGGTCGCTTATGAGAAAAGGATTTTTGGCGGCGGGGGCGACCGCGCTTCTTTGCCTTGCGGGGTGCGGCGGCGAGGGGGCTTCCTCTCCCATAGCGGTGGGCAGCATGCCCACTTTCGAAAGCCAAGACATCGCCGCTTACTACTACAATTACGACCGAGCCCCGTTCAGCGAGGGGAACGGTGAAGGGGTCACGAACCAATTGGTTTACGCGAAGCAGAGCATCGAAGTGCCGTGCCTTCTCACTCCCCCGAGCGAGAATCCGACGAGGCCCGGCTACGACTTCGCCGGCTGGTATCTCGACTCCGCTTGCGAGGAGGCCTTCGATTTCGCCGGCGATTCCGTCGCGTCCTCGACGTTCCTTTACGCCAAATGGACCGAGACGGGGGAAGGGGAGTACGTGGAACCTGTTTACACGCCCGTCGAATCGATCGACGACGGCATCGAGGGGAATCTGAAAATCACCGGCGTCCTGAACGTGGCGGCGACGGGAGGGACCTATTATCTGACGAAGGGAGCTTTGGCGCGCCTTGGGAGCGCGCCGGGCGACGTCCGCTTCGCCCTCAATTACACGCGCAAGAGCCTCACCTCGATCTCCGCGGCCGTCTATGAGGCGGCGAAAGGGACCATAACCGTCACGAGCCGTAACGGCGGGAATGAGGAGACCATCGTGCTTTCGGTGGCGGAAAACGCCTCGCCGTCGCTGGTTTTAAGCAATTCGACTTTCGAGGGCAAGGCGGTGGCTTACGAGGAGGAGGGCGGCGAGGAAGAAAATTACCACGTCATGCTCGCCGGGTCCTCGTCCATGGAATTCTGGGACGGTTACGAGCGCGCCCTCGATCCGATCGTGGCCTATAATCATGGCATCGGCGGCACGACCGCGGCCCAATGGAGGGATGCCCTTCTGGAGCGCCTCGTCGTCCCCTATCGCCCGAAGGCCGTCGTCTATTACGTCGGCGTCAACGATTTGATCAACGGCGGTTTAAGCGTCGAGACGGTCGCGGGCAACGTCGAAGAGCTCATGGGGAAAACGCACGAGCGGCTTCCCGAGGCCCACCTCTTCTTCGTCTACATCAACGTCTTGCCGGGTTATAACGTCGGTTACGCCGATAGCATCCGCAAGACCAATTCCAACGTCGCCGCCTACATCGAAGGCAAAAGCTGGATCGAGGGCGTCGCCGCCGGCGAGGCGCTCCAAAAGGAAAACGGCGAGGCGAGCGCCGCTTACTTCCGCGCCGACAGCATGCACATGTCCGAATACGGATACGTCCTTTGGGGCGCGCGGATCAAAAAAGCCCTCAAAAACTGGTTGGGATAGAAAAAATGAGGAAACTCCTCGACATCGAAAAGGAAACGGAATACTGGGGGGCCAGGCGACGCGCCGGGATCTGGCTCATGGTTTTCGTGAGCCTCGCGTATCTGACGCTCCTGACCCTGTGCCTTTTCCTTTCGGGCGAGGAATACCTTGCCGAGATGTGGGTGTGCGTGGGGGTCGGGGTCGCCTACGTTTGGTGGCTTCTTTACTTCCTCACGGTCCCCTTCCGTGAGCGGAACAAGCGTTTCCGTTTCTTCCTTAGCGCCGAGACGGGCCTGCGCGAAACCTCGCTCGTGAGCGTCATAGGCCAAGGCGAGCCCGTCGAGAAAGAGGGGATCGACATGATCCCCCTCAAAACCTCCTTCAGCGAGGGGAACCGCACCTTTGAGCGCGATTTTTACCTGATGGGCGGGAGCGTGAGGCTCCTTCCCGGGTCCAAAGTCCGCATCGAGAGCTTCTCCAACGTCGTTTTGGCGATCGAGGATGATCCCCATGAATAGGAAATTCCAGGCAAGACTCGCCTACAGTTGGCCCCTCTACCTCGCCCTTCCGCTCATCCTTGGGTTTACGGTGAGCTATCTCTTTTACGTCAGTCACCGTCCGGCTTATTACGAGACGGTCGACGTTTTCGTCGGGGCGAGGGACATAAGGAAAGACGATTTGGCCAAAAAGATCGAAGCGAGGTTGTCCGACGAGGGCATGAAAGAGGCCACCTTCGCCTATTGCGACCCGAGCGATCCCCTCTATAGCCAAAAGCTTTCGGTCGTCGGCTACAACGGCAGCGACCTTTTCCTGCTTCCGAAAAGCACCCTTGAATCCATGACCTGCTCGGATATCCTGCTGCCCTTCGAGGAAGCCGATGGTTTCGTCGCGTCCTATTGCGCGGGGGCGAGCGGCTTCTTTGAGCAGGACGGCAAGTCCTATGGCGTCGGAATCGACACGGATGGCTGGCTGTCGGATTATGTCTCCTTCCTCGACGAAGACTATTATCTATGCGTGAACTCGATTTCGAAAAACATCGGATCGATGGGGCTTTACGACAACCCGGAGTACGATTTGGCCCTCAAGGAGTTCGTTTATCTACGGGGAGGCGCCTCATGAGGCTATTTAAAAAGAAGGCCCCGCGCGAGACCGACTTCTCGAACCGGGAGCTCCCGGCGACGAGGTGGGCCCTTCTGTGGGATTGCTGGAGCGGGCAGTGGCGGATCCTCATGGCCTCGTCCTGGCTCCTCGCCCTTTTCGTTTTGCCTTTGCTCGCCGACTATTTCGTCTTCAGCGCCCTCATCGGGGGCCTCGACGCCTCCTCCTCGAGCTATTCCTCGTCCGTTTTCTCCCTCCTTTTCTACGCCTCGCTTCTCGCGATCCCCTGCGTCATGGCCCTTTACGTCGGCCTTTCGGGGGCTTTTTGCCTCGCCAAGCGCCTGGCGTATCTCGAAGGGACTTTGGCGACCTCGGATTTCTTCCGCGGGCTTAGGGACGGCTGGAAACGGGCCCTCGCCGTCGGGGCGATCGAAGGGACCGCGGGGGCCGCCGCGTTCATGGGGTCCTTCTATCTCCTTCTTTTCTACGCCTCCGCCCCGATCGCGACGGGCATCGGGATGGGGTTGCTCATCTTCGTCTTCGTCCTCGTCACCGCAACCAGCTATTACTTTTTGAGCCAGGAGGCCATCTACGATAACGGCTTTTTCCCCACTCTCAAGAATTCATTCCTTTTCGCTCTCATGAAAATGCCGGTCAACGTCCTTTTCGTCATCATGAGCCCGGGGATCGCCATCGCCCTGTTCCTCATCAGCCAAACGACGGCTTACGTGGCCATCGCCCTGATTCTTTTTTTCGCGATGGACGCGGCGGTGGCCTTCCAGATATACGCCAACGGCGTCTACGACCAGACGATCAACGAGACCTATTACCCCGAACTCGTGGGCAAAGGCTTGCATAAAAAGGAGGACTAGTTATGTCCGAAGTGCGCTTGAATCACATTTACAAGGTCTACGACGGGGGCGTGAGGGCCGTCAACGATTTCACCCTCGACGTCAAAAACGACGAATTCGTCGTCTTCGTCGGGCCTTCCGGATGCGGCAAATCGACGACCCTCCGCATGATCGCGGGGCTTGAGAACATCACCTCGGGCGGCCTTTACATCGACGATGTCCTCGTCAACGACGTCGATTCGAAGGACCGCGACATCGCGATGGTTTTCCAGAACTACGCCCTTTACCCCCATATGACCGTCTTTCAGAACATGGCGTTCGGGCTGAGGCTCCGCCACTTGCCGCCCAAAGAGATCGAGGAGCGCGTCAACCGGGCGGCCGAGATCCTCGAGATCACCGATTTGCTCACCCGAAAGCCGAAGGCCCTCTCCGGTGGCCAGTGCCAGCGCGTGGCCCTCGGGCGCGCCATCGTCCGCGAGCCGAAGGTCTTTCTGCTCGACGAGCCTTTAAGCAACCTCGACGCCAAGCTCCGCGTCCAGATGCGCACCGAGATCACGAAACTCCATAAGCGGCTGGCCACGACTTTCATTTACGTCACCCACGACCAAACCGAGGCCATGACCATGGGCGACCGCATCGTCGTCATGAACAAGGGCTTCATCCAGCAAGTCGACACCCCCGTCAACCTCTACGAGAACCCAACCAACCTTTTCGTCGCCACTTTCCTTGGCTCCCCCCAGATGAACATCATCGACTGCAAACTCGCGGAAAAAGGCGATCGGTTGGTCGCTTATCTCCACGGCCTCGAGAAACTCGAAGTGGATTTCCCGGAGCTGAAAGCCAAGGAACTGTCCGAGGAAAGCTATATCGGCCAGGAAATGCTCCTTGGCCTCAGGCCCGAGCACATCCGAATCGCCGAAGCCGGCATACCGGCCGAAATCGACGTCATCGAGCAACTCGGCGACGAGACCATCGTCTACGCCAAAATCGAGGGCGGCGACGACAACGTCCTCGTCAAAGGGGCCGCGACGGGGCAATACAACCCCAAAGACAAAATCTTTCTTTCCTTCGAGATGGGGGAAGCCCATCTTTTCGACAAGAGGAGCGGCAATTCGGTCATGGACGTGCCGAGGGTGAACCGCCTTTTCTGCCATATTGGCAAAGACGCGGCCTCAGTAGGCAAGAACGTGTTCGTCTATCCTTCGGATTACAAGGAGCGGCTTCTCGAAACGGCTTTCGAATCCAAGAAAACGTATCTGTGCTTCGCGCCGAAAGACGTTGGCTTGGCAAAGAAAGCCGGCGCCTTCCGAATCGCCTGCAAAGTGGGTTTCGTCGTCAAAAAGACCGACTGCCTCACCGTTTTCCTGACGTCTGAGGGAATCGGTAAATACATCGTCACCAGCGCTGGCCTCGATAGCGGACTCAAGAAGGGCGACGCCGTCTCGCTGTACGTCGCGCCGAAGGACATCTATTTCGAGGACGAGGAGGGGAACCGCCTGATCAGCAAGGAGAGGATCCTTCCGAACCTCGCAAAGGCCAGCATCGTCACTCGGAACGGCAAAAGCGTCGTCTCCTTCGGCGGCAACAAAGTGGCGGTTCCCGATTTAGGGGTGCCCGACGGGGAACACACGATTCGCCTCAAGGAGACCGGATGCGAGGCCATCCTTGGCAAAAAAGACGCCAAAAAGATCGGCCGCAAAAACCCCGCCTACGATAAAAGCCGGGCCATCAAGGTTTCGGCCTACGACGAGGATCTTCTGGGCTCTTATAACGCCGCGTTCGTCCAGGTGAGCGGGCTTGAGGATTACGCCACCTTCCTCCTTCCGGCCGACTTCAGCGTTTATAAGGCCCCCTCGTTCACGCTCGCGCTGGGCGAGGACTCGATCAAGGTCGAAAAATGAAAACCCTCTCCTTCCCGTTCGGCGAAACGTATCTTCGGCCTTTGGGCCGGGGTTTTGACAACGGTGGGAAGAAAGCCTATATGTTCACTTTCTCGGCCTCCGGTTTCGAGGTTCGTTTCCTCGGAAGCCGGCTGTCCGCCGATTTCGTGGCCGATTGCTGCGGGCAAAAGGACGGGCGGGCCTACCTTGCCGTCCTCGTCGACGGGGGATCCTTCGCCAGCGCCAAAACCATCGGGCTCGACAAGGAAAAGGCCTCATACGCCATCTGCGAAGGCCTTCCTTACGGCGTCCATCGCGTCCGCGTCTACAAGCGGACCGAGGCCTCGTGCTCCTTCACGGGTCTCCAAAGCCTGACGACCGACGGCTCTTTTTGGCCGATATCGCCGCAAAAGCGCCTTAAAATCGAGTTCTACGGCGATTCGATCACCGCCGGCAACGGCAGCGAGGGCCTGCCCGGGGACGATACCTACGAGACGCGGACCGAAAACCCCCTCATCGGCTATGCGGGTCTCGTTTCGGAGGCCTTGGACGCGGATTTCTCGATCGTCGCGATCGGGGGCTTCGCCCTCTACCGATCCCCGTGGAACTCCCAAGAGAGAATCAAAGACATCCCGACGATGTTCGACATGGCGGATTTCCGGTGGGGCATGGGCCCGCTCGAGAAGGTCGGATGGGACAATTCGTCCTTCGTCCCCGACATCGTGGTCATCAACTTGGGGACCAACGACGATCAACTCATCCGCTCCGAAAGCGACCCGTCGAAACGGGAGTCTTTAAAAAAAGGATTCCAAGCCGCTTTTAGGAAATTCCTCGACCGCGTCTTCGCCGCCTACGGCGACCCGCTCGTCATCGCGGGGACCGGCATGATCGCCAACGAGGTGGTGGATCCGCTCATCGAAAAGGCGTGCCTATCCTATCCTAAGCCGGTGAGCTTCATCCGTTTCGATTCCCTCAAAGTCGGCGGCTATATGGCTAACGGCGGCCATCCCAACGCGAAGATGCACGAGGAGGCCGCGCGCGAACTGCTCGCCCTCATCAAATCGCTCTTGGCGACAAAAAATCGACGAAAGCCGGCATGTCCTTGCTCCACTCAGCCGTTTTGTGGGCCCGTCCGTCGTTGATCGCGAAATCCACGGGCCGGCCTTTTTCGATCAGGATCCCTCTGAAGTCCTCGGCGAGCCGCGGATAAACCCCCGCGAGCGAAGCGATGCCCCGCGGCGTCCCCTCGTCCGTTCCGACCCGAAGGAAATACGCGGAACGGCTCTCCCGGCTTTCGCAAAAAGAGAGGAAGGCGGGCTCGTTGCCCCAACTGGCGAGGGACATGCAGCCGATTTTCCCGAAGGCTCCGGGATAGGCGAAAGACATATAGGCGCTCATGAGGGCCCCGAGCGAGCATCCGAGCATATAGCGGCCCTTCCCGTTCCGTTCGATCGGGAGGTCGCTTTCTAGGGCGGGAAGCAACCCCTTCATTACCCATTCGGCGTAGGCTTTCCCCTTTTCCTCGCCCGCGGGCAGATAAACCGAGGCCTCATCGACCCACGGAAAGGGCGAATACTCTTTGGTTCGCGTTTGCCACGGTTCCTCTTCGATCGCCGCGACGGCCATTCTTCGCCCCCGTCCCGCGAGGGCCTCGTCGATGGCGAGGCATTCGCATCCTTCGGGCGCCCCTTTCCTGAAAGCGCACCTCCCATCGTGGACGATAAGGAGCGGAAAAGGGCCCGGCCCCTCGGGAAGCGACACTTTGACCCGCTTCGCGTAGCCAAGGCCGCCGACGAAGAAATCGCGGGCGTTCAGGGAGAAACCGTCACTGGCTGACATCGCTTAAAAACGGTTCGCAAGCGTCCGCGAAAAGGCCTCCGAGCCGCACCATGTACCGCCCCCGGTAGTGGGCGTTATCGTCTTGAAGCGTGTCTTTCGTGAGGCCGGCGGCGATGGTGTCGATATAGACGTTCCGCTCGCTCATCGCGGCGTATTGGGCTTTGGCTTCGTTGACCTCTTTGTAATAGGCCCAGGCGGGGCTGTCGCTGATGCCGCCGTCGACGAAAGCGAAGCCTTCCTCGGGCTCATGGTCGGCGAATTCCTTGCGCAGGTCCTTGACCAAATAGGTCAGTTGCTCATAATACTCGGAGTAATACCCCGGATAGGAATCGCCCTCGCCTTGCATCCAGCACATGAGGCGCACGGTGGGGGCGTAGCCGCTATCCTCGAGGACTTGGAGCTGGGCGCTGACGTAAGCGACGAAATTATCGTACATCGTCGTCTTTTTCCCGCTTGAGGGCGCCGCCCAATCGTCAAGGAGATTCGAGGCTCCGCAGGCGTATTTGATAAGGAAAAGCTTGCCGGCCCGGCTTTCGTTCCAGGCTTCGGCCATCCCGATTTCGGGCCCGAAGGTCAGGTCGCTGTTGCCTTGGCCCAGGAAGACGTTCACGAACTTGCCCTTCGAGCCGTTCTGCTCTCTGTATTCGCCGACTCCCTCCTTCGTCCAGCAGTCATAGCTCGTTTTGACCCCGTCCATGCCTCGCTCAAAGGCCTCGTAACGGCTGGAGCCGATCTCGTCCTTGAGCCCGGAGTAGACGGAGCAGCCGACCATGTTCGATTGGCCGCCCATGATGATGACGTCGACCGGGGTCTTGGCGGCCCCGCATCCGGAAAGGGACAGGCAAAGGGGCGCGAGAAACGGCAAAAGGAATTTCGTTTTCATGGCTTCATCATACGTCGGGCTTCCCTTTGAGGAAACTCGATTTTCATGGCCTTGAACGCCTCTCTTCGAAACGAGGCCGCCAAAAAGGTTAGGCTCCATCTCGAGTTTTGTTCTCCTTTGCTTTTTTCCTTTGGAAAAGGTCACCACGGATGTTTCCGAATCTCCCCCGTTTGTTTACTGAACAAGGGTACATAAGCGGCGGACTCGGGCCTATCCTAAAAGCGGATAATAAGAAGTGGCTATGAAGGACTATTCCCGTTGGCTTAGGCGCGTGAAGGACGAGACGCTCCATAAGGAGCTCCTTTCGATGGGCGAAGCGGAGAGGGAGGACGCCTTCTACAAAGACCTCGAATTCGGGACGGGGGGCCTCCGGGGCCTCTTGGGGGCCGGAAGCAACCGCCTCAACGTCTATACGGTGGGGCGCATCAGCCAGGGCCTTGCCTCCTACGTGAACGCCCATTTTAAGGACCCCTCGATCGCCGTTTCCTACGATTCGCGGATCAACAGCCGCCTTTTCGCGGAAACGGCGGCGTCCGTATTCGCCGCCAACGGCATTAAGGCCTTTCTTTTCGACAAACTGATGCCAACCCCGTGCCTTTCCTACGCGGTCCGTTATCTTCACGCCGCCGCGGGCGTCATGGTGACGGCCTCCCATAACCCCAAGGAATATAACGGATACAAGGTCTATGAGGGCCGCGGTTGCCAAATCACTCTCGAGATGGCGAAGGAAATCGGGCGCGCCATCGAGGAAACCGACGTTTTCGACGGCGTCCGCTCCCTGCCTTTCCAGGAGGGCCTAGAGAAGGGCCTCATCGCCTATATCCCCCAGGAATGCTACGAATCTTACATGCGTTACATAAAGGGCAAGGATATCCCCGAGATCCAACCGCGCGATCTGCGAATAGTCTACTCGCCTCTTAACGGGACGGGCCGCGTCCCCGTCCTCAACGCGCTTCGCGAAGCGGGGTTCGCGAACGTTTTCCCCGTGAAGGAACAGGCCCTCCCCGACGGGGGTTTCCCGACCTGCCCGAAGCCCAACCCCGAACTTAGGGAGGCGTTGGCTCTCGGGATCCGCGACCTTCGCGAGAAGAAGGGGGATTTGCTTCTCGTCACCGACCCCGATTGCGACCGCCTCGGGACCGCCTTCCCCGTCAAGGGCGAGCCTTGTTTGCTAAGCGGCAACGAGATCGGGATCCTGCTCTGCGATTTCCTTTTGAGGCACAAGAGGCACGATGCCGAGTCCGTCCTCGTCAAGACCATCGTCACGACCGACATGGTCATCCCGATGGGTGAGGATAACGGCATGAAAGTCGTCGAGACCCTCACCGGCTTCAAATTCATCGGCGAAGAGATCAACCGCCTCGAAAGGGAAGGGCACCCGGAACGCTTCTTCATGGGTTTCGAGGAAAGCTACGGCTATCTCACCGGGACCGAGGTCCGCGACAAAGACGCGGTGGACGCCGCGCTTAACGTGGCCCTTATGTTCCAAAGCTATAAGAACGAAGGAAAGAGCCCGCTCGAGAGGCTCGATGAGCTCTATCGGAAATACGGTTACTACGAAAACGCCCTCGACAGTTATGAATTCGAAGGCGAGGCGGGGTTCGGAAAGATGAGGGGCCTGATGAATACGTTTCGCGCCTATGGTGAGGCCCATCTTGACGCTTTCGCGTTCGTGGACGATTACCTTGCGGGGACCCATAAGGGAAGCGACGGGGAAGGGAAGCTCGCCCTTCCTTCGAGCGATGTCATGAAATTCGGTTTCAAGGACGGGGCGAGCGTCACGATCCGCCCTTCGGGGACCGAACCCAAACTGAAGGTCTACTATTCGGTCAGAGGCTCGCGGAAAGAAGGGCTCGAGGCCTCCCTGAAAGAGAAGCGGGCTTTCATCGCCGCCCTCATGGGCAGCTAACATGGATATCGTCAAGTTAGAGGGGTTCTGCAAGGATTATCTCTGGGGCGGAACCACCCTCAAAAAGTGGGGCAAGAGATCCGCCGGCCCGACGATCGCCGAATCGTGGGAGCTTTCGCTGAATCCCGAGGGGCCTTCGCTCATCGCGAGCGGGCCGGCCTCGGGGAAGCCGCTTAAGGACGTCGCCACGAAAGAGGATATCGGCGCGGTCGCGGCCTCTTTTCCGTTCTTCCCCGTCCTCGTGAAGCTGATCGACAGCGGAAGCGACCTTTCCGTTCAGGTCCATCCTGGCGACGCCTACGCGCTGGCTAACGAAGGCCAATATGGCAAAACCGAGATGTGGCACATCATCTCTTGCCGGCCCGGGGCGGGCGTCTACGTGGGGTGGAGGCGGAAAACGGATCCTTCCGAAATCAGGCGCGCCGCCGCGGACGGCTCGCTCATGGGGCTTCTCGATTTCGTAAAGACGGAGCCGGGCGACGACTTTTTCATCGAGTCCGGAACCGTGCACGCGATCGGGGCCGGGGTCACCCTGATCGAGATTCAGCAGAACAGTACCCTCACCTACCGCCTCTACGATTACGGGCGGCTCGGCAAGGATGGCAAGCCTCGCGAGCTTCACCTCGAGAAGGCCCTTCGAGTCCTGAGTTACGAGCCTTACGAGGCCCCGAGGTTCGTGGCGCCCCTCATCGGGGAATGCCCCTATTTCGCCTCGCGCCTCCTTGATGTCGGGCCCGCTTCCGAGGTCATGGCCTCTCTCGCCTCCTTCAAGGGCGTCACCTTCCTCTCGGGAGAGGGGAGTTTCGCGGGTGTGCCTTACCATCGGGGCGACACTTTCTTCGTCCCGGCGGGGAAGGGTGGGCTCATTAAGGGCGAGGGCTCCTACCTCGAAGTGGAGACTCCGGGCCCCGCGCCTAGGTAAAAGCGTCCGTCCGTCGTATAATCAGTGAGCATGGAAGTCGCTCTCGGCATCGATATCGGCGGAACGTCCACCAAATGCGGATTCGTTTCCGCCTCGGGCGAGGTCGTATCCCGTTTTTCCGTTAGGTTCGTTAAGGGGGCGCCCCAAGAGAGGTGCGCCGAGGCGCTCGGGGAAAGGATCGTTTCCGAGATCGAATCCCATCCCGGATTCGACGTCGTCGGCATCGGGGTCGGCTGCCCTGGTTCGATCGACTCGAAAAACGGGATTTGCGACTATAGCAACAACCTGCGCTGGGAAAACCTCCCATTGGCCTCCATCCTGGAAAAGATAACGGGTTTGCGGGTCCGTTTGCTCAACGACGCGAACGCGGCCCTTCTAGGAGAGGTCCGCCACGGCGTCGCCTCCGACTATGAAAACGTGGTGTTCCTGACCCTTGGCACCGGCGTTGGCAGCGGCCTCTATCTCAATGGCCGCCTTTACGAAGGCGCCGAAAGCAAGGGGGCGGAGTTGGGGCATATGGTGATCCACGAGGGAGGGACTCCCTGCACGTGCGGGCGCCTAGGATGCTTTGAAAGCTACGCTTCGGCGACCGGCCTCAAGCGCCTTATCGGCGATTTCCTTGTGAGGTCCCCTTCCTCGTCTTTGGCCGAAACGCTCGATAAGAAGGGGGACCCCAACCTCGCCTCTTTTTTCCGTTTCGTCGAGCACTTCGACGAAGACGCGGAAAAGGTTCTTGGCGAATACGTTCGTTATCTCGGCGAGGGGATCCTCAACATCGACAGCGTCTTCCGCCCCGAGGCGATCGTCCTTGGGGGCGGGGTTTCCTTGGCGGGGGAGGCTTTGCTGACGCCCCTCATCGCGTACCTGGAGAAATACGATTATGGGTTCGGGGGCAAGCATGCCCCGAAGGTGCGGATCCTGCTTTCGCGGTTAGGGAACGACGCCGGGCTCATCGGCGCGGCTTCTTTGGCTTTCCCCGATGCCCGCGGATACGTGCGGACCCTTCGCTCCCTTGTGGGGAATAAGCCGCTGATCGTCGCTAACGCCGTCCTTCTTGTCCTCAATAAGAGGAACGAGGTCCTTTTGGAAACCCGGGCCGATGACGGGTTCCTCGATTTCCCCGGCGGTTCCTTGGAATTCGGCGAGAGCGTCGAGGAGGCGGCCATGCGCGAACTCCACGAGGAAACCGGCCTTACCGCCACGAATCTCATATTTTTGAAAACCTATTCGGGCGCCCTCACGCACCACCGTTATCCTAACGGCGACGAGATCTCGGGCGTCGACTCGGTTTTCTACACCCACGATTACGAGGGGACCCTCGTCGCGGAGCGCCAAGAGGTCGCAAGTCTGTCGTGGCGTTCGCTTGACGAGACGCTGGAACCCCTGAGCCCGCGAAACAAGCAAATCCTCATCGACCTGAAAAAGAGGCTCAGCAGCGAATAAAAGGCTCGCCTAAGCGAATGAAATGGGGTTTTTGTCTTTCTTTTTTTAGCGGGCAAGCGTTGCGAGTTACGGGAATTCTGGCATTTATAATGTTGCGAGTTACGGGATATTTGGTGTAAAAAGCGTTGCGAGTTACGGGAAAAGTATTAAAATAAGTGCATGAAAACGATAGGAGGAAGGCGGGAACGTGGCAAGCGATGAAATCATGTTCGAACGGAAAATTACCGAAAAACTCATTGACTGGAAAAAAACCGATGACGGAACTTCGGCCCTTTTGATTGAAGGGGCCCGCCGAATCGGCAAAACAACCATTGCCGATGAGTTCGGGAAGCGCTTCTATAAAAGTCATATCATCATCAATTTCTCAACCGATCCTGGCGTCGTTCGGCTTTTTGAGGAAAACCAAGACAATTTAGACGGTTTCTTCGATGCCGTTTCCGTTTATTATTCGATTCCGCTTTACAAGAGGGATTCGCTTATCGTTTTCGATGAGGTGCAGTTTTTTCCGAAAGCCCGCGAAAAGATAAAATCGTTGGTTCGTGATCATCGTTATGACTATATAGAGACCGGAAGCCTCGTTTCTTTGCGTCAAAACGTTAATGGGATTCTCATCCCAAGCGAGGAAAAAAGCCTAGAGATGCATCCGATGGATTTTGAGGAGTTCTGTTGGGCGCTCGGCAATCGGACGACCGTTCCTTTTCTTCGCAGACGGTTGAAGAGTTTGGAGCCGTTAGGATCCCTTTTGACGACGATCAACCGCCAGGTTCGTACCTACATGGTGGTCGGTGGGATGCCTCAGTCCGTCAGCGAGTACGTCAAAACGAAAAGTTTCCTTCCTTGCGAAGGCAAAAAACGGCAAATTCTGGGTCTTTACCGTAATGATATCGCCAAATTCGCGCAGGGCTATGTCGCTCGCGCTCGCGCGGTGTTCGATTCCATACCGGCAATGCTTTCCCATCATGACAAGAAAGTCGTTTTCTCGTCTTTGGGGGAAAACGTTGATCGCTCCGACCAGTTCGAGGATACGCTGTTTTGGCTTTCGGAATCGAAGATGGCGCGACTCGTCTACCGTCTTGAGTCCCTTGATGCTCTTGTTGGCTTTAATTTCGACAGCTCCAGGGTTAAATGCTATATGGCGGACACCGGTTTGCTTCTGTCGATGGCGGTGGGGGAAGACGATTTCCTTAAGAACCCGCTTTATAAGTCCATCGTTTTGGGAAAACTGTCATCCAACGAGGGGATGATGATGGAGAACCTGGCTTGCCAAATGCTGTCCGTTAATCACCGATCCATGTATTTCTACGAGAAGACTTTTCCTAATCGAACGAGATACGAGGTCGATTTCGTTTGCCCCAAAGGCGCTAAGTTCGACCTTTACGAAATCAAGAGTGGCAGAAGCAACAAAGCCGCCTCGTTGCGCTATGTTTCCTCCGTTTACAAAAGGCAAATCGATGAGCGTTACATCCTTTGCAATTCGGACATTAAAGTCGACGACGGAATCGTGTATTTGCCGTTGGCCTTTGCCGCTGTGCTATAACGTTTCGCCAGCCGCATGGCACTGCCAAAATAGCGAAGCGGCGATTTTTCGGGCAAAAAATGGCCAAAAGCCAAATCGCCAAAGCGAAGGTGCCGCCCAAAGCCCGCCATCTTCGACGCTCATGATCAGGGCGGTTCGCTTTTTTCGGCATGAGGGATATCTCATTGGCCATCCGGATCGAGAGAAACCCGCGCATGCTTCGGCCTTGATCCGCGGTGGCCCCCAGGAAAACCCTATGTTTCGTCGATAAGAGGCGGGCGTTCGCGCAATGGAACCCTTTTAAGACCTTTCATGCGCGGGCGAAAACCCCTATACTTAATTATTGGGTTGACACACGGGAGAAATATTCATGGCATTTGGGGTTCTCTATGACTATCTGATGGGACAAACCACCCACGCTTACGATTATTTCGGCGCGCACTTTGGGACGAAAGAGACCGAACAGGTTTCCTATATCGTCATGAAAAACGGCCGGAAACGGAAAAAGAGAGCCAAAGTTTCGGAAGGCGGAGTCTGGTTTCGCCTTTACGCCCCGATGGCCGAGGACGTCTCCGTGATCGGGGATTGGAACGGCTGGGACGTCCGCAAGGACAAACTTTCCAAAGTGGACCCATGCGGGGCCTGGGAGACGTTCATCCCGGGCTTGCGCGATTACCAGTGCTACAAATTCCACTTTCGGAACGCCCATGGGCAATACGTCGACAAAGCCGATCCCTTCGCCTTCTATTCGGAGATGCGCCCGCAAAGTTGCAGCCGCCTCTTCGACGTCAATGGCTTCGTTTGGCACGATGGCGTTTGGCTTAAGGGAAGGACCCGCAACTTCGACGGGCCGATGTCGATATACGAGGTCCATCTCGGAAGCTGGAAAGGGAAAATCGGGGATCGCTACCCTTCCTACGAGGAAGTGGCCGATTACCTGATCCCCTACGTCAAGGATCTTGGTTACACCCATGTCGAGATCATGCCGATCAGCCAGTATCCGTTCGATGGCAGCTGGGGCTATCAGGCGACGGGTTTCTATAGCGTCGATTCCCGGTATGGCAACCCGAAGCAATTCATGAGTTTCGTCGATCGGCTCCATCAGGCCGGCTTGGGCGTCATCCTCGATTTCGCGCCGGTCCATTTCGCGACCGACTATTATGCGTTGCGCGAGTACGACGGGACGTGCCTATACGAGTACAGCGACCCCGCGCATACCTTCAGCCCGTGGGGCAGTTGCCAGTTCGACCTCGGGAAAGACCCCGTCCGCAGCTTCCTTATGTCCGCGATGAATTTTTATTTGGGGTATTTTCATATCGACGGCATCCGGGTGGACGCGGTGAGCAATATCGTCTACTGGGACGGCGACAAGGCTAACGGCGAGAACACCGGGGCCACGGAATTCATCAAGCGCCTCAATGGCAAAATCCATCTTGAGCATCCGCAAGTCATGATGATCGCTGAGGATTCGACCGACTTCAAGGGGGTCACGAAGCCCCTTGGGCTCGGAGGCCTCGGCTTTGACTACAAGTGGGATCTGGGTTGGATGAACGACACCCTTAAGTACTATGGGAAAGACCCGATCTACAAGAAGTACGAGCATAACAAACTCACTTTCTCGATGGCTTATTTCTATAGCGAGAATTTCCTTTTGCCCCTCAGCCATGACGAAGTGGTGCACGGAAAAGGGACCCTCATCAACAAAATGCACGGGGATTACGACGCCAAATTCGCCCTTCTCCGCAACCTTTACGTCTACCAGATGGGGCACCCGGGGAAGAAATTGACTTTCATGGGCAATGAGTTGGCCTCTTTCGACGAATGGAACGAGAACCGCTCCCTGCCTTGGAACCTGCTGAGTTTCCCTAAGCACGACAGCGTGCGCCGCCTTTGCCGCGACCTCAATCTGATTTATCGGAGCGAGGACGCCCTCAAAGTGGGGGAATACGATTCCGCCCATTTTCAGTGGACCATGGTCGACAACCGCGACCAGTCCGTTTTCGCTTTCGAGCGGCAGGTTGGGGACAGCGACCTTCTTTTCGTCTACAATATGACCCCGAACTATTTCGAGGGTTTCGAGGTGGGGTGCATGAACGGAGGCGTCTATGAGGAAATCCTCAACAGCGACAAAGACGTCTATGGGGGCGGGAACCAATACAACGGGGCTCCGTGCCCAGCCTACGAGGGCGGCCCGGAGAGCCGCCCGCACCACCTTTCGATTAAGCTGGGCGGATATGCCGCCTGCGTCTTCAAGCGGCGGATGGAGGGAAAATAGCCTCTTGCGGCGGGACGATCATCTTTAAGGAGAGAAAACCATGTTTCAGAACAAATTGGACTTCAAGCAGGAATTCGAGAAAAGGCTGAGCGAGAAGTACGGCCGAAGCGTGCCCGACAGCCATATCACCGAGCGTTACGACATTTTGGGCGAGATGGTGCGGGATTATGGCGGTTACCATTGGCGGAACTGCCGCGAGGACATCGCCGAAAACGGCCGAAAGCAGTGCATTTATTTCTCAATGGAGTTTTTGATCGGGCGCCTGCTCGTCAACAACATGCAGAACCTCGGGATCTACAAAGTGGCCAAAGAGGGCCTGAGCGAATTGGGGATCGACATTAATGAGCTCGAGGACATGGAGCCCGACGCCGGTCTCGGCAACGGGGGCTTGGGCCGCTTGGCGGCCTGCTTCCTCGACAGCAGCGCGTCCTTGGGCTATCCGGTCCATGGCAACACGATCCGTTACGAATATGGCTTTTTCCGTCAGAAATTCGTGGACGGGAAGCAAGTCGAATTGCCGGATCAGTGGCTCAGCGACGGGTTTGTCTTCGAGGTCAGGAAACCCAAGCACGCGGTGGAGGTGAAGTTCTACGGCAACGCCGAGACCTATCTCCGACCCGATGGCACATACGCCCTTCGCACCGTCAACGCCCGCTCGATTCGGGCGGTCCCTTACGACGTCTCCGTCGTCGGCTACCGGAACGGGGTCGCCAACACCTTGCGCCTATGGAGCGCCGAGCCGAGCGAGGAGAACCTTCCGACCGACTGCTCCTTCAACGAATACCTCTCGACCCTCAAGGAACTTTGCTTCGGGCTTTATCCGGACGACTCGACGGAGCATGGGCGGCTATTGCGGCTTCGGCAGCAGTATTTCCTCGTCAGCGCCGGCCTCCAAAGCTGCATGCGGGGCCATATGCGGGCCTTTGGCACCCTCGATCGTTTCGCCGACCATTACGTCTTCCAGCTCAACGACACCCATCCGATCCTGGCGATCCCCGAGATGATGCGCCTGCTCATGGACGAGTACGGTTACGGTTGGGACGAGGCTTGGGGCGTCGTCCAGAAGTCGATCGCCTACACGAACCATACGGTCATGCCGGAAGCTTTGGAGCGATGGCCGGTCAACTACGTTCAGACCCTTCTTCCGCGGATTTACATGATCATCGAGGAGATAAACCGCCGCTTTAACGCCTACATGGCCGAAAAAGGCGTCGATCAGGACAAACGCTACCAGATGCAAATCATCAAGGATGGCCAGATCCATATGACGAACATGGCGATCTTCGCCGCGTTCAGCGTCAACGGCGTGGCCAAAATCCACACCGATATCCTCAAGAACTACACCTTCAAGAACCTTTACGAGCTTTTCCCCACGAAATTCAACAACAAAACCAATGGCGTCACCCATCGCCGCTGGCTCCTTTACAGCAATGAGCGTCTCTCAAGCCTTTTAACGAGCCGCATTGGCGACGAATGGATAAGGAAACCCGAAAAACTCGAGGATTTCAGAAAGTTCGCCGACGACGAAAAGACCCAGAAGGCCGTGATGGAGGTCAAGGCGGCGAACAAAAAGGATTTCGCCCGGTTCGTGAAGGACCGCTATGGCGTCGCGATCGACCCCAACGGCGTTTTCGACACCCAAATCAAGCGCCTTCACGCCTACAAGAGGCAACTGCTCAACCTTTTCCACATCATGTATCTCTATCAAAAGCTCAAAGAAAACCCCAGCGCTTTCAAAATGACGCCGCGCACCTATATCTTCGGGGCCAAGGCCGCGCCTAGTTATGAGTACGCCAAGCGCATCATCGAGCTTATCTTGGCGGTCGCCGACGTCATCAACGGCGACGACGAGGCCAATAAGTTCATGAAGATCGTTTTCGTCGAAAACTATGGGGTCACGTTGGCCGAGCATATCATTCCGGCGAGCGATATCAGCGAGCAGATCTCGACCGCGGGCAAGGAGGCCAGCGGCACGAGCAACATGAAGCTCATGATGAACGGAGCCATCACCCTCGGCACCCTCGACGGGGCCAACATCGAAATCGCCGACCGCGCCGGACGCGAGAACGAGATCATCTTCGGCCTGACCGCCCCGGAGGTTCAGAAACTCGTGGACGCGGGCACATATAACCCCTGGGATATCTACAACGGCGACGCCAGGGTCAAAAACGTCATGGATTCCCTCTTCACCGGGCCGTGGGCCCTCAAGAACGGCGATCGTTTCCGGATGATTTTCGACGAGGTCATGAACCGCGGCGACCAGTACTTCATCCTCAGGGATTTCGACGCCTATTGCAAAGCCTGCGACGAATCGGAGGCTTTCTACCTCGACAAGGCGCGCTGGGCCAAAGCCTGCATCGTCAACATCGCCATGAGCGGACATTTCTCGAGCGATCGCACGATCGAGCAGTACAACCGCGACATCTGGCATCTCACGAAACTGAAGGTCGACGCCGATGAATGATTTCGTCCTCGATGGGCTTTTCCCGCTTCAGGAGGCGCTCGATAGGGAAATCCAAAAAGACCATGCGGTCACCTACGAGGGCACCCATTACGAAAGGATCCTCGCCTTGCTCGTGGAACTCGGGGAATTCGCCAACGAAACGCGGTGCTTCAAGTTTTGGAGCGAAAAGGGGCCTTCCCCCAAGGAAAAGATCCTCGACGAGTACGCGGACGGCCTGCATTTCTTTTTGTCGCTAGGTATCCCTCTTGGCGTCACTAAAATGAGGCACAAGTGGCGGCCCGACGAAAGAAAACTCACCTTGCAGATTCTAAAAACATACGATTGCGTGGCCGCTTTGCTGGAGCACTACGACGCCAAACACTATGGCGTCGCGTTTGGCTGCTTCCTGAATATCCTGCCGTTGCTCGGGTATACGGGCGAAGACGCGGTCGCGGCCTATAAGAGCAAACTCGCCGTCAATTACGAGCGGCAAAAGGAACGCTACTGATGGGTCGGAAGGCCTTTGGGTTAGGCGAGGCGATCCTATTTGGGATTTTCGTTTTGGCGATGCTTGTCGCCCCTTTGTTCAGCCTTGAGGACGGCGGGGCGTCCTCGCTTGTGCCTTTTTACGTTTACGCCGCCGCGAGGCCGTCCTCGATGGAGGCCATCTCGACGTATGTCTTCTTGCCCCTGTTCTTTCTATGGGGTCTCGTCAAAGCCATCGTTTCCTTCCGGCTCGGTCCCGCGAAGGAACGGAAAACGTCGTTTTGGCTCACCTTCATTTGGGCGG
Source organism: Bacilli bacterium (assembly GCA_022653695.1). Classification (GTDB taxonomy): domain Bacteria; phylum Bacillota_I; class Bacilli_A; order RFN20; family CAG-826; genus UBA4951. The sequence goes on along the minus strand of JALCSW010000002.1, from coordinate 234,249 downwards.
GCCTGGGGATCGGCTATCTGGCCTTCCTTGGCGCCGGGAACTCCTACGTGGCTTTTTACGTCGCGATCGTCTTCACGGCGTTTTGCCTTGTTTTCTATTACCTTGAGAAACGTTTCCTCACGCCGAAGACGAACGGCTGACCCTTACTAAAAAGGCGCGCTCGATAAAACGCTTCCTTGCGCATAAGTCGCCTCGTCGGGTGACCCCGAAAAGAAAAGAGGCCTATTTACCGGCCAAACGAAAGGCCATGGACGATTTCCCGCCCATGGCCTTTGTCGTTCAAAGATCGATGTTCTTGTTCTCGATCTGCGTCTCGTAAGTGGAGATTTGGCTCTCCATCGAGAGGTCGCGGAACTGGTTCATGTAGAGCTCGTAATAGGCGCCCTTTTTGTTCATGAGGGAGACGTGGTCGCCGTCCTCGATGATTTTGCCATGGTCCATGACAAGAATCCGATCGCTGTTGACGATGGTGCTCAAGCGGTGGGCGATGGTGATGGAAGTACGGCCCTTCAAGAGAGGTTGGATGGCCTTTTGGACCGCGGCCTCGGTCTCGGTGTCGATGGAGCTCGTGGCTTCGTCGAGAATGAGGATCGCCGGATTGCGGATGATGGCCCGAGCGAAACTGAGAAGCTGCTTTTGGCCTTGCGAGAGGGAGGCGCCCCCGTCCTCGAGAACGGTGTCGTAACCCTTTGGCTGACCCATCACGAAATCGTGGAGGCCGACGAGTTTGGCGGCCGCTTCGATCTCCGCATCCGTCGCGTCGCGCTTGCCATAACGGATGTTCTCGCGATAGGTGGCGCTGAAAGCGAACGGGGTTTGCTGGACGTATCCGATCGAAGAACGGAGCCAGCCCAACGAGCGCTCGAGATAGTTCGTCCCGTCGATATCGATGGAGCCGGAGGTCGGCTCATAGAAGCGGCACAGAAGGTTCACCATCGTCGTCTTGCCGCTTCCGGTCTCGCCGACGATGGCTAGAGAGGTCCCGGCCCTAACATGAAGCGTGAGCGGATGTATGACCTCGACCCCGTTGCCATAGTCGAAAGTCACTTTTTTGAAGTCAATGTCGCCCTTGATCGGCTCGTAATTCTCTTTTTTGGGGTTGAAGACGTCCCCGTACTTGGCGAGCACCTCGGGCTTATCGACGATCCCCGGCTTGGCGTCGAGAAGCTGGCCGACTTTCTCGGCTCCGGCCTGCGAGGCCATGAAGTCGCTGAAAATCTCGCTGAGTTGCTGGAGGGGGTCGTAAATCGATTGGACGAACCCGACGAAAATGACCAAGGTGCCGACGGTGATAAGGGCGTTCCCGGCGGAGATGTCGTTCAAACCGACGGCGACGACGATCGCGATCATGGCCGAACTGATCAGCGACACGAGCGGCTGGAAGAAAGCGTTCATCCGACCGGCCTTCCATCTCTTCACGGAAATGTCGTCGGTGATTTCCTTGGCCTCGTCGGCCACTTCGTCCTCGATTGAAAGGGTTTTGATGGTCTTGCTCCCGTTTATGGCCTCGGCGAGCCACCCGACGAAGTGGCTATAGGCGTTGCGGGCGGTCCGCCAACGCTTGAGCAAAGCGCGCTCGAAAATCGGCACGATGATGGCCACTAGAGGCACGGACGCTAAGACGATGAGGGCGTAAACCCAGTTTTGGACGAACATGGTCGCGATGGTGAAAAACAGATCGAAGAGGGCCCAGAAAATAGAGATGATATCCCAACTGAGGACATCGCCGATCGAGCCGGTGTCGTTGTTCATGCGGGCGATGAGCCAACCGGAATTCGTTTTGTCGAAATAGGAAAAGCTGAGTTCCTGGATACGGTGGAAACTATCGCGGCGGAGATCGGTCATGATGCACATGTCAACGTAGTTGGTGAGGAAAAAGGTCCAGAAGATGGCTAAGCTTCGGAGGACGATCATGACCGCTTCGACGATAAGGAAGCTCATGTAACTGAGCGTTATGTTCCCGCCGAAGAGGAAATTGACGGTTATGGGGGCCGCCCAGACGTTGGAGACCGGAACGATGAGCCCGTCGAGGGCGTCGACCGCCCCCTTGTTCATCGAGGGGACGAAGGAGGAATCGTAATAGGTCGTGACGATCATCGTGAAAATGATGACCAGCAAAAGCGGCCATTCGCGGAGGGCGTATTTGCCGATCCGCAGCCAAATCCCAAGATTGAATTTGTTAGGCAGTTTCTCTTCTTCGATCGTGCGCATGGTTCCTCCTTTCCTTAGGCCATCTTGCTTTGGATCTCGTAGATCCGTTTGTAGAGACCCGGTTTTTCTATGAGCGTTTCGTGAGTGCCCATTTCGCTTACGCGGCCATCGTCCAAAACGACGATGAGATCGGCGTCCTTGGCCGTTGAGACGCGGTGGGTGATGATAAACGTGGTGGTGCCTTTCTCAAGTTCCTTCAAATTCTGGCGGATCGTCCGATCGGTTTCGGTGTCGACCGCCGAAAGAGAGTCGTCGAAGATAAGGACCGGGGCGTTGCTCACGATGGTGCGGGCGATGGCGACGCGTTGTTTTTGTCCGCCCGAAAGGGACATGCCCTTCTCGCCGACCGGAGTGTCGTATCCGTCTTTGAAATTGGCGATGGTGTCATGGATGGCGGCGATTTTGGCCGCCCGCTCGACGTCGTCCTTCGTGGCTTTCTTGTTGGCCATCAGGATGTTCTCGCTGATGGATTTGCTGAAAAGGAAGGGGTCCTGAAGGACCGGGACGATGTTGCGTCGCAGATACGATTTCCGGATGTCCTTGAGTTCGACCCCGTCCACTTTGATGGATCCGCCCGTGTAGTCGTAAAGGCGGGTGAGCAAGAGAGAAAGCGTGCTTTTGCCGCTGCCGGTTTTGCCCATGATGGCAACCGTTTCGCCGCCTTTGACGGAAAAGGAGACGTCGTGGATCGTGTCGACCGAGGCGTCCTCGTACTTGAATTCAACGTGGTTGAACTCGATGTTGCCCTTGATCGGGGGCATCGAGCCGGTCGCGACGTCCTCGAGCGGCTCGTCGAGGATGAGCGAGACGCGGTCGCTGCTGGCGATGTATTGGCCCATGTTGGATAAGGAGGTGGCGACGTTGCGGAGCGGCCAGACCATCATGTTCACGAACGTGAAGGAGAGGACGAGATCCCCGACGGTGATGTCCCCTTGGCTGCAAAGATAGAAGCCCCAAAGGAGCGAAAGGAGCTTTGAGCCGAAGACGAAGACGTCGCTTGAGGAGAAAAAGAACGCCGAAAGTTTGCGCCAACTGATGAATTTCCCTTTGTAGTCCTGAAGGGTCGCCTCGAATGAGTCGATTTCGTAACGCTCGGCGTTGAAGGCCTTGACGATGCGGACGGCCCCGAGGTTCTCGTTGATCTTGTCGGTCATGTGGGCTTCGCTGTCATCGGTGGCCCGATAGCGTTTCCTGACGAACTTGATGAGGAAGAACGAATAGACGAACATGACGGGGAACAGGCAAAGCGAAACGACGGTGAGGGGCCAGCTGATGGACATGAGGATCGAGAAGCAGAAGAGGCAAATCCAAAACGTGTAATTGATCTCCCCCACGTCGCCTATGAGGAAGCGGCGGAGGACGTCGAGGTCGCGGGTGCAGGTTTGGATGAGATCGCCTGACTTGTTCCGTTTGTAATAGCTGTAAGGCAAACGTTCCAGATGGTTGAAGACCGTAAGTTGCATCGAGCTGTTCACGAGCGCGCTGACCCAGCTCCTCAAGCCCATGCGGATGAGGGAAAGGATGCCGGTGACGAAACCGGCCACGGCGATGGAAGTCACCAAAACGGAGATTTCGTTGTCGTAAAGGTACTGATTGCCCGCTCCGCCCGTGATGAAGGAAACGACCCACTCCTCGACGAGTTGGGCTTTGTAGAGAGTGCCTTGGATGGCGTCGACGGTCACTTTGATGAGAAAGGTCGTGAAAACCTGCGCCACGACCATGAGGATCTGCGAGAAGATCGAGATCCAGTAGATGAAGTGGTGCCCTTCGGTTAAGCGATGGCAAATGCTGATGAGTTTGTTCATAGGATGGCTTTTAGCCCACAAAGTCTATCAAAGATAGACGGTGGTTTCCACACATTATTCGCCTTTCCTCGCTTCAGGATGAGAGGAAAGAGGTTTCATTGACGTTTTGTGCATTATGCACACACAAGGCCGCTAAGTTCCGCTATAATAAAATAAATGGATAACAAAGGCCTTGCGTGGTGGCGTAACTCAATCGGTTACGTCATCTATCCGGAATCCTTCAAGGATTCGAACGACGATGGCGTCGGAGATATACGCGGGATCGTTTCGAAGCTCGATTATTTAAAAGAATTGGGAGTGAATCTCTTATGGATTTGCCCCCTCTTTAAATCGCCGATGGACGATGGGGGCTACGATGTGAGCGACTACCGCCAAATCAATCCCCGATTCGGTACCATGGAGGATTTCGACAGCCTTCTTTCGGAGACCCATAAACGGGGCATCAGGATTATCATCGATTTCGTCCTCAACCATACCAGCGACGAGCATCCGTGGTTTCAAACCGCGATCAGGGATCCCGGCAGCAAGGAACGGGGCTACTATTTCTTCCGCCAAGGCAGGAAGGCGAACGGGAAAGAATTGCCCCCGAACAATTGGAAGGGTTTCTTCAGCACCTCGGCTTGGGAGAGGCTGCCGGATTCGGATCTTTATTACCTGCACATTTTTTCTAGGAAGATGCCGGACGTCAATTGGGCCAACCCGGAACTAAGGGAACGCTACTTCGAAATCGCCCGTTTCTATCTCGACAAGGGGGTGGACGGTTTTCGGCTCGACGCCGTGGCGCATCTCGCCAAAGACCTCTCTTTTGCCGACTCCGCGGGTCAACCCGATGAGGACGGCTTCGTCTATGACACAAGCAAATTCTCGAATCGGCCTGAGCTTTTCGATTATCTTCAAATGCTGAAAAAGAACGTTTTCAGCCATTACGATTGCTTGACCGTCGGCGAGGCCGGCGGCAACATCAGCCCTCAGGACGCCCTTAAGATGGCGGATCGGGAAAACGGGTCCATCAACCTGGTTTTCAATTTCGACACCGTTTGGGACAATGGTAACTATGGCTCGATCGACAAGGACGACCAAGACATCCGGACCGACGTCATTTCCCTTAAGGACAATTTCATGCGGTGGTACGACGTTTGCCACGAAAGGGCGGATATGCCCCTATATTGGTGCAATCACGATCACCCTCGCCTCGTGAGCCAATACGGCTCCATAGCTTTCCGCGCCGAATCGGCCAAAATGCTTTTCAACACCATCCTTTTCCTGTATGGGACGCCCTTTATCTACAATGGTGAGGAAATCGGGATGTCGAATGTCAATTACGCCCGATGCGAGGATTTCTATAGCGACGTCGGGACGAGGAACGACGTCGCTTCCTTGCGGGCCCGCGGGTACGATGACGGCAAGATCTTGGGATACCTTAACCGAACCTCTCGCGTCAACGCGCGGACCCCAATGCAATGGGATCGCACCCCCTACGCCGGTTTCAGCGCCCATCATGGGATCAACCGGGTCAACGACAACTATCTTTCCGGGGTCAACGTCGCCGATGAGATGGCGGATCCGTGGAGCATCCTCAATTTCTATCAGTACGCGATCGGTTTGCGAAAGGATCCCGTGATCAACGAGCAGGTCCTTGAGGGCCGCCTTGAAATCGTCGATCACGATCACCCCGATGTCTTCGCCTATCTCCACGATGGCAAGGACAAACTCATGGTGATTTCCAACTTCCGGCCTTATCAGGTTTGTTTCTCTTTCTATTACGCCTTGGGCGACGTCCTTCTCCATAATTACGATCAAGTGCTTTTGAGCGATCACGTTTTCGCTTTACGGCCCTTTGAGACTTATCTATTGAGGTTAAGATGACCAAATTCTACCTCTATCAAACGAGCGCGCCCTTTGACGAAAAGGCTTTTGGAAACGCCCTCGATAGCCTTGGGGCGCCTTACGATTGGACGGCTCTTTCCCCAACGGAAGGATACCTTGTCGCCGACGAGAATTTCCTGATGGGGCTCGGCAATCTCGTGATGCCGCTTCACGACGACCTGCGGGTCATCGTCACCTTTTTGTGCGCCCATGCGAGGGGCCCCCTTGAGCAAAAAGCCCTTCGGCAGGCGGTGGCCTATTTCCCGAATCAGGCCCTTTATCTGACCGATGTCCTCATGAAGGAATTCAGCTTCGGGGACTATAGCTCGCTTCCGCTTCTTTCGGCCGAATTCAAGGGGGTGCCCCATGAGCTTATGCTGACCGCCGGGACGTTTCTCCGCTGCGGGCTTAACGCCACCCTGGCTTCCGAGAACCTCATCATCCATCGCAACACCTTCAACTATCGGCTGTCTCGTTTCATCGAGAGGACGGGACTCGATATCCGCGACTACCATAACGCCCTCCTTCTTGAGGTTTATTTCCAGCTCGGCAGCCATCGGTGAAGCCGCCTTTGCGGGCGTTTGGTTCCGTTTTCCCTTGCTAAAGTCGCCCGCTATGCTAAATTGAGAGTAAAGAAAGGGGGAATTCCCCACTTATGATTACGAAAATGAAGGTCTTCTTCTATGTCGCCATCGCCACCCTCGTCGGCGGCATCGTCTCCTGCTGCCTGGCCATCAATTACGGCGTCGTTCCGCTTTACGTCGGCCTTGGCTGCATCGTCGTCGCGGTCGTGTGCGTCATCCTTGCCTTCGTCTGCGCCCTGAAGGCGGATCGTTGCAACTACAAACCGGAGGAGAATCCCCCCAAAGCCCATTGAGCCATATGAAAAAATCCCCCGTCTTCGCGATGGGGGATTTTTTTATTTCTTGGGCTCGTTCGTTTCGTCCCGATCAAGCCTTTTTTGAAGGCCGGTTTTGAAAAAGCCGATGGTGAGTGGGATCGAGAGGATCGCCATTCCGTACCCTTGGACGCAGTCGAAGGCGGTGCCGAGATAGACGCCTTGCCCAATCAGAACGGCATAAGCGGCCATATAGACGAGGATCATCAGAGTGGCTCCGACGAAAGGCGAGGCAAAGCGCATGATCCTTCGCTTTCGCAAGAGGATAAAGAGTAAACCGGTGACGAGCCCCATGATGCCTTTTGCCAATATGGTGAAAGGGATGTAGGCGGCGTATCCCGCGACGAAATCCCCCATGCTGCCGGCGACGATGCCGACGAGGGCCCCTTCGAGGGGGCCGTACACCATCGCGACGAAAAGGGTCACGACGTCGCCGAAATTGAAATATCCGGCTCCCCCGGCATAGGGGATTTGGCAATAGGCGGTAAGGACGAAAGCGAGCGCCGAAAACACGGCGACGCCGGTTAGGCGCAGGATTATTTCGTGCTCACTTTTTCTCATTGAAGGGGGCCTTCGCCCGATTCGAGGGGGATCTGCGGTAGTTTTTGTGCCCGTAGGCCTTCTTGAATCCGTGGCTAGAAGGGGATCCGTAGGGCTTATGGTCGTAATACCCGCTTCCGCCGTCGGGTTTCCGCCCGCCGTCTTTGCGGCCTGCCTTCTCCCCGTAGGGCTTAGGCGTTCCGTAAGGTTTGCGCCCATACGGTTTTTTCTTTCCGTAGCTTTTTCGTTCCCCGAACGATTTGCCTTTCGCAAGCGGGGCACCTTTTCCGTAGGGAGCCTTTTCCCCGCCGTAGCGTTCGTCCGTTTTGCCCCTCGCCTCAAACTCGTGCGCCCTGCGGTTGTAGGAATGGCGCTCGCCATAAGGTTTCTTGCGACGATCGAAAGAGGCGCCTCGCGCCTCGCCTTTGCCGTTCCGCTCGGTCGGCGTTTCCTTTTTCGCCGCTTCTTCGGCGGCCTCCGCGAGGGTATGGGGCTTGCGCGGGAAGCCGTTCCTCTTTTTGCGGAGCGGCTTGTCCCTTTTGAACTCGGTCGGCTTATTCCACAAGAAAGAGATGTTGTCGGTTTCGGCGAAGACTTTGATGCCGTTAGCGACCAAAAGACGGGCGGTGACGCCGAGGCCGTCGATCTTCAACCCATCGAATTTGCCATCGTGGATCTGGCGCGGTCCGCAGGCGGGGCTCCCGTCTTTGAGGATCGCGTAACGGATGCCGAAAAATTTGCAAAGGGTCAAGGCTTTTTGGGCCCCCTCATGGTAATTGGCGGTCACGTCAACGCCGTTTTTCGTCACGACGCGATTACCGCTGATTTCCGCGGGATCGCGCGGGATCGCAAGGCCGCCTTCGACCTCGGGGCAAAAGGGGACGATCTGAAAACGCTTGGCCAGTTCGGACAAAAAGCCGACGGGATTGCTTCCGCCGTCGTAGCGGACTTTATCGCCCAGAAGGCAGGCGCTCACGAGGATCTTTTCCATAGCGAGACAAGTCTATTCTTTTTTGTCCTTAAGGACAATGAGAAAGGCTATAATGCCACTATGCGAACCGAAGTCATGAGCGTCGTTTACGAAGGGCTCTCTTATCCCGTCGAAGTCACTTTCAAACGGGTCCGGAACATCAGTTTCCGCCTTTCGCGCGACGGGGGAAGCATGAAGGTGTCGTGCCCTTGCCTCACGGAAAGGCGTTATCTCGAGAGGAAAATCGCCGAGTATTTTCCGAAATTGAAAAGGAAATTGGAATTTGAGCCTTCCGAAAGCGGCGATGAGGTCTATCTTTTCGGCGTTAAAAACACCATTGGCGGGTATGGTGTTCTCGACGAGAAAAAGAAAGCCGGGTTCCTAAAGGGCAAGCTTCTTTCCTATATTAAAGAAAGGGAGCCCTTCTATGAAAAGGCGATGGGGATCGAAAGGCCCTACGAACTGAAAGTCCGTTCGATGCGGTCCCGTTATGGGGTCAACAGCCGCTCGAACCACCGGCTCACATTCGCCCTTGAGCTCGTCCATTACGACCCGAAGATCATCGACTCCGTCATCGTCCATGAGCTGGCGCACGATTTCGAGCGGAACCACCAAAAGGCCTTCTACGAGATCGTGTTCCGCTTTTGCCCCGACTACAAGAGGCTGTACACTAATTTAAGGAAACACGATTACGGCAATGGATAGAATCACGAGTCTGAGGAACCAACGCATCAAGGCTCTCGCCAAACTTCCTAACAAAGGCGGCTTGTTTCTCGTCGAGGGCTTTCACCTCGTCGAAATGGCCTTAGAAGAGGGTTGCGCCGAGGAGATTTTTTCCCTTGAGCCCTACGAAACTGCCGCGCCCGTCACTTTGGTCAGCCGCGAGATCATTGCCAAACTCGCCGCGACGAAGAGCCCCGAGGGCATCGTGGCGCTTTGCCATCGTCCCCAAAACGACCCCTTTGACACGGGCCGCGCCCTCGTTCTTGACGGCGTGCAAGATCCTGGCAACGTCGGGACGTTGCTAAGAACCGCCCTTTCGTTTGGGTTTCGGGACGCGTATTTGTCGAACGGGTCGGCCGATCCGATGAACCGAAAGGCCGTCCTCGCGAGCCAAGGGGCCATTTTCAGGCTTCACATCGTCCCTCATGACGACCTCATCGCTCGGATCGGGACTCTGAAATCCGAAGGCTACGCGATCGTTTCGACGGATCTCAAAGCCTCTTCTTCCCTTTCTTCGCTTCCCAAAAAAGGGAAAATCGCCCTCGTTTTGGGTAGCGAAGGCCAAGGCGTCAGTTCGCCGATTCAGGCTTTGGCCGACGCGCGGGTCCGCCTTGAGATGAGCGGCATCGATTCGCTCAACGTGGCGGTGGCTGGCGGAATCCTCATGTACGAACTTAGAAAATGACGCCCTTTTTCCCGCGGGGGAACGCCTTTGATTAATAGATGGTGCGGGCTTCCTTTTCCTTATATAATGTGGGCGATATGAAAAAGAAAATCATCCCCTTTCTCGTTTTGGCCTTCTCTCTCGGCACCGGCGCCTGCTCGTGCTCGGGCGCAGGCAGTTCCTCCGCCGTTGACCTTTCGCTCTACGCCGATCTCGATCCTTCGGAATACGGCGCCGCGATCAGCCTTTTCCGCAAGGACATGAAGGGGGTCGCCGGAAGCGACGACCAAGGCTTCGTTTTCACCCCAGCCGCCAATGTGGGCCGCGACGACACCGACTTCGGCGTTGCCGCCTACTTATATCCCGACGACGATGAGGGGTCCTCTTCTTCCTCGGCTGAGGAAAGCGGTCCTGAGCTCTATGGGGTCGATGGCACCATCGAATCCGTCTCTTTCCGCGCGAACGGGGTCGACGGGCTTTCGGCCAAAGAATTCGTGAGCGCCACGGAAATCGCGAACATGAGCCTCAAACCATCCGCCGGATCGAGCGAACTCAGCGAAATTGAGGTCACCGACCAATCGCCGAACGTTTATACCGTCAACAAGACCGATGACTATCGCGAGTATTTCGACCTTTCGAAAGCCCTCATGACCAAGAAGGCCTTTGAAACGACCGTCAATGACGCCTATGGGACGGAAGATTGGACGATGCCTCGGAAAAGCTATCGCGCCCTCGCCAAAGAGGAGCGGACGTTCGTCGACTCCCTTTTCACGGGCGAGAAGAGCCTCACCGAGCGCCTTTGCGATTCGGTCGACGCGCTCGTGGACGAGATGATGAAGACCCTTGGCGGGACCAGCGACAGCACGCTTTCCATCGCCGAAAACGGCCTTGGCTCCTATCGTTTGACTTACGCTCCCGGCATCAAGACGGTCGCCCGTTTCCTTCAGGGGCGCGTCTACGCTTCCTCGCTTCCGCGGTTGGCCCAAATCCCGCTCGCCAACGACATCAGTTCCTTCTTTGAGGCCGTGTCGACGTGGGATTCCGATTTCGTCTTCTTTTTCACGGCGGACGATTTCGTCTCCTCGACGGTGGACCTTGACTGCAAGACCGATCAAAGCAAACTCGAGAAGAGCGAGACGATTGATTATTGGAACGGCCTTCTGAGTCCGGGCGCCTATTCCTTGCCGGACCTGCGCCTATCGGCCTTTCACCTTATCGGCACGATGAAGCCTCTTCAAGGCGAGGCCGCCGCGATCGCGTTGCCGGATCTAGCTGGCTACAGCGAGGTTGAGCTGCCGTCCGTGATCGAGTGATTCCGTTTTGTCAAAAATCGCCTTTGGTTTTCCCAAAGGCTTTTTTCGTTTCGCGCCGAGGGTTCCCGCTCGCAAAAAACGCCCTCCTTGCGGAGAGCGCTTTTTGAGTCGGCGAATCGATCAGCCGATGTCTTCGAAGATGATCGAGAAGCCGCCGTCGAAGTTGTTGCTGTCATCGAACCAGCCGTCGATTTCGATGGTGACGTCGCCCTTCTCGTAACTCTTGAAGCCGAGTTCGTCCCACTCGTCCGTCTCCTCGTAACCGGCGTCGACGAGGACTGCTTGGTAAGCCTGGCGGTAGGCGTCGCAAGCCGTTTCGTCGTCAATCGTGATGCTGGCCTGCAGATAGAGGGTTTCCCCCACTAGCTCCGAGGCGTCGAGGGTCGTGACGGAGACGATGTCCGTGGAGTCGGAGAGAAGGGGGATCGTCGCGGCGCCGTCGTTATAGGCGGTCAAGTATTCGTTGGCCGTGGCGACGGTTTTGTCGACTTTCCGTTTTGGGTAGGTGTAACTCGAGATGGTGCCGGTCGTGCGCTCGGCCTCGGCGTCGTAGCTGACCGTGACCGCGATCACGGAATCGCCGATGGTCTCGGTCGCGGCGCTATAGACCTTCTCGTAAGTGACGAGCTCGTCACCTAAAACGCTGGTGCTGGTGACTTTCTTGAATCCTGCCGCGATGAGCTCGCCCGCGAAAGCCGCGCTGATGTCGGATCCGAATTCGTAGAAGTCAACTTCCGAGGCGACGTCGTTGTCATCATAAACCACGTCGTCCCGCCACAGGGCCGAAGCCGCGCTCGGGAAGGGCACGACGGCCCCTTCGCCGAACATGTCCCCGAAGGCCGCAAGGCTCTCCGCGGTGTAGGCGGTGCGGACCGGAGCCGATTTCGGCGAGGCGATGTAAGCGCTGAAGGCCGCGTTCTCGGTCGTGCCGATGTCGCTGATTTGGGCGGTTACGGAAGCCACGTTGGTGATCTCATACGAAAACGCGGCCCCCTCCCCATCCGCGTCGAGGATGAGCTTGACGTCGGCCAAGTAACCCAGTTTGGCGAATCGCCAATTGATGTTGCACATCCCAAGGATGGCGTAGGCCGTCTCGACAGTGCTGTAATCGCCGGCCGTCCCCTTGGTAAGGTCATAGGTAAGGCCGTCCTTTTCAACGGAGAAATTCGCGGTGGCGCCAGCCAAATCCAAAGGCGTGTAGTAAGCGGTCGTGACGCGCCTGAGGTCGCTTTCGGCCTGACCGAGGATGAGCGCCCCGTCCTCGTAAGTGAAGTCGAAGCAGCCTTCCTCGCGGTTGGCGATGACCCCGGATGAGGTATCGCCCCCCGCGTCGACGTAGAAACCGCGCTCGCCATAGAACGAGGCGGTGAGGAAATCGCTGTCGTCGACTTTGACGGCGATGGTCGCGTTGGCGTCGCTGAATTTCTTCAAAAAATCGGATAGAACCGGTTTGGCGAGGCTGCTGGAGACTTCCTTGGAGGATGTCGCCGAAGCCGAATCGGAACCGGAGGAGCTAACGGCGGGGGCGCCGCTGCTCCCTTGTGCGCAACCGGCGAGCGTGAGAGCCCCGGAAGCAAGCACGAGCAGAACTTGTTTTCTCATGTTTTCTCCTTTTCCTTTTTATGGTGATGGGTTGATGATGCCCAGCGTTTTCCGCAATTTCAATCATTATTTCCCAAAAAACGGCGCTTGGGCCTCTTTCTTTACTTTCTTTTGTCGGGAAAACTCGTACAATAAGCATGTTCGACGAAGAGAAGCAGTACCTTTCGCGAGTGTCTTCTTAGGGAGGGGCGAACAGTGAAACCGCCTCAGGATAGCGTTAGGGAATTCAGCTCGGAGAACGAAGGCTCATAAGGCCTTCCCCATCGGCAGGGTTAGGGCCCGTGAGCGTCTGGTGAAACCAGACGGAAGTGGGATGGCACCGCGGGCATTAGGCCCGCTCCCGGCCGTCTTTTTTCGTTAAAGGAGGCTTCCCTATGGAGCAAGAGGCGAAAATCGAGGAAATCAAAGGCAAGGCGCTTGGCGAGATCGCCGGGTGCGCGGACGAGGCCGCCCTCATCCGCGTCCATAACGCGTATCTTGCCAAAAAAAGCGAACTCAGCGCCCTCATGGGAGCCATGAAAAGCGTCCCGCCCACGGAGCGGGCCTCCTTCGGCAAAGCGGTCAACGATTGCCGAAAAGCGATCGAGACGGCGTATTCGGAAAAGGAAAAGGCCATCAAAGCCGCGGTTTTGGCGAGGAAACTCGAAGCTGAGACCATCGACATCAGCTTGCCTCCGCGGGAGCGGAAAATCGGCCATGTGAATCCTTATTATCAGATCATCGACGAAATGACCGACATCTTCGTCGGCATGGGCTTCGAGGTCAAAGAGGGCCGCGACGTCGAGACCGATCACTACAATTTCGAGCTTTTAAACGTCCCTAAGGACCATCCGGCCCGCGACATGCAGGACACCTTTTATATCACCGACAGCCTTTTGCTTCGCACTCAGACCAGCGCCGCCCAAGCCCACGCGATGGTCGAAAAGGCGGACAAGGGCCCCATCAAGATGATCTGCCCTGGCAAATGCTACCGCCGGGACGACGACGACGCCACCCACAGCCATCAGTTCGGTCAAATAGAAGGCTTGGTCGTGGATAAAGGCGTTTCCATGGCCGATCTTAAAGGAACGCTCGAGCTTTTCGTCAAGAAAATGTTCGGCGAGAAACGCCAAATCCGCCTCCGCAGTTCCTATTTCCCCTTCACGGAGCCTTCGGTCGAGGTGGACGTAAGCTGCGCCCATTGCGGCGGGAAGGGCTGCGATATGTGCAAAGGCACCGGTTGGATCGAGATTCTGGGGGCCGGAGAGGTCCACCCCAACGTTCTTCGGATGTGCGGATACGACCCTGAGGTCTATAGCGGTTTCGCCTTTGGCGTCGGAGTCGAACGGATCGCCATCTTGCGATACGGCATCGACGACATCCGCCGATTCTACCAAAACGACGAGCGTTTTCTTAAGGATTACCTCGAAAAATAAGGAGAAGGGCAATGAAAGTATCATGGAATTGGCTGGGGCAGTTCGTCGATCTGAGCGGCGTCTCCCCGGAAGAGTTGGCCTCGAAGATGACTTTCGCCGGGGTCGAAGTCGAGTCGATCGACCGCTTGGCGAAAGCCAGCGGCCTCCTCATCGGCGAGATCCTTTCCTGCGAGAGCCATCCCGACAGCGACCATCTGCGCGTTCTTCAGGTGGACGAAGGCCCCAAATACGGCATCCATCAAATCGTCTGCGGCGCCCCCAACGCCCGCAAAGGCCTTAAAGTCATCGTCGCCCGCGAAGGCGCCGTTTTGCCCTCCATCACCATCGCGAAGAGCGTGATTCGCGGCGTGGAAAGCGACGGGATGTGCTGCGCTCTATATGAGCTCGGCGTCGACAGGAAGTCCCTCAGCGAGAAGCAGTGCGCCGGCATCGAAGAGTTGGCGGCGGAGGCTCCGGTGGGGGAGGAGGACGTTTTGGGTTACCTTGGCCTAGACGACGCGATCCTCAACCTCAAACTTTTGGCCAACCGTCCGGACCTCAACGCCATGATGAACGTGGCGGAGGAGGTGGGGACCCTGCTCGACCGCCCGGTCAAACTGCCCGAATTCGCCGTCAAAAAACACGTCAAGACGGCTTTTAAGGTCGGAAGCGAGACCAAGAACTGCCCTTCGTTTTGGATTCGGGAAGTCCATGGCCTAAAAGTCGGCCCTTCCCCCGAATGGATGCGGCGGATTCTTTTCAGCGAAGGCGTTCGCAGCATCGATAGCGTCGTGGACGTCGGCAATTTCGTGATGCTGCTTACGGGGCAGCCGCTCAACATGTACGATCTCGACAAATTGCCGCGGAAAGAACTCGTCGTCCGCGACGATTGCGAAGGCGATTTCGTGGCCATGGACGGGAAAACCTATCGGCTCGTCAAGGGCGATCTCGTGGTGACGAGCGCGGGCCGGGGGATGTGTCTCGCCGGCATCATGACTTCCAAGGAATGCGAGGTCGACGGGGAAACCGCCAACGTCGCGATTGAAGCCGCCGTGTTCCAAGGCGCCGCCATCCGCCACACCTCGAACCGCTTGGGCTTGGCCAGCGAATCCTCCTCCCGTTTCGTGAAAGGGCTCAACCCGAGCCAAGCCGAACGGGTTCTCGAAATCGCCTCCGCGCTCCTCGAGCGGCTTTGCGGGGCCGCCTCCGTGAGCGAAAGCCTCGTTTACGATACCTTGCCCCATGAGCCGAAGCTGATCAGGACCTCTTACGATCGCATCAATCGCCGCTTGGGCACCTCCTTCACGAACGAAGAGATCGCCTCCGTCCTTCGCAAAGACCATTTGGGCGTCAATGAAAATGGCGACGAAATCAGCGTTTCCGTGCCCGCTTATCGTATCGACATGGCCGAAGGGTGCGATGTCAGCGAGGAGGTCATCCGCCTTCTTGGCTACGACCGCATCGCGAGCCGTTTGCCTTCGGGGGAGGCCCATTGCGAGGGCGGCCTCACCAACGAGCAGAGGCTCGTCGTCGCCATCCGTCGCTATCTCCGTGAGCAGGGGCTCGACGAAGTTCTTACCTACACCCTCGTCGGCGCCTCGGAGAAGGACCGTTTCGATTACCTTGGGGGCGGGGATAGCTACAGGCTTTCCAACCCGATGACCGCTGACCATGAATACGTTCGTCGGAACGTTTTGCCCTCGCTTCTTTCGGCGGCCGCATACAACGCCGCCCACCAGATCAAGGACTTGGCCCTCTTCGAGGTCAGCGACGTCGACGCCCCCAACGAAAAAAGCCGTCGTTTGGGCATTGTCCTCGCGGGCGAGGAGCGTCTCCAAGGCGGCCTCGATGTCCGCCCTTACGACTTCTATTCGATCAAGGGCCTCTTCGTTGGACTCATGGGTCTTTTGGGCCTTGCCGACAACCGTTACCGCATCGAGCGCCTTCGAAGCGGGGAAAAGGAATTCCACCCCGGACGGAGCGCCGCCGTCTATTTGGGCAAAACGCTCGTCGCCGTCATGGGCGCCCTTCATCCCGCCGCCCTTGCGGAATACGGCCTCAGCAAAGGCGCCGTCGCCCTTGAGCTCGATCTAAGCGCCGTTTTGGCTCTTAAGACCTCGCCCGAAAAAGCCTCGGTCCCGGCCAAATTCCCTTCAATCGGCCGCGACTTGGCTTTCCTCGTCGACGAGAAGGTGCCCTACGAGGACATCCGGCGGGAGATTCTGCGTTCCGACAAACTGATCGCCAAGGTCGACGTCTTTGACGTTTACCAAGGCGTCAATATCGCCCCCGGCAAGAAGTCGGTGGCGCTGTCGATCACGATCCTCGATCCCGAGAAAACACTGACCGATTCCGAAGCGTCCGCGGTTATGGAGAAGGCGGTCGCGACGATAAAAACGCGTTTTGGGGCGGAAATCCGTTCATGAACGGCGTCCCTCGCGGGGCCATCGTCAAAGGCCGTGTTCTGAGTTATGCGAACAGGACCGTTTTCGAAGGCTACGATTTGCCTTATCCGATCCGCGCGGTGAGGAGTTGCTCTTACTTCGCCGAACTTTCCAAGGTCGGCGATTATGACCACGCGCGTTTTTCCATCAAGGCCGATTTGACGCTCATCGACGCGGTTGACGGGGCCCTTTTCGAGAAGAAGGTCGACCTTCGCGAGGACTGCGACATCATGAAGGAAATGAACGAGGATGGCGAGGGCTACCTCGTGAGCGGGAGCCTTATTGACTTGGACGATTTGGCCTTGCGGATCATCATCTCGTCGCTTCCGATCAAGGCGACCCGCCCCGGAAGCGTCCTCCCTAGAGGCGGAGAAGGATATCGGATTCTGAGCGAAGAGGAGAAAGCGGCGGAGAAAAGGGGATCGCGTAACCCCGCGTTCGACAAACTAAAGGACTTCGACGTCGGAAAATAAAAGCCTTTGCTTGATTTTCGCGTTGGAGAAAAAGGGCCTTTCGTTTGAATGTCCGGGAAAGCCGATTTTGAAGATAGGCAAAAGGTAAGATGAGCGACTTAATGGGCCTTTGGCTGACCCATCAGTCGTTTTTTTCTTTTTAAATGGCGGGAAACCCCAGCGGCGAAGCCATTTTGATCGGAAACTTAAAATATACCAATTAATTACCTGTTTTTAGTGGGTGAAAAGTGCTTTCATTTTTTCTTCGTGGTTTTCATTTACACCCACGCGAGGCAATGTTAGTCTTAATTTGCAGGTGGGCAAGAGTGGGAAATTTCTTCGGAACCTATTCGCGAACCCTTGATGATAAGAGCCGACTCCAGATTCCAACGAAGCTGGTTGACTCGATCCCATCGAGGTTTTATGTCCTGCGAGGTTTCGAAGGTTGCCTCTCCGTTTATCCGGAGGAGGCGTTCAAAGACCTCTTGGCGAGCCTTAAGAACCTTTCTTTCTTCAGCGAGGCAAATCGCGCCTATATCCGTTTAGCCGCCTCGTCGGCTTCGGAGATGCCCGTCGATTCCCATGGGCGAATCGCCCTCACCAAGCAACTCGTCGACGACTATCGCATCGGCAGGAACGTCACCATCATCGGCGTGCTCGATCATTTCGAGATTTGGGACGCGGTGGCCTACGCCAAGTACCTTGTGGCCCGCAGCCCGGAGTACGAATCCCTCGCCGAAAGGAGCTCGCGCGAAAATGGGTGAGCACATAAGCGTCCTTCTTCGCGAGAGCATCGATTTGCTGGATGTCCGCGACGGGGGGACTTACCTCGATCTGACATTGGGCCGCGGCGGGCACAGCAGCGAGATCCTCAAACGGATCCCGCATGGCCGCCTGATCGCCTTCGACGTCGATGGCGAAGCGGTGGCGGAAAGCAAGAAAAGGCTGGACGCCATTGGAAGCAATTACGTTATCTACCGCGAGAATTTCGCCGATGTCGGCGAGGTTCTTCTCCGCGAAGGGATCCCCGCCGTCGACGGGATCCTGATGGACCTGGGCGTGTCCTCGCCCCAGTTCGACGAAGCCGAACGCGGTTTCTCCTACAAGGAAGAGGCCCCGCTTGACATGCGAATGGACCGAAGGAATCCCCTCACCGCCTATAAGGTGGTCAACGGATACGACCTCCGCCAACTCACGACGATCTTCCGCGAGTATGGCGAGGAAAGCGAAAGCCACCAGATCGCCAAAGCCATCGTGCGGAGGCGGTCCGAGAAGCCGATCGAGACGACAACCGAGCTCTCGGAGATCGTCCTCGGGGCCAAAAGCCGGCGGGCGCGAAGCAAAAAGGGCTTTCCCGCCAAGCAGGTTTTCCAAGCCATTCGCATCGAGGTGAACGACGAATTGGGCAATCTTCGCCGGGCCCTTGACGCCATTCCCCGCCTCGTGGCGCCTAACGGCGTCATCGCCGTCATCAGCTTCCATTCGTTGGAGGATCGGCTCGTCAAAAGCAAGTTCCGTTCCCTCACCGTGGTGGAAGGCAGCCGCCACGGGCCCGACGCTCTTCCTATCGCGGCGGAGGAGGCCCCTTTCGCGAACCTCACCAAAAAGCCCATCGTGGCCGACGCCACGGAACTCACGGAGAACCATCGCGCCGCCAGCGCGAAATTGCGGGCCGTCCGCAGAAGAAAGGAGTGAAACCCATGAAAGACAAACTCGTCAAAACCGGACACCGGAAACTCTATTACCGGATCCAAACCGCCTTGGTGGGGCTTGCTCTCGCCATCGTGGTCACGCTTTTCGCGGCGATCCCCATCGCGATCACATATCGCCTTTCGCTCGCCGAAGCCACGGCGGATCCCTCCGTTTCAAGTTCGGAGGAAACCTCCTCGTCCGTTGGCGAGGAAGGCCCTTCTTCAAGCGTCGAGTCGCTCGATTCGGGCCTTTGATTATCCTCGCAAAAACCGGGCGCTGGGTCAAACCGGCGCCTTTTGTTTTTTCCAAAAAACTACTAATTCGCTATCGAAAAGGCTTTTAAGACGGGTTTGGGTATTCTAATATAGAATACGATTATGGAAGCCAGCAAAAAGACAGCCGTCCTTGAAATAACGGACGATTCGGCCAAGTTCGCCATCGGTTGCGCCATCGGCGGGCAACCGATCGTTATCTATAAGACGGAACGCCCCCTTAAGGGGTTCATGAAAGACGGATACATCAGCGACCAAAAAGCGGTCGTCGACCTCATCAAGGACTTCGCCCACATCGAGGACGAAGCGGCTTCGCTAAAGATCAACGCCCACAATCTTTCGATCATCATCCCGCCCCTTGGCTTCCAAATCTACCAAAACGCCAAATCCACGACCTTGACCTCTTCCTCGGGCCTCATCGACTATATCGATATCACGAACCTGAATTCGATGCTCATGAACGACAAAATCCCGGGCGACAACATAATCGTCGACATCATCCCCGATTTTTTCACCCTCGACGACGGCAAGAACTACTCTAACCCGCCTCTTGGGGAAAAGAGCCACAGCATCGCCATCCGGGCCAAGATCCACACCCTGCCCGAACCCCTCGTCCACGCTTTCCGCGCGACCGTCGAGGCGGCCGGGTTCCGGATCAAGGACGCAAGCGTCGCGCCGTACTGCGCCTCGCAGCTTATCGGGAGCGACAAAAGCATGCCCGAGAATTATTTCCTGCTCGATATGGGGGCCAAACTGACGACCGTTTCCATCGTCGGGGCCTCTTCTCCCTATTCCAGTTTTTTCTTCCCCCGCGGCGGGGACGATCTCACCGACGCCATCGCTAGGGGCATGGGGCTATCCTTCGCGGAGGCCGAGAAAATCAAGCGCGGCTATGGATTCGACGAACGGACCACATCTTTCCAGGCCCCCCTCGCCGTTTCGGCCGACTCCCAAGGGCGCAAGACCGAATACTTCCAATCCTCGCTCAACACGGTCATCGAGGATTTCTTCGAGGATTGGAACGCCCATTTCACGAACGCCGTCGCCAAATTGTCGGCCCGGCAGCCGACGAGCCAGGTCATCGCCTCGATGCCGATCGTCGCGATCGGGGGCGGGAGCGAACTCAAAGGGCTCGCCAATCTCGTCGCCCCGGCGCTTGGGACGCGCCGTTTCATCGCCTATGCCCCAACGGCTTTGGGGGCTCGCGACCCTCGCTTCGCCAATATCCTCGGCCTTATTTTGGCCGAGAGCCATTACCGCGGGACGCTTGAGGAAAATTACCATGGCGTGAGTTCGCTCAGCCGTGAGCGCCAATAACAAGGAGGGCATCCATATGGTCGATTCAGATATCGCGGATCTCGACAATTTCGAACCCGTGGCCCGCATCGTCGTCATCGGCGTCGGCGGGGCCGGCAACAACGCCGTCAACCGCATGATCGACGACGATATCCAAAACGTGGAGTTTTACGTCGCCAATACCGATAAGCAGGCTCTTTCGACCTCGAAAGCGCCCAATCGGTTGGTGCTTGGGGAATCCGTCACCAAAGGCCTCGGCGCGGGGGGCGACCCCGCCGTCGGCAAAGAGGCCGCCGTCCAATCGACGGAGGACATCCGCAAAATCGTCCACGGGGCCGACATGGTCTTCATCGCGGCGGGCATGGGCAAAGGCACCGGCACCGGCGCCGCCCCGATCATCGCCTCGATCGCCAAGGAAGAGGGCGCCTTGACCGTGGCCATCGTCACCCGCCCCTTCACCTTCGAGGGCAAGCAGAGGATCGCCAATTCCGTCGAAGGGCTCAGCGAGCTCAAGGACGCGGTCGATTCCATCATCATCGTCAGCAACGACAAGCTTCTGATGTCCTCGGGGAACGTCCCTATCTCGCAGGCCTTTCAGGAAAGCGACCATATTCTGGCCCAATCGGTCAAAACCGTCGCCGACCTCATTCTCGTCCCCGCCCAGATAAACCTCGATTTCGCCGATGTTCGCAGCACCCTCAAGGGCGCCGGCATCGCCCTTATCGGCTTTGGCAAAGGCCAAGGCCCGAACAAAGCCGACGACGCGGCCGAAAACGCCATCAACTCGCCGCTTCTGGAGGCCTCGATCGCCGGGGCGAGGCGCGCCATCTGCTCCGTGACGTGCGGGCAAGGCGTCACCCTTTACGAGGCCCAACGCTGCGTTCAGCGCATAAACGAGCAGGCCGGCGGCAGCATCGACATCAAATTCGGCGTCTCGATCAACGAGCAACTCGAGGATTCGATGCTGGTGTCCGTCATCGCGAGCGATTTCACGGACGAATACGACTTCACCTCGGTCCCGAAATTCGAGATGCCCGCCGACCCCAAAGCCCTTGGCAGCGGGGTGGACGCGGTTCGCGAGGAAGAGGTCAGGAAAGCCGAGGGCGAAGCCGAAAAAAAGGGGGACGAGCCCGAAAACGTGGCTTCCTCGATCTTGCCGGACTTTCTTAAAGGGACCGACGACAAATCTTGATTTTGGGGTCATAAGCCTCTATATTGTTCGTGCAGAGACGGAAGGCACGTCCGAGTAGCAAACGGCAGAGAGCCCCCTGGATGAAAACGGGGCGTCGCGAAAGGGTATCGCTTCCTGAGCGCGCGGCTCGATAGGTAGGACCGCCGTCATCCGGCGTTAACGGAATCCGAGTGCGGGGGATTCGTCTCCCGAATTAAGGTGGAACCACGCTGGCCAGCGCCCTTAGACGGGGCGCTTTCTTGTTTTTGCGGAGGTCCATCGCCATGGAACTAAAAGACACATTGCTCATGCCGAAGACGTCTTTTGAGATGAGGGGCAACCTCACCCAAAAGGAGCCGCTTTGCCTCAAAAGATGGGATGAGTTGGGGCTTTACGAGAAGATGAACGAGAACCGCGAGGGGTGCGAGGAGTTTCTGCTCCATGACGGGCCCCCTTACGCCAACGGGAACATCCACTGCGGGCACATGATGAACCGCTTGCTCAAGGATTTCCTCATCCGTTACAAGAACATGGCGGGCTTCAAGACGCCCTTCGTTTTCGGATGGGACACGCACGGCCTCCCGATCGAGGTTCAGCTCACCAAGGGCGGCGTCGACCGCAAGGCGATGTCCGTGGCCGCTTTCCGTGATTTATGCAGGGATTATGCCCTTAAGCAGGTCGCCATTCAGAAGGGCCAGGTCAAGCGCCTTGGCTGTCTCGGCGACTATGAGCGCCCTTACCTCACCCTCGATCCCGCCTATGAGGCTCACGAGATCGACGTTTTCGCCGCGATGGCCTTAAAAGGCCTCATCTACAAAGGCGTGAAACCTGTCTATTGGTCGCCTTCGAGCGAAAGCGCCTTGGCCGAGGCCGAGGTCGAATACAAAGACGTGGCGGCCCGCACCCTTTACGTGGCTTTCGATTTCGCCGATGGCAAGGGAGTCGTCCCTAGGGGCGCGAAAATCCTTATCTGGACCACGACGCCGTGGACCGTTCCGGCCGACCTCGCGGTCACCTTGAACCCGCTTTTTAAGTACGGGCTTTTCGACACCGACAAAGGCCAACTCGTCTTCCTTTCCTCGCTCCAAGGCAAAATGGTGGCGACTTTGGGCCTTAAAAAATGCGATCTCATAAAAGAATTCAAAGGAAAAGACCTTGAGATGGCGACCGTTCGCCACCCCCTTTACGATCGCCTTTCGACCGTCATTTGCGCCAGCTTCGTCACCGACGAAGACGGGACCGGATGCGTCCATACGGCCCCCGACCACGGCGTCGACGATTTCAACGCTTGCCTTAAGTACGGCATCAAGCCATTCTGCCCGGTCGACGAAAAAGGATACCTCCACCTCGAAAAGGGCGATCCCTGCGACGGCAAGTTCTACGCCGAGGCCAACGACATCGTCGTCGACGAACTCGCCCGCAGCGGCCATTTGCTGAAGGAAGTCGACATCGTCCACAGCTATCCGCACGACTGGCGGACCCATAAGCCCGTTATTTTCCGCGCCACCCCGCAGTGGTTCTGCAGCATCGAGCCGATCCGCGGGCGGCTTCTCGAGGAAGTCCGCAAAATCAAGTGGCGGCCCGCTTGGGGCGAGACGAAGATGGTCAACATGATCAAAGACCGCGCCGACTGGTGCATCTCCCGGCAACGGGCCTGGGGCGTGCCCATCCCCATAATCTACAACGAAGACGGCACCCCGATTCTCGAAAAGAGGGTGTTCGAGCGGATCAGCGCTTTGGTGCGCGAAAAAGGATCGAACGTTTGGTTCGAGAGCCAGCCCAAGGATCTTTTGCCCATGGGATACCTCAACCCCGCCTCCCCGAACGGGGGCTTTCGCAAAGAGACCGACATCATGGACGTTTGGTTCGATTCCGGATCCAGTTGGAACGGGGTTCTCCGCGAGCGGGGCCTCCCCTATCCGGCCGACCTCTATTTCGAGGGCAACGACCAATATCGGGGCTGGTTCAACGCCAGTCTCATCCTTTCCGTCGCCTATAGCGGTTTCGCGCCGTTCAAGGAATGCCTGACCCATGGTTGGGTCATGGACGACGCCTGGCAGAAGATGAGCAAATCCGCCGGAAACGGCATCGACCCCTCGAAAGTGGCGAACCGTTTCGGCGCCGACGTCCTGCGCCTATGGGCGGCCTCCGTCAACTATCAGGCCGACGTCCGCATCAGCGAGCCGATCGTCAGGACCGTGAGCGAGCAGTACCGGAAGATCCGGAACACGTTCCGTTTCATGCTCGGAAACCTGCAGGATGGCGAGAAGGCTTACGTTCAGCCGAAGGAAAAGCCGCGCCTTGGGGCGATCGACGAGTGGACCCTTGCCGAATGGGAAAGCGTCAAGAACGGGGTCCTCAAGGATTACGAGGACTGCGATTTCGCCGGGGTCAACATGGCTTTGGCGGGATATCTTGTCGACCTTTCGGGCTTTTATCTCGACGTGGGCAAGGACAGCCTCTATTGCGATGCGGCGGATTCCCCGCGCCGCAAAGCGTTCCAATACGTCATCTTCAAAATCGCCTACGAGGCGTGCCTGCTCTACAATCCGATCCTTTCCTTCACGATGGATGAGGTCTATCACGCGATCCCGGGCACGAAAAAGGCGAGCCCGCAGCTTGAGGACATGCCGAAGGAAACGCACGAATACGACGGGACGGGGGCCCGCGAGGATTACGCGGGTTTCCGCAAGTTTCGGGATCTCGCGCTCAAAGCCCTTGAGGAGGCTCGAGCCGAGGGGAGGATCGGTTCCTCAAGCGAGGCGAGCCTCCGTATCGTCGTCGCCGATGGCGCGACCAAGGCCGTTCTTGCTAAAATAGGCAAGGACGAACTCCGCCGAACGCTGATCGTCGCCGATTTGTCGCTCAGCGAAGGGTCAAGCGGGAGGATCGAAGTCAGAAAGACCGCCAGCGAGATGTGCTCCCGTTGCCGGGCTTATCGCACCGATGTGGCCACGATGGCCGACGGCACGATGCTCTGCTCCCGTTGCCAAGCCGTCTTGAAAGGAAAGATGTGATGGAAGGAAAAACCGACAGGACCGCCAAAAAACGGGCCAAGATGGAGTGGAAGGGGTTTTTGGGCTTCGGCTCCTATGCCTGGATGGCCCTCCTCCTTTTCGCCATCGACATCGCGACGAAATGGGTGGTTCAGACGACCTTGAAAACCGACACGCTCGTTTATACCGACGGAATCAGGATGATCGACGGCTTTTGGTACGTCGTCCTCTCCCATAATACCTTCGCCGCCTTTGGAAACTGGTTTAACATTGACGCTTCGAACGAGGCCCTCGTGATCGGCGTCAGGATTGTTTTGATTCTCATTTCGTGGCTCATGAGCGCGGTGATCATTTGGTACTGGGGGACGCGCCTAAGCAAGAAAGACAAACTGATGAACGCCATCATGGCGCTTCTTTTCGCCGGGGCCGTCGGGAACCTCATCGACCGGACTTTCTACTGGAAGGCCACGGTGGGTTTCGACGGGGTCATCGACTTCATGTGCTTCTATCTCCTCGGCACCGATCGTGCCCCGTTCGCCATCTTCAACGTCGCCGACAGCTGTCTTACGATCGGCATCGTCATGCTCATCGTCACAATCCTCGTCCGCGACGTCAGAAAGGGCAACAAGGAAACGGCCGAGGAGCAGCGCAAGGAGCAATTGGGCGATGAGCCAAAAGACCCTGAAAATCGATAACGGATTGGTCGACGAGCGTCTCGATGAGGCTTTGGCCTCCATCGGTGCCGCCCCCTCGAGAAGCAAAGTGCAATCGATGATTCGGGATGGGCTCGTCACCGTTAACGATGCGTTGGAGAAGGCGCATTATCCTTTACGGAACGGCGACATCGTAAAATACCAAGAATATGCCGAAAAACCACTTGAATTGAAGAAGCAGGACATCCCTCTCGACATCGTTTACGAAGACGATGACATCATCGTCGTCAATAAGCAGGCCGGCCTCACCGTCCACCCCGGGAACGGGCATGAGGACGGAACTCTGCTTAACGGGCTTCTTTTCCATGAGAGCGCCTTGGCTCCCGCGGCGGGCGCCGCCAGGCCCGGGCTGGTCCATCGCATCGATAAGGACACATCCGGGCTTCTCGTCGTCGCCAAGAACGACTTCGCCTACGAGGGGCTCTCGGCTCAACTGGTCGGCCACTCCATGCATCGCGAGTACTACGCGCTCGTGAAAGGCCTGATCGGGGAGGACGAGGCGAAGATCGACGCCCCCATCGGCCGCGACCCCAAGAACCCTTTGCGGTTCGCCGTCGTTGGGCAAGGGGGCAAGGAATCGGTCACTTTCTTTAAGGTCCTGAAACGCTTTCCTAAAGACGGGTGCACGCTCGTGTCATGCCGTTTGTTGACGGGGAGAACGCACCAAATCCGCGTCCATATGGACTACATCGGCCATCCGCTTATCGGCGACCCGCTATACGGGGCGGGCAACCGGAAAATCTACGATAAAGGGCAACTGCTCCATGCCTATCGGCTGACCTTCGTTCACCCTCGGACGAAGAAGGAAGTCTCCTTCACGGCCCCCTTGCCGGAGTATTTCAAAAACGTTTTGGCCAAACTCACTTGAGTTTCTTGAAATTGGCCCAGTTGAGCTTCGCGACCTCGCGGAGCTTTTCCTTTCCGTTTTCCTTAACGAAGGCCGCGATGGCCTCGTCGACTTCCTCGCCGGCGCCGAAAGGAAGGCGCATTCCGTATTTTTCCGACAATTCCGCCATTTTCCGCAAGAACGAATAACGGGCGAGGACGGAGGCCAAAGCCACGGACGGGAAAGCCGTTTCGCCTTGCGTTTTGAAAGTGATGCCCCGCAGGATTTCGCCCTCGTCCTTCAAATACGAATAATACAGTTTCGGCGAGGCGAATTGATCTTGGTAGGCATGGGCATTGGGATGCCTCTTGCTCAGATTAAGCAGGCAGCGGTTGTGCAGTATGGCTTTGATGGCGTTCATGTTCAGCTCGTCGTGGATCTCGTTGTATTTGCCATTAGGCAGGGAAAGCTGCGAATAATCGAACTCTTTGACGAGGGCGGGCCCGATCGAAAGGATGTAGTCGTCGTCCATCCGCTTGCTGTCGGTTATCCCGAGTTCCTTGAGGCGGGGCAAATCGCCTTTGGCGACGTAGGCGGCGCAGACGCAGACCGGTCCGAAGACATCCCCGGTCCCGACCTCGTCGCTCCCGATTTGGGGAAAGAGGTTGAAAGGACGGATCGCCCCGCCGCGCGGCCTGAGCTCGCGTTTTAGCGTGGGCTGATGCGTCTCACCCACGGCGTTCGGGTCCCATATTCTGGCCTCATCAAGGGCCCCCACGCCTTGGAAAACGGCTTTGAAATCGCCTTTTTTGTTTTTTTTGTAAAGATGGACGACTCCGCCTTCGTAAGTCGCGAAAAGCGCTACGTATTCGTTGTCGACCGGTTTGGCGGCAGATTCATAGAATCTGAGCATTCGCCCCATTTTCCCGGCATCGACGCTGAGGGCACAAATGGGCATCGCTTTTTTCATATGAGGATTCTAGCATAGTTCCGCCGAACGTGGGAGCCGCCTCCCGCGCGCCTCCGTGATATAATCTCCCCGTGCAGGATATCTACGAAAAACTGGAATTCGGGAAAATACGCGACGAACTCGCTCTTTTGTGCCGAACCGAAACGGGCAAGGCCACGGCTAGGGGGCTCGAAAGGCTGGACGAGGCGAGTCTCGGCGAGGAACTGGCTCGCCTGCGGGAAATGGATTCCGTTTACGTTCGCTATGGCCGTTTGCCAATCGACGTCTCTTCGTCTTTGGCGGAAATCGTCCGGATGGCCGCTAAAGGCGGCACCCTTACGGTCGAGGATCTTGAGCGCGTGGCGCACGAGGTCAAGCAGGGCGAGAGCCTCGCCCATTTCTTTTCCCAAGTGACCGCCGCTCCGCTTCTGCTCGATTACGTTTCGCGCTTCCCGACCCTTTCCTTTTTGGAAAAAGACATCCATAAAATCATCGCCCCCGACCTTTCCATCTTTGACGGGGCCTCCCCAAAGCTCCGCGGTATCCGCGCTTCCATCCGCCGTTTGGAGGATTCGATGAGGAAAAGGCTTGGCTTTATCCTCGATCAGAACAAAATCTATCTAAGCGACACGACCCTCTCGATGAAAAACGGGCATTACGTCCTTCCGGTCGCGAACGGTTACAAGAACAAAGTGAAGGGCATCGTTCAGGACATCAGCAACACCGGCGAGACGACTTTCATCGAGCCGGAAGCCATCGTCGAGCTCAACAATCGGATGGTGGAGCTCCGCAACGACGAACGGGAGGAGATCCGCCGCCTTTTGCGCGAGCTCAGCGCCGAAGTGGCCGCAAGCGGAGACGCCGTCAACAGCCTGAACGCGATGATCGGGTATCTTGATTTCCTGCTTGCCAAAAGCCTTTATGAGGAAAAGGCCAAGGGCCATGTGGCGCGCCTTTTGAAAGACCCGACCGTGGAGCTCTCCAATGCCCGCCACCCCCTCATCGACCCCGCGAAAGTCGTTCCCAACGATTTCTATCTGAGCGGCAAAATCCGGCTCGTCGTCATAAGCGGGCCCAACGCCGGCGGGAAAACGGTTGCCCTCAAAACGCTTGGGATGGCCATCTTGATGAACGAGTGCGGACTCCCGGTTTTGGCCGATGAAGGCGCCGCTTTGAGCTATTTCCCCCATATCTATTGCGATATCGGCGACAGCCAATCCTTGAGCGACAACCTTTCCACCTTCAGCGGTCACATGGAGAACATCGGCGGGATCCTTTCTTCGGTCGGGGGGCGCGATTTGGTTCTGCTCGACGAGGTCGGGACCGGAACCTCGCCACGAGAAGGCGAAGCCATCGCCTACGCCGTTATCGAGACCCTTCTCAAAAAGCGCGCGATCACGCTCGTCTCAAGCCATTTCGAAGGGCTGAAGGCCTACGCTTTGAGCAATCCCGAGGTCACGAACGCCTCGATGATGTTCGACGAAACGAAACTGATCCCGACCTATAAACTAAAAATGGGTCTGCCCGGCGAATCCTATGGTCTCGTGGTCGCCGAGAGGTTCGGGTTGCCCGAATCCACTTTGAAGGCGGCCAAAGACTACCTGTCCCATCGCGAGGAGGCCTCCGTCGGGGAAGCCATCAAGCGACTGGGCGAAACGACCCGGCAGACCGAAATCGAGAAGGAAAAGGCCGTTGCGAAAGAGAAGGCTTTGGCCCAGAAGGAAGAGCGGCTGTCGAAAAAAGAGGCCTCCTTGGCCAAACGGGAGGCCAACTACCTCAGCGACGTCGAGGACAAAAAGGAAGCGATCCTTGGCGATTACGAGAAGCGAATGGAGGATATTTTGGCCTCCGTGAGCGGGCGCGAGGTCAAGATGCACGAGGTCATCGCCGCCAAAAGGAAACTCGACGATCTCGCTTCCGTGGCCGCGGAGGAGACCTTCTCCGGCCCGGTCGCCCTCGGGGATTACGTCAACATCCCGAGCGTCGGCGTCGTGGGTCGCGTCACCTCCCTTCAGGGCCTCAAGGTCGAAGTGACGACCCATGACGGCCTCGCTTTCAAAACCAAAACGAACAAAGTCGTCAAGGTCGGCGAGCCGCCTCGGGAGGAAGAGACGCCGATCACCGGGGTCCGACTCGACGATCTGGCGGCTCAAAAGAGCCTCCCGCTGGAGCTTAACCTCATCGGCCAACACGTCGACGAGGCCCGCGAGAGCCTTGACAAGTACCTCGATCGCTGCCGTCTCAAAGGCCTGAAGCGCGTTCGCGTCATCCATGGCTGGGGGAGCGGGGCGCTTCGCGACCTCGTCCGCGATTACCTTAACAGCCACTCCTCTTGGGTCGACCATTACGAAGCCGCGGGCCAATACGAAGGCGGCGGGGGCGCCACGATCGTTTTCCTCAAGTGAGCGTATGGTTCTCAGCGAGAAACTCAAGCGCCAGATCGACCTGCTGCCCGACAAACCGGGCGTTTATGAGATGAAGGACGCCACCGACGCGATCATCTATATCGGCAAGGCCAAGAACCTCAAGAAACGCGTCTCCCAGTATTTCCTCCGCCCCCAAAGCGGCAAGGTTTTCGCCATGGTGAGCCACGTCGATCATTTCGATTTCATCATCGTTCACACGGACAAAGAGGCCTTCATCCTTGAAATGAACCTCATTCAGACCCATTATCCTCGCTACAACGTCATCATGATGGACGACAGCCATTACCCCTACATCGCCTTGCGTCGCCGCGACGCGTTCCTAAAAATCTCGCGCCGCTCCTCCGACCGCCGCTATTTCTATTTCGGCCCGTTCCCCAACGCCACCGACGCCTATCGGACCATCGATCTCCTCAATTCCCTCTATCCGACGAGGAAATGCCGGACGATGCCGAAGCGGCCCTGCCTTTATTTTCACATGGGGCAGTGCCTCGCCCCATGCGTGAACCAAATCGACGAGGCCACATACGGGAAGCTTTACTCCTCGATCAAGCGTTTCCTCGACGGGGACGTCGCCGACGCCGTCAAGGATCTAAGGGCGAAAATGCGAAAGGCCAGCGACGAGGAGCGTTACGAAGACGCGGAAAGCTACAAGGAAACCCTTGAGGCGGTGGAGCGGACGGTGAGCAAGCAAACGGTTGAGCTGAGCGGCGATCGGGTCAATCGCGACGTGGTCGCCTACGCCGAACGGGAAGGCTACGTCGCTTTGTCGGTTCTGACCTACCGCCATGGGCTTCTTTTGGGAAAGAAAGTCAAGGTGGTGCCGAGTTTCGGGGAAGTGGGCGAGCAACTCGCCGAACTGATGGAGCAATACTACCGAAACGTCGATTTGCCCAGCGAGATCCTTTGCAAGGTCCCCGGTTTCGCCGAGGAGTTCCTGGGCGTCTATCCGACCGCTGCCATAAAGGCCCCCTTCGAAGGGCGGCTTCTCGAGCTCATCGACCTTGCGGCCCTGAACGCGAGGCAAGGGCTTGACGCCCATTTCATGAGCGCGCGCCTCGACGATGACAATCTGGCGCTTCTCGAGGGTCTTGGAAGGCTTCTTGGCATCAAGACCCCCTATCGCATCGAGCTTTTCGACAACTCGCATTTGCAGGGGTCGAGCCCGGTCGGGGCCATGGTGTGCTACGTGAACGGGGAGCCGGCGAAGGGGATGTACCGCAAATTCCACCTCGAAAGGAAGGACGCCGGGGACGACTACCATTCGATGAAGGAGATCGTTTTCCGCCGCTATTCGCGCCTCAAGGAAAGCGG
The DNA here is from genome assembly GCA_022653695.1 of Bacilli bacterium. Classification (GTDB taxonomy): domain Bacteria; phylum Bacillota_I; class Bacilli_A; order RFN20; family CAG-826; genus UBA4951. The sequence goes on along the minus strand of JALCSW010000002.1, from coordinate 203,715 downwards.
ATCCCCCTATCCCGATCTCATCTTGGCCGACGGGGGCCTCATTCAGGTCCACGCCTGCGAGGAAGCTCTCGGGGAAGCCGGGGTTTCGATCCCCGTCTTCGGCCTCCGCAAAAACGACCGCCATCAGACCGATGGCCTGGTGGACCGAAACGGGAACGCCTTTCCGCTCGATGGCAAATCGCCGCTTTTCTTCCTCCTTATGCGGATGCAGGACGAGGTTCACCGATTCGCCATCTCGTTCCACCGGGCCGAACGGAGGAAGGCCATGCACAGCGACCTTTTCGACGGCGTCAAGGGCCTAGGGGAGCGACGGAAGGAAACCATCCGCCAGCACTATCCGACGATCGACGCCCTCAAAGGCGCCTCCTTGGAGGAACTGCGGCAGTTTTTGCCGGAAAACGTGGCCCGTTCCCTTTTTGAGGCGGTCCGCAAAATATAGCGATATCGCCGCAAAAAGCCGCTTAAAGCGCCTTCTCCCCGCTTAATTCATCGCAAGGAAATAGGCCGTCATTTTTTCGGGGGTGTCCTCGCAATCGTGCTTGAACCAGTAGTGGATCAGGACGATGAAACTTTCGGCGATCTCGCTCGTTTGGAGGTCTTCGGGCAAATCGCGCCGAGCGATGATGCCCCCGCGCAGGGACAAAGAGGCGATCGGAAGGACGAAATCGTGGATTTGGGCGATGAAAGCGGATGCCTGACGGGAGCTAAGGATGGCTTTGATGAGCCGTTTTTCGTCGTGGAGATGATAGAGGGTGTGGGTGATGATGTTCTGGTAGTCGAGAATGGATGATTTCGAGAAGTCGTGGCTTCTCTCCTCTTTCAGGGTATGGGAAAAGACGTGATCGAAAATCGATTTGTTGACCGAAAGCACGAGGTCGTCGATGCTTTTGTAGTGGGCGTAGAAGGTGCTTCGGGAGATATGGGCCTTCTCGAGGATGTCGCCGATGACGATTTTCTCGTTCGGCTTCTCCTCGAGGGCCTCCGTGAGGGCGTCGAGGATGAGGGTGCGCGTTTTGGCGATCCGTTTATCCATAGTTACTGAATCCTTTGTTCGGAAATCCGAATTAAACAGAACACTTTGTTCGACAACTATTATAAATTATCAATCAAAGAAGGCAAATATGTTTTGTTGCTTTCAAGTGAGGGCTACAATATCCCCGTGTCTACCGAGTTCAGCCGCGACATCCGGCGCGAGTACGCCAAAAAAACCTCGTCGAAAATCGTTTTCATCGCCGTCCTGGCCCTTCTTGTCGTCGCGATGGCGTTCGTTTGCCTTTTCATCGGCAGTTCGCGCATGAGTTTCGCGGAAAGCTGGAACGCCCTTTGGGGGCAAGGCACCGCGAGCGCCCTCAGGATCGTCCGCAACATTCGCTTGCCTCGGGTCATCGCCGCGCTTGTGGCGGGGGCGGGGCTATCGATTTCCGGCCTCATAATGCAGACGACTTTGGGCAACGTCATGGCTTCGCCTTCGACCTTGGGGGTCAGCAACGCCGCCGTTTTCGGGGCCAACCTCTCGATCATCGGCTTTGCGGGCGGCTTTCTCACCGTCGGCTCCAATGTGAGCGATTACGGCTCAAGCGCCAACCCCTTCGCGACCTCGTTCTTCGCTTTTCTCTTCGCCTTCCTTTCGATTCTCCTTGTCCTAGCCCTTTGCCGCATCCGAAGCTTTTCCCCCAACGCGGTCGTTCTCGCCGGAATCGCCATCGGGGCGATTTGGACGGCGGGGACGACGATTCTGCAGTTTTTCGCGACCGATGTCGGCCTCAGCGCGGCGGTGGTTTGGAATTTCGGCGATTTGGGCCGCGCCACCTATGACGTCGATTGGATCATGCTTTTCGTCGTCGCGGTCGGTTTCGTCCTTTTCCTCGTTTTCTCATGGCGTTATAACGCCCTTCTGGGCGGCGACGCCACGGCCCGGAGCCTTGGGGTTCACGTCGATTTGTTCCGTTTCGTCTCGCTTCTTGTCGCCTCGCTCATCACGGCGGTCGTGGTCTCCTTCCTCGGCATCATCGGCTTCGTCGGCATTATCTGCCCCCATTCGATGAAGAAAATCGTCGGGCACGACCACCGGTTCTTGATCCCCTCCTCGTTTTTGGCCGGCTCGCTCCTGCTTTTGGCGAGCGACACGCTGTCGCGGGGCCTCGGAAACGGGACGGCCCTTCCTGTTGGGGCCATCACTTCGCTATTGGGCGCCCCGTTCTTCCTTTACATCATCTTCGCGAACCGGAGGTCCCGGGCATGATTGAGGCCAAGTCCCTTTCCTATCGTTATTCCAAGGGTTCCCCGTATGCCCTTAAGGATGTCTCTTTCTCCTTCGATCGAGGTGAGATTTGCGCCCTTTTGGGTCCTAACGGTGCCGGCAAAAGCACCATTCTCAAAACCATAATCGGCCTTTTGAGGCCCCTTTCGGGCGGAGTTTATTTCGATGGGGAGGAAATAACGGGGATGAGGGCGCGCCGAAGGGCTCGCCGGATAGCCTACATCCCCCAGCATATCGACTTCGGATCGCTATCCGTTTACGACACCGTGCTCCTTGGCCGGCTGCCGTATTTCGGCGTGGGCGCCTCCTCGAGCGATCGGCGGATCGTTGATGAGACGATCCGGGACCTCAAACTCGAGGCCCTCGCCCTCAAACCGGTCAACGAATTATCCGGCGGCGAAAAGCAGAAAGTCGCCATCGCCCGAGCTTTGGCCCAGGCTCCAGAGCTTCTCGTCTTCGATGAGCCGACGAGCAATCTTGACATCGCCAACGAACTGGTGCTCCTTCGTCTCATCAAGCGCCTGACGAAGGAAAAAGGCATCGCCGTCATCATCGCGATCCATGACCTTAACCTCGCCCTCGAGCTCGCCGACCGTTTCGTGTTTTTGCGCAAGGGCCGTCTTATCGCGAGCTCCGGCAAGGAATCCGTCACCGCGGAGATCATCGGCAGGGTTTTCGCCGTCACGAGCCGCATCGTGGCGGTTGAAGATAGAAAAATCATTCTTTTTGGAGGGGATGGAAAATGAAGAAAAGACGTCTTATTACGATTCTGGCCTGCTCCTTGCTTCTTGCCGGATGCGGGCAGACGAGCAGCGGGTCAGCCAGCGTCAGTGGCGGCGTTGGCGTTTCGTCCAGCGCCAGCTCGGACGAGGTCAGCCCAATCATCGTGACCGACATGATCGGACGCGCGGTCACCGTGACCCCGGGTTCCTACAGCAAGGTCGTCTGCATCGGCGCCGGCGCGCTTAGGATGTACAGCTACATCGGCGACGTCAGCCTTTTGGCGGGGGTCGAGGACATCGACAACACGAGCCTTGAGAGCCGGCCCAAGATGTTCGACGGGGTCGCCCGTCCCTATCTCATCGCCAACGAGGCCACCTTCCGAACGCTGCCTTCCTGCGGCGTTGGGGGCCCGCAAGCCCAAACGGCCGAGGCGGAGAAAATCCTTAGCTGCAACCCCGACATCGTCGTCAGCGAGTACGAGGACCTCGACAAGGAGAACGCGCTTCAGGAGCAGCTCGGCGTCCCCGTCATCACCCTTCGATATGGCCCAAAGGGGGTCTGGGACGATGCGGTGGCCGACAGTTTCACGATGCTCGGGAAGGTTTTCGCCCGCGAAAGCAAGGCGACCGAGCTCAACGATTTCATCGACGGTTGCAAGAACGATATCTCCTCGAGGACGGCTAACGTCGCCGCGGAAGACAAGGAAAGCGTCTACATCGGCGGCCTGGGCAACTGGGGCACGACCACGCATCTCATGACCGCCAAAAATTATGAGCCGTTCAACGTCGCCCACATCAAGAACGTCTGCGACGGCGACGGCGAGCAGGGTAACGGCATCCACGCGATCGAGGAAGAGAAGTTCGTCTCCCTCGGCGAAAGCATGGACGTCATGATCCTCGACGCCGCGGCCATCAAAAACATCAAAGGCAACAGCGAGTATTTGACCGACTTAGAAGGCACGAAAGCCTGGAAGGACGACAAAATATACCTGCAGATGGCCTATAACGCCTACTACACGAACCTTGAGATGGCCCTCGTGAACACCTACTACGGCGGCAAGGTCGTCTATCCTGACCTTTTCGAGGACGTGGACATGGACGAAATCACCAATCGGGTGACGAAGTCTTTCCTTGGGAAGGAACTCGCCCCCGAGATCAAAGGCTACAAATTCAGTTACGGCGGATACCAGCACATCGATCTGGGGACCTTCTTCGATTGATATGAACGAGGTTCGCGATTTCTTCGATCGGGCGGCCCCCACGTGGGATTCCGACGAGAAGATGGGCCGGGACGATCTCCTGGCGTTATTGAGGCGCCTCAGGATCAAAGAGGGGGACAAAGTCCTCGACATCGCCTGCGGAACCGGGATCATAACCCCTTTGCTGGCCGCTTTGTCGAAGCGGCCGGTTCTTGGGGTCGATCTTTCCGAGGGGATGATCGCGGAAGCCCGGAAGAAGTTCGCGGGCAACCCGAGCGTTTCCTTCCGTTGCCTTGATTTCGTGAGCGTCCCCTTAGACGAAAAATTCGATTATGCGGTGATTTACGATGCCTATCCCCACTTCATGGATCCCAAAGCTTTGTCGAGGGCCCTCAGCGCGGCCCTGAACCCGGGGGGACGCTTCGCGATCGTCCATTCGATGTCCACCCGGGCTCTTAACGAGCATCATCGCGGGGTTCCTTCCGGCGTTTCCCGTCAACTGGGGCCCGTCGCGGAGGAAGCCGCGAATTTCGCAGGGGATTTTGCGATCGAGACGGCCCTCGACGAGGCCAACTCCATCTTCATCATCGGCCGGAAACGCCCATAGGGAAGGCTTTGCGCCTTGTTTAGAAGACACTTGCTCGCTATAGTAATGGGGCGCGCTGGCGCGAAGTGTGCCCGTAGCTCAGTTGGATAGAGCAACAGCCTTCTAAGCTGTGGGTCAGGCGTTCGAGTCGCCTCGGGCGCGCCAAAGTTCACATAACCTCGATTTTATCGAGGTTTTTTCAAAATCCGTACCATCATCACACCATCTTTTTTCGGCTTTTTTCCGTATCCGGCCGTCAAAGAACAATTGGGGCGCCCGACTGGGGGTGCGACACAACGGCAAACCATTGAATATGGAATAGAAAAACAGTCTTTTGAAATAACAAGTTAGAAACATCAATGCGATGTACATACTCAACATTTAGTTTAATCATTTGAAATGAATAAACTTACTTATTCAATTTTGCATAAACAAGTTTAAATGATATAATGCCCACATGGATAGCAAATTCCGTTTCAAAGAAGATATCGAAGCCTACTTGGAATCGTCTGATAGCACGGTTGAGTCTTTGGCGGAAACTTCAGGGATTTCTGTATCGTTGCTGAATCTCGTTCTTTTAAAACAATATTCTCCTTCTTTTGACATATTAGAAAGGTTTTACTCATTCACATACGACAGAGGACTGAGATGGAACACGGCGAAAAGCGAAATTCGCCAAGAACAATTGAGTAAAAGCGAAATCCTTTTGTTCCACGGGTCTAAGACCGGAATCAACGTCATTAAGAGTGAGGGAGCCAGAAGCGACTGCGATTTCGGAAATGGTTTCTATTGTGGAGAAAACTTTTCTCAGGCTTCGAGTTTCGTCTGCGATTTCGAAAAGGCGTCAGTTTATTTATTTAAAACCCGAACAGAGGGCTTAAAAGTCGACAAATTCACGTGTGATCTTGATTGGATGTTAACCGTTTGTTTTTTTAGGGGGATGCTAAAGAAATATCAGAACAACATATTGCTCAAACAACTTCAAACCAGAGTCAATCAAGCCGACATTATCATTGCCCCTATTGCGGATAACAAAATGTTCCAGGTCATGAAGCAGTTCGGTGAAGGAGATATCACTTCTGTGCAGGCCATGCACGCCTTATCGGCTTCTTCTTTGGGAAACCAATACGTTTTCAAAAGCGAGAAAAGCATCAAACGGTTGATTTTTTTAGAACGTCTTTTTCTCTGCGGATCAGAAAAAACAGAGATAATTTCGAAATCAAAGGAGAGAGAAAAAATGATAGAAACCAAGCTTAACCTGGCAAAAAGAGAATTCCGAAAAGACGGCCAATTCATAGATGAGTTACTAATATGAGGGAATTTGATAAACGCGGTCTGGATTTGGCTGCATATCAGGCCGAGATATTCAAGCAGTCATTGATTGATACCGAATCATCAAGCCCGATTTTCATACGAAGATTCATGAAATCGAAGTTTGTTCAAAAACTGGATGAAGGGGAGACTTATTTGCTTTCTTTAGACACAAATGAAGCTTTTGCGAGTCTTGACAAGCAATACGGAAAATCCGTTTATGGGAAGATAAAGTACTCAATAAATGAAATACACTGGATAGGTTATATATATCGATATATCTGTTACACAAGGGGATGCCCGTCCCGCTTAATCTATAAACTCATCAAACCTGCCGAATTGCGGAATGTTTATTTCGCCTATCATACCCAAAGCGAAGAGTGGGTGATTGCCTCTTTGCTGGAAGCCAATCATTTATCCGAAGAAGACTTAAATCCAAATATCAGACTAAAAAACGCCATCAGAAAGCGTATCGCTAGTTGACAAAATAAATACTGTTTTGCCATCCCTTCTTCAGGGCCAGACTGAGCACAACTCCTTCGTCGTGATCTTCTTTATCCCGAGTTTGTCTGCCGTGTCTTTGCCGAATATGAGCACGAAAAGGTCGTAGGGCGTCCTGTCATCGATTGACGACAGCGACCTCGAGCCCTGTTCGACGCTCCCGCAGACGTGCTTTACCTTGCACCTGCTCGCGCCGGAGCACCCGGCCTCGGACGCGCCATTGTTAACGTAAAAGATTGATACACGAATATCAGTCTTTTTTTGTTGTTTGGCCATTCTTTCGAAAGTTGCCGAACGCCGTCTTTATTTAACTGCCTCAAACGTGCTAACACACCTGTGTGGAGAAGCAACAAATCGAGGCGTCTACGCGACTCGAAAAAAGCAAATTGATAGTGTACTGAACAAAATTGCAAAAAAGCGCAAAAGCGCTCAATGGAATTTGAAAAGGACGGCGGCAATTTGATTGCTTGCAAATGTGTAAAACAAAATGCGACATAAATGGAAAACTAAATAGCACATAAATATAAGATATAACTAGACAAATGTGTAAAATACAAGTAAGATAAACGCAGGTGAGCACACATGGAATACAAAAAAAGAATCGCCGATGGAATATTAGCATTGAAACTTGAGTCATTTGGAGCGACTTTGATTGTTGGACCAAAAGGTTGCGGAAAAACCACAACAGCTAAACAAAAGGCAAAAAGCATCATAGAGTTTCAAGATGAGGATTTTCGAGATGGCTATTTGGAAGTGGCGAATACTATTCCTTCGAAACTGCTAATCGGAGCCAACCCTCGATTGTTCGATGAATGGCAAGACGCTCCTAAGATTTGGGGAGCGATAAGAAAGTCTATAGATGATAATAATGAATCCGGACTTTACATTTTGACTGGGTCTTCTTCGCAAACTGTTGATACCCCCCACACAGGAACCACTCGAATTTCTACTCTAAAGATGTATCCGATGAGTCTTTATGAGAGTGGTGAATCCGATGGGAAGATATCTTTATTAAGGCTATTTGAAACAAAGGAATTGGATTTCGTAGAATCAAAATTATCAATTGATGGTTTGATTTTCGCTATTTGCCGTGGTGGCTGGCCTAGGTCTTTGAATAACAAAACACCGCAATCGCAACTTGAAATTTCCAATGACCTGTTCTATCAAACCTGCCATCGCGATATTTCAAATATCGACCATGTGAATCGCAACCCTCTTTGGGCTGAAGCGATCCTCAGATCCTATTCAAGGAACATTTGTTCTTTAGCGGAAACCAAAACTATTTTTGGCGATGTGACATCAACGACGGATATGACCAAGCCGACATATTATGATTATGTTCAAGCCTTGGAAAAATTGTTCATCATTGAAGATATCCCTGCTTGGTGCCCTTCAATTCGCTCGAAAGAGGCTATTAGGGCCAGTCATAAAAGGAATTTAATCGATCCATCTATAGCGGTCGCTGCGCTGGGCATCAATCCAGAATATTTCAATACGGACTTCAGAACTCTAGGGTTTTTGTTTGAATCTCTTTGCATCAGGGATTTGAAAATATACTCCTCAAAAATGAATGGCGAGCTGTCATATTATCGCGATCGATATGGTTTGGAAGCGGATGGCGTTCTACATTTAAAAGATGGCAGATACGCTCTTCTTGAATTCAAACTTGGAAGTGGAGACATAGACGAGGGGGCTAAGCACCTGTGCGAGATTGAAAGGCTAATCAAAGTTTACAATGAGAAAGAAAACCAATGTCCACTTCGAATTCCCGATTTGAAGATAGTTGTGACAGGAGGCAAATATGGTTATAAACGAGAAGATGGTGTCTTTGTTTTGCCTATCGGTTGTTTAAAGGATTAAAAAATAAAGCATGGTAGGAAATATAAAGCAATAACCCTGTGTGGCAACATTCACTATAAAGATCATTTTTTGGAAATGCAAAAGGAGTAGACCTTAAAAGGCAATATCGTCATCAGCGTTGGTCTCTTTGGACATTCTGGAGATAGCGCAGTTTGGACTGAGGGGACTAAGGAAACGCTTGATGACATGCACAAGAGAAAAATCGATATGGCCGACGAGATCTTTGTGATCAATGTTGGTGGCTATTTTGGCGAAAGCACAAGATCGGAAAACGAATACGCCAATAGCAAAAACAAACCTGTAAGGTTTTTAGAAAGAAGAGATGACTGATTTCTTGCTGGTGTGGTGGGTGTATCAATATTGCTCTTCGCACTATGGCAAAAACGTCATTTTGTATTAATGCTGTTCATCACACACAAATGCAACAAGGCCCCGACGATATCGGGAATTTTTCATTCAGCACACCGTCCTGTCGCTACTTAAATTCGCCATTTTTAAAACGTTTTCCATCCATTTTAATAAAAGAATAGCGGCGGCGAGCGAGTCTGGGCCTTGACGGCGAATTTGAACCTATTGCGCGGCATCCTTAAATATCAAGATATCCTTTGTCTTAAAACAGAAGGCAAGAACGAACCCCCTCACTAAAAAACGCTGTTTTTTAACTAACGGGATTCAGCTTGTCGTTCTATGAATTAGTTTCACATTTTGGCTGCCGCTACCCGCCTTTGGCGCGTGAAACCAAAAAAGCGACCCCAACTCACCGCGTTTCGTTCAATGCGTCAATGGCCGCTCTGATCGTTGCCTTGCCGTCTCCCAGCCGGCCCTATTTAATTTGTTCCGCCAAAGAATCGAACATCTCTCGGCTCCAAACCCCAAACTTTTGCGGGCTTTCCACAAACCTTGAGGCATCCTTAACCGCCGCCTTGAAATCAACGGCGGCGAACCGCTCATGAAGCATCCTCTTAAGCGTAGACAAGTCAAAAACGTCGTTTTTTCCAATGGCGTAAGAATCGACCAATCTGTTTCTCAGATATTCTAAGTTCGGCGAAATCCCCTTGCCGATGAAGAAGAGAAAATCATAGTAGTCTCTTCCCTTAACGGTCATTTTGTATTTTCGTGAGAGAACGGCATGGAGTTTTCCGGCGAACAAAGAAGGGGCGTCCAAAACCGAAATGGGTGCGAATTCCGGTCTCGGCAGCCATTTCGATTCTTCGGCGAACCCCAGGGCCGGTTTCTTGTCCACTTCGAATTCCACTTTTATTTTCTCGTCTCTATGGAGACGATTTGGCCAAGATGAAGGGACGCTAAGGGCGAGAAACGTCTCGTAGGTCTTGAGTTTGCCAAACGCGCTTTCGACTGGGCTGGCGATGACCTTCGGCTTCCTTTCGATCGACATGTGGATTCCATAAGATGCGGCGGCATCTTCGACGAAAGGAAAAAAAGGCTGGAGCGAAAAAGACGGATCCGGCCTCCTCAAGGTGAAATCGAGATCCTCCGAAAAACGGTCGAGCCCGTAGAAAAGGCGAAGGGCGGTTCCGCCATAGAAAGACGCTTTCTTAAAGAAGTCGCCTTTGCTTAGTCCGACAAGGACGATTGACTGCGCGATCTCCCTTAACGCGGATTTGGTCTCATCCAAGGTTCCTGGTTTGTAGTCGCTGACGAGCTCATCGAGAATATTATTCATTAGCGCGTCCTTTCTTTATATATCGATAAAACGTGGATAACGTGGTGGAACGATAGAGGGGGCATAGTTCGAGAAGCGCCGCCTTATCGAGTTTTTCTAACTCGTCCTCATCAATCCTTAGATCATCGAAAAGCAATTCTTCGAGCTCATGGCAATTCCTAACGGGGTATTTTGAATAAAGCGTGTCGCATAGGGCTTTTTCCTTTCGTGCGATTCGGTACGGCAGACCCGATTCGGACTCGAAAACCGTCGTGTCGGCCGGGAAAGCCGCGCTCGGGATGTCCTGGTAAGAGAAGGAGGCGCCTTGGCAATGGAAAGATTTCGATTTGCCTTTTCCGAAGGTGGCCGATGTGAGCATCGTGACTCTCTCGGGTATGAGGCCATAAAAGGCGAGGGCATATTCGAACGAGACGTAAGACGGCCCATACAAAAAGTTGGCGATGGCGGGTGCGTCTTTCCCCACGTCGTCGCTATAAACTCCTCGCTTGACCCTGACGAGAAGGCCTTTTTTGCAATCCAAAGAAACCTTTTGGGGGATGTTGGCGTAATCCTTGAATTTGATTCGGAGGGATTCTGTATCAAAAATCATATATTTTCTCCATAAAATATTAATAAACAATAATAACTGGAGCAAACATATGATATAAAATAGATGCCGCTTTGGCAACGGAAATCGGAATCCGCTTCGCTGCTATCGTTATCGACCGAAACCGTTTTGAATCGGTTTCTGGTAGGGCTCTTGGAATGGAACAAAAGCCAAAGGAAAGAAGGCGACGGCTCCGGTTCCGACAACAAGGAGGGCATATGGTACGGGAAAGGGGAAACTTACGCCGCCAAAACCGATCGTTTTTATTTGGGGACCAATTCGTATGAGGCCACTTTCAAAGAGCCGTTAATGACGATCGAAAGATAGGGGGGCTCGAGCGTTCGTTTCCTAAAAAGTACTTGTAGACGTAACCGCCGAATTGGGTTGGATCGGTTCCTAGCGTCACGGTTTCCTTTGCGTCCGGTTGGCCAAGATAACGCTCGACTTCGCTGAGGTCGAAAGCGTCCAAGCGATATTGGTTCAGGAAACTGTCGATCATCCTGCCTCGCTCCTCCGTGCCGGCGTTTGCCCATCCTTCGATCGTAAAATCCAACCAATTCGGATCGACGTTATCCCCGGAGGCCTCCCCGATCTTCGTGGAGCAAGGCTCGTTCGAGGCGTAATCCGCGAAGTCGATCGTCTTCCCGAGCTTTTCCTCCGAGGCGGCGGAGACGAGGAAGCCATCGCCGAAACTAAGCTCGCTTATATAAGCTTCATAGACCGGATCGCCGTCTGAGATGCCCTTTTCCAAAACGAGGTCCGACATCCATTCGTCTTCGCTGAACGCCTCGTCGTCAAAAGTGGAAAAAAGAACGGTGACCATGAACGTCGTGAGATCAAAGACGGAAACGACGCTTCGATGAATGCCGGAACCCCAAGAATAGGTATAGAGGATGTCGGCTTTGCCGTTGCCGTCGTAATCGCATGTCACGGCGTTCACGAACCCAAAGCCGCCAAATCCGCCCGCAAAAAAATAGATGTCGTCATCGAATCGCAGATAAGTTGTGCATTCGTCTTTGAATTTGAATATCGAAGCCCCCGTGCCTTTTATGTTGTCCGTCGTCACGTTATAGCAATTCCCTTCCTTCAAGAGGGGGGATAAATCCCTATCCTTCAGGGATAGCAGCGAATAAAAGCTCCCCACCCCATCCTTGCTTGAGGAAAATTGCGCCTTCTCGGCCACGCTTCCATCGTAAAAAAAGCAGGAAGACAGCACGAAGGCGGGCACCAGTGCCAGCAATGCGAGCGTTTTCTTTTCTTTCATTTTTCTTCCCTCCGTTATGTTAGGCGCCACCTACGGCGTTCATTCGGAAATCCTCGGCGTGGATCAGTTGGTACCCGTAGATGGCCGTCGTGAGGAAAAGGACGATGGTCACGCCGAAGACGATGCCGTTAATGATCCGCACGGCTTTGGCTTTTCCCGCGTCTTTGAGGACGAGGCTTGCCGTTGAGAGGCAGGAACCGGAAAAGGCGAACAAGACGGTTATGAACCCGAGAGGGTTGCCGTATCTGAAGAACGCGCTCAGGAGGCTCGTCATCCCATGGACGTAGGACTGGGTTCCGTCCGCGTTGGCCACAAGATGCCCATATTTGAAAATGGGGATCGAGACAACGACGAAGAACCCAAGCGAAACGATGAGCGTCGCCAAGGCCGCCGTCATGTTGAGCGTTCTCGTCGAATCGACGGCTTTTAGGGCGAGAGCGGTCTCCTCCTCGCCGCTCAGGAGGTCCTTCATGCCGACCCCGAAGAAGCCGGCCAGTTTCTTCAGGTTCTCTTCCGTCGGGGGGACCGCTCCGCTTTCGTATTTCGTGATCAGGGTCCTCGAGACCGATATTTCGTTGGCGAGGGCCTCTTGCGTCATGTTTTTCTTTTTCCTCAGTTCTTTGAGGCTTTCCGCGAAAGTCATTTTGCTATCCTTACTATTTTTATAGCATAAAAGAACGCCCTCATGATGTGAATTGATGTGAAAACGCATCCCTGGGCTTGCGTTAAGCGTTTTTTGGAGATCGACGAAGTCCCCGGATTTCTTCAAAACGCGCTTTTGGCGTCAAGGCGCAGGGTTCAAACGGGTGAAACCCCGTCATTCGGCCCCCAAGCCAATCCGAGGCGATCTGGCGCCGTCTCCATTTGGCGTTTTCCGTCTGGTTTTGGGCGGCGATTTAGGATAGGTTGATCGCGACGTTGACGACGTGCGCGGCCAAGAAGAGCGTTCCGATGACGGAAAGAGGGTAGTTTTCCCTCCATAGGCCAAGAAAAACATAATATAGAGGAACGGCGGCCACCAAGCAGCAGAGGATAAGCGCTTTGGCCTGATATCCGGCAAAATAGAACCCCCACCCCGAAAAATTGAGGGCGAGGCAAAGCATCGCCAAAGCAAAGAACGCCTTTTCGCGCCCCCCATGCAGGGAAAACGCCTTGGAATCCTTGCGCACGAGCAAAATCAAGGCCGCGACGCTCAAGGAGCCAAGAACGGTTTGGACGATGTCGAGCCACGGAACCTTGTTGGATAGGTTCATGATGGGGTTCGCGCCTAGCTTCATCAGCGGCATGATCATGTACGGCGTCTCCTGCAACGCAAAAAGCAGGACTCCAAGCGCGAAAAAACCGGTGCAGTAGTTCTTCGTGACCCTAATCCATTTGAACATTTTTCGCTCCAATTTTCGCGCCGATCCTCTTTCTTTGCCAAAGGCAACGCCGGCCCATGGCTTACCCCCGGTCCGCGAGAGCCGGGTTTTTGGGCGTTTTCCCGCGCAGGTTCCTGAAGAAGACGATAAGCGCGTAGATGAGGAAAAAGCCGATGACCGCGGCGCCAAGAATCGAAATGGCGCTTCCTAGGCTCACCTCGTTGTCGAAGGCGACCAACTGGATGTCGAAGCCCCTTTTGAGGCTCGCGATCGCTTGGGCGGACATGGTGGTCCCGATTTGGCCGTCGAGGTTGCTCTGCAGGGCCGCGAGGGCCCCTGAGCAGAAATAGTGGCGGAGCGCCATGGTGCCGTAGGTGCCGGGCAGACAGTAGATCACGTTGGCGACCCCCTCCCCGAAGGAGGAGATCGGCATGTAGGCCCCGCAGACGAAGCCATAGAGGGCGCTCACGACGACGGAGCAGGCGGTGATGGCCCCTTGGCTCGTCAGAAAGCTCATGATGATCGAGGCGAAAAGGGAGCCGAACAAGGTGAGGAGAACGGTGAGGAGGACGATCATAAGGACATCGAGGCCGCTCAGGTACCATCCCGCGATCGCGATGTAGGCGAACCCGAGGCCGAGGGCAAGGACCGACACCAGCAAGGTGCTGAGGCAGTTGGCCGCGAAATAGGCCAAAGAGATGACGAAGCGCGAAATCGGGGCCGCCTCGATGTCGTTGATGGCCCCCGAAAGCCGGTCGCTCACGACGATCGTGTTGCCGCAAAAAGTGAGGGTCACGCAGGTGACGGCCATGATCGAGGACATGAGCCACGTCGAGGAGAAGCCCCCAAGAAGGGAATCGGGGATCGAAGTGACTCCGAAGTTCCCCAAGACCGCTAGGAGAGAGTCGTCATAGACGCGCTTAAGGAAGGTGACGTAAAGGATGACGATGACGAAAGGGGAGATGAGGCTCGTCAGAAAGCTGGCCCGGTCCTTGAGGAACACTTTGACGTTGCGTTTCGTTAGGTAAACGAAATCGCGGAACCCTTTTTTAAGCATGGTCGCAAACCCCCTTTTCGAGCTCTTTGCCCGTCGCGTTGAGGAAGACGTCGTCCATCCTCCCCTTGATGAGTTCGAAATCGAGAAAAGCCGCCGGATAAGCGGCGATGAGCCGTTTCGCCTCCTCCCCGTCCTTAATCGCGATCGAGAGGGTTCCTTCTTTGAGGGCGTAGGCGAGTTTCTCGCGTTTCGCCATCTCTAGCGCCGCCTCGTTGGGGTGATAGAGGAAAAGGGAATCGTGGCTGTAGCGGCTCTTCAGGTCGATCGGGGAGCCCTTCGCCACGATATGGCCTTGGTCGAGGATGACGACGTAATGGGCTTCGGCGGCCTCTTCCATGTAATGCGTCGTCAGGAAAACGGTAAGGCCCCGTTCGTTCATTTCCTCGTCGATGACTTTCCAGACTTCTTTGCGGGTTTGGGGGTCAAGCCCCGTGGTGGGCTCGTCGAGAATCAGGATCCGCGGCTCGTGGAAAAGGGCCCGGGCGATGTCGACTCGCCTTCGTTGCCCGCCCGAGAGTTTACCTAGCGGCCGCTTAAGAAGCGGCTTAAGATCAAGCTGCTTCTCCAAAACGGCGAGCCGTTTGGCGAATTTCCCGCCGACGTATCCATAGAGCGCGGCTTTGTAGCGGAGGTTATCGAAAACCGAAAGGTTCTTGTCGAGGACGCTGGCTTGGTAGACGATGCCGACCGAGGAACGGATTTCGTTGAGGTTCCTATCGACGTCGAACCCGTCGACGTAGATGCTGCCGCTATCCTTACGAAGCGCGCCGGCGATCATGTTGATGGTGGTGCTTTTGCCCGCCCCATTGAGGCCCAAGAAGGCGAAGAGCTCGCCTTCGTGGACGACGAAGGAAATGTCGTCGACCGCCTTCACGTCCTTGAAGCGTTTCCTCAAGTGCTCGACTCTGATGATATCGTTCATGGGTCAGTCCTCTTTTCTTTCGAAATGCATGCGGAAGCCGTCGATGGCCCCGTTCATGATTCTCCCGATGTCTTCGGGCCTGATGGCGAGGGTTTTCGTGACGAGGCTCACGGCGAGCCCGTGCGCGAACACCCCGATTTCGAAATACAGCTCTTTGGCCCTCTTTTCGTCGAGACGACATTCCTTCATGAGGCTCGCGACGATGCTTTCGGTGCCTTGGACGCTCGCGAAAGATCGGGTTTGGTCGGGTTTGCCCATGAAAAGAAGCCTGAAGAGGTTAGGCTCCTTAAGGGCGAAGCCGATGTAGGCGACCCCGGCGGCTTTCGCGACGCCTTCAGGTTCATGAAGGGCCTCCCGCAACCGGCTTTCATAGAGGGCGTAGGCTTCCTCCTTCACCCCCTCGACGATCGGGTCCATTGTCTTAAAAAGGGTGAAGATCGGCTGGGTCGAGGTCCCGAGCCGCTTCGCCAGGCTTCGGCTGTTGAGCTCCTCGGCCCCGCCTTCCCGGACGAGCGCGAACGCCGCCACGATGACTTGTTTCTCACTCAGGATCCTTTTGCGTGCCATATCGTTTAATAACAAGCGACATTTTATTCCTTGCGGGACCGCAGTCAAGCCCAAATGGCGGCGCGCGCGGGGAAATAGCCGTCGGGGGGGTCCTTTCGGGGCTTGCGCCTTCCTTGCCGATAAGCGCGAGGGTAGAATGGTTCCAGAAAGGCTGGAACTGACATTTTTAAGCGCAAAAGGTCAAGGAAACGGCAGACAAGGGAAGTATCGTTATGGCGAGGTAAGGGAATGAACGTTTTGGATTGTTTCAGGCAAGGCATCGACTACATCGAGAGCAACCTTCTTAACGATCTTTCGAACGGGGAGGTGGCGGAGAGCGTGAATCTCTCCCCCTCCTCCTTTCAGAGGATCTTCGGCGTTCTGGCGGGCGTCGGCGTCTCCGAGTACATCCGCAACCGAAGGCTCTCGCTCGCGGGCAAGGAGCTTGTGGGGCGCAAGGAGGCGCAGGTGACGGAGCTGGCCTTCAAGTACGGCTACGACTCCCTCGAGAGTTTCTCGCGCGCCTTCCGCGCTTTCCATGGTTGCCTTCCGAGCGAAGCCAAACGAGGGAAGGCCCATCTTGCGTTCTATCCCCGCCTCGAGATCGTCGTTTCCATCACAGGAGGAAAAATGATGAACTACGAAATCGTCGAAGACAAGAGCTATACGATCGTCGTGCTGCCCAAGACGATCGCCTGCGGGAAGGGCGATGAGGAATGCCCCAAGGCTTGGGATGAGTTCTGCGCGAAAGGCTACCGGAAAAACGTTCCGCCGATGCTCGGCGTCTGCCTTCCCAGCCAAGAGAAGGATTCGTTCGTCTATGGCATTGGGTCGACCGCCGAATGCTGCGGGGAAATACCCGAGGGCTTCGAAACCCTCGAGATCCCTCGGCAGACATACGCCAAATTCACGAGCCACGGAGTCATCCCGGAAGCGATCCAGCGCCTGTGGAAGAGCGTCCTCACCGAGTGGCTCCCTAACTCCAAGTACGAGCTCCTCGACGCCCCGGAATTCGAATGCTACACGGAGGGGGATCCCTCTTCCCCCGACTATGAGTTCGCCATCTGGCTTCCCGTGAAGCGCAAATAAAGGGCCATGAAGGTCTCCGCCTCTTTCCTGGGCCCCGACGATGGCCTAGAATCAGAAGGAGGCCTTTTCTAGTGATCGCGTTATATTTCAGCGGGACGGGCAACACCCGTTACTGCTTGAGGAAATTGGTTCGTCGCCTTGACCCCTCCGCCCCCATCGTCCCGCTTGAGGATCTCGCGGCGGCCGCTCTCCTAAAGAAGGAGAAGACCGTGTTTTTGGCTTATCCGACCCAATTTTCGAATATCCCCTATTTCGTGCGGGATTTCATCCTGAGGAACGGGGGTTCGTGGGCTGGGAAATCCGTTTTCCTTCTCAATACCATGGGGGCTTTCAGCGGCGACGGGACGGGCGTGGCCGCCCGCCTATTGAAGAAACGGGGCGCGAGAATACTGGGCGGCCTTTTCCTCAAGATGCCGGATTCGGTCGCCGACGTGAAGGCCCTTAAAAAGAGCCATGAGCGGAACGAAGCCATCGTCAGGGCGGCGGAAAAGGAAATCGAGGCGACCGCCCTTTCCATAAAGGAGGGCCGCTATCCTCAGCAAGGCCTTGGCTTATGGGCTCATATGGCGGGGCTATTTGGCCAACGCCTATGGTTTCTCGGGCGCACCCGCGGATACTCGGACCGACTCAAAGTGTCTTCCGCGTGCGAAGGATGCGGCCTGTGCGTCGAATCGTGCCCGACGCACAACCTCTCCCTCGTCGCAGGGAAAGCCGTCCCAAGCGGCCGATGCGCCATGTGCTACCGCTGCGTGGTCCATTGCCCCCAAAGGGCCATCACCATCTTGGGCAAAGAAGTCATCGATCCGATCAAAATCGAGGATTTCCTGCCCAAGGAATAGGAAAAACCCCAAACGAATGGGGCTTTTCTTTAAACTGGGGGCCTTTATTCGTCGACCAGTTCGTATGTCACTGTCGTCTCCCCGCTTTCCTCATCCGTGACGAGGACTTTTTCGAAGAGGAGGGTTCCGCTTTCATCCCCGTCATCGTAACGGACGCGGATGTAGGTCGTCCCGTCGACGGTTTCGGTTTGCAAATGGAAGGTGACGCCGTTGAGGCTGAGGTCGATTCGGCCTTCATCCTCGCCGTTTGTGACGACGCTCAGATGGTAGGAAGTGAGGCATTCGCCGTTATCGAAGACCGCGTAGCCGATGCGGCTGAGGCTTTCCTCGTCGTCCTCCATCAGGATTTGGTTGGCGGTGACGTAGAAGCCGGAGTCGTTATAGAGTTTGAAGTTGACGTGCGTCTTCGTCCGTTCCTTACGGATGTGCTCGATTTGCGTCGCGTGGAAGTCGTAGGTATCCTCCCCGTCGACGAGAATCCCGCCTAGGTAAGCGAAACTGACTTTCGAGCCGTTCTTTCCCCATTCGCTGGGGTAGTGGTAGCGGCCGTTTCCGTTTTTCGATCCGCTTCCCTCGCCGTTTCCGTTCTGGCGGTTCCACTCGTATTCGTGGCTATACGCGTACTCCCCGCTCGGGGAAAGGGAAGCTTCTTCCGTTGGGTCTTCCGTCGGGGTGATGTCATCGTCGCCTTTAACGAGTTCCTTATAGAAGAGCTCGTAGGAAGAGGACTCCCCGAAGGCATCGGTGTAGGTGACCTCGAGCCCATTGGGGAACTCCTCGTAGGCCGATTCGATCGTTTGGGTCGAAATGCCGGTGTAGTTGGCCATGATGGAATCCATCTGTCCGAGCAGGGCCCTGACATCGGCGAGGCGATCCTCGCTTAGCGAGGCGACTTCGTTCTGCAAGGCCGCCTTCACGGGATTGAGGCCGCTCGGATAGGCATAGTCGACGAGGCCGAATGTGGCGAGGGATTCCGCGGCCAAAGCGGTTTCCCCCTCTTCTCCTATCGCCCCGTCCGAGCCGATGCCCGAGAGGGAGCAACCGGCGGCCAGCCCGACTCCGGCGGCGAGGGCCAAGCCCCCAAACCATAGCGTCTTTTTCATATTGTTTCCTCCGCGCCTTTTGGCGCTTACACCAATGAATACAAGGCCCGTTCGGTTTTTATTGGATATTCTTTTCGCTTTCGTAGCGGGCGTTCCGCTCAACGTAGGTGACGACCTCGTCGTGCGCGTAGAAGAAGATGACGCCCTGAAGTTCGCCCATGTAATCGTAATCGATCTGGAAATCTTTCCCTTTCTCGGACAATCTGACGCCGTATTGGCAGGCGAAGGCGCCTTCCTCGACGCTGAGTTCCAACTTATAGGAGCGTTTCCTTTCAAGGACGCGGAACTCGACGGTTTTCTCCGTCTCCCCTCCGGCGAAGGAGGTGAAGCGGTAAGCCGTCTCGTGGCGGGCGGTCCCGTACTCGATTTCAAGATAATCGTCGCTCTCGCCGCTTTCGTAAATCCTCATTTCCACGTCCGCGCCTTTCGCGTCCCCGCCGACGGTGAAGAGGACCTTATGGCATTGCGCCCCCTCATGAAGCTCGCCGGCGTAAGAGCCCCCTTCGCCGACGCTGGCATCATAATAGAAGGCGCGCGACCCCCCGAGCGTCATTTTGTGGCTGTATCGATCCTCGAAAACGCCTTCGAAGGAACCGCTTTCCAAGTCGAAAGAGACCTCCAACCCTTCGCTAAGAAGGCTCGAGTAGGTCCAATAATTCTCGTGGTAATGGTCGACGATGTCGCCGAACTCCTCCTCGCTTAAAGAAGAGGCCCGCCTAAGGTTCCCACTAAAAGGGTTCTCGCGGAGCCCCTCCAAAAAGGCCCGCGAAGGCGCTTCCGCCTCCCCCCCATCGAGGAACGAAGCTCCGGTCAGGAGTTCGAAGGCGACCTGCTCTTCGCCGTTTTCCAGCGTGACGGGGGCGTAGGACTCGCTTTGGCCGATCCCGAAATAAAGCCCGAGGGAAAGGCCGACGACCGCGACGGCCGCGGCCAATCCCCCGAAAGCGAAACGAAACGGATGGCGCGCGGGTTTTTCCTTCCGCGCCCCTTCAAGGGCTTGCTCCTGGCGAAAGGACGCCAAAACCGTTTCGGCGGTGGTTTCCGTTTTGAGGGAAGCGAAGGCTTTTCGGATGTCGGAACGCATTTTATCGTCCATAGTCTTTTTCCAGTCCTTTCCGAAGCTTTTTGATCGCGTTGTTATAGGCCCACAGGACCGTTCCCAGGGGCCGTTTCAGCAGCGTGGCGATCTCGCGGTGGGAATAATCCTCCACGACTTTGAGGTAGACGATCTCAAACTCTCTGGGTTTGAGGATTCGCCGCATCTTTTGAAGAAGGTCGTCTTCGTCGTAACGGTAACGGTCGTTTTGGGAGATGCTTTCCTCCTCGCGTTCCTTGAACCCGCGGATGCGGGAGGAACCCTTGAGGTAGTTGAGGCTCAGGTTCCGGGAAATCGTGAGAAGGTAGCCGATGGCGGGTTTGTCGGGATCGAATTTGGGGAGCGTTTTCAGGAAATTCACGTACGTTTCCTGAACTAGATCCTCCGCCGTCTCCTTTTGCCCCACGTAGCCATAGATGTTCGCGAGGATGATCCGTTTGGTGGATTCGTAAAATTCCTCGAAGCGCGACAAATCGCCGCCCTTCAGTTCTTTCGCGAGTTGGCTGAGCCTTTCTTGGTCCACCATAATCAATACAGTCGCCCTTCCGTTTTTATTGGGTTTTTCCGATTCCGCGGGGTCGATGCTCCTTGTTTTGGGCGAAAAGGATGAAGGTTCGTTTTGGCCGGCGAAAGGAAAATCGCCCCATTCGCTGAGGAAGCGGCGTGGTGCTTGGCAAAGATGGCGTCCATGGCCCCATTTTCCCATTCGTGGCCCGATTTGACCAGCCTAAGGGCTTGGGGCCTCGCGCGGCCGCCTCGCGAGAAAAGAAAAAAAGGCCGGCAAAAACCGGCCTTCGCTCAAGAGCCCCTATTCGTGGTAACGGAACGGCTTGATGAACCAGATGGCGATCGCGTAGGCGAGGACGAGGACGGCGAAGAACCAATCCTGGGCGGCCGCGTATTCGACCCCGAAAAGAACGGTCAGGATATAGAAGCCGGCGAGGGTCGCGCCCACGATCTTGCAGGCGAGGGCGAGCTTTCGGCGGTTGAAGAAGAAATAGAACCCCCCGAGGGCGAGGACCGCGAAGGTGAGGAGGAAGCTCATTAGGGCGAAGAGGTTGATCGCCGGATTGTCGTTGACCGTGATTTTGTAGAAGGACAGATCGTAGAAATTGGGGGAAAGCGTGAGGCTGTAGCCGTAGTATCCATAGGGGATATCAAGGCGGCTCACGGCGAGGACGATGAAGCCGAGGACGGCGAAAGCCAATGTGGAGATCGCTAACGGCATCCCTTTCATGTTGATGATGTCCGCGGCCTTTTTCTTGGCTTTGGGCGCCTCGCCGCGGGCGCGATCGTCCGCCTGCTTATCCGCTTGCTTCTCCGCCTCCCCATCCTTCAATAGATAATCGACGGAGCAATTGAAGAGGGTGGCGAGAGCAATGAGCTTGTCGGTCTCGGGATAGGCGAGATCCGATTCCCATTTGGACACCGATTGGCGGGACACGCCGAGCTTGTCCGCGAGCTCTTCCTGGGTGATGTCGTTCGCTTTTCGCAGTTTCGTTATCTTTTGGCCTGTTGTCATATGCAGTCTCCTTTTGACGTTGAATATAGTAGTTTATTCTTCCTGGGTCCGCCACCAACCCGGCGTTTCTTTATGTAAACTTCCGGTTGCTTATCGAATTTTTGTTTTGGGTGAGGATTCGTTTCTGAAGATTTGAAAAAAAGCCAGTAAACATCGCTATTATAATGAAAGCGCAAAAGATTTGAGGAGAGGAACGCTTTGGCTGGGTCGGTCTCTAAAAAAGCCATGGAAGAGAGATGAAAAAAAGAGGAGCGGTTTCGATCGCCGAGGTTCCCCCGGTCTCGCGAAGATTAGGAGCGGTCCGGCTTGGCTTGTGCGATAATAGTTTTTTAAGAAGGAGCCTTTTCATGGGAAAGGAATACGAACGGATGATCGCCGGGAAAATCTACGATGCCTCCGATTCGGAATTGGTCGCTTTGCGGGGAAAGGCCCACGACCTTTGCCGCGAATACAATCTTCTTGGCGAGGGCGACCCCAAGCGGCGGCTTATTTTGGCGGACCTTTTGGGCGAGGATGATGTTCCCTATTTGCAGGGGCCGATCCAGTTCGATTACGGAATCAACGCCAAATTCGGGAAACATAGCTATGCCAATTTCAATTTCGTGGTCCTCGACGTTTGCCCCATCACGGTCGGGGATAACGTTTTTATGGGCCCGAACGTTTCCCTCGTCACCCCGATGCACCCCTTGTTAAGCGAAGAGAGGGAGATGTTCCTTAACGAAAAGGGGGTCCTGACGGACGAGGAATACGCCAAGCCGATCGCGATCGGGAGCGACTGTTGGTTCGGATCGAACGTCACCGTCTGCGGCGGGGTCACAATCGGAAGCGGCTCCGTCATCGGGGCGGGCTCGGTCGTCGTTCGCGATATCCCGTCGGGGGTTTTGGCGGCCGGCAACCCCTGCAGGGTCATCAGGAAGATAACCGCCCAGGACTCGATCAGGCTCAAAAAGGGTCTTCGCTAAGCCTGGATCAGGCGCTTTCTTTCCTTTCCCGCCATCCCGTATAATTAAGAAAGCATAAGGATATGAGGTATCGCCATGGATGAAAGAACTCTTTACGTCGTGAACGATGAGCCTGAGCGGAACGAGGAACCCGCCCCTTCGCCCCTCGTTGGGCAACCTGCGCCCACGGAAGCGGATGCGCCGAAGCCCCTCGAAGAGGCGAGCGGGTCCGCCCGTGAGGAAAAGAAGGCAAAGCCAAAACCCCTCAACCCCTCGCGGTTCGAGGGCTGCGGTTTTTGCTATTTTTGGCTGCTTGTCGGCTGCGGCTTGCTCTCGGTCGCGACCCTTTCCGTCATGGTTCCCTGGTGCTACGGCTGGGTCGCTTCCTATCAAAGCAAGCGCACCGTGATCGACGGGAAGCGCTTCGTTTTCGACGGACATGGCGGCGAGATCATCCTCCGCTGGCTCCTTTACGTCTTCCTTTTCCTCGTCACGGGGGGCGTCTTCGGCTTTTGGGTTCCGAAGAAGCTCCGCGATTGGCGCCTTTCCCATACCCATTTGGCGCCAAAGGAAACCCCCGACCCCATCCCGGTTGGGGAAGTCTCGATCGTCGGGGAAACCCCCGAGCCATGATTTTGCAAGCCCTTTGATTCGGGTCGGCGGTCTGTTTTTTGCCTCATTATCCGAAAAACGTGTCATTCGGGCAAAGGCTCGCTAAAATAGATACCACTATGTTCAACCAATCGAAAAACCCGCGGGTCAAGCGCTCGCTCGTCAAAATCACCATGGCCACTTATGAGCTTTTGCGGAACGCCGACCTCCGCGACCTTACCGTGACCGCCATCGCCACGAAGGCCGGCGTGACCCGAAAAACATTTTATCGCAATTTCGGCGATGTCATCGATGTCTTGGATTACGGGTTTTACTCGTTTATCCTGCCCTTTTACCAAAATCCCCATTGCGACACTTATTACGATTTCGTTCTCAGCACCTTGGCTTTCGCCTCGGAGCACAAAGACGTTTTGCTCATGGCCAAAAAGCAGAGCCAGTTCTCCCTTTTGGAGGGGCTTGGCGTCAAATACCTGCCGAATACCCATTACATCCAATCGGTCGTCGCCCGCCATCAAAGCGAAGGGTTCGAAGGCACTTTCTGCCTCATCGTCGCCTCGTTGACGTGCGGACTTTTGGAGGAATGGGTGGACGACGATTTCCGCCAGAGCCCGGCCGAAGTCGCCTCAAAGGGGGTCGAGGCGATCGCCGCGCTCGCGGAAGGGCAAGCCCTATGAGGAAAAGCGTCGTCCGCGCCTTGCTGCTGCTTGCCCTGTCCCTTGCTTTGGAAGCCTGCTCTTCGAGCGCCAAGTCCGGGGGTCATGGCTGCGGAGACGTCTGTTACGTCATCAATGTCGTCGCCGGCCGCTAGCTAATGGGCGGCTTTTTTCGCCGACGGGGCCGCGTCGGCCCTTCTTTTTTCCTCGAACGCCTTTTTGCGGATCCGCCTTACGGTCGCGCTGGCGTGGTTCGACAGCACTTTGAGGACGATCGACGTCCGTTTCGCGATCCGATAGGCCTCCTCTTCGTCGATTCGCGCCTCGCGGCAGAAAAGCGAGGCTTCGACGCGCAGAATCTTCTCCCATTTGTCGCTTGACCCCGAAAGGAGGAGGCCGGGCAAATCGAGGCCGAGGTTATCGAAGATCGCCTCGGCTCGGTCCCAACGGGGGTTGGCGCCTCGATGCTCGTAAGCCCACAGGGTTTTGGCGCTGACCCCCATTTGCTTCGCGAAGTCCTTGTTGCTCAGTCCCGTCGCTTCTTGGATGGATGTGATGATGGTTGAGAAATCCGTCATAAAATGTCCCTTCTATGGCATGGCAGGCTTCCGCTGGGATCGGGTTGTTCCGTCCGGGCTTGGCAACATGCTATGATAACATTATGGATTCCTTGAAAACCCTTCTTGACAAGGGGCAATACCAACTGGCGCTTGACCTCACCGAAAAAGATCCCGACCCCTCCCATTTGTTTTATCGCTGCAGCGCGTTTTTGGCCCTTTCGAAGCCGAAAGAGGCCCTCGACACCCTTTTAGCGAACCGCCCGGCGATGGAGAAGGCCAACTTCGCCCTCGCGATGAAAAGCGATTTCGAGATGCGTTTCATCCTCAAGGACTTCGACGGGGCTTACGCCGACCTTGAGCATTACCAAAACCAGCCTTATGTCTCCCAGGAAGTGGAGGAATACCTTCGCGCTTTGCCGGGCCTCATCCGAACCAACGAGAGGAACGCTCAACTTTCCGTGAGCCGAAGCCCCGAGGAAATCCGTCGCCTCCTGAAGGAAAGCAAGGACGATTACGAGGTCCTTTCGCTCCTCAACTACATCCAAGGCCCCGCGACGCCCGTCTATTACGACATCCTGAAGGACATCCTCGTCAGCGAGCGGCACCCTTCCGTCAAGACCTACGCCCTGCTTCTTTTCGTGGCCCATAAATACGATCAGGAGGTCGTTTTCAACAAAAACGGGAACGTCTATCGGCTTATTCCGAAAGATTTGAAGCCCCCTTATTCCGGGGAGCCGTTCGATTCCTTCGCCCGGAACATGTCGAATCTAGCCCGCGACCCGAGCGTTTATAACGCCGCCCTTTCGATCCTCAACGACTACATCCTCGACGTTTACCCCGAGGAAGTGATCCATGACGCGGAGGATCCCTTGCTTCTGACCGCCCTTCTTGGGCTCGCCCAAACCTACCTTCATAGCACCCTCGGCATCGAAGGCTATCTGGAGCGCTTTTCGCTGAAGAAAGAGGCCGTGGAGGCCCTTCAAAGCCAGATTGAGCGGACCCTGAAGGCGGCCCCGCCCCTTTCGATTTAGCCGTTGGGGCCGAAAATAGGCCCTTTTGCTAGGCAACTATCTATAGATAGAGTATATTGGTAGCCGTAACTTCACAGGATAGGAGTCCATGCATTTATGAAACATTCCGTTGAGAAAGTAAGCGAAAGCCGCGTCAAAGTCACCGTTGACGTCGACAAAGAGGCTTGGAAGGCCGGGCAGGAGAAGAGCTTCAGAAAACTCTCCGCCAAAGTTTCCGTCCCGGGATTCCGTCCCGGCAAAGCCCCGGAGCAGCTCCTTCGGGAGCACGTCAGCCAAAGCGATATTTGGGACGACGCCATCCAAGGTTTGCTTCAGACCGTTTTCGCCGAGGTTCTCAAGGAAGAGAAGCTTCAGCCGTACTTCCGCCCCAACGTCAGCGTGAGCAAGATCGACGCCGACGAGCTTCAGATCGTCTTTGAGCTTATCCTCGTCCCGAGCGTCACCCTCGGCGAGTACAAGGGGCTAAGCGAGAAGAAGGAAGCGCCCGCCCTCACGGACAAGGAAGTCGACGAGGCCATCGCGAAGCTTCTCGCCGGCAACGGCACCCTCGCCCTCGTGGACCGTCCCGCCAAGGACGGGGACACCGTCACGCTCGATTTCGAAGGTTTCCTGCCCGACGAGAAGGGCGCCTTGGCCCCCTTCGAGGGCGGCAAAGCCGATAATTACGCGCTCGAGCTCGGCAGCCACAGCTTCGTCCCGGGCTTCGAGGAAGCCATCGTGGGCCTCAAAGCGGGCGAGAGCAAGGATATCAAAGTGAAATTCCCCGAGAATTACGTGAAGCAGCTCGCGGGGAAAGAGGCCACCTTCAAAGTCGCGGTCCACGAGATCAAGGAGAAGCGGGTCCCCGAACTAAACGAGGAAAGCGTCAAGGCCCTCAAGATCGCCGACGTCGCTAACGTCGACCAGCTCAAGGAATACGAGAAAAAGACCCTCCTCGCCCAGAAAGTCCGCGAAAGCGAGCAGAAATACTACTCCGCCATCGTGGCGAAGATCGTCAAGAACGCCAAAGTCACGATCGACCCCGAGGTCATCAAGGCCGGGGCCGCCTCGCTCGAGGACAACCTCAAGAAACGCCTCGAGCAACAAAGCCTCACCCTTGAGCAGTATCTTCAGATCACGGGCGAGAAAGAGGATGACCTCAAGGGGAAGTTCGCCGTTCAGGCCGAGAACGAGATCAAGGAATTCGCGGTCTTAAGCGAGATCGCCCTCGCCGAGAAGATCGTCGTCACCGACGCGGACGTCGACGCCGAGATCAAGCGCATGGCCGCCGAGTACAAACTCAAGGAAGAGGACGTCAAGGGCTACCTCGCCAAGAACATGGACGGCTTCCGCAACAACCTTCAGGACAAGAAGGTCCACGATTTCATCGTCTCCGTCAGCAAGTAATCCGTCCGTTCTTTGACAAGCCAAGGTCTGATCCGCCTTGGCTTTTGCCCTTTTTAGCACTCATTGCTTGACAGTGCTAAAGGGTCTTCTATAATGAAGGCAATCGCCTTTTCGCTCGTTAGGAGGAAAAAGCAATGGAAGAAGTCGCCAAAAAAGAAAATTCGCTGAGCCTGCCCCTGCTCGTCACGCGCGGGCTCGTAGTTTTCCCTAATGTGACGGAGTCGATCGAATGCGGGCGGGCCTATAGCCTCGCCGCGGTCGATCAGGCCCGCAAAGTCACGAACTCCCTTTTGTTCGTGGGCTCGCAGCTCAAGCCGCGGGTCGATGACATCGGCGAGAAGGACATCTGCCTTTTCGGCACCCTTTGCCGCATCGTCAACTACGTGGCTCAGGATAAGCTCTATCGCATCCGCGTCATCGGCTCGAAGCGCGTTCGCCTGAACCGCATCCGCATGGAAGGCGGCTCGTTCCTGGCCGATGGGACCATCATCGAGGACGTTCTCGGCGACCGGACCGAAGAGGTCGCCCTCGTCCGCAAAGTGGTGGAGAGCCTCGAGAAATCCCCCGCGGTCGGGCGCGACATCCCCAAAAGCGCCATCAACACGCTCGGCAAAGGCGTCTCCGCCTTGGATTTGGGCGATACCTTGGCGGCTTATCTCCCCTTGTCGCTCGAAGAGAAGCAAAAACTCCTCGCCGAGCCGAAGGTCAACGCCCGCCTCACCGAGATTCTGGGCGCGATCGCCGAGCAGAAGGAAATCGCCGACATCGACGAGAAGCTCAACGACACCGTCCGTGAGCGGGCCGAGAAGTCGCAGAAGGAGTACTTCCTTCGCGAGAAGATGAAGGCCATCAAGGACGAGCTCGGCGAAGGGCAGGACGGCGGCGAGAGCGAGGACAGCATCAAGGAGAAACTCGAGAAGAACCCTTACCCCGAGAGCGTGAAGGCCAAGGTCAGGAGCGAGCTCCATCGCTACGAGATGATGCCGGAAGCCTCGCTCGAGGCCTCGCTCATCATGAATTACATCGACGTCCTCATGAACGTCCCTTGGTATCAGAAGTCGGATGACAACGACGATTTGGACAATGTCCAAAAAATCCTCGACAAGAACCATTATGGCTTGGAGAAAGTAAAGAAAAGAATCATCGAATATCTGGCCGTCAAACAGTCGACGGGCAACCTCAAAGCCCCGATTCTGTGCTTCTATGGCCCTCCGGGATGCGGTAAGACGAGCCTCGGCAAATCCATCGCGAGCGCCCTTGGGCGGAAGTTCTACAAAGCCTCTTTGGGCGGCATCGGCGACGAGGCGGAGATCCGCGGCCATCGCCGGACCTATGTCGGCAGCATGCCGGGGCGCATCATCCAAGGCATGACCCGCGTCGGCACGGTGAACCCGGTCTTTTTGCTCGACGAGATCGACAAAGTCGGGGGCGCCAACTACAAAGGCGATCCCTCGAGCGCCCTTCTCGAGGTCCTCGATCCGGAGCAGAATTTCGCCTTCAACGACAATTACCTCGAGGAGCCCTACGATCTGTCGAACGTCCTTTTCATCGCGACCGCCAACTACCTGGAGAACGTGCCCGCCCCGCTGCGGGACCGCCTTGAGCTCATCGAGGTGCCCAGCTACACCGAGCTCGAGAAGATCAAGATCGCCCAAGGCTTCCTCGTCCATAAGCAGGAAGAGGCCAACGGCCTTAAGGCCGAGGACATCCTCTTTGAGGAGAGCGGCATCAAGGAGATCATCGAGTTCTACACCCGGGAGGCCGGCGTGCGCGAGCTTGAGCGCCTTATCGCCAGCATCTGCCGGAAGGCCGTGGTGGAGCTGATCCGTCACCCCAAGACCGTCCGCCCGATCAAAATCGACGCCAAAAAGGTGCGCGAGCTCCTCGGGGTCGAGATTTTCGAGGACACGAAGAAGGAAAAAGCCCCGCAGGTCGGCGTCATCACCGGTTTGGCCTATACCGAATTCGGCGGCGACATCCTCCCGCTGGAAGTGACTTTCTTCCCAGGGAAGGGCGGGCTCGTCCTCACGGGCAAACTCGGCGACGTCATGAAGGAAAGCGCCCAGATCGCGGTCGACTACGTGCGGGCCAACGCCAGCAAATACGGGATCCCCGACGAGCTTTTCCAGAAGAACGACATCCATATCCACGTCCCCGAAGGCGCCGTGCCGAAAGACGGCCCCTCGGCCGGGGTCGCCATCACGTGCGCCATCATCTCCTGCCTCACGCGCCGCTATTGCGACAACAACGTCGCGATGACGGGCGAGGTAACCTTGCGCGGCAACGCGCTTCCTATCGGCGGTTTGCGCGAGAAGAGCCTCGCGGCCCTTCGCAGCGGCATCAAGACCATCTTGGTTCCGGAAGCCAACCGCAAGGACGTGGGCGAGCTGCCCGCCGAGGTGAGGAAAGATCTCAAGATCATCTTCATTAGGAACGTCGACGACGCGGTGAAGCACGCGATTTTCAAGGACTATCAGCCGAAATAGGACGATTTATCAGGGTGGGAGGTTTAGGCTTCCCGCCCTTTTTCGTTGGCTGGGCGGGCCCCACGCGGGGAAAACCAACCGGGCCCGATTGCCACAGGCCCCGCAAAAGGTATAATAGCCCTATGTTCGATTTCAAAAGCGTTTCTTACGTTATCAGCTGCCCGAGCAAGGAATATCGGCCCAAGGACCAACTCCCCGAGATCGTCGTCTTGGGCAAGAGCAATGTCGGCAAAAGCACTTTTCTGAATGCCCTGACGGGCCAAAAAATCGCCTATTCCAGCAAAAAGGCCGGCAAAACCCGGTTGCTTAATTATTTTCTCGTCGACTCGTCTTTCTATCTCGTCGACAGCCCCGGGTACGGCTACACCGAATACGGCACCCGCGAGGACGTCTCCTTCCGCGACATGATGGAAGGCTATTTCGGCGGCAATCCCCTCCTTAAGGGGGCGGTGGTCCTCATCGACAGCCGAAGGGGCCCGAGCCAAGACGACCTTTTGCTCATCTCCTTTCTGAAGGGGAACCGCGTTCCTTATCTTCTCGTTTACACGAAGAGCGACCTCGCTAGGCAAAGCGAGTTGGCCGCGTGCCGGAAGGCCCCGCTCGGGTACGCCCCGACCGCGGTTTGCTTTTCCCCCAAATTCGTGACCACTTCCGGGTTACGAAAACTGGTCGTTTCCTTTCTCCAGTGAGGCCTTTTTGGTGGTTTTTAGGAAAACAAACATTCGATGGAATCTGATGTTCATCGCCTCACCAAAGGAAAGTGGCGTTTTTGGTGGCTTCTTCGCGGAGGGCGGAATATAATACACGGCTATGAAAAACCAATTGGATCCTTCCGTCTACGATAAGAAAACCACGCTCGTGAACTTCTCTTCGAGCGTTCTCGAGCATTTCGGCGCGAAACCTTTTCACCCGGGCATCCCCGCGGTCACGAAGGCCATGGAGGGCCACAAGAAGATCGCGGTTTTCCTTTTCGACGGCTTAAGCGAATACAATCTCGGGATATACCCCCGTCTCACCAAATTCATGGTGAGTCATAAGCTCGCCACGATCCATTCGGTGAACCCCGCGACCACGGTCGCCTGCACGACGGCCTTCCTGAGCGGCAAGTTCCCGATCGAGGACGGGTGGTTCGGGTGGAGCCTCTATTTCGACGAATACGGCTTTCCGATCGACGTTTTCACGAACGAGCGGAGCGGGACCGACGAGAAAGTCGAAGGCCCTAACGTCATGAAGAGCCTCCATCCCTACGAAAGCATCGCGAGCATCCTTGACGGACGGGGCGTCAAGAGCCTCAATATGTTTCGCTATCCGGTGGAGGACGCCCAAGGCCCGAAAACGTTCGGCGAAATGCGGAGGATGTCGGATCGGTTCTTCGCGGAGGGCGGCCAGTTTCTCTATGGCTATTGGAACCAGCCGGACAAGAGCCTCCATGAGTACGGGGTCCGCAACTGGCATGTCCGCCACCAAATCGCGGAAATCGTCCGCTTCGTCAAAAAATTCGTCAGAAAACACCCCGACGTCGAGGTTTTCACCTTCGCCGATCATGGCCTTATCGACGTGCAATACCGCGATATGGCCGCCTTCCCGGAGCTCACCGCCTGCCTAAGTCGGCCGCTGACCTTCGAAGGAAGGACCTGCAATATGTTCGTCAAAGAGGACAAAAAGAAAGATTTTCCCGCCCTTTTCGAGAAACGCTTCGGCGAGAACTTCGTTTTGCTGAGGCGCCAAGAAGTGCTCGAGAAGGGCTACTTCGGCGAAGGGGAAGCTCCGGGGTTCGCCCTCAAGTTCTTAGGGGACTTCCTCGCCGTGGCCACGGGAAAGGACCTTCTCGTCAATAGCAAGGATCACCCCGTCTCATGCGTCCATATCGGCCATCACGCCGGGGCGACGAAAGAGGAGCGCGAAGTCCTTCTGGCCTGCTACAACAGATAGGCTGGGCATAATAAAAAAGCCATGTCCAAGCGGATTGGCATGGCTTTTTTCAATCCTCGTTCTTTATTTAATGGTCTTCAAAAGTTCCTCGACTTCTTTCTTGCCTTTCAGGAACTGCTCCGCCTCCTTGGGGTCGATGGACCGCATGAGGGTTATGAGCTCTCCCATATGGATTTTTTCCTCGTCCCTGATGTCCGCGAGGACCGCTTTGGCGCGCGGATCGTCCGTTGCCTGGAAGTGGGCATCGTAAAGGTAGATGGCCTCAAGTTCCCCGGCGATGTCGAGCCGAAGGGCCTGCATCAGCTCGGCTTCGTTCATTTTCCGCGCCACGTTGGCGACGAATGGATCGGCAAAAGATGGCATAAAAGAATTTCCTCCTTGTTTATTACCAATATAGCATTTGCGAGGCGGAAAATGGGGATAAACGCTTTTCCGCATTTCCTCAGCCGGCGCTAGCGGCGTCGCTAAAAACGGTTGCGCGCTCGTTTCTCGCCGTGCACTCTCCCCTTATCGAAAAGGGCGGCGCCAAAACCCCATTCCCCGAACGCCGGGTCGTTTTCGCCGGAAGGGGGGCTGGGATCCTTCCTTTGCGATCCCGCTTTATAAGGACGATTTCGCTTTCCTTGCGTCGCATTGTCTTTTGTTTGGCGCGATGAGGGTGCTAGAATATGGGCGCTAAGAAGTAAATCCTTCTTCAAGAGAGGGCCTCATGATGGAAAAGCCCGAAGGATGCGCCGCTTCTCTGGTCTAGCCGCGGGCAATGCCGCCGTCCCCTCGCGTTAAGGGGGAAATCGAGAGCACCTTTGGTGAAGAAGGATGGTACCGCGCGAATCCGCGTTCCTTCGACGGGGTGTTTTATTTGTTTTCAGGAGGGTTTCTCATGAAGCCATTGACCGGAGCGGAAATCAGAAAGACGTGGATCGAATTCTTCGAGGCGCGGGGCCATAAGTGGCTTCCGGGCGTCTCGCTTATCCCCCGCGGGGACAAGTCCCTTTTGTGGGTGAACGCCGGGGTGAGCGGGCTCAAGAAGTATTTCGACGGCAGTGAAGTGCCGCCGTGCCGGCGGATCGTGAACGTTCAGAAGTCCATCCGCACGAACGACATCGAGAACGTCGGCCACACGGCCCGCCATCACACTTTTTTCGAGATGCTGGGCAATTTCTCGATCGGGGATTACTTCCGAAAGGAAGCCATCGCTTGGGCCGCCCGGATCCTGACCGATCCCAATGAAGGTTTTGGGATGCCGCTCGAGAACCTGTACATGACCTATAACCCAAGCGACCTGGAGAGCCGTCGGTATTGGCTGGAAAACGGCGTGAAAGCGGATCACTTGGTGCCGCTTGAAAGCAACTTTTGGCAGATCGGCGAAGGGCCCTGCGGACCCAACACCGAGGTTTTCTACGACCGCGGGGAGAAGTGGGACCCCCAGCGCCTCGGGGTCAAGCTTCTTCAGGATGAGGTCGAGAACGACCGCTACATCGAGCTTTGGGGCATCGTCTTCAGCCAGTTCAACGCCGTTAACGGCGTGCCGAGGAGCCAGTACAAGGAGCTTCCTTCCAAAAACATCGACACCGGATCGGGCCTAGAGAGGATCGCCTGCATCCTCCAAGGCGCCCCGACGAATTTCGAGACCGACCTCTTCATGCCGATCATCAAGGCCACGGAGGCGATCAGCGGCAAGAAATACGAAGAGCCCAATCTAATGAGTTTCCGCGTCATCGCCGACCACGCCCGTTGCCTCACCTTCGCCCTGAGCGACGGGGCGAGCTTCTCCAACGAGGGCCGCGGCTACGTTTTGCGGCGCATCATCCGCCGGGCGATGCGCTACGGCCAGAAACTCGGCATCAGGGAACCGTTCATGCACGAGCTCGTGAAGGTGGTGGCCGACAATTACAAGGGTTTCTATCCGGAACTGGAAGGCCACGTCGAAACCGTCTCCCGGATGGTGAAGGGCGAGGAGGAGAAATTCTTAAGGACCCTCACTTCGGGCGAGGAGATGCTCCGGGGGATGCTCGTCGGGAAGAAGGCCCTTTCGGGAGCGGAGGCCTTCCGGCTTTACGACACCTACGGCTTTCCGCTTGACCTTACGAAGGAAATCGCGGCCGAATCAGGCGTTTCCGTCGACGAGGCGGGGTTCGAGGAAGAAATGGGCGCCCAGCGGGA
Organism: Bacilli bacterium; assembly: GCA_022653695.1. Taxonomy (GTDB): domain Bacteria; phylum Bacillota_I; class Bacilli_A; order RFN20; family CAG-826; genus UBA4951. The sequence goes on along the minus strand of JALCSW010000002.1, from coordinate 170,443 downwards.
GCGGGCCCGGAAGGCCCGAGGGGAGATCGAATCCTTCCATAAGCAATCGAAGGACCTTTTGGCCTTCAAGGCCCCGAGCGAGTTCCTTTACGGCGAAGACGAATGCGAAGCCGTCGTGACGGGCCTCTTCGTCGACGGGGCCGCCGTCAACGAGATTTCCGAGGAAGGCGAGGCGGCTTTCGACCGAACCCCCTTCTACGCCGAGATGGGCGGCCAGGCATCCGATCGCGGCAAAATCGGGAACAAGGATTTCGAAGCCGAGGTCACGATGGTCGGCAAAGCCCCTTCGGGCCAGCACCTTCACGCCATTCAGGTAAGGTACGGAACCCTCAAAGTCGGCGACAAACTCACCCTTTCGATCGATCGAAGGGCCCGTCGCCTCACCGAGCGCAACCATTCGGCGACGCATCTTCTCCACGCGGCTCTTGGCCGCGTTTTGGGCGAGCACGTCGATCAGATGGGCTCCTACGTCGATCCGGATCGGCTTCGTTTCGATTTCCGCTTCAACCGCAAACTCACGAAAGAAGAGCTTTCCGCCCTTGAGAAAGAGGTGAACGAGAAGATCGCCGAGGCGATTCCGGAACGGACCGAGGTCCTTCCGATCGAGGAGGCCCGGAAACTCGGCGCCGAGATGGAGTTCGCCGAGAAGTACGGAGCGACCGTCCGCGTCGTGAGCTTCGACGGCTATTCGAAGGAGTTCTGCGGCGGCACCCACGTAAGGAACAGCGGCGACATCGGGATTTTCCTCATAACCTCCGAGGAGGCCATCGCTTCCGGGGTCCGTCGGATCGAGGCGCTCACCTCGCTGGGGGCCTACCGATACGCCCGCAACCGACAGGCCCTTCTCGAGGAAGGGGAAGGCCGCCTCGTCTCGACCGACGTCGATTTCCTCCCCCGCCTCGAGGCGGAAGGGGAGGAACTCGCCCAAGCCAAGAAAGACATTGAGTCCCTCAAGGGCCGCCTCGCCGCCCTCGACGCCAGAAAACTCGCGCAAAGCGCCGAGCGCATCGGCGCGTTCGATTTCCTCTATTGCCTCAAGGAAGGGGCCTCCAGAGACGATTTGCTGCGGCTGGCCGACACCCTGAAGGCGGGACGGACGGATTACGTCCTCGTCCTTCTCGGCGGGCAAACGGGCCGCCGCCCGCTCATCGCCATGGTCGGCGGGGAAGGGCTAAGGAAAGCCAAGGCCGGCGACATCGTCAGGACCCTCGCCAAAAGACTCGGGGGCGGCGGCGGCGGACGATCGGAGATGGCGAGCGGGCAACTCGTGGCCAAGGAAGGGCTCGAGGCGGCCATCGGCGCCCTCAAGGAGTCGCTTAAGTGAAGCGGGTGGCGGGTTTCGACCTCGGCGAGGCGAGCCTTGGCATCGCGGTGAGCGACGGCCTCGGGATCGTCCATCCGCGCGAGGAATACCGCTTCCCGCGGAAAGCCTATCGGCGCGCCATCGCCCACGCCGTCGACTTCCTCCATAAGGAGAAAATCGCCGAAGTGGCCCTAGGCCTCCCCTATAATATGGATGGGTCGAAGGGCGACAGCGCCGCCCGGAGCGAGCGTTTTAGGGACGAGCTTCTCGAGGAGGACCCCTCGCTTCGCGTTCATCTCGTGGACGAACGGCTCACGACGGTGGAGGCTTCCTCCCTTCTCGATGAGATGGGGATCACCGATTGGCGGGAGCAAAAGTCCCATATCGACGAGGAGGCGGCCTGCCTCATCCTCGAAAGCTATCTGAACAATCTTCCCAAGGAGGGCGACTGATATGCTCGAAATAAACGACAACGGCATCGAGATCACGAAGGACGACGGCTCCGTCGAATCCTGGAGGATTTACTTCTATTACCATAACGAGGAACGGGGCAAGGATTTCTATTTCATCTACAAGGAGGAGGATCCCGATAACCTCGTGGTCATGGCCTCAAAGGATGGGGAAGAGCTCCTCGACGTGAGCGATGAGGAGTTCGCCGAAGCCCAGGAAATGCTCGAGACTTACGAGTCCGATCCCAAAATCGGGCGAATCAAATAGGCTTTCGCTTCCCGTGAAGGGAAAATCCGCCTATAATCTAATCCGTTAAACGAGGTAGCAAACAATGCCAGAACAGAAAATGATCATGACCCGCGAGGGCATGGACAAGCTCGAAAAAGAATACCGCCATCTCATCGACGTGGAGCGTCCGGACGTCATCGAGGCCCTCCGTCAGGCCCGCGCCCAAGGCGACCTCAGCGAGAACGCCGACTACGACGCCGCCCGCAACCGGCAGGCCGAGATCGAGGACCGCATCACCGAGATCGAGCACATCAAGGACATCGCCGAGATCGTCGAGGCGCCCAAAGGCGGCAAGAAGATTTTCCTCAGCAACGTCGTCACCTATCGCGAGAAAGGCGAGAAAGGCCTTGAGCAGGTCAAGATCGTCGGCACCGTCGAGGCCAACCCGATGGCGGAGCCCTATCCGCTCATCAGCAACGAAAGCGCCTTAGGCAAAGCCCTCATCGGTCACGTTCCGGGGGAGAAGGTCATGGTCGAGTGCGACGATCCTTACGAAATTGAAATCGTCAAGGCCGAATCCGGAAAATAAGGCTCACGCCAAAACGAAAAACCGAGCCCCGTCGATGGGGCTCTTTTTTGTGAGATTTGACGGAGAATATTTTAGAAGCGGGGCTTCAAGCGACCTTAACGGACGGCCGCAATGAGGCCGCGCGGCGGGAAAGCTATTTGGATGCCCTTTTCCGCCAAGTTCACCTTCCTGGTGCCGGTCGCTTTCGATTTGCCGACTTCGGAAATCGCCCATCGCGTTCATTGGATAATGATCAGTGGGTTCGTTTATTACGCCTCGAATACCGAGTGCTACGGAATCGTCGGTTTATACGAACGTTCTTCGAGGGGCGAAAGCATCGCCTATCTTTCGATGGTCGAGCCGATCGGGTATCTTATATCCTAAAATACCCATAACGAAGGCGGGCCTTTAAAGCCAGACGCGTTCTGGCTTTTTTCTTCTTCAAGAAAAGCTATGGGTACTTTTCCTTCCTTTTTCCCTATCCAATGGGTGAGGGGGGTCTTATGTTTAAAATCATCATCGGCGTCATCGTCGCCACCGTGGTCGGCCTTATCGTCTTCAGCGTCGTCGACCGGGTCACGAACACCATCTCAGGAGACGATGCATCCTCAAAAGTCGCCTATTCCAGCGGCGTCAGCCAACTTTACGTCACCATTTCGGGCGAGGTTGCCCGCCCCAGCACTTACTACGTTCCTCTTAATAGCACTTTGGGGGACTTGATCTCCGCGGCGGGCGGGGCCACGACCAACGCCGACGCGGGGGCTTTCGACACGGGTTTCGTCCTTGAGAACAAGCAAAGTTTCTACATTGCCCCGATATTCGACAATGAGGACGTTTGCGCCTCGACCCCGATCAGCAAGGTCAACATCAATAGCGACGACAAGGAAACCCTCATGAGCGTGAGCGCCTTCGGGTCCGCCATTTCCCAAGCCATCATCGATTATCGGACGGCCAACGGGCCCTATAGGCGGATCGAGGAAATCAAGAACGTGAGCGGAATCGGGACGGCCACCTTCGAGAAGTGCAAGAACTATATCCGCCTGACTTCATCCTGATTTTATGTATCCAGCCCGCCGCGACGCCTTCTTTTTCCTTTTCCTCGGTTTGGCGACCGGGGCTTGGCTTTCTTTCTCCTTGGCTAGCCTTCGGACCCTTATCGTCCTTTCCGCGGGCCTCCTTTTTGGGTATTGGGCCTTTCGTAGAAAAGGCAAAACCCTGCTGTTTTACATCCTTGGGTGCGTGATCGGCTTCGGCGCGTTGCTCATCCGCTTCCCGCCCCTTGAAGGGAAGAACGATTACGAGGGGATCGTCATCGCCGTCCGGAGTAATTATTTCGTCTACTGGTCGCGAGGCGCCCGGTACTACGTCTACGAGAAAGCCACGGAACGGGAGATGGGCGACGTCCTTTTGATACATGGATACGCCAACCCATACGAGGGGGCTGCCTACGAAAGCCGTTTCGACTTTGGCGCGTATCTCAAAACGCTGGGGATATCCGATTCTTTGTTCGCCTCCTCAATCGAGAGCCGCCTTCGGATGCCGTTGCGGCTACGAAGTTACGAAAAAAGCTATCTGAAGGCCTTCGGGCCGGAAGCCAAGGCTCTTATCGACGCGCTCCTTTTCTCACGAAAGGATTATAGCCAGGATTTCATCCAGGAAGCGAGCAGCCTTGGGTGCCTTTATTTCCTCTCGGCGAGCGGCCTTCTTTACGCCACGTTCCTGCGCCTTGCGGAGAAGGTCGTCTCGCTTAAGTTGGACGAGAGGAAAACGCGAATCGCGACGCTTTGCTGCGGCGCCCTTTTCCTGCCCTTCAACGTTCTGAAGATCGGCCTTTGGCGGGTTTTCCTTTCGAAGGCCATCTACGCTTATCTTTCGCGCGGAGGGAAAAAGCCGCCGCGTCTATACGTGATTTCCCTAAGCGGGATCGCGATCATGGCGGCCAACCGTTACGCTGCGCTCGACGTCGGCTTCCTTTTGGGCTATGGGCTGGCGATCGCGATGAGTCTGTCGCGCGGCCTTTTGCTTCGGCGCCCCGGAAGGAAGGGGCGCCTTGGGGGCAGGGCGCTTCTCTATGCCTTGCTTTTGCCTTCGCTCGTCAGTTCCGGCGGCCTTCACCTTCTCAGTTTCGCCTACGCGCTCCTCCTCCTGCCTTTCTCGCTCACGTTCTCCCTCGTGGCCTTCTTCGGTTTCCTCACGCTGCCGCCCGTGAGTTTCCTGAACGGGTTCTCCGCCCTCTTTGTCCGAATGGTCGCCTTCTTCGAGGAGATAGACGTGGTGGTGCCCTTAGGCCCCTCGAGCGAAGCCGTCATCGCCCTCTATTACCTTTTGCTCGCCCTCGCCCTTTTCCTTTCCGACTGCGGGCTCACCCGCATGCGCTCGATCGTGGCCATGGCGCTGTCGCTTCTTCTCGTCGTGAACGCCGCCCCTCTAGGGAACGCCTTCAGCCAAGAGGTGGATTTCGTGAACGTGGGGCAAGGCGATTGCATCGTGATTCGCGACGGGTACACGACGGCGATGATCGACACCGGCGGGAACGTCTCTTTCGACATGGCCCAGGAAGTCGACATCCCCTTTTTGCGCAAGCGGAGGATCTATGAGGTCGATTGCCTTATCGCGAGCCACGGCGATTTCGACCACATCGGGGCGGCCCCTAGCCTCAGGAGGCATTTTAAAGTCAGGAAATACGTCGATTCCGCCTCAAGTTTCCCCCTTCGGGTCGGAAGGCTCTCCTTCACGAACTACAATGTCTACGACCTCACGAGCGAGAATGAGAAAAGCCTGGTCCTTTCCCTCGATTTCATGGGCAAGAAGTGGATGTTCACCGGCGACGCCCCCACCAGCATCGAGGGTCTGATCCTCCTCGACCATCCCGATCTCGACACCGACATCCTCAAAGTCGGCCACCATGGGAGCAAAACGAGCTCAAGCTACGCCTGGATCAGGACCCTCACCCCGGAAGTCGGCATCGTCTCGGTGGGGAAGAACAACCCCTATGGCCATCCCGACGAGGAGACTTTGGAGCGTTTCGCCAAATGCGGCGTGCCGCTGCGGAGGACCGACGAGGAGGGGACGATATGGTATCGGCGGTGGCTTAAAGGGGCCATAACCACGAATTGCTTAGGGATAAGCGCGTTACTATCCTATAATCAAAACGATGATCCAAGTTATCTATTGCCCCCAACCCCGGATGGTCCAAGGCGCTTTGCGGAAAATCCTTAAGAGCGTGATGCCGGAGCGGAACGGCTTGAACTGCGTGAAGATCGACCTTGGCGAGAGCGACCTTTCCGAAGTCGCTGCGGAATGCTCTTACCTTCCTTTGGGCGAAGAGAGGAAATGCGTGATCGTCGATAACGCCGCTTTTTTGGGCAGCGGCGAGGGAAAAAGCCGCGGCCGGGGGCGGAAAAAGCCCGCCAAGGCCGATTCCGGATTCCTTGAGTATTTGTCCCATCCCGACGAGAGCGTCGACCTCTTTTTCCTCGTCTACAGCGAATCGCTCAATGAGCGGAGCCCTTATTTCGAGCCGTTAAGGAAAGCCAAAGCCGTTTTCTCGCTCGTCAGCGTCTTCACCCCCGAGCAGTGGCGTGCCTACATTCCGCGCTTTTTCGAGAAACGGGGCTATGTCATCGAGGGTCCCGCCGTTTCCGAACTGAGCAAACGGATCGCCGGGGATTACGCCCGTTTCCTTTCGGAGGCCCAAAAGCTCGTCTCCTATTGCCTTGAGACCAAGCGCGTGGCCCTCAAGGACGTGAAAGACCTCGTCGCCGAGCCGCTCGAGGAGGATTCCTACCATTTGGCCAACGCCCTTTGCGTCGGCGACAACAAAAAGGCCCTTAGGATCTATCGCGATCTCAAACTCCGCAGCGTCGACGAAGTGAGCCTCATCCGCCTCGTCGCCAACCAATTCCGTTTCCTCAACGAAGTCCGTTACCTTCACGATCGCGGCGTTTCCCCCGAGGACATCGGGCACACCCTTTTCGCTTCGACGGGTCGCGTCAACGTCTCGCTCAGCAACCTGCGCCGGATGGGCGGGGAAACCCTGAACGAAGGGCTTGAGCAACTATATCGATGCGAGTTTTCCATCATGACGGGGAAGACGTCGCCGCAACTGGCCTTCACGCTTTTCCTCTCGACCTTCAGTTTATGAGAATCGTCATCGTGAGCGACACCCATGGCGATTTAGGCGCCTTGCGTCGGGTTCGCCTTATCGAGAAAGACGCCGACCTATGGCTTCACGCGGGCGACGTCGAGGCTCCCCAAGCCGAGATTTGGCCCTTTCAGGCGGTCAAGGGGAATTGCGACGGGATGTTCGAATTCCCGTTCCGAAGGGTTTACGGAACCCCGTATGGGAAACTTCAGATCGAGCATTACCCACTTTATGGTTCGGCGGCGCCCTCTTTGTTTCAAGACGGGGTCCGGATTTTCATCCATGGCCACACCCACGTTCGCGAGGAAACCGAAGTGGGCGGGCTCAAGGTCTTTTGTCCGGGGTCCCTCGTTTTGCCTGAGGACAGCGCGCTGGGGACGTATCTGGTCCTTGAGGTCTCCCCGCAAGAGGTCAAACCCACCTTCAAACAGATTGCGCAATGACGAAAAAAGCCTCGAATCCGCGAGGCTTTTGATTGACGGTTCCGAGTTTATTTGACCGTGGCGACGATCCGGGCGAGATGCGCCTTTTTGCGGGCGGCCGAATTGGCGGAGACGGCTCCGCTTTGGGCGAGCTGGTCAAGAAGGGCGACCGCTTCGCGGCGGGCCTTCTCAGCCTCTTCCTTCTTTCCGGCGGCGACGAGGACCTCGACCTTTTTTATTGCGGTGCGGGCGGTCGCCTTCGCGGCGTTATTGCGTTCGCGGGCGAGTTCGTTCGTGCGGTCGCGCTTGATTTGTGACTTGATGTTTGCCATGTTTGTTTCCTTTTCTTTTCGCGAGTTAGATTTTAGCCTTGTAGACTAGACAAAACAACTATTTTCCGTCCTTTCCTTTGCCCTGCAAGGTCAGCACTTCGGCGACGAAGTCGTTGACGGAATAAAGGTGCCCGTATTTCTCGGTCGGGATTTCGAGGCCGAAGCCGTCGTTGAGGTCGCTCACCATGGCGACGTAACTCATGGAGTCACCCCCAAGTTCCGTCCAAGTGGCTTTGTCATCGATTTTGAAGGAGGGCAAAAGCAGGGTCTTCGAGAAGATGGCTTTCACTTTCTCCCGGGTCGGGGCGACGTCCTTCGGATCGAAAGCGGCGAGAGAGTCGCTCTCCTCCGCCGTCTCCCCGCTAAACGAGACGAATTGCGAACGGTCGTTCTTCAGGGCTTCCTTGATCGTGAATCGTTTGACCTTCATGTTGTTAGCGAGAGGGAGCGTGCCTTTGTAGATGAGGGTCTCCCCGACCCGCTTCTCGTTAGGAAGGGTGGCGTTGATGGCCTCGATGTCCTTCATCAGTTTCTCAAGCTCCTCGTCTTTGATGAGGTTGTCGAGTTCGAGCACGAGGACGATTTTCTCTTGGCTCTCGCCGGTTTTGACGCCGACGACGACGTCGTTGACCACGTGGCGGACGTTCCGGAAGTAGAACTCGATTTCGTCGGGGTAGACGTTCTCGCCGTTGCTGGAGATGATGACGTCCTTCACGCGGCCCTTGACGTAATATTCGCCCGAAGAGTCTTTCTCGACGATATCCCCCGAGTGGAAGTAGCCGTTGTCGAGTTTGGTCTTTCCCCGCACTCCGCCGATGATCTCCTCGACGTGGACCGTCGGGCTTTTGATGAGGAGCTCACCCTGGCCGGGGTTGCCGCCCTTGATGGGCTCGATTTTGTATTCCATCCCGTGGAAGGGGTGGCCGATGGAGCCTTTGAGGCGGTCCTCGACGCGCGGGGAAAGCTCGACGGAGGTGACGCCGACCTCGGTCATGCCGAAGCCGTCGTAGAGAGGATAGCCCAAGCCGTTGATGACGGTGAGGGTGCGGCTGGAGAGGTAGCCCCCTCCGCTGATGCAGTATTCCACTTGGCTGCCGAAGACCTTTTTGCGGATTTTGTCGCCCACGATCCCCCAGGAGGCGAAACCCGCTTCCTTCTTGGTGATCTGGTGGCAGTTGTAAGCGATCATGTTCTGAAGGATGGCCTCGCTTTTCTGCCCCCCTTGGGCCGCGCTTCGAAGAACAGTTTGGGCGATGGAATCCCAAAACAAAGGGACGCTGTAGATATGGGTGACGCGCCCTTTGCGGATGGCGTTAAGCAAATCGGTGCTCGCCATCGAGGAGGGGTAGACGATGTTCTTGCCATAGTAGGTGTACCAAAGGAAGACGGCGGTGAAGCCGAAGATGTGGTGGAAAGGGATCATCGCGAGGATGTTCGTCTTCCCCGGGTGGAGGATGGTCGGCGATTCCTTTGGCATGTCGAGGGATCCGCAGATCTGGTGGCACAGCGCCTTTCCGTCGGTGACCATCATTTTGACGGCGCCGGTGGTGCCGCTTGAGCAGAAGATGACCTGATTGGCCCAACTGGCCGCGAACTGGTAGTCGGCCTCGGCGTTGCGGATTTCGTTGATGCGGAACAAAGGCACCGAATACGGGGCTTCCTCGTTGGCGATTATGGCCGTGGCCTTGCTTTGCTGAAGAAGGTTCTCGGTGTTGTCGTGCGGGAGTTTGGCGTCGATGAGAAGGGGGACGTGCCCCGTCATCAGGATCGACCAGAAAACGTGAGCCCAGTTTTGGCTGTTCTTGAGTTTGAGGCCGACGATCGAGCCGGCGCCCATGGCGCTTAGGGCCGTCGACATATGGGTCGCGAAATTGAACGTGATGGATTTGTATTTCTCGTAGGTGTATCCATCCATCTTCCCGTCCTCGTCGAAGAAGGAGCAGGCGCGCTCATTGAGGTGGCGCGAAGTGGACTGCTCATAGATGTCCTTGAGGGTTTGGGACCCTTTGAGGAGGTCGGCGGCCGGATCGACGAACGTCTGCGCTTGGGCTAATGTGTATGACATGGTTTATTTTCCTTTGGTTTGCTCCCGAATTTTGATTTTACCACCAACGAAGGTCGCGTTGGCGGGCACATTCACGCGCACGACCTCGTTGGCGCCGATGCGGGCGTTGTCGCCTATATGGATCGGGCCGAGGACTTTGGCTCCGGCGCCGATCATTACATTGTTCCCCAAAGTGGGATGGCGCTTGACTTTGTCGCTGGTGAGACCGCCTAAAGTCACGGCTTGGTAAATCGTGCAATCGTCCCCGATCTCGCAGGTTTCCCCGATCACGACCCCGCCTCCGTGATCGCAAAAGAAATTGCGGCCGATTTTGGCGGCGGGGTGGATTTCGATGCCCGTTGCCCGGGCGCAATGGTGCATCGTCATCTCGGCGAGGAACCTCAGGCCGTGGGCCCATAGGAAAGCGGAGACGCGGTGCCAGCGCATGGCTTTGACGGAGGGATAGAGCCAAAAGACGCTCCATTTGCCCCGCGCGGCTGGGTCCCGCCGCAGAATCGAGGCGTAATAGCCTTCCTTTTTCCTTTTATTTCCCATAGATTCCCGTCGACATGTATTTCATGCCGCCATCCGGCGCGATGGCCAAAATGGTTTTCCCTTTCGTCCTTTCGCCGATTTTTTCGGAGGCCAGAACCGCGGCCGCCGAACTGATTCCGAGGAACCAGCCGCGCTTAGCGAGCGCCCCGGCTTTTTTAAGCGCGTCGGCGGTCGCTACCGGAACGATTTCGTTCACCAAGTCGCTCCGATAGAGAGGCGGAACGAAGTTGGCGCCGATGCCCTGTATTCCGTGCGGCCCCGCTTTTTTCCCTTCGAGGACTTCGCTTTCCTCCGGCTCGACGGCGACGATTCTCGTATGACATCCTTTTTCCTTCAGTTTCATGGCGATGCCCGCGATAGTTCCGCCCGTGCCGACTCCCGCCACGAGGAAATCGGGGCCCTTGGGGAAGTCCTCGAGTATTTCCTCGGCGGTCGTGAGGTAATGGGCCTTCGGGTTGGCGGGGTTCTCGAATTGGTTGAGGAAGACATATCCGTTCCGACCCATCTCGGCGGCCTTCATCTCGGCCCCGGCCATGCCTTTTTCCTTCGGGGTCAGCAGGACCTCGGCCCCATAGGCCTTCATGAGCTCGATGCGCTCGCGCGACATGCCTTCCGGCATCACGATGACGAGGGGAACACCCATGCACGCGCAAACGAAGGCCAATCCGATCCCGGTGTTTCCGCTCGTGCCTTCGACGCACTTGGCCCCGGGCTTAAGAAGGCCCTTTTCCCTCAGTTCGCCCATCATCTCGAAAGCGACCCGGTCTTTGACGCTGCCGGCGGGGTTGGCGCCTTCGAGCTTGACGTAGATGGCGTTGCCGTTTTCTTTCTTGAGCAGGACCACCGGGGTTCTCCCAATGGTCTCGAGCAGGGAATCGTATATCATTTTGTTAGTGAGGAATTGTTCCTAGAGTTATAATTTAGCAGTCAAAAGAAGGACAGGCAATCAAAGTGAGCGCAAGATTTTCGGCAAACAAAGACGTCAAGGTCCTTTTCATGGGCACGCCCGCGATGAGCGCGACGGTGCTTTCGCGTCTTTACGAGGAGGGGTTCCCCATCGTCGGAGTCGTCTGCCAAGAGGATAAGGAAGTTGGGCGGAAAAAAGAATTGGGCGTCCCCCCCACCAAAGCGGTGGCCCTTTCCCATGGCACCCCGGTTTTCCAGCCCCATCGGATCCGCCTCGACTACGAATTCGCGAAGAAACTCGACGTCGACGTCATCGTGACGATGGCCTTTGGCCAGATCGTCCCGCAGGGCTTGCTCGACCTTCCCAAGGTCGGATGCGTGAATCTCCATGGCTCTTTGCTTCCGAAGCTGCGCGGTGCGGCCCCGATTCAGCGCAGCATCATGGAAGGCGACAAAGAAACCGGCGTCACCCTCATGGAGATGGTGGCGGCGATGGACGCCGGGAGCATGTACGACAAGGAAACCATCGCCATCGGGAGCAATGACACATACACGATTCTATGCGGGAAAATGGCCCAGGCGGCCGCCGATTTGATCGCCAAAGACCTCCTCAAGTACGCCAACGGGGAACTTACGGGCCGGCCCCAGGACGAGAGGCAAGTCACTTTCGCGAACAAAATCAAGCCCGAGGACGAAAGAGTGCCGCTCCATATGTCGGCCCATAAAACCGTCGATTACCTCCGCGGGCTGAGCGAGGAGCCGGGCGGCTATTTCCTTCTCGGGGGCAAAAAGCTCAAGGTTTACCATGCCACGGTGGCAAGCCACGACGCCATCCGCGCCGTCGGGGAGATCATCCCGGACCGCCGGCGCTTCCTGCTTCAGCTTTACGATGGGGCCATCGAATTGCAGGTCGTTCAGCTCGAGGGCAAAAAAAAGATGACGGGCGCCGATTTCCTGAACGGGGCCCATCTTGGCGACCACGCCGCGCTCAAATAGAAAAGCTTTTCCGGCCGCTCTTCCGATTCCGCGATTTTGGGTGTCCCGCCTCTTCCTATTATTTATAATGGATGAGTGCCTGAGACGAAGAGCAAACGCTATCTGCGGCTGTCGGTCCACGAACTGGTGGACTATCTTTTGCGTTCGGGCGACATCGATAACCGCGTCTACAACCAGGAAACCATGCTGGCGGGGACGAAAATCCACGCCTCGTTCCAAAAGAAGCAGGGCCGCGAATACCTAAGCGAATACGCTTTGGCCGAGACTTTCGAGCGGCCGCTAGGGACGATTCGCCTCGAAGGGCGGGCCGATGGCATCGTGACGGGCGGGCCTTTTCCGGTGATCGACGAGATCAAGAGCACCGTGCTGCCCCTTGAAAAGTTCCATGAGCAGCAGGGCAGGTGGCATCTGGGCCAGGCCCAGTGCTACGCCCTCATGTACGCCCATGAGAAAAAACTCGACTTGGTGGGCGTCCGCCTGACTTACATCAGTCAGATCGACGACAAGAGGGCCGTCCACGAAAGGAAATATTCCCTCGCGGAACTCGAAGAGGCGGTCAGCGCCTACATGGACGATTACCTTAGGTTCCACGAACGGCAATTCGCCCACGTCGACGAGAGGAACGAATCGGCGGGGAACCTCGCCTTCCCCTTCGCCTCTTTCCGGCGGGGTCAGCGTGAGATGGCCCGTTACGTCTATAGCGTCGCCACGCAGGGCGGCACTTTCTATTGCGAGGCCCCGACGGGCATCGGGAAGACGATGTCCGCGCTTTTTCCGGCCGTGAAGGCTTTCGCGAAGGGCAAGCTCGACCGGGTTTTCTATCTCACCGCCAAGTCGACGGGGGCCGAGGCGGCTTCCGCGGCCTTGGGGCGGCTTTACGAAAAGGGCTTCAAAGGACGCGACTCCCTTCTGCGGGCCAAAGACCGGCTTTGCTTTCGCCCCGGGGCGGCCTGCAATCCGGATGAGTGCCCCTTCGCGAAGGACTATTACGCCAAAATCAGAAACGTGGTGGAGGAGGCTCTCGATTCGGGGAAAAGATTCGACCCCGATTACGTCGCTTCCTTGGCGCGGAAACACGCGATTTGCCCCTTTGAGACGCAACTGGACCTTTCCCTATATAGCGACGTCGTGATCGGCGATTTCAATTACGTCTACGACCCCCTGGTCCATCTGGAGCGTTTTTTCGATCCGCCCGCCGATCCTTCGCACAGCCTCCTTCTCGTCGACGAGGCCCATAATCTCGTGGAGCGGGGCCGGGACATGTATTCGAGCCGCCTCTCGCTTTACGAAGCCGCTTTGGCGCGGCGCAGCCTCCGCCGCTTCAAGGTTCCCGGAGTGAAGCGCGCCCTGACGAAAATCGAGTCTTTTTTCCTTGACGAGGCCAAGGCTTTCGAAGGGGGCGTCCGTGACTACGACGAGCCGCCCGAGGAGCTCGTGAAGGCCCTTGCCAGCCTTTCGCGGGCCCATAAGGAACTCATCAAAAAGAGCCACCCTTCCCTCGGGGCGGCCTATAAGGACTTCTCCCGCGAATGCCATCGGTTCGAGTATCTTCTCGAAAACTACCCGGAACATTCGCGGCTCTATTTCGAGAAGAGGGGGGATCGGGCCGAGATCCACCTCTATTGCCCCGACCCTTCAGAATACTTGAGCGCCTCGTCCTCGCTTTTGAAAGGGCGGGTGTATTTCAGCGCGACGCTGTCCCCGATCGAGTATTACATGGACGCCCTCTCGGGCCGTCACGACGATCCCTACCTTCTTTTGCCCTCGCCTTTCCCGAAGGCGAATTTCGACCTCATCCTCGCCCCCATGGTCTCGACCCGTTACCGGGATCGGGCGGCCACTTACGAGGAGGTCGCATCCTACCTAAGCGCCTTCGTCGAAGCTAGGAAAGGCAATTATTTCCTTTATTTCCCATCCTACGAATATCTCGATAACGTGGCCTCTTTCCTAAGCTTTCCGCACGCCGACGTCTATAAGCAGGAACGCGATATGCCCCCCGAAGGCAAAGAAGCTTTGCTGGCGCGCTTCGTCGCCCATCCGAAGAAGAGCGTCGTCGCCCTTCTTATCATCGGCGGCACTTTCGGGGAAGGGATCGACCTCGCGGGGGACCGCCTTAACGGCGTCGCCGTGGTGGGCATCGGGCTGCCTCAGCTGTCCCATGAGCGCGATCTCATAAAGGGGTATTACGCCAAAGTCAACGGCGAGGGCTTCGAGTACGCCTACATGAATCCGGGCATGAACAAGGTGATGCAGGCCGTGGGGCGCCTCATCCGCGGGGAGAAGGACAAAGGGGCTGCCCTCCTCATCGACGACCGTTACCTCCGCGAGGACTATAAGCGTCTTTTCGAAAGGACGTGGACCGGCTACGCGGTGGCCACGAGCCCCGCCGACGTGAGCGAGAACCTTCGCTACTTCTATAAGAGGAAGGCGAAATAGGATATAATCCTACCCAGTGATTTATGTCTTTTGACCAAAAGAAAATACGCAACTTCTCGGTGATCGCCCATATCGACCATGGCAAGAGCACTTTGTGCGACCGCATTTTGGAATCGACCGGCGCCGTCGAGAAGCGCGAGCTGAAGCAGCAGATGCTCGATTCGATGCCTTTGGAGCGGGAACGCGGCATCACGATCAAACTGAACGCCGTGACCGTGAGTTATACGGCGAAGAACGGTGAAAAGTACATTTTCAACCTCATCGACACGCCAGGGCACGTGGATTTTACCTACGAGGTCTCGCGCTCCCTGGCCGCCTGCGAAGGCGCCTTGCTTGTGGTGGACGCGACCCAAGGCGTGCAGGCCCAGACGCTGGCCAACGTCTATCTGGCGATCGACAACGACCTCATGATCGTCCCGGTCATCAACAAAATCGACCTTCCGAGCGCGGACGTGAAACGAACCGAGGAGGAAATCGAAAAGCGGATCGGGCTCTCCATAGGCGACGTTTGCCTCGTGAGCGCCAAGACCGGCGTCGGGGTTCCGGCGGTCCTTGAGAAGATCGTCGAGCTCGTCCCCCCTCCCGAAGGGGACAACGACGGGCCTTTGAAAGCCTTGATATTCGACAGTTACTACGATTCTTATCGCGGCGTCGTTCTGCTTGTAAGGATCAAGAACGGGCACGTCAAGGTGGGCGACGAGATCCTGCTCATGGCGGCCGACAAGAAATACGTCGTCACCGAGGTGGGTTTCAGAACGCCCAAGGAAATCCCGGCTTCCGAGCTCGATTGCGGCGAGGTCGGCTACCTCACGGCCCAGATCAAGGACATCCGCGACGTCTTCCCGGGCGAGACCGTCACCTTGGCGGGCGATCCGTGCCAGGAGCCGTTGCCTGGCTACCGCAAGATCAACCCGATGGTGTATTGCGGCCTCTATCCGGTCGATAACGACAAATACGCCGAACTCAAGGACGCGCTCGCGAAACTATCCTTGAACGACGCCTCGCTCGAATACGAGCCCGAAAGCTCGCAAGCCCTCGGGTTCGGCTTCCGGTGCGGCTTTTTGGGGTTGCTCCACATGGACGTCGTCGAGGAGCGCCTTGAGCGGGAGTACGGCCTCAACCTCATTCTCACGGCCCCTTCGGTCAAGTACCGGGTCAACCTCACGGGCGGCGGGACGAGGGTGATCGACAACCCCTCCTCGCTTCCCGACCCCTCATCCATCGATTCGGTCGAGGAGCCCTACGTCCGCTCCTCCATCATGTGCCCAAAGGAATTCGTCGGCCCGGTCATGCAACTGTGCCAGGAGAGGCGGGGGACCTACGTGGACCTTGCCTATTTCGACGAGACCCGCGTCGTCGTCAAGTACCTTCTGCCCCTCAGCGAGGTGGTCTTCAACTTCTTCGACACCCTGAAGAGCCAGACCAAGGGCTACGCGAGTTTCGATTACGATTTCGACAGTTACCGCAAAGGCGACCTCGTGAAGATGGATATCCTCCTTAACGGCGAGCCCATCGACGCCTTGAGCACGATCGTTTTCCGGGGCGAGGCCTATAAGCGCGGCTGCGCGATCACCTCGCGCCTCAAGGAAATCATCCCGCGCCAGCAGTTCACCGTGCCGGTTCAGGCCGCCATCGGCGGGAAAATCATCGCCCGCTGCGACATCAAGGCGGTCCGCAAAGACGTTCTGGCCAAGTGCTACGGCGGTGACATCAGCCGGAAGAAGAAACTGCTGGAAAAGCAAAAGGAAGGCAAAAAACGGATGAAGTCCATCGGCTCGGTCGAGATTCCCCAGGAAGCCTTCATGAGCGTCTTGGCGATCGACGAGGACAAAGACGGCAAATAAAAGGCGGGCTCCTTTGCAAAAGCCCGCCTTTTTCCATCGTTCAGGTTCATCGCCCCGCGATTCGGGGCGGCTTTCCTCAATGACCCCTTTCCCTTGCCTAATCGGATTCTTCCGAGGGGTCCTTCTTATCAAGGTGCGGGAAATTCCGGTCGAACATATGCAAATCGTAGGGATCGGGCACTTCCATGGCCGCCGGTTCCCGCAAAGCGGCCCCCTCGTATCCGGCGAGGGCCCCCTTCTTTATCTCAAGGGCCTGAAGGGCCGGGTTCGCGGCGCCTTCCCCCATCGTCAGGCCAAACTCGCTTCCCGGCTTGAAACCGAAACGGGAATAATAGTCGGGCCAGCCGACGACGACGATGGCTTCGCTTCCCTGAGCCGCGGCTTCCTCGATGAGCTTTTGAACCAAGAGGGTTCCTAGACCCTGACGCTGGAACGAGGGATCGATCCCGAGCGGCCCGAAAGACAGGACCTCGTGGGCGAGCCCGCCGATCTCCAAATAGGCCTTGAAGGCGTAAAGCGCCCCCTCGATGTAGCCGTTTTTCTCGGCGACGTAGGATAAGGCGGGCAAATAATCGGGGTCCTCGCGAAGCCGATGCAGGCAATAGTGCTCGCAGCACCCGGGCCGGAAGACGTTCCAAAAAGCCAGCCGGATGACGCATTCGCTCTCGAAAAAATCGTCTTCGCTCTCGTGGCGGATCGTGAGTTCTCCCATAACGGTGCCTCCAAAGGCAACTGATGCCATTAGTATTGTTGCCTTTCTTCCTTATTTCAATAAGGAAAGGCGAAAAAACCGCCGATTTGACAACGGCTTGCCCTCACGTCAGAATGTTTCCTGCCATGAAAGAAAGAGGCGCCTTGAAAGGAATCGCGTTGGCCATATCGGCCGTTTTCGTCGTCGCCTCCTGCTCGTTCGTCGACATTCCAGGTCGCTCCTCTTCGTCCGTCGTTTTGGAATCGTCCTCTTCCTCCTCCGTGGCCGTCGGCGCCTTCACGCCGGTCGGCGCGCTTTCGGAGCTGACGGATGGGGATTTCTATATGATCGCCTCCTCGCTTTCGAGCGGACGCGTCATCGGGTCGGGTTCCTCCGACTCCTATTATCTCCAAAGCCAGATCGCCTCTTTCTCCGGAACGGGCCTTCTTGGCGCCGATTCCCTCGAGGAGTTCGTTTTGGGTGGCTCCGTCGCGGCGCGCACTTTCAGGACCACCAAATACAAAACCGGCCAATACCTTGGTTCCAAAAGCGCTTATCCGTCCGATCTCATTGTCTCCTCGTCCGCCGATGAGTGGTCGGTGGCAGAGTTCGGAGACGGTCTGTTCACCGTCAAGAACGCCGTCACGGGCTATTATATCGGCTACGATGCGGTCAACTACGATTGGCGGTGCTTCGCGGCGCCGCGGACACTCGCCCTTTACCGCCACGACCCCAAAGCCATCGAAGGGAAAAAAGCCTATCGGGTCGAGCCGAAGACGGCCGAAAGCGGTTCCTCTTCCCTCGGCGTCTACAGCGTCGCCCTAAGCGGGGGTTCCTACGTGAGCACGCTTACGAAAATCCTCACGGAAGGAACCTACTACACTGACCGCGAGGACGTCGCGGCCTACTGGATCGGATTCGGCGAGTTGCCGGCGAACTACGTGAACGCGGACGGCGACCATAGTTCCAGTTGCCAAGACACGAAAGACAAGGGCTATGAGATATACGGGGAAAGCACGCGCCTTTGGTTCACCTACCATCGCGACGACGGTTACATGACTCAGGTCCCGGAATACAATCCCGATGGGTCGAAGCCGACCTATTACGAGATCGACATCGCCTCTTCGTGGAGCTCTTATTACGGCAGCCGCGGGGCGCTTCGCCTTGTGGGTATGCCCTATGGGCTCGTTCAGTACGGCGCCGATCCGGTCATCTTTTACACGTCCGACCATTACGGCACTTTCAGCGAATACTATAACTATAGCGGCGGGTGGGGCGCCGTCTTCGCCGACCGAAGCGATTACGTGAAGCCGACGACCGTCGGCGTCTCCTATTGATCACGCGCGCGTTGTGAGTTCCGCAAAACGAGGCCAATAGGAGCGTCCGTTTGGAGGTTTCCTCTTCTCCCTCGAGCCGAATTAGTAGTTTTTTAGCAGTGCTGTCTTGATAGGCGTCCGCCGGGAATTTATAATTGGGGCAATGAACGATAAGGAATGGGCTATCCAATACACGGACGAACGCTATCTCACGAAAAAGGAGCTGGCTCAGGCCATGCACACCTCTTTGGTCGACGGGTATTGGCTCGACGTCCGCAACTACCGGGGCCGCTCCGCGCACCCCTTGCCGCACCGAACGATTTCCAACCAGCGTTTTTGGCTGTGCCTAAGCCCGGGCGTGAAAGCCAAAATAGCCTCTTTCGAAGGCCAGTTGTCGCACATCGTCGGCGCGATTGGGAAAATCGACGATGGAAAGCAAAAAGAAGAGGTGGAGCGCGCCTTTTTGCTTCGGTGCCTGACCGCGGAGGCTTCCTTCGCGAAAGTCGACATTTCGCCTTTGTCCCTGAAGGCGCTCCTCAACGGGACCTATCACGAGGATAACCCGGCTCACGCCCCCGTTATCGCCTACCTCGCCACCATCCGGAGGTTCCTTGCCAAGAAACCCATGAGCCCGGACGCCGATTTCCTTGGGCTTGCCTATGGTTCGCTCCTCAATCAGGAGGAACTCACGACGTTCTATCGGACGAGGGATTTCGATCACACGGCTTCCCGGATCCGTTTCATGACGGGCGGCGATTTCCATTATGCCCCCTTCGAGACGGTGGAACCGCTCATGAACGAGTTCTTCCCCTTCGTCTTCGATACCGGCGTTTCGGTGGCCCCTCGCGCCATCGGCGCCCTCTATTTCCTCGATCTCGTCAAGCCGTTTTTGGAGAAAAACCTTGAGTTGGCCTGCCTTTTGGCCAAAGCCATCGTCGCGAAGGAAAGCGGAAGCCCCCTCGCCTTCCTCCTTCCTTTCGAAGCCATCCTCGAGCCGTCGCCGCGTTACCAAAGCCTTTATATCGAAACCCAGCATTCGGGCGACCTCACCTATATCGTGACTTACGCGATCGAAGCCATGGCTCCGCTCCTCCTTTCCCTCGACGAGGAGATCAAGCGGATCCGCATCGAGGCCTATCGGAACGACATGCGGCCCCTTAGCCCAAGCGAAGAGAAAATCGTCAAGGAGCCGCGCGAGCCCGCCCAAATGTCGTTGCTTGAGGAAGGCCCGGAGCCGGAGCCCGAAGAGGCCCTTAAGGAGCCCTGCGCCCCCGAACCCGTTCCGGAGCCGGAGCCGCGGCCGGTTCCTCAGCCCTTTGTCGCCAAGACGCCGCCTGAGAAGACGCCCAAGCCGGACGCGGAAGAGCCGCGGCCGGTGCCTGAAGCGCCCTTGACGCCCTTGAGCGTCGAAAGGGCCGCGCCTCTCGTCGAGTCGGCTTCTGAGGAAACGGAAGTCGCCGAAAGGGCGCTTTCGACTCCGGAGGTCCCCCTCTCCGACAAGGAAATCAAGGAATACGTCCAGTATCTCCTCGAGAGCAATCCCAATCTCAACAAAAATCAGGCGGCTTTTCTTTCATCTCACTGCACAATGGGGCATTATTACACCATCCAGCAGTTCAAGCGCGCCACCCGGTGCGCCTACGAGACCGCCCGCACGTCCATGGACAAGTTGGCCAAAGAAGGCTATTACGAGAAGAAGCAGTGCAAAAACAAATTCGTTTACACCCCTGTGAGGCAGGGAGGGAGCAAGTAATATTATGAAAGACGTCATCTTAAGCGCTTTTTATGAGCAGCCATGGTTCATCATCGTCATGCTGCTCGCCGTCTTCGGACTCATCGTTTTCGCCGTCATCATGGTCAAACGCTACGCTCCGGCGTTCAAAAGCGACGAGAAGCCCAAGAGCGACAAAGAGATCGCCGAGGAAGAGGTGAACCGCATGGTCCGCCCGGTCGAGGACGAGGAGACCGCCCGTCAGATGGAGGAATCGGCGAAAGAACCCCACAAGGAAGCCAAAGCCGTTTCCGCCGACAGGAAGGACGACGCCGTCGAGCGGGCCGTCCGCCCGGTCGAGGACGAGGAAGCCGTCAAGCAGATGGCGAAATACGCCGAGACCCATCCGGAAGAGGAGGCCTCCGCCGCCGAAAAAGCCGCAAAAAAGGAAGACGAGTAGCGTGCCTCCCCGCGCCGTATACGTCCACATCCCTTTTTGCGAACGCCTTTGCGGGTACTGCGATTTCCCGAAAGTCCTCTTCAACGCGAAGTGGGCTTTTTCTTACGTGAAAGCCCTCCGGGAGGAATTCGAGGCCGGAAACGTCGGGGAGGTCGACACGGCCTACATCGGCGGGGGCACCCCGACGAGTCTGCCCGATCCCCTCTTCGAGGAAGTCCTCCGGATGGTTGAGCCGCATCTTGCGCCCGCTTCCGAATTCACCGTCGAGGCCAACCCCGAGAGCCTGAGCCGGAGCAAACTCGAAGCCATGAGACGCCACCATGTCAACCGCCTTTCCATCGGGGTGGAGAGCGCGCATGGGAAATACCTGTCCCTCATGGGGCGGAAACACACGTTCGCGGACGCGGTGGAAGCGGTTGGCCTCGCTAGGAAGAGCGGTTTTTCGAACATCAACTGCGACCTCATTTACGCTTTGCCGAGGGAGAGCGCAAAGGAACTTGACGAGGACATCGCCGCCCTCCTTTCGCTCGACGTGCCCCACTTGTCGGCCTATTGCCTCTCGATCCATAAGGGCACGCCTTTTTTCAATCGGGGCCTCGTCGAAGCGGACAACGACCTCGCCGCCGATCAGTACGAGCGGATCCTCGCGGCCTTTCGCGGCGCCGGCTACGACCGCTACGAAGTGAGCAATTTCGCCCGTCGCGGTTTTGAAAGCCGGCATAACGTGATTTATTGGCGAGACGAGGAATATTATGGTTTCGGCATGGGAGCGAGCGGTTACGTGGACGGGGTCCGCTACGACAACACGCGGAGCCTCGGGCTCTATTTAGGGGGCCATCCGCGGATGAAGGACGAAAAAATCACCCCCGAAAGCGACCTCACCTATTTCCTTCTCACGAACCTCCGCCTCGAGAAGGGGTTCGAGCTGGCCCGCTTCGAGAGGCGTTTCGGTTTTCCTTTTCTTCCCAAGTACAAGGAAAAGGTCGCCCCCCTCGTCAAAGAAGGGCTCCTTCTTGTCGACGGAATGAGCGTTCGTTGCAGCGATCGAGGGCTTCTCATCCTTGACCAAATCCTGCTCGATCTTATCTGAGGCTTTCCGGCAAGAGACCCTATAGGGCCTCTTCCCGCTTTTTAGCACTTTGAGGTTGACAGTGCTAAAACGTTATCTATAATGAAACTAGCACCTCTGGGTGTGGGTTGCTAAAAGGAGGGGGTGCCATGACTCGTCAAGACGAGATTCTCAAATACATCGTCGAGTATTTCATCAAGACGGCCGAGCCCGTCGGCAGCAAAACGCTGATGGAAGCCTACGGGCTTGCCTACAGTTCCGCCACGATCCGCAACGAGATGAACGCGCTTGAGAAACTTGGCTATATCGAAAAGACCCACACCTCAAGCGGCCGCGTTCCCTCCGAAAAGGGCTATCAGTATTACGTCGAGCATCTTCGCGAAGGCTCGGTCGATCAGGGCGTCAAGAACGCTTTGCAGGCCGTCTTGAGCGAGCGCGCCAAATCCGTCGAGGAAGTCATGAAGGAGAGTTGCGAGATACTTTCGCACATGACGAACCTCGCCTCCGTCGTCCTCGGGGCGGCCGTCGACGAGGAACGGCTGCAAAAGGTGCAGATAATCCCCCTCGGCGCCAACACGGCGACCGCCGTCTTCGTCACCGACAAAGGCTACGTCGAGAACAAAACCTTCGTCATCCCCGACAACGTCGCGATGGCCGAAGTCGAAAAGAACGTCTCCTTCCTCAACGATCGCTTGGTCGGCACGCCGATAAGTCAGCTCGTCGCGAAAATGGAGGCGATGAAGCCCGCCATCACCGATTATATGGTGGGCGAGAAAGTGCTCTATCAGGCCCTCTTGGAAGCGTTTGTGAAATTCACGGGCGAACGGATGGCCCTCTATGGGAAAGACGCCCTCTTCAATCAGCCCGATTTCGCCAAGAGCGCCGAGAAACTCAAGAAAGTCCTCTCGCTGCTTGACAATCCGGCCGAATTGCGAAAAGCCGTCAAGGATTCGAAGGCGACCCCGACGGGCGTCAAAGTGCACATCGGCAGCTTCGAGGACGGGATGGAAGACGTCTCCCTTGTGAGCGCCCGGCTGAACGTTCCGGGGGCGAGCGACGCCTTGCTGACTCTATTAGGCCCATCCCGAATGGACTACGAATCCGTGGTCGCGACGCTCGAATACGCCACGGCCGCGATCGACAAATACTTCTCGAATCAAAAGAAAGGAGGCCAACTCGTCTTATGCCAAACCAAAATAATGCCGCCGGCGCCGTGCCCGGATCCGAAAAGGAAAAAGCCGACGAAAACCCCGGCCAAAGCGAAAAAGAAATGAAAAACGAAAGCGGAGAGGCCCCGAAGAAGGAGCAAAAAGCCTCCTCCAGGGAGGACAAACTTCGCGAACAGCTCGCCGAGGCCAACGCCGAAGCGGCCAAATGGAAGAATTCCTACTACATGGCCTACGCCGATCTCGACAACCTCCGCAAGGGGCTCGAGAAAGACCATCGCGACGCCATTAAGTATCGGGCTGAGGGGTTCCTTGCGAACCTCTTCCCCGCCCTTGACAGCTTCTACATCGCCCTTCAGGCGACGCCTAGCAGCCCCGAGGCGAAGAACTATCAGGTCGGGTTCACGTTCATCTATAACCAGATCACATCGGTCTTGGCGGAGGAGGGCGTGAGTCAGATTCTTCCGAAAGAAGGCGATAAGTTCGATCCTTCCGACATGCACGCGGTGGATACGGTGGAGGCGGAGGCCGAAGGGCTCGTCGCCAAGGTCGTCGCCAAGGGCTATCGCCTCAAGGATCGCATGGTCCGTCCGGCCATGGTAATCGTCACCAAGAGGAAAGCGGACGAAAAAAAGGAACCGAGCGGCGACAAGCCGCTTAGCGATAATAAAGAAGTCAATAAGGCTTAAAGGAGAAACAAAGAATTATGGCGAAGGAAATCATCGTTGGCATCGACTTAGGTACGACCAACAGCGTCATCAGTTATCTGCAGGCCGACGGGAAGGTCAAGGTCATCCCGAACCCCGAGGGGACGAACACCACCCCGTCCGTCGTGGCCTTCAAGGCCGACGGGGAGGAAATCATCGGCAACGCCGCGAAGCGTCAGATGATCACGAACCCCGACACCGTCCGCAGCGCCAAGCGCCACATGGGCAGCGCCGACAAATTCCATATAGGTTGCATCAACAAGGACTTCACCCCGCAGGAAATCAGCGCGAAGGTCCTCGCTTATATGAAGAGCTACGCCGAGAAGGCCCTTGGGCAGCCCGTCAAGAAGGCCGTCATCACCGTTCCGGCTTACTTTAACGACGCGCAGCGTCAGGCGACCAAGGACGCCGGCACCATCGCCGGACTCGACGTCGTCCGGATCATCAACGAACCGACCGCGAGCTGCCTTGCCTACGGCATCGACACCAACAAATCCGAGAAAGTGCTCGTCTTCGACCTCGGCGGCGGCACCCTCGATGTCTCGATCCTCGACATCGGCGACGGAACCTTCCAGGTTCTCTCGACGAGCGGCGACACCAAACTCGGCGGCGACGACTGGGATCGCACGGTGGCCGAATGGATCCACGCGCAAATTCAGATCGACACCGGCGCCGACCTGACCGACAAAATGGCCGGGCAGCGCTTCATCGACGCGGCCGAAAAGGCCAAAATCGAGCTTTCGAGCCAACTCGAGACCACCATCAGCCTGCCGTTCATCGGCATGGGCAAGAGCGGCCCGATCAACTGGGAAGGCAAACTCTCCCGGGCCAAATTCCAGGATCTCACGAAGGGTTTGCTCGACCGTTGCCGCGCCCCGATGGAAAAAGCCATGGCCGACGCCAAACTCAAGTACAGCGACCTTGGCGACATCCTCATGATCGGCGGCTCGATCCGCATGCCGGCCGTTCAGGATCTCGTCAAGAAGATCAGCGGCCACGCGATCAACCTTTCCGTCAACCCGGATGAGGCCGTCAGCATCGGCGCGGCCATCCAGGGCGGCGTCATCGCCGGGGACGTCAAAGACGTCGTCCTCCTTGACGTGACCCCGCTTACCCTCGGCATCGAAACCCTTGGCGGCGTCATGACTCCGCTCATTCCGCGGAACACCACGATCCCGACGACCAAGAGCCAGGTTTTCTCGACCGCCGAGGACAACCAGCCGGCCGTCGACATCATGGTTTACCAAGGCGAGCGCCAAATGGCGCACGACAATAAACTGCTGGGGCATTTCACGCTCAGCGGCATCAAGCCGGCGCATCGGGGGCAGCCTCGCATCGAGGTCACTTTCAGCATCGACGTTAACGGCATCGTCAAAGTCAACGCCAAAGACCTTGACAGCCAAAAAGAGCAGAATATCACGATTTCCGGCAGCAACGGGCTCTCCAAAACCGACATCGACCGCATGGTCAAAGAAGCTGAGGAGAACAAGGAAGCCGACCAGAAGCGCAAAGACGACATCGAAGTCAAGAACAAGGCCCAGACTTACGTCGACGAGATCAATCAGGTGCTCGTCGATAAGGGCGACAAGATGGACGCCAACGAGAAGCAGCAACTCACCGCCCTTCGGGACGAGGCCAACGCCGCCATTCAGCAAAACGACATCAATAAGCTTCGCGAGATCGTCGGCAAACTCGAGGACGCCGCTCGCCAAGCCGCCCAGACGCAGCAGACCGGGGCTGGTTCGAACGCGGGCTCTCAGCAAGCCGGCGCCAACCCCAATCCCGAATCCGGGGCCAAAGCCTCGGGCGAGGGCAAGGAAGGGCCCGACGACGTGGTCGATGCGGATTTCACCGACAAGAAATAGGACGGTCCGGTCGGCGATCGCGATGGCGGCGCCGCTCCTTAGGGGGCGGCGCGTTGCCATATTCTAAAGAGAGGAGGTTCCTTCATGCCAACGAGCAAACGCGACTATTACGAGGTGCTGGGCGTCAACAAATCCGCCAGCAAGGATGAGATCAAATCGGCTTATCGCAAACTGGCCAAGAAATATCACCCCGACCTCAACAAGTCGCCTGACGCCCCGAAGAAATTCGAGGAGATTCAGGAGGCTTACGACGTCCTTTACGACGACAATAAGCGCAAAATGTACGATCAGTACGGCATGGCCGCTTTCGAGCAAGGCGCCTCCACGGGCGGGGCGGGCAACCCCTTCGCTGGCGGCGGCTTCTCGAGCCAAGGCTTCGGGGACGTCGACCTCAACGATATCTTCGCCTCTTTCTTCGGGGGCGGCGGCCAGCAAAGGGCCCGCAGCGACGGTTCCCCCGCCAAGGGCGAGGACACCCTCTATCGGGTCAAGATCGATTTCATGGCGGCCATCGCCGGCCGCCACGTGAGCATCCCCATCACCTATGACGAACCCTGCCCCCATTGCCATGGCACCGGCGCCGAAAGCCCGAGCGATGTCTCGACCTGCCCCGCCTGCGGCGGCACGGGTTACGTGCGCCAACGCCGCCAGACCATCTTCGGCATGATGGAAAGCGAGGGCGTCTGCCCCCGCTGCCACGGCACCGGAAAAGTCGTCGGCAAATCCTGCCACATTTGCGGCGGAAGCGGCTACACGAGGGTCCATAAGGACCTCGACGTCAACATTCCCGCGGGCATCAATAACGGTCAGCAGATCCGGGTTTCGGGAAAGGGGCAGCGCGGCGTGAACGGCGGCCCCAACGGGGACCTCTACGTCGAAGTCATCGTTCAGCCGAGCGATACCTTCCGGCGGGAGGGCAACGACATCCATATCGACGTGACTCTCAGTTTCGTCGATTGCGCCTTAGGAACCTCAATCGACGTTCCTACGGTCTACGGCATCGTCACAATGGACGTTCCTTCCGGCACGCAACCCAACCAAATCCTTAAACTTCGCGAACGCGGGGTGAAGGACCTCCGCTCAGGCCGTCCCGGCAGCGAATTCGTCCATATCCAAGTGAAGACCCCAACCAACCTAACCGAAGGCGAAAAAACCCTCCTCAAGGAATTCCAAAGCCAGGAGTCCCATAAGAAGAGCGGCCCCTTCCAACGTTGGAAAGAGAAGAAATGGAGTTGAAGGTGGCCCTTGAGGGCCGCCTTTTCCTTCAAGGAAGCGAATTCGCCCATGATGTTTATTGCCGTTCTCTTTTTTGTGCTAAAGTAGTCTCGCGAGGCCGCGCGTGAACGAATTCATGAAAGCCGCCCTTGCCGAGAAGGCGCTAGGGAAGGGCATCGGCGAAGGGGCCGTCATCGAAAGGGGCGGACGCATCATCGCCCGAGCTTGCGCCAAGGCGCATGGGGCCTCTCTTCCCTCGACCCATGCCGAGATCGCCGCCATCCATGAGGCCGCCTTGGCGAGCGGAAGCTTCGATTTGGCGTCTTCGACGCTCTACGTGAGCGGGAAGCCTTGCCCGATGTGCCTCGGGGCCGTGCTTTGGGCCCATATCGGGAAAGTCGTCTATCTCGATCTCGACGGCTCATTTCGGGAGCTGAACGAAGACGATTGCCTCAGGATCTACGACGGTTTCCTAAAAGAGGGCTCAAAAGCGATAAGGAGATAACCATATATATGCCAACATGCCGCAATTGCCACAAAGAGATCAGCGCCTTTGACAAGGATGTATGCCCCTATTGCGGGACTCCGCACCCAATCGACGAGAACTACCGGACGAAGGACATGACCCAATTCGTCGATCCCGTCACTGGGAATTACAAACTTTACAAGAGCAAAACCCGCAAGGCGGCCGGTCTTCTTTGCCTGTTCATCGGCTTTTCCGGCGCTCAGTTTTTCTATCTTGAGAAACTTCGCGCCGGGGTCGTCTCGCTCATCGTCACGCTTTTGGCGGTCGGCGGGATCGGATGCGCGCTTTTCTTCCTCGTGCCTTCGCTTGCCAACGTCTGGGCCTTCCTCATCCCTTTCGCGGCCGACTGGCTCTTCTATATGCTAGGCAGCCTCGTGTTCTTTTTTAAGGACTCGCTTAAGGACGGGAACGGGGAATTCCTGAGGTAACCCATGCAACGCTTTTTCGCCAAAACATGCGGCGGAGAGGCGTTTTTTTCACCTTCGGAGGCGGTGGCCGCCGAAGGAGGCGAGGTTTATTTGGCGCGCCTCGTCTCCCGCGAACCGCTTAAGGCCCTTCTTTTGCGCCCTTTGCGCGAGGACGACCAGTTCCCATCGTCCCTCTATTTCGGCTTTTCCCTTCTCAAAGGCGGGCACGACGAACCGACGCCTCTAAAAGGAACGAAGTTCGGCGTCGCCGGCTTCCTTCCCTTCCTTTCGGAACGGACCGTTATTCGCCTTGAGGAATGGCAGCGGGAGAAGCGCCGGCTCCGGTTCCGTAGAATCGTCGAGAAAGGGGCCAAGCGAAGTAAGCGCGCCGTCGTGCCGATGATGGCGGCGATTCGTCTTTTAAGCGCGACTCTGAAAGAAGAGGCCGAGGTCAAGGCCACCGCCTACGAAGGCGAAAAGGAAAACGCGGCCTCGCTTCGCTTAGCCCCCGTCTTTAGTTTCCGCAAGGAGGGACGCTAAGATGGGCCTCTACCACGAATTGGCGCTTCACCAAAGGAAAACGGCCTTCTATAACTCCGCCGAGGCTCTTTTTTACCGAGCCAACGCCGGCGTGATGGCGAATTTCGATTGCTTCGCCCGTTACCTCAAGGCCGGCGATCCCTTCGACATCGTCCGCGCGAACGTCATAATTCGCTCTCTCCTCTCCAAAAGGGCGATCGAGCGGGCTTACCGCGAGAAGCTTCGCCTCGGACGTAAGGGGATCTCGATGGAGGAATTCATGCGCGAGCGGCTTTCCGAGTTGCCCTCCTTCACCATTGGCGATAAGAAGATATACGTCCCCCTTTTTCCTTCGTCCCTCAACTCCCTTTACGCCAAGGAATGGGCGAAACTGACGATTTCGCCATATCTTTCGTTGCTAAAGGATTTCGAGCCTCTCATCATCGATCCCTTCGATTACTACGGCATAGGGGTCTACGATTCGAATTTCACGCGTCTTGTCCCCGTCCTTAGGGCGGGGAAGGAGGCCGCTTTTTACGATTATGACGCCGAACGGCTTTATTTCGTGAACGGGCAGGGCCGGTTGGAGGCGAGCCTCGCCCTTTTCGACGAATACCTCGATTTTCCGCAGAAAACCCATATGATTCAGCGCCTGCGCCCCGTCGCGGAGGCTTTCTTCGCCTTCGATGAGGAAAAAACGCTTTCGGCTTTACTCGACAATCGCCTCATTTCCGGTCGCCTCATCCACAAGGCCGCCCATAAAGGCGTTTCCGAACCCAAGGGGGAGAAAAAATGAGATTCTATCTTTCGGGGTTGGGTTGCAAGGTCAACTTCTATGAGCTTGGGGCCTTGCGCGAAGCCCTTTTGGCCGCGGGGAATCGCGAAACAAGGAAGATCGCGGAAGCCGAGCTTGCCATCGTCAACACCTGCAGCGTCACGGCGACGGCCGACCAAAAAAGCCGGCAACGCGTCCGCCGCATCCGGCGCCTGGCTCCCCATGCCGTCATCGCGGTGATGGGTTGCTGGAGCGAACTTCACGTCCACGAGGCGCGTCAAATCGGCGCCGACGTCGTCATCGGGACGGCTCATAGAAGCAAACTCCTCTCCTACGTGGCCGCGTTTTTGAAGGACCGCGAACCGATCATCGACGTCTCTTCGAGCGTCCGCCATGAGCGTTACGAGGAACTTGGTCCCATGGCTTACGAGACGAATGCGCGCGCTTATTTGAAAATCCAGGATGGATGCGATAATTTCTGCGCCTATTGCCTCATCCCGACGCTCCGTGGGAACAGCCGGAGCCGCGATCCCCTCGCCGTGAGGAAGGAAATAAGGCGAATGGTGGAGCGTGGTTACAAAGAGATCGTGATCGCCGGCATCCATATCGGCGGTTATGGCAAAGATTTAGGGGATGGCTCTTATCGTCTTCCCGATCTTCTGCGCGAGGCGATCGATGACAATCCGGGCTTGCCCCGTTTGCGCGTCTCTTCGATCGAGGACACGGAGATCAGTGATGCCTTCCTTTCCCTTTTGCGCGACAAAGCGGCGGTTTGCGATCACCTCCACATTCCGCTTCAGTCGGGCAGCTCGAGCGTCCTCAGACGGATGAAACGCAAATACGATACCGATTTTTTCCTGCGCAAACTCAAGGAAATCCGTTCCATTCGGCCTGATATCGCCATCACGACCGACGTCATCGCCGGCTTCCCCGGCGAGAGCGACGAGGAATGGAAGGAATGCCTATCTTTCTGCGAGAAGGCCCGTTTCGCCGAAATCCACGTTTTCCCATTCAGTTCCCGGCAGGGGACGGCCGCCGCGGCCATGAAGGACCAAATCGACCCCGTGAGGAAGCAACGGCGCGTTCAAGAGCTTCTTGCCCTTTCGAAGAAACTCCGCCACGAATACGAAGAGCGTTTTTACGGCCGGAACCTTTCCGTTCTTTACGAGGATTATGACGCGGAGAGGAAACTGGCCTATGGCCATTCGAGCAATTACCTATACGTCAAAAGCGTGAGCCCCGTTCCGCTCCATGGGCGGATCCGCGAGGTCGTCTATTCGCGGGAAAACGCCGCCGACTGAGGAAAATAAACTTTGAAAAGGCGAATTTGCTTTTTCGTTTAATCGAAACAAACGTGACTTTTTTTGACATTGTATAGCGTTTCGTTGACTTGCGTTCCTTTTTATCTATAATGTAACGGTTCCCCCTAAGGGGAAGTCGGAGGATAGCAAAATGGCAGTTCCGTTCAGACGTACCAGCAAAACCGCGAAGAGACTCCGCCGTGGGCATTTTAAGCTTCATGTGACCGGCATGGTCGCATGCCCGCATTGCGGCGCCCTCATCCAGGCCCACCATGTGTGCCCGGAATGCGGCTACTATAACGGCAAGGACGTTCTTCACCTTTCGAAGGAGAAGGGCGAGCCGGCCAAAAAGAAGTGAAAGCTGGCCAAAAAAAGGGAAAAGAAACTCCTTGGAGCTTCTTTTTTTATGCAGGAGCGCAGCGTATAGTTTATTGTTAACTCGGAGGGTTAGCCAAATGCAGTTCAACAAGTTCTTCGATCACACGCTTTTGAAGGCCGATGCCACCATCGCCGAAATCACCAAACTTTGCGCCGAGGCGAAGGAGTACGATTTCATGTCCGTCTGCGTCAACCCGTTTTACGTCCCGCTATGCGCCAAACTTCTTAAGGGGAGTTCCGTCAAGGTCTGCACGGTCGTCGGGTTCCCGCTCGGAGCCGAGGAACCGGCCACCATCGCCTACGCCGCCTCGCTCGCGGTGAAGAAAGGGGCCAGCGAAGTCGACATGGTCCAGAACATTTCCATGGCCAAGGAGCACGACTTCAGTTTCATCGAGGCCGAGGTTCGCAAAGTCAAAGCGGCCGTGGGAAGCGGCATCGTTCTTAAGGTCATCCTTGAGAACTGCTATCTGAGTGAGGCCGAAATCGTCGAATCGGCCAAGGCTTGCAAGCGCGGCGGCGCCGATTTCGTCAAAACTTCGACCGGATTTGGCAAAGGCGGAGCCACGGCCCATGACGTCAAACTGATGCGTCGGGCGGTCGGGCCGCTCCTCGGCGTGAAAGCCGCGGGCGGCATCCACACGAAGAAAGACGTCCTCGACATGATCGCCGCCGGAGCCAATCGCATTGGCTGCTCCCATAGCGTCGAGATAATGAACGAGAAATAGCTTTCATCGGCGGAGCCAAAGAACATGAAGGTCTTTCTTTACTTTGAGAATCGCAAGGCCATCCAGTCGAGTGGGATCGGCCATGCCGAGAATCATCAGATGATCGCCCTTCGCGACGCGAAGGTCCCTTTCACTTTGAATCCGTTCGATAAGTTCGATTTGGCTCACATAAACACGGTTTGGCTCAAAAGCCACGTCGTTTTGCGGCAGTGCCGCCGCAAAGGGGTCCCGGTTATCGTCCATGGGCATAGCACCCATGAGGATTTCCGTCGTTCCTTCTTTGGCTGGCAACTGGCCGAGCCATATGTCGATCGCGCGCTTGATTATATGTATGGTCACGCCGACTGCATTATTACCCCAACGCCTTATTCCAAAGGGCTGATCGAACGTTACAAAGGCGTTAATTGCCCCGTTTACGCGATCAGCAATGGCATCGATCTGCCATCTTACGCCCCTGACGAGGAAGCCAAAAAGGCTTTTCGCGAGAAGTATGGGGTCAAGGAAGGGGAGAAACTCGTGATCGGCGTCGGATTCCCCTTTGAGCGAAAAGGCCTCGACGATTTTTTTAGGGTCGCCAAGAAGATGCCCGATGTCAAATTCATGTGGTTCGGATCCCTTATGCGCGTCGCAATAAGCCTCCCGATCAAGAGAGCGCTTCGCCATAAGCCAAGCAACGTCGTCATGGCCGGTTACGCGAAGGGACGCCTGATTCGCGGCGCTTACCAAGCGGCCTCCGTCTTCTTCTTCCCTTCGCGCGAAGAAACGGAGGGAATCGTGGTTTTGGAGGCTCTAGCGAGCCGAACGCCTTCCGTTCTCCGCGACATCGGCGCTTATAAGCCTTGGCTGAAGGATGGTATAAACTGCCATCTCCGAAGCGACGTTGAGGGTTTTGCGAAAGCGATCCGCGAGCTGCTCGAGCGGGGGGAGGACCCACGCATCCTTGAGGCCGGCTACCAAGTCGCCGCCGAAAGGGATTTGCCAAAAATCGGCGAGCGACTCAAGGCGGTGTACGAGAAGGTGCTCGCTTCGGGGAAAGCCTCAAAATAAGAAGCAACGGTTGGAAGTTTCTTCCCAAACGGTGCCTTGGATAGGAAGGGGCTTCCCTTTGGCTTTAAGAAATTTGAATTGCTCCGAAACGAGTTTTTTGTTGGCGGCGGCATCGCCTCCGGCCCTCTTGTCGAGCATCTCGTCGAATAAGAGGGAAAGCGACATGGCATCAAGATGTTTATAGTATATATTCAGTAACTTCTTAGTTGTGAATTTCTCAAGGAACAATCGCATCATCGCGAACACGATGAGGTGACGGATCGCCCTATCGGTCCTCTTGATGGTGGTGTTGGATCCGGGGACTCCCTTGCGATAATAATAAAGGGCGTCTTTGATGACCGCGACCCTTTGGCAATGGCAAATGAACGTGAAATTGATGGCGACGTCCTCAAACATATCCGTGGGTTCGTTGAGGACGAGGATGGGACGGCTATTCAGGACTGAACGCTTGTAAATTTTGGTCCAAAGGAAACCGCGGATGCGCCGATCGGCCAAGTATTCCCCGACGGCTTGTTCCCGCGTGAGGGTTTTTTGGAGGACGAACGGATTGCTGCGTTTGACTTCGGTTCCGTCGCTTTTGCTATGCAGGATTTTAAAAGAGCAGTTGACGCAGTCCGCCCCCGTTTTGCGCATGGCCTCGACGAAGGTTCGCAAAGCGCAAGTGGACAGGACGTCGTCGGCGTCGGCGAAGGCGACGTATTCGCCTTTCGCTTTCGAAATCGCCTTGAGGCGACTCTTCCCCAAACCCAGTTTCGGCTCATTGAGGATGATTTTGAAGTTGGGGTGCGTTTTGGCGAAGTTTTCCGCCATCTCGGCCGTTTTGTCCGTGGAAGGATCGATAACGGCGATGACCTCATACGGTTCCCTGAAGTCTTGGGCGGCGAACGACGAAAAGGCTTCGAGAATGTATTTCTCGCTGTTATAGGCCGGAACGATAAGGGAAACGACGGGATCCATGTGACAATGGCAATGATACCATCGTTTGCCGGGCCTTGGACGAAAACTTCGTTTCTTTCTTGCATTCGACGCCGCGAGAGGTAGAATTATCCCGCTGCCAAAGGCGAAAAGAGGTGATTGTCATGGCCATCAAAACAGTCTTGCACGAAGGCGAAACCTTGGACGATGCCCTCCGTCGCTTCAAACGCAGCGTCAACAAGAGCGGCGTCCTTATGGAAAGCCGCAAACGCGAGTTTTACCTGAAGACCGGACTTAAGCGGAAACGGAAGTCCGAGTTAGCCCGCCGCAAAAAGTGGTGATTGAAAAATAGCGATAAACCCTGGGTTCTCTCAGGGTTTTGTTTTTGTCTTGGTACTTTTCGGGTTTTCGGCCCTAAATTTTGGCATGAGAATCAAAACCATCCGGCAACCGGGCGAGAAAGGTTGCGGCCTCGCCGCGCTCAGGATGCTGCTCGTCTATCTCAGCCATGACCGAAACTACCGATTCCTGACCATCGAGGGGCATCCTCCCTACTCGCTCGAGCTTTTAAGCAAGGCGGCTCAAAGAGAAGGCCTCCGCCTCGAGTTTCGAAGGGCCCTCGCCCCATCCGCCATCCGCGGGGCCGACAAACTGCCGATGCTCGTTCTTCTAAAGCGCGATGGGTGTGAGCATATGGCTGTCGTCGAGAGGATCGATCGCCGCGGCATAGTCCTGCTCGATCCCGCCGAGGGAAGGCGCCGCGTCCCCTTTTCCGACTTCGAAGAGGCGTGGACTTGCCTCTTTGGCGAAATCGTTTCCTACAAGAGGAAGAAAGTCTCTTGCCGCAAGGGAAAAATCCAGCCGGTTTGGCCGTCCTTCGTGAGCGCGCTGATCGAGTTCGCCGCCAACGCCGCCCTTCTTTTTGGCTTCTATTTCATGAACGGGAAGGGATCGTTTCTTTTCCCGATAGGTTGTTTCTCCGCTTTCGGGATCCTGACGATTCTGCGCCGTTTCCTTTCGGTGCGGATCATGAGGAAATTCGATGGTCGCTGGCTTATCTCGACCTATGATGGTGATCCGTCGCGTTTTCGGGAGAATTACGTTCGCTACAATTCCTACAAGCGCGACTTCCTCGCCTCTCCCCTCGACTGCTGCTCGGCGGCGTTCCTGCTCGTCGCGCTTGGCTTTCTCGTCGGGGCCAACAATCCTTCGTTCTTCATCGCCTTAGGGGCCGTGGGAGTCTACGAAGGGGTGACCGCCAGCCTCTTTGCCTGGCGGCTTCGGAAGCGGAGATCGGCCCTCGAATCGATGGAGGATTCCCTCTTCGCCAAAGCGCTGAAGCCGCAAGAGGCCTTCTCGAAGTTGGCGCGGATAAACGATGAGACCTATGGGATCGCCGATCGCCTCGGCTATTCGAAGATCGTCTTCTATGTCTTTTGCCTTGCCATAACTTTCTTTTGCTTTTTAGGTCAGGGGACGCCTTCCCTGAATTTCTATCTCTTTCATTTTTTCGGCGTTTTGGCTGCGGGCGAGGCTTTCGATCGAACCTTCTCCTTCATTTTCTCGGAGCCAGAGCGGGAGGGCGACGAGGCGTATTTTCGCGAATATTTCGCCAAAAAGGCTGATAGTGAATAGCCTTTAAGGCTATGACGTGGTAGAGTAATCACGCTATGGAAGTATCGTTCGATAACCCGTTTGGGGCCGCTTACGAGCATCTCGCGAAGCGCTATTCCGCCATCGCGAAAGCCGCCTTTGATCTTTTGGGGGTGAAAACAAATTATGAAATCGACGTTTCCCTTGTTGACGATGAGACGATTCATCGAATAAACCGCGATTATCGGAAGGTTGACAAGGTCACCGACGTCATTAGCTTCGCCTTCAACGACGACAAGAACCCCAATGACCAAATCAACGATCCCGCGGTTGAGCGCATCCTCGGCGAAATCCTCATTTGCCTGCCCCAAGCCAAGCGGCAGGCAAATGAGATTGGGAACGGCCTTGAAAGGGAATTGTCGTTTCTCTTCGTCCACGGTTTGCTGCATCTGCTTGGCTATGACCATATGAAGAAAGAAGACGAGGACGTCATGTTTTCGCTTCAGGAGAGAATATTGGAAAGGACGGGTACCGAAAATGGATAAAACCCAATTAATCGAATGCGCCAAAGAGGCGAGGGAACTCTCTTACTCACCGTATTCTCACTTCGCCGTCGGGGCCGCCGTTTTATGCGCCGACGGATCGGTTTATCCCGGCGCCAACGTCGAGAACAGTTCTTATCCGCTTTGCATGTGCGCCGAGCGAAACGCCTTGTATAACGCGATGATGGACGGAAAGACGCGCGACGATTTCGTCGCTTTCGCCCTCATTGCCGATTCAACCGAGCCTTGCTCGCCCTGCGGGGCATGTCGTCAGGTGCTTAGCGAACTCTATCCGGAGAGCGCCCCGATCTACATGGCTAACCTCAAAGGCGACGTCAAGGAGACCACCGTTTTGGAGCTGTTGCCTTTCGCTTTTTCCGGTGACGATTTATGAAAACCGGCTTCGTTGCGGTAATGGGCCGGCCAAACGCCGGCAAAAGCACGCTCGTGAACGCCCTTCTTTCGAAGACGGTTTCCATCGTGAGCCCTCGCGCGCAAACGACCCGGGATTCCATCATGGGTATCCTTAACGAGAAGGGGATGCAAATCGTTTTCATCGACACCCCAGGGCTTTTCGTTCCCAAAGAGGCGCTTGGCAAGGCCATGGTTCATAGCGCCCGCGAAAGCGCCAAAGGAGTCGACGCCATCGTCTATTTGATCGATGGTTCGGCCGCTTCGGCCGAGGAAGACGAAGGGATTATCGATTCGCTAGGCGTGTTGTGCCCCCTCTTTATTTGCGTCAACAAAATCGATCTTATCACGGCTCCTGAAGGCGAGGCTTTGCTGGAGCGTTTTAAGGCGCGCTTCCCAAAAGCGGTCGTCATGCCGATGTCGGCCCTCACCAATTTCGGGCTTAAGGAAGTCAAGGACGGCCTTGGCGCCGTTTTGAAGGACGGCCCTCAGTATTTCCCGTCTGACGCTTTGACGGACAAGGATAAGGCTTTTCAGGCTAAAGAGGCGGTGCGGTTTGAGCTGCTTCGCTTTCTCGATGAGGAAGTCCCCCACCAGTGCGCGGTGGTCGTAAACGATTTCAAGGAAAAGAATGGCCACCTCAAGATAGAGGCGACCGTTTTCTGCGAGAAGAAAAGCCAGGTCGGCATCGTGGTCGGCAAAGGCGGGGCGATGATAAAAAAGATCTCGATGTCCGCCCGCCACCGACTTGAGGCCCAGTTCCATGAACACGTTACGCTTTTGCTTGAGGCGCGTTTCCTCGAGGGTTGGCGCGACAATCCCGATAAACTAGCCCAATTCGGTTACGGGAATGGCGATGGCGACGCTGACTGAACGCGAAGGCTACGTGATCCGCGCGGCGAACTTCCGCGACAGCGATCAGATGATATCGGCCTTGACTTCCGATGGCTTGATTTCGTTTTTGGCCCGCGGGGTCAACAAACCGACAAGCAAAAACGGGCCAGCCTGCCGTCTTTTGGCCCATTCGAAGTTCTCGCTGAGCGAAGGAAAGGCGGGCGGTTTCAGCCTAAGGGAAAGCCTTTGTTTGGCCCCGGCCCCCGAAAAGGAGGATCTCCTCACCATGGCGAGCCTCACTTTCATCGCGGAACTGAGTTCCAAGACCCTTCAAGGAGAAGGGTTAGGGAAAGAATACCCATGGTTGGCGCGGGCGGTGGAAGCCATTCGCGAAGGGTTCGATCCCTTGACCTCGGTTTTGGTTCTTTTCGCCCATTATCTGGCGCTTGAAGGGTTCGGCCTTAACGTCGACGAATGCGTCTATTGCGGCGCGAAAACCGGAATCGTCGGGCTTTCCTATCAGGATGGCGGGTTCGTGTGCCGCAAATGCCTGAATGAGTCCGCGACCGAAGCCAATTCGCGAAAGCTTAAAATCATTCGATATTGTTTTAGGTGCGGACTTTCCGACTTTTCCCGAGTAACGTTTCAAAAAGAGGAATGCATCGGGCTTATTTCCGAATTATGCCAGTACCTAAACGACCTTACGGGCGTGCGGCTCAAAAGCCTATCCATCATCCAAAAGTTATAGAAGTACACTAAAAGTGGGTTGACATCGCTTGCATGAACTTTACAATACACTAGCGGCTTCTCGGCAGAGGGGCGGCTTATTTTCCTTAAAAGGAGACGCTAACAATGGCTAACAAGTTCCCATTCGACAAAATCGTTTCGCATTTGCAAACGACAGGCTACGTCTATCCAGGCTCACAAATCTACGGGGGCCTTTCCAATTCTTGGGATTACGGTCCGCTAGGGGCCGAACTTAAGCGCAACATCCGTTCGATGTGGTGGAAGCGTTTCGTTCAGGAATCGCCCACGAACGTCGGCTTGGATGCCTCCATTCTCATGAACCCGAAAGTTTGGGAGGCCACAGGTCACGTATCGACTTTCAACGACCCGATGGTCGATTGCAAAGCCTGCAAGGCCCGTCATCGGGCCGATGACCTTATCAAAAGCCAGTATCCCGACGCCGACGTTGAGAACATGAGTTTTGACCAAATGGACGAATTCATGAAGGCGCATAAGATGGTGTGCCCCGTTTGCGGGAAAAGCGATTTCACGCCGATTCGCAAGTTCAACATGATGTTCAAAACGCATATTGGCGTCACCGAAGACACCGCGAACACGGTTTATCTCCGTCCGGAAACCGCTCAAGGCGTTTTCGTCAATTTCAAGAACGTTCAGCGCACGATGCGCAAAAAGATCCCTTTTGGGGTCTGCAATGCCGGCAAGGCCTTTCGAAACGA
Organism: Bacilli bacterium; assembly: GCA_022653695.1. Lineage (GTDB taxonomy): Bacteria > Bacillota_I > Bacilli_A > RFN20 > CAG-826 > UBA4951. The sequence continues at coordinate 132,579 of JALCSW010000002.1, read as the reverse complement.
GATCACGCCCGGGAATTTCACCTTCCGCACTCGCGAGTTCGAGCAAATGGAAATGGAATTTTTCTGCAAGCCCGAAACCGACCTTGAATGGTTCAAATACTGGAAAAATTACTGCCTTAAGTTCGTGGAGAGCCTCGGACCGAAAGCCGAGAACCTTCGTTTTCGCGACCATGAGTCGGCCGAATTGGCTTTCTATAGCAAGGCCACGACTGATGTCGAGTATGACTTCCCGACCATTGGCTGGGGCGAAATCCTTGGTGTGGCCGATCGGACCGACTACGATTTGAAACGCCATCAGGAACACAGCAAAGAGGATATGAGTTACCTCGATCCGGAAACCAACGAACGGTACATCCCTTTCGTCATCGAGCCGTCGATGGGCCTCGATCGACTGATGCTCATGACTCTCGTCGATTCGTATGACGAGGAGACGCTTGAGGGGGGCGAGTCTCGGATCATCATGCATTTGTTGCCCTCGTTAGCCCCTTATAAAATCGCCGTTTTGCCGCTCAGCAAGAAACTGGAGGGCAAAGCCGCCGAGGTTTTGGCCATTCTCAGTCAGTATTTCATGTGCACGACCGATTCGACGGCCTCGATCGGCAAACGCTATCGTCGCCAAGACGAGATTGGCACGCCCTATTGCGTCACGGTCGACTTCGATACGGCCAGCGATCAGTCCGTCACCGTTCGCGACCGCGACAGCATGAAGCAAATTCGCCTTCCGATAACGGAACTGGTCGATTACTTCCGCGTGAAGTGCTTCTACTGACATTAGTGGTTAAGAAGTTGTGAATCAGTAGATTATATTACTTTGTAATATCAGGAGGGAATGATGTTTCCACAGGATTTGATCGACAGCGTTCTTAAAGCCGCGGATATCGTCACGATCATTTCCTCGTACATCCCCGTCATCAAAAAAGGGCGGAGCTTCGTGGCCCTATGTCCTTTTCACGACGATAAGCACCCTTCGCTCAACATCAGCCGGGAGAAGCAAATTTTCAAATGTTTTTCCTGCGGCACCGGTGGCAACGCCATCACTTTCGTTCAAAAATACGAGAAAATTTCCTTTGAGGACGCGATTCGAAAAGTGGCCGATATGGTCAATTTCCACGATTCCCGTTTGGAAAAGAAGTCCTATTATGCCCCCGTTGACGCTTCTTTGACGCCCTTATATGCCTGCATCGACGATTTGGACAAGTACTACCAGTACGCTTTGTCGATCGAAGAGGGTAAAATCGCTTCGGATTATCTTGAAAAACGCCACATTGATGCCGAAGAGATCGCCAAATACTCCTTGGGCTATGCCCCAAAGGACGGGAAAAAGACCATCCAATTCCTCCAGGCCAAAGGGCATTCGCTTAAAGCGATCGAGGACATCGGCGTTTCCTTGGCGAAACTCGAGGGCATGTCCGACAGCAACGCGGGGCGGCTCATTTTCACGCTTAAGAACCCCGACGGTCAGGTCGTGGGTTTCTCGGCCCGTCGGCTTGCCGATGACGGCTCGAGCAAATACGTCAATTCCCCGGAGACCAAGATCTTCCAAAAAGGCAAAAACCTCTATAACTACGATGTGGCGAAGCGGACCGCCCACCATGATGGTTACGTCTACGTTTTGGAGGGTTTCATGGACGTCATGGCCCTTGGGAAGGCCGGCATAAATTCGGCGGTCGCCCTCATGGGGACCAATCTTTCGAGCAATCAGATCGCTTTGCTAAGGAAAATGAATTGCGAAGTCCGCCTTTGCCTCGATGGCGACGCTCCCGGTCAAGAGGGGATGATGAAGATGATTTTGCTCCTTAACAAGGCTGGCCTTTCTTTTCGCCTTGTTTCGAACCCCGGCGACCTCCGCGATCCTGACGACATTCTGCAGGAAAGCGGATCAGAGGCTCTCAAGGAAAGCATGGGTCATCTCGTCGACGCCTTTGATTTCCAAATTTCCTACTACACGAGCGTCAAGAAATTGCAGACGCCCGAGGAACGGCGGAAAGTGATGATGTATTTCATCCCGTTCTTACGAAGCGTTCCGGCGGGGATCGACCGCGATAACTACATCGTTAAGCTTTCGAAAGCCACGCTGTACGAGGAAAAGGCCATTCGCGATCAAGTCAACAGCAAACCCGCCGATCAGCCTTCCATCGAGGAAATCAGTTATGGAAGTCAGATCGATACGGAACGGCTCCATCCGGAAAAACGCTTCGTCAGGCGGCTATTCCTCGCCGAGCGGGAAGCCCTCTACTACATGATGGAGAACGTCGACGCGGTCAAGTACTTCGACCGTTCGATCGATTCCTTCTACACCGACTCCTACAACGAGATCGCGAATTACATCCGCGAATACGTGGGGAAACGGAGCGGGCCCATCGACATCTCGGCGTTGATCAACGACATCGCCGCGAGCGACGCTCCCAATAGCGACGAGTTGCAATCCGAGGTGACGAAGGTCGCGGAGGACAATTACCATCCCCCTTACACAGAGCGATCGATGCCCGATTGCGCCAAGGCGATCGCCGAAGAGAAGAGCCGACTATCCGATGCTCAGGAGACCCAAAAGGCCTTCCAAGGCAAAAGCGATGAGGAAAAAGCCGTCCTCATCAAAGAATTCGCCGAGCGCCAGAAAGAACGGCGCGCCAAGAAGAAAGCCGATTGAAGAAAGGAAAAGGAAAAAGCGTATGGACAAGAAAAAGAGATTCTCTGTGAAAGAAAAGGAAGCCGCCAAGAAAGCCATGATGTCTCAAGGGAAATCCCCAAAGGCTAAGAAAACGAAGGCGGTGGATGGAGCTGATTCGTTCATTTTGGCGGACGAGGAAGAGGAGGAAGGCGGCGGCCTCGACGCCGAAACGCTTAAGACCATTGAGAACATCAAACGGGATTTCCTTAAGAAGGGGAAGGCCGTCGGCTCCATCGACCAAGGCGAAGTCATGGACGCCACCAGCAAACTCGACTTGACCGACGACGAGTTCGAAAGTCTCATCGATTATTTTCGCGAGAACGAGATAAAAGTCATTTCCGAGGACGATGAGGACAATCTCGACGAGGATAATGTCGACGAAAGCAAAATCGTGGACGCCGCCAAGGAAATCGCCGAGGATGACGTCGAAACCGACGTCGCCGACGAGACCGAAAAGGAAGAGGTTGCCACGATCGACGATTTCTCCAAGATCCAAAGCGGCGAGGTCAAGGTCAACGATTCCGTTAAAATGTACCTCAAGGAAATCGGCAAGGTCGACTTGCTGACGGCCAAGGAAGAAACCGAACTCGCCAAGCGGATCGCCGAGGGACCGGGCGCCGCCAAGCTCCTTGAAGAAGCCAAGAACAAAGGCGATGAGAAGAAAGCGGCCGACGAGCAGTATCTCGTCGATGACGCGCAAATAGCCAAGAACCAACTTATCACGGCCAATCTCCGTCTCGTCATTTCGATCGCCAAGCACTACGTTGGCCGCGGTATGCATTTCCTCGATTTGATCCAAGAGGGTAACATGGGCCTCATCAAGGCCGTCGAGAAGTTCGATTACACCAAAGGTTTTAAGTTCAGCACCTACGCCACATGGTGGATTCGCCAAGCCATCACTCGGGCCATCGCCGACCAAGCGCGCACGATCCGCATTCCGGTTCACATGGTTGAAACCATCAATAAGATGACCCGCGTCCAGCGCCTTCTCGTTCAGGAGCTTGGGCGCGACCCAACCGCCGAGGAGATCAGCCAAAAGATGGAGGGAGTCCTTTCCCCGGACCGCATCCGCGAGATTCAGCGCATCGCCCTTGAACCGGTTTCCCTTGAAACCCCAATCGGCGAGGAGGACGATAGCCATCTCGGCGATTTCATCGAGGACAAGGAGGCTCAAAGCCCTGAGGAATACACGACCAAATCGCTCCTTAAGGACGAACTTTACGAAATCATGAAAGACTTGACCGATCGCGAGGAGCGGGTTCTTCGCCTTCGCTATGGGCTCGACGACAACCGTCCGCGGACGCTTGAGGAAGTCGGCAAGGAATTCGGCGTCACCCGTGAGCGGATTCGCCAAATCGAAGCCAAGGCCATCAAGAAACTCCGCCATCCGACCCGGGCCAAGAAACTCGGCGACTATCATGAGGCTCTCTTCGCCTCCGGACCCGATACCCATTCGAAATAAAAGGAGAAGGCATGAGCGAAACCTCTCGTCGGAAACCTCTGGAAGAAGCCAAAGAGCGCTTTCTTAAAAAAGCGCGCCTCAACGGTTCGTTGCAGCAAAACGATATCCTCGACCAAATCGATGAGCTCGGCCTTTCGGAAGAAGACTACGACTCGTTGACGGACTATCTCGTTTCCAAAGGCGTCGTGATCCGCGACGATGAGCTTTCGAAGGCCCCGATAAACCCAAGCCAAGTCTCGAGCAGCGACATTCTGAAGCTTTATCTGTCGGAAATGGGTAAGTATCCCCTTTTGAGCCGTGAGCAGGAAACCGCGCTCGCCAAGCGGATCGCCAAAGGCGACGAGGAGGCCAAGAATGAGCTTATCAACTCGAACCTTCGCCTCGTCGTCTCGATCGCCAAGCATTATTCGAACAACAACGTTCCTTTGGCCGATCTGATCCAAGAGGGCAACATCGGTTTGGCGCGGGCCGCCGAGAAGTTCGACTACGCCAAAGGCTTCAAGTTCAGCACCTACGCCACTTGGTGGATCAAGCAGGCCGTGAGCCGGGCCATCGCCGACCAATCCAGGAACATCCGTCTGCCGATCCACGTGACCGACACCATCCGCAAGATCAACCGCGCCAAAACGAAGCTGGCCCAGTCTTTGGGCCGCGAACCGAACGATAAGGAAACGGCCGATGCCTTGCCGGGCCTCACCGAAAGCGACATCGCCTATTATGCCTCCCTCCCTTCTGACACCGTTTCCCTCGACGCCCCGGTAGGCGAGGACGGTTCGGGCGAGGTCGGCGACTTCGTGAAAGTGGACGAAAGCGAGCGTGAAGTGACGGCCGGGCTCGAGGACGAGGATCGAAACAACCTCATCCGCAAAGGCATGAGCCTCCTTAATGAGCGCGAACGCGACATCGTCGCCTCGTTGTACGGTTTGGGCGACAACGATCCCAAATCCCTTGAGGAAGTGGGGAAAACCTACGGCCTTTCGCGCGAAAGGATCCGCCAAATCCGCGACGCCGCCCTCGCCAAGATGAGAAAGGCCCTCCGATGAGACTCAGCGAACGGCTCGAAGCCATCGTCGGCCTTGTGCCGTTCGGCGTTTCGGTGGCCGACGTTGGGAGCGACCACGCCGCCGTCCCGCTTTCGCTTTTGGGGAGGGGGAAGGTTCCTTTCGCAATGGGCATCGAGAACAAGCCGGGCCCTTTCGCCAAGATGAGACGGGCGGTGGAAGCCTCGCCTTTCGCCTCTTCTTGCCTTCTGTCCCTAAGCGACGGTTTAAGCCAAGTCAATGAGCGGATCGACTGCGCCGTTTTGGCTGGTTTGGGAGGAAAGCTAATCGCCGCCATTTTGCGGCGCGACGTCCCCTCCCATCCCAGCATCAAAACGCTCATCGTCGATCCCCATAGCGAGCGTCCCGCCGCCTACAGGGCCCTCATGGACCTCGGCTTCCGCGAAAGCGCGAGCGTCTCCCTCGTCGAAGGAGGGCTCTATTACGAGGTTTCGCGCTGGGAGAAGAGCCTTTTGGCGGTCGTCTACGACGAGAGGCAACTGACCTTTGGCCCGCTTCCGCTCTCGATGAAGCCGGCGCCTTGGCGCGCCTATTGGGGCGCGGAGGCCAAACGGCTCGAGGGAATCGCCGTTTCGTTGCCGCGAGGGCGGAGCGCAAAGCGCGAGGAACTGCTACAGCGCGCTCGCCTCATCGAGGAGACCATCGAATGAAGACGCGTCGGCTGCTCAGAGAACTTGCCGCCTTCTATCCGCAACGCCTGAGGGAAAAAGGCGATTTCGGAGGCCTCATGTGCGGGAAACTGCCCGAAGAAAGCAACGTCATCCTGCTTTGCCTCGACTATGACGACGAGGTTTATCCTGTGGCCAAGCGCCTCCATCCCGATCTCATTGTCACCCACCATCCGTTCGTTTTCGGCCCGAAAGGCTCCGTCTTGGCTCACGATCCGATTAAGAGGAGCCTTTATGAGCGGACCGAAAAAGAAGGTTTGGCGGTTTATAGTTTCCACACGAACTTCGATGCGGGTACTCCAGGTATGAACGACGCTTTGGCCGATCGCCTGGGGTTGCTGGACGTCAAACCCCTCGAAGGCTGCCCGATGGCGCGCGGAGGGCGTCTTCCAATGCCCTTGCCCATCGCGGACTTCGCCTATTACGCCAAAAAGAGGCTCGGCGTCGATTATGGATTGCTCATCGCCGCCGGGAAAGCGGTCGTCAGAAGCGTTGCCATCGTCGGGGGCGGCGGCTGGCGGGGGAACGAGCTGGCCCAAAGGCTTGGCTACGACATCTTCGTCTCGGGTGATATGCCCCACCATGGGAGACGCGAGGTCACGCTTCGCCATTATGACTATTTGGACCTTCCGCACGAAATCGAGAAGGCGTTCATGCCGCGGATGCGGCAAACGATCCTTCGCCTTGACCCAACCTTGCGCGTGGAGACGGTCGACCACGAGAAAACGCCAATAGTCATATAGAGGCGAGAGAACCACGCGTCGATGGGGGTCGCGGTTGCTTTTATAGCGATTTAAGATACGCCAAGGCTTCTTGGTATGTTTCCGGATCCGTCGACGTCCCACTGGCCAAGGCGGCTTTTCTGAATTTCGAGAAATCGACGGAAAGGAGACCGCGCTTATCCATCGCCCGGATGAGGGCGGCGCCGGGATGGTGCTTTTTGACGAGGGTGGCGAGGCGGTTCGTGTTGTTGCTGCGCTCGCTGCCGAGGATCACGTAGACGTCGATGTCGCGAGGGGCCTCAATGAGGGATGTTTGCCTCCTTACGGTCGAAGGGCAGCGCCCACCGGCGTAAACGGCTTCGGGATAGCGTGCGGAGATAAGGCCATAGGCGCGATCGACCTCGTCTTCGTCCATCGTCGTTTGGGCGATGACATAGGGTTTGGACTCGTTAATGGCGCAGTAGCGGGGCGCAAAACCTTCGCGCGGCTCTTCGTAAAGATAGACCCGCTCGCCTAAAGACAGGGCGGCCTCGCATTCCAGATGGCCTTTCCTGCCGATGTAGATCACGGAACTGCCGCGCTCGAGGGCCCACAGGATACGATTCATGTTGGCTTTGACGTAAGGGCAGGTCGAGTCGATGGCTTTTATTCGTTTTTCCTTGGCGATGACGTCGAGTTTCGGGTCGTGCCCATGGGCGGAGAAAAGGACGGAAGAACCATCGGGCAAGCCGCGAAGAAGGCTTTCTAAGGAGGAGTTTCGCTCATCGAGGGCGACCAGGCCGCGATCCCGAAGGGCATCAATGACTTTTTCGTTATGGATCAGAAGGCCGAGCGAATAAAGGGGCGTGGCCGTTTTCATGGCTTCCTCGGCCATCGAAAACGCGCGGTTGACGCCCTCACAGAATCCGTGAGGCTCCAAGGCCCAGACTTCCATGGATTCACTATAGCGCGAAAAAAGTGCACCCGGGAAGGCTTTTCTATATAATAGAACAGCCATGAGTTCATTTAGCGCCTTCAATTTATCCGCCCCGATGGTCGCGGCCCTTCGCAAAATGGGTTACCTCGAGCCTTCCCCCGTCCAAAGCGCCGTCATCCCGAAAGCCTTGCGAGGCCAATCCGTCCTGGCCCAATCGGCGACCGGCAGCGGCAAGACCCACGCCTTTTTGGTGCCCCTTATCGAAAAAACCGATTTTTCCTTGCCCCGCCTTCAGTCCCTTATCGTCGCCCCGACCCGCGAACTCGCTCGTCAGACCTATGATTTCGCCCGTGAATTCGCGCGTTACATGCCAAGGCTCAAAGTCCGGCTCCTCACGAGCGAGGCCGATGTCAGCCAAAACGAGGAGGGGCTTAGCGAAGCCCCTCAGATGATCGTCGGCACGCCTGGACGCCTTAAGGACCTTCTCGTCGACAAACACGTTTTGAATCTTCAAAGCGTCCGTTCCGTCGTCCTCGACGAGGCCGACATGCTTCTCGATTTGGGTTATTTCGGCGACATCGAGGAAATTTTCGCGCTGCTTAAGGATCCGCAGACCATGGTCTTCAGCGCCACCCTTAAGCAGAATCTCCGGGACAAACTTCGCGGTTTCGTCGGCGGCGACTTTGAGTTCGAAGGGGAAAAGACCGAGACCGCCGCGACGGTCCGCCACCACCTCGTCGACATCAAGCATCAGGACGTCAACGACGCCCTCGTTTCCTTCCTCCTCATCCGCAAACCCTATCTTTGCCTGGTTTTCGCTTCGAAGAAAGAAACGGTCGACAAGTGCTATAAACGCCTTTTGGAAAGCGGGATCGACGCCGCCTTCTTCACCGGAAGCCTTGGCGAGCGGGCCCGCAAGAAAACGATCCGCGACATCAAAAAAAATCGGCATCAAGTCATCGTCGCCAGCGATTTGCTGGCCCGTGGCATTGACATCGAGGACGTTTCGGACGTCGTTTCGCTCGACCTTCCTTCCGAAAGCGAGTTCTATTTCCATCGCGCCGGACGAACGGGGCGTTTTGGGAAAGAAGGCGACAGTTGGGTTTTCTACGATGACGATCGTCGCGCTCGGGCGAACGCTCTTTTCGAGGCCGGGGCGCCCTTCGACTTCTACGTGCTTCGCAAGGGGGAACTGAATCCGGATCCGGTTGGTCTCGCCCCCAAAAGGAAACTGTTCAAGAAAAAGGCCTTCATCAGCGATAACGAGCTTCGCGAGATCAAAATCGCCAAGGCGCAGACGCGTTCAGGCAAGGTTAAGCCAGCTTATAAGAAAAAGCGGAAGTGGGCGATCGAGAAAGTCAAGCGCAAGTACCGCCGCAAGGCGATTCAGATGAAAGTTCGCCAGGAGCTTGCCCGCGAGCAAGCGAAAGCGAAGAAACCCTCCGATGGCCGCTAAAAGGCTTTTCTTGGGTTCCCATCTTCCGATGAGGGCTCCCGATTCATATCTAGGCACCTGCCATTTGGCGCTCGAATATGGCGAAACGGCTTTCATGTTCTACACCGGGGCCCCCCAAAACACGCGCCGGGTTCCGCTGTCGCGGCTCAAGATAAAAGAGGGACGATCATTTTTGGCCGACCATGCCTTCCCCGAAAGCAAAATCGTGGTCCATGCGCCCTACATCGTCAACTTGGCTGCCAGAAGCGATCCCCTTTCCGCGGAAGCGGCCGTCTCTTTTCTTGTCGATGAGTTCCGGCGCGTGGCCGGATTCGGGCTCACGACTTTGGTTTTGCATCCCGGCTCAGCCACGGGCGAAACCCCTCAGGAGGGCATCCGAAACGTTGCCCGCGGGTTGGATGAAGTCCTTGAAAGGGATGGCACCAACGTTCGGATCGCCCTGGAGACGATGGCGGGCAAGGGTCACGAAATCGGGCGGAATTTCAAAGAAATCGCCCAAATCATTTCCCTCAGCAAAAACCAAGGTCGCATCGGGGTCTGCCTTGACACATGCCATCTTAACGACGCGGGGGAGGACGTTAAAGACCTCGATGGCCTCTTAACTTCTTTTGAGGAAACGTTTGGCCTTAGAAAGCTCCTTGTCATCCATTTGAACGATTCCAAAAACCAGCGCGGATCCCATAAAGACCGCCATGAGAATATCGGCTATGGGACGATCGGATTTTCGACCCTTGAAAAATGGGTGGGCGATCCCCGCCTCGCGGACGTGCCCAAAATCCTTGAAACCCCGCCGGCGAACTCGATTCAGACGTACAAAAAGGAGATTGCAATGCTGCGGAGCGGCATCTACGACCCAAAATGGCGCGACCGCTTTCTATAGTTTTTTGATTTCTTCGATGAGCGTTTCGTAGACTTCGCCGTCAGCGACCGTTTTGAGCGGTTCGCCTTTTTTGAAAATGACCCATTGCCCCTTGCCGCCGGCGGCGCCTAAGTCGGCATGCCTTGCCTCGCCGGGCCCGTTGACGACGCAACCCATCACGGCGACGGTTTTGTTGACGTGGTGGTCTTCGAGGTATTCGCGAACGCGGTTCGCGAGCGGGATGAGGTCGACTTGGGTTCGCCCGCAAGTGGGGCAACTGATGAAGGTCGGATAGTCCTTCTTGAGCCCAAGGTCATGGAGCAGGCGAGAGGCGGCCCGGACTTCCTCTTCCGGGGAGTCGCTGAGGGAAATGCGGATGGTGTCGCCGATGCCCTCGAGAAGCAGGGGCGAAAGCCCGGCCGCGCTGCGGATGAGGCCGATATCTTTCGGACCCGCCTCGGTGATGCCTAGATGCAACGGGTATGGGAAAGCCTTGGCGGCGAGCCGATAGGCTTCGATCGTCTCGATGACGTCCGATCCTTTTAAGGAAAGGACGATGTCGCGGAAGCCCATGCTTTCGAGGATTCTTACGTGTTTGGCGCAACTCTCGACGAGGTACTTGGCTTTGATGAGCCCCTTGCCGTCATAAACCGTCTTGTCGAGCGACCCCGAATTGACGCCGACGCGGATCGGGAGGCGGCGGGATTTGCAGGCGTCGACGACCAACTTTATCTTGTCCTTCGAGCCGATGTTGCCCGGATTGATGCGGATGGCGTCGACTCCGGATTCGATGGCGGCCAAAGCGAGTCGATAATCGATATGGATGTCGGCGACGAGCGGGATGGAGACGCGCTTCTTTATCGTCCCGATCGCCTTGGCGTCCTCAAAATCCAGGACTGAAACGCGCATAAGATCGGCTCCGAGGGCCGCACAGCGATTGATTTGGGCGGCGACGGCCTCCGCTTGCGAGGTCTTGATGTTGCACATGCTCTGAACCAGAACGCGGTTTTGGCCGCCGAGAGCGATTCGGCCAATGGCGACACTACGTGTCGATTCTCTTTGATTCATACCGCTGACATTTTAACCGATTGCGGGCGAAACTTGTAGATAATCGCGTGCATTTATGCTAGAGTAACAACCGCGAAAAGAAAGAGAGTGACTGAACATGGCAACTTCAAAGCGCGATAACATTATTCTGAAGTGCAGCGTTTGCGGGGAACAAAATTACATCGCTACCCGTAACAAACGCGCCCATCCGGATAAAATGGAGAAAATGAAATTCTGCCCGCGTTGCAAGAAAATGACCTTGCATAAGGAAGCAAAATAAGGCCCTCGGGCCTTTTTTATTAGTTGGTATGGCGTTGATTCGGGAACTCACATATGGCGGGGAATACGCGAACTGCTACATCATCGGCGAAGAGGGGAGCCCTTGCCTCGTCATTGACCCAGCCACGAACAAGAGAGGCTGCCTTGACGATTATATCGAGAGGCGCCACGCCGGGAAATGCCTTGGCTTCCTGATCACGCACGGGCATTTCGACCATATCGGCGGCCTTGTTGATCTTAAGCACATGGCTCCGGTTTTCATGTCGGAGGAGGATATCGCGTGTCTTGGCGATCCGTGCCTAAATGGCTCGGAGGCCTTCGATCTCCCAGTGCCGGTGAGGGTGAAAGGCATTGAACCCTATCCCGTCGAGGACGAGGACGAAATCAGGCTTGGCCCTTTCGTTCTCACCGTGATAGCGACACCGTTCCACACGGCTGGGAGCGTTTGCTACTACCTTAAGGCCGATAGGGCCGTCTTCACGGGCGATGCCTTGTTCCATCTATCGGTGGGGCGGACCGATTTGCCTGGCGGCTGCCCGCGTTTCCAGCGCGACAGCCTACGCAAATTGCTTCTTTTGCCCGACGATACCAAAGTATTTCCCGGCCATGGGGCGTCGACGACGATCCGTCAGGAACGTTTCGCCAACCCCGAACTTCAGGGCCTATAAACATAGAGTGGAAAACCGACCGTTATTGGTATAGAATACCAACGGCTATTTTACCGATAGCAAGGAGAAAACAATATGAACGTTACGGAATTGAGGCCAGGCAATTACTTTGAGGACGAGGGAGTCCTCTATCGCTGCATCGACATCCTCTTGAATAAGACGGCCATGAGGAAGATGGTCGCAAAACTCAAAGTGGAGAACGTCCGCACCGGCGCGATCATCGAGCTCGCCCGGAACAGCGGCTATGACGTTACCGAAACCCGTCTTGACAAGAAAAACATGCAGTACCTTTACGATGGGGGCGTGAGCCTTGTTTTCATGGATCCGAAAACATACGATCAGATCGAACTTCCGAAAGCCAGCCTTTCCAAAGAGATGCCATATCTCGTTCCCAACCTCGAGGTTATGGTCATCAGTTACAATGACGAGGTCTTGGGCATTCAGATTCCCGCCAAAGTCGCCATCACGGTCACATCCTGCGAACCGGGGGTTCGCGGCGACACCGTCACCAACGGCGGGTCGAAGGATGCCGTTCTCGAGACCGGCATGAAACTCCGCATTCCCCTTTTCGTCAATGAGGGCGACAAGATTTTGGTCGATACCGCGACCGGCAAATACGATGGGAGGGCTTAAACGATGCTGATTCTCGATGTCACTTGCACGACCGGGCTGTTCGTCCTTTATCTCATCCTGACGCTTATCCTCGGCTTGGTTGGGGGCTTCTTCGGAGCCCGCGCCCTTATCAAACGGGAGATGCAGAAGAACCCGCCGATCAACGAGAATATGATTCGCGCCATGTTCATGCAGATGGGCCGCAAGCCCTCTGAGGCGCAAATAAAAGCCGTCATGAACGCGATGAAGAAAAACCAATAAACCTTCACTTAGGCAAATGGACGCCTTTTGGAAATCCGAAAGGCGTTTTTTATTGCCGTTTTTTATTGCCGTTTTTTGCCATATCAAGAAAAAGAACGATCGTCAAAAAGCGTAATTTAATAAAAACGGAATTGAGTTATTAAAACCGTCTTTGCGTGCTGCCATCTATGCAATTCTTTGATCAATATCTAAATAAGTTTCATTTTATTAAGAACCATATAACTACTAATAAAATACCATCAGTAATCAACTGGCCTCTCAGATCCCGCTTTCATCCGTTTGATGTTCTCACGATGGCGGAAAACGAGAAGTCCGTACTCAAGCGTGATCACGGTGGCCTGCTCCCAGCAAAAGAAGAGGCCGCCTCCGTTTCCGAAGTTCCACATGAGGATCGAGGAGGCCTCGGTCCACCCGGAGAAACGGAAAGCGATGGCGAGAGTCCAGGTGATGATGACGATGGCAAGACCCGAGACGAGTGAGGCAGCCGAAACGATCCGCTTGCTTCGGTACAGCGGGAAGAAGGTGGCGAAACAATAGATGAGGGAAACCCAGGAGGTTCCGCCCAGGGAACCCATGAACGACGAGACGGCTTTCCCACCTTTGAAATCGGCATAAAGAGGGTAGCAATGCCCGACGACGACCCCGAAGAACGTAAGCCAGCAATAGAAGACGCCATCATCCCACATCGCGAAAACCTCGCGAACGCCGGAGAAACGGATGACGGCCCAAACGCTCCAAAAAGCGATCGCGCCCTTGAGCATATCGAGGAAGATGACGAGGAGCCCCACTTTTTCGCCGAAAAGGCGTCCCGAATTGGTACCTCCGCTATTATGGCTGCCGTACTCCCGCGGGTCCTTTTTGAAAAACAGTTTCCCGATGATGACTCCGTTTTGGATCGAGCCCCAAAGGTAGCCAAAGGCCAGCACGGCCAGGACGGTAAGGATGTTGCCGAGAATATCGCTCATATGCGCTTACTATAGCAAACCTCAGCCTCGACGAATAAAAGTGATGCGTTCCTCATATCCCCTTTGCTATAATAGCAAACGAATTGAGTGGCAAAAAAATAATGGCCGATTTCGATAAAGCAGAAAAAGAGTACAACGCCAAATCGATTGAACTCTTGAGCGAACTTGAGGGCATTCGCAAGCGTCCTGGCATGTACGTCGAGGGGACTGGATTGGCCGGTCTTCACCAACTCGTGTGGGAAATCGTCGACAACGCCGAGGACGAAGCCGTCAACGGATATGGCGACAAAATCATCGTCATTATGCATAAAGACGGCTCCGTTGAGGTGAAAGACGAAGGGCGGGGCCTTCCGGTCGATATGCATCCCAAGGCGCATATGCCGGCGGTGCAGCTTATTTTCACGACGCTCCATAGCGGCGGCAAATTCAACAGTCGCACTTACGCGACTTCCAGCGGCCTTCACGGCGTTGGCGCCACCGTCACGAACGCTTTGAGCGAATGGCTCGACGTGACCGTGTACCGCCTTGGGGAGATTTACCACATCCGTTTCCATGACGGCGGCGCTCTTGAGACGCCCCTTGAAGTGATTGGAAAGACGAATAGACATGGCAGCGTCGTCCGTTTTAAGCCCGACGCCAAGGTTTTCCCAAGCGTCGAATTCAAATGGGACACGATATATAACCACTTGCAGGAAGAGGCTTTCTTATTGAAGAAAGTCCATTTCATCCTTGAGGACGAGAAGAGCGGGCTTTCGCACGATTTCTTTTATGAGAACGGCCTTCGCGAATACGTTTCGGTTCTTAATCAAAACATGATTTCCCTTGGCTCCATCATCGATTTCGAGGATAAGCTAAGCCCCATCCAGATCGAGGTGGCCATGCAGTGGAGCGCCCAATATTACAGCGAGCGGATCCTTAGTTACGCCAATAACAAACGGACCATCCAAGGGGGCACCCACGAAGATGGCTTCAAGGTGGGCCTTACCAAGGCGATCAATGACTGGGCGATCCAAAACGAGGTCATCAAAGACAGCCAGCGCATCGACGGGAACGACATTCGCGAAGGGCTTACCGCCATCGTGGCGGTCAAAATACCCGAAAGCAAACTTGAATTCGAGGGCCAAAGCAAGGGGCGCCTCAACACCCCCGAGGTCATGTCCATCGTTAGCAATTTTATCTATTCGCAATTCACTTATTACATCACCGAGCATAAGGAATTCGCGCTCGACCTGATCCATAAGTGCCAGGCCTCCCAGCAAGCCCGCAACGCCGCGAGGAAAGCCAAGGAAGCCGCCCGAGGCAATAAACAAAAGAAGGTCGATTTCATCCTGAGCGACAAATTGGCCCAAGCCCAATCGAAGGATTATGCCCAAAACGAGCTTTTCATCGTCGAGGGCGATAGCGCCGGCGGTTCGGCCAAGAAGGGACGCGATCGCCTCCATCAGGCGATTCTGCCGCTTCGTGGCAAACCTCTTAATACCGATAATGTGACTCTTGAGCGCATGCTCCAGAACGTCGAATTCAGCACTCTCATCCAAACCATCGGCGCCGGAGTGGGTCAGGACTTCGACCCCAATGGCAGCCACTATGGCAAAATCATCATCATGACCGATGCCGATACCGACGGCGCCCACATCCAAATCCTTTTGCTCACTTTTTTCTACAATTACATGAAGCCTCTCATCGACCGCGGCATGATCTACATCGCTTGCCCGCCTCTATACCGCGTCTACAAGAAGAGCGACCCAGCCCGCAAGCACATCTACGCTTGGAGCGAGAAAGAACTTGACGAGGCTAAATCCAAGATCGGCGCCGGCTATGGCATCAACCGTTACAAAGGCTTAGGCGAGATGGACGCCGAGCAACTCGCTCAGACCACCATGGACAAAAAATCCCGCATGCTCCTTCGCGTGAGCATTCAGGATCCGCTCATCGTCGAGAAACGCATCGGTATCCTTATGGGCAAGGACGCCTCCTTGCGCCGGACTTGGATCGAGGAGAATATCGTGTTCAACGAAGAGGACGCTTTCATCAAGGAGGTCAGGAAGTGATGGCTAAGAAAAAGCAATTGCCGCCGACTCCGCCCGCCAAAGAAAACATTTCCGCCCAAACCCTCGACGATTTGATGGGGGAGCGTTTTGGGATTTACGCCAAGGACGTGATCCAAGATCGGGCCATCCCCGACGCCCGCGACGGCATGAAGCCGGTGCAACGCCGCATCATTTTCGACATGTGGAAGACCGGCAACACCTTCGACAAGCCAACCAAGAAAAGCGCCCATATCGTCGGCGACGTCATGGGTAATTTCCACCCCCACGGCGACGCTTCGATTTACGACGCCTTGGCCCACCTTTCCCAAGATTGGCGGCTTCGTTATCCGCTCGTCATCTTCCAGGGCAACAACGGTTCCATGGACGGGGATTCCCCAGCTGCCCCCCGTTACACCGAAGCCAAGATGTCGGCTTTGGCCAACGAATTGGTCCGCGACATCGACAAAGGAACCGTCGACATGGAGCTCACCTACGACGATTCCAACTTCGAGCCGACCGTTTTGCCGGCGCACTTCCCAAGTCTGCTCGTGAACGGGAGCGAGGGCATCGCCGTTGGCCTCGCCACGGCCATTCCGCCCCACAATCTTCGCGAAGTCACCAGCGCCGTCATTTATCGCATCAAGCATCCGGATTGCGAGATCGATCCGCTTCTCCGCTGCGTCCCTGGTCCGGATTTCCCGACAGGGGGGATCATTATCGCCGACAACCGTCTCCGTCAGATCTATGAAACGGGGCGAGGCCGGGCGACCGTGAGTTCCCGCATAGAGGAAGTAGTTAACGAGGACGGTTCGAAGCAACTTATCGTCACGGAGATCCCTTTCGGCTCCAACAAGAGCGAACTCGTGGGTCAAATCGACAAGATCCGCCATGACAAAGTCATTCCCGGCATCGAGGAAGTCCGCGACGAAACCGACCGCAAAGGCTTGCGGATCGCCATCGATCTGAAGCCCGACGCCAAGAGCGACGCCATCAGGAAATACCTGCTCGCCAAGACGGGTTTGATGCAGAACTACAGCGCCAACATGGTCGCCATCGTCGATGGGCGGCCGAAGACCATGACGCTCATTTCCTATTGCGACTGCTACATCGCCCATCAGCGTGAGGTCACCGTTCGCCGAAGCAAGTTCATCCTCGCCAAAGACGAGGCGCGGCATCTCATCGTGACGGGTCTCATCAAAGCCGTCTCCATGCTCGACAAGGTGGTGGCCGTCATCAAGCGGAGCGCCGATAAAGCCGACAGCAAGCTGAACCTCCAAAAAGAGTTCGGCTTCACCGAGTCCCAAAGCGAAGCCATCGTTATGATGCCGCTTTATAAGCTGAGCCATACCGACATGGGCGTCCTCGAAGAGGAACGGCTTTCCCTCGAGAAGGAGATTGCCTACTTGAAGGATCTCTTGGGCGATTCCGCCAAAATCGATCAGGCCATCATCGCTGACATCAGCGCCGTCGCTAAGAAGTACGGCGATAAGCGCCGGACTGAAATCAAAGGCGCCGACGCGGTGGACCTCGAAGTCAACAAACGCGATCTTATCGTCGAGGAGGATGTCTATCTCGCCGTCACGCGCGATGGCTACCTCAAGCGCAGCTCCCTCAAATCGTGGAAGGGATCGGGCGGCCAAAACGGATCCAAGCCAGGCGTCAAGCCGGGCGACGTTCTCCTTTTTAACGGACGGTGCAAGACCATCGACTTCCTGCTGATGTTCACTAACCTCGGCAATTACCTTTACATTCCGGTCCACGAAGTCAAAGAGGCCAAGTGGAACGACGAAGGGTATCACGTGAACACCCTTGTCAGCGTGACGCCGGAGGAGCGGATCGTCCGTTGCTTCGCGGTGCGCGTCTTCCGCGGCGACCTCTACGTCGTTTTGCTTACGAAGCACGGCCTCATCAAGCGCATCCAGCTTTCCGCTTTCCCCGTCGTGAGGCGCGCGCGCCCGATTTCGGCCATCAAGCTTTCGAAGACCGACGAACTCGTCGGGGCTGCCCTCACTAGCGGCGACAGCGACCTTTTCATCGTCGCCGAGGACGGGAGCGCCGTCCTTTATAACGAAGACGAGATCATGCCCACGAATCCCCACACGGGCGGCATTAAGGCCGGAGCCTTCAAAGACGTCGGCATGGCTGGGCTTCTCAGCTTCAATCCCGATGAGAAAGGCAAACTCATCCTTCTCACCGACCGAGGTTGCGCGCGCGTCTATGATCTCAGCCATATCGGCGAAACGGGCCGCCTCGACAAAACGAGCCGCCTTTATAGCATGTTCAAATCCGAACCGCATCGGCTTGTGTACTTGGCCAAGGTGGGCGAGAAAGCTTTGCCTTTCATCCTCGAGACCGTTTTGGCCTCCGGCGAGAGCAAGCCCATCGTCTTCGACGATTTCCACCTTACCCCCATGGATAAGTATTGCAAACGTCCGAGCAAATTCCCCTCGCGGGCCCGCATTGCCCACGTCGCGAGCGAAGAAAGCGACCTCGTCGATTCCGCGACCCTTTCCTTCCCGCCGCGGAAGAAGCGAGTCCCTCATGACCCGGTTTCCTCCCCTGACGGCGAGAAAACGACCGACTCTTTTGAGCAAATCAGCCTTTTCGACGACGACGATGGCGGTGAGAAGAAGTAGCCTCGCCTACCTGCGCGCGCTAAACTAGATGCATGAACAGGAAACTTATCCCTTTCGCGACCGCCTCGTCGATCTATGAGGTGGATCCCTCATTCTACGCGAAACTGGGAATAAAGGTCCTCATAAGCGACCTCGACAATACCCTCGACGCCTACGACGTTCGCGAACCGGGACCAAGGGCTTTCTCCTACAAGAAAAGGCTCGACGAAGCCGGAATCGAGCTTTATATCGGCTCGAATAACACCTCGAGGCGGGTGACCCGTTACGCGGAGTTGCTGGGCGTTCCCTGTCTGAGCCGGCTCCTAAAGCCCTTCCCCCATCGTTTAAGGCGGTTTCTCAAACGGAGGGGACTCAAGCCTTCGGAGGTCATGATGGTCGGCGATCAGGTCATGACCGACGTCAAATGCTCCGTTGGGGCGGGCGTTCGCATTATCCTGACTGAGCCTTTGACGGATCGCGATTCGTGGGTGAGTTGGTTTAATCGCCACCTTGAGAAACCGATCCGCGAAAAGATCGAGCAAGGGCATCTATCCCCTGATTGGAGGGAAATATCATGAGCAAAGTGAATGTCGTGCGCCGTTGCTATAACTGCGGGGCGGTTCTTCAAGGCAAAGACAAGGACAAGGAAGGCTACATCGACCCCGCGCTTCTCACCCACCCTCTTTCGGAAGTGCTTTTTTGTTCCCGTTGCTACAGCGAGGCCCATTTCAACCTCGCTCCCCCCGAACCGGAGGTCAGTTCCGATTTCCTGCTCATGCTTGACGACGCGGCGGCCTCGGACGCCCTTATCGTCTACGTGGTCGACGCCATATTCTTCGAATCCTCCTTCGCCCGCGCGATCGCCGATCGCATCAAAGGCCTGCGGATTCTGGTTTTGGCCAACAAGCGCGACCTCATGCCGAAAAAAGCCAAAGACGGCGACATCGAGGAGTATGTGGCCCATCGTTTCCGGGTCGCTTCGATGCCCGTCGAGAAAAATCAGGTCATCACGGTTTCCCTGACGACCTTGGCCAACATCCAGGGCATCGCCCACCGGATCGAAAGCGAACGGAAGGGCCATGACGTTTACATCATCGGGCCCAACGGCAGCGGCAAATCGCTTTTCTTCACGGCTTTCCTAAGGAACTACTCGAACGCGAGCAACCATAACATCACGACCAGCGCCTATCCGGGAACCAGCCTTCGTCTTATGCAGATCCCGCTTGACAACTCTTCCTTTCTTTACGACACTCCCGGGACTTCGATCAAGAACACGGTCGTGGGCGTGGTGGAGCCCGAATGCGCCCGCCGAATCATCCCGACGACGCCGCTCAAGGAGCGGAAGTTCGCGATGAGAAAGGGCGGCGCCCTCTTTATCGGCGGCCTCGCCCACATCGAACTCATCGATCCGGGGCTTGCCAAAGACGGCGAAGTCGGAATCAGAGCTTATTTCGGAGACGGCGTCTCGCTGCGGAAAATCGCCGCCCCCGGGGATATCGCCGAGTCCTTTCGAAAGCGCCTCGAGAAAGGCGGCCTCGCCCCGACGACCCATCTTATCCGCGATCAAAGGGATTTCGATGTCTTCGATTTCAAAGTGGAGGAGGAGGGAAGCCGCGACCTTGGCATCGCCGGACTCGGCTGGATCAATTTCAAAGGGGCGAAGGAGACTTTCCGCGTCTACGTTCCCAAAGGCGTGAGCGTTTACGGCTCCCGATGCAAGGTGAAATGACATGCTGAGCCCTAAATCCAAAGCCCTTCTTAAAAGACTCGCCAATCCGCTCAAGCCATCGCTCTCGCTCGGCAAAGGGCCGATCGACGATCGCCTTGTCGAGGCTCTTGACAAGGCCTTGAAGGCCCACGAACTCGTCAAAGTTCGCGTTTTGGCCTCGGTCGCCGCGAACAAAAACGAACTGGCGGGCGAAATTGCCCGCAAGTCCGCCTCCGAACTGGTCGCCGTCATCGGCCGCGTCGCGATTCTTTATAAGCCACGGAAGGAAAACCCGTCGATCGTCCTCTAACATGGAACGTCTCATTGTCTTCGGAGGGTCCTTCGACCCAATCCATAACGGGCATTTGCGGATCGCCCAAGCCGCTTCCTTCGCCCTCAACGCGGACGTCGTTTTCGTCCCGGCGAGGAAACCGCGGTGGAAAACGACCGAGGCCAGCGCCGCCGATAGGCTCGCCATGCTCAAGATCGCCCTCGCCTCGTCCGGAAGCGGCGCCTTTTACATCGACACGGTCGAGCTCGACGGAGACGCCGAGGAGAATTATTCCATCGACACGGTCCGCTATCTGCAACGGAAGAACCCCAAAAAGCGCCTCTATCTTCTTATCGGGGCCGATCAGGTCAACGCTTTTCCGCGCTGGCGCGAGGCCAAGGCGCTGTCGCGCGAGAGCGACGTTTGCTATATTAGGCGCGACGGGGTCCCCGTGGATGAAGAAACGGTCGCCGCTTTCCATATGCGGGCGATCGATTACGACAAGGCGGGATCGGTTTCCTCTTCCTCGGTCCGGGAACTCAGATCCCTCGACATCCCGGCGAAGGTTCTCGGCTACATCGAGTCCCATGGGCTTTATTTCATGAAAAAAGTGATTCCGCGCCTTTCCAAGGAACGGCTCATCCACTCGGTCTCGGTGGCTCGCCTCGGGTTCGCCATCGCCGAGAGGAATGGGATCGCCAGCGCTGACAAGGCCTACGTCGCCGGACTCCTCCACGATCTTGGGAAGAGCCTCCCCGAAGAGGAGGCCAGAAAGATCGTGAGGGACAACTTCCCAAGCGCTTACGCCGATTACCCGGCATGGGCTTTGCACCAGTTCACCGGCCGTTACTTGGCGGAAAAGGACTTTGGCATCGCCGATCAGGCGGCTTTAGACGCGATCGAGTTCCATTGCACCGGCAAAGCCCATATGCCGCCGCTAGGCAAAATCATCTACAGCGCCGACAAAATCGAGCCGACGCGAGGCTATGATTCCTCAAAGATGATCCATGAATGCTTAAAAGACTATTACATGGGGTTTCTGACCGTGCTTTCCGAAAACCGCAAATTCCTGATGGAGAAAGGTTACGACATGGACATCCCTTTATCGAAAGAGTGCTTTGATATGTACCTAGGAGGCAAAAAATGAGATACCCAAAAGAAGTTACGTTGGCCAAGAAGGCCCTCAGCGATCACAAGGGGGAGAACATCGCGGTGGTGGACGTGAGGCAAAACACGCCTTTCGCCGATTATCTTGTCATCGCGAGCGCGAACAACATCCGCATGCTTGGGGCTTTGGCGAATTCCGTTGAGGAAGGATTCGCGAAGGCGGGGGTGAGGGTCCGTCAACAGGAAGGCACCCCCGAATCCGAATGGATCGTCGTTGACGCGGGGGCGGTGGTCGTTCATGTCTTCACGGAAGAGAAGCGGAAAGAGATCGATCTTGATGGTCTTTTGACCCACAGCTCAAAGAAGAAGTAGGCGTATTTCGTTAGTGGGAAGGCCACCTTAGATTGGTCTTTTTCTTATGTCTTCATCAATTATGCAATAACTACGCATAATATCTATTATGTTAACTAATATGCTAAAATATGCCTATATGGTGGGCTTTTAACATTCGCTTTTGTCAAAAGATGATTGCGGTTATCCACAGAAATCGGCCCTTTTCCACGTTTTGAACATTATACTAATTAACTACTAATGAACCATTAACGGCATTTGGGGCTCTTATGGAGGAAGCGTCTTTTATCCGATTTTCTTTTTCACGCTTCTTCGAAGGATCGAGAGAGGGATATCCATCATGAGCGAAAGCAAAACCGCGATGAGCGAATACGCGACGACCGCCGTCATGTCGAAACCGTAGATGTACGCGTTTTGGATGAGCCCGCCGAGCCCGCCCCGGGCCTCAGAGCTGTTGACCAGGATCTCGCTCATGATGGACACCTTGACCGAGAGGCCAAGGCTTTGGGCCAGCCCGAGGGCGATGTAATTCCACGCGTCGGGCAGCAAGACGGCGAAGACGGCTTTGATCGATTTGTCGCCGCATTCGATCCGCAGGGCGTCCCTGGTTTCCTTGGCCTCGCTCGCGATGCCTTTCCGGAAGGCTTCGTAGATGAGCGGAAAGGCGACCAGGAAGACAAGGAAGCACGGCGTGAAAGTGTTCATCCCCCGGTAGCCGGTGAAGATGGCGACCAGAATGATGACCACCGCGGCCGTCGGCACGGCCCGCGAGAAAACGACGAAGGGACCCATGAAATCCCCGAAGCGCCTATGGAGCCCGGCGATGGTGCCGAAAAGCCCCCCCAGAAGGAAGGACGCGACAAAGCCGATGACGATGCGAAGCAGCGTCCAGCCGATCGCCGGATAGGTCAGATAGGCCCCACCTCCGAAGAGATCGTCGGCCATCCGTTCCAAAGTCGGAAGCGGATACGGGAGCAGGAAATTGCCGCCGAGGCGCATCAGATAGGAGATGAGCCACCAAAGAAGGAAAAGGAAAACGAACCCGGCCGCTCCGAAGACGTATTTGAGGTGCCAAGTTCGTTTCTTTTTCATCTTTGTGATTGAGCGGGCTTCCTTAACGCCCCTTTATTTTACGAGAGGAAATAGGAATCATCAAACGTCGAACCGAGGATAACCGAGGCGAAGCCGTTCGCGAAAGCCTTGTCGTCGGTGATGACCCCGCTCTTAAGCATCGCGAATTTGTTGGCGTCGCCGCCCTGCATGGTGGTCACCATGGAAGGCGTGAATCCGAAGCGTGAGAGAACCTTGTCGTCGCTTCCGTAGGCGTGAAGCGCCTCAACGACCTGATCCGGATCGTCGATGGATACGTCCACGCGGCTTTGGGTGTCGCTGAGGAAAGAGTCGACGGCGTCCTTATGGCTCTCGTAGGTCGCGCCCCGCACGAACAGGGCGGCCGCCGGAATGGTCTCGACGCCATAGGCGTCCTTGAAGTCCGCCTGAAGATCCGAGATTTGGTTCAAGGTCACCCCCTTCGCGGCGAGGGCCCCTTTCACGGCCGTGTAGATCGGGTCGGCCACGATCCAGTAGTCACGCGAATCCGCGTTGGACAGCATCGCGGCCTGGACGGCGGCGACGCCGTCAAGGAAGGTGAGGTCGCTGTCCTCGTAATCCCAATTCCATTTGTCCTTGGAGAGCTTCAGGAACGTGCGGGCGGCGTTGCCGGTCTTGATGAAGCCGGTCACGGTCTGCCCCGCGGCGAAATCGGTCTTGGCCGTGTGCTTGGTTGAGACCACGTAGAAGTTGCCGCCGGAGATCCAGTCCGCGAGCTTCCAGTCATAATGGTTGCTCTTAATGACGTTGAGCCCCGAGACCCCGTCAAAAACGATGGCGTCGTAAGCCGCGGTCCCGAAAGCCGGGACGACCACGTTCTTTGGGGCCGAGGAGGAGACCCAGTTGGCGTTGTTCCCCTGATCGAAGAAAGCCAAGGCCGGCGTCGAGGTCGGCGTGACCCACTTCATTTCATAGGCATCGACGGACGAATTGGTTTGGCAGGAAACCAAAGCCATGACGGCAAGCGGCAAGACGATCAATTTTTTAGCGTTCATTTTTATTACCCCTTTCCTAAGGCAAAGCGGCGCTTTTCCTACGTAACTATACATAGGTTAGCGCCGCCGATAAACCAAAACGCTCAAAAAAGTATTTTTTTACCGAAATGGCGATTTCTTAATGAAACAGCTCATCGATCGGAGAACCGATCATCGGTTCCTTCTTGGCCAACCCGAAATCCTTCAGGATGGTCGCGCCGATGTCGGCGAAAGTCGACCGCTCGTCAAGGAGCCGGCCTTCCGTGATCGAAGGCGAATAGGCGAGAAGAGGCACTTTCTCCCGGGTGTGATCCGTCCCGGTGTGGGTCGGATCGTTGCCGTGGTCGGCCGTGATGAGGAGCAAATCGTCCTCGCGCATGACTTTGATTAGTTCGGCGAGGCGCTTATCGAAAGCCTCGAGGCAACGCGCGTACCCCACGGGGTCGCGGCGATGGCCGTACTCGCTGTCGAATTCGACCAGGTTGACGAAGCACAGGCCCTCCCATTCGTCGCGCCTCACCTGATCGATCGTCTTATCCATGCCGTCTTCGTTGCTCGTGGTATGGACCGTTTTGACGACGCCGTCATCGCAGAAGATGTCGCTGATTTTGCCAACGCAGCTCACCATGAGCTTGTTTTCCTTGAGGATGTCCATCGCGGTCACGCTCGAAGGGGCGACGGCGTAGTCGCGGCGATCGCCGACGATGCGTTTGAAGTTACCCTTGTCGGTTCCGACGTAAGGGCGGGCGATGACGCGCCCGACGAAGTATTCGGGTTTCATGCAGATCTTGCGGGCGATCTCGCAGCAACGGTAGAGTTCCTCTTTGCCCGTGACGCCCTCGTGGGCCGCGATTTGGAGAACCGAATCGGCGGAAGTGTAGACGATGAGGCTGTTCTCCTTCATCTGCTCTTCGCCGAGGACCTTCAGGATCTCGGTTCCGCTCGAGGCGTAATTGCCGATGATCCGGTGGCCGGTTTCCCTCTCGAGCTCCGCGATGAGGCTCGCGGGGAATCCGGTGTCCGTGAAGGTCTGGAACGGTTTGGTGGTCAGTATGCCCATCATCTCCCAGTGGCCCGTCATCGTGTCCTTGCCGTTGGAGGCTTCCCGTAAGCGCATGCTGTAGGCGTGAGGATGGAGATGGAGCGGCTTCACGCCCGGGATGTCGGCGAGTTCGCCGATCCCGAAGCCCTCCATGACGGGGACGTTGATTCCGCCGACCGAGGCGGCCGCATGGACCCAGGTGTTGGTGCCGACGTCGCCGAATTTGGCGGCGTCGGGCTCCTCGCCGATGCCGGCCGAGTCGGCGACGATAAGAAATACGCGTTTGTATTTGTTCATAAATATCTCTCCGCGGCTTTGCCGCCCAATATATTACTTTATTTGCGCTGGCTATACAAATCGTAGGCGCTCATGATCCGCTTGCTGGAGACCTGGGTGTAAATCTGGGTGGTCGCGATGTTGGCGTGGCCCAGCATCTCCTGCACCGCCCGCAACTCGGCCCCGTGTTCCAATAGGTGGGTGGCGAAGCAATGGCGCAGCGTGTGGGGCGAAACGCTCTTCTCGATGCCCGCCTTGGAGGCGTATTCCTTGACCTTGCGGAAGAAATAGATCCGGGAGAGGGGCTTCCCGGCGCGATTGAGAAAAACGTAAGGGCTTGCGCGCCCGAGGTTATGGCGGCGCGGCCCCCGCACGTACTTCTCGAGATAGGAAAGCGCGAAGTCGCTGATCGGGACGCGCCGCTCCTTGTTGCCTTTGCCATAGACCGTGAGGATCCCTTCTTCGGCGTTGACGGAGCCGAGCCTAAGCCCGACGAGTTCGCTCACGCGGAGGCCCGAGGCGTACATGGTTTCGAGCATCGCCCGGTCGCGGATGCCGGATTCCTTGCTCATTTCGGGGGCCTCGAGAAGGCGGTCGACTTCCTCTTCGCTCAGCACGACCGGAAGCCTTTTTGGCGGTTTGGGGCCTTCGTAACGGGGCAGCGGCTCTTTCAGTATTTTTTCACCGGAAAGGAACTCATAGAACCCTCGGGTGGAGGAAAGCCTCCTGAGGATGGTCGAAGCGGAAAGATCCGCTCTGGCCTGAAGGCGCATGAAATCGTTGATGTCGGACGCGCGCAGGTCGTCGGTGGTCCTCTTGCTTTCGAGGGAGCGGAAGAAAAGGCTGAGGTCCTCTTGGTAGTCCTCGATCGTCCGCTCGCTCACGCCTTTCTCGACGCGCAGATGCTGAAAGAAACGGCCGACGGCCTCATCGATCGTCATGTTTTTTGACCTCCGAGGCCAGTTTCAGCATCGGCTTTTCCATTCGGCGGTTAAGTTCGTTCATAAGGAGCTTAGTTTGGTCCATCTCCTCGTAATCCCGATAGTTCCATAAGGACATCTGAACCGTTTCCTCGCTCGGTTTGATGAGGTTTTGGAGCGTGACGCCGACGAGGCGGATCTCCAATCCGACGAAGTTCTTCTCGTAAAGGGCGATGGCCCGCTCGAAAACGTCGCTCTCCTTGTTTGTGGGGTCGCGGAAGCTGACGGATTTGTCATGGCTCTTGAAATTGGTGTCCTTCACGACGAGCTGAACCGTCTTTCCGGCCCGGCCCTCTTCTTGGGCGCCCATGGCGACTTCATGGCTCAACTGCGCGATCTTGCCCCTTATTTCCTCATAGTCGGAAGTGTCGTGCTCAAAAGTCTCGCTGTGGCCGAGGCTCTTGGGGTCGAATGGCAAAAGGTCGATTGAGTCGTCGCCCCGTCCGTTGACCCAATCCTTGACCGCGTAGAAGAACTTCCCCATCGCGGAAAGAAGGGCCGGATCGTCGGCGCGGGCCCGCCGCTGGAAATCGCCGATGGTCGCAATCCCGAGGCTCCGCAAGCGCGGGGCCGTCTTCTTTCCGATGCCGAAGCACGACTCGATGGGCAAGGGATAGAGTTTGGCGGCCAAGTCGCGGCGCCGAAGGATCGTGATCCCCAGGGGCTTCTTCATGTCGGAACCCATTTTGGCGAGAAATTTCGTCGGCGCCACGCCGATCGAGCATTTGAGGCCGATTTGCTTGAGAAGGCCGTTTTGGAACGCCTTCAGGAAACCCTCGACGTCCGTGACGCCCGCCATCGGACGGCTCATGTCGACGTAGCATTCGTCGATCGAGGCCTCCTCGACTAAGGGGCTATAGCTTCGCACATAGGCGAAAAAGCTCCGGGAGAGCATCTCGTAGTAGGGAAAGTCGCAAGGCTTGACGACGATGGAAGGCAAAAGCTGGACGGCTTGGTAGGTCGGCATGGCGCTATGGATGCCATAGGCGCGGGCCTCGTAGGAGGCCGTCGAGACGACGCCTCGTCGGCCCAAACCCCCAACGATCAGGGGTTTCCCGGCCAAACTGGGGTCGCGCAAAACCTCCGCCGTGGCGAAGAAGGCGTTCAAGTCGACATGCATGATGATTTTGCTCACGAAACCATTCTAAGGCAATTCGTGATTATGTTAACCAAAAACCGATGGTCCGGATCATAAGAGCGACGAGAGTTCGGAAAAGGCTTGGCTCACGGTGAGGCCGTTGTCGGTCAGCTGATCGCTGAGCGAGGCGTGCTGAACGAAAGCCGTCGGGGCGGTCCGGCAAGCGAAAAGGCCGCGGAAGCCATTCGCGAAGAGGGCGGATTCAAGGCTCTCGGCAAAACCCTCGCGCGTTCCGTAAGGATCATAAACGTAAAGCGCGTGGGCATGGGCGAGATCGCGAAGAGCGTTTTGATCAAGAGGGTTAAGGAAAAGCGGATTGACGAAGCCCCAAGGCGAATTTTCCTTTTTGAGACGCTCGCAAAGGGCGTGCCCCATCGGTCCGACGCCCAAAACATAGCACCCGTTCTCGGCTTTCTTTATCGATAACCATTTACCGAATTCAATCGCCGACGACCCCATCCTCTCGGGGATGGCGGTCAGGGAATGCGGATAGCGGATCGCGAAAACCCCATGCGTCTCCGACAAAGACAGATTCAGCAAACCTTTGGCTTCCTCGAGGGTCGAAGGCATCGAGACGACGACGCCAGGGATCGATTTGAGGAACGCCTCGTCATAGATGCCTTGGTGGGTTTCCCCGTTCGGCCCCACGAGGCCCGCCCGATCGATGAGGAGTGTCATATTGGCGCCCAAACGGGCGCAATCGTGGCTCAGTTCGTCGTAAGCGCGTTGTAAGAAAGTCGAATAGATGGCCACTATCGGGTGGATTCCGTTGATTGACAGCGAACCCGCGAGCGTGATCGCGTGCTCTTCGGCGATGCCGACGTCCACGCATTGGTCCGGGAAATCCGCAAAGCAATCGTCAAGCCCTGAGCCCCGGATCATGGCCGGGACGACAAGTTCGACGTCGGGGCGCTCTTTGAGGACCTCATGGACGCATTCGCCCATGAAATGGCTCCAACTGAATTGCCCCTCGTGCATGTTGAGCGGCTTTCCCGTCGCGATCGTGAAAGGCGTCACGCCGTGCCAATATCCGATTTGGTCGCGTTCGGCCGGTCCGTACCCTTTCCCTTTGGTCGTATAAACGTGGACGATCGTGGATTTGGTCGTGTTCTTGGCTTTTTTGAAGGCGCGATCGAGGGCGTTGACGTCGTGCCCGTCGATGGGGCCGATGTAGGTAAGGCCGATATTGTCGAACATGGTCGTCGGAACGAGGGCTGCCTTGAGGTGGCTCTTGATCCAATATGAGAAATTGTAGACATGATGGCCCAATTTCGTCTTGTTTAGCGTCGTCTTGTACCAAGTCTTGACCTTGTTGTAGCCACGCTGGGTTGAAATCGAGCGGAAGAATTTGCCCAAACCGCCGACGGGCCGCGATATCGACATATCGTTATCGTTGAGGACGATGATGACCTTCTCGCGGCGGGAACCGATATTGTTAAGGGCCTCGAAGGAAAGACCGTTGACGATCGAGGCGTCGCCGACGACGGCCACGATGTTGTAGTTCCCATGCTTTCTTTCGCGAGCGATCGCGAATCCCTCGGCCGCTGAGATGGCCGTTCCGCTATGGCCGGCCTCATAGCAATCGTAGATCGATTCGTCCCGGTCCTCGAAACCGCTCACGAAACCTTTTTGGCGAAGATGGTCGAGCGAGCGGCCGGTCAGGATCTTGTGCGTATAGCATTGATGCCCGACGTCGAAGATGAGTTTGTCCGTCGGGAAGTTGAAGGAACGATAGAGGGCGACCGTCAGTTCGACGACGCCGAGATTGCTTGAAAGGTGACCGCCGTACAGGCTCGTCTCGTGGATGATCTCTTCGCGGATGTCATGGCATAAAGCCGTAACAGATTTATAATCCAAGTTTTTGACAAAATTAGGATCTTTTATTGATTTTATGTCGATGTAATCTACGTTTTTTTTCATCGTGAAACAACCTTAAAACTACTAATATTCTACTTTGATGTTTTATCGACCACTTCGAATTTCCCAATCTTCTCCTCGGCTTCGTCAAGCGTCTTGTCGAGATCAGCCACGAGGGTCTTGCCTTCTTGGAAGAGTCTCATGGACTCCTCCAAAGGAAGGGTCTCTCCCTCCACTTTCTCCACGATCTCCTGGAGGCGACTCAGCTTTTCCTCGAACGTCCGTTCTTTCTTTTCCGCCATGCCGATTCCTCCTATTGGACCTTTGAAACGATTATACCATCCTTGAGGCGCGTCTTGAGGGTGTCGCCCTTTTTCACGTCCTTCACGGATTTCACGATGAGCCCCTCGCCGTTCTCGGTTATGGAGTACCCACGCTCCAAAACGCGGTATGGGTTGAGGGCGTCCAGCCGTTCGTCATAGCGGCGCAAGGACGATTTTTGAAGCGCGAAGGCCCCGCTTAACGCCATGGCGAGCCTTCGTCCGAGTTCCAGGACTTCGCCTTTGGCTTCTTTGTACATCGATCTCGGGTTTTTGAAGAAGGGCCGTTCGGAAAGGCTGGCGACCTCGTTCCTTTTCTTGGAGACGATCCGCGCCATATCGGTGAGAAGGGACGATGAGGCCTCGTCGATCCTTTGCCTGATTTCGCCTTCGTCCGGCGTGGCGGCCTCCGCCGCGGCCGTCGGGGTCGACACGCGTTTGTCGACGACGTAATCGAGCAATGTGAAGTCGACTTCGTGACCGACGGCCGAAATCGTCGGAACGGGGCTCTTCGCCACGGCGCGCACGAGCGCCTCGTCGTTAAAGGCCGACAGATCCTCGTTGCTTCCGCCCCCGCGGGCGAAGATGAGGGTGCTCAGATTACGAGTCGCCGAAAGATCGTAGGCCCGCAAAAGGTCTTTGGGGGCGGAGGCGCCCTGGACGAGCGAAGGGAAAACGAGAATATCCGCAAGCGGCCACCGCCGCTGGATGTTCTTGATGAGATCGGCCTCGGCGGCGCTGCCGGCGCCCACGATGAGGCCGATGGCTTTCGGGAAAAGGGGCAACGGGCGTTTCCGGCTTTCCGCGAAAAGGCCCTCGGCGGAGAGTTTCTTCCTTAGCGCCTCAAGACGAAGCAGTTCCGCCCCTTGGCCATAAAGCTCGATGCCGCGGACGTAGAGCTGGTAGCGGCCTTTGGGCTGATAGACCTGAAGGTTCCCGGTGGCGAGGACCTCGTCCCCGTCCTTGGGTTCGAACGGCAAATAGAAAAGCGAATCGCTCCACATCAGGCACGAGAGGACGCTCCGTTCGTCTTTTAGGTCGAAATAGGCGGCGTTGGGGTAACGTTTGAAATTGCTGATCTCGCCTTTTATGGTGAGCCCGCGGAAGCCGTCCACGCCGTCGATAAGGGCTTTCACGTAGCCGTTAAGCTGCGAAACGGTGAGGAAGGGGGCTTTTCTATCCACGGATCAGCACCTTGTCCAGAATGGCGTTCACGAATTTGTAATCGGCCCCGTCGAGGTAGCCCTTGGCTTGCCGGACCGCCACGTCGATGACGATCGGTTTCCCGATTGTGGGATCGACGTAATAGAAATGGGTATAGGCGAGAATGAGGATGGCTTGCTCGACGCGGTTGAGCCGTCCGAACGTCCATTTCCGCATATTCGGGGCGAACGCGGCGACGATTTCGGCGTAATGCTTGACCGCCTCAAGCGCGATTTCCTTCACGAAAAGCGGGCTTTTCTCGTAACTCGCGCCGCTGCCGGAGGAGACGGCGGCTTCCAGATCGACGTCCTGTTTCATGTCGAGGTAAGTCAAAAACGCGTAGATGGCGTTCATGGCGAAGAGTTCTTCTTGGTTGCGGCTGGTTTCGGTTTTCATGTTGCTAGGGGCGGCTCTTCTTAAAGAGCCGTGATAGTTTAACATACTTAACGAAAGTTAGGGAGAAAAGAGCGAGGAAAACGACGTGCGTGGCGAGGGCGAGCGACCAATCGAGAATGCCCATTCGTCCATAAACGGGGAAAATCAGGGCGATCCCATAGGCGAAGTCGCCTAAATAAAGGGCGCTCGCGACGATGAGGGCCCACAGTTTCCCTTTCGCCGCCTTCAAAGCGAGGAAGGCGAACAAGACGACGATGAGGGCCGCGAAGGCGAGGGAGACGGCCGAGGAAAGGGCGGCGTTGCCGGACAAGGGCCGCGCGGCTAAATAAACCCCCAAAGAACGGGAGACGGACATCTGAAAGTCCGCCGCCATGGAGAGGGAGAAGCCAAGGGCCGTGGCGAGAAATCCGATGAGGGAGGGATAAAAAAGGCTCAGGCAGCTTTTTTGATAGCTGGCCAAAGCCTTGTCGCAATCGGGGATCGGCTCTTTCGCGTGAGCCATTTTCCTATTGCAAGGCGGCGACCTTGATGATGATCCGGACGGGGACCGTTTCGCACATCATTTCGATGGCGGAGGCCACCTCTTGCTGGATCTTGGTGCATGTCTCGTCGACCTTGGCGCCTTTCTTGACGTTCACCTCGAGGGAAACCTGGACCCGCCCGTCCTTCTTAAGGGAGGCCGAAACGGGCTTGGTGAGCCAAAAATCCTTGCGTTTTTTCGTGACGGTGACGTCTTCGAGGGAGGAGGCGGCGATGGTCGCGATGGCCTCGAAAGTCGATAGGGAAATCGCGGTCGTGCCGTTCTTTCCGTAATTCTCGAGACGATAGTAGGAAATTGCCATAACCTGATTTTACTTGCTCCAAGGCCCGGAAGCAAACCCCTCCTTGAGGCTAACCGCCCACGCGGCCGCCTTGGCGGGGGTGAAGCCGAAAGCGTCGAGCACTTGGCTCGCCGGGGCGCTCTTGCCGAAGGACTCGATTGAATACACGTGGTCGGCGTAGCGATACCACATGGCGCCCGATCCCATCTCGAAGCTGCAGCGGTTGCTCTTTGGGAGACGCAGGACCGAGGCTTTGTAGGCTTCGTCCTGCTCCTCGAAAAGCTCCAAACACGGCATCGAGACGACTTCGGCCTCCAAACCCGCTTTCTCCTTGGCGATTTTGGCGGCCTCGATGGCGAGGGAGACCTCGCTGCCGGTGGCCAAGAACTGGACGGTCGCCTTGGCGTTGGGATAGACGATGTAGGCCCCTTTGCCGACTTTATCGGCCTCCGAACGCTCGAGAAGCGGCAGTGTCTGCCGCGACAGAATGAGGCAATTTGGGACGTTTTTGGAAAGAAGGGCGAGTCGCCAGGCCCCATAAGTCTCCCGCGCGTCCGCCGGGCGGATGAGGTGGATTCCGGGGATGAGGCGGAGGGCGGTCAGTTGCTCGACCGGCTCATGGGTCGGCCCGTCTTCCCCGACGGCGATCGAGTCGTGGCTGAAGAGGTAAATGGCCGGGACGCGCTCAAGAGCCGACATGCGGATGGCGTTCTTCATGTAATCGCTGAAGATGAGGAAACAGCCGACGTAAGTGACGAGGCCCCCGTGGAGAAGCATGCCGTTTTGGGCCCCGGCCATCGCGAATTCGCGAATGCCGAAGTTGACGTTGTGGGCCTCGGGGTGCTCAGGCGAGAAGCCCGGGTCGCCCGGGATGGCGGTCATGACGGAACTCGCCACGTCGGCGCTGCCGCCGAGGGTGAAGGGCATCGCCTCGTGAAGAGAGGCGACGATTTTCCCGCTCGTTCGGCGGGAGGCCTCATTCACGTATTCGGGCTCCGGGGGAAGGAACCCCTCGGTCTCGCGCTTAAAGGCTTTCTCGAAGCGGATGGCCTCCCCTGGATGCGAATTCTTGAAGGCGGCGTAGTCTTCCTGCCACTTTCCGTAGGCTTCCTCGCCGCGGGCGGCGAAGGTCGTTTTAAGGAGATCGTAGACTTCCTTCGGGACGGTGAAGGGGGGATAGCCGTAGCCGTAATTCGCTTTGGCTTTGGCCCCTTCGTCGAGACCGAGGGGGCTGCCGTGGCATTTGTGGCTGCCGGCCAAAGAAGTCCCGTAACCGATCACGGTGTGGACGATGATGAGCGTCGGCTTTCCCATCGGCGTCTTGGCTTTCTCGATGGCTTCGTCGACGGAGGCGAGGTCGTTTCCGTCCCCGACCTCGATCACGCGCCAGCCGGAGGCCTGAAAGCGAAGCCCCTCGTCCTCGATGAGGGAGGCCGAGGTCGGCCCGTCGAGCGTCGACCCGTTCTCGTCGTAGATAAGGACGAGCTTCTCGAGTTTATGGAGCCCCGCGAGGGAAAGCGCCTCCTGGGAGAGGCCCTCCTCCAGGCATCCGTCTCCGCATAGGCAATAGGTGA
This sequence comes from Bacilli bacterium, assembly GCA_022653695.1. GTDB lineage: Bacteria > Bacillota_I > Bacilli_A > RFN20 > CAG-826 > UBA4951. Next base: position 99,162 of record JALCSW010000002.1, on the reverse strand, counting down.
AGTGGCTCATGATGGCCTCGTCGCCCCTATACGAGGCGGCGACGGCCCGCTCGGCCATCGCCATGCCAACGGCTTGGCTGATGCCCTGTCCCAAAGGCCCGGCCGTGGCGTCCACCCCTATGGTGCGCCCATACTCGGGGTGGCCCGGGGTCAGCGAGTCGAACTGGCGGAACTTCCGGAGGTCGTCGATGGTCAATCCGTACCCGCAGACATGGAGCAGCGCGTAAAGAAGGGCGCTGTTGTGCCCGCTGCTGAGGACGAAGCGGTCGCGGTTGACCCATTCCGGGTGCGCGGGGTCGCTCACAAGGTGGTTTCGGAACAGGAGATAAAGGGTCGGCGCGATGTCGAGAGCCATCCCGGGATGGCCGCTCTTGGCCTGGTTGGTCTCGTCGATCACGAGGCTTCTGATGGCGGCGATGGCAAGGTCGTCAACGTTGCATAACGGTTTTTTCTGATACATGGTTCAATATGTCCTCCTAGTAGACAATTGGTAGCGTTTTGGTCGAACCTACTATAATTATAGTAGACAGCGTCATTTCTTGACTTCGATGCCCAGCAACTCAAGCGCTTCCTTCGAAGGGGCGCTCGGGGCATGCGACATCGGATCGGTGGCCTGCAGGTTCTTTGGGAAGGCCTCCACGTCGCGGATGTTGTCGGTGCCGCCGAAAATCATGGCCAGGCGGTCGAGGCCATAGGCGAGCCCGCCGTGGGGGGGGACGCCGTATCTGAAGGCGTTCACGAACCAGCCGAACTTGCGCTCGACGTCTTCGTCGCTGAGGCCCAGAAGGCGGAAGATCTTCCATTGGGTGTCACGGTCGTAAATGCGGAGCGTTCCGCCGCCGGTCTCGTAGCCGTTCATGATGATGTCGTAGGCATAGGCAAGCACTTTCTCCGGATCCGTGTCGAGGAGCGGCAGGTCCTCGTCGCGGGGGCGGGTGAAGGGGTGATGCTCGGCCGTGTAGCCGTTCTCCGTCCCCTCGATTTTGTCGAACATCGGGAAATTGACGACCCAAAGAACGTCGTAGGTATTCGGTTTGATGAGCCCCATCTCTTTCGCGAATTGGGTTCTGATGGCCCCGAGGCCGAAGTCGATGTCGCGGCGATAGGCGCTCGAGGCGAAGACGAAGGCGTCCCCGCTTTCTAGGCCCGTCGCGGCGATGAGGGCCTTCGATTGCCCCTCGTCCAAAAACTTGGCGAACGAGCCGGTCAGGGCCCCGTCTTCGCATTTAAGGACCATATAGCCCTTGAGGTTGAATTTCGGGGCGGTGAGCTGAAGGGCGTCCTGCTCCTTCCGCGTCAGTTTCTTGGCGTAACCGGGGACGCGGATGCCCTTTACGTATCGGGCGGCGGCGAAACCCTTGAACGCGGATCCTTTCATAAGGTCCGTCACGTCGACGAGCTTAAGGTCGTAGCGCGTGTCCGGCTTGTCGCTGCCGTAAACGTCCATCGCGTCCCAGTAATCGATGCGCCGAAGCGGCAGTTTCAACTCGTAGCCGAGGATTTCCTTGTACCAGCGGGCGATAAGCTTCTCCTGCATCGAGAGGATCTGCTCCTGATCGAGGAAGGAGGCCTCGATGTCGATTTGGGTGAACTCCGGCTGCCGGTCGGCGCGCAGATCCTCGTCGCGGAAGCAGCGGGCCACCTGATAGTAGCGCTCGATCCCCCCCACCATGAGGAGTTGCTTGAAAAGTTGGGGGCTCTGCGGCAAGGCGTAGAAACACCCGTGGTGCAATCGGCTCGGCACCAAATAATCGCGGGCCCCTTCGGGGGTGGCGAGGTCAAGCATCGGCGTCTCGACTTCCATGAACCCATGCCCATCGAGGAACTCGTGGGCGATTTTGACGATTTGGGCGCGGATTCGCAGCCGTTTCTGAAGGATGGGGCGGCGAAGGTCGAGGTAACGGTACGCGAGGCGGGTGTCCTCGAGGGCGTCCGTCGCGTCGGCGATGATGAAAGGGGTCGTCTCGGCCTTGCTAAGCACAGCGATCGACTCCACCGCGACTTCGACCTCGCCTGTTTGGATTTTCGGATTCGGAACCCGCTTCTTTTCGATCGTGCCTTTCACTTGAAGCACGTATTCGTTGCGGACGTCGGGGACTTCGACCCCTTCGTTCACCGTGAGTTGGACGATGCCCGTCCGGTCGCGGAGATCGATGAACTGGATGCCGCCAAGGTTGCGTTTCGTCGCGACCCAGCCGACCAGCGCGACTTTCCTTCCGACGTCCTTGAGTCGCAGTTCGCCATTGTAATCGGTTCTTTCCATATTTTGGTTTTCGCTTTCCTTTTTTCCTCGCTACTCCGCGTGGCCTTCTTCGCCGAAAGCCTCGTCGAGCGTCGCTTCCAGATCGTCCAATTTAATCTCTTTTTGCTCTTTCGTCCCTAGATTCTTGAGCTGAGCCACGCCCTTCGAGATTTCGTCCTCGCCCAAAATGAGGGCGAATTTAGCGCCCCGTTTCTCGGCTTTCTTGAACAAGGATCCCATTTTGATGGCGGCGAAGGGCGTCTCGGCGCTATAGCCGAGCAACCGGACCGCCTCGGTGAGGCGGAAGGCCTCTTCCAGCGCGCCCGCGCCGACCGGCATCACGTAGAGGTCGATCCCCGAAGGCACTTCCTCGAGCAGCTTTTCCTCCTTCATGAGGGATTGGATGCGCTCAAGGCCGACCGCGAAGCCGACCCCGGCCATGTTCGGGCCGCCGAATTGCTCGATGAGCCCATCGTAATGCCCGCCTCCGCAGAGGGCGCCGTAATCGGCGCCGCTAGGGCCTTTGGCGTGGATTTCGAAGACGATCTCGCTATAGTAGTCAAGCCCGCGGACGAGGGTCTCGTCCTTCTCGTACCCGATCCCGAAGTCGTTGAGCAACGAGAGGCTCCGGTAGTAGCGTTCCTCGCTTTCCGCGGAGAGGTACCCTTCGATTTTCGGGGCGTCCGCGGCGATTTTCCGATCTGATTCGACCTTGCAATCGAGGATCCGCATCGGGTTAAGGCGCAGCCTTTCGTGGCAATCGGCGCACATTTCGTCGATATGGGCCCCGAAATAGTCCTTAAGGGCCGCGCGATAACGCTCCCGCGTCTTCGCGTCGCCGATGGTGTTGACCTTCAAATGAAGGTCCTTGAACCCCAGCATCTGGAAGGCCTGCATGGCCAAGAGGATCGTCTCGGCGTCGACCTCGGCCGAGTCGGAGCCCAGGCACTCGACGCCGAATTGGTTGAATTGGCGGTAGCGGCCCAACTGCGGCCGTTCGTAGCGGAAGGCCGGCCCATGGTAATAAAGCTTGATGGGGGCCTCGCTCGTGGCGTAGAGCTTTCCGCTCACGACGGCGCGGGCCACCCCGGCCGTGAATTCGGGGCGAAGCGTCACCGAACGGCCGTTCTTGTCGAGGAAGGTGTACATTTCTTTGCGGACGACGTCGCTCGAAGAGCCGGTGCCCCGGGCGAAGACGTCGGTGTACTCAAGCGTCGGCGGGATTATTTCCTTATAGCCGTAAAGCTCGGCCACCGAGGAGAGGACCATCTCGATGTAACGGGCCTCCGCGGCCTCTTGCCCCACGATGTCGTGGGTTCCTTTGACTGGTGCGATTTCCATGATTCGATATCCTTTCAATCAATGATTGACGCGTTTGATTTCGTAGACCCCTTTGACCCCGAGGAGCGCTTGGTCGTCGTCCTCGAGGGTCTTGCGGTCCGGGACGAAGATGGTGAGGTTCACCACCGTGTTCATCGTGGCTTGGATGAGGTGGGCCCGCAGGTCGTTGATCGCGACCCCCTTGCTCGAGAGCAGAGCCAGGATGTCGGCCACGAGGCCCGGTCTGTCGTTGGCGTAGATCGATAGGTCCACGGGGTAAGTCGAGATGCCGAGGTCTTCCTTCCATTTGACGGGGATGAGACGCTGTTTCTCGTCGATGACGTTCGGGCAATTCACGCGATGGACGGTGATGCCCTTCCCGCGGGTGATGTAGCCGACGATCTCGTCGCCCGGGATCGGGGTGCAGCATTTGGCCAAGGCGACGGCGACGTTGCCCGCCCCTTCCACGACGATCGGATTGTGGTCGTCTTGGGCGGAGCTATGGCGCTCGATCTTCGGGGCGAGGTCCTTGCGGCGTATTTTTAGGAACTGGATGAGGGCGAGAGGAGTCGGGTTTTTGCTAGCCACGGCCGCATAGAGGTCGTCGAGGTTCTTCACGTGGTATTCGCCGCGGACTTTGTCGCTGTCGAGGAGTCTCTCCATCTCCCCCTCGTCGATTCCTTGGTTGCGGAAGCTCTCCAGGCAACTTTCCTTGCCTTTGCGGACGTCCTCTTCGGCCATGAATTCCGCCGCTTTGGCGTTAAGGGCCTTCTTGATGTGGGCCTTGGCGCTCGCGGTCTTGCAGATATCGAGCCAACCCTCGTTCGGTCCCGCCGAATTCTTGGAGGTGCGGATCTCGCAGACGTCGCCGGTCTTCAGGGTCGTGTTCAGGGGGACGTTGATCCCGTTGACCGTGGCTCCGACCGCCGAATCGCCGACTTTGGTGTGGATCTTGTAGGCGAAGTCGAGGGGCGTCGAGCCCTGAGGCAGGTCGATGACCTTGCCTAAGGGGGTGAAGACGTAGACGTTGGCGTTGAAGATGTCGTTGCTGAGGGCCGCCATGTAGTCCTTGGCGTCTTCGCTCTGCTCGCCCGAAAGGGAAACGAAATCGCGGAACCAATGGAGCTTTTCCTCGATGTCCCGCTGCTCCTCCTTGGCGTTGTATTTCTGGCCTTCCTTGTAACGCCAGTGGGCGGCGACGCCGCTCTCGGCGATCTGGTCCATCTCCTCGGTGCGGATCTGAACCTCGTAGATGTTGCCGTCGCCCGAGACGATGGTCGTGTGGAGCGACTGGTACATATTGGGCTTCGGCATCGCGATGTAGTCCTTGAAGCGGCCCGGGATGGGTTTGTAGGTCGAATGGATGATGCCGAGGATCTCGTAGCAGTTCATCTCGGTCTCGGTGATGATGCGAACCGCCAAAACATCGTAGATTTCGTCGAAAGAATAGCCCTTTTGGAACATCTTGCGATAGATGCTGTAAATCGATTTGACGCGGCTTTCCATCCGAAATTTGATATGGTGTTCGAAGAGGATGTCGGCGATGCGTTTCTTTAGGGCCTCGAGGGATTCCTTGCGGTTCTTCTCCCGTTCGTTGAGAAGGTTCAGGATCTCGTCGTACTTATCGGGCTCAAGGTATTTCAGCGACAGGTCCTCGAGTTCGCTTTGGATGGTGTAGATGCCAAGGCGGTGGGCGATCGGGGTGAAAACGTCGAGCGTCTCGCTCGCGAGGGCGTGCTGACGGACGGGTTTGAGGGCGTCGAGGGTGCGCATGTTGTGAAGCCGGTCGGCGAGTTTCACCAGAATGACGCGCACGTCCTTGGCCATGCCGAGGAAGATCTTCCGGTGGTCCTCGGCCTCGAAATCCTTCTCGGTCCGATGGCTCAGTTTCATGCGCTGGATCTTGGTGAGGGCATCGACAATGGCGGCCACGTCGTGCCCGAAGAGCCGCTCGATGTCCTCGATGGTCTCGTCAGTGTCCTCCACCACGTCGTGGAGGAAGCCCGCGGCGATGGTGTCGGGCCCGCTATGGAGCCCGCACAGGATATAGGCGACCTCGATCGGGTGCTGAATGTAGGGCTCGCCCGACTTGCGGAAAACCCCGGCGTGCTTCTTTTCGGCGAGACGATAGGACTCGTCGATCATTTTCCGCTCGGCCGGGTCGCTAATGTACGTGCGGTAAAGATCCCGCACGTCTTGGTAGGAATGCATCGGATAGCCGCCATTGGGCAGGACGGTCTTCCCGGTCGCGGGATTGACGTAAGGCGGGGTGGAATTTGTCGTTTTTTGCTCAGTGGGGCTCATGTCGTAGTAATTATATACTACGAAGAAAGAAAAAGCGCCCTTTGCGCGAGTTTAAGGCGCCCCAGTTCGCATGAGGCCCAAAAAAACGTTTTCCCATTCGGGAAACATGGGCGCGACCTGCAGCGAAAAACTAAACGATTTCGGCGAGGAGGTCGAGGGATCGCCGGCCCTTCCACTCGTTGAGGGAAAAGGTGACGGCGAGGGCGACGGGCTCCGGGGAGGGGAAACTGCCGTTATGGATCCGAAAGGAGAAAAGACGGACCCCCGGGGCGATTTTGGTCGAGAGGTAAGCCCCCTCATGGATGTAGCCAAAGGTGGATAGGTCGAGCTTCTCAAGGAGGAAGCGCGGGGCCTCATGCCCGTTCCCGAAGGGGCCGAGGGAAGCGATGAGGCGGTAGTTCTCCATCGTGCACTCCCCCACCGAAAGTGGGATGAGTTTCGGCCGTTTTCGCTCGATTTGGTGCTTGAGGGCGCTATAGAGGAGGTCTTTTTTGAACTGCGGCAGGTCCGTGGCTTTGAGGGAAAGGCCGCCGGCGAAGGCGTGCCCGCCTTTGCTCAGCAAAGGGGCCTTGCTCCCCTCGAGCGCCTTGAGGACGTTGAACCCCTCCTCGCTTCGCAAGCTCCCCACCAAAAGGGAGGGGTCGCGCTTGCTCGGGGAAAGGACGCAGACCGGCTTGCCGTATTCGTTAAGCAACCGCGAGGCCAAAAGGCCGTTGAGGCCCTCGGGGGTTTTCGTCACGACCACGATCGCGGCTTCGCTAGGATCGAGGGAAAGGCCCTTCTCGGCCGCTCGGGTGAGTTCCTTCCGCCGGCCGTTGACCTCGTTGAGCCAAGCGGAGATTCTGACGAGGTCGGTTTTCTCCGGGAAGGCGAAGTAGCCAAGAAGCCGGTTGATTTCGGTCCCTTCGCAAAGGCGGCCCACCGCGTTTATTTTCGGGATGATCTCCATTTGGAGCGTGCGCTCGTCGTAAAACTGCCGGTCGCTTAGCAGGGTGAGCGAAGGATAGCGGTTTTCGTTAAGGAGGGCGAGGCCGAGACGGACGGCGTCGCGGTTGACGCCCTGAAGAGGCATAACGTCGCTGAGGGTGCTAAGAGCCCCCAAAGTCAAGAGATAGCCGTCGCTCTTTCCCAAAAGGGCCCTCGCGAACGAATAGCTGAGGAGACCGGCCGATATCGTCTCGCGGAGGCCGAGCCTGTCCGCGTGGACAAGCGCGAGGCATTCGGGGGCGGTCCCGTCGAAATCGTGATGGTCGAGGACGATGACGTCGAGGCCCAAATCGCGGGAGCGGAGAAGCGCCTCGTGCGCCGTGACGCCGTTGTCGCAGGTGAAGATGAGGCCATATCCGGCCGCGGCGATCCGTTCGACGTTCTGGGCCGTAAGCCCGTATCCGTCGATATAGCGCGAGGGAAGATAGGCCGAGGCGTCGAGCCCGAATTCCCGGAAAGCCCGGCAAAGGATCGCCGCGCTCATGACGCCGTCGGTGTCATAATCGCCGTAGATGAGGACCCTCTCTTTTCTTTCCCGCGCCAAAGAAAGCCTCGCGATGGCTTCCTTTACGTTCGGGTCGCCCGAGATATCGGGCAAACCTGAAACGGAAGGCGGCACGGCGAGGCGTTCGTAATCCTCGGATGAAAGCCCGTAATAGGAAAGGAGTTTCCCTAAAAAGGAAGAGACCTCCATCAATCGTTGATCCCGATGAAGATGGCTTCTTCCGGCTCAGCCGATTTCTTGCGCGGCTGCTGCTCTTTCTTCTTGAAGAAGCGGAAATGGAAATGGAAGCGGCCGAAGAACTTGGCGAAGAGGGTCGAAACCGGCTCGAGCAAAGTGAGGAGCGTGGCGCCGATGACGACGAGGCCCACGAGGATGCCGAGGAAGATCGGACTCCACGCCTCGGGGGCGAACCCGTAGAAGAAGACGCTCACGAAAGCGCTGAGAAGCAACATGACGACGAGGTCGCCGGACCCTTGCCTCGTGGCTTTGGAAAGGCAGGCGGAATGGAAGGCCAGATTGTCTTTGTCGCGCTCGCGGCTTTCCTTATAGATTTCCTGTTCCTTGGCGAGGAGGTAAATCGAATAGACGAGGGCGAGGAACCCAGCGGCCACCGCCGCGGCGCTCACAAGGGGGGTCACCGGAATGCGCGTCAGGGCGAAGAACCCGCAAACGAAGAGGGCGGAGCCGTAGGAGGCGACGCCGGCGGAGAGCCCGCGCGAAGGACGGTAACGGAGCATCATGTAAACGAGATCCGCGAGGAGCCCGATCCCCAATCCCATCCAAAGGGTGGCGAGGCTCGGCGTCCCTAAGGCCCCAGCCACGTTTTTGACGCTCGTGGTCGCGTAGTCGTCGCCGGCATAAGCCGCGACGGCCGCGCTCATGACGCCGTCGGAACCGAAGAGGCTCGTATACCCCTTTCCCTCAAAAGAGAAATCGTAGACGGCCGCCGGATCGTAGTGAACGGCCATTTCGACGGTGAAATAGACGACCGTGTAATTGGTCTCGTCGTCAGAGTAGTGGATGGTGTAATTCTTGGCCGTCCCATCGAGCGGGGCGTCGTTCATCGTGACCTCGCCATAATCGCTGGAAGCGAGGGCTTTCCCATCCAAGGAAATCTTATAGAGGACATTCGTCTCGAGGTCGTCGATCGACTGGAGTTTGCTGACCGAGGGATCGCTGATGTCGCTCGGGAGGCGGTATTCGACGTAGACGATGGTGCTGTCGCTGCTGGCCGCTTTGACGTTGTAGGCGCTTGGGCCGGTGACGCTGAAGAAGCTGAGGCCAACGATCGAGGCGATCATCAAAGCCCCCACGACGGCCCCCATCCATTTGGACGGTTTTTTGAAATCCTTTTCGGCGAACGGGCCGAAATAAGAGGGTTTTTCGTCTTTCATGGCGTTGGGGATCTTCCCCATGTCGACGTTATAGGTTTTGCCGATATGGCTTTCCACAGTCGCGTCGTTGGCTAAGAGCCATCCCTCCAGCCGCAATAGAAGAAGGTTGGCCAAAGCGGCGAAGAAGGAACCGAACACCAAAACGAGGCCAAGTTTGCCGACCACGTCGGGAACGAGCGAATACACGCATAAACCGAGGATGATGCCGACCAATCCGGCGTCGACCGTCGGCCACATGGCTTTCTTGGTCGCCTCGGCATGGGCCTTCTTGCTCGAGCGGCCAAGGTAGAGCTGTTCCTTCACCTTGGCGAAGTAATAGCTGCCGCCGAAAGCCGCCTCAAGGGCGACGAGCACGAGGCCGATGAGGGCCCCGACCCCGAATTGGGCGTTGAAGTAGCCAAAGAGCAGCAAGGTGCCGACGAGCGCGACGGCGACGTTGCTGATGATCGAAAGGGAGCCCAAACCATAGAAAAGAATGAGCATGAGGCATCCGATGAGGAAGGCGATGAGGCTCGAGATGAGGACCGCGCCCCAAGCGGGGGTCAAGGACCAATCGGTGTAGCCGACGAGCCCCTCCACCGTCGCGCTGACCGGCGATTCGAAGGCGAAGGTAACGTCGTATCCGCTTCCGATGTCGCCGTAACTGGAAGCGTTGAGCATGCATTTGTAGAGTTTGGCGGCTTTGGCGGCCGAATCGGCCTTGGAGGCGTCGTAAGTGCCGCTCTGGATGGCGGCCGAACTGGGGATTAGCTGAACTTCCTTGTAGTCGTCGTCGGTCGTGGTCGTATCGCCGTCGTACCAGGCGTAATCCTGGCGTTCGGCGAAGAAAAGGCGGCTCGCGATGTTGCTGTCGGCGTCCTCGCCCGTGGCGATTGCGGCGTCATAACTGTCGCCGCTTTGCTTGTTGGCCCAGAAGGTCACGACGCAGTAATCGGCCGCTTGGGATTTCTCGCTGTCGGCCTCGGTGCTGTTATCCTTGCAATAGGAAAGGAGGGAGGCGAAATCGCCGTCTTTGCCATAGGCGCTTGAGTTCTCGTTGATGGGGATGACGACCACCGGAAGGCTGCCTTTGGCCTGATTGATGTATTCGACGCGGGCGGTCTGCCCGTCGAAAAGGTCGCTCCAGCCGGGCAGCACGCCGTAATCCTTTCCGGTCGTCTTGGAGGCGTCGACGGAAATGTCGCCGCCGCTGAACGGCAGGTATTTCTCAAGGTATTGGTATTCGATGGAGTCGTTGCCCTGGGCGCGGAGGGAGACGCGGATGGTGTCGTATCCTTCTTTCGTGACGGTGCCGGAGGCGCCCCATTCGCTCAAGCGGTTCTCGAACTCGTCGGCCACGGAATCCACGGCCGCGTAGCCGTCGTTATCGATGTAATTGGCTTCGTCGACGCCGTTGTAAGTCGTGCCCGACTGGCTGATTTTGAAGACCAGGTCGCGCCCGGACGACATGGTGACGTCCGCGTCAAGGGAAACGATCGTCGGGCCGATGGTCGCGGCGGAGGCAAAGAGCAGACTGCCCGCCAAGAGAATATAACCGATTTTGCGTCGCATAAGCAATCCTCCGATACCCGCGCAAAAGAAACTGCGCGCTTCGCGTGTATTAGTCTAGCGCACTCGCGCGCACATTAACAAGTTATTTTCCAATGTGTTAGAAGAGGGAGCCCTGGTGCGGTTTTTTGAGGTGCGAATAGGCTTTTTCGGTGGCCACTCTCCCACGCGGTGTCCGGTTGATCAGGCCGATCATGAGAAGGTAGGGCTCATAGACGTCCTCGAGGTTCGTGATCTCCTCGCCGATCGAAGAGGCGATCGTCTCCAAGCCGACCGGGCCCCCATGGAAACGGTCGATGATGGCGAGCAGATATTTCTTGTCCACGTCGTCGAGGCCGAGATCGTCGATTTTGAGCGCCTTCAACGCCGTAAGGGCCATCGGGACGTCGATCGCCGAGCGCCCCTCGAACTCCGCGAAATCGCGGACGCGCTTATAAAGGCGGTTGGCGATGCGGGGGGTGCCCCGGCTTCTCGAGGCCAGCAACTCCACCGCCCCTTTCTCGATCGGCATTCCGAAAACCTTCGATGTCCGCTCAATGATTTTGGCGATGTCCCGCGGACTGTAGAAATCGATTTTGGCGCTGATGCCGAAACGGGCCCGCAAAGGCGAGGAAAGATCGCCCGAGCGCGTCGTCGCGCCCACAAGGGTAAAAGGCGGCAAAGGCATCGTCAGCGGCCTCGAGTTGCCGTCCCGATTCACCAAAACGGACAGCCGGAAATCCTCCATGGCCCCGTAAAGGACCTCCTCCACGGGCCGCGGAAGGCGATGGATTTCATCGATGAAGAGAACGTCGCCCGGCTCAAGTTCGCTCAAAACAGCCGCCAAATCGCCGGTTTTCTCGATGGAAGGGCCGTTAATGGTTTTGACGTGGGCGCCCATTTCCTCGGCGATGACGTAAGCCATGGTGGTTTTGCCTAAGCCGGGAGGCCCGTAGAGCAAAACGTGATCCAACGTCTCCCCGCGTTTTTTGGCGGCGGTGATGAAAACGGTCAAATTGCGTTTGAGCTCGCTCTGACCGACGTATTCCTTGAGGGTGCGGGGGCGAAGGGAAGGTTCGCTGCCGATATCCTCCGGTTCTTTTTTGGCGTCGAGGAGCCGACTCATTTGCCTTGCTTCCGCAAATGGCGAAGCGCCAAACGCAGCACTTCCTCGTTGGTGAGGTTCGGCTCGTTGACGGAGGCGAGGGCCTCATCGATTTCCTTGAGGCGGAAGCCGAATTGCCTCAGGGCCTGGCGGACCTCGTCGAACTGGGCGGGGTTGCCTTTCTCATCGGTTTCGGCGAGCTGACCCTTGAGGTCGAGGATGATCTGGGCGGCGGCCTTGGGGCCGATGCCCGGCAGTTTTTTGAGATACGTGGTGTTGTTGGCGGCGATGGCTCTATAAAGATCCTCGGGCGTCGTGGCCCGCAAGGCCGCGAGGGCGGTTTTTGGGCCGATGCCCTTCACCTGAACGAGCGAAAGGAAGGCCTGGCGTTCCAGGGCGCTTACGAAACCGACGAGATAATGCTCGTCCTCCCCATAGACCTCGTAGGCGTAAACGGAAACCTCTTCGCCCGCCTTCCACGCGGATGGGCGGGAGGCCAAAAGTTCGTAAAGAACGTCGTGGACATCCACGACGATGGAATCTTTGAGGGTTTCGACAACCGTTCCTTTTAGTCCGTAAATCATGTTGCTCTCCCGGTTCCTTCGACTAGTCAAGGGCCCTTTGCCGTCATTATAGCCCTTTGGGGGCCCCTTCGCGGAGGCTAAGACGTGTACTCGAACTCAAAACTGCCAAGGACGATGGTGTCGCCGTCTTTGGCCCCGGCCTTCTTAAGGGCTTCCTCGACCCCGATCCTATCAAGGTAATGGATGAGTCGCGCGACTCCGTCGTCGTTCTTGAGGTTGGTCGTTTTCTGCATGTATTCGACCTTTTCCCCGACGACGCGGAAATAGCCCGCCCGAATTTTCTCGATTCGGAACTCCGGCCCTTTTTCAAGGTGCCCGTCATAGATTTTCATGCCGCCCTCTTCGAGGCCCTTCAACGGGAATTCGGGGGTCGTGGCGATGAGTTCCTCGGTTTTCTTGAGGATGTCCGAGACGCCCTCGTGGGTTAAGGAGCAAAGCGGGTACGTTTTGAGTTTGGCTTTCCTCTCGAACTCTTCTTTTCTTTTCTCGGCTCCGTCGCTATCCATGAAGGAGGCGACCACGATCTGAGGGCGCTTCTCCAAGTCGGCGTCATAGTCTTTCAGTTCCTCATTGATGGTCAAGTAGGCCTCGTAGGGATCGCGTTTCCCATCCATGGCCACAAGATGGATCAAAACGCGGCACCGCTCGATATGACGGAGGAAGCGGATTCCTAACCCCTTTCCCTCGTGAGCCCCCTTTATGAGCCCCGGCATATCGGCCAGGACGAAAGTGGACCCATCGGGAAGATCCACCACCCCAAGGATCGGCTCGAGGGTCGTGAAATCCCATTCGGCGGTCATCGCGTTGGCGTGGGTCGTGACGTTCAGGAACGTGCTCTTGCCGACCGAGGGGAAGCCGATAAGGGCCGCGTCGGCGAGCATGCGAAGCTCGAGGACGAGGCGCCGCCTTTCGCCCGGGTCGCCGTTTTCGGCGATGCGGGGGGCCCGCATCCGGCTCGATTTGTAGGAGGCGTTGCCGCGTCCGCCCTTGCCGCCCTTAGCGACCAAAACGGATTGGCCTTCCTTCTTCAAATCGGCAAGGATCTGCCCGCTTGCCTCATCGCTCACGATGGTGCCGCGGGGAACCTCGACGAAAACGTCTTTCGCGTTGTGCCCGTACATAAGTTTCCCATAGCCCTTTTCGCCGTCTTCCGCGGCGATCATGCGGCTGTGACGGAAGGAAAAGAGGGTGTTGACGTTGGCTTTGGCGACAAGGATAACGGAACCGCCGCGGCCGCCGTTGCCCCCGTCAGGCCCCCCCATCGCCGTGTTGCGGTCATGGAGAAAAGAGATGGCTCCGTCGCCGCCTTTTCCGCTTCGGACCTCGATCACGCATCGGTCAATCAACATGGCGGAGAGCCTCCTTTTCCTTCGCGGAAAGAAGATAGGATTTCCTGGATTTCCTGATTTTGCGGAGATCCTTGTAGAAAGCCCAACTGGTCCGAAGGGGTTTTTTGACGCTGCTATCGGGGTCGTCGGACCATACGACGGGGATTTCGAGGGTTTCGATGCCGTTGAGCTTTAGGAAATAGCAGTACTCGGCGTCGAAGGCGAAGCCGAGGATCCTTTGATGCTTAGCGATTTCGCGGCCGACGTCGCTCCGAAAGAGCTTGAACCCGCATTGGGTGTCGTGGACCTTAAGGCCGAACATGGACCTGATAAGGGTCCGGGACCCCCAATGGAGGATACGGCGCAAGGGGCTTTGCTTGGCAAGGATGGCCGAGCCCTTGACGTTGCGGCTGCCGATGAAGGCCCTGTATTCATTTAAGCGCGGCTCGATGAGATCGAACGCCCCTAGGTCCGTGGCGAAGTCGGCGTCGAGGAAAAGGCTGTAATCGCCCTTGGCTTCAAGCAAGCCGCGTTGGACGGCGTGGCCCTTGCCTTTTGTGGGTTCGTATGGCAAAAGGACGACGTTCTTAGGCAAGGAAGGCATCGCCTCTTCCAGGATTCTCTGATTCTCAGGGTCCGAGGCGTCGCTGCAAACGATCACCTCGTAATCGAGTTTTTTCCCATCGAAATACGGGAAGAGCTCCTTTTTAAGGTGATCGAGCAATTTGGCGGATTGGTTTTTGACGGGGATGATTATGGAAAGTTTCATCGTGGGCTCCATTATATAGAGAAAAAAGGACGCTTGCACCTAAAAGGCGAAGAAAAAGGCCCGCAAAGCGGGCCCTTCGGAATTCGGTTGCGGCGCGATGGTCAACTGGCCATGGCCGATAGGGCCAAGTATTTCGCGTAAGCGTTGACCTGCGTGGTCTTTTTGCTCGGATCGCCGTAATCGGAAACGCTCGCGTAATCGTAAATCGTATGATCGGAGAGATTGCCGATGGTCTTCCAATTGCCGCTGCCGTCCTTGATGAACGTGTTGTTGATGTGCGCAAACGCCCCGTAACCGTTATAAACGCTGTCGGAGCAAGTGAGCAGCCCTTCGAGGGCGTGGGCGGCCATCCCGGCGTCGACGGAAGGGACAACCCCTTGGCTTATTCCCTTCCAGTCGCCCCATAAGTAGAAAACCTGTTGGCTTTTGGCGACATCTTCCGTGAATTGGATCGAATCGGACTGGTTCCAAAACCCCCAAGTGGGCGAAAACCTTTGGATGCTCATATAGGAACCGAGCACCGTCGCGGTAGGGACGTCGAAATAATAGTACGGCCGGTTCGATTCCTGCCCGTTGTCCCATTCGCCGTAGCCGCTTGCGTCGTGGGCGGTCACGTGAACGTCCTCGCCGCCGGAACTGTCGGTATGGAACCACAGCCCCGGAAGGCCTCCGTCCTTGTTAAGCGGGTTGCTGGGATCGGAAGTGATCCATACCCTCATATAGGCCGTCGAGACGGTCGCGTCGGCGACCCTCAGGTCCTGCCCTTTCTCCAAGGAAGCGCCCAAAACGGCGGTCGCGCACAAAGCGCCGACCATGCTGTAAAACAAAACTTTGACTTTTTTCATTTCGCTGTCCTTTTTTCCGCTTTTCGGCGGGGCCCCATCCATCGGGCGACGCGATAAAAACCTCACCCACGCGGCTCGTCAACGAACTAATTTAGAGCATTCACCCCGGCTTTTCATGATATTAATGGGCCCCTTCTCAATGAAAGGGCTTTTATTAACCCCTACAATTTAGCACACGAGCGAGGGATGTAAAGCGTTAAATAAAAAACGGCGAAACTATTTTCGCAAGAAGAGGACGAAACATTGCTGATAAGGATCGCCGATTGGGACGCGTTACCGAAAAAGGATATTTTGCGAATCAGGCCGCTAGTTTCTCTTTTCGGTAAAGAAGAAAGCCAACGAAGCCAAGCCCCAAAAGGATCCCGACGGCGCCAATGGTGGCCATCCCCTCGCTCCCCTCGTCCTCATGGGAACCGATGGCCGAGGAACTGGCCACGTACATCGCCGACATCTGAGCCCATTTCTCGGCCCCGGTCGTCGTTATGCTCCGAGGGTGATCGGATTGGTATTCTCCGCCGTCGCCATCATAAACCCCATAGGAGTAATCGGAGATGGCCGCGCTTTCGAAAGCGTCGTAGGCACCCTCGTCCAGGCGCGAAATGAGGTTTTCCTGAAGCCCCGGTTGGGCGTTGTAGCCATTGATTTCGGATGGAAGGCAAGTCGTGTAACCTTCGAGGATCCGCGCGGCGATGGCCCCGTCGGCCGCGCTTTCCGAAATGGCCGCCTTGGTTATGGAATAATCCCCGGAGGCGTCGACGGGGGCCGAAACGACGTTGATCATATAGGTTTCGCCGATATTCGTCGCGACCGAGGAATTCCATATCGATTGCGGATATGCCTTGTCAAGGCGGACGAACTGGTAGCTGTCGATGCCCGCTGGAACGTCGGCGTACCAATAAACGGCGGAGGAATCCTTGGAACTGACGATCCGCGTGGCTTCGTAAAGGACGGCCTCGCCTCCGCTATAGGCCTTGACGGCGGTCGTGGGGGCGTCCTCCCACCAGCTCATGTACTCGCCTAAGCCCATCCAAAGGCGCGTGGTCTGGAAGTTGGGGGCCAAAGCCTCGACGAAATCTGCGCTCGCCTGCGGTTGCGCGAGGATCGGGGCGGCGAGGGAAACGGCCTTGCCATCCCCCTCTGCCTTCCTCAGCGAGGAAAAGGAAAGGCCCGCGGCCAAAGCGCAGCCGATGGCGATCAATACGGCCGAAGCGGCCCCAAATTTCCTTTTCCAAGTTCTTTTCATATTTGCCCAGTCGCTGCTTTTTTATTAAGCAGCCAAACAAAGATACCATCTTAAATCACGTTGTAAAGAAAAACGCAAAACTCGGCTGTCACAAGGATTATATGGCAGCCGGATAAAAAAGTGAACTTAAAAAGTTAATTAGGCTTACTCTTTAATCAGAACGGCGCTTTGCGGGCCGATTGAAGTAATCTTCTGCCCGTTCGAGTTCACGGCCCCGAAAGTGGCGAGCACTTCGGAGTAAGCGATCCCCGCGGTCATGGTCACGCTTGGGTCGAAGTTAATGACGACGTGATAGCTTTCCTCGCCCAGGATGCGCTGGAAATTCATGTAATGGCTGGTGCTGTCGCTCCATCCGCAAGGCAGGTATTCGCCGCGGATGAGGGCCGGCGTCGCGCTCTTGAATTTGGCGAAGGAGGAAATCCCCGCCAAGTGCGATGCCTTGGAGGCGCTTTGCTCCTCGGCGCTTCCGACGATCGGGCTTGCGTTCACCTTATCCCACGCGACGGAAGTCCCGCTCCCGGTGATCGAATAGCCGCAGGTGCCGCTGCCGTCGCCGGGACGGCCCCCCTGCTTCCATTTCATCGGTTGGCGATACGCCAAATCGGCGTATCCGTCCGTTGATTTCTTGCCTTCGAGGTTCCCGGTCATGCCAAGTTCGTCGCCATAATAAATCCACGTGCAACCCGGAAGCATAAGCTCCGCGATCTGAACCAAAGTCGCCTCTTTGTCGAAACTCGCGTAATCGGAACCGGTTACCTCGCCTTGCTCGGTGACCCCGGTCGAGGAACCCGCCGAGGCGTGGATCCGGTTCACGGTCCGGGCGATGTCATGGTTGGAGGTGAACATGCCCCCGATCGCGGCGTAGCCTTCTTTTCCGACCGCCTTCGTCTCCCCGGTGCGATACTCGTTATCGGTGTCAAGGACGCTCCTGAGGTTCCAGTAGCCCCCGTGGGCGATGGAGGTCAACGGGTTCGTGGCGGACGTGTCGCCGGAGGCCGCGAAAAGGCCGCCGCTCGTGGCGTTTTCTCCCGATATGGCGGGGAAATCGACCGCTCCGTAACCCCCGCCCATGGCGGTGTTGGCGGCGCTCGTGAGGTTGAAATAGCCATAGAAATCGAACATGGAGTCGAAGGCCTCGTAGTAAGGGGCCACGTGGAAGGCGTGCCCGTCGAAGTTCTCGCCGAGGAAGAAAACGTTCGGGTAAACGCTCTTGACGTCGTAGGCTAACTCACGCCAAAAATTCAGGTTTTTCGTGAGATCGCTCGAATAGTCGACGCCGCTTGCGTTATCCTCGATTATCGTGTCGTGCCCCATCGAAACCTTGGAGGCGTCGATCTCGTCCTTCATGAAAATATGCTTCACCGCGTCCATGCGGAAACCGTCGACCCCCAAAGAGGCCCAGTCCTTGGTTATTTCCGCCACGGCGTCGCGGGTGCTTTGGTACATGTAGTTGAGTTCCGGCATCGAGGAGCCGAATTTGGCGTAGTAGCTGTACGGCGTGCTCCCATAGGGATACCAATGATTGGCCTCTTTTATCTTCGAGGAAAAGGTTTCGTGGTTGCCCCACTGGTAATAGCCGCGATACGTCGGGTCGAGAAGGGCGCTCGAGGTGAACCATTTGTTGGTGCTGGAGGTGTGGTTGATGACGAGGTCCATCACCACCGCCATCCCCCGTTTATGGGCCTCGCCAAGAAGAAGTTTGTAGTCTTCCATGGCCGTGGCGGGTGTGACTTCGCCCCCATTGGCTTCCGCCGCCTTCGAAACGGAGGAGCCGAACTTCGGGTCGACCTGAGTGTAGTCGCTGACGTCGTAGCCATGGTAGCTGTCCGACATCTGAATCGGGGTGAGCCACAAGGCGTTCACGTGCAGGGACTCCAGGTAATCGAGTTTGTCGACGATGCCCTGGATATCGCCGAAACCATCGCCGTCGCTGTCGGCAAAACTGGCGACCATGATCTGATAGCCGACGCCGGCCCCGCGTTTCAAAGAAGTGTCTTGGGCTCCGCCGTCGGAGCCTTTAAGGAAGGCGGGGGAAGTGGGCTGGATGGGTTTGTCGACCATGCTCGCGTTCGCATATCGATCGTCGCCGTATGTCACGTTGGTGCCATCGTCCCCGGCGAAGGGGTCGCTTGAGGCGCCCCTATCGCTTGGGATCGCCGAGACCTCGCGCGCCGTGATGTGGTATTCGTCGCCAAAAACGTGATAGGAGACGCTTCCGTCGTCGTTCCTGAGGGCGAAATCCTCCAGTTTGACGTAGCATTGCCCGTCGTTAATCCAAAAAGAGGAGGAGCTGGAGCGCGTCGTCGTCTTGACGACTTGGATGCCAAGTTTGGTCTCTATATTCCCCGATCCGTCCAGATAGCTGACCTCGGTGCCGCCCATGGATTTGCTTTCGGCGTCCCAACCCCCGTCATAGCTTTTGGCGAGGTCCACGTCGACGTAAGCCCCGCCGAAGTCGTCGGGAAGGGCCTCGCCCGTGGCGGAGAGAAGGTCATGCGAGGTCGTCCGGCCGTGCCAATCGAACTTCGCGCCTTCGGTTTCTTTGGGCCGGTATCCCCAAATCCACATATCCCAGTCGTCATAATCGCTCGCCAGGTTGCCCTCGCGGTAATAATGGAAATAGAAATGGTTGCCTTGCGAGGTCTTCCTAAGGCTATCCATGTAGGCTTTCACCGAATCGGAAACGGGCGAGGAAGCGCCCGAGGAGGAAGAAAAGGAAGAGGAAGAACCGGCGTTTGAGGAGGCTCCGCCGCCGGAAACGGCTCCTGAGGAGGCAAGGCCGGAGACGCTCCCGCACCCGGCGAGGGTCATCGCGGCGAAGGCGAAACCGCCGATCAGCAATCGTTTCTTTTTCATGGTTCCCTTCTCCTTCATCAGTTTTTCCTGACAAGCAGGCACTCAAAGGGCCGAATGGCGATCGAGCCGCCCGAAACGTCGATCGGAGAGGTCCGATCGGCCGTCGAGACGACGGTCGAAACGGGATCGGCCCCGATCCCCAGCGTGGCGCCGGAGCGGCAGCCGAGGAAAAGATAATACGTTCCGCTGGCCACGATGTTGATGCCGATGGCTCCGGAAACGGCCCCTTGGTTCCACGGGCTCACCGAAGCGTTGATGGCCGCCCTATCGAAACCGACCACCTTCCCATAAAGGTCGCGGCGGAGCTGGAAGGCCTCTTTGAGCTGGTTGAAATAAGCTATGTTGTGGGCTTTCCGATCCCACTTGAAACCATTCACCTCATCGCTTGAGCGGTAGCTGTTGCGGACGAGGTACTTGCCCGTCGAGCCGATCGCGATGACCTCGTCCCCGACCTTGGCCCCAAGTTCGTCGCATTCCTCGCTCGACATGATTTTTTGGCGGAAAATCTCCTCGCCCCCCTGGAAGAAGGCCAAACCGTTCCCCAAAAGGATGTAGGTTTCGGCCCCGACCGTCGCCCGCTTGGCATCGTCGCTGTCGGCGGTCGAAGACGCTCCGTCGCCGATCGTGTAGTTGAATTGGTCGTAAAGCGTGTAGTTGTCATGGCACGAGGCGTAGTTCACGGTCTGATAGGGGTTGACGCCGACGGACTTGTTCTCGCCAAGATACCCGCAATAGGTTTTCCAAAAGCGATCTTCGGCGCTAGCGGCGACGTCGTCGGCCCCGCTCGCCATGAAACCGTAGAAGGGGGCGCGATCCTCACCCTGATCGCCCGTGAGCCCTTTGCGGACCCCGTCGTTGAAAGTGCCGACGCAATCGGTGGGGCCGCCTCCGCAGTCGCTGAGGGAAGCATAGACGTTTCCGCAAGTCGAAGCCTGCGCGGGATCGATGGACGAGGAACCGCCGAGCCATCCCTCCCCATAAACCACGATGTTCGGGTCATATTCGTGAAGTTCGCGCTTGATTTGCCTCATCGTCGCGAGGTCGATGACGGCCATGAGGTCGAAACGGAAGCCCTTCATGCCGTATTCCTTGGCCCACCACATCACCGATTGCTCGATGAAATTGCGGACCATCGGCCGCTCGCTGGCGATTTCGTTGCCGCACCCGCTGCCATCGCTATAAGCGCCGCCCTCGTCGGTGCGGAAATAATACTTCGGCATGATCTTCGTGAAAGCGCTGCTCGAAACCGACGAGACGTGGTTATAGACGACGTCCATGATGGTGCGGATGCCCTTGTCGGAAAGGGCTTTGACGAGGCCCTTCAATTCGTTCATTTTGACGGTCGGGCTGTAGGGGTCGCTCGAATACGCGCCTTCCACCACATTGTAATTGAGGGGGTTGTAACCCCAGTTGAAATTCGGTTTCACGGTTTTCTTATCCCCACCAACGCCCGTCTCAAAGGTCCGCTCGTCGTTATCCTGGTCAAAGACCGGAAGCAACTGAACGGCGTCCGGATGGAGATCGACCAAGGAATCGAAACCCGAGGAAACCCCATCGCACGCGGTCCCCGATTCGGCGAAGGCCTTGTAGGTCCCGTTCGCGTTTCCTTCGTGGGAGATCCAGCTGTCGTCGCTCGTGAAATCGCGGACATGGACTTCGTAAACCGAAAGCTGATTCGGGCTTGCGACCGGCTCGTTGGCCGCCAAAGCGTCAACGGAATCCCGGAAACCTTCGGGATCGGTCGCATCGATTTGCGCATCCGTCAAAATGGCTGAGCGGACGCCGTTGATGCCGCTGCTTCTGGCATAAGGGTCGGCGGTGACGGCGATCGACCCCTCTTGCTCGACCGCGTAAGCGTAAAAGGAATAGCTGGAGCTGTGGGCGCGGGTCGTGGACCAGACCCCGCCTTCCCCAAGGCTCATCCTCGAAGACGAATGGTAATCCCAGGATTCATGGCTTTCCCCGTCGGTCGCCAAAGCCGAGGGGACGCCGCTCGTGTAACGGTAGAGCCAAACGCAACTGGCGGTCGGGGCCCACAGTTTGTACACCTCTTTGCCCTCGTCCGTCCACGTCAAACCAAGGTCAGCGCCCATATAGGTGAAATCGCTCGCGAATTTGGGGGTGTCATAAAGGCCGATGTAACTCGCGTAACCCGTCTTGATCTTGGAAGTGTCGCTCGCGAAAGTGGCTTCGACGGTGTAACCGTTGGAAGGGACGATGTCCGCGTCGAATTTGATCGTAATGGCGTTGGATCCGCCGGTTCCGCTTTGGAGAAGATAGTTCTGTTTGTTCGCTTCCTTAGCTTCCTCGGAAAGGTTCCAATACTCGGCTGAGTAAGCGTAAAGCTCCCACGAGGCGATTTTGCCGACGTCGGCGCTTTCGCGGCCTTCGCTCGAACCGGTCCCCGTCACCACGAGGGTTCTCCAATCGGTGAAAACCGCCGACTCGATGCGATCGCCGATGGCGTCGCTCTTTTTGGCGTAGGTATCGATCTCGTCGGTCTTGGTGATGACCCCGTAGCAGGTTATGCGCGGGGTGGTTCCGTCATCGCAGGTGTCGAGGTTGCTCGAAAAATCGTTGAATCTCACCGTGGTGTCCGTGGTCTGGTAGTCCCAGACGCCCTCGTCTTTGTTCTTCACCAAGAAGGAAAGGGACGTGATGGAACTCCGGTTCGCCCAAGGGGACTCGGATAGATGGATGTCGTAATAAACGCCATAGGCGTCGGGGCTATCGATGTTCGCGAAATCGTCTTGGTAGCCGCTGACCCCGGTCCCCCAGATCCAAAGGTGGTAGTCGGAATAAACCCCGTCGTCCCGATGGATGTAGATGCGGACGCAACCCTTCCAACTGGAAGGGAGCTCGGGGCCTTCCGACGACGAGGAGGAACTTGAAGGCGGGGAATCGGAAACCGAACTGCCGGGGAGCGAGGAAGAACTCGCTGAGGATGAGGTGTCGCCGGCCTCCGAAGAAGAGGGGCTCGAAGACGTCCCGCATCCCGACAAAGCCAAAACAGCCGAAGACGCGAGCAAAGCTAACATCGAACGTTTCATGCGATTGACCTCCAAAAAACGCGATTGGATAGCTAATTATAGCCTTTGCGCGCGCCCGTGGGGGCTAAAAATCGAAAAAAAGGCGCGATGAAGCGCCTTTAGACTTCGTTGCCGCCGATCAAAGGGCGACTTCGCTTTTGGGATCGAAGAATTTGACTTTCCGCAGATTGAAGGACACCGCCATCTTGTCGTGGATGGAGATGAGTTTCTCGGCCGGGAACTTACTCACGAGATCGGTTCCCCCGAAATCGGCGTGGACATAGTATTCCTGGCCCAAAAGCTCGGCGACGCGGACTTCGATCGGGTAGACCCCGTCCTCGAGCTTCCCTTCGGCGAGTTTGCCTGGGCGCACGTCTTCCGGGCGGATGCCCATGATGACGTCCGAAGGGATGTTCTTCCCTTTGACGATCGCGGCGGGAATGTCGAGTTTCTCGCCCGTCGAGAAAGTGACGACGCCTTTGTCGTATTTGACGCGGAAGAAGTTCATGCTCGGGCTGCCGATGAAGCCGGCGACGAAAAGGTTGACCGGGTTCTGATAGATCTCGATCGGGGTGCCGATCTGCTGGACGCGCCCTAGTTTCATGACGACGATGCGGGTCGCCATGGTCATGGCCTCGGTCTGGTCGTGGGTGACGTAAATCGTGGTCGCGTTGAGGGCGTCGTGGAGTTTGACGATCTCGGAGCGCATCTGGACGCGGAGCTTGGCGTCGAGGTTGCTGAGCGGCTCGTCCATGAGGAAGACTTTGGCTTTGCGGACGATCGCGCGCCCTAAGGCCACGCGCTGGCGCTGGCCGCCGGAGAGGGCTTTGGGCTTGCGGTCGAGGTATTCCTCGATTTGGAGGATCCGGGCCGCTTCGTGGACACGCTTGTCGATTTCGGCTTTCGGCATATGGCGGATCTTGAGGCCAAAGGCCATGTTGTCGTAGACCGACATATGGGGATAGAGGGCGTAGCTCTGGAAGACCATCGCGATGTCGCGGTCCTTCGGGGTTTTGTCATTGCACAGCTCGCCGTCGATGTAGAGTTGCCCGCGGGTAATATCCTCAAGCCCGGCGATCATGCGGAGCGTCGTCGATTTGCCGCACCCGGAAGGCCCGACGAAGACGATGAACTCGTGGCGTTTGATGTCAAGGTTGAAATCGAAGACGGCCTGGACGTTGTTGTCGTAGACCTTGTCGATGTGCTGAAGCGAGACGTAAGCGCCGACGTGCTCGTTTTTCTCGTCGACGATGGGCTTCTCTTTTTCCGCGTTGGGCTGATATCGTTCCAGCGGTTCTTTGGCGGCTTTTTCTTTGGCCATTGCTGACTCCTTTTCCACGAAGAAGGGCTCCTGAAGGGTCCTTGCCTATGGTTTTCTTTCGCCTCATTGTAGCGAGGAGACGCGACGATGGCAACGTTTCGGATGAGGGAATTGACGAAAGCGTAGATTCCATCGTGAAAATTGATTTGTTCACGTTGCACAATTCAAAGCCATCAGGCCTGCTAAGGCAACGTCAGGCCCCTTCATTTGCGTCTTTATAAAAGACGGGGCGCCGTTTAGAATCGGTTGTATGGGCATGAAGCGCATCGTCCTCCCCTCGATTTGGACCCGCATCGGAAGCGGCCTCATCGATTTTCTTTTGACCGCCGGGTCGTTTTGCCTCGTTTTCTTCGCCGCGGTTTACCCCAATGCGTTCGACGGGGACCAATACGTCGCCAACCAAAACGCGCTCAAGGCCGAATATCTTAGCAGCGGCCTCTACCTTGAGGCGGGTGGCGACCTCCAAGACCCGACGGCGATCAGCAAGGATGGGGACGAGGCTTTCTCTTACGACACCCTCGCCAAGCTCAATAGGGTAACCGTTTCCGACGGAACGAAGGAATACACTTTCTCGCTTGTCAAAAACCTCTATCTGTTTTATACCGGCAAATGCGCGGATTTCGATATCCCCGTGATGACCCGATCGGCCTTTGAATCGACGATCCTTAGGGTTGACGACGACGTCAGCGGAATCGGTTCCTTCCTCGCCGATCCGCCCACGGACACCTACGAGATCGGGCTCGCGGAAAAAGATTATGAGGTCAGGAGGAAGGCGATCGACTTTTTCCTCGAGGCCTATGACGCCGCCGAAGGGGCCGTCGGCGGTTCCGCGGCGGTCGCTTCGCTCGAACGTGAGAACGCGACTCTGATGCGAAACGCCGTTTTGTGGGCGATCCCGACCCTTTTCGGGGCAGGATTTCTCTTCGAGTTCCTGATCCCGCTCTTCTCGCGGAACGGCAAAACGGTCGGCAAATGGGTCACCCGCCTCGTCGTCCTCGACAAAGACGGCTACGAACTCAAGAGAATATGGCTCCTGCCGCGTTTTTTGGTTTACATCATCGTCGAGATCGGAGGGGGCCTCGCCTCGTTCGGCGCCACCTTCCTCATCTCCTACACGATGTGCCAATTCACGAAAAAGCACCGCGCCCTGCACGATTATCTGGCCAATTCGGTCGTGGCCGACGAGAAAACGTCGCTTTGGTTCCTCGACCGCGCCGAGGAGAAGGATTATGAGGAAAGGCACCCGGAACTCGTGCGTGAATAGGGCCGCGGAACGACCCATGCTCTCAAAGGGGCTTCTTTCGAGCTTCATCAACGCCTTTTCCATAGCCGCTCTCGCCCTCATCTTTTATTTTGGGGTGTGCTACCCGAGCATGAACGCGACCCCATACGCCGATGCCATGAGCCTGCGAGCGCAAAAGATGGAGGAATACGATCTTAACCTCCCCGACAATCTCTCCTACAAGGAATACCAGACCCCCGTCGAATCTTTCTATTTCGACGATTTCCCAGCCGAGATCCTCGATTTCTACGACGCTCAGGTGAGCGTCCCCTACAGTTCGATCGCCTATCTCTATAACGTGAACGTGTGCGGGCTCCCTTCAAAACCTTCCTTGACGGATTATTCGACTGATTTCTTCGCCTACGTCCTTAACGAGGACGGCACCGTGAACGTCGACGTCAAGGCCCTCGTCAAGGCCGATTCCCTCAACCCGACGGGACTAAGCAACCTGGCCGACATCTATCGCACCGCCTATGGCGGATTGCCTTCGCTTCTTGAGGAAACCTCCTCAGAATACGGATCCGCCCTCAGCCTCATCCGCCAATGCGAGGGCCTCTCGCGATTGGCCTCGATCGGGGTGGCCTTCCTTCTGATCGAGCTCGTCTTCCCTTCGTTAAACAAGGAAAACGCCCCGGTGGGCGAAAAAATCCTTCGCCTCGGGTACGCCGACAAGAGCCTTTTCCGCCTCCGCCGCTGGAAGCTTCCGCTCCGTTGCCTGCTTTTTGGCGCCCCCTGCCTCTTGGGCGCCTATTGGCTCAATGCCTACTCGGTGGCCTTGCTGTGGGTCATGCCTCTATTCTTCAACGCGCTTTGCCTTCTTTTCGGGAAGGACAACCAAAGCATTCCGGACAAAATCCTCGGCATCGCCTCTTTCGACGCAAGAACATCGCGGATTTACAAAGACGAAATCGAAAAAGAGGACGCGGAGCGGCGGGCCCTCGCCTCCTACGAGGATGAGGATTACATCGATTTGCTTTCGCGAACGGAAAAGACGAAAGACGGTCCCGAAGGCTAAATGTAGAAGCGTCCGTCGACGCCTAAATTGATGAGGGCGATGACGAGCAAACCGAGGCCGAAGACCAAAACGGCGATGACGAGGTAAAGGACCGTGTAGTGGCGGTCCCGCCTTTTCTTTTCCTCAGGAGCGATTTTTTCTTCGCGCGGCTCTTCCTGAGGCAATTCGACGTCATGCTGAAGATCGTCGATCGTTCGTTTGTCCTTGACGCGAGGCATGGTTTTATTCTACGGCAGGAGAAGGGGAAACGAAAGGAAAGGGCGCGTTTCCGCGCCCTTCTAAACTATCGCCTGTTTTCACTTAACGGCTATGAGGGTTTCGAAAGGCAGAAACGAGGTGCCGCTATCAAGGGCGCCCGAGTGGGCTCCCCGCGTGTCGAGATAGACTGAGAAGCCGCTCAAATCCATCGTCGGAAGATCGCCGTAACCGTTATTGTGCACGACTCGATAGGTCTTTGAGTTCGCCGTGTCCTTGACCTCGTAGGAAATCTGGTTGCCCAAAGCGCTCACCTCGATCGGAAAGGCACTGGAGAGGGTCCCCGCCTTCTCGAGGCGAAGGCCATCGACCCCCGTCTTAAAAGCGACGAGCTTCCGATAGGACTCGAAGACGTCGGGGTAATCGGCTTTCCGCGAATAATCGAGGGCGTTGACCTCGTAAGAGGCATTGTAGCTGTTGCTGTTGCCGCCTTTGGTGCGGAGCATCTCCTCGCCCGCGAGCATGAAACTCGTGCCGCTGGAGGTCAAGACCACCGAATTGGCGAGAACCGGCATGAAATGAAGGGCCGTCTGGTCGGTGATCCCGGCGGCGGAAACGCGGTCGTAAAGGGTGTAGTTGTCGTGGCAACTCGCGTAGTTGACCGTCTTGTTGGGGTCAAGCATGTTTTTGCCCGCGAGGGTTTGCCCGCGGATGCCGCCGAGGATTTTCTCCGTCGGTTTGCCGGAAGCGGTGTCGGTCACCCAGGCTTTGCTCTCTTTGCTGTTAAGGCCGCCGGCGATGAGGGCATCGCGCATCTGATCGTTGAAGCCGCCGTAGTCGCCCCAACTCGTGATGTTGGCCTGACTCGTTTGCTCCTTCCCCGCAAGGCCGGAATCCCCGCCGGTCCACGGCTCCCCGTAAACGACGCAGTCGGGATTGCTGGCGTGGAGGGAGTCCGCCACCGCGTTCATGGTCTTCATGTCGATCAGGGCCATGAGGTCGAAACGGAAGCCGCCCAATTTGTATTCATGAGCCCAGAAAGCGGTCGAATCGAGGATAAACTTGTGGACCATCGGAAGCTCGGAGGCCACCTCGTTGCCGCATCCGCTGCCGTTATAAAGGCTCCCGTCGTCCTCGTAACGGTAGAAATAGCCGGGGACGAGGACGTCCCAATTGCTGCCGCTGGCGCCGTTGACGTGATTGTAGACGACGTCCATGATGATGTTCATACCCCCGTCGTGATAGGCCTTGACAAGGGCTTTGAACTCCCTGACGCGGGCGTATCCGTCGTAAGGGTCGCTGGAGTAGGACCCCTCAAGGACGTTGTAGTTAAGGGGGTTGTAACCCCAGTTGAAAGACGGATTGACCTCATCGTTGGCCTGATCGAAAATCGGAAGGAGTTCCACCGCGTTCACCCCGAGTTCCTTCACGTGATCGAAGCCGGTCTTGACGGTGGTTTCGCCCTTCGTGAACGTCGTGCCTGAAAGATAAGCCCCTTCGAAAGTCTTTTCCTTGGCGCGGGCTGATACGTCGCTTGTCCACGTGGGGCTTGAGGTAAGGTCGCAGACATGCGTTTCGTAAACGACGAGGCCCTTGCGGTCGATTTGAAGCGGCTTGACCGCCTCCCATCCCTCGGGATCGGTCGCATCGAAGTCGACGACCATGCCCCGAAGCCCATCGATCCCGGCGCTCTTAGCGTAGGGATCGACGATCTCTTTGGCGAGGTAGTTGCCGTTGGTGACGGCATAGGTGTAATACTTCCCGGCTTGGTCGCCGCTCACCTCGGCCTCCCAAACGCCCTTCTCGCCCTTGCTCATGGGATAGGGGACGTAGACGTCGCTGCCTTTGGTGGCGCTTATGCGCGTCGGCGTGCCGTTATCGTAAAGCCTTAACTCGATCGCGCTCGCGAACGGGGACCAGACCTTGAAGGTCGTCTTGCTCTCCGAATAGGAGGCGCCCAAATCGTTCCCGTCGTAAGTGAAGGCTTCGCCGAATTTGTCGGTGCCGTAAAGTTTCGTGACCGAGACGGATTTCGTGATCGTCTCTCCGCTTTCGGCGAAAGTCGCCTTGACGCGATAGTCGTAGGAAAGATCGACCTCCGCGTCCAAGCCAACGAGGACCCCCTTGGTGGGGCTTGCAAGGGTCACGTCCTTGATGACGTCCTCGCCCTTAAGGATCTGGTAGGCCGAAATTTTGTTGCTGGCCTCGAAATAGAGCTTGGAGTAAGACGTGAAATAGGCGCTGTCGATGGCGTCGAGGATTTTGTAGTCCGGGGAATAATAGACGTTGCTGTCGCCCGTCCGGAGGTAAATATGATGGACCAAATGGCTGTCGGCGGGGTAATTGGCCAGTTTGGCGAAGCGGTCGCCGTCGGGGTCCTTGTCGCTCCACGTGGCGGGATCGCCGGAATTGCGGACGATGAAGCCGAGCGTTCCGGTCCCGCTGACGCCGAACTCGCTCAGTTTATACGAGGCGATGGCCCCATTGGTTTGTTCCTGCCCGTTGAACCCATAAAGGGATCCGTCGCCTCCCTGCGGCCAAATCCATAGGGCCCAGGCCGAGTATTTGCCATCCGGCCGCAGGTAATGGATCTGAACGGATTCCTCCTCATAAGTCGGGGGGTCGATCTCGCTGATCGGCGCGTAGGAAACCGAACTGCTCGCTTGGCTTGAAGAAGCTTGGGAGCTGGCGCTGGCTTGGCTTGAGGTTTCGCTGGAACTGACGCTCCCGCACCCCCCTAAGGCCAAAGCGGCGACGGCCGCGACGAAGACGGATAGACGTTTCTTCATATTTATATCCTCCTTTACGAAGATGATGGGGCTTATTTGGCGGCGAAAACGCAGGTGCTGAAACCTCCGATGCCAAGGGTTCCGCCTTGGTAGGAGGGCTTCAGATTCGCGGCGTCGACTTCCTCGAGCAGGCTTCCGGCATACCCGGAAACGTCGAGCTCGGTCGCGACGTCCGTTTTGTTGGTCACGACGACGATGGATTCCTTGGATCCCGTCAGACGGTACGCCACGATGTTCTTTAGGCCGGTTGGGATGGCCGAAAAAACGCCGTTGCGGAAAGCGTCCATATGGGAATTGCGAACTTCGGCGAGCTTCCGGTAATGGGAAAGGAGCGACATGGGTTGACCGATGAGATCGTCGGCCCCTAGGGAGACTTGATCGTTATCCTCGAGGTCCGGGCGATCGCTCTCGGGGAAATCGCATTCCCCGGTCTCCTCGCTTGAGGACCATACCATCGGAAGGCGACGTCGGGCGTCGCTATGATCGTCGGGGGAGGTGCGGCGCGTGCCCTTGAGCCCGATTTCCTCGCCATAGTAGCACCATGGCGTTCCGGGCAGAAGATACGTCAGTGACGCCCCGGCTTTGGCATAGGATCCGGTGAGGTTCTTGCTCACGCGATCCTGGTCGTGATTGGAAAGGAAATAAGACGACACCGACGAATGGTTATTGGCCTTCACCGTTTTTTCAAGACTTTCGATCGAAGCGGTGAAATCGTCGCCTGAGACGAAATTCTTGGCGGCTGAGACGATGGTGTCGTCGGTGCCTGTAACCGACTTCTGGAAGCAGAAGAAACTGTCGATCTCGCTCTTGTAATAATCCGTGTACTCGGATCCGGTCGACCAATTCTCGCCGACGAAATACGCGTTTGGATAATCGTCTTTCACCGCGTCGACGATGGAGTTAAGGGCCTCGATGTTCTTGGATGTTTGGTTGAAATAATAGTATTTCACCGCGTCGAGCCGGAATCCGCTTACCCCAAGCCCAAGCCAATAAAGAAGAATCTTCCTCATCTCGGCTCGGAATCCGGCGGAGTCCCAATTGAAATCCGGCATCGAACTGTCGAAACGGCTTTCGTAATAAAGGTTCTTGTATTTGGAGTAACCGGTCTTGAAGTTTTCGCTCCAGCAGTACCAATCGGCTTTGGAATCGTCGCCCTCGTAGCCGCCGTATTCGTCGTAATAGGACTCCGAGAACCAATCGTTCTCGTCGCTGCTGTGATTGAGAACCATGTCGATGAGGACCTTGATTCCGGAGGCGTTAAGGGTCGAAACCATCGTTTTGAAATCGTCGAGGCTCCCGTAATCGCCGTTGACGCCGAAATAGTCGGTTACGTCGTAGCCATGGTAGCTTGGCGAGGGGTTTATCGGCATCAGCCAGACTTGGCCCACGCCCATTTTCTTCAAATACTCGGCTTTATCGGCCACGCCGAGGAAATCCCCGACCCCATCGCCGTCGTGGTCGTAAAAGCTGCGGACGAAGATCTCGTAGGAGAGGGAACCCCCTTCGTTGCTGACGTTTTCCTTGAGGTCGTAAGTTCCGTCCCCTTCCTCCAAATTGACCGGAGGAACGGAAGAGGAGGAAAGGGACGAGCCGCTTCCCTGATCCGATGAGGCGCCGGCGCAGGAACAAAGGGTTAGGCAAAGCAAAAGCGCCAACCCCGTTTGCTTAACGAAACGCGGAAAGTGGCGCATAGGCGATTAGCCCTTCACCGCTCCGCCGGTGACTCCGCCGACATAGTAGCGTTGCGTCGCCATGAATAAGGCGATCATCGGAATGGAGACGATAACCGAACCGGCTGCGTATTGCGTGTAATACGTCGGCGTGAGAGTCGTTGATTCGGTCGCCCATTTGTAAAGACCGATGGCGACGGTCCACTGCGTTGAATTCTGAAGGCCGATGATATAACTGGAGGTGATGTAATCGCCCCAAGGCGCCATGAAGGAAGTGAGGATCGTATAGACGACGATCGGTTTGGCCAGCGGCAAAATGATGTGCCAGAAAATCTGGCTGCGGGACGCCCCGTCGATCATGGCCGCTTCGTCGATGGAGCGCGATATGGTGTCGAAAAAGCCTTTTGAGATAAAGAAGCCCATGCCGCTGCCGGCGCTATAGATGATGACCAAAGCCCAAAAGGATCCCTGCAGATGGAAAATCGACTTCATGACCCAGTAAAGGATGATCATGCCAAGGAACCCCGGGAACATGCCGAGGATCAAATTCAGTTTCATGAGGGTGTTGCGGCCTTTGAAACGGAAACGGGAAAGCGAATACGCGGTCGCAAGGACGAAGAACGTCGAGATGACGCAGCAGCAGCACGCGACGATGAGCGTATTCATCAGCCACTTCACGAAGAAGCCGTTCATGGAGGTCGTTTGCGCATAGCTGGGGGCACCGAAGCCGAAGAGATAGGCATAGTTCTTGAGGGTCCACGTCTTTGGAATGAAGTAAGCCTCAGCCCCACCGTCTCCGGCGAAGGATTGCAAGACGATCCAAATGATAGGCAAAACCCAAATGATGGCGGAAATTCCGAGAATGACGTAAATGACGGCCAATAGGACCGTTCGCCTGGCTTTTAGGGATTTCATTGGAACTGATCCTCCTTGGTAACCGCGTCGCTCTTGTTATAGACGATAATCGAGAAGAACGCGCATATCACGAACACCACAATGCCAATCGTGGACGCGATTCCATACTGGGGGTTGCTCGAACTGGTCACGAGTTTGTAAAGGAAGGTGATAAGCAAATCGGTGTGGCCTAAGCCAAGGGTCGAGTTTGTGATCGTCGGACCGCCTCCGGTAAGGAAGTAAATGACGCCGAAGTTGTTGACGTTGCCGATGAAGGTCGTGATGAGGGATGGCCCCAAAACGAAACGGATATAGGGCATGGTAATCGAGAAGAACTGACGACCCTTGCCGGCTCCGTCGATTTCGCTCGACTCGTAAAGATCCTTTGGAATGTTCAAAAGGATGCCGGTCGTCTGCAATATCGTATAGGGAACGCCGATCCAAATGTTGACGAGGATGATTATGGTTTTCGTCACAATGGCCCCGTTTCGGCCATCGATTTTATCGCCAAAGTTCAAATTGGTGCCAAACGTGTTGAACCATAGATTCCCGAACGGCCCCGAATTGTTAAGGATGAGGGATATGGCGATCAGGGAGATGAACTGCGGCATCGCGATCGAAAGAACGAAAATGGTGCGCCAGAATTTTTTGAATCGGATCCCCTCCTTGTTTATCATGAGGGCGTAAAGGATGCCGAGATAATAGTTGGAGAAGGTGGCCAAAACCGCCCAAACAAGGGTCCAAACAAGGGCCGTTCCCATATCATCGGCCAAAGAGGCGTAAACCGAGTTGCTGTCGGGGAAGAAGAGGTTTTTGAAATTATCGAGGCCGATCCATCCGAACAACTGACTGATCGGTTCATGCCCTTTGCTGTAGTTTGTGAAGGCGATAAGAATGGAAAAGAAAAGCGGCATGACCGTGAAGAAAACGACGCCTAGGATCGGAAGAGCCAAAAGGGTCAGGTGGAAGTTCTCGTCCAAAAGGGACCCGATTTGTTCTTTCAACGTTTTTGGCTTCCCGTCGAACTTGTCGGGGTGGCCGCTCACATAAGCCTGATTCTGCCGGTTGAGTTTATCGAGCTCCTCCCTGGCTTCGCCTTTTTGGAGGCGACTCTTGACGTCCTTGACGAGAACGCGCGCCGCTTCAAAGGGGATGGCGCAATTGACGATCATGTAGGAAGTGGCCGCGAACTCGGCGTAGGTTTCCGCCGTGTAGTTGGTTTTCAGGGCTTTGGCGTCGCGCTTATAGCTGTGCGTGACGTTATCGATTTCCTCTTTCTCCATCGCGCCGATCTGCTTCAGGCTCGGAAGGGAGGCGATGACCGCTTTGACGGTTTTCGGCGAATCGGGGTATTTTATGCCAGCCTCGGTTATGCTTTTTTCCCGATGGGCCCGGACTTGGGCGTAGTTGGCGCGTATCTTGGCGCATTTGTCGGCGTAATCGGCGGCGAGCGTCTTCTTTTGCTCAACATTGTCCGCGTTGGCTTTCTCGAAAGAGGCATAGCCTTCGTCGTAGGAAGCGCCGATTCTCTCGTAATTCTCGTAGAAGGACTTGCGAACGGCGTATTCGCTTTCGTTCTTATAGAATTTGTTGAAACTGCCGTATTTGCTGTCATTGTCGGCAAGAAGTTTGGCGACCGCGTTGAGATAATGTTTCTCCCCGTCATCGATTTCGGTCCGATACTGGCGGCGTTTCACGTCCAATTTGTCAACCCTTTTCTCATGGCTCTTCTTTTTCGCGATCAGGGTATCGCCATCGACAAGGACTTTGTTTCGAAGGGAGCGGCGTTCCCGCTTGGCCGTTTCAAAGGCGGCCATGTCGCTTTCGCTCAAAGCCCCAAGTTCGCTTTTATCGTAAAGGGCCCAGTAAGCCTCGCTCATCGCGTCAAGTTCGGCCTGCTCTTTCTCAAGGGCTTTTTCCTTGGCGGCGATTTTCTCCAGATATTTGGGGTTCTTGTCGATTTTCTCGATTCTGGCCTCGCGCTTCGCCAAACGGGCTCGGCTTGATTCAAGTTCCTTGTGGGCCATAAGGCAATGGCGGATCGTCTCGTCAAGCGTGAACTCGCCAAAATCCTTCTCGAAGCGCCCTTCGGCTTTCGCCTCGAAATTGGCATAAACCAAGGCGTAGCGTTCCTTCAGTTCCTTGAACTTATGACCGAAAAGACGATTGGCGTTGATGTCATCGTCCATTTCCTTCGATTCCGGTTCGACTTTCTCGAACAGATTTGCATAATTCCGGTAATTGGTTATGCGATAGTTCTTGTAACCCCCGTTGATGGAAGCGCGCCAAGCCACGAAGAAAAGGATGATAGAGAAAACCCACAAGAGGCCAAAGATGAGGATAAGGATGGAGTTGTCTTTGCTGACGAGAACGTTATAGCAGCCAATTTCATCATCACAAACCTCCACGCTTTGAGTGGCTTGCGTGCCTAACGATCCTAGCATTCCGATGGAGTTGACGCCGTACATCGCGAAGAGGACGACGTAGGCCACTTCGAAAAGGGAAAGGATGAGCCCGTTGACGATCTGGCCATGGGCATAGTTGGAGGCGCCGAAAATGATAAAACTCAAACGCCCGCCCAAATCGTTGTATTTGAACTTGTGGCAAAGATCCTTGACGAGTTTATAGATGAACCTGCCGACGTTATAAAGAAGTTTCCCAACCCAAGCGATAACGCTCCATAGGGTTTTGAGAACGTCGACGACGACTCCAAAAACCCATTTGACGAGAAACCAAACGGCATTGATGAGGGCTTCGCCGACGCTCATCCATGCCGGCATCTTTTCCGTGCGTTCGAAAACTTGTGATGCGCCGGCGTCCACCACAATCCCCTGTTCTTCGTTTTCTTCCATAAAGGCTCCTTTGTCAAAAAAGGCTATCGTCCATCCACTCTATAGGCAATTTTCAATTTCTTACACCACATCATAGCACGCAAAAGTGATTTTTGAAGGGGTTACATCGCAATATTTCGTAATATTTTCGTTATACGAAAAAGACGGGCCCCGATTGGGGGACCCGTCAGTTTTCCATATAACGGAAGCGAACCTTATAGAGCCGCGCGAAGCATGTCGCACTTGGCGGTCAGGAAAGTCTGCCATGTGTAAGCGACATCGTTGGTGTCTTTGCCGAGATCGCCATCGCAGATAGCCTGGCCGATCTCTTGGCCACGATCCCAGTAACGGCTTTCGGCCGAACTGGATTGAATGGCGGCATAGTTGTTTTGCGCAGTCAAGGCTTTGATGGACTCAGAAGGCTTATAGCTGGGATCCAAGAGAGCCTGGGAATTGCACGGAATCGCATTGCGGTTCGTGAAACGGGTAAGTTGCGAGTCCTTGCGGGTGAGAAGATCGCCGAGGTAGAAGGCGGCCCTTTGCTCTCCCGCTGTAGCGAAGGAGTTGACGACGAAGGCTTTTGCGCCGGAGAAGGAGCCAAGGTGATGGCCGTCGATCTTCGGAAGTTCGCAAGCGCCCATGTGGTCATTTTCCGTGAAGAGTTTCTCCATCCAAAGGCCGGATTCGGCGGCGAAATACGTGCCGTTGTTGAAGCCGTTCTGGATCTTGGCATTGGTGGCGTCGGCGCCGATGACGAGGGTTCCATCCTCATAATAAGGCTGGAGAAGAGCATTGGCTTTCGTGGCCATTTCAACGCCCGCCGCGTTATCCCAATTGATAGTGTAGGAGAGTTTCCCTTCGGCGTTGGTGCTGTAACTCATGGAATCGACTCCGTCGACCCCTTCGGCGAAGAAGAATTGCGAGGCATACCAGCCGTTGCCGAAGTCAGCGGCGACTTTCTTGCCAGCTTTCTTGGCCGCGGCGAGGATGGCAGCTAAATCCGTCATGTCGGTATCGCCCGCCAACGTCTTGTCATACCACATGAAATAGCCATTGTCGGCCGTGATCGGGAATCCATACACTTTGCCGCCATTGGTGACGCATTTCACGGAGAATTCCGTGTTGAAATTGGTGACGCGTTCGAGCATCGCGCCGCCAAGCGGGTTGATGTCCCCTTTGGTCACCAAATTGTTGATTTGGTCATCGGCGACCGCGACGAGCGACGGATAATTGGCGACCGTCGGATCGGTGGCCAGCGTAGTGCCGCCATCGGATTCGGACACGCCAACAAATGTGTAACTGAACTTCGAAGTGGCCTCGGTTTGGTTGTTGTTGTACGCGTCGACAATGGATTTGATGGTGGACTCTTCCTCGGATGGCGCCCAAACGACGATCGGGGCATTGACGTCCATAAAATGGGCATCGGCGGCGGTCGGGGCCGGCGGCACGACGGACGAACTCGTGCCGCAAGAGGCAAGGCCCGCGCCCATCGAAGCGACCATAAGGGCCGCGATCAAGAGATTCTTTTTCATTGGATATTTATCCTTTCCCATTAGATGAGCGTGGCCGCTTTGATAAGCATCTTAGCGGTAACGCCTTCCTCGGCGACGAAAAACGGATGGTACTCGAAATCGTACGTTCCGGCGACAAGGCACTTAATGTTGCCATCGGCGCTCTTGAAGTCATCGGATATGGCTGCGTCGAATTGCACGGCGTCGAATCCAAAGTCGTTGCTCCATTTGTCGTCATACGTGAACTTGAACTGAGACGAATCGTCGGTGTCGCCGTTTCCGTAGATGGTAACGTCCGACAAGGTGTAAAGCATTTTGCTCACCTTCGTGAAATGGGGATTGTTCTTCGTGGTTGGATCCCAAGTCGCGACAACGGTTCCCTCGGCGTCGGATTTCACGTCTCCGACCAACTGCAGATTCTCCGTCACGTCAGGGATAGAAGAATCGTTCTGCGAAATGGGGGCGATGTCCGGCCCAGAGGAGTCCGCGCCGCTCGTTTCCCCGCAACCCGCCAATCCCAGGGTGGCCATCGCGGCCAAACCGAGAACCAGCGTCTTCGATTTGTTAATCATCAATTACGCTCCTTTCCAAATTAGTTTGAGGGACGCCCGAATCAAAAGGACTTCTGCACTCCCCTCGCATAATTTAAATAATTAACACTCGTTATAATAATTCGGGTTTCCGTTTTTGTGAAGACCGCTTTGTAAGCGATTACAAAAAGGTGGCATCGTAACTAACGAATTTGGGCTTAAGAAAATTTCGTAAGTTATCGAAATGCCGGTTTTCTCTCGATGAGACTTAGCGATTTCAACAGGCGTTCGCTGAAATGCCGGCTTGTTTTCTTATAACTTCGATCGGTGGACTGGCTTCGATCGGGAAAAGGACCGTCCCTTATTTCGCAAAGCGCGAAAAAAGGGGATCCAAAGACCCCCTTGAAACTTATCGCGGATTCTTATTTCGCGGTTTCGGCGTAAACGGAAATGCGCTTGCCGACGCGTCCGTTCCGCTCAAACTTCACGATCCCGTCGATGAGGGCGTAAATCGTATCGTCCTTCCCGAGGGCGGTCCCTTCGCCGATTTGCATCTTGGTGCCTCTTTGGCGATAGAGGATATTGCCGGCCAAAACCTTTTGGCCGTCGCCGACCTTTGAGCCCAGCCGACGTCCGGCCGAATCACGGCCGTTACGGGTGCTCGAAACGCCCTTTTTGGAGGCGAAGAGCTGAAGATCGATGATGAATTTCATGGTTTTTTCCTTTCTAGCTTCACATAAGCCTTTTGGCTTTCCGCGACGCTTTCTAATTGGCTAATGATCGTCTCGAGCGCGATTTGGTCGCGTTGGCTCGGCCGCTTTAGGGCGACGAGCCTCACGCATCCGGACTCGACCGTGGCATCGTAAGTCCCTTTGGGGTCTTGAAGGCTGTTGAGCCCTCCGACGGCGATGGCGCTGACGGCGCTGCAGACGAGGTCCTCCCCTCTTGGGGCGCTGTTCGCGTGGCCCTTTATCTCCAACGAGACGAAGGAGCCGTTTTTCTCAAGGACGGTGATGAGGATCATTAGGCGTTGATGGATTTGACGACGAGGCAAGTATAGGGCTGACGGTGGCCGTGGCTCTTGCGCTCGTTGGCTTTGCTCTTGTACTTGTAGACGAGGATCTTCTTCGAAAGACCTTGCTTCTCGACTTTGGCGACGACGGTGGCGCCCTTGACGTAAGGGTTGCCGACGACCGTCTTCTCGCCTCCGACGAAAAGGACTTTTTCGAGGGTCACGTCTTTTCCGGCTTCGGCGTCGATTTTCTCGACGTAAATCTTGTCGCCGACGGCGACTTTGATCTGCTTGCCGCCGGTTTCGATGATGGCGTACATGTTCATTTTCCTCCTTTGACCTATTGACTCGCTCGTGGGGCCAACCCTCAAAGGGTTAGTTGGACGCCCGGAAGATGCGGTTGGGGCCCCATAGGAGGGCGACAACGTGATAAATATATCACTTCACGCGCGCAAAGGAAGCGAAAAGTGCCCAAACGCGGTTTCGCCCATCGCCCGATGGGACCGAAAAAGGCGAAAAAACGGTTTAATGGCCCTCGAGAAACGAGAAATAGCCGGTCGCGCCGATGATGAGGTGATCCCTCATCACGATATCGAGTTTCCGGCACTCCTCCTTGAGACGGTAAGTCGCCGCGGTTTCCTTTTCCGAAGGGGCCGCGATCCCCGAAGGGTGATTGTGGATGAGGTAAAAGGAAGCGGCTCCGCTCTGGGCGAGTTCCTTCACGATTTCCGCGGGATTCAAAGTCACCCCCGAGGCCGTCCCTTCGTACATCAGCTCCTCCTTGATCAGGAAGCCTTGCCTATCGAGCTCCAAAAGCGCGAGGCGCTCTCGCGGGTCGCCGCCGAAAAGGGCGTGGTAACGCTTGAAAAGGGACTCGCCGTCAAGCTTTGGCTTCGGGCCCAAATCCGGGAGGGCGATCCGCCGCGACAACTCGCAAAGGGCGCCCAGGGAAAGGGCTTTGGCCATCCCGACCCCGGGAGTGCCCTCGTACGATCGCCATGGCCTCGACCCCATCCGCTTAAGGCCCCCAAAAGAATCCAGCAACTCATGGGCCACCTCCACCGCGTTACGCCCGTTGGTCCCTTTCCCCAGCAGAAGCGCCAGAAGCTCTTCGTCGCTAAGGGAACTCAGGCCCTCCGAAACGGCCTTTTCTCGGGGCCGACGCTCAGGCGAGAGGTCCCGAAACCTCATTTCCAGGTAAACTGCCACCCACCCGGCAATTTGGCGCTTCCGCCGCCCTCGCTCGACCAAATCTTGTACGCCACGATCGCGAGCAAGGCGATGGCGAGAACCGCCAAGACGGCGGCCAGGGTCAGCGCCTCCCCGGGGACATGCGCCCTCATTTCTTCCTCCGACAACGGAATCGATTCCATGCAAAACCCTCCTACCACAAGATAGGTGGAAAAAGCGAAATGGTACCGACAAGCGCCTATTTGAGGGCGGACAAATGCTCATCGACCTCTTCAAGCAATGACTGATTTTTGGCGAGTTTTTCGCGCTCTGCGGCGACTTTCTCCTTCGGGGCTTTGGCGACGAAGCCAGGGTTCGAAAGCATCTTGGAGCTTCTGCTGACCTCAAAGGCAAGGGAAGCTTTTCGCTCTTCGAGCCGTTTCCGCAAATCAGCCTCGCTGACGGCTTCCTTAAGGGAAAGGGCGTAACCCGGATAAAGGAACGGATGGCCGCCTTGGCTATCGATATCCTTCGCAAAAGCCACCTCTTTCGCGAACGTGAAGCGCGAAAGATAGGCGGCGAAGCCCCGAAACGGCTCCTTCGGGGCGATGAGAAGGTCGACGGGGGCGTTGGGGGCCAGCCCGGCCTCGCTCTTGTAGTTCCTGATATCCTTGATCATCGCCTGCAGGAGA
Source organism: Bacilli bacterium (assembly GCA_022653695.1). Lineage (GTDB taxonomy): Bacteria > Bacillota_I > Bacilli_A > RFN20 > CAG-826 > UBA4951. Next base: position 60,212 of record JALCSW010000002.1, on the reverse strand, counting down.
CGGAAGGATGAGACGGCGCGCGGAGAAAGGAGACTCTTATCGAACTCCGGATAGCTCTCGAGGCAGACGCTGTCCTTGTGCTCCGGCAAAGAGAGGTACATCTCCTCGCCGACGAAGGGGGCGTAAGGGTAAATCATGAGGATGACGTCGCGCGCGACTTTGAATAAGGTGGCTTTGCTGGCCGCGGCGGCCGCTCCGCCCTGACCGAGGGTCACTTTGCTCATTTCGAGATAGGAACCGCAGAAATCGTCATAGACGAAGTCGTAAAGGATCGATGAGGCTTGGCCGAATTGGTAGCGTTCCATCTTGGCGGAAACGGATTTGATGGTCCTCTCCAAGCGGTCGAGGATGGCCAAATCGAGCGTCCCTAACCCTTTTTTGTCCAACTTGGCGGGCTTATAGCCGTCTCCGAGGACGCCCTCCACGTAGCGGGTGGCGTTCCAGATTTTGTTGAGGTAATTCTCCGCGGCGACGACTTTCTCCTCGCTGTAGCGCATGTCCTGCCCGGGGGTGCTGTTGGTCGTGACGAAATAGCGCAACGCGTCAACCCCGTGTTTGGCGATGACCTCAAGCGGGTCGATGCCGTTGCCAAGGCTCTTGCTCATCTTTCTGCCCTGCTCATCGCGGATAAGGCCATGGATCAGGCATTGCCTGAACGGCGGACGGCCCGTGAAATGGAGAGACTGGAAATCCATCCGGGCCACCCAGAAGAAGATGATGTCGTAGCCCGTGACGAGAAGGCTCGTCGGGAAGTAGCGTTTGTAGTCCTGGGCCTCCGTGTCGGGCCAGCCCATCGTGGCGAAAGGCCACAACCCGCTGGAAAACCATGTGTCGAGGACGTCCTCGTCCTGGCGGTACTTATCCATGTCGGGTTCCGCTTCCGAAACCAGGACCTCGCCCGTCTTTTTGTCGTAATAGGCCGGGATCCGGTGCCCCCACCAAAGCTGGCGGGAAACGCACCAATCCTCGCAGTTCCCCATCCACCGCTCGAGGGTCTTCTCGAAAGCCTTCGGGATAAACTCGACTTTCCCTTCGCCTTTTTGCGCTTCGAGGACTTTCGCGGCGAGGGGCTTCATCCGCACGAACCATTGCTTGGAGAGCATCGGTTCGACGACCGCGCCGCTGCGCTCGCTGTGGCCGACGGAGTGGACGAACTTTTCGATGTGGTCGAGGTGGCCGTTCCTTTTGATTTCCGCGACGAGGGCCTTGCGGCATTCGTAGCGGCCCATTCCCGCGTATTTGCCCGCTTTCGCGTTCATATGGGCGGTCTCGTCGAGGACCTTTATGAAGGGGAAACCGTATTTTTTGGCCAAAGCGAAGTCGTTTGGGTCGTGGGCCGGGGTGCATTTCATGGCGCCGGTGCCGAAACCGACGTCGACGTAAGGGTCCCCCATGAGCGGAAGCTCGTCCCCGTTGGCCGGATTTATGACTTTTTTCCCGACCAAACCCTTGTAGCGTTTGTCCTTGGGGTTGACGAACACGGCCGTGTCCCCGAACATCGTTTCGGGCCGCGTGGTCGCGACGATGATCGATCGGCAAGACCCGACGACGTCGTATTTGAAATAAAAGAACTCGCCCTCGTCGTCGCGATGGACGACTTCGATGTTGCTGAGGGCGGTTTTGAGTTCCGGATCCCAGTTGATGATCCTTTCGCCCCGATAGAGGAGCCCCTCGTTATACAAAGTCACGAAAACGTGGCGGACGGCTTTGCTCAGCCCCTCGTCAAGCGTGAACCTCTCGCGGGAATAATCGAGGGAAAGGCCGAGCTTGGCCCACTGGGCATGGATGGTTTTCGCGTATTCGTCCTTCCAGTTCCAAACTTCCTTGAGGAAGCCTTCACGCCCTAGGTCGTAACGGGAAAGGCCCTTCTCGCGAAGCTTCCCTTCCACCTTGGCTTGCGTCGCGATCCCCGCGTGGTCCATGCCGGGAACCCACAGGACGTCGTAACCCTTCATTCTCTTGTAGCGGCAGACGATGTCGTCGGGAATCGTGTCCATGACGTGCCCAAGATGGAGCTTTCCGGTAACATTGGGGGGCGGAATGACGACGGAAAACGGCTTTTTGCTGAGATCGCCCGCCGTGAAATAGCCGGCTTTAACCCATTTATCGTATTTGCCCTCCTCAACCTTCGCGTGATCGTAATGTTTCTCGAGCATATGAGGCCCTCCAAAATAAAAACCGCCTCCCTGATAGGGACGCGGCGCGCGGTACCACCCTGCTTCCTAGGTTTCCCTAGGCTCTCGTGGGCCTTAACGCGGCCGGCGGAGGGTCTCCCCTCGGCCTCAAGAAGCGACTCACGCCTTCCCGCCCCCGCGTCTCATCCTCGTAACGGGTCTCTCTTGGCGGGGGATGGCGATCCCTCTTCCTTCATCGGCAACGTCATTATAGGGATTGCCCTTCCGTTTCTCAAGCAAAGAAAAAGGGGCCTCGTTCGTCGCGAGGCCCCCACGCCATGTCACTTCTTCGTCTCTTGACTCGCTTTGGGATCCTTCACTACCTCGGCGATCGCCGCCGCGGTCGCCCCGAGTTTGCCCATATCGCTCGGGAGGATGATCTTGGTAGCCTTCCCATCCGCCACCTTGGCCAAGGCCTCATAGTAGCGGAGCGTCAGGACGGCGGGGTCGGCCTGGGCGGCCTTGAGGTCCTTAAGGCCCTGCATCTCGGCTTGGCGGATCATCTTGATGCCGTCGGCCTCCGCGGCTTTGGTGTCGCGAAGCGACTCGGCTTGCCCTTCCGCCTCAAGGATGGCCGATTGCTTGGCGGCGTCGGCGTTGAGGATGGCCGATTCCTTTTTGCCCTGGGCGATGAGGATCGCCGATTGCTTCTCGCCTTCCGCGAGCAGGATTTTCTCCCGTTTCTCCCGTTCGGCCCTCATCTGACGCTCCATGGCGTCGCGGATGTCCTGCGGCGGGAGGATGTTCTTCACCTCCACGCGGTTGACCTTGATGCCCCACGGATCGGTCGCCGTGTCGAGGATGTTGCGCATTTTGTTGTTGATGATGTCGCGCGAGGTGAGCGTGCCATCCAAATCGAGGTCGCCGATGATGTTGCGAAGCGTCGTGGCCGACAGGTACTCGATGGCCTCGATCGGGTTCTCGACGCCATAGGCGTAGAGCTTCGGATCGGTCACCTGGAAAAAGATGACGGTGTCGATCTGCATCGTGACGTTATCCTTCGTGATGACCGACTGAGGCTCGAAATCCTTGACCTGCTCCTTCATGGAGATCCGGTGGGCGACCCGGTCGACAAAGGGAATGAGAAAATGGATGCCGACCCCCCAAGTCGTATGGAAGGCCCCCATCCGTTCGACGATGGCCTTCTCGGTCTGACGGATCACCCGGATGTTGCACACGCAAATAATCAGCAGGAGAAAAACGACGGCCGAGACGACGCTGATGGCGATGCTGCCGCCTTCGCTAAGGAGGGCGACGAAACCGAAATTGTTCATTGTTTGTTTTCCTTTTGGGTGGGTTCAGCCACCTCTTTGACGACTAATTTGTTCCCCGAAACGGCGAGGATCTCAACCATGGCTCCGGCGGGGATGGAAGCCTTCTCGTCGCTCGCGATCGCGGTCCATCTGAGGTCCCCAAGCATCACGGAACCCCGATGCAAAGGATCGATTCTCGCGAGCAAACGGCCCTTTTGGCCTTTGAGTTCATCGACGTTGCTGCTCACGATCCTTCCGCGCGTGAAACGCTGAACCATGGGGCGAAAGCAAAGCAAAGTCGCGATCGAGATGACGAGGAAGACGATGAGTTCGATCCACCACGCGACGTCCGGAATAAGCGAGAGTATCAGCGCGACGAGCGCCCCGGCGGCGAACCAAATCGAAACGAGATCGGTTCCGATCGCCTCGATCACGAGGGCCAAAACGAAGACGGATAGCCACACGACCCACATCCAACTTTCCATGATCTAACGCCCCCCTTTCCTGACCATGATGGTCAAATTGCCCTCTTTTTCGTCCCAACTCGTCTCGTAGGCCTGCGCGGCTTGCGTGAGGGCAAGCCCGGTCGCCGCCGCGATTGCGCGCATAAGCTCGGTTGAGCAGATGCGGGAATAGCTTTTCCGATACAAGATGTTCAGTAAGGCGCCCTCATCGAGATCCCCCCGAAGCGCCCGTTCCTTCGAAAGGGCGGCGATGACGATGTTCCCGCCATCGTCGACCCCAACCTGCACCTTGTAGGCGGACCGGAAGGGAAGGGACGCGACGGAGTTGAGGGTTATGTACTTGCTCGTAAGCGAGGCTTGCCCGACTCTGTCTTTGGTTTGAAGCCAATGGATTGGCATTGCCATCTCCTCCTTCGCGAATATCTTGCACTGCCTTGCACCGAATTGCAACGTTTTGCCTTGACAGTGACAAGAATATCGTAAAATTAGTCGATAAAACCTAATCTATTTCCGTATAATCAATCAAATTATGAAGAATCGGCACTCCTGAAAGGCAAACCTTGTAAACGATGGTCGTCTCGTCTCGTTTCAAGTTCCATAGCCATTCCCGTATGGGTCGCAAAAGGCTATGAGGCCGACTCCAAAACGCTTAATAGAGGTGCGGATCGAATCGTTGGCCCGGCCGGAGCCATCCCTGAGCGGCCTTTTCATTCCGAAACCTGATATGTGACCGTCGTCGGGACCGCGCCTTGAAAGGAAGCCGTCCCGGCAGCCGCGTAAGAAGAACCGAACGCGCCCGCGTAATTATAGTATTCTTGAAAAGAATCGTAATGGTCGGTCGTATAAACGCAGACGGGGGCATAGCCGCTTGACCAGTCGCTGTCAGCATAGGCTTCTTGGATGGTTGAACTTCCCAGGGCCGCCACGACGCGGTAAGTGCCCCTGTTGATGGAGGACCCGTTGTTGTAAGAGGGGTTAGTGGACGGAGTCCCGATATCCAACTCGTAATAACTGCCGCCGCTAAGATCGTTTCCGTCGACGACGCGCCCCGGGATGCCATAGGCATAATTGTCGTCATACCCATCGTGAGAGCCCATGACATAGGAAAACCAGGCCCGACCGCTGAGGCCGTAGCTCAAAGCGCCCGTTTTGCCGTCGCGGTAATTTTGCGGATACGTCCCAAAGGCTTCGAAGTAAGCGGCAACGTCGGCTTGCTCGATATAATCGGTCGAATCGTCAAGGGTCTTGTAAGCCGTTGCTACGTAACGCGCCAACGATGAATCCCATTCAACGTCATAAACCGTGGCGCTTCCGCCGCTGGACTTGACGGCGTTGACGCGGTAGGTGTCATATTGGGTGGAAGTGCCCGAATACTCCAAAACCGTGACGTCGCACGTGGCGGCCGCGGTTTGCGAAGCCGCCGAATATGTGCCGGTGACCGTGACCGTGGCCGAACCGACCGCGGTTCCTGTGAGGGTTATGACGTTGTTGGTCGTCGCGGCCGCGCAGACGGCCGTGTTGCTTGAAACGGCCGTGAAGACGACGGAATCGTCGTCGTCGAATCCGGTGGCCGTAGCCGTTATGGTCCCGGCGCCGCCACGGCTGATGGTCTTGTCGCCAGCGCTTAACGAAACCGTCGGAACCGGAGCCGCCGCAACGGTTACCGCGCAAGTGGCGTGGGCGCTTACCTCGCCATTGCTTCCCACCACGGTCACGATCGCGGTCCCCTCCGCCAACGGGGTTATCGTTACCACGCCCGTCACCGAATTGACTGAGGCGGTCGCGACGGATGTTGAGTCGGAAACGGCCGAATAACTAACCGTTCCGGCGATGTTGTGGCTCGAGGCCGTAACCGAGCCGGGCGTCTTCGTGGCGACTAGAGACAGCGTCGAACGATCGAGGGTCACGAAAGCGCCTTCCGCAGAGGCCACGGTGACGGTGATTTGAACGCTCGCGGTTTCTTCGCCATTCGTGGCGAGAACCGTGAGATTCGTGCTGCCGGAGGCGAGTCCCGTGATATATAGCGTCGTTCCATCGACATAGGCGCTGCAGATCGAAGCGTCGTCCGCCGTCGCCTCATAGGTCGGCTCGCTCGTGAATCCGCTGGCGGTAAGGGTTATCGACGAATTGACATCCCCGGCTGTGACGTTCGTCGCCGTAAGGGAGGAGGTTAGGGTTTGCCCGACGGAACCCGTTTGGACATACAGATAGACGGTTTGCGGGGATGATGAGCAATCCCAATAGAAAGCGTCATGGCGAACATAATATGACGTGGCCACGTTCTGAAGGCTCACCCCGTAGCCGCTGTCGGCCAAAGAAATGGCCCATGTCATGGCCGAACCGCCGCTGCCACACAGCAAATCCATTGGATATTGGGAGTTGCAAAAGAGGCGATCGGCATCGTTGGAAAGGGTAAGGGTCCATGCCCCGCTTTCGCCGCCCAAAATCAACGTCGCCATCGAAGAAGTGGGCGTCATCGTAAGATCGCCGTTGACCGCGCCCGTTACGCTTGATAAGTAATACGAGTTCGAAATCGCGGTGCCAAGGAAACCAACGGGACCGGCCGCCTTGCCGTCGCCGATAACGTAAACGCCACCGGGTTGGATGTCGCTCGACTTGGTGACGAGTTCGTAGGTACCCGTATCGTAACCGCTGGATGAAACGCTTGACGATACGGACGATGTCCCGTTTATCGTGAATACGATTTTCGAAATGTAGCATCGGTTGTCGGAGAATCCAGACAGTGTGAATCCGGTCGAGACGGTCGACCCCGTGACGGCCATATACGTCATATATCCTTCACCGGCGTCTTCCGTGTCGCTCAAAGTCGGAGCGGTCGATTCGGAGGCGGTAAAACTGACTGAAGACCCGTTGCCAGTCAAGGCAAAAGTGGCTTTCCCGTTTTCGGTTCCACTCCAAGCCCAAGCGGTGATTTTAACGTTGGTTATCGAATAAGCGGCATTGAAAGCGAAGGTCATGTTTGCCGCCGCGGAACTGGTCGAAAGCCTTAAGGCGTATCCGGAAGAAGAACCTTTATAGGCGTTAGTGGAAGTCAAAGATGAAATGGAAAAAGACTCATCGGGCGGTTGGCTGATGGCGTAGAAACTCGAATCGTCGTTGGAGATGGCGGTTCCAGCGCCTGAGGCGGTGCCGAAATACATGCCGACGCAGCATTTGACGGTCGTTTCGCCCCGAACCCCAAACGCTTCGGCGCTCGATAGGCCAATCAGCCCAAAAACCATCGCCAAACTGGCGAGTAATCCGCCGAATACGTATTTTTTCCTTTTTTCGTTCATGTCTAGATGTCTGTTCTTAAGAAAACCGACGCTCGTCAAAACCGCCATCGGCTCGTTGAGTCAAACCCCACATTTAAAAAGGGGTTTGGCATTCAACCAGCCATTAATCATAGACTAGCGCCGCCATAAACGTAACGGAAAAAGCCGATCAGGCGGTTTTCGCGAACAAATATACGACGCTGGTTTCGTCAGAGTAAGTCGAAAACTCGTTTTTGGCGGCGTAATACTCCATATACCGCTTGCATGAGGAATCAATCGCGACGTTCTTTATCGTGGCCGCGCCTGAGGGAGCGATCGAAACCGACCACGTCTTGTAAAGCGAGGGATCGGCGCCCGTCACGAGATTGTAGTGATCGATTCCGTTGCATGCGAGATACCCGCCCTCATCGCCGCGAACGCTTGTCTTGAAAGTCCAGGAATCAGCGCTCCCGCCAAGGACTAATCGCTCCATGTCGGAAGTCGGGGCGACGGACGATCCGTTGCCTATCTCCCCATCCGTGACCCCTTGGTAAAAATCCGCGACCGAAGAAGTCGAAAGGAATTTGGCGGGCCCTTCCGTTCCCGATGATCCGATGAGATATTTCCTTCCAGCCACTAGAGAAGAGGCTTTCGTGATGAGGCTCCAGCGGTCCGAAGGATCGGTGACCGAGACCGTGATGGCGGCGCTTTTGGAAACGTCGCCTTCCCCCGTGACGGTTACGGTCGCGCTGCCGCTCGAAAGGGCCTTGATGGCAACGAGCCCCGAAGAGGCGACGGAAGAAGAGGCGACGCTCGGAGCGCTCGAAACCGCCGTCCAATCATCCGCGTCGAAACCGGTCGCGCTCGCCGTGACCGCGGCGCTGTCGCCTACCGCCAAAGAAAGGGTGGACTTCTCAAGGCTCACGTAAACCGAACTCATGGGCGTCGCCCTCACTCCGTCGTCGTCCCAGATGTAATCGGCCCATTCGGGGTGATCGATGAAGGGATTGCGGCAATAATCGTAAGCGGAGCCAGGTATTTCGCCCGAAAGGTAATCGTTTCGGTATCGCTCGCAACTGGTGACCGCGTACTCGCGGTTCCACTTCAGGAGATCGCTCAGTTTCCCCATCGTCCCGTTGGCGGAGCCATCGGTCAAATTGTTCGTAAGCTCCATCCCGGAAGCACTGCCACGATACGATCCACCCGCCCCGGAAAGATTCACTTTGTAGTAACGCGTCGCCGCGTAAAGGATGATCCGGGCGGCTTCCCCGCGGGCGCCTTCGTACCCGAAAGCGGCCGGGTCCCACCCCGTGCTCGCCGTGGCCTTAGCCGACGGGTCTTCCCTTTGGGCGTACATATAGTTGCTCCGCGAGCTGTTGTCGCTGGAGTTGGTGGGGCGGACGACTTGGGGGTCGGTCCCCGCATAGCCTCTATTTTCCCCCGCCCCGCGGCTATTGGGCCAGGTGTGCTCCTTGTTCCAGCTCGTGGTGACTTCGTTGTCGCGATAGAAAGCCATGACTTTGCCCGTTCCGTTGGTGTCGCTCTTGCTGAGGATCGCGTTGAGGGCTTTGTAGCTGTTGGTCCCGTTGCTGGAGCCTTTCCTCACCATTATGTCTTTCAGATCCTGACGGAAATCGTTGCCGTAGACCGAACCGTCGGCGACGAGGCCTTCCCAATATGAGCCAACGGGAAGCGAAGACGAACCGCCGCTCGAGGATGAGGAGGAAGCGTGAGACGACGAGGAAGAGGACGATCCGGCGCTTGAGGAAACCGATGTGCCTGAAGATTCGGAAGAATTCGAGTTTTCGGAGGACGACGAGGAAACGGACGCCGATAAAGACGCTTCCGAACCCGAGGTTGAAACGGCGCTGCTCGACTGCTTGACGCAGGAACTCGCGAAAACGAGCGAGACCAAGGCTAAGGCGACTAATCCTTTTTTCATGTTCTGATACTCCTTTTTTACCAAAAACGCCGACTATGACAAAGGCCTTCGCAATGAATGGCCCGATGGATATCGATGGCGGAACACACGCTTAAAGGCAAAGCGATCGCGCCTAAGATAACGACTAAACGATTGTGCATGAAGCAACCCCAAAACCCCTATCGGGGTATTATAAGGGCGATTCGCTCAGTTTCCCTTTCGCCGATCCCCAAATCGTTATGGTCCGATGGCGTCAATTTAATTGGTTAATCTTCCTATACTCACGTTTTCTGACTTTACAATTGAAGGAAAAAGGCAGTGCAAAAGACTAGAAACCATTCCAAAAAAACGATCGCCGTCAAAGTAATTGCTTAGTGAATGCTTGGACGGTTTTCATGACGAGAAAACGGCGAAATATTTTATTGACACCGTTTTTTCTCAGGGAAAAAGTTCCCCTTGGGCATGTCAACGCCTTCTCAAAACGGCGATGAACGGTAATCAATCGTGCCCGGTGGGGCTCTCACGGGCGCAATCGTGGCAATAGGAATCGGCGCTTTGGCACCACTGTGACATCGGAAGCGTCGTCGTTTCCTCGCCGCTTATTGGGGTCGACCCCACGTAATAGGGCACTTTCTTGGCCGTCCCGGCGAAACTCACCGTGGCGCCGTCGCTCGAGGTCGTGTAGGACATCGTCCCGTTCACGCCGTTCCAATGGATGTCATAAGTGGCCGAAAGGAACCTGGCCAACGCCACCGCATCCGGATGGTCTTGGCTTATGCCGCTATTCGGGGAAGCGTTATCGGAAGTCACTGCGGTTGAAATCAGGACGTGATCGGGATTAACCCAATCGATCCATTCCTGCGAGTTGGACCCATAGGTGTTGGAGCAATGGTGATTGGCTTTCAAATATACGTCGTCGCTGTCGTCCCAAAGGGTCGAATGGCCATACTGATCGCTGTAATTGGCCATGATGCCGTTTTGCGTGTCGCCCGTGCCGTCGCCCGAGAAGATGTAGCGTTCGTTCCAGGCGCTCAGCATGCAGGCGACCGAAGTTCTGTTCGGATCGGTGTCCGTCACCGCGCCCGGGGTAAGATAGCAGTTGGTGTTCAGAAACTCCAAAGAGACGTTTCCGCTGGCGGAAGAACTTAGCGTGGCCGGCATATCGCTAAGCCCGTTCTCGCCGCTGACGTTAAGGAAAGCGTCCCCTTGATACGAAGCGTAGCCGGGATCGCTGTTGAAAAGCGAGTGAACGGGGATGTAGGTGCCTCCGCAGTCGGAAACCATGTAGGCGTCGCGGACGTTATCGCAATAGGGTTGCCAAAACGTCGGGACGCTCTTATAGGAACCGCAGTCGACGATATAGCCGAAGCTCGTGATTCCGGCGTCGACGAAGACATTGGAAGACTCCGTCGCGCCCGTGAAGACGCCGGCGTGATCGTTGTGGGAATGGGTGACCACGTACAGGTCGAGTTTCTTGTCGGTGCAGTAAGTCTTAAGAAGGTTGACCATATTGGTCTTGTCGCTATTGGTCCCACCGTCGATGCAGCAATCCCAATCGCCGTACTTCAGGTAGATGCCATCCCCGTACCGAGAACCGACCATTTCGTTGAAAATGACTTTAAGCTCGTTCCCGGAGTCGACGACGGTGAGCCCGGGGCAAATCACGGTTTTGGAAACCGAAAAGTAGGTATATGTGCCCGTGACCGCCGTCGTGCCGCTCGTCAGCGGGTCGGGCGTCCATACGACTTCCGAAGTCACGTCGGCACTCGAGCCGTCGCTATAGGTCGCCGTGACGGTCAATCCCGTGGGGTCGAAAGAACCGCCTGAGCTGTAGTTTGTCGTGGCGGGCTCGCCGCTAAGGGCAAGGGCGGAGAGGGCTTTCGCCTGAACGGAGGAAGTCGTTTCGGTCTGAGGGGTGAGGACGGTCAGAACGATTTTCACGAGCGAGATCTGATCGCAATGCGAGGGCGAAGCCTCGTCCATCACGCTCGAGAAAGTCAGTTTGTTGCAAGAGGCGCGGCTCCCGCCGTCGAGGTTATGGACGATCGCGACGCTGGGGTCGTCCGTTTCGTTGCTAGCGGTGACCCCGGAAATCGAATCCCCGCTTGAAACGGAAAAGGACCCGCTTCCGATTTGCGTCGAACCGCTATATGTTTCGATCGTCCCCGCGCCCGGATAGCTGACATTAAAGGAATAACCGGTGATTTTCGCCTGCGAGATGACGCAGTCGCCAAAGGACATCGTGAATGAACCGGCCGCATCGGAAGATCCGATTCGGGCCGCGTCCCCCGCCCCGCCCGAATAGCAAGACGACATCGAATCCAAGGAAACCGCGAAGCCACTGGAGGAGGAAACGGCGTAATCCCCCGCGTCAAGGTTCCCCGCGTTGCTATATCTATTCAATCCAAAAAATACGCAAACGCATTGTTTGTCTTCGACTAAATCGGCTTTAAGGCTAAACCAGTCTTTGTTTGCCATCGTGAGGGCCGCCAGTGCGATGGCTCCGATGGAAGCGACAGCGAAAAATGCTTTGCTCTTTAAATGCATTTAATTATTATATTGCAACGAAAAAGAATTTTCCCTATTTGTCGATAAAGCGAGGCCGTATTTAAACAACATCGGCCTCGCGCATTTTCTTAAGTTCGCAGGCATCCAAGAACGACTTTTCCAAAACACCAATTCGCCCGCTTCTTCCTACAAAGACCCGCCGCCTCCGTCGATAAAAGCGCCCGTCGTTGCCCACTTGGTGTCAAGCAATGGAACGCTTTTCTCGCTTTCCGGGCTCACGAGCACGCCGCCGATATTGTAGCCGTATCCGTATTTCCGGCCTTCGCCCCCGATCGCGAAACCCTCGAAATCCTCCGACAGACTCATGTCGATCGTGCCATTCGTGCCGTTCCAATAGAAATTTTCGTCCCCCGTCTTGGCCACGATGGCCTCGACGGCGTTTCTATAAGGGTGCTGCTGAGTCGAAGGGGTGCTGGCCTCTTGGGCCCCGTTGTTCGCGATGATCCCGGAACTGGCCCAGCCGTATGAGGGCTTAAGGTAATTCATGAAGGCGCTCGTATTGCCCGAATCGGCGGTGCCGCTTCCATGGTGGCAGGCTTTGAAAACGACCGTGTCGCCGGATTCGATAAACGGGTGGAGCAAGCGGCTGTAAGTGTTCATAATACCGTCGACCTCGATGTCCTGAGCGTCCCCGACCATCGGGAAATCGTATGTGCCGGCCCGAAGATTGAGGCAAACCGAGTTATTGTTGAGGTTGCCTTGCTTCTTGCCATAGGTGCCTGTGTTCAGCCATTGGACGGAAACATCGGGGGTCACCTTCCAAACGGCATCGTAAAGACGGTCCTTCACCGCTTGGGCGGCCGTGCAGTATTGGGCGCCGTGGGCGATCCAGTATTCCCGGACCCCGTGGATCCAGCAATCGTCATATTGCGAGCCATTCGTCATGCCGCTGTCGACGAGGTAATCGACCTTATCGATCCCGGCATCCGTGAGAACGCCGCCTTCTTCGGCGTGGTTCCCTGAGCCGACAAGCCCCCCAAAATGGTCGCTGTGCGGATGGGTGATGAGCAAAACGTCGAGTTCGCGATCGGTGACGTATTCCTTCAGGAAATCCCTCACTTGCCCGCTGCTGGAGGGGTTTCCGGCATCGATGAGCATTTCCCAATCCCCGTATTTGAAAAGCGTGCTGTCCCCAAAAGTCCCCGTCATCTCGAGGGCGAAAACCTGCAAATGGTCGCCCTCCTTCTTCTCATACATGAAACCCGAAGGGCCATAGGCTGAGGCGGAAGAGGACGATGAGGAGACCGTGGTCGAGGATGAGGAAAACGACGAATCCGTCCCGGCGGAGGAGGATTGCTTCCCAAGGGAAGAAGAAGGGCTCGAGGAATTATCGCAACCGGCGAGCGAGAAAGCCAAAAGAAGAAGGGCCTCCGCTTTTATTATCCGATCCTTTTTCCTTGCCATATCCGCTCCTTTTGCCCAACCGCTAACACTACCACCATCACGAACGGAAGTTAAGGCGAAGGATTCTAGCGAACCCCGCTTTCGCCCTTATAGGAGGTTCGGTCGATGACCCCGCCCCCCAGCATCCTGTCCCCGTCGTAGAAAACGGCGAACTGACCGGGCGTCACCGCCTTGACGGGCTTTTCGTAATCGAGGACCACGTTTTCGCCCTCGAAACGGAGAAGGCAGGGATTGTCGCTTTGCCGGTAACGGAATTTGACACCGACCCGCAAAGGCCCCGTCGGCTTAGGGCCGATCCAATTCACGTCGCCGACGAGGCAACGGTCGCTGAGAAGGTGCTCGTCCTCGTCGCCGTTAGAAACGTAAACGATGTTTTTCCTGACGTCTTTGGCGCAGACGAACCACGGGTTGCAGGCTTCGTCCTTCACGCCCCCGATCCCTAAGCCATGGCGTTGCCCAAGCGTGTAATAGAGAACCCCGATATGCTGGCCCAGCACCTTGCCGGTGCCCACGTCCACCACATCGCCTTTCGTCGCGGGGAAATAGTTCCGCAGGAACTCTTTGAAATGACGTTCGCCGATGAAGCAGATGCCGGTCGACCCATGTTTGGCGGCCACCTCGCTTAGGCCGAGTTCCGAGGCGATCCGCCGGGCCTCGGGCTTGGTGATGCCCTCCATCGGGAAGAGGCAAGAGGAAATCTGCCCCTCGCTCAGCTGGCAAAGGAAATAGGTTTGGTCCTTGTTGCGATCGGTGGGTTTATAAAGGTATTCGAGGCCCTCATAGACGGCCTTTTTGGCGTAATGCCCCATGGCGATCTTGTCGAAGCCTTTTTCTTTGGCGAACCTCAGGAAACTGTCGAATTTGATGAATTTGTTGCAATAAACGTCGGGGTTGGGGGTACGGCCCATCCGGTACTCGCGCAGGAAATAGGAGAAGACCTCATCCCAGTATTCCTTCACGAAATCGACGCGAAGAAGCGGGATCCCGAGCTTCGCGGCCACCGCCTTAGCGTCGTCGTAGTCCCTCTCTTGGGGGCATTGGTCGTCGTTGACGTTCGGATTGCCCAGGTAATCGTTATTGAGCATGGAATCCCAGTTGCGCATGAAAGCCCCGGTGACCTCGTACCCCTGCCTCTTGAGAAGATAGGCCGAGATGGCGCTGTCAACGCCGCCCGATAGGCCCAAAAGGACCTTCATTTGAAAAGATCCTCGCTGTCGAGCCAGATCGTGAAGGGGCCGTCGTTGACGAGGCTGACCTGCATATCGGCCCCGAAAAGACCGGTTTCCACCGCAAATCCCCGTTCTTTCAGCATGTTGTTGAAGAGGGCGTAAAGCGGCTTGCCCTCAACCCCGGGCATCGCTTTGACGAAGGAGGGGCGGTTCCCTTCCCCGCAATCGGCGTAAAGGGTGAACTGGCTCACCGAAAGGATCGAGCCGCCGATGTCCCGCAGCGATTCGTTGGTTTTTCCGCGCTCGTCGGGAAAGACGCGGAGTTTTGCGATTTTCTCGGCCATTTTTTCGCACGTGACTTCGCTGTCGCCCCGCGCGAAGCCAACGAAAAGAAGGAACCCGCGGCCGCAGCGGCCGATGGTTTTCCCCGCGACGTCCACACGGGCCTCCTTGACGAGCTGAACGAGGATGCGCATCGTTATTTGCGGATATAGGCGTGCACGATTGGGTGAACCGCCACTTCGCTCTCCGAAAACTCGAAAGCGTCGTGGATGTCCTTAAGCACGCCGTCAATCCCCTCTTTATTGGTGTAGGCCGTCGCGACGACGTCGCCTTTTTCGACCCTGTCCCCGACTTTCTTGCCGAGGACGATGCCGGAGGACATGTCGATGACATCATTCATCGTGGCGCGCCCGGCGCCGAGTTTCATCGCCGAGACCCCTATAGCCAAACTGTCGATGCGGGCAACATATCCTTCGCGCTCGGCCCGGATCGGAACGATGCGTTTCGCCATCTCGAATTTCTCGGGATACTCAAGATAGGAAACATCTCCGCCCTGGGCCGCGAAAAGCTCCTTTTGCTTCTTGAAGCCGCTGCCGTCGGCGATGGCCTTCCGAATCAAGGCGAGGCCTTCTTCGTGGGTTTTCGCGATTTTGGCCTGCTCCAGCATGATGGCCCCGGCCTCCGTGACGAGTTCGACGAAATCCCGTGGGCCCTTCCCATGGAGGGTCGCGATGGCCTCCTTCACTTCAAGGCTGTTGCCGACCGCGAACCCGAGCGGTTCGTCCATATCGGTGATGATGGCGCGCGTGTCGCGCCCGAGGGCATCGCCGATGTCCACCATCGTTTCGGCGAGTTTTTTGGCGTCCTCGATCGTTTTCATGAAGGCCCCGCTGCCGAATTTGACGTCAAGGAGGATCGTGTCCGCCCCACTCGCGAGTTTCTTCGACATGATGCTGGAGGCGATGAGCGGGATACTTTCGACGGTTCCCGTCACGTCCCGCAACGCATAGAGCTTTTTGTCGGCCGGATCGATCTCGCTCGTCTGCCCGATTATGGCCAAACCGATTTCGTTGACTTGCCTCACGAACCTTTTCTCGTCGATCGCGACGGAGGTTCCGGGAACGGACTCCATCTTGTCGAGCGTGCCGCCCGTATGGCCCAGACCCCGCCCGCTCATCTTGGCGAGCTTCGCCCCGCACGCGGCCACGAGGGGCCCTAGGGCAAGTGAGGTTTTGTCGCCGACCCCGCCCGTTGAGTGCTTGTCGACTTTGATGCCCTTGATCTTAGAAAGGTCGATCGTCGCGCCGCTATGCTCCATCGCGTCGGTGAGAGTCGCGGTCTCGCGCTTTCCCATGCCCCTCCAAACGATGGCCATCGCGAGGGCGCTCGCCTGATAATCGGGGATCGAGCCATCCGTATAGCCTTTGACGAAAAAGCGGATTTCCTCGTCCGTCAGTTCACCTCCGTCCCTTTTCTTCTCGATGACGTCAACCATTCTCATAACCATTACCCCGTTTCGATGCCATTATTATATTATACGCCCGGCGGGGCGCGTTCCACTTTCGGCGCGGATGGAACGGAAAATTGTAAAGCCGAACATGAGGCCAAGGCAAGGGCGATTTTGAGGGCTTAATCCCATGCGGAACCATCCCCTGCGCCCCTAGAAGAGCAAGCCTTCCCAAATCTTCGCGACTTATCTATAATGATGGCATGGATTTCAGCCAGTCAATCCGGGAATATCTGCCCGAAAGCGAAGCCACCGCGCTCGAAAACGCCATCGATAAAGGCGAAGCGACCCATGCCCTCATCCTCAATCCCAAGAAGATGGGCGATGAGGAGTTCATGAAACGCTACCCCCATGTCCGCAAACACCCGTTCGTGGAACACGCCTTCCTTTACCGGAAAGAGGAATACGGATTCGGCACCGACATCCTTTACGAGGACGGGGCCTATTCGATCGAAGACGCCGCGGCCATGATGCCGGTGCGTTTCCTTTCGCCCAAGCGGGACGAGCTCGTCCTCGATATCTGCGCCGCCCCGGGAGGGAAATCCATCGCCGCCTCCATCGCGATGGACGACGAAGGCGTCGTTGTCTCCAACGACATTTCCTACCCCCGCGCCAAAGCCATGAGCCAAAACGTCGAACGGATGGGCCGCGGGGACATCATCGTCGCGAGCAACGACTTCGTCTTCTCCCATATCCACTTCGCGAACGCTTTCGACAAAATAATCGTCGACGCCCCGTGCTCCGGTTCGGCCATGATGCGGAAAAACCCGCAAAGTCGCCTCGATTGGCGTTACGAAAAGGTCAAGTCGTGCCTTAAGCGCCAACTTGAGATCCTTGAGCTTTCCTATTCGATGCTCAAAGAGGGGGGCTCCATCTCTTACAGCACCTGCTCTTTCAATAAGGAAGAGGATACCGACGTGATGCTCGCCTTCAAGGCCAAGCATCCGGAGATCGAATTCGTGAAACTCCCCGAATCCGACATGTTTTACCGCGATCCGGCGTTGCCCGAGGCCGTTTACCTTTTCCCGCACCGTTTCCCGGGCGAAGGCCAGTATATCTGCCTTTTCAGGAAACCGGGCGTTCTCGTCAAGACGAAAAAGTCCGTTGTCGCGAACGACCGCTACAAGGATTTCATCAAGGAGTACGGGCTCGAAGGCCGCAGTAACGAGATGATGCGGGGTAAGTTCTACTCGCTTTATCGGCATTTCGACGTGAGCCACCTCAATATCCTCCGCTACGGGGTCAAACTGTTCGAGATGCGCGACATCTTCATCCCCGACCACCACCTCAGCCATTTCCTGACCCCCGACTATTCCAAGCCCATCACCTACGCGGAGGCGAAAGCCTATATCCACGGGGAAACCTTCCCCTGCGATTGGCCCGACGGATTCTACATCGTCAGTTACGACAGCCAAAACCTCGGCTTCGTCAAGGCGACCCAAGGAGTGGCGAAGAACCATTACCCCAAAGGCCTCCGAATGGAACTGAAATAAAAAAACGAAGGCCCCACCAAACGATGGGGCCTTTTAAAAACCAAAACGACACCGAAAAGGCGGCTATCGTACCTTCCCTTTGCGGAGCGGAACCTTGTCGAAACCGTTCTCGAAGAATCGCTTATCCTCGGCCTTCCCCTCCTCGAACTTGGCGACGGCCATCGCGTAAGCCTTCGGGGCGAACTCGGTCGTGCGCAGCCCTTTGCCCTCGATCGGGGGATAGAAATAATACTCGACCGGAGTTCGCGTATAATCCGGTTTCTTAGGAAAAACGCGGGTCGTGCCGTAAAGACCGCAGACGACGATCGGGGTCCCCGCGACGACGGCGGGTTTGAAACTGCCCGGATGGAAGGGGGCCACGCCGTTCTCGGGATGGCGGTTCCGCGTGCCCTCGGGGAAAATCATGTACGAGCAATACCCGGAGGCGAGGCGCTTCTCGACGGTTTTCATCGCCTCAAGCGATTGCCGCAGGTCCTCGCGGTCGAGGAAAACGCCGTCGATGGCCTTGACCGCCGTGCCGATGAATGGCATCTTGGTGGTCTCCTTCTTGGCGACGAAGCTGATCGGCCGCTCGCAAAGGGCGACCATACCCAGCGGATCGAAATAGGAAAGATGATCGGCCACGACGAGGAAGACCCTCTTCTCCTTCTCAAGGCCGCGAATTCCTTCAAGGCCTTGGGTCTGAACGTCAAGCCGGTAACTCTTTTCGATGAAAACGATGAGATCGCGAACCCGTTTGTAGCGGAGTTCAAGCGGATAACGCTCCGGATGGCGCGCGTAGCGATTGATGTAGAAGAGGAAATCCCAAAGGATGCGCCAACCGGCCGTCAAAATCAAACGAAGATATTTTAGCATGGGTTTAGTGTATCACACTAAAGGCCTTTTCTCTCCACTTCGGATTCACTTCTCCCCGCTTTGCGGGCGCGCCCCGAAGGTTTCGTCGAGTTCGTCGACGATCACGATGCCCCGCTCCTCGTCTTTCTCCAGGCGGCCTTTGAAACAAATATAGCTGCCCAAAGGAAGTTTCATGAAGGACGAGTCCTCCCCAAGGGGTGAGCGGACGAGGAACCGGTCGGTTTCGTAGCGGCCATCGGGCGAAGGAACCGCCCGATCCACCTCGACGTAGCGGTATCTACCCACCCTTTTCCCAAGTCGACCCGACACAAAAACGCTGCTGATCATAGCGAAATCGCTCCTATTTTGCGCGGAAAACCGCGGAAATCTATGGTGGGGTAAATATGCCGTCCGTTACCTGGCGAAGGCCATGAACGCATGAGGCGGGATAAGGGCCCGCCGAACCCGGGTGGACGGGACGGCCACATAGCCGGAGGCATCCACGATGACGAGGTGATCCTCGCCAAGGTCGCAGCTCATGCCTTGGCGGGACGGATTGATGGCGAAGACGACTTCTTTGTAGGGCGCGATGGCGTTTCCATCGCGGAAGACGACCAGGAGGCCGCCCCCTTCCATTTGGGAAACGTCGATCAACTCAGCGATGACGCGGGGGTCATACGCCCGGAGGTAGCGGCTGCGGCGCCGGAACTCCGTGAGCCCTTTGAAATAATCATACATCGCCTTTCGCTCGTCGAGGAGGCGATATGAGAATTTGTTGTAGAGGTCGGGAAGGTTGTAGGTGTTGTCCTTGCCGAATTTGGATTGGCCGATTTCCTGACCCGCGTGAATAAAGGGGATCCCAAAGGAAACGAGCGTCATGGCTAGGCCGAGTTTGCAGGCGGCGAGCCGCTCCTTCAGCGGCCACTCCCCCGCCCGCGAGGAAACGTAATCGAAGAAAGTCTCGTTGTCGTGGCATTCGACATAGTTGAGGGACTGCTGGGCGCCAAGGAAGCGCGGAGCCCCATAGAAATCAAGCGAGCTCGAAACGTAGGCGTGGGCGGCGCGCTCGTAGGCCTCCTGCCCGTTATCCCCCGTCAGCCACGCTTTGAACGCCTCGCGGAAGCCGTCATTGAAGAAGGCGTAATCCGGCAGGTCCTTATAGTTATCCATCGAGGCGGGCGGCAAGGAGGCCTCGGCCCCCATGTTCCAGCCTTCCCCATACAGCAGGAAAGATTCGTCGTGGCTTTTGGCCATGCGGGCGATTTCCTTCATCGTCTCCTCGTCCATGATGCCCATGAGATCGAAACGGAAGGCGTCGATCCCGTAGCTCTCGATCCAGTAGCGGCAGCAGTCGACGATGAGCTTGCGGACCATCGGCCGCTCCGAGGCGACGTCGTTCCCGCAGCCGGAGGCATTGGCCATCCTCCCACTCGGGCGCCGACGGAAAAAATAGTTCGGGACGACGCGCTCGAAGACGCTTGAGGCGTATTCGTAGACGTGGTTATAGACGCAATCCATCGAGACGCGGATGCCTTTCTCGTGGAGAGCGGCGACCAAAATCTGCAGTTCGTTGATGCGGGAATAGGGGTCCCTGACGTCGCTCGCGTAGGATCCTTCCGGCACGAAATACTGGGCCGGATCGTAACCCCAGTTGTATTTTCGCCTGGGGTTAAGCTCATCGACGGTCTTGAAATCGAAAAGGGGCTGAAGCTGCAGATGGGTTATTCCCAGGGAGGCGAGGTAATCAAGGCCCGCCGGATTGCCGCCCTCGGTTTTCCGGCCGCTTTCGCTTAAGCCGAGAAAAGTGCCCTTATGGACGATGTCGGTGTGCTTGTCGATCGTCAGATCGCGAACGTTGCCCTCGTAAACGATGGCATCCGTGGCGCCGTTGAGGACGGGCAAGGCCTCGCGGTTGTCGCATTTGACGAACCGCCTTGGGTCGATGACGACGGAAAACTCGCCGTTGGGGGCGCTGCCCTTCGCGTAGGGGTCGGTCGCGACCGAGGAAAGTTCGCTTGTCGTGAGGAGATAAACGTATTCCGCCTCATCGTAGTCGCCGGAAGCGATGTAGCGATAGACGCCTTTGGGGAAACGCACCATCGCGAAATAACTCCATTCGGTCGCGCCTTTCCTGCGGATTTTGAGCCAAACGGCGCTCGATAGAGGCGCCCAGAGGACGAAACTCGTCCGTTCCGGGGCGTAATTGGCGCCCAAATCGTCGCCGTCGTAGTCATAGAGTTCGTCGAAATCGGGGAAAGTCGTGGCCTCGGTGACCTCGAGGGGGGCAAGGCCGTAACTCGGAAGGGAAAGGGCGTAACTGTGCCCCAAAGGCAAAGGCTCCTTCAAACGGAAATCGGCCACGATGAGGGAAGCCGTGGACGTCATCTTGGTGGGGGCGATCGCTTCTTCGCTTCGGTGATCCTTCACCAAAACGGCGTTCAGATTCGCGTAGGGGGCCGAGGAAAAGACGACGAGCCGGATTAGGTCGCTCTCGACCAGGCGGGCGGAAAGGAAGGTGTCTTTCATTCCTCGATAAGCGCCACCGCGGTGGCGTATCCTCCGTCGTGGGCGATCGAGACGGCGTATCGTCTCCCCTCGTAAACGAGCTCAGGGGACCCCTTTTCCCCGTAAACGACGTCGAGCGCGCTCATCCTTGGGCCGGAAAGGCCGGTCCCCATCGCTTTCAGAAACGCCTCTTTGGCGGCGAAGCGACCCGCGACGAAAGAGGGCTTGTCAACGCTTTTGGCAAGCAAAAGAAGCTCGTTAGGGCTCAAGACGCCTTTCAGAAACGACTCCGAGAGGGAGATGCGCCGGATTTCCACGATGTCGGTGCCGATTCTCATCGCCCTTCCCCCAGGTGCCCGTCGTGCGGAAAGGAGACCCCGTCGGTCGATCCATCCACGTTTTTGCCGTTATTGGGGTCGACGTGCATCAGGACGCGGCAACCCTTCGAACTGCCCGGGACATCCGGTTCGGCCGCCACGACGCCGTCTTTCACCAAACGGGCGAAAAGCCGTCCCGCCCGCGGGAAGCCCAAGCCGTTCTCGCGCTGAATGCGGCTGATCGAGGTGTATTGTCTCCTCATGACCTGCTCCTTGAGTTGCTGATAGTACTCCTCGTCGTCGGAAGCCTTGATCTCTTGGCGGGTCGGGGCCGAAACGCTGTCCTCGGCGGCCTTCTCCTCAGCCTCGTGATCCGCCAAATCGAGGAACTCGGGATCGTAGACCACGGCCTCCTGGCTCTTGATGTAAGCGCAGACGCGATCGAGCTCCTCCGTGTCGACGTAAGCTCCTTGCGCACGGACGAACCCGCCTCGAAAAGCCGTTTCGCAATCGACCAGCATGTCGCCGTAACCGGCGAGATCTTCGGCCCCGCCTTGACCCAAAATGGTCATCGAGTCGTTGGCTTGGCTCACGCGCAAAGCGACCCGGCACGCCAAATTGGCCTTGATGACGCCCGTGATGACGTCGACGGAGGGGCGCTGGGTGGAAATGATGAGATGGATGCCGGCGGCGCGGGCTTTCTGGGCCAAACGGACGACGGATTCGGAAACGTCCTTGCAGGTATCCACCAAATCGGCGAACTCGTCGACCACCACGATGATGAACGGCAGTTTCGAAAGGGCGTGGGCGGGGGCGAAATCGCGGTTGAACTGGCGAATGTCGCGGGTGCGCGACCACTCGAAAAGGGCGTAGCGGCGATCCATTTCCTTGATGAGCTTGTCCAAACAGACCTTGGCTTGGGCCGGCTCTTTGATGATCGGGCAAAGAAGATGGGGGATATCGGCGTAATTGCTCATCTCGACGCGCTTGGGGTCGACGAGCACGAGCTTGAGGTCCTCGGGGCGGTTCCGCATGATAAGCGACATGATGACGCCGTGCATGAAAATGGATTTGCCGCTGCCGGTCGAACCGGCGACGAGCATATGGGGGAAATTCGACAGGTCGGCGTGAAGGCACTCGCCGCTGATGGTTTTCCCAAAAGGGATCATGAGGTTGTCGTCCTCTCCCTTTGGCAGGGCCGCGATCATTTCCTTGAGGGTGACCTTGGTCGTGACGCGGTTGGGGATCTCGAGACCCGACGTGTTCTGCCCGCGGACGACTTCCTGAAAACGGGCCGGGGCGCCGTTAAGTCGCTGCGAGATGTCGTCGATGTAGCGGCCGATGACGGTCACCGAGACGTTCGGGTCGCACATGATGTTGTAACGGGTCACCGACGGGCCGACCGTGTAGTTGTCGACGTGGGCCCCCACGCGGAAATCGCTGAAGCAATGGTCGATGGTGGCTTTTGTCTGCTCGCATTCGGCGGCTACTTCCCCCGCGTTGCCGTCGTCGACGGGATCGAGCAGCAGGCTGAGGGGCGGAAACGCGTAATCGGGCAAGGCCACCGCTTCCTTTTGGCCCGCCGGATTGGATGGCTTTTTTGGTTTAGGCTCCGGCCTTGCTTGGGTTTCCGAAGGAGGATTCGCCGACTCGGCGGCGGCCAAAGAATCGTCCCCCGGCGCGGGAGCGGAGGCGGGAACCTCGGCGGGAGGAACCTTCCCTTCTCCGGAAGAGCCCGCCGCATCGGAACCGGAAAGATCCTCATCTCCCGCGGGGGCGGTCTCGCCAAAAGGGGTCGCTTCGGAATCGGGGGACTCCCCAAGAATGACTTCGTTGTCGAAAACGGGAGCGGCTTGCTTCGGGGCGGAGGCCGCGGCCAAAGACGGCGAAACGGGGCTTTCCAAAGGCGCTTCGGCGGCCTGAGGCTGGAAAACGGGGGCGTCGACGGGGGTCAGAACGCCCGAGGAAGAGGCGGTCGCGCCCAAAGGGGCGCCTAGAGTTCCGTCGGGGATGAAAAGCGCCTCCTGAAGGCCGGAGCGGCTCAGTTGATTGGGCGGAACGGCGGAACGGGGCTTCGCGAGATCCGGGGTCGTCGTGTCGACGGGGATAGGGCTCTTGATGGCGGCGAAGGAATTCCGTTCGACGCGTGAGGGGACGGGCGCGGGTTCGCTCGCCTCGCGCGGCGCGCCTAACTGAAGCGGGGAAAGAGGATCCTCACGCCCCTCCGAAGAAGGCGCCCCGAGCAAAGGGCGGACGGCTTCGGGCCCGTATTGACGCTCAAACTCCCGCCGCTCCTTCGCGGCGAGGCGCCGCGATTTCCTGAGGGCGGAACGGCCCTTAAGGAAAATAGCGAGCTTTTTGAAGCAGGGCAGGAAAATGACGACGAGGCCCGCCGCTAGCAGCACGGACGAGATAAGGCAAAGCAGCCAAAAGCCCGGTTTCACGAAAACCCCGGCGAAGAAATACCCGATGACGCCGCCGCCTAGATCGTTGGCCGTGTAAAAGCCGACGCGGTTGCCAGAGTAGGCCTCATAGGCGTTGCGGAAGATCGAGAAATCGTCGCTTCTTTCCGTTCCGGCCAAGCCAAAGTGGCTCCAAAGCATCCCCAAGCCCAAGGCAGCAAGGGAAAAACCATAGCCGACCCGCCCCGAGATATCGGGTTTTTTCCAATCGCCGCGGATGGCGAGGACGAAGCCGGAGAACATGGAAAACGGAACGATCACGTAGAGCCCCTCGATGCCGAAAAGATAGGCTATCGCGGCGGATAGGCCCCATAAATGGGAAGTCCCGGCCGACAAGAGGCAAAGGATCGAGAAAAGCACGATCGCGACGCCGAGGGCCTGCAAAACGTTTTTTTTGGCGTATGTTTTCCTAGGGGAAATGCTCATTGCCCTTATTGTAAAAGGGGAAAGGTTTTTCTAAAAGAAAAAAATCGAGTATTTATGCGACTTCGACGATGAGCGGAAGCACCATGGGTTCCTTGCCCGTCTGCCGCCGGATGGCCCGGAGGCATTTCTCATAGACGTTTTGCTTGATGGCGTTGAGGTCATAGCCGTCTTCCTCGATGCTCTCATTCACGGTGGAGACGAAGATTTTGCTGACGTCGCGCAAGATGGCGTCGGCGTCTTTGACGAAGACGAGACCCCGCATCTGCACGTCCGGACCCGCGACGATCCTCTGGCGGCTCTTTGAAAGGGTGAGGGCCAAAATGACCACGCCCTCGGCCAGTTTCTGCCGGTCGGCGATGACATTGGCCCCGACGTCTCCGACGCCGA
This sequence comes from Bacilli bacterium, assembly GCA_022653695.1. Classification (GTDB taxonomy): domain Bacteria; phylum Bacillota_I; class Bacilli_A; order RFN20; family CAG-826; genus UBA4951. Next base: position 35,792 of record JALCSW010000002.1, on the reverse strand, counting down.
TCCCGTCGATCATGACGTCGCCGTGGGGGATTTTCTCGTCGAAGAGGCGCCCGCCCTTCTCGTCGATGAGGCACGAAAGTCCGTTCTCGAGGAGGAAGACGTTCTGGTGGCTGAGGTTGATGCCCATCGAAAGGGCGACTTGGGCGTTGTGGAGCAAATCCTTGAAGAAACCCTTGACCGGCACGTAATACTTCGGCTTGAACAGGCCGATCATCATTTTGAGGTCCTCTTCCGAAGCGTGCATCCGAAGGAAACTCTTCCGCGGAACGTTGAGGACATGGCAACCGCTTCGATAGAGCTCGTCGATGGCGTCGGTCGCCTCGATTTCGGTGTTGTCGTTGCCAGGGCAAGCCACGACGAAGGTGTCATCCTGGGAAAGACGGACCTGCTTTTCCTCGCTTTGCCCGGCGGCGAGGAGGGCGATCTTCGAATAAAGGTGGGTGCCGTACCCGAGCATCAGGACGATGATATCCTGGGCCCGGAAACGGTTGATGTCGTCGATCGGGGCGAAATTCTCCCGCGGGATGAGCAACTGCCCGCAGGTTTGCATGGAGGCGATGGTCTCGGAGGTCTCCTCGTCGAAGGGGATGATCTTCTTCCGGGAAGCGATCGCCAAGGTGATGACCTCGTCGATGTTATAGAAGTTGGGGCTGAAAACGGAGATGAAGACGCGGCCCGGGGCGTCCTTGACGGTCTGCTCGATAAGCGGGGTGAGTTTGTAGTGCGGGGCGGTATACCCATCATGGGAAGCGTAGACGGATTCGGTCAAAAGGGCCAGCGTCGGCTTCTCGCTGATCTTGGCGATCGCGGCCATGTCATGGAGATAGTTGGGGGAGGCGTTGTTCTCGACCACGAAATCGCTCGAGAAGACGATGTTGCCATAGCTGGTCGAGATCGCGATGCCGCTCGACTGAGCGATGTTGTGCGAAGTCTGAAAAAAGGAAACCTGCCGCCCCGCGACGGTGAAGGTCGAGGACGGCTTGACGAAGTGGAGGTCATAGGCGCCCGGATCCAAATTCACGTGCTTGGTGAAGATCTTGAGCATCGTCAAAGTGACGTTCGACCCGTAAATCGGGGCGGGGACGTTCCGGTACAAATAAGCCAGCGCGCCCATTTCGTCATCGTGCCCGTGCGGCAGGAAATAGGCCCTCACACGGTCTTTGTGCTCCTTCAAATAAGTGAAGTCGGGGATGACGTAATCGATGCCCGGCATCGTTTTGTCCGGATACCTGATGCCGCAGGCAACGACGAAAATGTCGCCGTTTATTTCGACGACACCGCAATTTTTACCGTCTTCATCGAGTCCTCCGAGGGCGAAGATTCTGATTTTATCGTTCATAAACATTCCTTCCAAAAGGGGGTTTCGCGAAAATGACTATTTCGAAAACGCTCTGACTTGATTATAAAGTGGGACCATGGATAAAACTAGTTTTATCGCATAAGAGAAAGCGCTTTGATGGTTTTGAAGCCATTCAGATCGATGATGGAGAGATCGTCCCCGTCGAACAAAGCGAAGCTGGCGGGGTTGCCGCCCTTGGGAAAGCCCAAGGAGCCGGGGTTGAGGAAGACGATGCCCTCGCGCCGCTCAAGTTCGAGGAGGTGCGTGTGCCCGTACATGAGGATGTCGCCCGCCTTAACGTTCACGAAAGAGGGGTCGAGGTCGTCCCCGTGGACCAAAACGCAGCGATGGCCGCCAATGGTCTCCTCGCGGCGTCGAGGAAGAGGGAAGCCAAGGACGGAGATGTCGATGTCGGCGTCGCAGTTGCCGCGCACCCCACTAAGATGGGGAATCCTCTTGAGCGTCTTTGCGACGGCCATGCCATCGTAATCGTCCGGAACCCCGTTGCGGGGCCCGTTATAGAGAAAATCGCCGAGCACGATCACCCGATCGGGCGAAAAACGCCCCACCGCCGACTCGAATGAGCAGGCCGCGAGCGTTCGGCCATGGAGATCGCTTCCGATGAGAACGCGCATGGCTAAACCTTTTTCATGTTCCGGCAGGCGACCACGTCGACGCCGGTCCCGCAAACGTTCTTGATGACGACGTCCCCGACGTGGATCGGAGCCTTCAAATGGGCTTTGTTGATCAAGGACATAATCTCGAACATCTTGCCTTTGGGGGCGGCTTGGGCCGTCTTGACCGGGCACAGGGGCAACTCGGCCCCGTCGACGCGGACCGTCGAGGTCACGATGCGAACGGGGTTGGTGACTTCCTGCTTGCCATAGGCGGCTCCCCGAGGGCAGAAATTCCCCGTGACGTTAAGTTTCTCGTCGACTTTCAAATGGCACCCACGTGGGCAGTTGATGCAAATCAATTCCGTGACGGGCATAAATCAAGCCTCCTTCCGCCGCAGGGACACCGTAATCGATTCCTTGGCGTTTTCCAGTAGATTTTTAGGAACTCTTTCAATTTCCATTTCGCTAGGTATAATCACGGGTTTGAAGACTGATTTGACAACGTTTCCGTCAACGGCGTAATCAATGAAGACGTTCTTCGACGGCTTGCGGACGCGGAATTTGAAAAGATAACTGTCGGCCGGGCCCTCGAAAGAAAGCCTGCTCGGGACGACGTAACCGATCCCATCCCCCGGAGCGACGTCGATTTCCTTGCCCTGCGGAGGCAAGGCGCCTTTGAGGTAGGCGGCCGCGGACTTGCCGGCCTCCCGCGCCTCGGCGACCACGTTGTCGACGAGATCGTGGACGTGCAGGACGTTGCCGCAACTGAAGACGCCGTCAAGCGGCGTTTCGAAATTCTCGTTGACGATCGCCCCCCGGCTTCGGGAAGTCGGGACGCCGATCGAACGAAGCAAATCGTTGTTGGGGATAAGTCCAATCGAGAGGATAAGGGTGTCCACGTCAAAGGACATCTCGGTGCCTTTGATGGGTTTCATGCGCTCGTCGACCTTGCTGATCTCGATGCGCTCGAGACGGCCGCGCCCCACCACTTTGCTCACTGTGTGGGAAAGGTAAAGCGGGATGCCGAAGTCGTAGAGGCATTGGACCATGTTGCGGTTAAGCCCGTTGCTCCACGGCATGATCTCGGCGACGCCGAGGACCTTAGCCCCCTCGAGGGTCAGGCGTCGCGCCATGATGAGGCCGATGTCGCCCGAGCCGAGGATGAAAACCCGATGCCCGCAAAGGTAACCGTATTCGTTGAGGAACAGTTGGGCTTGCCCGGCGGTCAAGATGCCCGCGGGGCGCTCACCGGGGATTCCGATCGCCCCAGCGCTTCGCTCATAGCAACCCGTCGCCATGACGATGGCCTTGGCCCGAACTTCAACCACGCCTTCCTTCTCGTTGGTGTAGGTCACCACTTTGCCTTTGGTGAGGCCCGTGACCGTCGTTTCCAAAACATAGGCGATCCCGCGCTCATTGACCTGATCGATGAAACGCCCGGCGAATTCGGGTCCGGTCAGTTCCTCCTTGAACTCCGTGAGCCCAAAGCCGTTATGGATGCATTGGTTGAGGATCCCGCCCAAAAAAGGGCTTCGCTCAATGATAAGGATGTCCCTGACGCCGGAATCGTAGGCTCCGATGGCCGCGGCCATGCCGGCGCTGCCGCCGCCGATGATGACCAGATCTTTGTCGATCATGCTATTTGGCCTCCTTCTTCGTCTCGTCGATGACGATATGGGAACCCCCGCGGTCGTAAAGGACCTGGAGCGGGGTCTCGTGATAATGGGCCGCCAGGATCCGGATGACCTGAGGCTGGCAAAAACCGCCTTGGCATTTGCCAAAACCGGCTCTCGTCCGTTTCTTGAGGGCCTTGACCGAAAGGCACGGAAGGGAACGGCTGAGGACGTCCTGGATCTCGCCGAGGGAAACCTTCTCGCATTGGCAGACGATATCCCCGTAGGCGGGGTTCTTCCTGATCAGGGCGTTCCGTTCGCTCAAATTGAGCGTCAACGGGCGGACGTAAGGGCGGACGCGCGGGTTGTAGTCGGCCTTCGGAACCAAATCGATGACGGCTCCGACGAGCTTCGTCGCGACGTACTCGCCGATGGCCGGCGAGGAAGCCAAGCCGGGGCTCTCGATGCCGGCGGCATTGATGAAATCGCGGTATTTCTTGCTTGGTTCGATGATGAAATCGTGGGTGGACGGCGTGGCGCGAAGGCCGGCGTATACCCGGATTTCCTGATTGAACGGAATCGAGGGGACAAGCCTCAATGCCTGGGCCTTGACATCGGCCAAAGTCATGCCGTCCGTCGCGGTATCGTCCTTGTCGCTCACGAATTCGCTCGAAGGTCCGACGAGGTAATTGCCGCTTGTGGTCATGGTGACGAGGACGCCCTTGCCTTTCGCGCTCGGAAGCGGGAAAAGAACATGGTTCACGAGGCCGGGGGCATAATGGTCAAGAACGTAATACTCGCCCTTGCGGGGGTTTATCTTCCAATCGATCGGCTCGATCATCGAGGCGATTTCGTCGCTATGGACGCCGGCGGCGTTCACCACGACCTTCGCCTCGTGGACGCCCTTATCGGTTTTGACTTCGTAGAAACCGGCTTTTCTGGCGATGCCGATCACCGTTTCGCTGAGGGCGAGCCTGACCCCATTGTCCAAAGCGTTTTCCATCGCGTGGGCCACGAGGGCGAACGGATTGACGATGCCTCCCGTCGGGCAAAGCAAAGACGCCTTGACCTCCGGGTTAACGTTCGGCTCAAGCCTTTTCGTCTCTTCGGCGCTTAATAGCTGGGCCGGAACGCCATTCTCCGCGGCGCGCTTCAGGAGTTCGTTAAGCATCGGGATCTGGCTATCCTCGATGGCGATCGTCATCGTCCCGACTTGACCGAAATCAACGTCGAGTTCTTTGGCCAGTTGCGGGAACATCCGGTTCCCCGCCACGTTAAAGAAAGCCTTTTTGGTCCCCGGGTCCGGATCGTATCCGGAATGGACGATGGCCGAATTGGCCATCGACGTTTCGTCGCCAACGTCATTTTCCCTATCGATCACCAAGACCGAAAGTTGGTATCGGGAAAGGCTCCTGGCAATGAAAGCCCCGACCGCTCCCGCACCGATTACGATTACATCTTCCATATGAGGTTAGTATAGACCATTTTTCCCTTTAGGGAACAAACGGCCGAAAAAAGTGGGCAGTATGGTTTGCCCATGACGAAAAAAGGCGCCTTTTGAGGGCGCCTATCGGCTAAGGCAAGAAAACCTCAAGCTTGCTTTTTCTTCTTGCCGAACTCAAAGAAAAGCTCGATGAAGCCAGCGAGGCAAATGAGGGAGAAAAGCCCAAGCCCCACGACGAGAAGGAAGAAACTGGCGTTGATCGCGTAGGCATCGACTTCCGAGGAGCCGATGACGAGAGAATTCATTTCGCCCACGCAATCGGCGAGTTTCGTCGCCGTCATCACCAAGAAGCACCCCTCTATGGCAAGTCCGATCGGCTTCAAAGCCTTAACGGACGAGAAGCCGGAAAAGACCGGCGGCACGAAAGCCAAAAGAGCGAAGAGGGCAAGCGGGGAAATGCCGCCGAAAGTGTTGGCGAACGTGAACTCATGCGTGGAGCCGGCCACTTGATAGGAATATAAGGGCGCCACCATTCCGTAAATCACGAAACCGGCCGCGACTGCGTAAACAACGAGGCCGATGATTCGAAGAACGAGACGAGATGTCTTCATTATTTAAGCATCTCCTTGCGCTTGGCGTCGTATTCGTCCTGGCTGATCAGCTTTTTGTCGAGGAGGACCTTCAATTCGACAAGCCGATCCTCAAGGCTTTTCTCGGGCGCGTTCCTAGCGGACTTCGATTTTTTGACGGAGTCGAGGATATCGTCGAAGAAGAACGAGAAGAAGACGTCGGCCACGAGAACGATGAGCAAAAGAACCATGAAGATGATCAGCATGACGTAACCACCTTTGGAATAATCGATATCATTGGCGATAAACTGCTTAAATGTATCTTTCAAACTATCGCAAAGAGCGACCGAAAGAGCGAAAACGGCAATGGAAATCGCATAACCAGAGGCTTTCGCCGCCTTGTTCTCGGAAAAGACGAAAAGGGCGGGGCCGATCAGGAAAAGCGAGGCGGCCACCATCCCGTAAAACATGTTCACGGACCCGCTTGCCGAAGCGCTTGAACCGGCTAAAGAAGTGTCTACAGTCGTGCCAAGCAAAGCGATGAGGTACCCTTTAACGCTTGAATCGGATATCTTATAACTGAAAGTAGGCACGACGAGCGCAACGAAGAAAATGATGGCCAGCAATAAAAAAGCCGAAGCCATCGCGATGCGAACAACCTTATGTTTCATCTGATTTCAATCCCCCTTTGGATTTTTATCCAGTATAGAAAGAAATTCCGATTGTGTCAATGCGACTTGGGCGGAAAAAGGCTGATTTTCTCGTGTTTTTTTATTTCCTTATCATCTCAGCCCAAAACCGCGCTTGGCTTCTCGACTGGCCCCCAAATGATCGGCTTTGCAATAGCGCAACCTATGAAGCGAACCAAAAAAAGGCCGAATCCGTTCGGGTTCAGCCTCTTTTGTCCGCGGTATTTTAATCAGTGGCGAAAGCCGTGTCCGCCGCGATCGTTATGGCGAGGGAAGGAGCTCCGCGCGGGACGCTCCGGACGCTCGACGTAATCCGCCGGTTTGTCGAGGAACTCGCGATGCGAGACTTTGACTTTGCCCTTCTCGTCGAGGCCGATGACGACCACCTTGAGGGTATCGCCGACTTTGACGACGTCGTTGGCATTGGCGATGTACTTCCAGTCGAGGCGGCTCACGTGGCAAAGGCCATCGCAATCGCCGAAGAGGTTGACGAAGGCCCCATAATCCTCGACGCGCGTGACTTTGCCCTCGAAAATCTCGCCGACTTTGGCCTCGCGGACGATGTCGTCGATGATGGCCTTGGCCTTTTCGATCATCTCTTTGCTCACGTGGTAGAGGGTGACGGTCCCGTCATCCTCGACGTCGATCTTGATGTTGTCGCATTTGGCGATGATGTCGTTGATGACCTTGCCGCCGGTGCCGATGACCTCGCGGATCTTATCGGGATCGATGTGGAAGGTGACCATCTTCGGAGCGTATTGGCTCACCTCCTTGCGGGGTTCGGGGATGGCTTTCGCCATGACTTTCCTGATCTCGGCCCGGGCCTTGTTGGCTTGGGCGAGAGCCTCGGAAAGGACTTCGCGCGTGACGCCGTGGATCTTGATGTCCATCTGAAGGGCCGTGACGCCCTTCTCGGTTCCGGCGCACTTGAAATCCATGTCCCCGAAATGGTCCTCAAGGCCCTGGATGTCGGTGAGGACGGTGTAATGGTTGCTCTTCTTGTCGGGAGCGCGCGAAGGGTCGTTCGTGATGAGACCCATTGCGATGCCGCTGACCATGGCCTTGATCGGGACTCCGGCCGCCATGAGCGACATGCAGCTCGCGCAAATGGAAGCCTGCGAGGAACTGCCGTTGCTCTCGACGACGTCGGCTACGCAACGGATCGCGTAAGGGAAGGACTTCTCGTCTGGAATGACGTAGCTTAAGGCTCGCTCGCCCAAGGCCCCATGGCCGATCTCGCGGCGGCCCGGGCTGCCCATGCGGCCGATTTCGCCGACCGAATAAGGCGGGAAGTTATATTGGTGCATGAAACGGCGGGACGTCTCGGGCGTCAGGTTGTCGATGATCTGAGCGTCGCTGAGGGGCCCTAAGGTCGTGGTGCTGATGACCTGCGTTTGCCCGCGGGTGAACATGGCCGAGCCATGAGCGCGCGGAAGCAAATCGACTTGGGCGTCGAGCGGACGGATCTCGTCGACTTTGCGGCCGTCGGGACGGACTTTGTCCTCGATGATGAGGCGCCTGACTTCGGCGGCCACCATGCCTTCGAGGATGTCGCCGACCATCATCATGGTCTTGGCGTGGGCTTTCTCGTTTTTGTATTCGCGGGCGTCGTAATCGTCCAAAATCTCTTTCTTGAGGGCGTCGACCGCGTCTTGGCGCTCGAGTTTGTCGAAGATCGAGATGGCTTTGACGAGTTTCTCGCCGATGCGCTTCTCGATGTCGGCCTTGATCGCGGGGTCGGGCGCGTAGAGATCGATGTGGCGTTTGGGTTTCCCCACCGCCTTTATGATCTTTTCCTCAAAGGCGCAAAGCTTTTTGATGGCCTCGTGGCCGAACATGATCCCGTCGAGCATCTCCTCTTCGGACAGTTCGGCGGCTCCGGCCTCCACCATCATGATGGCTTCCTTGGTGCCGGCGACGGTCAGGTTAAGGTCGCTCTTGGCGGCTTGCTCGACGGTCGGGTCGATCACGTATTCCCCGTCGACGCGGCCCACGATGACCCCGGCGATCGGGCCGTCGAAGGGGATGTCGCTGACGCAGAGGGCGAGCGAGGCGCCCAGCATGGCGCTCATCTCGGGCGAATTGTTCGGATCGCAGCTCATGACGGTGTTCACGATCTGGACTTCGTTGCGGAAGCCTTCCGCGAAAAGCGGGCGGATTGGGCGGTCGATGAGGCGGGCGCTGAGGGTGCCATGGGCATCCGGGCGGCCTTCGCGGCGAAGGAAGCTCTGCGGAATGCGTCCTCCGGCGTACTGTTTCTCGATGTAATCGACGGTGAGGGGGAAGAAGTCCCCTTCCCGCGGCTCATCGGCGCAGCAAGCGGTCGATAAGACCACCGTGTCGCCGAATCGGACGAAGGCGGCGCCGTCGGCTTGTTTGGCGATCTCCCCCGTCTCGACTTGAAGGTGCCGGCCTTCGAAGTCCATTTCGAATGTTTGTTTCATTTTTTCCTCTTTTCCTCTTTTTGGATAATGAATTACGGGCTAATCTTAGCACACCTCCCTCGCCCTAAGTGAGCGAAAAGCGAAACTAAGAAACGGCGGCTCCAAGCCCATAAAAAAGCCAGCCGTTTGACGAGGCTGGCGTTCTTGCTTATTTGCGGAGCCCAAGCCGCTCGAGAAGCTTCAGGTACTGCTCGCGATCGGTGCGGGCCAAGTAACCGAGCAAACTGTGGCGCTTGCCGACGAGAGTCATGAGGCTGCGGCGGGCGGGGGCGTCTTCGCCGTTTTTCTTCAAATGGGCGGTGAGGGCCTCGATGCGCTTGCTGAGAAGCGCGATTTGGACGGACGCGCTGCCGGTGTCCGAAGCGTTCTTGCCGAACTTCTGAACCGCGACGTTAACGTCCTCTTTCTTGATAGCCATAATTATCGTTATCTCCTTTCTTTGCCGTTCACGGCGTTATCGATGTGAGGTCGTAGGAGTAGGCTTTCACGACGATAAGTCGCAAAAAAGAATATATCCTTCGCTAGGGCCCAAAACAAGTTTTTTCGGCCAAGGGGGTTCAGCGCGGCTTCTCGGAGCGGGCCACGGCCTCGTCATAGGCGGCGTTGCGGCTGACTTTCTTCCATTCGGGGCGGGAAAGGGCCCCGGCGATGGTGGCGAAGCCATAGAACACCATGAAGAACGGGGCGAGGAAGATGCCGCGCTTATAGCCCTTGATGGAACTGATGTTCGCCGATTTCCTCGACAAAACGATGGCGATCCAAGTTTGGATCGCGTAAGTGAGGTAAAGCAACCCGAGCACGAGGGCGATCATCCACGCGAGCTCCCAAAGCTGGCCCAGGCTCTCGCCCGCCGTGAAGGCCGAAAGGATTTGGGCGGGGCCAAAACCGTTCACGAGGTGCGTGACGATGAAAAAAACGTAATAGGGGGCGAACCACAGGAAGGCGATGATGTCGACCGGGATGAAAAGGATCTGCGCGAAAAGGTCGACGCAACTGAAACGTCCGGAAACGAAGAAATGCCCCAGCATCCGGAAGCCTTTTCTCCAAAAGAGCGAGTGGAGGCCATGCCCCATCCTGACGAGGCGGTTCCACGTATCCTTCCGCGTCGACGGCTGATCCTCGAAGACGACGGCTTCGCTCACGTAATGGATCCGTTTGCCCTCGATCAGGCGGTCGATCGTGAATTCGGCGTCCTCGCTCATGCCCATCGCGTCCCAACCGGTTTTCTCGAGGATTTTGGCGGAAATCATCATGCCGTTGCCGGGGCACATCGAATCGAGGTGGGCGTTCTCGCGGAAATTGCTGGCGATCCGGGAATCCCGAAGGTAATAGGTGGCCGAAACGGTGGCCCAGGTGTTTTGGGTCGGGTTTATCGAGGCCTCAAACGGGCGGGCGATCTCCACTCCGGCGTTGAAGGCGTCGTTCATTTTCGCGATGAAATCCTCTTTGGCGTGGTTGTCGGCGTCGAAGCGGATGAAGAAATCGTAATATCCGCGCCTGGTCTCGAAAATCTTCTCGAAGCCAAACCTCAGCGCGTAGGCCACCCGATGGTGTTTCGGATCGGGATCGTCGTGGACGAACACCTTCGCCCCGGCTTTCGCCGCCGCTTCGGCGGTCCTATCCGTGCAGTTGTCGGCCACGACATAGACGTCGAACATCTCCTTTGGGTATTTCTGGAGCTTAAGGATGTCCCGCACGGTCGACCCGATGACGGATTCCTCGTCGCGGGCCGAGATGATGATGCCGACCTTGTTTTTCTTTTCGGTCGGTTTGAAGGTCTTGGGCCTCATCCACACGAAGAAAATGTAAACGAACTGGAAGATGGAGCCAAAAGACGCCACGGCGATGAAGAACCAGTTGGCGTAATAGAGAACCTCGTAAACCGTATCCATAATTTCGTATTTTAAACCATAGAGACCACAAATTGAACAGCCAGGCATGGGGAAGGGCCATAATGGCTCTTTTCGTGGAATGCCTCGTTTTTCCGAAAACCGCCGCAAAAACCGCTTCCTTTTCCGCTTGGAGCCACATTTAAGGGTTTTTCCCAAAAAAGAACCGCATCGATCCATTTGGGTTGAAGGCGATCGGCGGGGCCGAGCGAGCGAGGATTTTCCTTGCGCCCACGCACGCATGAGGCTATAGTTTTTCACGGTTTCTATCCAAGGAGGCATCGGTTATGGACATCAGGAACATCGCGATCATCGCTCACGTCGACCATGGCAAAACGACCCTCGTCAATTCGATGCTGACCGCCTCCCACACCTTCCGTCAAAACGAGGAGATCCAAGACCGCATGCTCGACTCGAACCCGATCGAGCACGAACGCGGCATCACCATTTTGGCCAAGACCACCGCCATCCACTACAAGGACACCAAAATCAACATCGTCGACACTCCAGGGCACGCCGATTTCGGCGGCGAGGTCGAACGTATCATGCACATGGTGGACGGTTGCCTTTTGCTCGTCGACGCTTACGAAGGCACGATGCCGCAAACCCGTTTCGTCCTCAAAAACGCCCTTGAGAACCACATCAAGCCAATCGTCGTCATCAATAAGGTCGATCGCCCCAACGCCGACGCCAGGAAAGCCGTCGACGAAGTCCTTGATCTCTTCATCGAGCTTGGGGCCCCCGACGATCTGCTCGACTTCCCGATATGCTATGTGAGCGCCCTTAACGGCACTTCCTCGTTGTCTCCCGACCCCACCACCCAAAAGCCGGGGATGGATCCGCTTTTCGATATGATCCTTAAGGAGATCCCCGCCCCCAAATGCGACCCTGAGGGGCCTTTCCAATGGCAATCGGCCCTCCTCGATTACAACGATTTCGTCGGCCGCATCGGCGTTGGGACCGTCCGTCGCGGAAGCGTGAAGGTAGGCGAGACGGTGACCGATGTCCGCAAAGACGGGAAGACGTCGAATTTCAAAATCATGAAGCTCTACACCTTCTTGGGCATGAGCCGCAACGAGGTCGACCACGTAGACGCCGGCGATATCTGCGGGATCGCCGGACTCCCCGACATCGGCGTGAGCGACACGGTCTGCGACCCCAAGCGCCTCGATCCTTTGCCCCCCCTTCGCGTCGACGAGCCGACCCTGCAGATGGAATTCGGCACCAACAGCAGCCCGATGCGAGGCCAAGACGGGAAACTCGTCACGGCCCGCCTCATCGAGCAACGTCTGTTCATGGAGACGCAACGCGACGTTTCGCTCCGTTACGTCCGCAAACCCAACGCCGAGACCTGGATCGTCTCCGGGCGCGGCGAACTGCATCTCGGCGTCTTGATCGAAACGATGCGCCGGGAGGGCTACGAACTCGAAGTGAGCAAGCCCCAAGTCATCGTCAAAGAAATCGACGGGGTCAAGTGCGAGCCGTACGAAGACCTTCAGCTCGACGTGCCTGACGAGTTCGTCGGCGACATGATGACCACTTTGGGCGATCGCGGGGCCGTTCTGGGCGACATGGCGTCCAACGCCGGCATCACCCGCCTCAATTACGTCATCCCCTCGCGCGGCCTCCTTGGCTTCGTGAGCAATTTCCTCACGATGACGAAAGGCTACGGCATCATCAACCACACGTTCAAGGAATATCGCCCGATGTATAACCACGAAGTCGGCGAGCGCAACATCGGCGTCCTCGTCTCGACCGACAAAGGCCTGTCCACGAGCTATGCCCTCCAGAAGGTCGAGGAGCATGGCACGATGTTCATCGTCCCGGGCGAAATGTGCTACGAGGGCATGATCGTCGGCGAGCACCGCTACCCCGTCGACCTCGCCGTCAACTGCACGATGGCCAAGCCGATGACCAACGTCCGTTCCTCGACGCGCGAGATGATGATCGTTTTGAAGGCTCCCCGGAAAATGTCGCTTGAGGCCTGCCTCGATTACATAAATCTTGACGAATTCGTCGAAATCACCCCGCACGCGATCCGGATGCGGAAGCGGATCCTCAACACCAGCGAACGGAAAAAGTTCGACGCCCATCAGAAGGCGGCCGCCCAAGAGATGGCCTTGGCCGCGAAGAAATGACGAAAAGCCCGGACCTGACCTCAGCCCGGGCTTTTTTCACGCCTCGACGAAATGGCAGTGGCGCGCCTTCCAAGCGGCGAGTTTAAGAGGAAGCCACCAAGCGAAAACGGTGAGGGTGATGAGGGAGAGGAACCACCACAGGATCCATTTGCCGATCAACTGGCCCCCATGCCCATCGAAATGGATCCGCTTCCCCTCATAGATCGTATGGTCGTAACCCCAGGCCACCGAGCGGCAATAGACCCACGGAAAGGCGATTCCGAGGCTCAACGCGGTTACGAAGAAGGCGAAAAGGGCATTGAAGAGAACCTGATAAGGCTTGCCATCGAAACGGTTTGACGGGCCGGGGTTCTTTAGGGGCGCCTTCTTGACGGGAACCGTTTGGGTAACGGGTTCTTCCTTTGGGGTGGCCACAAGCCCCTCCGCGGGAACGGAAGGACCCGATAAGACGCTCGGCTCCGCGGGGGCGGGCGCTTCGCCGCCCTTCCCCTCGGCTTCGGGGGAAGAAGGGGGCGCGGCCTCCTCGAGTGCCGAGGCGGGCTCCGTCCCTTCCTCCTCGTGGCCCCACGAGGTCACGAACGAATCGGAAACGCCGATTTCGTTGACCTGCTCCTCGGAAGGCTCGGCGCCCTCGTGAAGGTTAGGCACGGAAAAAGCATTCGCCGGGGAAGGCGAGCCAAGTTCCGTTTGGGGGGCTTCCGAATCCGCCGCAAAAGGAGAGGAAGCGGCCGGCGGTCTCTTTTGGAAGCGGCCGTTGGCCTGCCGAATCGGTTTTTCTTTTTCGTCAACCATTCCCCTCAATCCCCCTTTCCAGCGCCATCTGGGGTCAAAACGGTATGCCGAGCCTTCCAATCGTTGAGGCGGCACGGGACCCAGAGGCCATAGATTCCCACGCTCACGAGACAAAGAAACAGCCACAAGACCCAACGGCCGAGGATTTGGGTGGCTTTGCCATCGAAGCTAAGCCGATACCCGTCGATCACCGTGTGGGCGTTCCGCCAACGGATCCTCCGACAATAGGCGAAAGGGTAGCAGATCCCAAGGCTCAGCAAAACGATCAGGAAATTGGTCACGTTGAGGCCGATGAGGCCGAGGAGCCCACCGTCGAAACGGCTTTCCCCGCCGAGGGCGGGCGAAGGGGCCTCGGAGGGGGCGGCGCCTTCAAGAAGCGGTTCGGCGTCGGCCTCATAAGAAACCTCCGCCGGCTGATTTGGCCCCAAATCGCGCCCGGCGGGGAAAGCGCCGATCAGAACCGCCAAGCCTCCTAGAAGGAATAACCCAAGGCCGATATAAGGGGATAACGAAGGGAAAGAGAGCCAGGAAACGGGGCGGCGAAGATAGGCCTCATACGCGAAAAGGCCCGCCACCGCCAAAGCGAAAACGGCAGAGACGAACCCAAAGGCGACGCCAAGGCCGCGAAAAGCCCTTTTGCCGGGCCCCGAGGCCAAAAGAAAGGCGAAGGCCAAGGCCATGGTCGGAAAAGGAAGCGCCGACAGCAGAAGGAAGAGGCTGCGGTCGCGGCCCGAAAAGAAAAGGAAATAACCATAGGCGAACCCGCAGGCGAGGAGAAAAAGGGCCAAGGAGTACAGCACGACGGCGGCCCGCGATTTCCGCTTCGGGGTTTCCTCGACCTCAGAGGAAGGCGCAGGGGCGGCCGCGACGGTTTCGGCATTGGCCTCCGTTTCCGAAGCCGATCCGCTTTCCTTCGCTAGAGGGATCTCAGGCGGGGACGGAGGAAGCGGGCCCCTGATTTTGGCGAGGCCTCTCGCCGCCGCCCCAAAGGCGATGAAGGCGAAAAGAAGGCCCAAAAAGTAGAAAAACGGAACGCAGTTGCCAAGGAACTCGGCGAGGGAGAAAGCCCCGCCCGATAGCAAGGAGCGAAAGTAAGCGACCATGATCGGGAGCTGAACCTCGTAGTCGAGAACGAGGCCATAAACGATAAAGGCGATGGCGATGGCCAGAACGAGGAGGGTCGCCAAGCCCAAGGGCTTCTCGTCGCGGGCGCGGGGAAGAAGAAGGAAAAGAACGAGAAAGGCGAGGGCGGCCCCCACGAAAAACGGATTGGCAAGGGGTAGAAGCGCCGCGTCGAAAAAGGCAAGATAGGCCAAAAGCCCCGCCAAGGCCAAAATCAAGAGGGCCATGACGATCACAAGCGGCTTCTTTTTCCGGAAGCCCCGCTCGGGATCGAACGGTCGGTCGCTTAATTTATCCCCGCAATCGGGGCAAGTCGCGACCCCGTCGGGGAAACGGCGGCCGCACTTGGGGCATGTTCTCATGAGGGTTCCTCCTTCGGCTTCCGAAAAGGCAGGCGATCGCATCAACGAAATCTTCCGATGCCTTATTATATTCTCTCCTGAGCCCACAGATGGAGAATATTCGAAAACGGGGAAAAAGAAAAGCCGGTTTCGCCCGGTTTTTCTTTTTGATCAAAATCCCGATTCGCGGTATTTAGGCGAGATTGGCTTTCCGCCTCCGCAAAAGGAAGAAGAGGCCGACGAGCAGCGCGCCGCCGGCGACAAGGACCGTCGGAAGAACGACGGCGCTCCTTTCGGTCGCGTTTAGGAAGACCGAGGACTCGGGGTTGGCATTGGCGTAAAGCGACGACATCTCATCGTATTTCGCTTGGACCGTGACCGGGGTCTCGCGCGGAAGGCCGCTACCATAAAGATCGGTGCCGCTTCCGGAGAAGTCGTTCATGGTGACGCTCGTCATGTCGCCGGAAATCCACCATTTTTGCGGATCTTCGAAATTATGGATCCATGTGGTGACGAGGGTCCTGAAATTGCCATAGCCGTTGTCGGCGCTGGCGGCGCAAGAGAAGTAACCGGCCATGACCTGCTCCAAAGCGGCCACCGCGATCGTTTGCTCGGCGCTGTCCTTGGCGGCGATGCCTTTGGACAAATCGAGCGAGCCGACGGATCCGCTGAGATAATAGAGTTCCGCGTTATCCCCCGTCGCGTAGACCTGATTGGCGCCCAAATCGTCTTTTTTGGTCGCCGCATCGGCATAGGCGCCGATGTCGTTATAAATCTTGATTTGGTAGAGGCAGCCGACGATGGCGGTCGGGACGTCCGCGTAAACGGCATAGCGGTCCCCCGAGGCGGCGATGTTGGTCCAATTGTCGAGGGGGATCTCGGCGTCGACGGTCCCGTCGCCTTTCCAATAATGGATCGTCCAGGCGTAGCCATAGGAGTAGGCGGACACCGCGGTGGGGTCGAGCCACATCCGCAAATAGGAACTCGTGAAAGTGGGCTCGGGGGTGGAAATCTCCCAATCGCCGGTCCATTTATGATCGCCGTTAAACGCGCTGATGACGAACGTCGCCGAATACCCGGCGCCTTCCACCGCCGTTTCGTAGGCCGCGCTGAGATCGACCGTCTGGGTCCCGTACCAGCCTTCCTCCGTTTTAAAGAGGACGGAATCGTAAACGTCCGGCAAATCCACGTCGAACAGCGCGAAATCGCCGGTGCTATCATCGCTACGATACATCAGGACCGTGGAAGAATCGACGGGATCGGTCCCCGCGTTCCAAGCGTAGGCGTACATCGTTGTAGGCAAAGACGTGATGGCGTCGTTCTTCATGACCTTGCACGAGAACGTTTGGGCCGTCATGCCCGCCTTGACGGGCTCCGCCGCCTTTTTGGCGGAGAAAGCCGCTCCGATGGCCCCAGCCCCGGCCACCGCGAGCGAAAGGCTCCCGGCCAGACACAGCAATTTGAGTTTTTTCATAAATTCCCCCTACTTACAGTAAGCGCTTACTGATATTCATTATATTCGATTTTAGGGACGCGGACGCGAAAAGTCAACGAGCGGCAACCTTAAATTAAATTAATAAGGCGGGAAAAGGGTTTCGCAAACCGGTCGGCTTTGGCCGAAGCGCACGAAATCGCTTTTTTCGAGGGCGAAAGGCCACCCGAAAAGAAAACTAAGACGCCCACCGGCTACGCCGCTTTCAGGCGATCGGTGATCTTTTGGGCTTCCTCGTAGATGCCCTTTATGTCCTCGCCGACATAGAAAGATCCATCCATATAGCGGATCACGCCATCGATCATGGTCATCTTGACGTCGTCCTTGGCGCCGGAATAGACCACGTTCTTGGCGATGTTGTTGATCGGCTGCATGTTCGGCTTCATGAGGTCGATCATGATAAGATCGGCTTTCTGCCCCGCCTCAAGATAGAGGCAATCGGTGAGCCCCATGGCTTTGGCGCTGCCGACGGTCGCGGCCTTTAGCGAGGCCCAGGCATCGAAGGCGGAGGGATCTTTCAGAAGCAGCTTCTGAAGCACGCAAGCCAAGCGCATCTCGTAGAACATGTCGAGCCCGTTGTCGCTCGCCGGGCCATCGGTTCCCATGCCGAGGTTAAGCCCCGCGTCGACGAATTTCGTCAAAGGGGCGATCCCGGAGGCGAGTTTGCTGTTGCTCCCCGGGCAGGTGATGACGCTCGCGGCGTGTTTTTTGAAGATATCGATGTCCCTGTCGCCGAAATGGACGCAATGGAAACCTCCGCCCCCGTAATCGAGAAGCCCGAGGCTTTCCATATACTCGGCGGGGCTGAGCCCGCCATGGCGCCCCTTGCACCCCTCGACCTCGCTCACGGTTTCGCTGATATGGGTGAAAACCGGGCATTTGAGTTCGTGGCTGGCCTCCGAAAGGGCCCGCAGAATCCCATCCGTGCACGTGTATTCGGCATGATAGCCAAGCCGGTAGCTGACGAGCGGGTAGCGGCCGTTGATGCGCCGGTAAGCGGCTTTCATTTCCTTGACCGACTCGCGATCCTTGGCGACCGTGCCGAGAAGAACCGTCCGAAAGCCCATCTCCTGAGCCGCCCGCGCCATCTCGTCGGGGTTGTAATACATGTCGAAGCAGGCGGTCATCCCGCTCGTGAGGTATTCGAGGATCGAAACTTTGTTGAGGCGATATTGGTCATCGGGCCGGAGCTTCGCCTCAAGCGGGAAAATGCGCTCGAAGAGCCAGTCGTGAAGGGCCAAATCGTCGGCGAGGGAGCGGGCGAAGCTCATCGCGCTGTGGGTGTGGGCGTTCTTAAAGCCCGGCATCAAAAGGTTCCCCCGGCAATCGATCGTCTTGTCGACGGCTTCGCGCGGGGCCTTCGCTCCTACGTAGGAAATCTCCGCCCCATCGACGAGAAGCTCGCCGTCGAAAACGCCTTCCCCGTCCCTCATCGTGAGAATCTTCGCGCCCGTGAACAATGTTTTCATAACTTTTTATATTACCATTTTCCGGCGCGTTTTCCTAACATCGGCCGCCATGCCTCTTAAACCCCGCAATCAGGGGGTTTAACTCTACCCAAGCGAGGCGATATCTTTCTTGAGTTGCCGCTCAAGGTCGCTCAGGGAGGCGAATTTGATCTCATCGCGGATCCGCTCATGGAAAGAAACGTAGATCGTCTCGCCGTAAATCGAGCCTTCGAAACCCTTGAGGTAGCACTCGACCCGGGGCCGCCTCAATAACCCCACGGTCGGATTGGTCCCGATGTTGATGAGGGATCGATAAGGCAACCCACGCAGGAAGACGAGGCCCCCATACACGCCGACTTTCGGAAGGGCATAGGGGGTCTTCGTCTCAAGGTTCGCCGTCGGAAAGCCGATCCGGCGCCCGTTCTCGAAGCCGTGCCCCACCGTGCCGTGGATCTCGTAGTCGCGCCCCAATTGGCGGTTCGCGGAGGCGATGTCCCCGTTCGTCAAATCGGCGATGATGCGCTGAGTGGAGACTTTCGCCCCTTGGTAGTCAAGAAGCGGAACCTCCGCGACCACGAAAGACCCCGAAAGAAGATCCGCGCGGCCCGAGCCCCCGCGTCCGAACGTGTAATCCTCGCCCACGACCACACTCTCCGGATGAAGCGGCTTGAGGACCCGCTCGAGGAAGGCCTCCGGGGAC
Source organism: Bacilli bacterium (assembly GCA_022653695.1). GTDB lineage: Bacteria > Bacillota_I > Bacilli_A > RFN20 > CAG-826 > UBA4951. Next base: position 17,155 of record JALCSW010000002.1, on the reverse strand, counting down.
AGATCGAAGAAAGCGCGGTCGACCTTGAGGATGAAGGCGCAGTCGAGGCCCTCCGCTTCGAAAAGGCGGAGTTTGTCCTCAAGGCTCGTCAGAACCTCATGGCTTTTCCCGTTTGGCAGGAAAGCGGCCGGATTCTCGGCGAAAAGCAAGACCCCCAGATCGCCTTCGGCGGCTTTCTTGCCCTCCTCAATCAGGCGCCTGTGCCCGCGATGGACCCCATCGAAACTGCCTAAAAGGAGGGTGAGTTTGCCTTCGCGAGGCCGGATCCTGCGGTAATCAAGATAGATCCGTTCCACTAGAAAAGCCCCCTTTCGGCCCGGTAATGGGTGTCCGCGAAACGCCTATAAACGGCGACGGCCTCCCCATGGAGCGTGAGCAGCACTTTCGCCCCGTAATCCTCGGCGAGGTCGAAGGGCGCCCCGTTCTTGGCGCGATCGAGATCGTCCTCGTCGATCTCGACGTGCTTCATCGTGGTGATGGCCAAAGTCCCGTCGATGAAGGGCTCCTCCCCGATGGCGGCGAGCTTCTTGGCGTCCGCGACGAGAAAAGGCCCGATCGAAAGGCGCCGCAAAGACGTGAGGTACCCTACGGTGCCGAGCCGCGCGGCGATATCGCTCCCCAAAACGCGGATGTAGGTCCCCCTCGAAACCGTGGTCGAAAAGACGATGGCGTTTTCTTTCGTTTCAATGAGATTCAGCGAGAAAATCTCGACGCTTCGCGGCTTCCGTTCGACGACTTTGCCCGCGTGGGCGGCTTTGTAGAGCGGCTCCCCGTTCACTTTTATGGCGCTCGTCATCGGCGGAACCTGTTCGCCTTTCCCCCTAAAAGAAGAAAAAACCTTGACGATATCCCCGTTCGTGAGGCTCGGCACGCTTTTTCGGGCGATCACCGGGGTGTCGGGATCGAGCGAGGAGGTCGTCTCGCCCAGCCGGAGGGTCGCCAAATAGCTTTTTCTCGAATCGTCGACATAGGGCAGGAACTTGGTCCCCCGGCCCACCCCCACGAGCAAAAGGCCAGTCGCGAAAGGGTCGAGAGTGCCGAGGTGCCCCACGCGCTTCGTCCCGAATTCCTTTTGCAACCGGTTATCGACGTCGCGGGAAGTCATCCCCGCCTCTTTGTCGAGCAATAAAATGCCGCTTTCCATACTTAGGGACATTATAATGTCTCGGAGGCGCTTTTACCCCATGAAATACATTCGACATGTCCTCGCGGCCCTGCGGAAGGCCGACCGCGACTTCTCGCTCATCGACGAGGGGGATAAAATCCTCGTCGGCCTCTCGGGCGGCAAAGACAGCCTTTGCCTGCTGCGCGCCCTTTCTCTCTACGGCCGCTTCGCCGCGAAGAACTTCGAAGTGAAGCCGGTCTATCTCGACCTGGGTTTCGGAAACCCGGACCTCTCCGCGCTCAAGGCGTTCTGCCATTCGCTAGGAAGCGAGCTCTACGTGAGCGATTCCCGTTTCGTCTACGATATCCTGAAGGCCCACGCGAAAGGCGGCCGCCATCTTCCCTGCAGCATCTGCTCGCGGATGAAGAAGGCCGCCATGAACGCCGTCGCCAAAAAGCTCGGCTACAACAAAGTGGCCTTCGCCCATCATAGCGACGACGCGACGGAAACGCTTTTCATGAACATGATCCATGGGGGAAGGGTCGCCACTTTCGAGCCCAAGATGCGGCTGGAACGGGCCCACGTGACCTTCATTCGGCCCCTCATCTATTGCTACGAGAGGGACCTGAGCCTCCTCGCCGAGGAAGAGAGGATGCCCGTTTTGAAAAGCCAGTGCCCGGCCAACGGCTTCACGGACCGCCAAGCCACGAAAGACCTGCTGAGGTCCATCTACGCGCAATGGCCGGAAGCCAAGGGGAATTTCCGAAGCATGCTCACTAATTACGCCCCGTTCAAACTCTATTTCTCCGCGCTGGAGTTCGAAAGCGCCCTCGATCACTCATACGCTTTGAAACCCATCATATCGGCTCAGGATATCGTCGGAACGCCTTTCGCGGGGAAGCCCCTCAGGGAAGGGGAGTCCCTCTATCTCATTTTGCGCCGCCACGAGCGCGTGGGGACGCTGGCTTATCGCCGCCTCAGCGGCCACCGGTTCGTCATCGAGGGTCTTTCGGGGCCGCAAAAAGCCCAAACCATCGCGGTTCAGGAGATCGTGGATATCCTCAGCAAAACGGCGAATCCCGTCACTTTCGTGCTTTTAGGCTGCTCAAAGCGAACCAAATCGGAAGCGGGATTCCTTAAGATGAAAGAGCCGGGCCGCAAAACGGAACGCTACATTAGGCGAATCGAAAAATAAGGGCGATGAAAAAAGGACCCGAGGCGAATCGGGTCCTTTTCTTTCATTTGCCTTTTTTGGCGTCGGCGAGGCTTTTCTCCTCGCGGGCCAAAGCCTCCTCGAGCCGGGCGGCCCTATCGAACTGGTCGTCATAGACGAAAAGGAGGTCGGGCACCTTGTAAATGTCCATCTTCTTGGCGAGGGACGAGCGGACGTAGCCTTTGCAGCGGTTCAACTCCTCGAGGCATTGGCGGGGGTATTTGGCGCCGAGAAAACTCACGTAGACCTTGGCGAGGCTGTAATCGCTATTGACCGCGACTTCGCTGACCGAAGGTAGGCCCACGCGCGGATTATGGAGTTCGCGCGTGAGGATGTCGCTCAGGTTTTTCTGGATGAGGGCCTTGACGCGCCCTTGGCGGTTCGCCATACCCTACTTCTTCTCCACGAGGGCGTACCCCTCGACGAGATCGCCTTCCTTGATGTCGTTGAAGTTGGCGATTGAGAGGCCGCATTCGTAGCCCTGCTTGACTTCCTTGACGTCGTCCTTGAAGCGCTTGAGCGAAGCCAGCTTGCCATCGTAGACGACGAGCCCGTCGCGGATGAGGCGGACTTTGCTGTCGGCCTCGATGAGCCCGGAGGTGACGTAGCTGCCGGCGATGGTGCCGACGTGGGTTATCTTGTAGATATGGCGAATCTCGGCTTGACCGGTGACGTTCTCCACCATCTCGGCTTTGTAGAGGCCTTTCATGGCGTTTGACATCTCGTCGAGCAGCTCGTAGATGATTTTGTGGAGGCGGATCTCCACGTGCTCCTCCTCGGCTTTTTGGCGGATGCGGGCGTCCGGGCGGATGTTGAAACCGTAGACGATGGCGTGGGAGGCGCTGGCGAGCAAAACGTCGTTGTCGCTGATCGCCCCGGCCTCGGCCTCGATTACCTTGATATGCACCTTGTCGTTGGAGAGCTTCTCAAGCGAGGCCTTAAGGGCCTGCGCGGAGCCGTCGGTGTCGGCTTTCACGATGACGTTGATGTCCTGGATTTTGCCGGCGTTGATGAGGTTGTTGAGGTCGTCGAGGTTCATGGCCGCGTTGGCGCCCCGCTGCTTCTCCTTGTTGGCGAGGGCCCGTTTCTCGGCGATCGACTTGGCTTCCTTCTCGCTCGGGAACGCCATGAAGCGGTCCCCGGCCGTCGGAACGGAGGAAAGGCCGGTGACGGAAACCGGGCAACTCGGCGCGGCGGAGTGGATGACCTGCCCATATTCGTTGACCATCCGGCGGATTTTGCCATATATGTCGCCCACGACCACGTAATCGCTGTTGCCGAGGGTGCCGTTTTGGACGAGCAAAGTGGCTTTTGGCCCCTCGCCCTTATCGAGATTGGCCTCAAGGACGGTGCCGATCGCATACCGATTCGGGTTGGCCTTGAGTTCGAGCATCTCGGATTTCATGAGGATGGCCTCGAGCAGATCGTCGATGCCCTTGCCGGTTTTGGCGCTTATGTTGACGCAGATGACGTCGCCGCCGTATTCCTCGGCGATCACCCCATGCTGCATGAGCTGCTCCTTGACCCTTTGGGGATCGGCGCCGGGCTTGTCCATCTTGTTGACGGCCACGATGATGGCGCTTTTGGCGGCTTTAGCGTGGTTGATGGCCTCGATCGTCTGCGGCATGACGCCGTCGTCGGCCGCGACGACCAGAACGACAATGTCGGTCACGGAGGCCCCGCGGGCCCTCATCGCGGTGAAAGCCGCGTGCCCCGGGGTGTCGATGATGGTGATCTTCTTGCCTTTGTATTCCTTTTGGTAGGCGCCGATGGCTTGGCTGATCCCGCCGGCCTCGTGGGAGGCGACGTCGCTATGGCGGATGGCGTCGATGAGGGTGGTTTTGCCGTGGTCGACGTGGCCCATGACGGTCACGACCGGGGCTCGCTCGACGAGATCCTTGGGATCGTCATGGATCTCCAGCTGGTCGAAATGCTCCTCGTCCACCACGGCCTCTTTCTTGAAGTCGTAGTTGAACTCAAGGCAGATGGTTCCGATCGTCTCGTCGTCAAGCAGTTGGTTGATGGTGACGGCCTTGCCCTGCATGAAAAGGAACTTGATGATGGCCGGGACGGGAACGTTGATGGCTTTCGAAAGGTCGGCCACCGAAAGCGGCTTGCTGTAGACGAAAACGCCGCCGTTGACTTTGGCGTATTCCTCCTTGCGGCCGCTCGGCCGCTCGACGAAATTCCGCACGCGCTTTTGCTGCTGGACCCTCTTTTTCTTTGAAAAATACTTCTTTTTTTTCATATCAATCGTTCTCCTTTCGTTTCGCTAGGAGGCTTTCCGCCGCCTTCTTGCCAAGAATGGCGAGGCAACTGACCTCTTTCCGCCCCAGGGCTCGCCCCAAGTCGGCTTTGCTCACGTCGCGGAGGAGGGGGATACCCCGCTTCCCCGCCCGCGAAGCGTATTCTTCAGTCGTTCGAGGTGAGGCGTCGGAGGCGAGGACGAGGAGCGAAACCCCCGCCAGCGCCGCTTTGGCTTCTTTGCCGATGAGGGCCTGATGGCCCCGATAGAGGAGCCCCAGGAACCCCAATTCGTTTTTGCCCATTCGGCGTTCCTCCCTAGCGAAGGCGCTCAGGCCCTCACTTGTCGTCGTAGTACTTGTCGAAATCCTCGCTGTCGAGGTCGTCGATTTCGGATTTGGCGTCGGCGGAGGCCTCCTCCTCTTCCCTGGCGATCTCGTCAAGTTCCTCTTGCGAATAGATCGGCATGGCATCGGCGGAAGGGGCGGCCTCCGTCGGTTTGGCGTGAGCCTGCTCCTCGTCGGTGATCTTCCGAGGGCGCTTGCCGTATTTGCGCTTCTCGTAAGGCTTGCTCGCCTCGGGGACGCGCTTTTTCTCCTCTTCGAGTTCCTTCTCGAGTTCGTCGAGGGTCTTGGTGGTCTTGACGGTCGTGGGGATGAGCGGGCTTTCCTCGACCGGGGCGGGGGCCGGCGCGATTTCCTCTTCCTTCGCGGGAACGCTTTGGGCTTCCGGGGAAGGGAGGGGGGCGGAGGCTTCCGCGACCGTCTCTTCGGGGACGGGGGAGGCGGCTTCGTCTTCGTGGACCTCGGCGACCGGAGCGGCCATGGTTGCGGCCAAAGCGGCTTCCTCGGCTCGCTTTCTCGCCTCTTCCTGGCTCTTTTCGGCGTAGGCCTGACGCTCCAAGGCCTTCTTCTCGTCGTCGGCCTGCTTCTGGAGCTCCTCCAGAGTGACGTACTCGAGGGCTTCCTCCTGCGCTTCGCTCTCCTCCATGATGTCGATGCTGTAGCCGGTCAGTTTGTTGGCCAGGCGGGCGTTGGCGCCTTTCTTGCCGATGGCGAGGCTCAGTTGCTCGTCCTTGACGACGGCGATGGCCTTCTGGTGCGGGAGCGCGGGATCGATGGGTTGCAGAGCCACTCCCAGAACCTGGGCCGGGCGGAGCGATTCCGCGACGTAGAGGCCGGGGTTGTCGCTATAGGCGATGATGTCGATCTTCTCTTTGTCCTTCCCGTTTCCGAGTTGGCTCACGATCTTCTGGATGCGGCTGCCGCTCGGGCCGATGCAGGCGCCTGTCGCGTCCACGTCCTCGTTCGTGCTCACGACGGCGACCTTGCTGCGCACGCCGGCTTCGCGGGCGATGCCTTTGATGAGGACGGTCCCGTCGTAGATTTCGTGGATTTCCTCCTCGAAGAGGCGCTTAAGGAAGCCCTCGCTGCTGCGGGTGACCTCGATCTGGGGGCCATGGGATGGCTTGCCCTCCTGCTGAGCCTCTTTGACTTCCTGGATGTAGACCTTGATCGGGTCGCCGACTTTGAAGTATTCGTCGCCGATCATCTCGCGGCGGCCGAGCTCGACCATGGTGCGGCCGATGTTGACGGTGACGCTCCGGTCGTCCGCCTTCTCGACGGTGCCGGTTATCATCTCGCCGATGTGGTCTTTATAAACGTCGTAAAGGGCGACGCGCTCCGCTTCGGCGATCTTTTGGCGAAGGATCGTTTTGACGGCCTGAGCGGTCATTTTGCTGAGTTCCTCGGCCGGGCACGGGATGGGGAAATCGTCGCCGGCCTTGTACTTTTTCTTCTTGAGGCCTTTGTTGGCGTCCTCGACGCTCACCTCGAGGTAATCGTCCTGGACCTCGTCGACGACCTTCTTGACCTGAGCGAGGACGATCTCGCCTTTGGCCATGTCGATGTCGACGGTCACGACGGCGTCGTCGCCGATCGCGAGACCTTGGGCCAAATAATGGAGATAGGCTTTCTGAAGAGCGTCCTTAAGGGCGTTCACGACGGCCTCGTCGGTGAGGCCTTTGGATTCCGCGATTTCGTGAATCGCGCTGGCGAATGCTTGTGCATCCATAATTGTTTCCTTCTTTTTCTTTCTTTAGAATTCGATGGCCAAACGGGCCTTATCGACGTTTTGGGCCGGGAACGTGAACTCCCGGAAGCGGGTCTTGTCTTTGACCCGAATGAGGACGTCCTTCCCCACGGAGACGAGGGTCCCCTCAAGGAGGTTCTCGCCTTGGCAGGGGCGCGACAGATGGAGGCTGACGTAGCGGCCCACGTAATCGCCGAGCCGTTCGAGTTTGATCGGCTTCTCGGCCCCGAGGCTGCTGAGATCGAGGGTGTAGGGCCCGCCGATGGGGTCCGCCGCGTCGAGGAGCGGATTGACGATGTCGCCCACTTTGACGATGTCGTCGAGCGAAATGGGCGCGAGGCGATCCACCGTCACGTGAAGCGTGAGCCCGTCTTTCTCGCGTGTCAGTTTGACCGACGCCAAATCGTACCCGGCTCTGGATAAGGGCGCCTCAAGAAGCGCCGTCACTTTGGATATCTCGTCCATCCCTGCCTCCCCAAAAGAAAGAGTGGCTCCAATAGAAGGCCACTCACATTAGACTATTGAGCTTGGCGGAGCCTGCTCGAGGGTCTTCCGCACCATCTAAGATACGCGCTTACGCGAGCGTATGCAAGAGCGGAGAAGGCCCCCGGCGGGGACGAGGACGTTGAGAACGAAGAGGAGAACGGTCCCGTAGGCGAGGCGGTTCATGTGATCGTAGGGAAGGAGGATCGCGCCCCCTTCGGCGAGGTAGAGGGGGTCGAGACATAGGGCGAGCCAACGCCAAAGGGCGAGGAGAAGGCCGAGGGCCAAATAGACGCCGCAGAAGACGGGGCCGGCCTTTTTTGGCAAAGCCCCACTTTCGGCGGACAAATAGAGATAGGCGACCATCATCGCGAAAGGAAGGGCCATGTCAAGGCAAAGGCCGATGAGTCCGGAAAGATGCCCGCCTTCGGGGTCGAGGAACCAAACGCCGTTAAGGAAGAGGCCGAAGAAAGCGAGGGCCAGAAGGGCGAAGATCCCCTTCCCCCAACGCTCCCACCATGGACGGGGCGGCGCTTTCTGAGGCGCGCCCCCTCCTTTAGGCTTCCGAAAGTAAAGCCAAGAGCCGAGGGCGAGCATCAGGAACGAGCCGATCAAGGGCTCAAGCGGGTAGAGCGGGTCGAAGCCTCCCGCGAACCAATCGAGGACCCCGAAAGAAGCCTCGAGGCAAATCCCCGATATCACCGCAAACGCGACCAGAGCCATCGCCACGCCCCACCGCTTCGCCGTCCGCTCGGCGATGCCCTCGAAAACGGACCTAAGGAGGCGGAGGGCGAAAACGACGACCCCGAGCGCGTAGACCTCGCCCATCCAATAAGGAAGGGCGAAGCGAAAGAAATTCGGGATTTCCTGGGCGAGGGAGAGCAAGAGATTCGAAAGGCACCACCCCGCATAAACCAAAACCAGGGAAAGCAGGGTCGCGCGAACCAGGACCCGCCTCATTTGTAGCTCTCCCGATAGGTCGTAAAAACCGCGTCGTCCTGAACGTAGAGGTGCGTCAGGTCGAACGTCGCGTCCTCGTGAAGCGTGAGAAGGGAGCCGCCGATGAGGTCGTAGCCCCGCTTCTCGCTTCTCGCGTAATAGAGCTCCTTGTCCGTTTTGACGCCGTATCCGAGGGTCACCCCATCGTAATCGGCCACGAAATCGTTGCCGTGGTCATGACCATAGAAAAGAGCCTTGGCGTTCCGCTTTTTGGCGGCGGAAAAGAAAGAGGATTCCTTGTAGGAAGGCGAAATGGATTCGTTCTTCTCCCACCTCAGGTAGGTGGTGAGCCCGCCCTCGTCGGCGTAAGCCTTCGCCGTCTCCCGGAGCGGAATGTGGAAATAGGCGATGGAAGGGACGTAGGCCCCGTCGGGCCTCCTCGCGGCTTCGCATTCGCTTTCGTACCACGAGACCTGGCCCTCGTCGATCGGCGGGTGCTCGTAACGGAAGGGGTTCGTCTGGACGCAACTATGGCTGTCGAGGGAATAGAGCTGCCAAACGGTTTTCCCACCTTCGACGAGGTTCACCACGTAGTTGCTGGCGCCGCTAAGGGAGGAGCCTTCCGGGTGGCGGTAAACGCTTTCGCCTTCCTTAACCAGCCCCTCGAGCCACGAGAAACGGTAGTACCCGTCGGCGTCGTGGTTCCCCCACGTGACCCCGTAAGGAACCCCATACGAGCGGATCCGCGCGAACAGGGCGGAAGCGACCCTCTCGTTGCCCAAAAGGAAGCAATCGCCGGTCAGCATGAGGAAATCGGGTTGCCTCGCGGCGGCGACCACCGCGTCGAGATACGCCAACTCGTGCGAAAGGTCGCTCTCGCACCCGAAATGGAGGTCGCTAAGCTGAAGAATCGCGTACCCTTCGCGGAAAGGAAGCTCGCTCACATAATCGCCGAGGGCGGGCTCCTCTTCTTTTTTGGCGGGCGCGCACCCGACGCAAAAAGCCCCCAGCAAAAGAAGCCAGGAGCCGATATGCCGAAAATCCGCGAAGGGCATATCAAACGATGGGGTGCGGCCCGTCGTTGATATAAAGGATGCCGAGGGTATGGGGCCCGCAGTGGCAACAAACCGTGGCGTTGGCTTGGGTGGCATGGACGTTCTTGAACCCGCGTCCCCGAAGAACGGCGGCGACTCTATCCACCAAGACTTTGATCTCGGGCAGCTCGTAACTGCTCGAGAAAGTGATGAAAACCTCTTCCGGATCGGGATTGGAGAACTCCGCGAGGGTGTTTTCGACGTAACTCATCGTGGCCTTCTCCATCGGGCCCCGGTCTTTTTTCCCGGCCACCATGACGCCGTTCTTAACGATGATCTCCGGTTTGATGTTAAGGATATTGGCGCCGAGAAGCGCCATCGCATTGCAGCGGCCCCCTTTGTAGAGGTAGTCAACGTGCTCGAGGGAGAAGGAAGCCTGAACGAAGGGGATTCTCCTCTTCACCAGGTCAACGACCTCATCGGCTTTTTTGCCGGCGTCGATCAGTTTGCGGGCGTAAATGGCCTCAAGGGCGATGCCGGTCGAAAGCTCCGCGCTGTCGATGACGTAGACGTTTTTGAGGCTTCGGGCCGCCAGGCACGCGTTGTTATAGGTGGAGGACATCGCTTTCGAAAGGGAAAAATGGATGACCGCGTCGTGATCCTTGAGGAGTTTTCTGAAGTGCCCTTCGAATTCGGCGACGTTGACGGCGGTCGTCTTGGCCAGAACGCCGGTCCGGGCGGTAAAGGCGAAGATGTCCTCGCCTCTTACTTTCTCATCGGAAACAGTCTTATCGCCCAAAACCAACGTATAGGGGATCCTATAGATGTCGTACTTTCTAAGCATATCTTCCTGAAGATCGATCGTGCTTTCGGCAGAGATGGCAATTTTCATAAGCTGTCAGGTTCCTGTTGCATGTATTCTAGCACGCGAGAGCGGGCGCGGGTACCCTAAAGGAAACGAAGGAAAAATGGGCGGAAAGCGCAGGAAAACGCTATAATAATTGGGAAATTGGAGGAATCCGCATGGAAACGTTGAAATGCATCGAAGGCCGCCAAAGCGTCCGCAAATACGCCAAGGCGGAAATCCCGCAAAAGGACGTCGACGCCATCTTGAAGGCGGGCATGGAAGCCCCGAGCGCCATGAATCGGCGGCCATATGAACTCGTCGTCAACCTCGACAACGCTTTTTGGAAGGGGTTCGCGAAAGTCAAACCCACCTGCGCCATCGCCGCCGAAGCCGCTTTGAGCGTTCTCGTCGTCGGGGACGGCAACAAAAACCCAACCCCGGAATTCATGATCGAGGATTGCTCCAACGTGAGCCAGAACATCCTTTTGGCCGCCTATGACTTGGGTTACGGGTCGCTTTGGTGCGGCGTCAAGTTCGGCAGCGACTTCTATAAAGAGCTCATAAGTTACTTCAAATTGCCTGAGGGTTATGTGCCGGTCAGCCTTATCATCATCGGAAAGGCCGGGGAAAGGAACCTCGCGCGGGACCGCGACCGTTTCGAGAAAGCCAAAATCCACTATGGGAAGTTTTGACGGCTCATTGTTCCCTCAACTCTGGAAACTCAGTCGTCTTTCCTCGGATTCCTCTGTTTTTGGAACGCAAAAAACCGAAAGAGGCATCGGCAAACCGCCACAGGGCGGGCAAGGGGCCTTTTGAAAAACGGCGGAAAACGAACCGCGAGCTACTTTTGACTCGAATAAGCCAAATACAGGTCTTTGTAAACGGCCGATTCGGTCAGCAATTCCTCATGGGTGCCCCGGCACTTGATGGTCGCGTCGTCGAGAATGAAAATCTTTTCGGATAGCGTTTTCGCGATTCCCAAGTCATGCGTGATGATGATGCCGTTTTGATTGCCCAAATACCTTTTTAGGACCTTTGTGAGTTTCTGCTGCGCAAGAAGGTCGAGGCTAAGGAGCGGCTCGTCCAGAACGAACGAGTTCTCGCTGAGGGGCAATAGAAACCGGGCCAACGAAACCCTGGCTTTTTCCCCGCCGGAAATATTCGAGCCCCTTTGGCCGAATTTCCTGCCTTCGAGTTTCTCCAGTTCAAGATCGGCGATGATTCGATCGAGCCTTTCCGTCGCATAAAACTTCTTAGGGAAAATGCAGTCCGAAACAAACCTGGACGTTCCCCGGATGTCATCGATGGCCGAAATGGAGGAAAAAACATCATTCTGGATTCCTTTGTCTTTCAAATCCGTTGGGTCAAGCGCATAGATGTCGCAAAGAACGGAAGTGGTCTCAGCGATGTTTTTCCTGGAAAAAGCGGCGTTTTCAACGACCTTTGAGAAAGTGTCAAAAACCCGTTGGGCGTACCGTTCGCGCTCCTCTTGGTATTTTTCAACGGAAAGGCCTTTTTTCCCAAGCGTTATATTGAAAAGCAAATCATCGTCGAAAATCTCGAGATCCTGAGAATAATAACGGACGCACGAAAACAAAAGATTCCGCGAAACGCTTTCGCTTTTCCGCTGGCCGATGCTGACTTGGCCAAGAGTGGGTTTCACCGAACCGAAAAGCAGTTTTATCAGCGTCGTTTTCCCTTCGCCCGAAAGACCGATCAGCGCGATTTTCCCATCAACCGGGAAAGTGATGTCGCGAAGAACGGCTTTTCCCCCATAAGAACAGGAGACCCCATCGAAACGAATCAGACCATCTTTAGGAATGCACAGATTCGTCTTGGCACACAGCGGTCCCTTGACTTTCTCGAAAAAGACATTGAATTTTTGAATATTCTCATACATCTCCTTAACGCTGCCGATAGGAAGGAAAATCACGGAAAAGTATGAAATGAGGGCCACCAAGGTGCTGACATCAAGCCTTCCGGCCTCCAAATCGAACGCGGCGAACGCAAAAAACACAGCCAACGCCAGGCTTTGGATGACGGAAATCGAAATTTTGGAGATGTCGCTCGCAAGATTCGCTTTGATAAAAAACGAATCGCGCCTCGTGAAGCCGGCGAACATGCTTTGTTCGTATGCGTCAAACGAACTGTAGGAAAGGATGGAGTTCTTGTTTTCTATGAACTCCAGCACTTTGGGGTTCAGGGAATAAATCTCCTCCTTTCCTTTTTTCAGATTGGACAGAAAAATTCCGTTTGCAGCGAAAATCACCGCTAGAATAAGCAAATAGGAAACGCCCGCGATGAAAAGGAACGTCAGACTCCAAACCGCCGAAATGACAATTGAGGCGATGGAAGCGACGAGGGTGAAAGCGATTGAGAAATAATTGACCGCCACCACGCTGGCGATTTGCTCAGAGTCGCCAAAAACGGCGCCAAGGAAGGCGCCGGAGCCTTTTGCGGAAACGGTTTTGCTCTCCTGCTGGGAAAGCGAGTGAAGAAGAACGTACTCAAGTTCCTTCTTGAACGAGTAATACAGTTTTGTGGTAATGAAGGCGCAAAGAAACAAAGCGATGGCCGAGGCCACGCAAACGCAAATCAAAACGGCGATGTTCCTCGTCTGTCCGCTTCCGGTTCCAATCCCATCCAAAATGGCCTTTTCGAAAAACGGAATCAAAACCGTGCAAACGCTCGATACTGCCGATGCCACTAACAAAACGAACAACGTCAAACGACTGTGATGACCTGAAAGCCCATTGCTCAGTCGGAGCAAAGCCTTTATCTTCGTTTTATCCATTGCAATAATACCTTATTTTCCTTTTGCGTATATGCATTCGGTTTTTTCATTTTAACAGTTCTTTAGTTCCTATGCTTTTTTATCAATAAGCAACACACAATCCAAATGAAAGTTTATATCTTTTCAAACAGGTCGCGGTCTAGTGGTTCGGATGCCGGATGCCCACCCCGTTTCGGGCGGTGCGATCTTTTTGCATCTTCCTATAAAACCATGGTTTAAATACTTCCAGTCAAGTCTTACATGTAAAAATGTTTTACCACAGTTTGTTGATTTAGATTTGGCAAACACTATATCAAGGTAAAGAAAAAGCGACAACATTTGGTATCGTCGCTGTTTTACTAAGATGTGTTTGTTAAACAGAAGAAATACCAACACCAAGAAAAAAGTAATTAAGTTAAACAGTGAAAATACCATTTTTTGTACAAAAGGCGCTAAAAAGCGCTCAACGAGACGTAGGTTTTTCGCTGACGATTTTCAAAATTGCGTTTTTTGAGGTGGCTACTGTCGTGAGATGAGGCGTTTTTAAGTGTTATTTCGTCTTCAAGAGACTGATGGTCGCTTCGATTTGAGTAGTTAACCACGATTCCAAGTCACCGAAATTGGTCGTGATATAGCTTCTCACTTCCTCTGACAACTCTTTTAAGGCTAGATCCTTGGCCTTTGTGAGGGCAGTGGCTTGGGCTGTGGCGTCGAAGGTTCCGCTCTTCTTCAATGAATCGACGTAGGTTTGAAAAACGCAACGTACCGCGCTTGTGACGATATTCGTTGCGTCCTCTAGAAACTTGGCCGATTGCTTGTCGCTGATCTTCTTGTTAATGAGCTTTATCAATTGCGCGCCCGCGATAGATATAAGAGGTAGGACCACTGCGGTCATCACCACCGATATGATGTTAATTAAGATGTCGTTCATTTTTTTATTCCTCCTGAGTGGATTGCTTTGTTTCTGACATGGTTGTCGAGTTCGCTCTCGACCTTGACGATTCTCTCCTTCAATGTGGAGTTTTCCTCCTGAAGTTTGTCGATCGATTTCTCTATTCGGTCAATCGAGGATTTGATATAGCCGATGTCGGATATGAGGACTCCCTCATTCTTCCCTTCGGCCTTGTTCTCGGTCTTGTTACCACGCTTGAAGGCGAGGTAGGCAAACATGATGGACGATAAGGTCCCGGCCACCGATATGATGGTCAACACGATTTCTATTGAGCTCATGATTTGCCACCTCCTTCGATGTATTCGTTGAATGAGTCTATGATTGTCTGGAACTTGGATAGTGAGCTTTCGTCTAGGGTTTTGTAATCAGACCTGTAGGCGCTTATCTTATCGAGCGTCTTTTTGCTGATGGTTCCACCAAACGTTCCGGTCTTAACGTAGTTATCCAGATATCCTTTTATCTGATAGAGATGATAGAGGTTCTTGTTCACTGCCTTGAATTCGATGTAACGAGAGAAATAGTCAATGCATTTCCTGAGGTAATCCTTAAGATGAGCCGGCCAGTCTATCTGGACCAGTTTCTTGAACTCCTCCTCGAAATCAGGATCGATGACCTCGATGTTGTCTAGGGCATGGAAGGTGTCGATGTTGTAGATAACGAAGTAATCCGGAAGCTCGTCGCCGAACGCCAGACGCTTCTTGTAATCCTCCAACCCATAGATGAAATAGTCCTCTTCCTCGTCGTGGACGCATGCCGGGCCATGGTAATCGTCAAGGATCATGACGTGATCGTGGTCGCTTCCGTCCTTGGCTAGGCCAAAGGCGTCGGATCCGGCTCTGTATTTGACGAGGATCTTATGGTTTAAGAAGTTCATGATTTTGTCCCTCCATGATTGAAAAGATAGATGAAATAGACCTTGTGGGTGGAATCCGCCAACGTAAGACATAATCTTCCGTCGCTAAGCCATTCGGCGAACAAGGTGTAGTTGGTGTTCAAAATCGAATAAGTGGCCGAGAAAGACGAGCCTTGGAGTAAGCCCATCCCCGGAATATAGCAGACTGAATCGAGGAATTTTATTCCGATTAGACAGTACTTGACGTAGTTTTTGTTGCAGGTCACGTAGCGGTATTTCCCGCTGGCCGTGATGTTGTATGTCGGAACACACGAATATCCATACATCTCCTCAGCCTTGGTCTGGAAGCTGGCAATCGCCTGATTCGCCAGCTGATTGGAAGGAACTATGAGGTTCGGCGAATAGCTGGAATCCAACGTGATGGAGGATGTCGTCTTGGTGTACTTACATAAAGCGAACTGATAGACGTTACCGCCATTCAATAGGTCGTTCTGAGTAAGGGTGATCGGCGACGATGATTCAATTTTCCCTAGCACCGCCGTGTTGTTTGAGAGAGTGACCGTAATGACGATTGCGCCATACATCGATGAATCGAGAGCGACATAGACTTGGCTACCGGCCTCGATGAACATCCTGCGCCCGTATATCTGAACGTATCCGCTTTGGAACGTTATGTAGTTGTTTGAGACGCTGGCCGAGCACTGACCGCCGAGCCCCTTTATGACTCCCGCAGGAATAAGGCCGACGATGTGATGGTTCAATGAAGCGTCCTGCTCGGCCGATACGCTTGAGCCGTCGAATGTAATTTTAATTAACCCCATGGTTTTACCTCCTTTGAAGTAGTTTGATTTTGTCGGTGAGCTTCACCCTGTACTCGCCGAGGACGACGGAGCAGGAATAAAAGCCGTTTTTGAAAGATAGCTGGGTGACCATGGTCTCGTAGATTTTGCTTTCGCCCACGAACTCCACGAAATCGCCTAGATTGAAGTTTTGAAAAGGAACGATTATATCGTTGTCAACTGACAAATTGAACTCGATCGAATGCTCGAGGTTGCTTTTTAGAAGCTCGCTCTGTGCCTTTGTGAGAAGCGTCGAATAGTCGCTGTCGCTGTAGAACTCACTCACAAGCTTCACGTATGGATAGCGCTTGTCGCTGTATGAGTTGGTCGTGACCGTCCCGTCGGTCAGAAGATAATAGGAAACGACGCTCCTATACGAGGAGTTGTCGTCCTTCGGATAGAAGACGATCTTATTCGTGATCTGCTTCTTGGAATCGGCGATTTTGAGGTCTGTGATTACTGGAAGGTTATGCTTGATGACAAGCCCTTTCGTGACCGCGCCGATGTTGACGTCTATGCCGGTTATCTTCCCTCCGGAATAGACGAGCGAATACGTGTATCTGATCCCGTAACTTTTCGCTAAAGTTTCCGATAGCTCGGAAAGATTGGCCAGTTCGCTTCCGTCGTAGGTCAGGCTCCCGGTTATCGAGCCATATACATAAACCGATAAATACGAGAGGTTCTGCTTGCTATTGGAATTGGTCTTATAGGTCGCCTTTATCAGGTTCGATAAGAACGTACAGAGGTTACCGCTATACGAGGAGACCAAAACATCCAGATCGAAAAGCGATCCAAAGTCGTTGACCTCCACTTCGGTCTTGATGTCCTTCTCGACGGTCATGGTGTCTAGTATTCCTATGAAAGAGAACGAGACGCCCCTGAGGATGACGATGTCGCCGATGTCGGCGTTGATCCCCACCTTGTTGACCGTGAACTTGGACTTCTGGTAGACCACGGAATCGAGGACGATTTCAAAATCGTCCCCCACTATGGCGTTGTCCTTGTAAGACAAAGTCTTAAAATCCAAAAACATGAGCTCCATATCAGTTGCCCTCGTACATTTCCAAGAACTGGAACTTGCATGTGGTCTTCTCGCTCACTCCCGGATCGAAGCGGACTTTAAAGGTCCCCGGATCAAGGAAGAGGAAGTTATCGCAGGTGAAGTCCTGATCATGGTAGATGTTAGTGGTCGTTCCGTTGACCGTTTTGCTCATCTCTTGGTCCACCACCTCGGCGTTCACGACGATGACGTCGCTGGCGTTTATTTGCTTTCCGTCGATGGTTGAATGCCCGATTCCCAAGTTCGCGATCTCCTCGACCTTGCCCTCTACCGCTTCGTCATTGAATTTGATTTCGCTTTTAAGATTAAGTTGATTAGTTGTTGCATGAATAAAAAAAGCCCACACAAGCTTGGTGTGAGCCTCACTTTGAAAACAATTGAGAATACAACCAGATTAATAGAATAAATTCATATTTCCTATTACAACACGTCCTTTATTTCTATCACCTGTTGGATTTTCTTTAAATACTTCAAATTTAATACCATTTGTATCTATTGGAAATTGAGTATAAAAATTATCAGGATACTGCTTAAGAGTAGATAAATTATTAACAGAGAATTGCATCTGTTCTTGCCATTGATTTTCGGAATCAAGATAAAATAATTTTACATAATCATTTTGACCAGTTAAACTTTCCAATCCACTCCATAAAGATAAATCAAAATTTATTGCTTTTACATTAATATCAAAATTCATTTCTAGAGATGCTCTACCAGCACCA
>JALCSW010000001.1 GCA_022653695.1 Bacilli bacterium | reverse complement strand
GCTGCCTGGGCTATCTGACCCCGAAACAGTACAGGGATGCCCACTTACCCGAAGCGGATGGTTCCAAAACGGCAAAGACGTGTCTCCGTTTGCCGGCGATCGTGTCTACTTATCGTTGACTACTGCAGAATGACGTATAGGAGCGACATATTTAGAGCGGTGTGAAACAAAATCTATGAGATTGTGAAACATAATTTATTGGGTTTCACCTTTCTTGACGAGCAAAAAATGAAAATCTGCGTAATAACCATTGCTATGCGTTGGTGATTATTTTAAAGGCCGCTTTTAGATATTTCTAACAACGATACAAGTTTTTCAAAAGCAATCAGTGGTGCGAAACATTTAAATGGCAAAAACCTGACTTTCCTCATTTTTGTTGATAGTTTTGGATCAGATCCGCTCTTCTGTTTTAATTCCAAAAATTATCTTCCTGAAGGCCACTCGTTCTTTTTCATGAAGACACCAACTTAGCGGTACGTAATATTTCAGGTGGCATTGTCTATATTGCCCCCATATACGATCGTGCAATATACCAAGACGGATCATGTTTTGAAGACCATGCTCGTTGCGATTGTCCCCAATTGTTCGGAGGAACCTCCGATAATAATTCTTGACTATCTTTAGATTCGGCATAGAGTGACAACGTCTAAAATGACTGAACGGTTTTTTATTGATGAATCGAACAGAAGAAAGAAAGGGAAAAATATGAAAAAAATTATCCTCGGACCCCTGATGCTGTCACTGGTGCTCGCTGGGTGCGCCGGCCAAACCGGAAGCGCATCGAGTCAGCCCGTCGACTCAACGGGTCAACTCTCCTCCAGCTCGTCTTCTTCGCAGCCGGAGTTTGTCAGCACCTCTCACTATAGTGGGAAAGGCGTTTCGGTATCCGGCATTCTGTCCGACCTTTCCTTTATCGGTTATGCCATCCAAGGCCAGAGTTACCGATGTGGGATCAAAGTGGATAACGTCCCCTCCGCCACCGCCGAAATCGATCTGTCGGTTCCGGGCATTGTCACCTTCGAAGGGGATTTCACGAACGGGTTTACCCTCTCTTGCCTCAAGGTGGGCGGAACCATACTTACCGTGCGCGACAGCACCGGCTTCATGCTCTACAGGGCTCCCATCAATGTCAAAGCGGCCCTTTCCGCTTCCGAGTTGGCCGATCATATCGTTAACGATGTCCGTTATTACGATGCTGTAGGAAGTTTTTACGATTCCTATCAACTCACCTTCATCTCCGCGACGGCTGGTTATATCAAAGCGACCGAATCGGGCAACGATTACGGTTCTTTGGCTTTCACCTACGATATCGATGAGCAACTTCAGCTTTCTCAAGATATGTATGGCTATGAACTTACGATTTTGATGGACGACAGCCGTTCTCCGCTTCTATTGACTTCCGCTTTTGCTTATGCCACGGGTGACATCATGAATGTTTACACCAAGGATGGCATCGTCGGTCTTTTTGCGGGAGTCCTATAAAAAAATCACAAGGAAAAAGAAATATGAAAAAAACAGGTTTGCTTTTAGGGTTGGCGGCGTTTGTCTTAGTCGGGTGCAACGGCACCGTTCCTGACTCTTCCACCCCCGCTAGTTCGACCCCGGCGGACACTTCTTCCGCCGGCTCCTCTTCCAGTTCGTCTAGTTCCAGCGGCACCAGCGTCGCCGAAACCTATCGTATCGTCTTGCCTAGCGATGCCCGCTACTCTCTTTCCGCGAGCAAGAGCGAGGCCGCATCGGGCGAAACCATCACCGTGACGGCGACCCCGAACGCGGGTTACCGCATTATCGATGTTTTGGTTAACGGCACCGCCATCAACAAGCAAGGGGACGCTTACGTTTTCTCGATGCCGGATCACGACGTTCGCCTTTCTGCCACCTTGGCCGTGGAAGGGGATATTACCTTGGGAGGCGGCATCGCGGCCGTTTTGACGAAAGACGAAGCGACGGGGATCTATTCCGCCAAGGGGGTCCAAGTCAATTCCGCCGCCGATTTCTCCTATTTCGTCAAAGATACCAGCCTTGGCGTGGAATCGATCGATCGCACCAAATGCTTCGCCGATATCTCGTTGAGCGGGGATAGCCGTTATGGATTGGAACTTGCCGGCGGGGCCAAGTACGATTTCTATTACGATCCCGCCAACGGCGCCCGCCCTTGCTATATCCAGCGGACCGAAATCACTTCTTTGCCCAGCAACGTTTCCTCACTGGAGAGCCTCTTCGCCGGATCGGTGCAGTCTTCGCCTTCGGTTTATCCGCTCGGGGTCAACAAAGTCACTTACACCAATACGGCCACCGACGAAGAGTACGAATGGAACAAACTCCAAGGCGACAAAACGTATGCGACGGTCAAAAGGCTTTCCGACAAGAGCGATCTCGCTTTTGTCTACAAGCAAATAAAGGATGGCGTCTATTCGGTGGCGGATACCTACACCGAAGGAAACCACGCCGATGGGTCGGCTGATCCGACTCGGGCTGGCGACACCACCAAATTCTCAGGCCGCTACAAGATCAGCAACATCGACGAGGATCGGGGCGATGCGACGGATGATCTGGAATTCGATCCCGACCGGCAATTCGTGAATTCGAATATCGCGGCTTTCGACCTCGACAATTATTCTCACGATATGACGTCCCTTGATTTCGATATCATGTATTCCTATCGGGTCGCCATGACGATTCATGACGAGATCACGCAAGCCTCCGTCGCGGTTACTTCGGATAAAAACGACGATGGCACCTTCTCAACCTCGATCGTTTCTTCCAGCACCTACGATTCGACCGCCGTTTCCTCCAACACCGATGTTGTGAAGTACCATGACGAATATGCCGTCAATCTCACTTTCACCTCGGCCGGCTCGATTCTTCGCGGCGACTATCTCGATACCCACTACACCGAAAAGTCCTATGATTTCACGAATTTCAAAATCATCGGGGATGGCATCGTCGCCAAGCGGCTTGCTTTCGCCTATTCCTATGGCGATCCTATCGACGATTTGAATCCTTTCGACATGACGCCCTACTTTGTTTCCTCCCTTGCTCCCGTCATCGAGAACAAAGCCACCAACCAAGCGGCAACCATCAATTCCGGCGACGATCCCTCCGACTATCTGGAGCTGAATATCGCTCCGGCGACGGCTTTGGATGGCTGGCAATATAAGATCCAAGCCAGTTCCGACGAATCCGTCATCGCTTACGACGATGTTTATAACAAATGGAACGCCCGTTCCGTCGGCTCAGCCGAACTGTCCATCAGCAACTCCTCGACCAAGGATATCGTGGCGAAGACCACCGTCAACGTCGCTTACACCAAAGAGATCCGTGACTTCAGTTTGACTCTCCCTTATGGCTATGAAGGGGCTAATGACGATGCCGAGATGGCTAACCAAGCCTTGGTTTACGAAAAGCATGTCCGCCGCTACCAGCTTGGCGCGATGGCCTATGACGGCAGCGGCGCCTGCGCCGTTCCCGCCGACGCGACCCTTTCCCTATCGGATGACACGACCGGATTAAAGGTCTCCATCGTCGCTTCGGCAACCGACCCCAGCAAAAAGGATATCCTTTTCGATGCCACGAACATGGTCGCTCCCGCCGATGGAACGAAGATCACCTTGACTGTCGGCACTTCCCATTACGCTTCGCAAGTGAACCCGAGCGTGTTCACGGTCGTCTTGCTCAAAACCGACTATTCCCGGGCGGATATGGTGGGAACGTGGGAGTGCTCCTCGGCTCACGCCACTCTCACTCTTACCGACAACAAAGTCGATGCCTCTTCATCCTATTACTCCGTTAACGCGCCTTATTATGGTTACGTTGTCGTTGGCAGCACCACTTACGAATTTGGCTACGATTATGTCGAAACCAGTTTCAACCACGATTTCATAGTCAATTTCAAAGGCGAAGGCTCGACGTCCTTTATCGGGGAAATGAACTATGCCGAAGCGAGTGGCGGCGATCCCGAAGCGATTTGTCTGGGCCTCGTGAAGGACACCATCGACTATAGCCAATACGAAGAGGACTACGAAGATGTCCTCGGCGAATACTACGTTGATGAGGACGGCAATTACTTCAATAGCTGCGCCGTCTTCACGAGGAGCGTCCAGGCATGAAGCGGTTCCCGAGTGGCCTCCTTTTGCTAAGCGCCCTTCTTTTGGCGGGATGTCAGGGATCCTCTGTCTCCTCCGCCCCTGCGCCTCAGGAATTGAACACCCTGTCGGCCCTTGGCGAATTGCAACGGCCAGACGCTAACTTTCAGGTTACCGTCAAGACCCAAAACGGAAGTCTTAATTCCTCTTTCGTCCATTATTACGCCAAAGACTATTTCCTAGGCGACAGCCAAAAAGGCTACCTTAACGAAAACGGTGGCGTTTCCTCCTTTACGTATGAGGACGAGACGCTGTCGAGGTCCGAGTTGCTGAGCGACGACGAGGGCAAAGGCTATACCGATTACCATCAGATAATCGCGACGTTCGACGATCTCGACGTTTCCTCCTTGGCCATGTCGGATTCGGGCGAGGTCGATTTCAGCAAGAACAAGAAGAACTTGCTCTCCCTCTTTGAGATGATGGGCTTAAGCCCAGACGGGCTTTTCACGTTGACGTCGCTTACGGCGGCTTACCCCGCCGAGCAAACCACGCCGAATGGCCTTACCTTCACCGCTTCCTTTGGCGAAGGCGACGCGGAAACGACCTCCGTCTTGTCCGTTGATCGCTATGGCGAGGTCGATTTCCCTTATCTCGATCAGGTTTTGACGGACCATCTTCCGCCTTTCGCTCCGACGGAAGCGGAAAAACGCATCCGCGATCTTTTCGCCCTCAAGAACTACATCGCCAGCAACGACCTCGATGGAGACAATACCATCGATCAATACTATTATTTCATGCCGCAGTATTTCTACACCGATTTTACCCCCGCCTATGCCGCGAAAGACCCGGAAACCGCGGGGACCTATGGCAAACGAGGCTATATCGCCATCAACAACAAAGTACTGATCGTGGACTCGACGAGCCTCGTCTTCATCGGCACCTATCTTTTCTACAATATTGACGGCGACTTTCAGATCGTTACGCGGGAGGATCCCAATTCGCCGGGCTATGCCCAATCGTCCTTCACCCAAATCTACACCGATGTTTCGGTGGTCATGAACTATCCGACGTACATGACATGCGTCAATGAGTTCCAGAAGGCGACGACCCTTGACGACGGCGACATCAAGTTCGTCGATAAAGAAATCATGGCCGACTTCGCCACCAATCATGGTTACTCCGATATGATCAAAGACAATCATCTCACCACCAGTTATCTATTGATCACCCCGAACCTGGCTGATGAGGACAGCGACTGCACCATCCGTTTCCAGCTCCATTTCACCAATGGATCCTATCTGGAAACCCAGTATTCCGATTTCGGGAACGGGAACGTCGGTTTTGTCGATAAGGCTATTGCCGATTATGGGTTAGCCGATTAAAGAAGCTACTTAAAATTAAGGAGAATAACATTATGAAAAGAAAATCCTTGCTGCTATTGGGTTTGGCCGCCAGCCTCTTGGTTGGATGCGCCGGCACGACTAGTTCCTCTAGCGGCCTTTCTTCATCCGCTGGTTCGAGCGCTTCGGGGACGTCCAGCGGCTCCAACTCTTCCGTTATCTCCTCCTCGTCTTCCTCGCTCAGCGTCAGCGTCACCATCGCGGGTGAGGAGACCATGCTCTATGGCCGGTCGCAAACGCTAACCGCGGCGGTCGTTAACGCCGCCGACACGGCAGTGACGTGGTCGGTTGATCCCTCGCAAAAAATCCTTGCGGTCTCTAGCGGCGGCGTCTTGACGGCGACTGGAATCGGTTCGGCCCGAGTCACCGCCACATCGGTTCAAGACGCTACGGCATCCGGCTTTTTGGATGTCGTCGTTTCGGCGCCGAAATTGACGGAGGCGGCCTTTGCCGTCGAAGGCAACTACACGGCATCTTTCCACTACCTCGACCAGTCGGGGCAGATGGCTACCTATGTCAAGAAAGTCACTGCCGCCGGAATCGACGATGGGTCCGCCGGCTACTACTACGCCGACGAAAAGGTTTATTTGCTCCATTATGGCGAAGATAACGCCGCTTACTACTACGCCGACGAATATTTAACTGCCGACGACGGGACTATTATCGCCCCCTCCTCTTTCTCGGCCTTATTCAATGTCAAAACCTTGCTTTTGAGCTCGACTTGGCATTATGGGGCCTACGATGCCGACTCGGCCGTTGATTATTTCTATTGCGATGTGCCCGCTTCTAACGCTATTTCGGCGCTGACCTGCTTCAGCACGTCATTCAATCTTTCCAATTACCCCGACGCCTATGTCGAGATGGGGGTTGGGGCCGATGGCGGCCTCCTCTCCCTTTCGCTAGTGACGGGCAAGGGCGAGAACGACGGGGTCGCCATCATCGCAACCTATGGCGATGTTGGAAGCACGGTGCTGAGCATCACCCCGACCGAGAAATTTTTCCACGAAGGCGGGGAAGCCGGAGACGGTGCCGGAACAGGCGAAAATTTCTAAAGGAAAACGAGGTAAAAATATGTTAAGCAAAACCAAAAAGTTATCCATCGCCGGCGCTTTATGCGCCTTGGTCTTGAGCGCCATCGGCGTCAATGCGCTCGTTTCCGCGACCGCGCCGATCGCCGGCGATTTGGCCGATGAAGTCGTTTCCGATGATATCGGAACCGGGCTGGCCTTTGGTTCGCATCGACAGTTGGCCAACGAAATTGACGCCTTATCTCCCGTGATGGGCGTTCAGGCGTTAGCGGGGCAGGATGGCAAAAAGAGCCTCCGTTTCGTGGCGGCCCTCGATGGCTATGAAGGCCTTGAATCCGCCTCTTTCGTTCGCACGGTGACTTCCGCCGACGGCACGGTTATCAAAGACGAGAAAGCCTTTGCCGTGACGACTGTCTATACCTCCGTTAAGGACGCTGACACGATCCATTGGCTATCGGATCTTCATGATTCCTACCAATATTTCATGGTCTATACGCTTCGGAATATCCCTCAAACCGACTGGTTTGACAAGGTGGATGTCTCTTTGACGGCGACGCCGATTGAAGGAGACGCTCTTTCGGCCAATCAGGCGGCCAATGTCTACGGCATCCTCGGCGAAGGGAGCGAAGGGGTCGATTTCGCTCAGACCGATGCGGAAACAACCGCCGGGACCTGGCACGTCGTTAAGTCGGATGGGGGCATTTCCAAAGCCGTCGTGCCTGAGCGCCACCTTTCGATCGAAGGCGACATCGCCACCGATCTAGGGCCCGTCGTCTGCGTTGGCGACCCGACTTCCTACGATGGCGGTTTTGAGAACTGCTCCTATCTATCGGAGGTCGTTCTTCCGGACACGATTCAGGAGTTCAACAAATATTGTTTCAGCCATTGCTCAAAATTAACGGCTTTGACGTTCCCCCGCGATTTGACGGCGATCGACAGTTCGGCTCTCAACGATATGTCGGCTTTGGCCACGCTCACTTACGATGCCAAAGCCCTCTCCGCCATCAGCGACACCTTCGATTCGCGCGATATCGATTTGGTGAAGGTGAGCCAAGGGGTCGTTTCCCTTCCCGAGGCCCGCATCATCGATGCGAGCCGCGTTGTCAAAAAGATCGAATACGGCGGAACTTCATCCGATTGGGCGACTTTGATCGGCGATAAGCAGAACGGCCTTAATATCGATAACGTCTTCTGCTCCGATACCGAAACGGTCACGGTCACTTACCATATCGGCGCCGGTTCGTTGGCGATCAATGGGGAAAGCGTGACTGGCGACTATGTCGTCTCAGCGATCAAAGGGCGCCAAGCCGCCGAAATCGGAAAGCCAATTTTGGCCGACAAATACTGCACGGGGTGGTTTACCGAAGCCACGGGCGGCGCGCTTTACGATTTCGCGGCCGCTTTGGCGGCGGATTTGGATCTATATGCCCAGTACGCCGATTTCCCGAATGGCTGCTCGATCGATAAGCCGTTCGACATCAGCGCCGCTTCCTATAGCGGAACGGTCACGACCGTCACGGGAATGCCGGATTTCTTCATCAAGTTCACCGCTCCGGCGGCTGATATCTATTATTTCGCCATCAATAAAGTCACCATCAACGCGGCTATCAGCGACACGACGGCTGTCAGTTATCTGCAAACCAAATTCTACGATGCCGCCAAAACCGAGGTTGCCCCGGTCAGCTTTGGGATTGAAAAAGACGATCCGATTCAGACTTATTCCTCCTCCGATCCTTGGATCTATGGTTTGAACATGGAGCAAGGCCAGGTCTATTACATTTCGCTTAATGCCTACGTCAACAGCTATTCGCCCGAGAAGAAAGCTTTCGGCGACATGGATATCGCCATTTGGACCTCCGCCAACGACTCCGTCGCGACGGCCGCTCCTTATGTCGATTTCGGAACCAAGCAGGAAGTGGTCTTCGACGGCCGCTATAGCAACAGCAACTATCAGGAGCTGATGTATTCCTATACGCCGACCAGCGACGAGCAAGTATCGTTCACGGGCGAGAGCATCGGCAATATGTACTTCTCCTTCGAACTTTACGATGCCGCCGATCTTTCAAGCGAGATCGCTCATTGCTCCGGCGTTTCCAAGGCCATCAGTCTGCTGTCGTTGGAGGCTGGGCATACCTATATTGTCCTAGTTTCTTCCAATGAGCCTTCATCGGAGACGGAGAAAGTCTATTTCTCCTTTGCCGAGCCGGCTCAGGGCAGCGTCGAAAGCAACCCGCTTGCCTTGGCGGTTGGGGCCGATGCCATTACGGTGTCCAATCTCGGCGTGCAGTATTCTTTCTATAAAGTCACGATCGCCTCGGAAGGGGCCTATCGCTTCCTATTGGGCGGGGGCTCCTCGTCTTACGCCAAACAGATTTACCTCCTGAGCGCCGATGGCGCGACAACCATCGCGAACAAGACCGAAACCGGTGAGGAAGACGGAAGCGGTTGGGGCGATCCAACATATACCTATGGCACTTCCTTCGAGCTCGATAGCAAACTTCCGGCCGGCGATTATTTGGTCAAAGTCGGCTATGCGAGCGGCAGTTCGACCTCCGCTTTCGCCCTGCAGTGTTTGGCCGCCGCCCCTGGCGAGATCCTCGAATCGGCGCTTGCCTATGGTTTCGCCGACGGAACGGCCGATCTTTCCGCCTCCGTCAACGGCACTTATTACGCTTTCGTTCCTAGCGCGAGCGCGACCAGCACCTTGGCTTTCGCTTACGGCGAGGGCGAGACGGTTTCGATTTCCTTGCTGGACCAAGACGGGAAAACGCTTGAAACTTCTTCCGGCGACGCCTTCCATTACGACTTCGTCGAAGGGGCGACGTATTACCTCTTGCTCAAGGATGATGCCGGGAACGCCGTTTCGGTTACCAAGAGCGTTTATTCGGCTCCGTTGTCCGGCAAGGCCTTCCTAGGCGAATACATGGGATGCCGAAACGGCAGTTCCTACTACAAGATGTCCCTCGTCGCGGATGGGTACACTTGGGAAAGCGGATCCGCCATCTCTAGCCTCACGATCGCCAGCGAAGCCAACGGCATCTCACTCCTGACGGGCGAAGGCATCGCCATCACGACCGATGACACCGATGCCTGGGTTATCAAGGGCAGCGATAATTATCTTATGAGCAAGGACTGTGAAAGTTACTCCAGCAGCGTGATTTCGGGTCAGCAGGCGAAGACGGCGGGAGCCGATAACGCTTCCGGAGTCATCATCCAATCCGTTGTCAAAACGAGCGATGGCAGCCGCAAATACGCCGTTATGAAAGATGGAACCATCTATCTCGGCGCAGTCGTTTCCTTTACTTCCGGAGATAGCATCGTAGGCAGCGGATCCGCCTTCTCCATCGCGGATGCGAGCGGGAACCCCATCGGGAGCTATTCATACGACGGAAGCAATCTCGTTGCAGCCTAATCGCTAGCAACGTCGAATTATGGGGCCGGATGACTTCGGCCCTTTTTTCATTGCGGAAATAACCGGAGGATTCTATTTCATTCTAGGAAGAACCCACGGCGAAGCCAAGCGTCAGGCTTTCAGGAAAAAGACGGGAACACCGGAAGCCAAAAAGATTTAGCGCTCGCTATCGGAAGGGACGAACTTTGGCAAATAGGCGAATTAACGACGCTTCTGCTTGTCTTTTTTGTTTTGGATAGTCCGATTCAATGCTTTAGCGCTTTTTTCGACCTCATTGAGTTCCCCGGTCAATTTGTTGATATCGAGGTCCTTTAATCCGCCCAGCAAATTCTGCAGTTCGTCGGTCAAGGAGGATTTTCCTTTTAAGAAGAGATTTAATTCCTTGATCGTCGATTCGATTCGGTCAACTTGTCTCTGATATTTTTCAACGCTCGTCTCCAAACTGGTCACGCGGATTTCGATGCTCTTAACCTGTTCATTGAATTGCCGCTCTATCGCCTCGATCCGGCCGAGCGTCGCCGCGATGTCTACAACTGCACTCTAGATACTTTGACGATGGGTGGATTAGTTTATTTCCTTGGCCTGCACTTAAGGCTTCTTTTCTTCACGTGAAAGGTTACTTATAACGGCATCGATGAAAAAAGTTTACACATGTGGATAAAGTTTTCAGTGGAGGTGTGAATTACGCTTTTTATCAACGAGATCACCTTGGTTAAGGCCGTCCCGAATCCATATTTCCCCAAGAAAAGTCAAACCAAGAAAAAAAGAACCGCTTTCTATGAGGCGGTGTTTGCCAAAATGGTGAAGGAAGGGAAGGCGGTTAAGAGCGGATCGACCAAAAACGCAAGATATTCGAAAAGATGAGGAATAAAGAAAGCGTTATCTAAAGCAAGGCGCCTGAGGCTATCTAAAGCCATAATCGGTGCTGTGAGTTCAGTCATCGTTTCGTCTAAAGGATATACCACCATGCCATCAGTCAGTCTAGGCTCAATATATTCCTTGGTCGCGCTATCCACGTCAAGACGGTAGTTGCCTTAGTGCTAAGGAAGCAATCCGTTGCCCCGTTGAAGGCGTGTTGGCGGCGTTTAGGTGTTATTTGCCTGTTTTCCCAATCGGGAATAACTCATGTTGCTTCCGTTCATAAAACGCATTTTGAATACCAAAACAGGCCTAGGCAATACCTAGACCTGCTTTTTGTGCGTTTATAAACCTTACTCAAACCAAATTGATTTCATAGTTGATTTTGCATGTCTTGGAACAGGTATTCACAGGATACTTGCCATGCCCAATTTCAAACATATGAGAGAGGGTTTTCCATTGCCTCCAATTTTCTCGTTTATATATAGGTTTTATTTTTTACAACCAAGTGGATGATGCGCTCCTTATCAATAACAAGAATCTCGTTGATGGAGGAGTTAATCAACTCTCCTGGAGGCTCAGTCTTCCCGCCCTTGTATTTTCTTGGTTTGCTTTGACGACATCGAGTCTAGAGTTCGGCATGCCATCGCTTGCGCTTTTCTCGCGCAACTTCTAAACCATTGGGAATTTAACTCAGTTTCTGAATCGGTTTTTGGCACATGTGTCCTAAATTATGTCCTAAATGCATCCTAAATTATGTCCTAAATGCTTAATGGAGGCTATAATGGTTTCAGGAGGATTTCAAAACGCTCAGCGAACTTATTTCAGAATGCACCGACTGCGACTATAAAGAGAGACTAGAGGAAGCAAAACCGAAGAGTTGGCTGAAGTCGGTTTCGGCGTTTGCCGACGGGGTTGGCGGATCGCTTTTCTTCGGAGTAAGCAACGACAAACGCCCGATCGGGCTTTCCGACACCCAAAGGTGCGGTGAGAAAATCTCTGAACTTATAAACCAAAGAATTGACCCGACGCCCATTTATTTCCTTAAGCCTTTCAAAGAAAAAGGGAAATCTTTAATAGAGCTCAAGGTCTTGCCCGGGCAATCGACGCCTTATTATTACAAGGCCGATGGGGTTTGCGTTTCCTATATCCGGGCTGGTAGCGAGTCCATTGAGACCCCGACCCATATTCTCAATGAGCTGATTCTCAGGGGGCAGGGGAAAACCTATGACGGAATAGTTACCGGATACAAGAAAAGCGAGTTCTCATTTTCCATCCTCCGTTCCGTCTTTCTAGAACGGACCAAAACCACCTTCAACGAGCAAGACTTCCGCTCATTCGGGCTTTCCGACAAAGGAGGTCATCTCACTAACGCCGGAATCCTTTTGGCCGATGAGAATCCTTATAGGCACAGTCGTGTTTTCTGCACAAGATGGAACGGCCTTAACAAGGTGGGGGAGAAAGAAGTGGCTGATGACAAGACATTCTCCGGCAGTCTTTTGAAGCAGCTTTCCGACGCCTTGTTGTTTTGGAGGAATAATACCAAAATCGGATGGCACAAAGAAGGAACCGAGACCGTCTATGACCCGGACTACGACGAAGAGGCCATCACCGAGGCCTTAGTGAATGGGATTATTCACCGGGATTACAACAACCATGGAGCCGAGGTTTGCCTGAACATATACGATGACAGGATTGAGATTTCTTCGCCTGGGGGGATGTTCTCCGGCGAGAAAATCCCAGAGAAAATAGATTTCGCCATGGAATCGATGAGAAGGAACCCGATTATCTCTGACCTTTTTTGGAAACTCAAATACATGAACGAAAGAGGATCCGGCCTTGAAAACATCACAAACAAGACCAACGCCCTTTTCAAAGACGGCATGAACCATGTCACGTTCTCAAGCACATCATCCTTTTTCGTCGTAAGAATAGACAATTCCAATTATCGTAAAGAGGCGGAGAGCGATCTGGCGAATCGTGGTTCCGGCAACAAACGAACGTTGCTTCTATCCCCGAACGAGAAAAAGATAATTGACATGATCCGCGCTAGCGAAACGATCACCCAAGCTGAACTAGCGGCAGCGCTAGGCGTCACCGACAGGACGGTAAGGAGAATGATCAAACGCCTGAAAAATGAAGGGGCGATTGAAATAGTGGGGAAAACCAAAGCGAAGAAATGGTTCGTTAAGTAATACGCTTGGCGTCTATTCACAATACAACTTCAGTCATCGTTTTGTCCTTGCCCTCAGTCAAACTAGGCTCAATATGTTTTTAGTTTCGCTACACACGT
Organism: Bacilli bacterium; assembly: GCA_022653695.1. GTDB lineage: Bacteria > Bacillota_I > Bacilli_A > RFN20 > CAG-826 > UBA4951. The sequence continues at coordinate 552,313 of JALCSW010000001.1, read as the reverse complement.
CAAGATTGTTGAGCCGTTGGGGTTTCCAGATCCCAAGGCATCGATATCAATGGATACTTTGTGAATTGCTTTCTGATTCTTGAGAACAAAGAAATAACGAAGGTCATAAGCGGCTCTATTCCAGTTGTATTTACCATTGAAACTTGCAACTAGAGTGACAATCAAGAAGAATGCTTACTCGGCTATTTCTTCGGCTTTTCCCATGAAAATTACTTCGTTGTAATCGTTCGATAGATTTTTCGGAACGTTGTGCGAAACAAAAATAACGGTAGCGTCTAATGAGAGAATGGTTTTCTGGATTTTTTCATTGTTAACCTCATCGAGGCCCGCCGTTATTTCATCGAGCAAAAGGATTTTGGGATCATGATACATGGCTCGCGCTAGAGCTATCCTTTGCGTTTCGCCGCCGCTGCTTGCGGAAAGTTCGGGGTCTAGAGGCGAATCAAGCCCGCGTTCATTTAGAAAAGAAGAAAGACCGGCGTTGCTGATTACTGTCCTAAGTTTCTTCTTGTCCAAAGGGGCGCCAAGCAATATGTTGTCCTTAAGGCTTCCAGTAAAAATAATGGAATTCTGCTCACATAGGTAAACCGACTTTGGGATAGAGTTCAACCCAATCGTGCGGTAATCGTCGTCATCGATCTTAATCGAACCTTGGTAATCGTCACTGTCTCCGGCAATCAAAGAGAGCAAGGTGCTTTTCCCGCAACCGGATGGTCCAATAATCATATACTTCTTACCCTTTTCGAAGGAATGCGAGAAATGGGAAAGGATGGCTTGTTTCCCATAAGAGAAAGAGAGGTTCTCAATCCTTAAAGAAGATGGGAAAGCAATGTCATGGCCATTATCGGGTTTGGGTTTGCCGTTGATAATACAAATCAGCTTGGAATTGACGTCTTTCATTCCTTTTATGCTGGAAATGGAATTCACGAAGCTTCCCAAGGGGTTATAGAGGTTGCTGGCTAATTGGATGAAAGCCAGAACCGAACCAATGCCCAGTTTGCCGTTATAGGCCAGGATTCCGGTTATCACAATCACGCATAATTGCATGACCGTCGTAAGGAGATTGCCTAATGAGGAAACTCCTGTGGAAAGACGATTTTGTCGCCATACCGATTTAGTGGCCTTGAGTTCAGCGCCAGTTTCTTTCTTCATAGCGTAGTCAAGGGCGAATGCGCTTCTGATAACGCCGTGTCCTTCCAGAAATTGCCTGAAAACTTGAGACAAAGCGCCATAGTTTTCCTGTATTGCAAGGTTCTTCTTGTTCATTGGTTTGTTGAAGAGGTAGGGCAAAACAAAAACCAGAACCGAAAACGAAAGCAAGATCAAGGCCACTGACCAGTTGATGTAAAGGGATATTCCTAGAGCCGATAAATAAGTGAAACAATAACCAGGCAAAAAAACGAGGGGCCCAAGATAATGGTTTGTCACATGGCTGGAGTCGGTCGTGAGGTTAGAGAGATAAGCGGAGACGCCATCTTTTTTAAAATCCGATCCGTTTCTTTGCATTATCGATAAGAAAAGATCATCATTCAGTCTTCTTACCGCCTCTTCCAAATACCAATTGGCATATACATCAAAACAATAAAATGAGGCGATCATCGCCAAGGAATAAATCGCAGCGGCTCCCCCGTAAGCCCAAAATGTCGTTACTACAAAATTGGGGGAAGAGATATAGTTGACGAGAATCTCTATCACTATGGCAATTCCAGAGTCTAAAACCGCGCTTAGCAAAGAGAGAGCAAGTAATAACGTGTAGCCCCATTTAGACCAAAAGAGATACTTTTTCATGTAACTGCGTCTCCGCGTAAACTTTGTAAAAATGTAACATTTCTCTTTTCATTACTTCACATTTGTCTTTATCCTTGCTTCCGAATCTGCATTTTCTTCCAAAGCATTTCGGGTACAGAAAACAAGTTTTGCCTTCTCTTTCAAAAAGGATAAATCGTTAACAAAAGTTCACGTCAACACACAAAAAACGGCTATTTGCAAAAAAAACTTAAACCTTGGTTTATTTTTTAACGGAAAGAGAGTACTTGTCCTTCTCAATCAAATTGTCAAAAAGAACGGCTTTACTTGATAAACATTTTTGGAACTTTGGTTTTTGATAAGGTAAAAACGAGATTGATGAGGCCCCTAAAATGACCGCTTCTTTTATTGGGAGAAGCGCTTCATCGGAAAAAATATAGGCCACTTTATGGCCGCTAAAATCACCAAACGTTTTTTTAATCGCTAAAAGATCCCTTCCTCCTTGGACAAAAAGCAAGGTGGATTTAGGGAGTTGGCAAAAACATTTCAAAATGAGAAGCGAATTATCGGCATTGGAAATTAAAAACGAGGGGAAACCGTTTAGTTTGCTGTTATTGATCAATTCCTCGTTGAAGTTTTGTTGATAAAGAATGGCCTTCCTGTCGCTTTCGCGTCTATCGGCATCGCCCCAATCATTGGATGATAAGTCGAACTGGCTCGCTAAAGAATCTGAGAAATCCTTTTTGAAATAGTCAGGGAATAGCACTCCATCCCTGATCTCCAAGGTGGTTCCGCATCGTTCGCACTTGGCATCGGCTGCCGAGATCGAGTTTCCATCTATCGAACAATTTGAAAAACGAAAATGGCCTCCGCATTTTGGGCAAATTACGTATTCAAGAGCCGAAAGGGCGAATCCACAATTTTTAGGAGGCAACTCCATTTTATCGGTAAGCAAGTCTTCGATTTTGGATCGGCTTTCACGAATTTCTTTCTGCTTCTTTGCAAGAATCTCCAATTTTTTGTTTAGGATTCCCCTTTGTTCATCAGTCAGGGGATCGTTTTGGTCGGTGATAATGTATGGAAAAAAGAATTTGGAAATTTTAGTTATGGAGAGTCCCGCTCCCTTAAGGATCTTTATCTTTTTAACAACTTCAACATCGGCTTTTGAAAAATTATATTGGCTGCCTTCTTTGCTTGGCGATAAAAGGCAATGCTTGACGTAAAACCTGATTGAGGATTCGCTTAGTTCTGTTATTTTAGAGAATTCGCCTATCTTCATTATCACAATTATGTCACAGCGCGTTTTGTTTTAAAAAAAGATACGGTCTTTCCGTTTGATTCATCGAATTGCCTCCACTGATGTCGTTTGTTAGCCGATTGTTTTGGTGACGGCGTTACGGATTCAGCCACTGTTTATCCTTATACGATCAAATCAGGAGCACAAGATAGGTTTACGTTCAAGCGATGAATTCGGTGTTGGAACGGCTTTTCGCAAGATGTTTCAACGCGTGTCGATGAATTCTTTGAATCTAGGAAGAGCAAAACAAAGCCGGCCTCTTGAAGGGGTGACTAGTATTCCTTTTTTCAGCAAACGGTCTCGGTATTGGGAGAAATACTCTTTTGTCATTTCGTTGCGGCTTAAGACCTCGTTCACGCCTATTTCCTCGTTTGTTTTAAATGTTTTGGCTATGCTTTGCTCAACCGAAGAAAGCGACGACCACACTTTTGTATAGACGAACTCGGAAAGATACTGATCGAATCGAATCAAAAGCTTATAGTCGATTTTTTTGTTCCCGCTTTCGAAAAGAAGATACCCAAGCAACTGGAAAGCGAAAGCATAGCCCTTCGTCAGTTTGGCGTATTCAAGTGCTTCCTCGTAAGTGATGCCAATTGAGTTTTGGTATGACAACGCGATGGAAGAAATATTAAGAGGCGATAAAAATGTCTTCGGCGCTCTGATGAGGAACGTCAGGTTCTTTTCGTTTTGCAAGGTTGAGATGTTTTCATAAAGGCCCGTTGCCAAAAGAAACAGAGGACAGTCCTTCCTGATTAGGATTTGGAATGATAAGGCAAAGCGTTTCATTTGGGGGTTGTTTGTAGCCTCATCGACCAACACCAAGACTTTTTTCTTCTGCCTTTTGATTTCTACAAGCATCTTTTCTAAGAGATCATCGATGTTGAGGACGGGGTTTTTCCCAGACAAAGAAAAGGAAACGCCATGGAAAGAGACGCTGAAACTTTTTTGGAGGAAGAGGTGCTTGGTTTTACTGGAAGAATAAAGTTTCGCCGCAAGCGATTCGCGCATATCGTCCTCGGGGTTGAGTTCCACCACAACCCACTTAGGGTTCTTTTCGAATTCTTTTTCTATGGAAGTTAGTAGAACTGTTTTGCCGGATCCCCTGACTCCGGTGATGATGAAACAATGCGAAAGCGGAGGCTCCGCCTCTAGGTTCTTGGACAAAGAGTCTTTTATGCCAACCCGTGAGATGTGCTCAGATGGCGAACTTCCAAAAGACAACGTGAATGGATTTCCTTTCATACTTTTAATTTCCTTTCATACTCCGTCATACTTCAAAAATATTTTCATACTGTGTCATACTTTAGTCAACCCTTCGCAATGAAAATCAAACAAACGTCTTAATCCATCCCATGCCCCATGGCGTCAACGTCGATTTGCCTTTTTGTGTTTCTTTGCTACGCTCTCAGAAGAATCCAATGGAGAGAGACTTTGTCGGAAACTCAGCAGGCACATATGAAAACATCAATACGTTGGGATAAAACAGTTGAAACGGCAGAAGTGTCCAAAAACGGGGGAAAGTTTCTCACCCTATTTTCATGTCTTTGTTTATTGAAATCGATGACTGGGCACCAAATGAATAATTGAACCATATTTGATTTATTAATCAAATTTCAGCCTTTTAATTATTGGCGATCGGTCTTTTTTGAAGTCATAAAAACCGGTTTTTATATCGATATTCCAAATTTAAGTTTGTTTAAAAAAATTGCATTAAATCTTACTAATGATAGAATGAAAATACAAAAAACCGGTTTTTTAGGAGGGATTCCATGAATAAAACCATAACAAGCCGCGTTGCCATCGTCGCTTTTTTGTCCGTAGTCGCCCTTTCCTCGTGCGTAGGAACGAGCAATAAGACGAGCGGGGCATCCGCTTCATCGGCTCCGACCCCCGTTTCGAGTTCGGTTGTCTCAGATGGCAGTTCTTCATCTTCTACGGCGACGAAAATTCCAGCTCCGGTGCTTGCGCTAAACGCCAACGTGGTGTCTTGGAGCGAAGTCGAAAACGCGCGTCTATACCAAGTCAAGGTCGGAGACGACAGTTACGAAACGGATGAGCTGAGCTTCACCATCGAGAAGACCGCTCCCGGCTCTTGGGATGTAATGGCCAAAGCCTTGGCCGATGGGAGCGGCTATGCCGACAGCGATTGGTCCAACAAACTCACGTACACGCTTCAGGCTGAGGCGCTTGCCGCCCCTTCCCTCACGCTTACGGGCACAGTGGTCTCTTGGAATGCCATCGCCCACGCGGAAGGCTACGATGTCTACATCAACGACCAGAAGGTTTCCTCGCAGAAGGTCACTTCTTACACAATCGACGAGGAGGAGCTGGGGACGTACGTTATCGGGGTCAAGGCGACCTCGACTTCCGCCCTATTCACCGAAAGCCCGCTCTCAAACGCCGTGACTTACAAAATAGAGGCGTCCGAGCTCCCCATCCCGGTCGTCAGCAACAAATACAACGTCTTTTCCTGGGATGCCGTGGCCAATGCCGATTCCTATGACGTTTACGTGAATGGCGCGTTGGCGAAAAACGTGACGACGACCTCGATCGATCTCGACGTTCACGCCAAAGGCTCCTACAAAGTCGAGGTCGAGGCGAAAAGCGAATCCGATCGCTTTACGGCCTCGGGTAAATCCAAAGCCATAACACTGACGGTCGGCGGCGTGGTCGAGGAAGCCAACAGCGTTTATGACGAGGCCTTCACCCAATCGATTCGCATCGACGGGGGGACGTACGCGGTCGTCACGGTGGAAGACGCCACGGCCGCGAGGGTTTGGCTCCGTTATTTCGTGAAAACCAATTCGACCAGCGTCTATAGCATCAAACTTCTCCAAGGCGATTCCGAGATCACGGTCTTGGATTCGACGACGATCAAAAACGAAACGATCGCCGGCAAAGGAGTCGATGGGCCCGTGGATTGCAGCACATCGACGGGATTCGAACTGGCGGCGAGGCGCTTTGACGGCAACCCGGACATCGTTCTGGGGACGAACTACAAGTTCATCGTCGCCAACGAAACGGCGGGAACCACGATCACCCTTCTTGATTTCAGCGCTTCGAGCTATCCTTCCGACGTGGTTTCGGAAAGGGAGTCCGGCTACAATCTCAACGTCGACGGCGCCTTCTTGCAAAACGTGGATGACATGAATGATATCTTCTATTACAACTGCTGGATTCCGCACAGTACGATCGCCATCGATTTCAACGCTTGGGCCGTCGTGGACTATGACGGCACTTTCAAAGGGGTTGATAAAACCAACTCGGGGCAAAGCGTCCCTACAGACCTTCGCTACCAATCCATGAGCAAAGCCATTCAGTTGCCGGCCTTGACGCTCGATCACTATGTCTTTGGCATGAACGCCGGCAACGTTGGGCCGAACGAGAGCGCTTTGATATGGAAGGTATCGGCCGTCTGCGAAGAAACGGGCAAGGTTTATCTTATCAGCGATTGGGCGGTCAACGCCTTCGCCTCCGACACGTCTTTCTCGTTTGCTTTCGGCGATGACGATTCCGAAGAACTGAGCGGAAAAACGATCGACCTCACCATTCAGTGGCAACGTCAGGAAAACTATAACGATGGCTGGAAGGCGCGCGCGTATGTGTCCGCCTTCGCCCTTACCCAAGCCTCCACTCCGACACCGGTGATCCCGCACGCTTGGGAAGTCATGAGCGGAACCGGAAGTTATGAGGCCTCCGCCGAAGTTCCGGTCAAGTCCGAGAAATTCGAAGGTCTGCTGAGTCTAGACGCCGGGGCCAGCGCAACTTTGGCGGCCACCATCGACGAAGACAAGACGAGCAACGTTTGGGTCAGTTTCTACGCCAAGGCCGCCTCGGCGACCGACACGGCTGCGGTTCCTTCTATCGAATTCAAACTCAGCGCCAAAATCGGCGACGATTCCTACGTGATATATAATTGGAACAAAATAGGCGGCACTTCCTCGCTCGTCGACAATAGCGGCGTCGTCGCTGAGGGGTCCGTCAGCCAAACCATCGCCAACGACCGTTACGAGATTTTCATGGTTTCGCTCGACGAATTCGCCTTTGGCTACGCGGGGAAAACCGCCAGTTTCTCGCTGGAGACCCGCGATTCGAACGATGGCACGGAGCAAAAACTCTTTGTCACGGGATTCAGCCTGATCCAATACACGACGAAGATGGGTGTCGGTTCCTCCTACCAAGGCATGGGTGAGTGGACCAGCAACTTCTCCAGTTACGTCGAGTTTGGGAACTATCCCCTTCCCGGGGGCTGGCTGCGTTGCCTCGCCTGCACGGATTCCTCCGAAGTCCATCAATACCAAGGCGATGTCGCCGACGTCACGATGCCAGCTTACGAGGAAGGGAAGACGATGAAGTTCGGCTTCACCTTCTCCAACTACGGGAACTACACGTCCATCCTCTACAAACTGTCGGCCGTGGACGCGGACGGGAACGTCTATATACTCAATGACTGGGGCTTCTTCGCCGGCCCGGGAAGCGACGTGGCTTTCACCAAGGATATTCCAAGCGAAACCGCTCAGGCGATTTCGGGAAAATCGGTGTCCTTATTGCTTCAGTTCAATGATACCGAAGCGATCGATTCCCCTTATCAGAATCGGCTTTACATGACCGCCCCGGCTTTCACGAATGTCTGATTCGGTCGTTTTGGAGGGTTCCTTTCGCCCTGGAGGTTGTCTTATGCGACGACGGCTGTGGAAAACGTTCCTTTGCGCTTCGCTTCTTCCCTCGCTCCTTTTTGCGTGCCAAGGGAACGCGGGGTCTTCAAGCGCTGCCTCCGCCTCCTCTTCGGCCTCAACTTCCTCCTCCGTTTCCTCGGATACAGGCGAATCCAGCGAATCCGGAGATCCGTCGGTTGACGGTTCGTTCTCCTTCTTTCGCAAGCAAAGCCTCTTAAGTAAAGAAATCTATGTTTTGGACGTTTCCTCGTTGAGCGAGGACGAGCGGATTTTCGCCTCTTCCCTCCAAGGGCTGCTGATCGCGAAAGGCCAAGGCTGTTATCTTCAAAACGAAACCGACGCGGCTTTCGAGACGCTCTCCTCATCTTACGAATTGACGCGTTTCCTTTCCTTTCGGTCTTTCGTGAAACAAGCCGTGGGAAGCCTTCAGGCGACCCACTACGTGCCCCTCGCCTCTTTTTCGCTGAGCGCTTCGTTTTCCGCCCAGCGTCAAGAGCCCCTCGTACCCGACAGTCAGGTCGATTTGGCTTCGGCGACGGGTTTGCTCCCGGATACCCTCACCCAGGATTACGCCAGCCTTTTTGAGGACGCAGGTGATTCCCGGCTTCTCATCGAGGACGGCTCCCCGCTTTCCTATTTGGATTTCGGCATCGCCCAAGGCGCGGTTTTCCTTAATGATAGGGGAGACTACCAAGGAAGCGAGCCTTATGTTTGCTCCTTGGGGGACGAAGCGAGCATAGGATATCAAATGGATATGCCCACGAAGGCCAACCTTTCGTTTTACGGCGCCCTGCCGAAGAACCGCCCTTCAATCCAAACGAAGGCGATCGTCGAAGGCAAGCACCTTCTTTCCGTGGTGTGCGAAGACGCGCTGTCGACCTCGTTATTGGGCGAAACCCATGCGGTCTCGCCGATTCTGCAAGCGGAGTTTCCAACCTTGTTGTTCTATCGTTTCGGGGGTCTCGATTCCTTTTTGAACATGGTGGAAGGAAGCCCGAAAAGCATCGATTCCGGCCGCGCCGCGATCATGAATCAGGCGATTGCTGGATCCCTTTCGCGGTTTGCCTACATCGATGGAACGGAAAAAAACTGTTTGGAAACCTATGCTTATATGGGTTCGCTGGATGGCGGCGTCCTCGCCGCGGACGACGGCGTCCTTCGTTTCCTCAACCACAAACCGTTCCTCTCATACACAGGCGTCCTTGAACCCGATAACGCTTACTCCTTGGCTTGCGCCCTTAACGAGTCTTCAAAGGACTTAACGGCCGCTGGCGCGTATTCCATCGTCAGGGTTAAAAGCGGAACCAGCCTCGCCACGCTCAAAAAATTCTACAGCGCCCTCAGCCCTGAGGTTGAGATCGTATCCGCCCCCGTCTTGCTGTCCGCCTTGCGGGAGAGGGTCGCTCACGCCGATGCCCAAAACGTTTTGCCTAGCGGTGCCTCGACCGATTCGATTGGCCCGGAATACGGCCTTTATGACATGTTCTCCTTCAAATACGACGCCCCCAACTACGCGGCGACGTATTCTTTCGGAAGCGGCTATGGCGGTTTCTCCGCCCATAGTTATCAGGCCGACGACTCCATCGTCAATCAGGATGGTTTCCTCGTTATCAGCGACCATGGGCAGTCCTCTTCGATCAGCAACTCCCTTTCCTTGAAGATCCGCCTCCCTTCCCTCTCCCGTTATCTCAATTATCAGATCCGTTCCGCGAAGGGCTCTTCCTTCCGGGTGCGAGCCTACGACGTTTCCGCCGACGAGTGGGATGTTTTGGATTATGGGCGTTACGCGAACCTTTGCTTCCAGACCGTCAGCGTCGATTTGACGGCGGTTTATGGCGACAGCCTGCCGGAGGTCATTTGCCTTGTTTTTGAGCAGATGGGAACCCAGCACTCGGATCAAACGGTTTATCTCGACAACGTCAGTTTCACCGTAGCGTCCGCGCGAGACGTCGCGTTTTCCGATAATCCAGTCGTCCTAAGCGCGGGTTCCGCCCTTTCTTTGGCGGATGGCGATTGGCACCATGCCGGGGCGGTTTCCTTTAACGGGGCCGCCATCGAGTTTTCCAGCGCCGCGGAGAACGCCCAAAACAAAGCCGCGGCGGTGGCATGGAAGAAAGTCACGATTGGCTCCAGCGAAGGGAAATATGCCCAACTGAATCTCGATTACGCTTGCGAAGGGTCCGCGCAGTTCCGCATCCGGACCATCGACGAAGGCGATTACATCAACGACGCGATCCTTCCTTGGACCACCCTTTCGGGCGCGGGGACGCTCCATTTGGACCTTTCGAGCAAAGAGGACTCGACCGTTCTTCTTTATTTGGAGTTCGATCGCCTTGTCGGCCAAGCGCAGAGTTGCCGAGTCACCGGCCTGTCTTTTGACTATCTTCCTGGCCACTATTGCTATCCGACGAACGCCACGGATTCTTTTTCGGGGACGAACGAGGAGTGGAACCTTTCGGGTTGGAAACGGGGCGGCGACGCGACGTATGGCGACCTTACCGCCGACGGGGGATACGGCTCCTTGCGGATGGACGGGAGCAACGGCGGCCACTTCGACCCCAATCTCGCGATTTGCTCCTGGAGTAAGTGGTATTCTTTGGCCGCCTCTTGCCAAGAGACCTTGACTTTCTCGATTCGTTCCGGCGGCCCGACCAACGCAACGTATTATCGCGTGAGGGCCGAGAATGAGGCGGGGGCTTCCTTCAACGTCAGCTCGGATGAGAACTCGGGATGGCTTTTGGTGAGCGGGGAGCCGTGGAATCTTATGAGCTTCGACCTTTCGTCCTTCTCGGGGCAGAAGATAAGGCTCGTCTTCGAGCAAACCGATCACGGAACCGGAGTCGGGGAGATATGCTTCATCGATTCGATCGCCGTCGCGGAGGCTTCCTTATGAAAAAAATGCGTTTGATGGCGGTTCTGGCCTTGGCGATCCCTCTTTTTTCGGGAATGCGTTGCCCTAGAAGCGCCGATGCGACTTCGGCGGAAGGTACCTCTAGAATCGAACAGGCGGCCCGCAACGAGCAGGTCGCGTCCACCCCGATTCCGAGCGAAATGGAAAACGGTCTCTCCGCCAGCGACATCTTCAGTCTGAGGAGCCTCTATTCTTCGCTGAACGGCTATCAGTATTACCATGCCTCAAGCTACGATTTGGACGGTGGGAACCTCGATGGCTTCTATTTCGATAAACAGGAAGGCATCGCGGCGACCACGACGATGCTTGATGTCAACGGGCCCGGCGTCATGACGAGTTTCTGGGCCGAGGGATATGCCGATGACACGGCGAAGGAAGTCTTTCATTTTTACTTGGACGGAGAGCTTTTGTTCAGCGCCAAGCACGAGGATTTGTTCGGCGGCAAGGTTTGCCCCTTCGTGAAGCCCTATGTCGGCATTGGGGGCGATTACGGGGGCGGATGCTATTTCTACGTCCCGCTCGTCTTCCAAAAATCCCTGAAAATCACCGCCGAATACCTCAATTACTACAATATCGATTACGTTTTGCTGCCAAGCGACGCCAAAGTCCACCCCACTTCCATGAGCGAGGGGCTCCTCGTCCCGGAGTATTTTTCCCCGTCTCGTGACTTGGCGGAGCGTTGCGACGGCGCTATCGTCGACGATGGCAAGATATCGCTGAACCCGGGGGAAGGGGCCACCCTGCTCCAAAAAGAGGGGGACGGCCTCATTCAGGGTTTCACTTTGAACGTCGAGGGCATCGCCGACGCCAAAGTCAGACCCGCGTCTATCGCCGCCGACGGGCGCTTCATAAAAGCGGGCGGGAACTTATCCTTCCGCATGGACCTCAGGCCCGACAACGAGGGTTGCTACCTGAAATACCGGGTCGACGCCATCTGGCCCAATCAGGTGGTGGGCGTCTATTGCGACGACCAATTCGTGACAGAGGTGGATTCCGGCGCGGCGAACTCGGATTGCCGCATCCTTGATTTGGTGGCGAAAATCCCTAGTTCCTTCACGGAAGGGAAAAGCCAAGTCGCGATTAAGCTGGAATGCGTTTCCGTTTTAGGAATCGACCTTCCCTTCTTTGACGTTTGGATGTACAGCATCGTCCCTGGCGGCAGCATTTGCACCGATTACCTCGACATATTGAACGGCTCCAGCGAAAGCAACCATGATTTCGCGGTGGTTTCGCAAAACGGCAGCGGTTCCGTCAACGCGACACTGGCCGATCCCGCCTACACCGCGGATCTTTCCTCTTATCCGTTTCAGACGATCGATACGCTTCCCCAAGAGCAAACGGGCTATTATTCGAACGTTGTCTCGATGCGTCTTTCCGTGACGGGGACGAGCGAAGTCAGATTGGTTCGGCAAGCCGCCTCGAAAGACGACACCAGCGTCAACGTTTGGGTGGATGGGAAAAAAGTCGGCGCATGGAACGCTTTCTATGATGGCAGCGACAAAGTTGGGGAGACCTCGTTTACCCTGCCTTTAGGCTATGTCAGCGGGAAAACCAGCGTCGTCGTCTCTTTTGTGCCGATAGCCGGAAGCAACAACATCGCCTCTTTGAGGGGATATGAAAACGGAACCCTGGTGGACTGCCTCTCCGTCGCGGATGGGGCGAGTCATGCCCTTGATGGCGTTTTTTCCTTCGCGTCAGTGAAGGTCAATGGCGTCAACTCGCTGAGCGATGCCTGGGAAGAGGCTTACGAAAAAATGCAGAGCGCCTGCGATTACGACTCTCTCGTCCTCGACAGCGTTCTTTCCGTCTACACGTCGGGCAGCGACGTCCCGGACATATGCCTTCCCCTCTCCGTTCTCTTCAACATGGGCGTCTATGGCTTCTCCGCGGTCAACGGTTACGCCCAAGGCATGGATGAGAATGGCTTAGGCTACTTCTATCTGCCTTTGCCTTATGAAGACGGCATTCGCATCACCCTTGTTCGAGAGGCGGGCGCGGATGGGCCGTTGAACTGCGCCTTCGCCTACGCGTATGCGGGATTAGGCGAGGACGACGGCCCGATTTTGACTTTGAAATCCCAGATTCATCAAGGGATCTCGGCCTATGGAACCCCCTTGCCTTGGCTTACGGCCACGGGATCGGGGAAACTCGTCGGACTGCAGTATAATTGCGCCGGTCCCTCCTCCTTCGCGTTTTTGGAAGGCGACGAAATCATTAACGTCGACGGGAATCCGAGCCCCGTCTGCAACGGCACCGGAACGGAGGACATTTTCAAAAGCGCGTGGTATTTCGTCGACGGGAAATTCAGCCAAGGAACCGTTGGCATGACGTGGAGGGACTATCCCGAGAGCGGCCAAGCCCGAATTTCCGCCTATCGGAGTTTCCTCACCGATCAGGTCATTTTCAGGGATGGGATTGAGGCGACCATCGAGCACGGGCCCAGCAATGACACCGCGGGCGAGCATTATTGCATCGCCGCCCTCTATTACTCTAGTTCAAAGAGCGCCCTCCATTCTCTGGGCACGTATTCTGCGAACGGAGAGGACCCCGATTGCGTCGTGGTTGAAGGAACCGCGACTGAAGGAGACATCGAAGGCCGTCTGGAGGGCAACGCCATCGGCACGGGCCTCTATAGCCCCATGAGGACGCTAAATGGGACAAGCGAGTTGCGCGTTCGAATACCCGCGAACAACGACGGCATTTTGATTCGCCGGCTTTATGATCTGCGGGACGTCGACCAAAAGGCCGAGGTCTACTGCGATGGGTCGTTCGTCAACGTTTGGATGAACAAATACCCGAGAGGCGAGGAAAGCATCGCCCGCTATGACGATTTCATCATCCCTGCCTCCTTTACCCGCGGGAAAGGGGAGATAACCATCGATTTCGTTTCCTCGGCGGGCAGCCTTTACGAGGAAAGCGAGTATGGGCTTTTCTCCCTCGGATACGACTTCGATCCGGATTACGCCATGCCGGACACCGACGGCGACGGCATCAAGGACCTCTACGACGAGGAAACGATCGTCAAGGGAACGGGTTTGGATTGCGTTTATTCTTACGAAGAAGCTTTGGCGGTCAAGGCCTTCCGGAAGACAAGCACGCTGAGCGAGGAGCAACGGCAAGCGGCCCTTTCCTTGCTTCCTGACAAGGCGATTATCGACGCGTTCGATCTGCAGTTCGTCGATCAGGGCGCCGACTATGAGTTCGCCACGGGCGTTGGGGTTCGCGTTTTGACGCGGACCAACGAGAAATGCTCCGTCGTTTTCTTCGACGAATACGGCTCCATGAGCGTTTTGTCTAGCCGTCAGGAAGGAAGCTACGCAATCTTCTCCGCTTGCCGAGGGGGCTCTTGCCTTATTCTGGCCTGATATGAGGAAAAAGAACGCTTCCATCAACGACGTCGCCAAAGCGGCCGGCGTCACCAAAAGCACGATATCCAACGTCTTTTCCTCCCGCGCTTTCGTTTCGCCTGAGCTTAAGGCCAAAGTCCTAAGAATCGCCAAGAAACTCGATTATACGCCGGGCTTCTACGCGATGGGCCTCTCTGGCAAAAGGGACGACAGCATCATCGGCCTGTTTTTGGAGTCCAACCACAACGTCTACCTCAATTATTTCGACACGCTGGTGGGGGCGGTGCTACGCGTGGCCAGCCAAAGGAAAAAGAAAGTCCTCGTTTTCATCGGTTTGAGCAACGACGAGTTCCTGAAATGCCTGAAGGCCAAATCAACGCCCATCGCCGGCGCCATCCTTGTCAACCCGACGTTCGACGACGACCGAATCAAGCAATTGAAAAAGGACGAGTTACCGTGCGTGACCATCGGCAAACCGATGTTCGCCGTCCCGCGCCGTCTGAAATACGTCGACGTTGATAACGAGGGTCTCGTCACGGCCGTTGCGAGGCTTATGGAAGAGATGGGTCACCGCAAGATCGCTTTTCTCCACGTGACGGAGTCCATGACTTTGGGGCGGATGCAACGTCAGGCTTTTTGCCAAGCCCTAGGCAAAAGCGAGGGGCTGGCTTACCCCCTGAAGACCGCCGACGCCGCCGAGGGATACGAAGTTGGCAAAAAAGCCATCCGAAGCGGGGCCACCGCCATTATATGCGCCACCCCGGATTGCGCGAGGGGGGCCTATCGGGCGATCAAGGAAAGCGGGAGGAAAGTCGGCAAGGATATCGCCGTCTTTTCCTTGGGCCCCGCCTCGAAAAACGAGAAAGCGTTCCGCCCCTCGCTCTCATATGCCTCGCAGAATTACGCCAAACTTGGCGAGGCCGCGGCGAAAATCCTCATCGCGATGGTCGACCATGAGCGAACGAGAAGCCACTTGGTTATCAAAAGCAAATTGACGTTTGGCGGTTCTTTCGGCGCGGACAGAAAACCATAGACGTTTTAGGGTTGCTGGCTCTTTGCCTTAACGCTCGTCAAAGACGGACTCGATGCGGGTCTTTTTCGCTCAGTCGCTAGAAGGGAAAGCCGGCAAGCGAAAAGGGCGGCCGATTCGGCCGCCCTTCCTTATTCGCGTCGATTAAGCGATAGTCGAGCCTAGATAGACGCTTTGCAAGACCAAGTGGTTGTTGAGCCCTTGGACGGAAAGGATCTTGACGTCGACGCTTTGCCCAAGGTAAGCGCTCAAATCATATTGGAAAGTCTGAGTGCTGTCGGTGTCGATGGCAAGGGAGGCGGCATCGGTGGATAAGCCATCGGCTTTGACGATGGTCGCGCCGACCATAACCTCAAGTTGGGGCTGGACGGTTTCCTGCCCCTTGAAAACGCGGGCGTTGATTTTCAGGATTTTCGTGGTCGCGCCGACATCATAGACGTAACTGGCGGAACCAGACGCCGCGAGGTCGACGCCTTCGTTGATGGTGTTGGCGTCCGTAACGGTCCAATACGTGTTGATGGCGTTCGGATAGAAGGCGGTCAATGCCTTGTTCGTGTGGGCGTCCGTGGCGTTCAACGTCACGTGCTCGACGACCATGTGGTTGACCTTGCCGTTGTTCGAGGCGATGGAAATAGTCACTTGTTTTCCAACGTAAGAAGAGAGATCGAAGGTCCACCAGGTCGAGTCGTCGGTGTCCATCGGCAAGACGCAGGAATCGACGCTGCTACCGATGGCTTTGACGATGGAGTCCCCAACCTTGAAGACGAAGGAGGCGTTGTCGTTATCCTGTCCGTTGAAGACACGGGTCTTCACGTTCACGAGCTTGGTGGTCGCGTCCACGGCGTATTGGTAGCTCATCGTGCCGGCGCCTTGGAGGTCGACGCCTTCGCCGACGCCGGTGTTGCTACCAGAAATCGTCCACTTGGAATAAAGGAAGGAACGATCGAAATCCGTGACCGCGACATTGTAGTTGTCGGCGGCGGTATGGGCGTCGGCCGCGCCGAATTCAACGTTGGTCAAGACCATGTGGTTGGCCGAGTTTGAAGCGTTAAGAATGGTTATGACCGGCTTCAGTTCGGTGAAGGCGGACAGATCGTAAGCGTAGACGAACTCGCTATCGGAAACCGGCACCGGGAAAGTGTCGAAATCGCTGTTGACCGCTTTTATGGCGACGCCGTTCACTTTGACTTGAAGCAAGGAAGCCCCGCTATCCTGACCGGCGTACATCCTCGACTTGACGTTGAGATAGCGGCTTGAGGAAGCGATGGCGATTTTAATCGTCGCGCTTTCGCCATGGGCTAAATCGAAACCCTCGTTGCGAAGGACGGCGCCGCTTGATTTCACCCAGGCTTCGTCCGAAGAGATCTGGCTGCCGTTCCAAGCGGTGGCGCTGGCTAGAACCATGCCGCTGCCCGGGACGGTTGACTCGGAGGCGGCGCTTAAGGCAAAGCTCGTTCCGACGCAGTGGTTGACGCTTGGAGCGAGCGAAGCCAATTTGAAGGTCACGTTCTGGCCTATGTACTCGCTGAGGTCCCAGGCATAAACCATCGTGGATCCGTCAAGGCTGGACACGGCGTAATCGTCGTCATCGGCGGTTTTGACGAGACTTCCGTCGGCGTAGAGGGCCAAATGGGCCTTATCGGTATCCTGGTTCTCAAACTGACGGATGCCAACATTGAGGAACTTGGTGTTTTCGGTGATGTTCAAAACGATGCTGGCGGCGCCGCTTCCGGAAAAGTCGACGCCTTCGCCGACGCCGGTATTGAAGGTTCCTTCGCAGAACCACTCATCGTAGAATTCGCTCCGGCTCCAAGAGGTCTTCGAGGAAAGGGAGGCGCCTAGGGCCTTCACCATCGATACGCCGGTGATGCAAGTGTGGGTTGAGGCCGTTTCCTTGAACTCGACGATGACGGTTTCCCCGACTTTTGAGGTCAGGTCGTAGTCGAAGGTGGCTCCGGCATCGAGGTCGGTGGTGACATAATCGTTCGCGTTGCCGATCGCTCTGGTTAGCACGCCGTCGACGTAAACGTAAAACTTCGGATAGGTTTCCCCATCGCGGTGGAAGACCCGCATCGACACGCGGAGATATTGGCAATCGGCGGTGATGGCGTGGGCCATGAGCATGCTGGCTCCGGCCTGCATGTCGCAGCCTTCGCCAACCCCCTCGTCGAAGCTGCCGCTCCGAGTCCAGTCATCGCCATACAAGCCCGCCCGATCCCACTTAACCGCCGTCGCAATGGTTTCCGGCAAGATTTTGTAAACGACGGCGTTGCTGTACTCCGACATCAAATCGCCGTATTTGGCGTTGACGGTTATGGAGTAAGCGCCGACGTTGGTATCGGTTACCGTATAGGTGAGCTTATCGGTCTCGACCATGAAGGACCCGTTTTCGAACACCATGTAGGTCAGGGCGTTGCTCACCGCCGACCAACTGACGGTCTTCGAAGCGGAATCGAAGCTGATGAGCGGCGCTTCCAAGGAAGAAGGCGCGGTGAAGTCGACGGAGTTAGAGGAGGGGCTATCAAGATAAGCCCCTGTGCTGTCGCTTGCCACGACGTAAAGCGTCTGCTTTGTCGAAATCGTGGTGTCGAAGTCGTAACTAAGATCGGAACTGGTCCTCAATAGGGCGGAATTCAAATAGATTTTGTAGCCATCGGCGTGGGCGACCGCGGACCAGTTTGCGGTGTAGTGCGATAGGGAAACGGTCGCGGCTTCCAGGGCGGTTTTCGCCGAAGCCGAACTGGTGGTTGCCGATGCCGTCGTTGAAGAAGAGGCTCCCCCGCTTGCGGAGGTCGGGGCAAGCGAGGAAGTCGTATCGCCGCACGCCGCCAAGGCGAGAGCCGAGAGAATCAAAGCGATAGGTTTTGCTAGATGTTTCATAAACAATCCTTTCTAAATTAAGAGATATGAACGTAATCGATGAAGATCTGCTCGCCAGAGCCATCGCCGTCATCGTCCTGCTCAAGGGAGATGAGGGTTTTCTTTCCGGCGTATTTGCTCAACGAGAAATCGTAAGTGGTGAGGTTGGAGCCGTCGGCGCGTTCGTAGTAGCCGTAATCGTCGAACGTCGCTCCGTCTCCGTAGCCGTCCTTAAGAATGTCTTCGCCGTAGCCTTCAGCCAAGGAAGCGTCCTCGTAGTAGACGTGAACGCGGAAAAACGTATCCGCGTTGTTGCCGCCTTTGCAAAGGATTTCGAGTTTGCTCTCATCGCTTCCCAGTTGGAACATGTTGTACATGTAGGAATTCGGGATGGCGTCCATCTTATCGTTGAGGTCGGACCCATCGAGCAGGATGGACCCTTTTCCGGAAGCGGACCAGCTGTTCCAAGAGCATTTGTCGTATTCGAGCCCGCCGCAATTAAGCGACCAGCCGCCCAAATCGTCCGCGCTCGAGAATTCAAACTCGCGTTCCGTGGCGAGCGGATAGTCTTTCACGTCCTTCCAATAGAAAGCCCGCGAATCGATCGCGCAAAGCGGGTCGATGTCGTTCGGCGCGATGTCAGGCGCCTGCTCTTCGTCTTTGTGAGGGACGTTCTCTTTGACGAGATCGAGCAACTCGTCGACGCTGACGAGCTCAACGTGGTCATCGAGTTGGCGCGTGAAGCGATTGATGTACTCCATCGTTCCGATGCTCCAAGCGTGCGTCAGCAAAACGGTGTAACCCGAAATGTCGCTCGGGTCCGTCTTGTAGTTGTTGATGCGCTGCGCCACCCGCTCGGTGAAACCATAGTATTTGTTATGGCTGTAATTGCCATCGCGCCAAAGGGTGTCCCTCACGGCGACAAACGGCTTGTCGTTGGACCAGTAGACGCCGCCTTTGCCTTCGAGATAATAATCGCCGAGCGACCAAACGCCGCCTTTGATCTGATCTTGGGAGGCGAAATAGGAAAGGCAATCCTGGTTAACGAACGAATCGATCAAATTGACGCTGCTCAAGCCGCTCCGAGCCATGTAACCGGCGGTTTTCCCCGCGTAGTCCGGCAAAGACGATTCGGTGTACTCCGAAGGGTTTATGTAGCCTACCCCCGAAGGCCCGGCCATGAAGTCGTCGTTGGCGGTGCCGCGGGAATAGATCGTCTCCATGACGTTAGGAGCCAAATCGGCGAGGGCGGGGGAAATGGTCCAGGTCATCGGGAACGAGCCTCGGCGAGGGGAGCCATACCATCTCGTGTCGTCCATGAAGGTGCGCTCAAGCCACTGAACGTTGTCGCCGTCGCTCATCACGATCGCGAGGTAATGCTTGCCTTTCGTGGCCGTTATTTTCCGTTTCTGATAGTTCGGGAACGAAAGCGTCGCGGCGGGCGAGTAACCGGAAAGGAAGCTGAGCGAAATCGCCCAGTCCGCCGCCAGGGTCACAAGGGACAAAGTCGAGTTGACGGAGACGAAATTGACCTCGTTCTCGGTCCAGCCGATAATAGGGGCGTTTTTGGCCGCCCATTGCCCGATTTCCGTTCTGATAGTCGAATCGTCGGTAATGTAATCCATATAGCCGCAGAAGGCTTTGGCCGCAATCGAATAGTCGCGCAGCATCGCTTTTTGCGGATTTTGGTTGAGGAGCAATTGGTTGTTGAGCCGTGACTTATACTTCTCGAAGATTTGGCGGGTGGAGTAATCGCTGACGTCGATGCCGGGGGCGAAGCCGGCGCCGATGGCTTTGGACACGAGCGAGGAATCGACCATGATCCATCCCTCGACCCCGCTGACCGTCGCCGCGTGATCGATGGAAAGATTATAGTTGTCGCCGCTCGTGGCCACCGACTTGTAAGTGACGAATTTTTTGCTGGGGAGATAGGTTTTCACGTCGTTCAAAAGAGCGAATGCGTCCGTGTACTCTTTAACCTGGAAACCTTTCTTCGACTGCAACTGGCTCAGCCAATACTTCGAATCGGCCGTGCCGTCGTAAACGTAGACCCTGGATAGTTTTTGGGCTAGGATGCCTTGAACGCTGGTGATCATGGACATCTCGTCACCAGACATATTGGTTGACGAAATCGCATAGACCGTGTCGGCAATGCCCGGCGAGCGCCAATAGACGCCCGATTGGATCGGCGGGTTCGCTTGAGTGCTGGAGGAAGAAGGGGGAACGCTCCCGCTTTCCTGGGTATTCGTCTCGTTGCTTGAAGCCGGATTGCATCCGCTTAAGACAGCGACGCTTAGAAGCAGACCCATCGTCTTTCTAAGCCAATTATTTCGCATAGGAAGTCCTTTCATTTAATTCCGGAGATGTTCAAACCTCCAATTAGTTTCTTTTGGCAGACGGCATAAACGACGATGACCGGAAGCAAAGTCGAAATCAGAGCTGCTGACTTCAAAAACGCCTCGCGCCACCCGCCTCCTCCGCCTTCGCCGAAAAAGACTAGTTTCAATTGAATCGTATAGAGATCTTCGTTGCCGGTGACTAACATCGGCCAAAGATAATCGTTCCATTGGGCGATAAAAGTCATGATGAAGTAAGTGGCAAGGACCGGCAAGCACATCGGCATGACGATTTGAAATAAGGTTCTGACTTCGCCCGCCCCGTCGATCTTGGCCGCTTCCAAAACCTCGTTAGGGACGGAATCCATGAAGGCTTTGACGAGGAAAATGCCCGTAACGTTAACAATGCCAGGCAAAATCAGAGCGGCGAAGGTCGAGGTCCAATGAAGGGAGGAAACGAGTTGGTAGTTGGTGATCATGAGGAGTTGGCCCGGCACCATCATCGTGATGAGAAGGGCGATGGTGATGATGTTGCGACCCTTGAATTTCTTTTTGGACAAAACGTAGCCGACGACCAAAATGATCACGGCGCTGAGGATGGTAAACGAGCAAGAAACGATGAGGGTGTTCCTTAACCCGATTAGCAAATCGCCTTCTTGAATGGCGGTGACATAGTTGGACCAGTTCCACGAGACCGGCCAAAAATAGACCTTGCCGTCAACCGGAGTGAATCCTTCGATCGGCTGAACCGATTGGATGAATTCGAGATAGAACGGGAACAATTGCAATAAAGCTAAAACCGAAAGAACGAGAACGATCAGGACCTTTAAAATCACGTGAGGGAGGTGTCGGTCGTTTTTCTCCTCGATAGGGACTGAAAAGTGCTTTTTCTTGATCATAAAGCCTTTTCCGAGTGGGAAGCCCGATGCTGCATCCAAATCTGAAGAGCCGATAACAAAACAATGAGGACCAATGTCACAACCGCGATGGCGCAGGCATAGCCGTTCTCCCCGCCTATAAGCGAGTTGTACATGTACAGCGTGATCGACATGGAACTGTCCAAAGGACCGCCGTTGGTGATCAACTGCATCGGGCCGATGACCTGAAGGCCCCCGATGATGGACAAAAGGCAGTTGTAAAGAATGGCGCCGTTGATTGAGGGAACGTAGATGTGCTTGAAGATCTGCCAAGTCGAGGCACCGTCCATTATGGCGGCTTCCACATAACTCTTGGGGATTCCTTCGATCGCGACATAGTAAATCAGCATCTGGCTCGAGAAACCGAGCAAAGCCGGGATGATCATTAAGGTAAACAGCGAAAGGTTGGGATCGTTGTACCAAGCCAGCGGCGTTCCGCCGAAAGCCATGATGATTTGGTTCATGATGCCGGTATCGGAAGGGTCGAAAATCAAGGTGGTGATTTGGCTGGAAACGACAGCCGAAACGAGCGTCGGCCAAAATAGAAGCGTCAGCCACACTTTTTGGCCATGGTGGATTCGGGAGATCAAATAGGCGACGAAAAGGCCCAAACCGTTATTGAGAACCGTCATCACCAAGGTCCAAATGATCGTGTTGCGCAACGCGGTCCAAAAGACCTCGTCCGCGAACAGGCGGTTATATTGCTCAAAAGTGAACTTTGAGATCTTGGAAATGCTGATGGTTAGGTCGGTGAAGGAGAAAACCACGCCGCGGACAAAAGCGAACAGGAAGAAAACGCCCCACCAGAATATCGGGAAAAGAAGCCAAAGATAAGCGGTTATCGCTTCGTGGGTGAACCACTTGCTTTTCTTTCTTTTTTGCGGTGATCGGGCGAGAGCGTTTTCATTCATAACTTATCCGTTAAACTTACGGTTTGTGGCCTCTTGGGACTTTTTTTGAGCGGATTCGATCGCGGCGTCAACGCCCGCGCTATCGCTGGCGGTGACGGCGCCGTAAAGCATGTTGACGATCTGTTGCTCTAAGGTCGACCAAACCGGCGTGCCCGGACGAGGGGCGACTTTGGTTAGTTGAGTGGCAAAACACGAAAGGTATTGGTCCTTGGCATAATAATCGTCCGCCAAAGCGTCGTTGGTGACCGGAAGCAAGGCCTTGACCTTGGCGAAAGCCATTTGAAAGGTTTTATCCGTGGCTAGGAACTTCGAGAAACGATAGGCCGCTTGCTTAACGGCGCTCTTTTTGGCGATGACCATCGAATAAAGGCCAAGGCCTGAATAGTTCGGTGTTTCGGAGTCGATGGTGACCATTTCGCTTAAGCCGAGTTTAAAGGAAGTTTCGCCTTGCGAGACCTTGGCTAAGTTCCAGGAGCCCATTTCGATAAAGCCGACGCCGCCACCATAGAATTTGCCTTCTTCGTATTCGTTTTGCGAGGCGTATTTGGAGAGGCCGACCCAGTCGTTCACCGCTTTTTTCACGTTGGGGGAGTCAAGCTGAACCGTCTTATAGTCATCGCTGACCATTTGGCCTTTTTCCCTCGCGACGTAGGAAGAGAAGCCCATGGCGCAGAAGGTTTGGTTGATTGGCTGGGCAAACGGGGTGTAGCTGGTCTTTTCTTTGATTGCCTGACAATCGGCAAGAAGCTCCGAATAGGTTTTTGGCATCGTGGAGATACCGGCGGCGTTCAGGATGTCCATGTTTCCCATTAGGACAACCGTGTTGGCGCTTAAAGGGAGCCCATAGGCGGACCCGTTATAGGAATTGGCGGAATATAGGGTAGAAGGGAAGTTGGATTCCACGCCGTCCCCGGCGCTAAGTTCGCCGATGTTGGCAACCTGATCCTCGAAAGCGAGGTTAGGAATGTAGACATGGTCGACAATGGCCAAATCCGGGCGCGAATTGTCATCGTTGAGGGCGATGAGGTAGCTTTGATAAATATCCAAACCGGCTTTTTTGACAATCTTGAAAGTGACGTTAGGGTATGTTTGCTGGAACCGGGAAATCGCATTATTCAAAGCGTCGTTATATTCGGCTCCGGAAGGATACCACATGGTAATCTTGGCGGTCGTGTCGTTAGCGAAGGAGGACTGCATGTCCTCGGAGGCGGCGGAATTGTTTTGGCCGAAATCACAACCGGTGAGGGTTAAAGCGAGCAAGACGGAGGCGGCCCAAACCCAGCGCGAAGCGAAATGCGAATGATTTTTCATGTGATTGTCCTCAAAAGAAAACCGATTTTCCTTTTACTGCAAGAGCAAATGGTGTAAGCGCTTGCTTCAAGCCTTTTTATATTAGTGTAGAAAAACGGTTTTTGCAATAGTCCAGTTTGCGCGAATTTTTGTTTGTTTTCGATAACGGGATTATCCAAGAAGCGAACTATTTTTGCTCGCCAAAAGAATCGTTGTAATGGATTTTCGAGGAAATGATGACGGATTTGGGGGCCGATTTATTCGCTATATCGTCAACGATGAGATTCACGGCCTGTTTCGCGAACTCTTCATAATCCTGAGCCGCAAAAGAAAGCGAAGGGCTGAAAGAAAGGTCGTTGCTATGGCTGTAGCCTAGAGAAAAGACTTTGACGTCGGTTCCGATTTTCAGATTCAAGTCTCCGATCGCTTCGTAAACGCCGGAAGCGATGAACCCATTGGCGCAAAGGATGGCGTCCGTTCCGCTCTTCAGGGTTTTTGAGGCATAATAATAGCCATCTTCTTTCGTGCTGTGGGCACTGTAGAAAATATCGCCTTTTGCTTTGGGGTCTTGGCTCATGGCTTCATTGAAGCCTTTGTCACGATCGCTGGTGATGGTAAGGGTTTGGTTGGAGTTGATCATCGCGATTTTCTTGCAACCCTGTTTTTTCATCTCGGAAACGATGCGGCGCACCAAGCCGACGTTGTCGGTATCGATTGAGTTGCCTTCTTTGCCCCCGAACAGACCTTTGGCGTTTCCTATAACGACAAAGGGGATTAACGAAGAACTGATTTTGCTCAACCGTTCGTCCTCCATGGATGGCGAAACCAAAATCGCCGCGTCGATTGGCGAACGGCCGGGCTTTAAGTCACAGGCCATGTCCTGATTAGATAAGCCGAAGTAAATCAGCAAAGAAAAACCATGTTTGGCCGATTCAATCGTCAAGGAGCGAATCAAGGTATCGTAGTAAGGCTGAAACCCGCCATCGGCCTCATTGTTTTCAAGAAACAGACCCAAGATATTGGATTCGTTTTTGTGGCTAAGGACCCGGGCGTAGAAGTTTGGCGTATACTCCATTTTCTCAGCGGCGGCCAGGACTTTTTCCCGAATTTTTGCGGAAACGAATTTCTTGCCGCTAAATACGTTGGAAACGGTTGATTTGGCTATGCCGGTCGCCTTCGCGATATCGTTTATTGTTGTCATCTTCAGCGTCCTCCTAAATTCTTTTTGACGAGATTGATGAAGTCTTCCAAAGGCAGGATCTGGTTTTTGGCGCTGAGCCTATTGACCAAATAGTCGATGTCATCGTTGCTCGTCGACCACGGGTGAACATTAATAATACTATATCCCTCTTCTTCCTTGGGGGCGATTGGGAGTTTGTTGATTTTATCGGCGATTTTGTCGATCCAGGATCGATCGGCTGTTTTGCTTCCGGTGGGCGACCACAAAGAATAACGGACGCTGACGAAGGGTTTGCGGTTATCGGAAAAATAGATTTTCCCATTGTTCCCTTTATAGCAAACGGGATCGACTTCCCAGACGCCGCCTTCAATTTCAGGGCGTTTTGCATATTCGTTGATCACTCGGGCGACCGTCTCATCATTCATATGATTCTTATTCTCGAGGAGCGTTACGATGCTGAGGCTGGCTTCCTTCATCATCCGGGCGGTTTTATCGACGAAAGCCGGCAGATCTTTCTCCGGGAAGGCGCAAGGGTTCATATAGCCGGCGCCACTGACGCCCGCGGCGAAGGTCTCATTTCTTGCCTGGGAATAGATATAACGAAGCGCCGCCGGAATGAGATAGGTCAAAGAAGGCGCGATCGTAAAAGCCAGTGGGTAATCATGGCTGGCTTCCGTTCGTTTGCCGTAATAGCCTTCGAAAGGGAAATCACGCTCGAGCCATTGGGTGTTGTCCCCGTCGGAGACCTCGATCGCGATGTAATGCTTATTAGGTAGGATCTTCACGTGTCTGGGGGAGAATTTGACTGTCGTTTCCTGATCGGAAGCGAAGAAAGAGCGGTTTGAGCTCCAATCGGAAGGGACGACATAATCGCCATAATGACTGATGAATTCGATAAAAGAGACTTCGTCTGTCGTCCAACCGTAAATTGCGATTCCCGGATTGAGCGATGAAAGAACATGGCCTAAAAACTTCCGGCCTTTTTCGCTTTCGTCGCAGTAAACGATCGCCCAATGGTTTCGGATGCCATAATCCCGGAGATAGGTTTTATGGTCGTCGTTGCGTTCGACCTGATGGATCAGGCCGTCCTTTCTAAATAAAGGAAGGCATTCGTCGAATATGGTTTCCTGTATGGTAGCGGGATCCTCTTTGCGGAGGTCGCGCACGCAAGGAAAAAGATTAGACACCAAGGGTTCGCATTCGGAAGGAACGGCAAGATACCCTTTGGCGCTGCTTAGCATATTGGCGGCGTTAAGAGAGCCGTCGCATTTCGCGAAATCAAACAAAACGTAGCCGGGGATCGACTCTTTGTTTTCCGCGATAAGGGAATTCAAAAAAACGGGACGAACGGAAAACAGGCTCTTATCAACGAAGCGCTTATAGTGGTCGCAATCGAGAAGAAATGTTTTCCCTTTTTGCGCGAGAAGGCCTTGCAAAGAAACCGCTAAGGCCAATTCGCTTTCGGAAAGGGAGGACGTCTCCAAAATGGGGGTTATTCGTTTCATAAAAATATTATAAAAGAGTCCTAAAACATAATCAACGCGAACCGGTTTCCTATTTACAAAAAATACCAAGGGCGATAATCTATAAAACGGAGAAACGGGAAAAACATTTTTCCCTTAGAGGATCAAAATGAAAACCATTCATTTAATTAGCGGAACGCATTGGGACCGGGAGTGGCGCCATACGGCTGAACAAAGCAAATTGCGGTTGATGGACTTGATGGATTACATCATCAAGGTTTTGGAAGAGGATAAGAGCTACCAATCTTTCATCATCGATGGCGGCCTGGTCGTTATTGAGGATTACTTGGCCGTCCGCCCCGAAAATCGGGAGAGAATCGAAAAACTCATCAAAGCGAAAAAACTCTTCGTCGTGAATTGGTACACCTTGCCGGAACTCAACACCGTTGCTCCGGAGTCATTGATCCGCAATATTCAGATGGGCCACAAGATGGCGGCTCCTTTGGGCGGAGCGATGCGCAGTGGGTATACGGCGACAAGCTATGGCCAGCCGAGCCAGTTGCCTCAGCTCTATGAGGGCTTTGACATCCCCAACGCTATTTTTTACCGTGGCACCAATAAGCATATCCTTACGCCGCTGTTTAATTGGAAGGCCCCCGATGACAGTCAGATAAAAGTATTAAGGACCTTTGACGAGGTAACCCGCACCAACTGGTATTTCTACGTTCATGGCAGAGCGGTTCTCGGCAAGGGCGACAAAGATCTTTCCTACACGTTTGATAAACGCCAGGTTCCGGTTCACATGGCGGATACCCAATCCTACGAAAAGGCGTTCACGGTTTTGCAAGAAGACGGTGACTACATTCATAGCCAAGCCAATATGAAAGGCGCCTTAGACGCTTTGATCAACCAGGCCGAACCCTACGCCATCGGGGATAATATCTTGGCCATGAACATCGAAGACAACGATGAACCTTATTGGAAATTAGGCGAGCTGATCGATGACATGAACAAGATCTATCCGGGGAAATACGTCATCAAGCAGACGACTTTTGACGACTATATGGCGACTATCACTCACTTGGCCGACGATGGCAAGTATCAATGCGCCGATTATTCGGGCGAGCTTCGTTTCACCACGATGGAGTACAACAACTTCAACGGCCTGCTCGGCGCGACCCATTCGTCCCGGATCAACATCAAGCTCGCCAATGAGGTTTGCGAGACGGATTTAATCGATTTGGCGGAGCCGCTAGCCTCGATCGCCAGTTTCTATGGCAAGGAATATCCGGCCTCGAATTTCGAAAGGGCCTGGAAGGCGTTGCTGAAGAATCACGCTCACGACTCCATTTGCGGCGCGGCGGTGGACCAAGCCCATAAAGACATGATGTACAATTTCTCCTTGGCCAAGACCGTAGCGGAGGAAGTCACCAATCGAAGTTGCGTGGCCCTATATGGCGACATCGACACTCAAACCAAGTTCCTTAAGGACGATTATCCGGTCGTTATTTTCAATACGTTGCCATTCAAGCGTAACGAAGTCATCGAACTTGTCATCGACACTCCGAAAGGCAAAGTCGTCGCCAGCGACAACGGCATCGGCGGTGCCGCGGATTTAGGCGAGTTCTACGATATTGTCGATGATGAAGGACACGTGGTCCCGTCCGCCGAATTGGCCCGCGATGACGTTTCGATAGGCGTTGAGCGCCAGCTCGATACCAAATCGATTAAGTTTGACGCTTCTCGCAAGCGTGTTTTGGTCGAGACGGATATCCCGGCCTGCGGCTATCGCACTTTGGCCTTGCGTCCGAGAGAACCGGTCCTCGCCTTCGAGCCTCAACTGATGGATAACCGGAAGCTTATCGCCCGTGGCGATGGCGTTTTGGAAAACGAGTTCCTTCGGGTCCGCATTAAGGAGAACGGCAGTTTCGATATTCTGAATAAGCAAAACGGCCGTTTGATGAAGCATGTCGGTTATTACACGGACCAGGGCGAAGTAGGCAGCGCCCACGTTTCCGTGGGGACCGCAAGCAACTACACCATCACTTCCATTGGGGCTCACGCTCAGATCGACATGATGGAATCCAATCTTTTGCGCGGCAGCTTCCGAATCAGAATAACCATGCAAATTCCCGCCGAGGCGACCTTAGATGGCCACGACCGATCGAAAGAAATGAAGCCGCTTCCGATCGAAACGACTTTGACGCTGGAAAAGGGCTGCCCTTATCTTAAGGTTCATACGAAACTCGTCAATTCGAGCCGCGACCATAAGCTTTGGGTCAACTATCCGACCGAACTCGAAAACGCGAATGACGTTTACGTCGAATCGTCTTGGGACGTGGTCTGCCGCGACATCCGTTGGAAGGACCATAAAGACAATTTCGAACAGTATTTCCCGTTCCAGCCAATGCAGAACTTCGTTGACGTGAACGATGGAACCAACGGTTTCGCTTTCCTGAGCCGCGGTTTAAGGGAATACGAAGTCGAGGACGATGCGCGCCGCACGTTGAAAATCACTTTGATTCGCACGCAGCGCGCCTACATGACCGCCAATTCGAAAATGAGAGAAGAGGAAACCCTGAAATACACGGGTCAGCATTGCATCGGCGAGATGGAATACGATTTCGCCCTTTATCCGCATTGTGGCACGACGAGGGCAAGCGAGGTCATCGTCAAAGCCTATGAGAATAAGGTTCCGTTAAAAGCGATTTCCGGAGTTCCCTATAAAGGAGCGTTGCCTTGCGTCAAGTCCTTCGTCGAGATCACTTCGGAGGATGGGTGCTTTATGCCGGGCGCCTTTAAACTCGCCGAAAATGGGAAAGATTACATCTACCGCGTTTGGAACGTCGACCATAAGGCGAAGAAAATCGGCATCCGCTTCAATTTCCCGCTTGTCTCGGTGAGCAAAGTCAAGCTCGATGAAGAGCCGATCAAGGAAATGGCGCTTAATGAGGGCGTCATAGTCGATAGTCTGCGGCCAGCTGAAATCACGAGCTATCTGCTCAAGGTCAAGTGACATGATTCATATTCCTGACATTGGGGATTTCCCCGTTGAGGCCGGCTTCGTCCCTCTTGAGGTCTCGCTTGACGGATTGCACAAAAAAGGGCGAGATGGCGTCATCGCCATTTTCGCGACAGGCGATCGCAAAGTGGAGTTCCATTGCTACTCGAATTACACAATCGCCTATGTTCCTTCCCTCGTTGGCATCGGCGCCTATTATCCGATCGCGCCCGTTAGCGAAAAGAAACCGATCAAGTATGTTCTGATGGATCTCGATGGCACCTCGGTCAAAAGCGAGGAGTTTTGGGTTTGGATCATTGAACTGACGATGCAAAGCCTATTGAAGGATCCTTCCTTCCGTTTGAATAAAGAGGATTTGCCGAACGTTTCCGGCCACAGCGTGTCGGAGCATTTGCAATATTGCATCAACAAATACGCCCCGGGCGCCAGCCTCGATGAAGCCCGTTCTTATTACTTTGAGCATACCCATCGCGAGATGGATCTCATCGCCAAAGGCCAGGGCAAGAAAAACGCTTTTGTCCCGGCGCCCGGCCTCAAAGAGTTTTTGCTGGCTCTAAAAAAGCGCAGCATCAAAATCGGTCTCGTCACTTCGGGCTTATTCGAAAAGGCGTGGCCCGAAATTTGCGGTGCCTTCCAAAACCTGAATATGGGCGATCCTCGAGATTTCTACGACTGCATCATTTCGGCGGGAACCCAACTTAAAAAAGGCCAGGTCGGGACGCTTGGCGAACTGTCGCCCAAACCGCATCCTTGGCTTTATGCCGAAACCGGCATCGTCGGACTTGGCATCAAAGCCGATGAACACGATCAAGTCGTCGGCATTGAGGATAGCGGGGCGGGCGTTTGCTCGATTCGCTTGGCTGGTTTCACCGTTCTTGGAGTCGATGGCGGCAATATCGTTTCCAGCGGAACGAAAGCCCTTTGCGCCGGCTTTGAAAAAGACCTCTTGAGCCTCTTGCCGTTTATTCTTTAGGTTTGCGTCGATCGAGCCCTTCCCGAAAATGATCGGGGAAGAGCGTTTGATTCACGTCTTTGTCGAACGCGAAGGCCTGATATTCGTTATAGCCGAGGCAAAGGAGCGGCATAAACAGGAAAAAGACAACAAGATAGGCGCCAAACTGCCAAGCCCCCTTTAAAAAGGCCGGGCCTACGAAGCCCCCCAAAATCAACAAGCCCATAGCGCAGGCGGGAAGCATCCGCTTGGCGAAAAGCCGAAGCGAAGTCCCTAGATAGGCGCCGAAGGGGTTCCTATAGTGGACCTGAACCCCTAAGGCATAGAGGCTGAAAGAGATCACAAGGAACCCGATGAACAGCGTGAAGGCGCTGGCGAAATAGCGTAGCGGAAGATTATCGATGCTTCTCGCATAATAGATATATGAGAAAACGGACAAGAACAAGACGAGGCCGCAAAGGAGTCCCAAAAAGAGGGAACGCGCCCAATTCTCCTTAATCCCGCGGAAAAAAGTTCCCAAGGTGGCGGAGCGGCCTTTAACGAATTGGGAAAGAAGGCAAAAATTACCGCAAAAGCCAAGAAAAACGAAAGCGACGAGAGGAATCATCACACTATAAGTGGTAAGACTCCAAGACAGCAAATCCGAGGTGGTGGGATCGGGTATCAAGGAGAGCTCATAACTCATGTAGACCTGGTAGCCTAAGGCCGGCAGAACGAACAAAAACAGCAGCCACCCCGACAGGAAGACCAAGACGTAATGGTCCCGAACGACATACAAAAACTGCTCTTTTCGAAAAGAAGGAAGACGCTCCCCCTCTTCCCCGCCGATGATCAGTTTGCTTAGAAAATCAGACTTCTTCATTCTTGCCAATAGTTTACCATTCCATCTATGTTTGTCCCATGGTTTTATGAGGGGGAAAACCATTTCCAACCTGGAGGAATTCCAAATAGCGTTTCGTTGATAAGCCCAAGGCTTAGGAGGTAAGAAAAATGGATATCGTCAAACTAAAACCGGCTACCAAAGATTACATTTGGGGCGGCACGAAACTGAAGGGTTGGGGCAAGGCCTCGCCTAGCGAGTCCATCGCCGAATGTTGGGAGCTTTCCTTCAATCCGGACGGCCCATCCCTCATCGCGTCCGGCAAGGACGAGGGTCGTTATTTGAAGGATGTGGCGACCGCGGCGGACGTGGGTCCGGTCCCTTCGGGCTTTCCTTTTTTCCCGGTCTTAATCAAACTTATCGATTCCGCCGACAACCTATCGGTTCAGGTTCATCCGAGCGATGATTACGCCTTGTCTCACGAACGCCAGTATGGCAAAACCGAAATGTGGTATGTCATCGAGGCGGAGGAAGGCGCGGGGCTTTACGTCGGCTTCAAGAGAAAGACCTCGGCGGAGGAGGTCCGGCAAGCGGTCAGCGACGGCTCGATCGTCGGTCTCCTTAATTTCTGCCCAGTGAAGACGGGCGAGGTTTATTTCATCCCTTCGGGAACGGTCCACGCGATCGGGAAGGGGATCACTCTTATTGAGATTCAGCAGAACAGCACTTTGACCTACCGTCTTTATGACTATAAGCGTTTGGGCAAGGACGGAAAGCCAAGAGAGCTTCATCTTGATAAAGCCCTCTTGGTGATGGATTTTGAGCCGTATCGGCCCGTCGTCTTCAAACGTCCGTGCATCGGGGCTTCGAAGTATTTCCAGACCTATGCGTACGCGGCTAAGGATTTCAGCGAAATCATAGCCTCAAAAGAATCCTTCGCCTCCCTCACTTTCGTTTCAGGGGAAGGGGTTTTCGCGGGGATGGATTACCGCAAGGGCGACACTTTCTTTATTCCCTGCGGCCAAAAAGGGAGCCTAAAAGGCAACGGCCGATTCGTGCTGACTCAGGTGGGGAAATTATGAGAATCATCGGCGTCGACATCGGCGGGACATCCATCAAATCGGCGATTGTGGATGAGAAAGGCCAACTGCTTGTTCGGTTTTCGCTTCGCATCGATCCCCGCAAGAAGGGCGAGGAGACCCTTCTGGAGTTGGGGAAACTGATCAACAAGACCCTTTTGGACAACGCCTTGGCCCCAAAAGACATCATAGGGATCGGAATCGGCTGCCCCGGATCGATCAATTCGGCCACCGGGTATTGCGATTATTCCAATAACCTTCGTTGGGAAAATCTCCCTGTCGTGGCGATCGTCGAAAAACTGACCTCGATTCCTTCGAAAGTCATGAACGACGCCAATGCGGCGATCCTTGGCGAGGTTCGCTTAGGCGCCGCCAAAGGCTATCACAGCGTCGTCATGCTGACTTTAGGCACCGGCGTTGGCGGCGGCCTGTATCTTAACGACCGGCTGTATGAAGGCAACGAAAGCAAAGGGGCCGAACTTGGCCATTCCCTTTTGGTGATGGGCGGCCGTAAATGCACGTGCGGCCGCTTTGGCTGCTTAGAGGCCTATGCCTCGGTGAGCGCCCTAATCAAAGACACCTTGGGAGCGATGCGGGAAGACCCTAAGTCGGCGATGTGGGATTACGTTGGCGGCGACATCGCCCAAGTGAGTGGCTTCACGGCTTTCGAATGCGCCAAAAGAGGCGATTCCTCAGCTCAGAAGGTCGTGGATCAGTACATTCGCTTCTTGGGTGAAGGCTGTTTGAACTTCATCAACGTTTTCCGTCCTGACGCCATCGTTTTGGGCGGCGGCCTGTCCGGGCAGAAAGAAGCTTTGACGAAGCCGCTAGTCGCCTATGTGGCTTCTCAGGGTTTTGGCTTTGGCGGGCCCCATTCGCCGAAGGTTGACATCGTGGTGTCGAGCCTTGGCAACGACGCCGGCATCCTTGGCGCCGCCGCGCTTTGGATGAAGGCCTGACTGAGTTCGCGAAAAAAAGCCTTGCCGCGATCGCTGGCAAGGCTTTTTGGTTGTTCGCCGCAAGAGAGGGCAAACGGCTAAACGGCGAGTTTGGAAACCATCTCTTTTAACTGAGCTTCGGAATAGAGCGAATTCACTTCCGCGTTCGTGCAGGCCCCGTCCTGTCTGGCCAAATAAATCGCCGCGTGCTCGCCCTTTAGCGACGTGAGGGTCACTTTCGCCTTCGTTCCGACGTAAGCGGACAGATCATAGGCGCAGCAACGATAATAATCGCTCGCGATCGTCAGAGTCGTTCCCTCGACGCCGAAAGGCTTGACTTGGGTGCCGTTCACGCTGAAGGAAAGTTCGGGCGAGGTATCGGCTTGGGTGCCGCTTCGAATGAACATCCGAACGTAGAACTTCAAGTATTTCAATTCGTTCGTAATGGCGATTTCGTCGCTGATGGAAGAAGGGCCGTTGCTCGCCTCCAAAGACACGCCTTCGGGAAGGCGGGTCACCGTTCCGGCCTTGCTCCAGTCCAAGAAGAGATACTCATTGTCCCACCAGGTCCTTGAGCCCGCCACCTCGCGCGCGGCGTCGATGCTGATCCGATATAGATAGATCGCTTCGCCGCTGCCCTCGCCGCTGTCGTCTTGCTCAAGGGAGACGATGACGTCTTTCCCCTTGAAGGGGGCGAGGTCGAAGGCATAACGGCCAGGGGAAGAAGAAGTGTGCAGGTAATATCCGAATTCATTGACCTCGGTTGTGTAGTCCGGAGACACCAGGGTCGTGGAAACGATCTTGCCGTTATTGAGTTCCAAAACCCTGACTCGGAAGTTCCCGTCGACGTTGCCGGAAGAACCCCCCAGATGGAGATTCAGCCAATTGTCGCTCGAGGCATCGCTCGATAAAACGAAACGGTTGTAAGCCCAAGCGTTGGGATAGGGATCGGCGAGGTTCCCCAAATCGGACCCATCGAGGCAGATCGCCGGAGCCCCGCCGCCCGAGGCGTCGACAAAACGGGAGGAATCATATTGCTCGCCGCCGTTTCCTAACTGCCAACCAAGGCTTGAAGTGGCGCCGCTAAAGGCGAAAACCCGAGCGTCGCTGGCCGTGACCGCGCTTAGCGTCGCGGCGTCGTATTGCTCGGAAAGAAGCGGGGTTAACTTTCCGTCGAAATCGCTTGGCTTGATGTCGTTGAGAGTGTCGACGTTGCTATGGGGGACGTTGTCTTTGATCAACCGCAATAGCTGAGGGACGCTCACCAAAACGACATCGTCGTCCAAGCATGAGGCCAAACGGCTCACCCCTTGCATCGTGCCGGCGCTCCAAACGTGAGCGAGGATCACGGAATAGCCTTCGATCTTTGTGTAATCCTTGCTATAGGCGTTCACCCGTTGGGCGATACGTTCCGGATAGCCGTAGTATTTGTTGTGATCGGTGGCGTTAGTGTCGAGCCATAGGCTCTCACGGACGGAGACGAAAGGTTTGTCGTTGGACCAAGTCACGGATCCGTTGCCGCCTAGGTAGTAATCGCCAAGCGACCAAACGCCGCCTTCGATCCCCTCTTGCTTGGCGAAAGGGGCAACGACTTCGGAGCGGTTCTCCGGATCGGGAACGACGCCGTCGAGCAGGTTGACGTAGTGCAGGTCGCTGGCCTTCATGTAAGAAGCGGTTTTCGCGGCGTATTCGTCGATGGAAGAGGAAGCGTAATCATAAGGGTTGACGTAGCCCACTCCCGAAGGGCCGGCGATGAAGCCGTCGTTGGCGGTCTCCTTGCTGTAGAGATCCTTAAGGATATCCGGAGCGAGGTCATAAAGGGCGGGCGAGGTGGTCCAGGTGACCGGGAAAGCGCCCCGCTTCGGGGAACCATAGTATTTATTGGACGTCGAGAAGTCGTTTTCCATCCATTGGACGTTGTCGCCATCGCTCATAAGGATGGCGGCGTAATGTTTGCCTTTTTCCGGCGTTATGGGGTTATCGTTTTTCCTTTGGGCTAGCGTTTTGTACGAGGCGGCCGAATAAAACGAAAGGTTGGCCGAGTAATCGGCGGCGTAAGTTATCTTGGAAAGCAAGGAGTTCGAGGAAACGAAATCGACCTCGTTGTCGGTCCAACCCAAGATCGGGGCGTTGGCCTTCGCCCATCGTTTGATCTCATTGGAAACCTCATAGTCATCGGTCGAAGAATAGAAGCACATCGCTTTGCCCGCGATGCCATAATCGCGGAGGAAATAATTGCTGGGGGACTGATGGATCAAGAAAGCGTTATTCAATTGGTCTTTGTATTTTTCAAAGACCGTTCTGGTTGTGTAGCTCCGTGCGTCTTCGCCTTGGCTTAGGCCGTGCTCCTGGGCCTTGCCCACCAAAGAAGAGGGAACTGGCAGATAATTTTCGCAAGCGGCGATCACCGCGGCTTGGTTGATGCTGTCGTCGCTATAGGAAGCCCCGGAGGCCTGGCTGTCGTAGACGACGTATTTCTGCCCTTTGATTCGGGAGGAGAATTGGTCAACGGCGTCCCAAACCGAAGCGAGGCTTTTGCTGGCGAAGCCATAACGGCTCTTGCAGGCTTGGAACCAGCTTCCATCGTCTCCGTCGGCTCCTTGGATATACAATTCGCTGGCCTTCTGCGCCAAAATCCCCTGCAAGGCCCCGGCGATCGCGAACTCATCGGCGCTTAGCGAAGAATAGGAAAGCACGTATACGCAATCGGCGAAACCCGGCGTTTTGAAGAAAAGGTCCTTTTGGTTGTCGACGACGGCAGAGGAGGAAGAGCCCCCGCTTGTTAAAGGCGTCGAATCGCTTTGACGAGGGATTCCGCAAGAGACGAGGGCCCCCGAGAGCAAGAAGACGAAGATTCTTTTTCGGTAGTTCATGGAGGGCCTCCTTAGGCGTTAATGATTTTCCAGTGCTGCTTTGGGCTCGAGCAATCGGAATAGAGGTGGAGGTTAAGCCCGTCGCCATCCACGGAGAGAAGAGCGCCTCCGCTCTTGCTGATAAAGGCATAGGAGACGAGATTCAAACGATCGATCTTGAAGAGCTGGTCATCGCCGCCGTCATAGGCTTTCGGAACGGCGGTGGCGCCGTCGGCGGTCAAGGACAATCCGCTTGCGGACCAATCCAAGGAATAGTAAGAGTCGCCTCGGTCCGTGATATTGAAAGCGTATTTGCCGAGTTCGTTTTCGTGATCGTAATAGAAGCCGCCCATCTGGAACCGGCTGCCGTCGCTCGATAAGGAAATTAGAGCGGAGTTGTCTTCCGAAACGAGAACGAGTTTTTTGCTCATGTCAGAGATTTGATTCCAATAATCCGTAGTGGGCATGAAAACGGTGTAAAGGGAACTGAGGTCATAGGTTTTGCCCGCGGAAGCGTAATCGATGAGATGCACGCTCGTGCCATCCTCTAGGCTAAGGGCGAATTCCGCTTGGGTGAAGAAAGCGGCCGTTTTGCTCGCGGTCAGAACCGGAGCCCCGTCGATTGTCTTCATATGAATGGTCTGGAAGATTTTGCCTTCGTCCAACCGACGATCGCGAGCCAGCGCCAACGGCCCATAGTTGACCGCGACGTTGTATTGGGCGTTCTTGTTGAGGCAGAGGCTCGATCCCCAATAAAGGCGGGGGTTCATATCCATTTTCATCGTTATGAGGTCGCCGTTTTGCCAGGTTCTTTCCAAAAGGTAATCAAAACCCGATTGGCTGATGGTTTGCGCCATGCCATTGACCGCGATCGTCGTTTGTTTTGACCAGGAAGGAATGCGCAACCCCAAACGGAATTTGGCGGATCCCTCCAAGCCCACTTTCATGGAAACAAGGCCCGAATAAGGATAATTGGTTTCGGTGGTTAGCCTGACTCTCTGCCCGCTGGCCAAAGCGAAGGAAACCGTTCCCGGCAAATAGAAATTCAACAAGTACCGATCGGCCCCGTTTTCGACGATTTGGTAACGGTGAATCGCCCCGGTTCCGGCCGAGCCGAAGGAAATGCAGCAGCCATAATCGCGCTCCGCCATGTGCATTCCGCCGGCCGCGCTGCGGGACTTTATGCCAAAAACCAGGTTGAAATAACTCGTGAAAGCGTGGTCATAGTTGCAATCCATGTCGACGGCCCCGATCAAGGCGTTGTAAAGCGTCCGTTCGGCCGAATCCACATAGCGGACATCGCCCGTGGCCTGATAAACATTCAAAAAGAAACGGAGCAATTCGACGCTGACGCAGGTTTCCAGCATCGTTCCCGTGCGATCCGGATTGGCTTGGTCGATCACGGAATAATTCAATTCTTCGCCCGCGCACCCCATGCCGCCAGTCAAAGTGACTTCGCTATTAAGCAAGTCCTCGGCGTAGTTTAAGGCCGCGGTTCGGCAGTCCGCGTCCCCGGTAGTCAATGAGTAGGACAGCAAACCATTGAAAAAAGAGGTCAACTCATAGGCTTTTGGGCTTCCCCATTGATAAGGGAGCGTCGTATTGGCGATCGCTTGGGTAACCAGATTTCCGAATTTCGAGCCACCGGTAGAGACGATATAGCTCGCGAAGTCCAGATATTTCTCTTCTTTGCTGAGTTCATAGAGTTTGACGATGCCCTCCAAAATGCTGCAAGAAGGCAGTCCGCCCCACTGCGACGAGGAATCCAAGATGCCCTTCTTGCCCGTTTCGGGGCCGATGTAGCGGAGTATGTAATCGATGTGCCTCTCCATGGCCGTCAAAAGCTGGGCTTTCACGTCTTCGTCTTGGCAAATGCCGTAAAAGCTTTCCAGTCCCATCAAAACATATTTTCGGCACCATATATCCCAGCCATAGAACTCGCTGGAATCGCCTTCGCTGAGCCGGCCATAGCTGGAAATCCTGCCATCGGCGCTTTGCGTAGTCAGAATATCCTCGCAAGTCGTCAGCAAAACCTGATAGAGCGCAGGGTCTTTGCTCTGTTCGTACATCGCCGTCGCGCCCATCATCATCTTGCCCCAAAATTCGCCGCGCCACCCGTATCCATCCCCGTCGACGTTGGAACGGAACTGATTGACGAACCCGCTCCAAAGATCGGCTTTCAGCAGTTGCCGATTCAAAACGGTGTCCGTAACCTTCTTCCAAGTGCCCTCATAGGTATAATCGGCTTTTGCGCCAAGAGATGTCACGGCCAAGGGGACCGCGCTGTCTTTGGCGGACACGGTGTAGGAAAGCGAATTGGACAAATCGGAGCAAACGCCCTCTTGGGCGCTGTTATCGGCGCTGACTTGGATGAGGTAAGTTCCGGCTTCCGTTAAGGAATCCAAGGAGTAACGCGTGGCGAAGACGTCTCCTTTTTTGCCGGAATTGACGTAGACGTGATAATAATCGGCGTTAGGAACGGCATTCCAACTGACGATCGAATCTTTCAAAACTATCGTTGGAGCGGCGAGTTTCTTGGCGGTTCCATCGGAGGAGGAAGCCTCGCCGCTCGTGGGGGCGGACGAACTTCCATCGGGGGCTTTGCAAGCGAATAACGATGTGGCCATGGCTAAGGCAAGGAGTGAAAGTTGTTTTCGTTTCATGATGAGTGATAAAACCTCGATGATTATACGTTGGCGAACACCCAACTCGTGCAAACGCCGTTGAATTTGTAAACGCCGTAGTATTCGCCAAGGTAGACGTTCGAATAGTAATTGGACAAATACACGTTTTCGAGTTTATAGGCATTCGTGCCGTCGCTGATGAGTTTCCATTGTTGCTTGGAATCCGTGGCGTCGGCAACGACCGCTTTGGTTTGGGGGACGTTCCCGGAGGCGGAATTGTCGAAATAGGAGAGATTCAACCCGCTATCGAAGGCGATGGTGTAATAGTTTGTCCCAGGAACGAGGGAAACCGTCCATTCGTAAGCGGCGTAATCGCTGACGTCGGTGTAGGCGGAACCGATCTTGAAGATATCGCCATCATCGCCGTCAACATAGCCTAAAGTCTTGTGGCTATCGTTATAATAAGCCCAAACTTTCTTGGCGAAAAGGTCGCTGCAATTAACGCTGGATGAGAGGTAGCTGGCCAAATAAGCGTCGTCGCTTGAGATGGCTTTGACTTGGACTTTGCAGTCCTTCGTAACGGTGTAGGTCGTTTCGCTGACCGTGTCCGCTAAGACGCCGTCGACGTAGACTTCATAGGCGGTGGCGCCGCTGACTTCGGCCCAACTCACGACATAGCCCGAAGCGGTGAGGCTTGGGGCGCTCAGTTTGGTCTTATTCATGTAGGCGTTGGCGTTGTTGTTCAATAGCCACGCCTTCAGACCCGAGCCAAACTTCATCTTCCCATCGACCTTGCCGAAGTAATAATTGCCCCAACGGGCGATATGGCCCAGATTCTGCAAATCGTATCCATCCCCGTTCGCGGTTATCTTCCACTCCTGGTTGATGATGCTTGAGGAATCGCTCGGCAGTTTTGGGTCAGCGACCGTTTCCGACCCGTCGGCGACGCTGGAACTATAGGTAAGGTAATAGCCATTATAAAGTTTGATGAAATAGGTGTTCGCCTGTCCATCGACGGCTTCGAAATACCAAGTGTTCAAAGCCAAATCATCGGTGGCGGTCGGCACGAATTCGTGCATGATGCCTTCATCGGTGTCTTTCAAAAGGACGTTGCCGTCGTCGCTGCTTGGATAGTAGGCGATAATCGGTTTCGAGAACGAGAGGTCCTCAATCGTTAAAGAGACCGCGACGCTCTTGTCGCTTGTGGAGTAATCGCTCGAGGCCTTGTTGCAGGCATCGACTTGAATCGAATAAACGCCGGCGGTCAGCAAACTGAGGTCGTAGTTCAACTTTGACGTCTCGTCCTTAAGGGCGTCGTTCAAATAAATCTCATAGGTCGTGGCGTTGGCGATCGCCGACCAAGAAATGACTTTGTTTTCCAAAGTGACGACTGGCGTGGCCAGTTTCACCGGCTCTGGGGCAGGGGCGATGGTGTACTTAACGCTATTGCTTATATCTGAGGTCAGATAATGGGTGTCCGTTGAGTGGGCTTTGATGGCAACGACGTAATCTCCCTCGTCCTCATCCGTGATCGCGTAATGCGTTTCGCTTACGGTCGTAACGGAAACCTCGTTCACAAAGACTTCGTAAGAAGTGGCTTTGTCGACGGCCTCCCAACTGACGAGGTTGCCAGAAATGGCGATGACCGGGGCGGCGAGGGTGACGGTAAGAACGTAAGTAACCACGTTGGATGACGAGGAAACGACCTCGCCCGCTTTGGCTTTGACGGAAACGCTATAATCCTTCGGATTGGTCAGGGACTCCAAAGAATAGGAAGTGGCCGTCACTTCGCTTTCGTTTCCGTCGACGTTGACGAGATAAGAGGTTGCGCCAGGGACAGCGTTCCAACAAACGGTCGTCCCATTTAAGGAGACAACCGGCGCAGTTAGGGCAACGGTTTGTTTTGAGCTTGTTGTCACGCTGTTTGCGTCAGGGCTTGACGTTGGCGGATTCGTGTTGCCGCAGGCTGATAACGTTAGAGCCAAGGCCAAAAAGGTTGAAGAGA
The DNA here is from genome assembly GCA_022653695.1 of Bacilli bacterium. Taxonomy (GTDB): domain Bacteria; phylum Bacillota_I; class Bacilli_A; order RFN20; family CAG-826; genus UBA4951. The sequence goes on along the minus strand of JALCSW010000001.1, from coordinate 512,058 downwards.
GAATAAGACAGGCGGATTTGTTTTTGCGGTTATCCATAAGTTCCTCCTTAAGAAAACCGGTTTTCAAACATGATTATAAAAACCAAAAACGAAATATTCAATCCACTCTCGCGGGAAAACAGTTTACAAATGGCGAAAACAACCGTTGCAAACAATGCATTTGTCATGCTATTTTTTTGTGATTTTTCGTTAAATCTTTTGATAAAACCGCTATATCAATATTCTAAATTTACAATTCATAAAAACTATTTTTGTTGCTGGCTCCTCAAAAACCCGCTTTTAACCGAGCGGAATAATTGTGTAGAATACTAACGATGAAAAAAACCGTTTCTCCAGTATCGTCCAAAAAGCAAGAGAAAAGCCGATTGATCGATATCGCCACGAAAGTCGGGGTGGCGAAATCGACGGTTTCCAACGTTTTTAGCGGCGCCAAGAAAGTCTCGCCTTCCATCACCGAGAAAGTGCTGGATGCCGCCAAAGCTCTTTCCTATACCCCGGACTTTTATGCCGGCGCCCTCTCCAAGCCCAATCGTTTGACTCACATCATCGGTCTTTTCTTGTACGTGCGGGAGAACCAATATCTTCATTTTTTCCGGGATGTATCGCAATCCTGCATTACCGAGGCCTTTGCCTTTGGCTATAACGTTTTGGTTTATTTCGGCGTCAGCGCAGACGAGATCGTAAGCCATCTCTCCAGCGGCTCTTCGCCCATTGACGGCGCGATTTTGCTGAATCCGCAAATATCCGAAGCCAAGGTTAAGCGCCTGTCGGATAATTGCATCCCATGCGTCTGCATAGGAAATCCGCACTTCAAGGCTCACAACCCCAATTTTTCCTTTGTCGATTCCGAAATCATCAACATCACGAAGAACGTCGCCAAAGCCATGGTGAAAGCCGGATTTGGTAAAATCGCCCTCATCAACGTTTCAGATATCGTCTCCGTGGGGCGGGATCGCGATGACGCGTTTAAGGCCGCGAGCGAAGAGTATCATTTCGAAGGGCGCATTTCCAATTTGGCGATGCCACGGGACATCGAGGAAGGGAGAATCGAGGCGTTGAAGCTGCTTGATCAGGAATACCGGGCTTTTATCGTTGGCTCCGGAGATCACGCTTATTCGGTGTACAAAGCCGCGGGAGAACGGAATTTGCAAGTCGGCAAAGACGTGGCGGTGTTCGCCCTTGGCGGAACCAACAATCCGAAGCTTGTCTTTCGCCCTAAGCTCAGTTACGTCAAACAAAACTACACGAGCATGACCAAACAGGCGACCGATATTTTAGTACGATTGATCAATAGGAAAAAAGCGAAAGACGGCTATTATCAGAATCCAAGAATCGTAAGAGGCGACTCTTTCGTCTTTAGAAACGAAATTAATCGGTTTCGTTCCAAAGAATAAGCAAACAAGCAATGGTAGCGATATGAACTCGCGCGTTTTTGTGAGAAGAGGCGGCCGTAGCAACCCAAAACTTTTTCCCTTCCTCATGGCTTTGGAGATGGGTGGCCCGGTTCGCTGCAGCGATAATAAAGGGAGTCGGACTCGACGTAAACATGCGACGGGGTCTCTATTTCCCTTTCGCCGCTTCCGTCTCGGTATCTCTCAAAAAGCCTCCCGTCCCTCGAGTAGTAGTCCCGGCACCCTTCGGCGACCTCGAAGCTGAACGAGCAGTCGAACATGACGTCGTTGTACGTCATCTCGCAGGCGTCGTACCTGTTCAGGAGGAAGCCGCCTCCATAGGAGTCCTCGCTCAGGGACACGTAGTCCAGGTCGGCCCTTATGTCGAAGTCGAACTCGAACGAGGTCCCCTTTTCGAATGGCACCTTGGTAGCCACTATGAAATGGCCAAAAGGGCCGCCATACCCGCCTGCATCATGTTCGTATTCCGGATCGTCGTAGATCTGCGTAAGTTCTATATTTTTTCTTCCCATTTCAGTCACCGGCATGCCCTCGATGGACTCCGGTATCACGATGCCCATGGCGATCCTGCCGCTTCGGGCGGGCCCGTCGTAGTAGTACTCGTCGACGCTCAAACAGTTGTCGCTCTCGCAGCTCTGCACGAACCTGAGGCTGTGCTCCTCGTCGACCCCGACCCTGTAGACCGTTTTGACGTCGCAGGAACTCAAAAGCATCGAGAGCCCGACGAGCGAGGCGGCGATGGCGGGCCGGAGCCCCCTTCTCCACTTCCTCATGGCTGGGACGACGGGGCCTGGCCCGGTTCGCTGCAGTTGCAGTGGCGGAAGTCGAAGTCGACGTACACCTGTTCTGGCATCGTAACCTCCTCGTCGCCGTCATCCATCCTCCGGAACAGCCTCCCGTCCCTCGAGTAGTAGTTCCTGCATCCTTCGGCGACCGAGAAATTGAACGAGCAGTCGAACATGACGCATTCGGTGGGCGCCACGCAACTTTCGTACCTGTCCATGAGAAAGCCGCCTCCATAGGAGTCCCCGCTCAGGGACACGTAGTCCAGGTCGGCCCTTATGTCGAAGCCGAACTCGAACGAGGTCCCCTCCTCGAAGGGAACCTTGGTGGCCACGATGAAATCGCTGCAGAAGCCTCCTGCTCCGGCCGCGTCGTGGCGGTACTCGGGGTCGTCGTAGACCTGCGTAAGGGCCTCGTTGTCCCTGCCCATGACCCTCACCGGCACGCCTTCGATGGACTCCGGTATCACGATGCCCATGGCGATCCTGCCGCTTCGGGCGGGCCCGTCGTAGTGGTACTCGTCGACGCTTAGGTAGCTGCTGCTCTCGTAGCTCTGCACGAATCTGAGGCCGTGCTCCTCGTCGACTCCGACCCTGTAGACCGTTTTGATGGTGAACAGCCCCTCGCAGGAGCTCAGGAGCGCCGAGAGCCCGACGAGCGAGGCGGCGATGGCGGGCCGGAGCCCCCTTCTCCCCTTCCTCATGGCTGGGACGACGGGGCCTGGCCCGGTTCGCTGCAGTTGCAGTGGTAGAAGTCGGAGTCGACGTACACCTGCCGCGGCATCGTTATCTCCTTGTCGCCGTCATCCATCCTCCGGAACAGCCTCCCGTCCCTCGAGTAGTAGTTCCGGCATCCTTCGGCGACCGCGAAGCTGAACGAACAGTCGAACATTACCCATTCGGTGTGCGACGGGCAGCTTTCGTACCTGTCCATGAGGAACCCTCCTCCTCCTCCGCCAAGGCCAAGGGTTCCGCTCAGGGATACGTAGTCCAGGTCGGCCCTTATGTCGAAGTCGAATTCGAACGAGGTCCCCTCCTCGAAGGGAACCCGGGTGGCCACGATGAAATCGCTGCAGGAGCCTCCGGGCCAGGCCGCGTCGTGGCGGTACTCGGGGTCGTCGTAGACCCGCCTAATGGACACGTCGTCCCTGCCCATGACCCTCACCGGCATGCCCTCGATGGACTCCGGTATCACGATGCCCATGGCGATCCTGCCGCTTCGGGCGGGCCCGTCGTAATAGTACTCGTCGACGCTCAGGCAGTTGTCGCTCTCGCAGCTCTGCACGAACCTGAGGCCGTGCTCCTCGTCGACCCCGACCCTGTAGACCGTTCTGACGTCGCAGGAACTCAAAAGCATCGAGAGCCCGACGAGCGAGGCGGCGATGGCGGGTCGGAGCTTCCTTTCGTTCTTCCTCATGGCTTGGACGAGTCCTGGCCCGGTTCGCTACACAGGTAGAAATAGGAGTCGAAGTCGACGTACACCTGTTTTGGCATAGGCACCTCCTCGTCGCCGTCATCCATCCTCCTGAACAGCCTCCCGCCCCTCGAGTAGTAGTACCGGCACCCTTCGGCGACCGAGAAATTGAACGAGCAGTCGAACATGACGCCGTGCGGTGGTTTCGCGCACCACCGCGCGTACCTGTTCATGATGAACCCTCCTCCGCTTTTGTCTATGAAAATATCGTATAGGTCGGCCCTTATGTCAAAGTCGAACTCAAACGAGGTCCCCTCCTCGAAGGGAACCCGGGCGGCCACAATGAAGCATGCATCAGTAAGAGCCGACATGTAATCGTCGTGCTCATATTCGGGGTACTCATAGACTTGAGTAGATGTTACGTTTTTTCTTCCCATGACCCTCACCGGCATGCCCTCGATGGACTCCGGTATCACGATGCCCATGGCGATCCTGCCGCTTCGGGAGGGCCCGTCGTAGTAGTATTCGTCGACGTTCAGGAAACCATCGTTCTCGTCGTTCTGCACGAACCTGAGGCCGTGCTCCTCGTCGACCCCGACCCTGTAGACCGTTTTGATCCCGAACAGGCCCTCGCAGGAGCTCAGGAGCGCCGAGAGCCCGACGAGCGAGGCGGTCGCGGCAATCCAAAACCCCCTTTTTCTTTTTCCCATGCTTTTCGGCGGCCCCCCATCCGCCATATTCACGCACCTATTATAGCAGGAGCATGGCGCGGGTGATAACGGGGGTGCCATCGATGACGCCTCATTAAGTTCTATGAGTTATTCGCTCATTTTTCGAAGCCGAACAGGGATATCATCACCTTGTCTTTATCGGATGTCGGGTTCTGCACGATTCCATTATCCTCTAAGGTTTGAAATCCTTTCGTTTCACCAGAGCCGTTCACCTCCAAGAATTTTAATGAATCCTTTTTGCCGTCCAAATCGTCGTATCTGTACGTATAAGAGGTTACTTTCGGCATGAATGTTGTGTGGATTCTCAAATAATACTTAGCCGTATCCATGTCGTCTATTCTTGTACCTGGGGCGTAATAGTGGTTGAAATAAGTGGGCACGACGGCGTCGAACCTTGACGGAGTGAATTCAGGTATGTCACTCTTGTCTATGGTGAAGCGATATGGGATTCCCATCGAGTCCAGCAGATCCCTCATGTGGTTCGGCAAGGCGCCCAGGCAACTGAACGCGATGTTCTTTTTCTCGAAGTAATAAATGAGTTTTGCGAAAGGGGCCTTCCTGCCGAGATACCTAAGCAAGTTATAGATCGCCATTACCTCGCATCCGCTGAACTTAATCGTCGCGAGTCCATACTTGATCGTGGAGTAGAACGAATCGTTTTGATTGGTGATGTAAACCTTGTCGTCGACCACTATGTTGAGGGAACTCGTGGGTTTGAGGTACCCGAATTCGTCCTTCCTAGTGGGGAAGATCAGGTTCTTCTCGTTTTCCCCTATGGTTTTTCTGTTTTCGAAATAATCATCCTCCGCTAGATCCGCTTGGGTTATGTCGCTGTCGCAAGAAGATCCATTGGTTATGTAACTGAGGATTGCACTGAACGGATCGTTCCCACCGGATGATGTTGTGGTTCTGCTATGCAAATCGCCGGCCAGGCTCATGAGGCCTATGATGTTCTCCTGCGCGAACGAAATGGCCATCGGGATGGCGCTGTTGTCAAAGAAATATATTCCCATATTCATCGTTTCGTCGTCGCCGAACAGATAGCCTGAAAGGAATATGCCAGCGGAGATTACGGCCGTCGTCCCTATGGCGGCCCCCTCGCCAACCCCCTTTATCGTGTTGGACACGGTTTCCCCTAACGATTCGCCTTTATTGATACTCGTGATCATGGCGATCGCGCCGCCAACCACGGCTCCCGTGATTGTGCCCATGACTATTCCTGCGGCAGCTATTACCCCACCTACGACGGCTTCGGCCACTTTCTTGAGCCCGTTTCCGATTTTTTTGAACGCATCCGTGAACCAGTTCTCGCCGTTTCCGTCCATGCGTGAGATTGGATTGTCTCCGCAATAGGAGAAAAGATTGAACTGGGCGAGATCCGAGGCCCCGTAGACGAGGTTGCCGATCTTGTCGGGGGAAATGTATCTCATCAAGACGGGCGAATAGTATCTGCCCCCAAGCAGGTACAGTCCGGTCTCGCGATCGTACACATAGCCCTTGTAGAGGATGTCGTTGAACTCGAAATCGACGTTTTCGGGGTTCTTAACGAGCCCATAGTCGCCGTAGTCGTATTCGGCCACGATGGACCCCTTAGAGTCCATGACCGAGCGGATGTTGCCTAGTTGGTCCTTAAGAAAGAAGAAGTGGTTCGTTGCCCCGTCGGTTTCTTTGACGAATCCGGCGAGGTTTCCTTTTTCGTCGTAGATAAGGAACTTCTTCGTCGATCCCGAGATCTCCGCGATCAGTTTGTCCTTGCCATAGACGTATTCGATCTCCGACCCTTCGGAAATCTTTTTGATTCTCCTTCCTAGATAGTCGTAGTCGAAATGCAACCGGACATTGCCAGAGACGAATTCCGAGAGTCTGTCCATGCTCCAGTTGAGTCTAGCTTCGCCTATCGCGGTCGGATACATCGAGTCTAGGTTGTATGTTATAGGGGTTTCTAAACCATCCTTGACCACTTTGACCAGTTTCTCTTTGTTGTCTTCGTCGTACTGGAATTCCGTGACGGATGTCGTCCCGTCTTTCACGAGCGTGCGTCTTAAGACGTTGCCGTTGTCGTCGTAGGCATAGTCGTTCTTCTCCGCGTCTCCGTCTTTGGACGAGGAGACAAGCCTCTCAAGGGGGTCGTATCGATAAGAAGTCACGCTTTCGCTGCCGTTTTTTTCGACGGTGAGCGAGGTCACGTTTCTGTTGGCGTCATATCCGTAAGAGATTTTCCCGGTTTTGTCGCCGTTCTCGAAAGCGACGGCAACTGACGTTCTTCCGGGGATCGCCTTACCGTTCGCATCCTTGGGCGCAACGTAGCCATATTCCGTTTTCGAAAGAGCTTTTCCGTCGAACGAGATCCATTTGTCGGTTCTCCTTCCGAACGTGTCGCGTTTCTCCAAAACGGAACTTGATTTGATGGGGTTGCGAATATCGCCCTTTGCGAAACGGATGTCGCAGATGAGCCCGTTGAGGTGTTTGTTTGGGGCGCCCGCTCCGTCGATTGAGGACCCCACGTTCATTGTGAGACCCGTCAGGTCAAGCGGAGGAAGCGCCTTTTCGACGCCGTTAAGGGTGAGGAGCCCGTTGAGTTTGATGACGAGCGCGTTCCAGGAACCGTTTTCGGCGATGAGCCCAAGGCTATTTGCCTTGCCATCGACTGAGTAGTTCAAAACGTCGTTGGCGTCGAGATAAAGCGAGAGCTTTTCTTTGTGTTCGCCGTCGGAGAAGGACACTATCGTCCTTTCCAAGTAGTCTTCGCCCTTTATGGTGGGTTTGAACTTAAGCGAGATCGTCCCCTCATTCGTAAGGCCTAACTCATAGGCGAGTCTGCTTTCGTTTCGGTCCTGAAGTTTCAGGACGCCATCATAGGAAGAATAAACGTGGCGTTTCAGTTCCTTGTCGAACTCGAAACTCCTCGCTTTGTCGATTTTGTAGGAACCGTCGCCATATGAGGCGACAAGAGGGGTCAACCGCTTCGAAGACGTGAATGCGCCGTTAAGGGAGATGAAATCCCCATCCTCGCCATCCGAAGTCTCAAAGCAGACGCCAGAATAGGAATCGTCGTCGCTAGGATCGAAAAGGAATTTTTTGCTTATATCGTATATCGTCTTGAAGTTCGCTTTCTTATAGAAGTAACTTCCGATGGAGAGCATGGCGATTCTGATCGGCGTTTCATTCGCCTCGTGGTAGGCTCCGCTTTGGCCGTCTCCGAGAGCGGTGTCGCCGATCGTTAGGTCGGTCAGATTCTCTGATATTTTGTGGTCGAGCGTCAGCATGCAAATGAAATTGCCGTTAAGATAGAAACACGCCTTCCCTCCGTCGCCCTGATCGAAAACGCTCAACGAGTACATGTTCCAATCCGTTATTCGATCATTGCCGAGGGTGATGTCCTTGGTTGCCTCATCCGCCACAAGACGCAGTTTTTGGTCTGACAAAGCGACAAGACTGACCGAGGACTCCTTTCCGGAGAACCTCAATATAGTCTTCCCCTCGACCTTTCCGAGCAGGCGAAGCCATCCGTAAACGGTTTTTGAGCGTTTGAAATTGAGGCTCCAAAGGAACTTGTTGAATCCTCCGCCGCTGGAAAGGTCGTTCTGCCGCGCGGAATTGACTTTCGACAAACTGTATTTAAGTTCGTTTCCGGAATAGGCCAGTTCGGATGTGCTCATTCTCACGAACTCATCGTAGGCATATCTGAAGACGGCCGTTCTCGGTTTTGCTCCATAAAGGCCCTCCACCCCATGGTCACCGACGATGAGGTCGTCCTTATAGGTTCTTCCAAGACGCTCGAAGAATGTCGTTCTGTCGGCTTCGTTGAATTCATAGTCGTGGATATAGTTGGACGAGACCCTCGACTCCCCGATTTTGGCGATTTCCTTTTCGACGTTTCCAAGGTTGTCGATGTCGCAATAATCGCTATTGCCGTCGGAGTCGGTTATCGCCGTCAGCGTGCCTTCCTCGTCGTAGTTGAAATGATGCGTCTTGCCATGGGCGATGTCCTCGGTTTCGATAAGCCTTCCGCGATCGTCGTATCGAAGTTTGTCAGTTTCATTCCCATCTATCGCTATGCTCTCGATTTTGCCTTTTCCGTCGTAGGAAATCCGTTTGTGGATATCGGCGTTCCCTTTGACGAGGATGTCGCTCGCCAACTTGTCCGAAGGATTTGCGTATTCGGACTTTTCAAGGCAGTCTCCGTTGACGTGAGCGCTCAGCATGTTTCCGAAGCAGTCGTACTCCATCGTGAGCAACGATCCGTTTGAGCAGGTGATGGAACTTACGCTGCCATCGGGTGAATGGGTGAATTTGGCGGTTCCAAAACTTTGGCCGTCTGAGGATCTTTCGATCTCGATTGGCCTCTGGGTTAAATCGAAGGACTTTCTCGTCACCGTTCCGTTCCCATCGACGTAGGAAACCACGTTTCCGAATTCGTCCGTGGCCGATTCCGTCTTGTTGCCAAGGTCATCGGTCTTGGCGATTGGCCCCTTGTCAATTTGTTTCTCTTCGGTTCTTATCGTAAGGTCGCCCGATTTGATCTCTTTCACAACTCCGCTTTCTGAATAATCAAAGGAAACGTCATTGCCGAAATTGTCGGTTATTCTGGTGACCTTCCCTTTGCTTGCGTCATAAGCGTACTGGAATTGTTGCCCGTCTGTGCACGATTTCCTAGTCATTCGACTGTTCTTGTCGTAAGAGGATTCCGCGTTCTTTGCGGTATCGGAAGCAGACATTAAATTGCCTTTCTCGTCATAGGAAAAGGTGCTTCCCGTTTTTGATTTGAAAAGTTGGATGGCATCGACGAAAACGCAATTGAAGCCGCGGTGCGTCACCCTCACTATCACGTAATCGTAAGGACGCTCGGTACTGACGAGGCCGGTGATGACCTGCCATCCTTCTTCGTCGTTCGAGGGAGAGAAAAAGTATTTTTTCAACCTATCGGCCGTTAGGCCGGCGTAATGGACGTCGACTTCGAGTTGGAATCTCTCGTTTGACGTTTTCTTGCCATTGACCCAGCAGTTCGCCACGAGCCTTTCTCCGGAATCGCCTTTAAGGTTGATCCTCTGCTCGAGACACTTGGCGCGGTTTTCCGCCGATCCGCCGATTTTGAAGACGTTTCCCTCCACCATCTTGCCAAAGGCGTCTGAGGTTATCAGTCCCAATGAGCTTGAGATTCCGTCGTTGGCATTCATGTTGGTGGTTTTCCAACTGGTGGGGCCACCGTTAGTCACGTTCTCGAAATGGGAATTCCTGAGGTAGTTGTATCCGCCGACAAAATTGTTTCTTGTCAGTTGAATTTCGTCAAAAGAAATGTCGCTTTCGCATTCGATCGTCAAGGAAATGTCAGAGCCAGTGGGAACGCCGATGGCCTCGGATTTGAATTCCTTCCAGCTGCCGTTAGTCAGCGGAAGATCAATGACCGTCTCCTTCGTTCTGTCGATTTTCTTCGATTTACTTTCCCCGGAATAATAGCACTCCGAAGGGGAAGGCTTGATTTCCTCGACGTATTTGATTAAAAGGATGACTTTGCTTGCCGAATCCGGTTCGTTTCCGTTCGATTTGTAGAATCCGTCAAGAGTGAACGTCCCGCCGGATTTCTGATTGAAAGATTGGGCGAAGGCGAATTCCCGATCCTTCGCCGCCGCGACGTTAAGGCAGCTTTCGCCATAGAGGCTTTCCTTTGAAAGCGATGCGCTTTCGGCAGACCCTTTGTTTATTGTCCACCCTTTGAGGGGTTCGTCGGCGAATTCGAAGCCACCGTTGTAAATCAGGTTTGGGATGTTGCCTTGGCTTTGGCGTTTTGACCGAAGTTTATGGCATTCCATGTTTTGGTCGGTTTCGGACACGGATCCAAACTTGAAGTTGTTGGACACCCCGTTTTGATCCAACGTATAGGTGCAACTTCCGTAGGCATCGAAATGGTAGAGGACCTGATTGCCTTGGCGGTCGGTCACGATCGTGAATGTGTTGCTGTATATGAAATGGTCGCTTTTCCCGTCGACAAGTTTTCCATCGTCGTCGATCGCTTGTTCAACAATGGAGGCGACTCTGCCGTTTTTATAAGCGAAGGCGAGGGCCTTTCTTTCGGGCGAATTGGCGATTTGCTTTAAATCTCCGTTTTCGTAAACCAAATCCGTTTTTCTTATAACGTCCCTTTTCTCACGCATGTCGTTGTCGAGATCGAGGCTGATTTTCTCGGTTGTGACTTTCGAAAGATTGCCTCCCTCGTACTCGAACGAGGTCTCGATGCCGAAACGGCTGGAGACCACCTTAGCGAGATGGGATCCGGAATAGACGAAGGAATCGTTCTTCCCGTCCGGATAGATCAGTTCTTTTGGAAATCCGTCCTTGTAAACGGCCTTGATTTTCAACCCATCCTCAAGAAGAAAGTAATTTATCATCGCTTTCTGGCTGTTTTGACTGAAGTTCATTCTCTTGTTCTCAGAAACGAGGGTGAACGATCCGTCTCCTTCATCAACGATATAGGTGGAGTCGGAATGGCAATAATAAACGTCTTTGCTTGTCTCCGGAGTAAGTTTGTACCTCTCATCCGCCGAAAGTTTTGAGTAATACCCTTTCTTAAGGGTTTGGTTGGTGAGCTTTAGAATCCCCGAGTTTTTCGAGGAAAGGTCAAAATCGTATTCGATAGGTCCCCTGAACCCTTTCCTGAAAGTGGAGTCCGCGTTGCCTTTTAAACTGTTATAGGTTAGGAAAAGGCCTACTTGCTCGACATTTGGGTTGTTGAGCGAAAGAGGGAAAACGCAAATCAGATTGCCTTGCCTTATGTTGACCATGGCTTCGCCGGACATGCCAAGAGGCTTTTTGTCGAAGGCGAAGTGGCTCTCGACCCCTTCGATGTTTGCGTAGGAAACCATGAAGTATTCTTGCTTATCCTCAGGGCTCTTGTCGGCGTTGGAGTTGTCTAAGTACTTGAAGCCGACGAAATTGACGCATTCCCTTCTTGAGGCGAAAGACATGAAAATTGACGCCATCGAACCAACTCTTGCCCTATCTGAAATGAATCTTGTCAGGTCGAACGAAACGTAGTTGCATACCCGTTTGTTTAGATAGTTTTGGTCCGATCCGACGATCACTTCATCGATCGTGCTGCCGTTTGCGTATTTGATCGTCAGTTCGTCATTGGGCATCAGACTCTCGAAATAGCAAATCAGTCGCGCGTTGCTGACACTTTGCTCCCTTCTGAATTCAAACCCCGTGACGTCAAGTCTAATCGTGTCGTCTCTTTCCAGTTTGGTGTATGCTTCGCCACTGGTTTCTTCGAAGGAAGAGCTTCCGCCCTTCTTGATGTAGCTTGCAACCCTTACGTTGCTGTTCGCGTTCGTGAATAAATGTGTCATTTTGCTTTCTCCTTAAAATTGATTTAATTTTTCGCTGAACATATCGACTGGAATCTGATTGGAATCGTAAGTTAGATCGTCGATCATGACATCGACGTCCATTCCGACGGCTCCCTTTATTTTCAAGGCTATTTTCTCTCGGAGGTTCGCGATGCTTCGGAAGTCCTTACGCACCTCGCAAACCACGTCAAGGTCACTGTATTTGTCCTGTTCGCCCCTTGCATAGGAGCCGAATATGCTAAGATGCTTGATCCCATAATCGGAAATCAGATCATCTTGGATGATACAGAGCCCTTTTTGAACCTCACTGAGAGGTATCACCTCGTGGCTTCGGTTGAACCTGTTCGTTCTCTTCGTTAGCAAGGACAACGTTTTACCCAGCTCTTGGTCCGTTCCCCCATAACGGATTATTCTGGCCATGCTCTCCGATGAGTAGCAGTACATAATGATGGGCGGAAGCCCGTTGCATATGAGGGCGTAGTTGGAAAGGATTTTGGCCATTTCGACCTCATAATCCTTGAACAAGGGATTCATGACGCTCATCCTGAATATCTTCAGAAACCGGTCGCGCCAGTTCGTGTCGTGTTCAAGCGCCTTCTTAATTTCCTCGACTATAGGGGCGATTGAGGCTTCGGAACCGCTTTTGATGACGGTTTCGGGTTTGTAGATCGATAGGATCTCGATAACCTTTTCTTCGCTGATGTCTTTCCCGTCACGTATGATCTCATAGGCCTTGAGGGCCTTTGAGAACATCATTTCCGTGAAAGAGTGCGGCAGGGCTTCTCCCTTGTATATGGCTTTAATCCCCGCTTCGCTCTCGCGATGGTCTCGTTCCTGCCAGATGTTCTCGATAAACTTGAACGTGATTTTAGGATTGAACTCTTTTTTATTTTCCATTGTCGTTACCTCCATTGTTTTTGGAAAACAGTTGTTTGACGATTTGGTTCGTGCCAGTTGAGCTGGCGCCAGATACAAAACCCACCAGCAGCGCTTCGTAAACGTTGCTCGCGTTGACGATTTCCGGAGCCGTGAAGTAAATAAGGACGGCAAGTAGCCCCCCGCACACGGTCGTCACGATGGGAATGTATTTGAATTTCCTATCGAATTTCTTGAAAACCAGTTTGTAGATTTCGCCGATTATATAGCAGCAGACCACGATGATCGGAACATATGCAACGCTCATTGATTAATCTCCTTTTTCCCGCACAGTTCGTCTATTCTCTTTTCGGCGTTCTTTACGGACTCCTCGAGTTTGGCAAGACGTTCGGCGGCACAACGGTATCTTTCGTCGACGACCGATAGGCTTTTCTCAACCCTGTCAACGCAGGCTTTTATGTAGCCGATATCGGATGTCATCGTCCCTTCGTGTTTCCCCTCTTCGACTCGATCGCTTTTGTCGTTCCTTCTAAACGCCAAGAACGCGAAAGCGATGCCAGAGAGAGAAGTTACGAGGCTAATAACGGATAGAGTTAATTCCACATACAATCACCTCCACGTTCATGGAATCGTTTTTGTGGGCCGGCCTTTCCGCAAAGAGCAGACCCGCCTTCACCCATAAAAGGAAAAGAACCGCGTTTCTGATAACCTAACCGACGAATTTCGTCATGATTTTTTCGACGTACTCGGCCGTTTTAACCAGCCTTTTGTGGACGGCGGGCTGGGATATTCCCAATTCTTTTGCGATTTCCCGTTCGGTTTTCCCCTTCATTCGTATCGAAAGATAAATGAGCCGGTCGGTTTTATCGAGTCTAGCGATTGTTTGAGCGAACGCGGAAAATGTTTCCCGTTCCGAATACTCCTCATCCGGATCGCTTTCGGAATCGGCGAAATCGAAGTTGCTTTTTTCCTGAATCGAATCAAGCGAAACGGGTTTTCCCGTTCTGCCGTGATTAGGGCCATAAGGGCATTCGGTTTCGCAATTGAGTCGGCATTTAACCAGTAGTTTGTTTTTATTGAAAACGAGGCATCTCGATTCGTTGTCGACGGTCTTCGATTCCTGTTCGTCCATTCTTTTGTAAAGTCTGAAAAGCCTGTAATCGCACCATATTTTCCCTTTGTATTCAAGGTTAATGTAATAAGGCGTCTCGTCTGTTTTCTCTTTGCACCATTTGTAGCCGTTTTCTTCGAAAATCTTTTTTTCTGCCATAAAAAGCCCCCCTCTTTTTGGAGAGAAAGGCATGACTAAAGATGGGTGAAAAAGCTATCTTGTCCTGGGAACCCTCCACGACAATCTGCTGAAATCTATGCAGAATAAATTGTTGTTAAAGATTCCAATGTTTGTAAAGCCATCAACGGGGTTTTACGCTGCGTGCTTACATGCTTCTGCCGCTATGACAATTTATGCGTTGTATGAAGCGAACGGGAAAATCCTTTTTTGTCATTTGCCGTTCATCTTTTCGGTTGTTGGCGTTCCAGCCTTCACTTTGTTCGAGGGGCGAATAAATAAAGACAAGAGCCATCACTACGCGGCTCGATAATTATTTGGAAAATTGGCACACAAGCAAAAACGACTTTTTCCTTTTATAAAGAACGTTTTGTTTGCGTTATTCATGTGCCACCAAGAGTTGATTAAAAAAATCAGAGAGGGTTGAGCGGTCGGTTTTGGCTTTTCTTCCGCCGATTGAAGCCAAATTTGCTAACATGGTCAAGGTGGGCTTTGAAAAATCGGATCGGCCAAAGCGGATAAACACGGTAAGGCAAACCTAAAATGGGGGAAAATCCTGTTATTTTGCAATTTGAGCATAGTCGTTATTGGAGTGCCGAATAGATTAAAGCGCGTCGGATTGCCGAAGGCTAAAATACTCCGCTGGGAATTGACTTATCGCTATTGAAACCGCCCTCGTTTTTCCCTTGGGAAACGAATCCAAAAGCAAAAGTGAAGGTTCTTTTGTCCCGCCTCCAATCAAAACATATGGAAAATGCGCAAAATATGTAAGAATACCCATATATGAACAGCGTTGAACTCGTCTGGAAAATCATGCCAAACTTGTTTGGGATCGTGCTCTCAAGCATGGTTCTTTTCTATTTCTCGGCCCGTCGTTTCATCGTAAGCGCAAACCATTGGGCTTTCCGCTTGTCGCTTTGGACGCTCATTTTGCTCATGGCGAGCGATGTCGGTATCGTTTGCTGCTCAGGACGGGGGAGCCTCTTTTGCTACTATGCCGCCATCGTCTTTTCGGTGCTTTATTTCGTTTTTCAAGCCCTGCTTCTCTATTTTTGGGTCGTTTTCATGTTGCAGGAGGCTGGCCAGGTTTTCACTTTCCGTTTTTTGGTTCTTGCTGGGATCCCGGTCTTTTTGGTCATGGCCTTCTCCCTCACCAGCGCTTTTGTCCCGGGCTTGGTTTTCTCGGTTGACCCCGTGACGTGCGCTTATTCGCGTGGCGGGTGGGGGTGGTGGACCACAGCCGCCCTCACTTATCCTTATTACGTTTTGCTCTGGGTCGTCCTCTTCCGTTTCCGGAAACGCCTAGGCCGCGAGAAGGCCATCGCTTGCGTCGTTTGTTTCGTCTTCCCCATGATTTGCAATGTCGTCCAGATTGTTTTCCCTTGGCTTCTCATCACCTGGCCGTCGGCTTCCATCTCGCTATTGGGCCTCTTCCTCATCGCGGTCGTCCAAAAGACGCAATTCGATCCTTTGACGGGCCTTTATAACCGGATGCAACTGGAGGATTATCTGCAAACCCTTTCCAGAGTCCGCCCCCAAAGGCGTAGTCAATGGCTCATCGGATGCATGCTTGACCTTAACCATTTCAAGGAGATCAACGACAACTATGGCCATCGCGTCGGCGACCAAGCGCTTCAGGAAGCCGCGGAGATCCTTCGCAATTGCCGGGTCCCCAATGAGTTTTTCGCCCGTTACGCCGGGGATGAGTTCGTCATCGTCATCACAAGCGACGACCCCAACGTCCAAGTCGAATTCAAAAAGCGGCTCCTCGAGAAGGAAAGAGAATTCAAGAAATCGAACAGCCGCCCCTATGAGCTTCATTTCGCTTTCGGATTCTTTAGGATGGAATGGAAGCAAACGCTGGACGTTCCCGCCTTCCTTGAAAGGATCGACAGGGAGATGTACGTCAACAAAAGGCTGCAGGAAGAAAACTCAATAAAAGAGGCAAAATAACCGCAAATTAGGCTTGGATTTACTTTTTTGTTCCCTCAATCGTGAGTTGGCCCTGAGAGATTAGGTGCTGGCTCTTTTTTTCGTAAAGCAAGATGCCGCGCCCCGAAAAACTCATTCGGGCTTTGGAGCCAACCTTGTAGTCAACCCCGCCGTAAACGATCGCCGTGAGGAGGAAGCGGCCCACACGCAACTTCACGATCGTTTCCGAGCCGCTGGGAAGCGCGGCGTAGACTTCCCCTTCAAGCGGCCCCCCTTCGTCGATCTTCACGAATTCGGGACGTATTCCGAGCACGACGTTGTCGTCATCCTCGTTCTCCTCCTCAAAGGGAAGGTCCTCGGTCCCGATCATGTTGACGTTGTATTCAAAAGGCCGATCGGGGTTTTCCTTTTCGACGTAATGCTTATCGCGGCTTCTCTTTTCTTTTTCCTCTCGTTCCTCCCTAGCCCGCTCTTCCATCTTTTTGCTAAAGGAAGCCAAATCGACGTAGATATTCGGCTCGAAAAGGCCCGTGATCTCGTCGTCGAAGAAAGAAAGGCGGATGCCCTCCCTTTCTTGGGTGGCCTTTGCGTTGACGAAGTTGATCGCGGGGCTGCCCACGAAATCCGCGACAAAGAGGTTGGCGGGTCGCTTATAGACGTCGAGCGGGGCGTTTATCTGTTGAAGGACCCCGTTGTTGAGCAAGCAGATCTGGTTGGAGAGGGTCATCGCCTCCTGCTGATCGTGGGTCACGTAGACGAAGGTGCAGCCCGTTTCCATATGAAGGCGTTTGAGCTCGCTTCGCATATCCAAGCGGAGTTTGGCGTCGAGATTGCTGAGCGGCTCGTCGAGGAAAAGGATCTTCGGGCCCGGCGCCAGCGTGCGGGCGATGGCGACCCGCTGTTGCTGGCCGCCGGAAAGCTCGTTTGGGTAACGGTCGAGGAATTCGCTGATGCGGAGGGTGCGGGCCACGTCGTAGACCCCGTTGTCGATTTCTTCCTTGCTGAGGGCGCGCCTTCTCATCAGCGGCTTTCCGTTTTTGCTGAGGCGTCCCTTTTCATCGACTTCTTGCCCGCTCTCCTCGATGCGGAGGAGCTCACGCTCGGTTTTTTCGTCGTATTGCCGTTTCTTCGTAAGGCAGAAAGAGGCGAATTCGTCCTCGCTTTTGTCGCCAAAACCCATATCCATGATTTCTTGGGCGAGCAAGGAATCGATGCGGTAATAGTTGACTAGACGAAGAAGCGACCGCTTCCGAAGGTTCTTCTTGTTTTTGCAGCGGGCGTCCTCAAAACATGACCATAACGCTTTTGCGTCGCCGAAAATCTCCGCGAAGCGCCTGTATTTTCGATAATCGAAAGCGATTTGGGGGAAATCGTCTTTAAGGTTCTCGAGGCCGAAGGCGATGTTGTCGTAAACGCTCATGTGAGGCCATAGGGCATAGTTTTGAAAAAGAAAGCCGATATTGCGCCGGCTGGCGCTCACGTTGACTCCGGTCTCGGAATTGAAAACCGTCTCTCCCCCGATGGCGATCTTGCCTGAGGACGGCGTTTCGAGCCCCGCGATCATTCTTAAGGTCGTCGTTTTCCCACACCCGGAGGGGCCTAATATCGTGAGGAATGACTTATCCTCGATTTCGAGGTTCAGGTCGTCGACGGCATAAAAGTTCCCATAGCGTTTGCTGACGTGGCTAAGAACTATTTTTGGCATGGCTTACCCTCCCTATAGATGGACGATGAATTCGCTGCCCGACCCCAGTTTGCTGCTTAATTCGATTCGAAGATCGTAGTAGTTGCAGACGTGTTTGACGATGGCGAGCCCCAAGCCGGTTCCTCCGCTTTCGCGAGAGCGGGCCTTGTCAACCCGGAAGAAACGCTCGAAGATGCGCGTTTGGTTGGCTTCGCTGATGCCGATGCCATCATCCTTGACGGATATGGTTTTGGACGCCTTATTGACGCTTACCCATATGTGTCCGTTCGTTTTGTCGTACTTGATCGCGTTATCGATGAGGTTACGGAACAGTTTGTCGAAATCGTCGGGGTTCATCTTGGTCGAAAAACTCTCGGAATTGAGGCTCAATGACACTTTTTTGGCTTTCATTTGGGGTTCGAGGGAAGCGGCGATGGAAACAAGGCCTTTTCGGGTATCGATATCTTCCACGGGGCGGAGTTCCTCGTTTTCAAGCGAGGACAAAGAAAGCATATCGATTATTATCTCATTCATGCGGTGGCATTCCTTGATGGAGGTGTCAACCGCCCCGGAAATCTCTTCGGGGGTGCTCAGGATTCCGGCCTTAAGCATTTGCTGGTAGCCCAAGATGGTCGTCAAAGGGCTCTTCAACTCGTGCGATGCGTTATCGAAGAATTCGCGTTTCATCTTGGAGGAATTGAACTCATCGGTCACGTCGATAAAAAGGATCGAGGCGCCGTTGCGTTCGTTGACGCGGGCCCAACTGTAATCGATGGGGTTGATGTTGATTTGGTAGACCCGGCCGTAAATCGGTTCGGTGTAGATGAAGGCCTTTTTGGTTTGGACGACCATCGAGGCGTTGACTTCGAAGGAACGGCTGGGCTTGATCGCGTCCATATTGCGGTTCTCCACCTCGTCCTTGGCCACCTTGAAGACGTCGCAGGCCGTTTTGTTGATCATGACGATTTTGTAGGAGGCGTCAAGAACGATGAGGCCCTGCGAAATGGAATCGAGGATGAAATTGATTTTCTGCTCGCCCGTTTTGGTCAGTTGCAATTGCCTTTCCAATTCCTTTCGGGAATCGCGGATCATGAGGGGCAGGTAGGAGAAATCGTCGCCATATTCGACATTGCCCTCAGGAGTCACGATGCCTTGCAGTTTGCGGACTTGGGTTTTGAGGGGCGTGAGCGATTTCTCGTAGGCGACCCAAAAAAGGGCGATCCCGGCGGAAATGAGGGCCACGACCGTCGTCGTTCCGTAGACCAGAAGGTTGTAACTGGCGTAATAGCTTTGAGGCACCACCATGTCATAACGGACGTAAGCCCCGATGCCGGCGGAGCGGAAGAAGGTCTCGCAGACTTTGCTTCCGATGTCTTTTGAATCGTAGATAACCGTTTTGCCTTCGTTTTCGGAAAGTTCGGCGAACGTTTTCTCCTCAGTCACGCTGATGTTGGTGAAATAGGGCTGATCCTCGTCTTTTTCGTAAAAAGAGATATAAGCGTTTTTGTTGACCCCGTATGTGGCCATGGCATCTCGCTCCGTCAATCCGCTATTGAGGGAAATGAGAATCGAGTTGCTGGTGTCGCGCGTTGAGGAAACGATTCCCGATTCGATGGATTTGAAACTGAAGAGCGTGGTCAGGAAAATCGATAGAAAAGAAAAGATAAAGACGGCGATGGAAGCGATGATGAGGTTATGTTTGTTCATCAGTTGATTTTGTAACCGCGGTTGAAAACGGTGGTGATGAAACTCTTGTCGACGTCCCCGCTTTTGCGACGGAGGGACTTGATGTACATGTCGATGGTTCGGTACTCTTTCTTGAGTTTCTCGGGGTCGGAGGTCTCTCCGTAAAGTTCTTTGGCGATGTCTTTTTTTTCGACAAGGGAACCTTTAGAGGCGAAAAGGAGCGATATCACCTTGGTTTCTGCCGGGGTGAGGTTAATGAGAGCCCCGTTGTTCTTGAAGGAGCGGTTATCGAAGTCGAACGTGAAAGAAGAGGCGGTCACAATGTTCCGGGTGAGGCTTCGTCGGGCGTGCGCGTTGATTCGCGACATGAACTCCATTAAGTCGAAAGGCTTGGAGATGTAATCGTCCGCCCCTTCGTCGAGGCCATCCACTTTATCGATGGTGAGCGATTTGGCGGAGACGATGATCACGACGACGTCTTCGTTGGCCTTGTCCTTGCGGATCTCGTGAAGGATTTCTTTGCCCTGGATGCCGGGGAGCATCATATCGAGGAGAACCATATTGGGTTTCTGCTTGCCGAACGTCTTGAGGAAATCCTCGCCCGTATCGAAAGTGACGACGTCATATCCCTGCTTGGACAAAGTGAGATTGATGATATGGGCTATTTCGGCATCGTCCTCGACTGAATAAATAAGGTAGTTGGGCATAATGTCTCCGGAACGAACTACGTTCGTCGTTTCCTTAACTATAGCGATTCGGAGGCCCGTTTTAAAGGAAACGTCAATTTTCCATTTGCAAAATAAGGTTACGAAAAATCATCGAAGCGAAAACGTCAAATCTCCCCCAGCAAATCGTGAAGGGCGAAGTAAACTCCATCGTCTTGAGCGGATTTGGTAGACATTTTGCATACTTTGCGACACTCTGAAGTCGCCTCCCCCATCGCGATCCCGTTGAAGGCGCCGAGCATTCCGACGTCGTTTCCCGCATCGCCGAAACAATAGACGTCTTTAGGGGCGATTCCTAAATGTTTTCTTAAGAACTCGACCCCATAGGCTTTGTCCATGCCTTTCGCCATGATTTCGAATGTTTGCGGGGAAGAGAAAACGGCGTCGTATTTTTCTTGTTGCGCCTTTGTCAGCCGAAAAGAGGCGGTGTCCCCGTTGACGTTTGAAAGGAGGACTTTCAGCAAATGGGGGTCGTCAAGGGGAAGGCTCTCGTGCGCGTCGAGACGTTTGACGAGCTTCAGTTTGTTCGCCGCGATCTCGAAATCCGTATGGGGGTCGTCCTTAAACAAATAGATGGAATTATCGCGCCCGAGGGCATAGACGTTCGTGGCTTCGGGGCCATAAAACAGATCCCTGAAGAGATAAAGGTCCCCAAGCGTCAACGGATGCTCGTCGAGAAGAAGCCCTTTTTCGCCGTATATGGCAGCTCCGTTCCCGGCGATGATGTAGGTGGAGGGGATCTGTTCCTTCTCCAGGTATTGGACGATGCCGTCGTAGTTGCGGCCTGAAGCGATCGCTACCGCGTCCCTCTTCTCGTGGAGCGATCGCAAAGCGAGCTTTTCTTTCTCGGGGAAGACGTCTTGCCCCGCAGGGAGGAGGGTCTTGTCGATGTCGAAGCAGAACAGTTTTCTCATAGTAGGCATCTTATATCAAAAATGGACTTTGTCCATCGTGTAAGCCCTCTCGCCAAAGGCGAATTTCCTTTCTATAATCCAACTATGGCACTCAAGTGGGTTTTCCTCGATATGGGCTCGGTTATCGTCGATGAGGTCGCCCTTCGGCAACAGCGGGTGGACGCGACGGCCGCCACTAGTGGCGGACGTGTTTCCCCAGAGCTGCTTTTTGAGCGGATGAAGCATTACGCGAGCCTGAACGAAAAGCCCTATCAGCGGGCCTGCGAAGAGCTTGGGCTTCCTAAGTTGCCGTGGCGGAGCGACCTCGGACTGGAAACCCTTCGCCCAAACGTGGAAGCCACTCTGAAAATCCTGAGATCCCACTATCGCATCGGCTTGATCGCCAATCAGCCCCTAGGGACCGCGGACCGCTTAAAAGGCTTTGGCATCCGGGATTATTTCGAGGTGATCGTGGCTTCGGCCGAAGAGAAACTGGAAAAACCGGACCCTCGGATTTTCGAGCTCGGGCTCGCAAGGGCCGGCGTCGCCCCCGAAGAGGCCCTTATGTGCGGCGACCGCCTTGACAATGACATTCTGCCCTCGATGAAACTGGGGATCCGGACCGCTTGGGTCAAATACGACATGGGTTCGTACGGAAACGTGGATTCATTGCCGCACAAACCGGATTTTACTATAAGTAACATCGATGAGTTGCCTCGTCTATTGGGTCTGAGTGCCTCAAAATACAATTGTAAAGATTGCAAATAAAAAGTTGACGTGTTTTTAATAAATCAATTATTGAGAAAACAATCGATAAACACTAATTAAAACTATTTTTGGAATATTAAAACCAAATAAAATATTGGCTTTATAATCAATTTCTCGTCATTGATGTGAAAGCGCTTGCACCCTATAATTTGGCTAAGTTCTCAGCAAGTTGTTTCGATTCGTATGCAGCTTCAGCTTGCTGAATCTTACATGAAAGGAGGAAATTTCATTCTATATGAAACATGTAAGAAACGTTTTGGCGCTCGCTGCTGCTTCGTTGGTTGCCCTCACGGTCTCTGGCTGTGGCGGAACCACGGATAGCGATGCCATCAAAGCCGCCATTGCTGAGTGCGAAGGGTTGAGCTACAGCGAGATCCTTGCGAAAGCTCAGGAAGAGGTCGGCGACAACACCATGGAAGTCTACGGGAACTCTTCCAACTTCGCCCTCGCCCTCGCCAAATTCACCGAAGACACCGGCATCAAAGTCAACAACAACAAACTTGGCGACGCGGCCATGTACGAGAAACTGACCTACACCATCGGCAACGGCAAATATGTCGCCGACATGACCCTCATCCAGGACGGCAACAAACTGCAGACCCAAATGCTTAACCCGGGCTACCTCTACAGTTACACGCCGAAGGATTACAAAGACAAGTTGGCGAAAGAGGACCTCAACCCGACGGGCGCGGTCTATCTCAACAAGGTCTTCATGTACAACAACACCAATTACGATGGGACCAATCAGTCCACGGCCGTCACCGGCGCCGTGACCAACAAACTCACCAATGTGTGGCAACTCGCCGGGACTTCCGCCGATGCCAACCACATCGCCGGGTGCAGTTTCAAGCCGGGCAGCCAGGAAAACGTCAACCTCAACTTCCTCGCCATGCTCACTTCCGACGAATGGTGCACGAAACTAGCCACTGCTTACAAGGATTTTTACGGGACCGATTACGTTGCCGAAGAGGCTTACGCCAACATCGGCTATAAGTGGATCGGCGAATTCCTTCAGAACGTGAAGGACAGCAATTCCTGGCACTCCAGCGACGGCACCTCCGTCAAAGACACCGCCGCCGGACTTAGCGGCAATATGGATTATGCCAACTACAACAAACTCAAGGATTGCACCGAGACCGGCATCGGCTACAAAGATACGGCCAACTTGACGATTTGCGACTTTGAGGGGGACGGCGTCGACGGATTCGGCGGCTTCCTTTACAAGATGTACACCCTCATTCCGAAAAACGCCAAGTACCCGTACGCCGCTTGCGCGCTCATCAACTACATTTTGAGCACCGAAGGCTTCGGAGCCGCTTGGGGTGGCTACGTCGGTTACTATTCGACCAATCCGGACAATGCCATCGCCAGTGGCGACAAGGCCCTCAATTGGTGGAAGGGGAACTGCGTCATCGAGGATCCCGAATACGTTTCCAACGTTTACCTCGATGTCTACGATTACGTCACTTCTTTTGAGAGCTGATCGATTTAGCAAAACACGGGGGCGGTCCGTTTCCCCGCCCCCGTTTTGCCTACTTACTGGAGGAGAGAGTTATGGAAGAGGCGATGACGATCGGCCGAGCCCAAAAGCCAAAAAGATTTTGGAATCATCTGAAGAGCTATTTTTCAAATCCTTCCAATGTGATTTTGGTTGCCGCGGCCGTCCTTCTTACTTTGACGGTCATCGTTCCGCTCATCTACTTGGTTCTCAATACTTTTCAAGTCCATATCGGGGAGACCCATTTGGGCGCTTATGGTTCCTATACGTTCCAGCATTGGATCAATATCCTGACGAAGAGCAGCAACAATTATGCGGTCAATAACTTCTGGATGCCGCTTCTCAATTCCGTTTTGATGGCTCTCGTCGCCTGCGTCTTCGCCGTTATAATCGGCGGGGCCAACGCTTGGTTCGTGACCAGAAGCGATATACCCTGCAAGAAGTTTATTTCCGCCGTTTTCGTCTTCCCGTACATGATGCCGAGTTGGGCCATCGCCATGTTCTGGGAGAATTTGTTCAGGAACACGGGCGTAGGGACCCACGCGATCGGCATATGGCAGTCCATGACCGGCGTTTGCATGCCGGAATGGTTCGTCTATGGTTTCTTTCCCTGCGCCATTTGCTTAGGTATCCACTACGCCCCGTTCGCTTATATTCTCATCGGTGGCATTTTGCGTAATATGGACGCCAACCTCGAGGAGGCCGCCACGATCCTCAAGGCTTCCCGTTTCAAGATATTGCGCAAAATCACCCTTCCTATCGTCATGCCGGCCTTGCTCAGCACCGTGCTTCTGGTTTTCGCCTCCAGCGTCTCGAGTTACACCGTGCCGATGTTCTTAGGCATCAAAGGCGACTTCTGGACGCTGTCCTTGAAAATGAAGTCGTTGCTTAACGTCTCGCAAAAGGTCGGCGAAGGCTATGTCATCGCCGTGGTTCTTCTGCTCTTCAGCGTCGCCATCTTGCTCATCAACCAATACATGACGGGCAAGCGCAAATCCTATACGACCATCACCGGCAAATCGTCGCAGGTCTCTTTCGTCAAACTTCGTTGGACCAAATGGATTTTCACCCCGCTTCTCCTTCTTTACGTCATCTTCTTCGCCATCGTTCCCCTCATCTCTTTCGCCCTTGAAAGCGTGACGACGACATCTGGCGACTTGTCCACCTTCACTTGGTACTACTGGACGACGACGGATGTGACCAACCCCTATATACCGGGATCGTTTGGCATCTTGCATAACGCGGAGATTTGGAAAGCTTTCGGCAACAGCTTGCTCTTAAGCGCCGTGGTGGCCGTTTTCGCTGGCACGTTCGGTTTGCTTATCGGCTACGCGGTCAGCAAAAACAGACGGTCCCACCTGGCCAACTTCGTAAGCAACGTCTCCTTTTTCCCCTATCTCATCCCGGCCATGTCCTTCTCGGCCGTCTATCTGGCCATCAGTTGCAGCCCGGCTTTCTCATGGTTATTCGAATCGATCTTCCTTCTTATGATCGTCGGCTCCGTCAAGTTCATGCCATTCGCCACCCGAAGCGATACCTCGGCCATGATGCAGGTTTCCGGCGAGATCGAGGAAGCCGCGATCACCATGGGCGTGCCGTGGTGGAAGCGCATGACGAAAATCATGTTCCCAATCCAAAAGAGCAGTTTCTTAAGCGGCTACTTGCTACCCTTTATCAGTTGCATGCGCGAATTGACCTTGTTCGTCCTCATCTCCTCAAGCGGCCTTATCCTGACCGCCGTGCTGCAGAACTACGAGACCTACGACGCCACTCAGATCAGCAACGGCATCAACCTTATCATTATCCTATCGGTTCTAATCATCAATTTCTTGGTCAACAAAATAACGGGCGCCTCAATCGACAAGGGCGTGGGAGGAAATTAATATGCCAGAGATCGTCTTGAATAACGTTACGAAAAAGTGGGGCAAATTCGTCGGCGTGAACAATCTTTCCATGACCATCGCCGATCATGCGTTCGTTACTTTGCTTGGGCCCTCGGGCTGCGGCAAAACCACGACGCTCCGCATGATAGCCGGTCTTGAAACGCCCACCAGCGGTCGTATCTCCATCGGGGGGAAGGTCGTCTTTGACAGCGACTCCGGAATCAACGTCTCCCCAGGCAAACGCGACATCGGCTTTCTGTTCCAGAACTATGCCCTTTGGCCCCACATGACGGTTCGGCAGAACATCGCTTTCGGGCTTGAGAACCTTAAATGGAAAAAAGAGGACATCGACGCCCGAATCTCCGAATTGCTGAAGATGATGGACATCGAGCAGTTCGACGGACGTTACCCGAACGAGCTTTCCGGCGGCCAGCAGCAGCGCGTCGCCATCGCCCGCACGCTGGCGCCGCGTCCGACCGTGCTCCTCATGGACGAGCCGCTCAGTAACCTCGACGCGAAGCTGCGTTTGGAGATGCGCAGCGAGCTCAAACGCCTTCATCAGTCCAACAACAGCACGTTCGTTTACGTAACGCACGATCAACTTGAAGCCATGACCCTCGCCACTCAGGTTTGCCTGATCCGCGAAGGCAATCTGCAGCAATATGAGCCCCCTCTTGACATCTATCGCGAGCCGAGCAACCTTTTCGTCGCCGATTTCGTCGGCAACCCGTCCATGAATTTCATCCAGTGCGACGCTAGGCAGGTGAGCAAGCGCAAGATCGAGCTCAGTTTCCATGGCGTCAAAGCGGAATTCGAGGCTTCGGAGGATGTCACGCTTTCGGATACGAAGCCTAGCGTGCCCGAAGCCGTTCCGGCTCCTGCGGCCACGGTTGTGGCCGAACCAAAGAAAAAAGGGATCTTCCAACGCAAAAAGAAAGAGGAAAAGGTTTTCGTCAAGGCAAAGGGCAACTCCATTCTCGATCGGATCAACAAACCGTTCGTTCTCGGCATCCGTCCGGAGTTTATAAAACTCGTGAAAGAAGGCGGGATTCCCGTCAAAGTCTACAGTTCCTTGCCTTCGGGCATGGAAACCACCGTCAAGTTCATTTTGGGCGATACCCCGATAACCTCCGTCGTCTTCGGCATCATTGACTACAAGGTCGATACCCCGATCGAAGTCGCTTTCGAGGGCGATGGGATCTTGCTATATGATGGCAAGAGCACGAAAAAGATCGGCAACGGAACCCTCAGAATCATCAGCGTGGACAAAAAGTGATGCCCAATTCGGATGAAGACCTAGCTCGCTTGTACAATGCGAAGGCCAAAGCCAAAAAAATCGGCCTTGGTCGTCGCATTGCCGCTTTCTTCATCGATTTCGGGCTTCTTATCGGCGTTTATTGCCTTATTTTCTTTTTGGCGGCCACCCCGATCATCAAGAACGTCTCCGCCATGGCGATCGGCGACATCAACGCCACCTACGCCCTTCATTGCGAAGGGCACGGCTATCCTTACTACACCAACGAGGCCAACTTCGGATTCTACGAGATGGACGACGGGAAATACGTGGCCGATCTCCGGTCCAACGACCCTTCGCTTACCGAAGAGGAGGCCTACGACGAGTACTTCGACGCCTATAACGGTCTGGTGAGCGAAGTGAAGGCCGACGCCGCTTACGTGACCGCCTATAGCGAATTTCAGAAGTGGTATCTCTTCTTCGACATGCTCTCCTACCTCATCCCCGCGATGGCTTTTGAGTTGGCCGTCCCTCTCTTGAACAAAGACCGGAAGACCGTGTCCGGGTTCCTTCTTGGGGCCTCGCGCGTCAACACGAGCGACGATCGTCCGGTGAAAGGATACAAAATCCTGATCCGTTTCGGGGTTATCTTCCTCGTTGAGCTGTTCGGTTTCAAGGTGCTTCTCAATTACTGGTCCCTTCTCGTCATCCCCCTGGCCAACCTCATCATGATTTTGGCGATCCCGAGCCGCATCACTTTGTCCGGTTTGTGCAGCGCTTCTCGCCTTGTGGAGACCCGTCTCGTCAATCGCGCGCCCTATCCTAGCAAAGCGGAGCGCCTCCTTGAAAAAGAAAGGCAACGGAAGATCAATGAAAAGCGGTTGAAAGAACTGGAAAAAGAAAGGCACCAAGGAGGGCGCTAACCATGGGTGAACTCGTCAGCGCGCAAACGCTGCTGAAAGAAACGCGGAAGGCCAAAAAGGCCCTCGTCAGCATCAACGTCGAGAATATGGAGACCGTCCAAGCTCTTTTGGAAGCCGCCGCGGAATCCTCCGATCCGGTGCTCGTCGCCGTGAGCGAGCGGACTTTGTCCTATGCCACCCCGGCGACCTTCGTGGCCATGATCCGCGCCGTCGCCGCTCCGCTTGAGGTCCGCTACGGAATCCATCTTGACCACGCTACGAGACTCGAGACGGTCGAGAGTTGCCTGAGGGCTGGGTTCAACTCCATCATGTATGACGGCTCTTCCTATTCCTATGAGAGCAACGTCAACATCACGGAACGCGTCGTCGAGATGTGCCAGCCGTATGGGGCCGCCGTCGAGGCGAAACTCGGCTATGGCGGAGACGAAAAAGGCCTTGACGGCGAAAAGGAAAGCCTTCTAGGGGACCCCGCCTTGGCGAAAGACTTCCTCAGCAAAACCGGCGTGGATTCCCTTGCCGTCTCAATTGGCGGCAACCATGGCTCCCATGAATGCGGGCCGGACATCAATTTCGGCGTTATGAGGTCCATAAGAAAAGAAGTCGATGTTCCGCTTGTCCTCCACGGGGCTGATGGGCTTCGTGGCGAGGTCATCCGCGAGTGCATCAGGTTAGGGATATCCCGCTTCAACTTCTGCACGAAGCTTCGGGACTCTTTCTCGCGCGCCGTGATGGAGCGTTTGGCGGAAGACCCCGACGTCGTGGACCCAAAGAAATATCTTCGGGCGGGGCGCGAGGCTTTTAAAAAGGCCGCCAAACGCATTTTCGAGACGATCGACAAAAAGGATTAAGAAAGGAAGTAATAGATATGCCATTAGTCAACATGAAAGGGATGCTTCAAAAAGCGTGGAAGGAGCATTACGCGGTCGGGCAGTTCAACATCAACAACCTGGAGTGGATGCAAGCCATCCTCGATGAGGCCCAAACTTTGGAAGCCCCGGTCATTTTGGGGGTGAGCCAAGGGGCCGCCAAGTACATGGGGGGCTGGGACGTCGTCGTCGCGATGGTCAAGGCCTACATCAAGGATCAGGGCATTTCCGTCCCGGTGGCGATTCATTTGGATCACGCGGCCTCGTTCGAGGTTTGCAAAGCTGCCATCGACGCCGGATTCACCTCGGTGATGATCGACGCTTCGCGAAAACCGTTCGCTGAGAACGTGGCTGAGACGAAGAAAGTCGTCGATTACGCGAAGCCTTTCGACGTCAGCGTCGAAACCGAATTGGGTCGCGTCGGTGGGAAAGAGGAGGAGGTCGTGGCCGAAAACATGTACGCCGTCCCGGAGGAGTGCCTCACGATGGTGAAAGACACCCATATCGACGCTTTGGCCCCCGCCTTGGGAAGCGTCCATGGGGTTTATCACGGCGAGCCGAAACTCGGTTTTGAGCGCATGGAGGAAATCAATGAGGCTTGCCAGATTCCGCTCGTCCTCCACGGAGGAAGCGGCATTCCCGATTGGCAATTGAAGAAAGCCATCGAGCGCGGCACCGCCAAAATCAACGTCAACACGGAAAATCAGCAGGCTTGGGAGAAGATCGTCCGCGAGATCATCGCTTCGACCGACCACGTTTGGGATATGCGGAAAATCATCGGCCCTGGCAAAAAGGGCATCCAAGAAGTCGTCGCTCATAAGTGCGAGGTCTTTGGTTGCATCGGGAAAGCGAAATAAGCGCAAATTAGGCTTCGATTTTATATTTTTTGCATATTAGTAGATGAATGGGCCAATGAGGTTCATAATCCGTTTTACCATGAAAAAAATCACTGAGGAAACCTTTGACGAGGAACGGGCGCTCTATAATCTCACGGACGCCAAACTGACTAACGTGACTTTCGCGGGTCTTAAAGACGGGGAAAGCCCCCTTAAAGAAAGCGTCGACATCACTTTGGAAAACTGTTTGTTTTCGCTCCGCTATCCTTTGTGGCATTGCTCTTCTTTTTCGATGGGCGGCTGTCATTTCGACGATAAGGCGAGGGCCCCTTTGTGGTATTGCCACAATGGGGAAATCGTCTCGACCCCGATTGAGGCGATCAAGTGCCTTCGCGAGTCCAAAGACATCTCTTTTAAGAACTGCTCGATTGTCAGCCCCGAATTTGGCTGGAAGTGCGAGCGTATCCAAATGGATGGCTGCCATCTTGACAGCGAGTATCCCTTCTTTGAGGAGAGCGGCTCTTTCTTTACCGACTTAACTTTGAAGGGCAAGTATTCTTTTCAGCATTGCCAAGGCTGCGAGGTGGATCGTTCCGTCCTCGAAACCAAGGACGCTTTTTGGCATAGCCGCGACTGCGTGATCCGCGATTCAATCGTCAAAGGGGAATACCTGGCTTGGTACAGCGAGAACTTGACTCTCGTCAACTGCACCATCGTTGGCAGCCAGCCCTTTTGTTATTGCAAGGGCCTCAAGCTCATCGATTGCACGATGGAAGGTTGCGACTTGGCTTTCGAATACAGCGAGGTGGACGCTGAGATAAAAGGAACCCTCTCCTCAATCAAGAATCCCTTGAAAGGCACCATCAGGATCGATCGGCCCTGCCTTGTCATCCGGGAGGATTCCGTCTATCCGTGTTCGGGTCAGGTCATCGTTCGAAAATAAGGGCAAAACGCGCTTAATCCTTGCAAATTAGGGTTGTTTTTAAGCGGATGCCTCAAGTATTCGCCAAAGAGCGGATCGGCTTTTTGGCGACAAGATTTTGAAGGCCCTCTTCAAAAAGAAGGAAGAACTTGGAGACCAGATACCCGTCGGCGATCGCGTGGTTGAGCCTGATCGTCAAAGGAAGAAAAACCTTTCCGTCTTTCTCAAAGAACCTGCCCCAGTTGACGTTGGGGTTGAAATACAGGTACCCATCCGGCAACTCGATGGAGAAACTTCCATAACTGACCCACGGCATCACGGACGCGTTGAAATAGTCCGGTTTCTCGGCTGGTTCGGCGTAGTCGCTTTTCTTGGCGTCTTCCGTGTCGCGAAGGGCCCGTTTATAGAAAGCGGCATAATCGGGATCGTAGGGCGTATTCACGGTGTGGCAGGTTTCCGTTTTGGGATCGAAGACGTAATGGGTGGGGTTAACGCGGTCATAGCAACGGACCTCGTCCTTCTTGAAATCGTAGAACATCCGGTAATCGGGACGGGCATTGATGGCCCGGCTCACGAGATAAAGAATCGCGATGTTTATTTTCTCGTTGCGTTCCCGGCACCATTCGCGGAGTTGGCTTATGTCCATTTGAGAGGTCATCGAAATGGAGCATTTGGGTCCTTTGGCGAACCTCTCGTATGTCCTTTTGCGGTAATAGGTCGACATGTCGACGATGTGGTAGTTCATGGTTCGTACCTCTGTTTGACTTCATGTTATTATGCGATTAAAAGCCAACCCAAATGAAACAAAAGCCGGTTTTGAGGCCGGCTTTTCGTTTCGTTTTGGGCTTTGGGCGGTCAGATGATCGTCTTCTCGGTTTCCTTGTCGAAGATATGGAGGGCGCCGAGATTGAGGCAGATTTTGATGGTGTCCCCGGCTTTGATCATGTCCTTGGCGGCGAGTTTGGAGACGAAGTCCGTGCCCGCGTAGTCGCTGTGGATGAAGTATTCGGAACCCAAGAGTTCGCTCGTACGGACTTTGAGTTCGATGACGCTGTCGGGGTAATCCTTCGCGTAATCGCTCGTCGAAGGGTGGACGTCGTCCGGGCGGATGCCGAAGACGATGTTCTTTGGGATGTCTTTCCCCTCGTAGAGGTTGGCCGGCACTTTGATCTTAAGCCCGCCTTTTAGCGTCACGACGCCTTTGCTATATGTGGCATCGAAGAAGTTCATGCTCGGGCTGCCGATGAAACTGGCCACGAAGAGATTCGACGGATGCTGATAGATCTCGATCGGGGTGCCGATCTGCTGGATGCGCCCTTCGCGCATGACGACGATTCGACTCGCCATGGTCATGGCCTCGGTCTGGTCGTGGGTGACGTAGATGGTCGTGGCGTTCAGTTTGTTGTGGAGCGCGACGATCTCGGTGCGCATCTGAACGCGGAGCTTGGCGTCGAGGTTGCTGAGCGGCTCGTCCATGAGGAAGACTTTCGGGTTGCGGACGATCGCCCGGCCGAGGGCCACGCGCTGGCGCTGGCCGCCGGAGAGGGCCTTTGGTTTGCGGTCGAGATAATCCTCGATTTGAAGGATTTTGGCCGCTTCGTGGATGCGGCGGTTGATCTCCTCTTTTGAAAGGTGGGTGTACTTCATGAGCCGGCTCGGGGTGTTCCGAAGTTTTTCGATTTGGGCGTTAAGCTCGGCGATCTTGGTCGCGTTGTTGATCTTTTCGGCATCTTCGAGTTTGGCCTGGAGTTCCTTGATCCTCTCCTCGTCGACGCCATAGACGTAATTGGCGTGGGCGATGATCTCATTCAGCTCGTCGGTGCCCTTTTTTATTTTGCCGAGGTACTCCTCATAAGCGGCTTTCGTCTCATCGTAATCGACGAGTTTCTTACCAAGTCTATCCACCTTTTTTTGGAACTTGGCGGCCTTTTTGGGGTCGCTGACGCACTTAAGGTCCCGCGTGGCGTTCTGATGTTGGTTTTTGATGACCGCGAGATTATCCATGTGGCGCATCACTTTGTGGTAGTGGGCGTAAAGGGCATTCAGCTCTTTTTGCTTGGCGTCCACCTGAGTCCGCGATTCCTCGCTCATGATGGGGCGACGGACTTTGTTGATCTTGAGCGAGAAGGCCATGTTGTCGTAGACCGACATATGGGGATAGAGGGCGTAGCTCTGGAAGACCATCGCGATATTGCGATCTTTGCTGGCCGCGTCATTGACGTATTCGTGGTCGATGAACAAGTGGCCGCCGGTGATGTCCTCAAGCCCGGCGATCATGCGGAGCGTCGTCGATTTGCCGCACCCGGAAGGCCCGACGAAGACGATGAACTCGTGTTGTTTGACGTCGAGGCTGAAGTCGAAGACGGCTTGGACCCCGTTGTCATAGACCTTGTCGATGTGCTGCAAGGACACATAGGCGTCCTTGGGGCACGTGAGGATGATTTTCCCCTCGCTGTTCACTTCATCATTCATAGACTGTCCTCCTTTATTTATAACAAAACGTCGACAGTTGCCTTTTTCTTGCCGCTGGGCGGGATGACATCGCCCGTCAGCGGTTTTCCATCCACGGTTATTTTGGCGAATTTGCCCCCGTGGTTATGGATCGAAATGTCGTATGCGGTGCCCTGATAGACGCGTTTCACACGGACTTCCTTCATCGAACTTGGGAGTGCGGGGGCGATGCGAAGCCCTTCATAGTCGGGAATGATGCCGAGGATGCCTTGGCTTAACGCGACGAAACTCCAACTCGCCGTTCCGGTGAGCCATGAGTTTTTGGCTTGGCCATAACGTTTGGAGGCCCGCCCGGCGATCGTTTGCGAATAGACGTAAGGCTCGGTCGTGTGCTTTTCGGCGTCGTTCTCGATATAGGCTGGCGCGTTTTTCTTATAGATGGCGAAAGCCTTGTCGCCCTCGCGGATCGAGCAATAGGCCAGGGTGATCCATGGGTTGGTATGGCAGAAGACGGATCCGTTTTCCTTGTATCCCGGGGGGTAGGATGAAATCTCGCCCAGTTCTTTTTGATAATGAGTGAAAGGCGGGTAGACCAATTCGACCCCGTAATCGTCCACGAGGTACTTTTCGGTCGAGGCCAAGGCCTTTTCCGGCATCTTGTCCTCTTCCCCGATCCCAGCCAAAGAGCAAAAGCCCTGGGTTTCGATGAAAATTCGGCCTTCCTCGCATTCCCTGGAACCGATTTTTCGGCCAAAGGCATCGTAGGCGCGAAGGTACCAGTCCCCGTCCCAGCCGGCTGTCTTGACGTCTTGGTTCATCTTGGCTATGGCTTTCTCGGCCGCTTCGGCGTTTTCGGCCCGCCCGATTTTATTAGAGATGGCCACGAAATCCTTGCCGTAGACGATGAACATCGCGGCGATGAAGACGGACTCGGCGACCCCGCTTTCGAAATTGGAGGTGGTCTGGAAGGGTTCCCCGTCTTTCTCGCTGAAGCAGTTGAGGTTAAGGCAGTCGTTCCAATCGGCCCGCCCGATGAGCGGAAGGCCGTGCGGCCCCAGATGGGTCAGAACGAATTTCATGGAGGCGCATAGATGCTCATAAAGAGGCTTTTCGCTGCCGATCGCGTTATTGAAAGGGGTCGGGACTTTGAGGATCCCATAGTCACCCGTTTCGCGGATGTAGGCTCCCGTGGCGGCCACGAGCCACAAGGGGTCGTCGTTGAAGCCGGTGCCGACGTCGCCGTTGCCGCGCTTCGTGAGCGGCTGATATTGATGGTAAGTCGATCCGTCCTCGAATTGGATCGAGGCGATGTCGATGATGCGTTGCCGGGCGAGAGAGGGGATCATGTGAACGAAACCCAATAGATCCTGGCAACTGTCGCGGAAGCCCATGCCCCGTCCCGTGCCGGTCTCGTAATAGGAGGCGCTTCGGGAGATGCAATAGGTGATCATGCACTGATACTGGTTCCAGACGTTGGCCATGCGGTCGAACTTGTCGTCTCCCGTCCTGACGTGGAAGACGGATAGGGCCTTGTCCCAATAGGCTTTGGACTTAGCGAATTCACCGTCGAACTTCTCCGGGGTCCCGAGCGACTCGATCAGTTCGTAGGCTTTCGTTTTGTTAATGAGGTTCGGCGCGATGAACTTTTCTTCGGGCTCGTTCTCGACGTAGCCAAGGATGAAGACCAACGCTTTCCTTTCGCCTGGCTGGAGACGGATGTTCACCTGATGGGCGCCGATAGGATAGAGGCCCGAGGCGATGGAATCGGAGCACTTGCCGTTTCTGATGGCCTCAGGATCGTCGAACCCGTTCATGAGACCGAGGAAGCTATCGCGATCGGAGTCGAAGGAGTCATGGGGTTTTGAGCAATAAAAGAAGGAGAAGTGGTTTCTCCTTTCGCGGTATTCGGTTTTGTGATAAACGCAGTTGGAGTCCACCTCGACCTCGGCGATGTTGAGGTTGCGTTGGAAATTGGTGGCGTCGTCGACCGCGTTATAGAGGCAGAACTCGGCGCAGGCGAAAAGCTTGACGTCTTTGGCCTCGTCGCTTTCGTTGATGAGGACCAACTTATCGGCTTCGGCGTTTTTCTTATTGGGAACGAAGCAGGTCACGGTGGCCCGCAACCCGTTTTTCTTAGCGTCGACGATCGTGTAGCCAAGACCATGGCGGCACTCATAGCCGTCGAGCGGGGTTTTCATCGGAAGGTAACCCACGTTCCAGGCGACGCCGCCATCTTTTATGTAATAGAAACGCCCGCTCACGTCGGAAGGGACATTGTTATAACGATACCTGGTTATTCTTCTTAGTTTTGCGTCTTTATAGAAACTATAGCCACCTAAAGTGTTGGAGATGAGCGAGAAAAACTGGTCGTGCCCCAAATAGTTGATCCATGGGGACGGAGTGCGGGGATCCGCGATCACGTATTCTCTGTTTTTATCGTCGAAGTGTCCGTATTTCATAAAAAAGGGCTTTCAAATTTGATGTGGCTCTATGATACGAAATCGTTTACGTAAAATCAATACGCGAAACACAAATGAATCTTTTTCGAAAAACTTTAATATATATATATTATGGTAGGTAAAATCTTATTTTTATCGTTCGGGGGTTTGACAACCGAAATAGCCGATATTACAATTTTAGCGAAATCGTTTAAGTAACGACGAGCAAGCATATGGCAACCATAAAAGAAATCGCTTACAAGTGCAAAGTTTCCACCGCGACGGTGAGCAAGGCTTTGCATAACTCAAAGGAATTGCCCGCCTCCACGATCGAGCGGGTGCGTCGCGCGGCTGAGAAAATGGGTTATGTCCCCAACGCTTCCGCGCGGGCCCTCATCAATAAAAAGAGCCGCCTTATCGGCGTTTTGTTCGTCGATAACACCGATTGGGGCATGAAACATGAGTTCTTCAGTTCCATCCTTGAAGCCATTCGCGTCGAAGCCGAGAAGCAGGATTATTCGTTTTGCTTCCTCTCGCACAACCTTAATCGTGAGAAGCCGATGTCTTATTTGGAATCGGCCCGTTACCGCGGCCTTGATGGGGTCGTCATCGTTTCGGCTGATTTCAAGAGCAAGGAGATCATTTCCCTCGTTGACAGCGAAATCCCGTGCGTCACCATCGATTATGTCTTCAATAACAGCACAGCCATCATGAGCAACAACTTCGATGGCCTCAAATCCTTGACCGAATACCTCATTTCCTTGGGCCACAAGAGAATTGCCTTCCTCCATGGCGAGGAGACCGACGTCACCAAGAAGCGTTTGGCCGGCTACGTAAGCGCCCTTACCGAGGCGGGCCTTCCGGTCGATCGTTCCATTGTCATCCCAGCCATTTACCATGATCCCAAGACTTCCGGTCGCATCACCTATGACCTCATGTCGAAACCGGATCGCCCAACTTGCCTCATCTATCCCGACGACGTGTCCATGATCGGCGGCATTTCCGCCATCGGCAAGGCGGGACTTCGCATTCCCGACGACGTTTCGGTCGCCGGATTCGATGGGGTCAACCTCTCTCGCATCATGCGCCCGGTGTTCACGACCTTCGTGCAACCGGCGAACGAATTGGGGCGTCTAAGCGCCCAAAAACTCATTGCCCGGATCGAGAATCCGGCGACGTTCATTCCGGAAGTCATCACCTTAAACGGTGTGGTTCAGAAGGGGGGGACAGCAGCAAAAGCAAAATGAAGGTTGAAATGGCTGACG
This sequence comes from Bacilli bacterium, assembly GCA_022653695.1. GTDB lineage: Bacteria > Bacillota_I > Bacilli_A > RFN20 > CAG-826 > UBA4951. Next base: position 476,208 of record JALCSW010000001.1, on the reverse strand, counting down.
CAAGTTAGCTTTCAATAGCCGATCCGAAATGAGACGAGCCGATACGAGCCGTTTAAATTTCACACCATAAAAGGAGGGAATTATGAAATTTAAGAAAAACGTGATCACAGCGGTCGCGGCCTTCGCCATGGCGGCGGGGCTTGCCAGCTGCGGAGCCACCAGCACGCCGCGGGTTCTTAACATCCGCGTCTGGAACGACGAGTTCCAAAACCGTTTTAGAGACTACTGCACCGATTGGGTCAAGACCAACGACGACGGCACCGAGCTTCTTCGCGACGGCACCATCGTGAAATGGAACGTCACCCCGAATGACGGCGGCGCCTACCAGACCGCTCTTGATGAGGCTTTGGCCAACAACGCCGACGCGAAAGCCGACGACAAGGTCGACCTCTTCCTCTTCGAGGCCGACGCCGCGAAGAAATACGCTTCGCCTGACTACGCCCTTCCGCTCATGGACAAAGACGAGAACACCAAAGACGGCCTCGGCTTCACCGAGAGCGAGTTGGCCGATCAGTATCAGTACACGAAAGACATCGTCACCGGTTCCGACGGCCGTATCTACGGCACGTCCTGGCAAGCGGCCCCGGGCCTTTACGCCTATCGCACGGACTATGCCGACGAGATCTTCGGCACCCACGATCCCGATGCCGTTCAGGAACAGTTGAACACCTGGGACAAATTCAACGCCGCGGCTGCCAAAGCCAAAGAAAAGGGCATCTATATGCTCTCTGGCTACGATGACAGTTACCGCGTTTTCTCCAACAACGTCTCGGCCCCATGGGTCAAGGACGGAGTCGTCACGGTCGATCCGAGCATCATGGACTGGGTCAAGCAGACCAAGAGCTACACCGACAACGGATACTCGCACAAGAGTGTCTTGTGGGACACCACTTGGCAGGCTGACCAAACCATCAAAGGCAAGGTCCTTGGCTTCTTCTACAGTACTTGGGGCATCAACTTCACCCTCGAGGGCAACGCCGAGGTCAAAGACGACGCCGGCAACGACCTGCTCAATGGCAAATACAAGGTTTGCCAAGGCCCGGCCTCTTACTACTGGGGCGGCACCTGGCTCGCCGCGGCGAAAGACACCGACAACCCGATGCTCGTGAAGTCCGTTATGAGAGACCTCACCACCAACAAGAGCGTGATGAAGAAGATCACCCTTGAGACCGAAGACTACACCAACACGGTTTCTGGCATGCACGAAATCGCCACCGACCCCAACTACCAGTCGGAATTCCTCCAGCAGAACCACGTCGCCCTCTTCGAAAAGAGCGCCGCTGGCATCGACATGAAGAACATGTCCGCTTACGACCAAGGCTGCAACGAGAAGTTCCAAGGCGCCATGCATGACTACTTTGGCGGAGACTCAACATTTGACGAAGCCTTCTCCAACTTCGAGACCACGATCAAGACCTACTATCCTGACATCACCAGCGTCACGAAACCCTCGCTTTGATTTAACGCGATAGGACAACTGACGATTCGACAGGGGGCGCTTAGCAGCCGCTAGGGGCCCCTTGCCTTCTTAGGAAAGGAGAAAAACAAGGTGAGGAATAAAACGACCATCGACAAATCCGGCGACACCGTCATCGAGCTCGACCCGAAAAGGAAACGCCATCTTAGCCTCAATGTCTGGGGTCCGATCTTCTTGGTCCCTTTCTTCGTCATCTTCATCATTTTCCAAATCGTTCCGCTCGCTCAAACCTTCTATTATTCTTTCTTCTCTTACTACAAAACCGGATCGGGCGGTTGGGTTGGCCCGACTTTCAGCGGATGGGACAACTTCGCCGCTATCTTCGCCGGTTATAACGGCTCATTCTGGAAGTACTTGGGCAACACGATGCTCCTATGGATAATCGGGGCCATCCCGCAGTTCGCGATCGCTTTGCTGCTCGCGGTTTGGTTCACCGATACCCGTCTTAAGATTCGAGGCCAGCCATTCTTCAAGGCCGTCATTTACATGCCGAACCTTGTCATGGCGAGCGCCCTGGGCTACTTGATGCTCGCTTTCTCAAGCAGCGACGTTGGCCCGCTTTGGATCATTCTCCGCAACCTTGGCATTATCGGTGATACGACACGCCTACTCGACGGTGAGTTCTACGTTCGCCTGATCGTTATCTTCATGAATGTCTTGCTGTGGCTTGGCAACACGATGCTTTTGCTGATGTCGGGCATCATGGGCATCGACGATTCCATATTCGAAAGCGCTCGACTCGACGGGGCGTCCTCTTGGAGGACCTTCCGTTCCGTCACGTTCCCCCTATTGCTTCCGATCTTCATCTACGTTTTCATCACTTCCCTTATCGGCGGCATGCAATTATTCGATACGGTCTACATTTTCACCAACGAAGGCGGTGGGCCGAACCAAAGTTCCTATACCATCATGATGTGGCTCCGTAGCTTCATCTCGACGAGCAAGAACTACGGCATGGCCGGAGCCTTGTCGGTCGTTCTCTTCATCATCACGGGCATCCTTTCGGTTTTCGTCTTCCGGACGATGACGCCGCACGGCAATGCCCAAAAACAGGAAATCAAGAGCCGCCGCAAGAGAAAACGGTGGCTTAGGATGTGCAAGAACTACGGGGAGGGCTTCGCTTATGAACGCAGCGATATCGACTAACGGCGTTAAGCGCGGCAAGAGCGCCAAAGGCGTCCTTTATCTTCAGCGTGGCGTGGCGTATTTCATCATCGCCTTGCTCGCCGTAATCTGCATCTTGCCGTTTTATTCGATGCTCGTGAACGCGACTCACACCCATGCCGAGATCGCAACGGGCGTGAATTTTTGGTTCGGCACCGCCCTCTTCGACAATCTCGAGTGGGTCTTCACCAATATCAATATCCCGACCCTAACGGCCTTGCGGAACAGCTTGCTGGTGTCGCTGGCTTGCGCGACCCTGACGGTATATTTCAGTTCCCTCACGGCTTATGCCACCCATATTTATCACTTCAAAGGCAAGAAGTTCGTGGAGGTCTTCATCATCGCCATCATGATGATCCCGACCCAGGTTTCGTCCTTGGGCCTTGTGCTTCTATCCATCCGATGGAAGATGCTCGACACCTTCATCCCGATCATTTTGCCCGCCATCGCGTCCCCGGTCACTTATTTCTATATGAAGCAATATCTTGAGAGCATCCTCCCGATGGAGGTCATCGAGGCGGCTCGGGCCGACGGGGCGAGCGAAATAAGGATTTTCCATCAGATCGCCATGCCGATGGTGAAACCGGCCATCGCCTTGCAGTTCATCTTCAGTTTCGTCGGGAGCTGGAACAATTTCTTCATCCCGTCGTTGCTCCTTAACGCCGCCGGCGACCATACCCTGTTGCCGCTTATCATTTCGCTCCTTAAGAACTCTTCGCCGGAGACCTTCAACCTCGGTGGCGTCTATTGCATCATGACGGTCGCCATCATGCCGCTTCTCATCGTGTTCTTCATCTTCAGCCGCAATATCATCAAAGGCCTTACGGTCGGCGCGGTGAAAGGCTAAAGGCCGAGTCGACATGGCTTACCGTTCACGAAGGGCCCGGGATGGCTTCCTTACCCCCGAGGCAAGGGCAAAGGAAATTTTCCCCTCCGAGCGCATCAATGACGCCGCCTATCTTTCCTTGGAAAATCACGCGGTTTTCGCCGTGAGCGATCGCCTGTCTCGCCATGAGCCCCTTTGCTACGCCCTCATGAAAACGGCCGCCGTTCATAAACGCATCGACGATCGCTCCGTTTTGCTGCGCATCGTCAGCAAAAAGGACATGTCCTTCCTTCGCGAGGACGGAACCGCCCTCGCTTGCTCCATCTCCGAGCGGCGCGAGATCGCCCACGCCATCTTGAGGATGCGCAAGTCAGCCGGGTATCTCGATAACGAAGGGTCGCTGCATCTTAATCTCAAAGCGGGCCGGATCGGCCCCCATTATGACGTCAACCTGCTTTTGGGCGAGGGCAAGAAGGGCAAGGACGCGCTTCTATCCACCCCCAAAAGCGTCGTCAATTCGCTTGGTCAAGGATCTTTCCGCGGCCGCGCCGACTTTCAGATCCTCGCCACCCGCTGGGACGTGAGCGAGGAGGAAAACGGCAATCCCCTCAACCGCCAGTTCTACCTCTTGGAGAACGGCAAAATCGTCTTCTATAGCGCCAACGTCGACGATTCGGTCAGGAAAGCCGAATGCGTCCATCGCAACAACCTCACGGAAATAACCTACGAAACCGCCTCGCTGAAAATCAAGCGGACCATCTTCATCGTCCCTCAGATCGCGGGCGGACCCGACGCCGTGGAGGCTCAGACGATCGACATCGCGAGCCTCGATGGCCTTAATCACGATCTCACCATCGTCTGCGCCGGGGTCTTCGGCTTGGCGAATCCGCTTGGCCAACGCGACGACATCATTTACCAAAACCTCATCTGCGAGACGCGCCTTCTTCTTGATAAGCGGGACGCCCCGGTCGCCATCTCCCCGGCCTATCGGCTTCCCGAATACAACGAGACCGCCAAGTTCGCCTCGTTGCGGGTCGACGGTTCCTTCTTCGATGGCTATTCAAGCGACCTTTCTTCCTTCATCGGGCGCGGTTCCGTTTTCGCTCCCGAAGGAATCGAGAGCTTCGCGAACGTTCCGAGCCTTCACGGGGCTTCCTTCTTCGCCTTGCGGAAGAGGTTCTTGCTTATGCCGAAGGAACCGGTTCACGCCTCCTCTTTCGTCGGAGCCGCCTACAAAAAAGGCGGGGATGCGATCGAAAAGACCCTTTCCGAGGAGTTGGACGCCCTTTTCGCGTCTTTGCCCGACGAGCGATCGCTTGCCAAAGAACCGGGCCACGTCCGCAGTCTCTTCAACAAGTATCGGAAAGGTTTCCGCTTCTTCTCGAGCGACGCCGATTTCGAGCGTTACGCCAACCGCAACCTGCCCTTTCAGGTCCGTTACCAGAGTTTCGTCTCCCGGAGTTTCGCCCAGACCCAAAAAGGGTATCGGGAGATCGGCTTCCGCGAGATCCAGGACCTCTACGCGTCGATACCTTATTTCGTGCGGGAAGGCAAAGCCAAACTCGTTAAGAGCCTCCTCTCCGATTGGATCGAAAACGTCCACGAGTTTGGCTATGCCAACCATAACTTCTTTTACGAGGGGAAGGAGCCGGGATTATGCAGCGACGACGCCTTGTGGCTCATCCACGCGATATCCCTTTACGTAAGGATGACGGGGGACGAGGGGATTCTGTCGCAACGCTTCCGCATGGCGGGCAAACGAAAAAGCCGCCCGCTTCTTGAGACCATCTATGCCATTTTGCGTTACAGCGCTTCCATTTCCGTTGGGGTCCATGGCCTGCCGCTACTCGACACGGCGGATTGGAACGATTGTCTGCGCGTCGATCTTGCCCCGCTGTCCGGGCCCGAAAAAGAGAGGGCCTACAAGGCGGAGATATTCAAACGCGGGCTACGATTCGGGGCGTCGGTTCCTTTCCAGCGCCCCGAGTCGGTCATGAACGCTTTCCTTTTGTCCATTGCTCTGCGGGAGTCCGAGCCTTTCTTCCCCGCCTCTAGACGCGCCGAGATCGAGGGAATGTCGGCGCGCCTAGGCGAGAAGATCAGAAGCTGTGCCTATCGTAACGGCTTCTACGCTCGGATCCTGCTGCCGAATAAGGAGATGACGGGCCGCGATTATATCGGAAGCCTAGGCGACGGCATGTCCTCATCATCGGAAATCGAGGGGACCTACTACCTCAATTCGTTCTCGTGGTCGCTCCTTTCTAGAATCGCCGACGAGAGCCAGATCAAAGAGATGCTCCCGACCGTGGACCGGTATTTAAGAACGAGTGAGGGCTACCTCCTTTGCTCCCCGAGCGACCTCAGCAAAGCCGGCGCGAATGGAAGCGCCACGAACCACTACTACGAGGGGGATCGCGAGAACGGCGGCGTCTTCAAGCACGCGGCCATGATGCTGGTCGTCGCGCTTCTAAAGCGAAGCAAGGGCGTTCGCGACGCCGAACTTAAAATGGCGATGCTTGACGACGCCTTCTTCATGCTCGGGAAAGCTTTGCCTTATAACGTCCTTAAGGATCCCTTCGTGAGCAAAGGCAATCCCCGTTTCTGCACCCAATACATCAACCCCGAAACCAAAGAGCATATCGGCCCGATGCTCTCGGGCACCGCGACGTGGGTCACTTTGGCCTTGTTCGAGATGATGGGCGTCTCGATTGAAGGGGACGCGCTCACGGCCAACCCGGCCATGCCTCTAGGGATGTCGACTCTAGGCGTGGAGTTCATGCATAAGGGCATCCGCCTTTCCGTGACGGCCCATAAAGCCAAAGGGCGTTATTTCAACGGCGAAAACGCGAGGACGACCCTTAACGGCGTCCCTGTTCATGGCCCCATCGAAATCAAGCCTGGCAACCTCAAAATCCTTATCGAGGGATAGACGTTTCTAGAAAGATGGGCTTTCAGCTCCCATCCCCTAAGGCCCCGTGAGCATGAAACGGGGCCTTTTTATATAAGAGAAGCGCCTAACGAGCGGGTCCTCTTCGTTCGCCAAAAGGAAGCTTTCCTTCCGATGTGTCGTTTTTGTGGATGAGGGGGTCCATGAAAGTGGGCCTAGAAAGCGAAACGGGGCCGTTTAAGGCGGCTAACCGCCAGCGGGCTCATATTATAGGCGATAGGGGTTCAGGGGGCGGAGAACGCCTTTAGCTTATTGCAATGGCTCAAGAGTGTGAGATAATGATCGCGGTAACAGATAACACTACCAAGTTCAAATAAGCATCTGCTACAAGGCCTTCTCTGAAGGTGGCCATATGGCCATAAGATCCCGTCTCAACTAGACGGGTTTTTATTTTGTCAAAAAAAGCGCTTTCCTAAGCATATAATAATTTCAAAAGGGGTAAATGATTACCATGGGCGAAAAGTATTTTGTCGGTTTGGACATTGGGACTGATTCGGTGGGGTGGGCCGTCACGGACGAACACTACAAACTGATGAGAATGAAAGGGAAAACCGCTTGGGGTTCCCGCATTTTCAGCGAAGCCAGCGACGCGAAAAGCCGGAGGGTCTTCCGAACCACCGGACGGCGCCTTGCCAGAAGGAAATACCGCATTCAGTTGTTAAATCAGCTGTTCGCGCCCGAGATCGCCAAAGTCGACGATTCCTTCTTTGAGCGGCTGGCTCAGTCGGCTTATCAAATCGACGACAAGAGCGGGCCGGTGAACGCGCCGTATCCTCTTTTCAAGACCAGAAAGGAAGAGGTGGCTTTCTACAGGAGTTGGCCGACAATTTGGCATCTCCGCGCCGACATGCTTAACGACAATCCCGAAGCGTTCGCGGACGTCCGCTATGTGTATTTGGCCATCCATCACATCATCAAGTATCGCGGCAATTTCCTCATTAAAGGCGCCGTCTCAACCGACAAAGTGGACGACGCGGTGTTCGATTCCATAAACGAGGCCGTCGCCTCGCTCATAGCCGAGGAAACGGATTCCGAGATCAGCGACTCGGATTATACGGCGATCCCCTCCGATAAGCGGGAAAGCCTTTTCAGGATCCTGAAGAACAAAGATACCAACAAGGTCCAAAAACGGAAGGAGCTGAAGCAAGAAGTCATCCAAAACTATCAGGGCTCCGAGAAGGTCGACGCTTATTTGGATATGCTCCGTTCGCTGCTCGTCGGCGGGAAATACGCTTTGAAAACCATTTTCGACGACCCGGACCCGAAAGACATTTCCTTCGGAGCCGATTTCGATGATCTCGAGGGGCAATACCGTTCCTTGTTCGGCGACTATTACCCGATCGTGGAAGCGGCCAAACGGATCCATGACACGGTTTTCCTTTCCGACCTCAAAGGCGACAGCCAATGGCTTTCGGAAGCCTTCGTGAAAGTCTATGAAAACCATAAAAATGATTTGAGGGAATTGAAGCGTCTTGCGAAACTTATCGACTCGGCGGCCGGCATCACGGACTTCAAAAAGGAGAAGGGGGCGTATTTTTCTCTGTTCGTCGACCCCGACTGCGAGAATAACTATCCCGCTTTCGTCCACGTTCGCACCAACATTGGGAAACGGCCGTCGGTTCAGGATTTCAATAAGTTCGTCCGTTCGGTTTTGGAGCCGCATAAGGACGTCATCGGATCAGAGCCGACTTATGGCCCCCTCATGAAGGCATTGGAAAACGAGGACCTCTTATCGATCGTCGCCAACAAATCGACGAGCGTCATCCCCCATCAGTTGCACGAGGTCGAACTGGCCAAAATCCTCGATAACGCAGGCAAACGTTATCCGTTCGTTAATGGAATCAAGGACAAAGTGATGGCCCTTTTCAGGTGGCGGGTCCCTTATTACTTCGGGCCTTTGGCCACATCAAAGAAATCGGAGCATGCGTGGCTCGTCCGCAAAAGCAACGAAGCCATCACGCCATGGAACGTAAATGAGATCGTCGATGTGGACGCGACCAAAGAGGCGTTTATCAACCGCCTGACCAACAATTGCCAGTATCTTCATGGGGAGAAGGTCCTAGCGAGCGACTCTATCGTTTATGCCGATTACGTGAACCTTAATCGGCTTAACGGGATGCGCATCGACGGCGAGCGCATCGACGAGGGCACGAAGAAAGAGTTGTTCGGCTTCATCAATTCCAACCATGGCCAGACGGTGAGCGTCCGGGGTTTGAAGCGTTTCTTGTTGAGCAAACACAAGGATATATTCGGCCAAGACGGCGTCGTCATCTCCGGCCTCAACGAAACCGACAAATTCTCCTGCAAGGCCCGGTTCGCCTTCCGCGAGGCTTTCGATCTTGAGAAAGACGGGGCGATGGTCGAAGACATCATCAACATCCAAACGATCTATAAGGACGATCTCGACGATGGTCTTGCCTATTTGAAAAAGAGGTATCCTTCCCTTACCCCCAAGCAGCAGAAAGCCATCAAATCTTTTGTCCCCGGCGGATGGGGAAATTTGTCGCTTAAACTGCTTAAAGGGCTGAAATGGGTCGATCCCGTGGGCGTGGTCCACTCGATCATGGATTTGCTTTTGGAAACGACGGAAACTTTCATGGAGATATACCACGATGAGCGGTATGGGTTCCAAAAACTCGTTGAGGAGGCCAACGGGGCCGCCTTCGGAACGGAAAGCAAGCAAGACCGCGTCAACGAACTGATCGAGAGCGCCTCGCCGATGACGCGGCGCAGCACGATCCAAGCCCTTCGCATCATCGCCGAAATAGCGAAGATCAAAAAATGCCCACCCTCGGAAATATCCATTGAGGTGACGCGAAAGCACGACAAGAAAAAAAATCAGGCTTTGTCGCGGAAAAAAGAACTCTCGGCGTTCTTGAAATCCCTCGTCAAAGAGAAGAAAGAAACCATGCTCGCCAGTCAGGCGAAAGACGTTTTGGGCGAACTTGAGAAGCAGGACCTTAATGCCTTGCGCGGCAAGCACCTTTACCTTTATTTCAAGCAAGCGGGGCTCGATCTCTACACGGGCAAGAAGATCGACATCAACGACATCAACGACGCCACGAAATACGACACGGACCACATTATTCCGCAAAGCAAGATGAAAGACGATTCGATGGACAATCTCGCCCTCGTCAACCGCGAAGCCAACCAAAGGCTGAAGCAGGACAAATACCCGTTGCCGGAAACGATTCGCGACAACCAGACGGTGAGGTCTTTGTGGCGCTTCCTCTTGAAGAAAAAAGGAATAACCGAGAAAAAATACAACAATCTTATAAGGGATGAACCCTTGACGGATCAGGAACTTCAGGAGTTCGTGGCCAGACAGCTCAATTCGCTTAATATCACGAATGTCCTCATTCGCGACTGCATCGTCGAACTTTATGGGATAAAACCCATCTTTTCCAAAGCCCAATACCCCTCATATCTAAGGAAGAGCCTGTCGATTCCAAAAATCCGTGACCTTAACGATTGCCATCACGCGATCGACGCTTATCTGAACATCGTGGCTGGCGTTATTCTTCAAAAACATTATGGCGATCCTAAACTGGCATATGCCCAAAAGAAAGCCGGCGTTAAGTTCACGTACAACATGGAAAGTTACTTGGACAAAATAATGTCTGAGGACAGTTTCAAGAAGCTTGTCGTCGACACCTGCTGGCGGCACGATTTCTTGCTGACATACCGCAACACGTATCAAGAAGACGCCCTGTATAAGCAAACGATCATGAAAAAGGGCGAAGGCGATTTGATTCCCGTTCATTCTAGTGGCGATAACCCTCTTCATGACACGAAGAAATACGGCGGCTATACCCAACTTTCCACGACCGGTTTCCGAATTGTGGATGGAAAGGAAGGAAAGAAGACGCTTGAGCCGGTTTCGCTGATGTCTTTGAAACGCGGCGAACTCAAAAACGAATCGATAATTTATCCCAATCAGAAGGTTATAATCAATGATTTGGAATTTTTGATTAAGTCAAAAAATAAGAATTGTGCATCTTTAGAACTCGTTACGCCTTTGTTTTTGCCGAAAGATGACAGCGAATACTTGGCGTTGGCGATTCGTTTCCAAAAGAAATTCGAGGAATGCGACGATGACTCATTTACTTTCTCGACCGATAAAGACGGTCTTGTAAAGAAAACGGTATCGAAGGAACTAAACAAAAAGGTTTTGATGTCTTTTCTTTCTTATGCGCGTAATCCAAGGTTATCGATAATCCCTTATGATGGCAAACTCCTTAAGTTGTTTGAGGAAGACATTGGCATACAAAGCTTTGATAATGCCAAACTATTTGATCAGGTAACTGAATTGGTGTCTGTGATGAAACTGTTCACAAGATCTTCTCGTGACTCAAAGATAGAGGGAATCCCAACCACTGTTTTTCTTAAATCTTATGGTTCTCTTGGCGATTTGGACTTGTCGTTTGTCTATGAGTCGGTGACTGGTCTCTATCGGACGGTTAAAAAGTTATAGGAAAATGGCTTTCAGAACCGTTATCGTCGATTCGCACTCAAAGCTTGAATGCTCGTTGAACTATCTTGTTTTTCGAACCGTTGACGAGACAAAGCGAATCCTTCTTGACGAAGTTCATACGCTTATTGTTCAGTCCACGGCCGTTTCTATCACGAGCGCTCTTTTGGCGGAGCTATCCAGACGGAACATCAAAGTGGTTTTCTGCGACGAGAAAAGCAACCCTTGTTCCGAATTGGTTCCGTGCCATTCGAACTCTCGTTGCTCGAAGAAGGTTTTGGAGCAGACGCGATGGGATCAGGAAACGAAGGACAACGTTTGGGCCGCTTTGGTGAAAAGGAAAATCGAGAACCAGGCCATCCTGTTGTCGGGCAAAGGTTTCACGCAAGAGGGCGCTGACCTCGTTGCGTTCTCAAAAGAAGTCGCGCCCGGCGATCCGACGAATAGAGAAGGCCACGCGGCCAAGGTTTATTTCAATCGTGTTTTCTACGATGGGTTCACTAGAGATGAGGAATGCCCCATCAATGCGTGCCTGAACTACGGGTACACGATCATCCTTTCGCAATTCAATCGCGCGGTTGTGGCGGCGGGGTATATCACCCAGCTTGGGATCCATCACAAAAGCGAGTTCAATGAGTTCAACCTTTCATGCGATTTGATGGAGCCGTTTCGTTACTTGGTCGATGAGGTCGCAGAGTCTCTGAAACCCGATTCCGATTTTAAGGAACTATGCGTTGATCTTCTTGGGAAAGAGGTCGTCATCAACGATAGCAGGCAGACCTTATCCAACGCGATCGGCATATATTGCGATTCCGTGTTCTCGGCCCTTCAATGCGGCAAGGCTTCAAACGTGAAATTCCTCGAACGGCAATGATAATCAGGTTTATGAGAACCATTTTGTTCTTCGATTTGCCGGCGGTGACCAAAACCGATCATCGCGAATATACCCATTTTGTGAAATCCATCAGGAAATGCGGCTTTGACATGATGCAAGAAAGCGTCTACACGAAACTTTCGATCAATCCCGCCGTCGCGGAGAAAACAATCGCGGAAGTGAAAAAGATGTTGCCCAGAGACGGGATGGTATCCGTTCTGACGCTTACCGAAAAAGAGTTCTCGTCAATTGAGCATTTGCTGGGCGAGATGAAGACGGACTTAATCGTGAATGAGGAGAAGGTCATAAAACTATGAAAACGCTTAAACTTTTCGGATGCGAAAACGAGTTGCCTTTCGATGCCTCCACCCATCTTGTTTGGAGCATAGAAAACAAAGCGTTCCGTTATCGGGTTCTACGGAAATTCATCAACGATGACATAGGCGACTTGATTTCCATTTTCGATGACAACGATGAAGTTCCATTGGACAAGAACGTACATTTCATTCCAAACCTTTTCGATTTGAACCTAAACTCGCGGCAGAACGCGAACGCCTTATTGAAAATACTAAGGAAGGCCTATTCGATCGAGATGTCCGACAACGTCGAGAATCTAAAGAAACTTATGGAAGAGGCGATGGAGAAAATCGCTTTGGATTTCGACCTTGAACTGGAATATCAGATCGATCTGACTCTCGATGACCTCTTTAAAATCGGCAACATCAGACTGAAAGAAAACGATGAAGGGTTTTCCGGTGCTTTTTTAGGTTATGTTTCGGCGATCCAGGAACTACGAGGCATTTCCGTTTTCGTTTTTTTCGGTTTGCACGAGCTTTTAGGCGAGACTGAGATGCAAGATCTTTTGCATAGCTTGGATTACAAAAGGATATCCACTATCGATATCGAAAATTGCGTTCCCGATGTCCTTGCCAAAAGCGAGAATGTTGTCGTTTTGGATAAAGATATGTGCTCTTTATAGACTTAGTTGCTATATTAATAGCAGGTATCACTGCCTTATTTTGAGGTTTGAGGGTAGTGTTATCTAAAAGTATCCTCAACTACCCGATTTCGGCGGGTGTCCCCGAAAATGTTTGAGGGTAGTGTTATCTAAAAGTATCCTCAACTTTTTTGGAGGCCAGTAGTTGGCACCACACGTTTGAGGGTAGTGTTATCTAAAAGTATCCTCAACGTTAGATATGAGCGACGCCGAATCGATAAGGGTTTGAGGGTAGTGTTATCTAAAAGTATCCTCAACGCAAGAATATGAAACGATTAGTTGACAGCAGTTTGAGGGTAGTGTTATCTAAAAGTATCCTCAACCGATAAAGCGAAGCGGCATTTGTCCAAAAGGTTTGAGGGTAGTGTTATCTAAAAGTATCCTCAACGTCTATGGAATTCCTTTAGGAACAATTCGCGGTTTGAGGGTAGTGTTATCTAAAAGTATCCTCAACGGCGTTCCGGACGCGACGTTCTATGAACATAGTTTGAGGGTAGTGTTATCTAAAAGTATCCTCAACGGTCTTGGCCTTCGTTATCATGTTGGCTAAGTTTGAGGGTAGTGTTATCTAAAAGTATCCTCAACCAATGTCGCCCCGCCCGTCCCTCCGCCGAATAGTTTGAGGGTAGTGTTATCTAAAAGTATCCTCAACCGTGAATCAACGAACAACTCACGCTTGTAAAGTTTGAGGGTAGTGTTATCTAAAAGTATCCTCAACCTTCCTACGCGGTCGTTCCCGCTTGTTCGATGTTTGAGGGTAGTGTTATCTAAAAGTATCCTCAACCCCCCGCCGACGAAAAGCACCCAAGCGGTATGTTTGAGGGTAGTGTTATCTAAAAGTATCCTCAACCAATGCGGACGTTTACGACCCCGCTTACAAGTTTGAGGGTAGTGTTATCTAAAAGTATCCTCAACGAAGACCCAGACCGAGTTCTGCGCCGAGGTGTTTGAGGGTAGTGTTATCTAAAAGTATCCTCAACGCGATACCGAGGGTTCCGTGTGGGGTTCCCAGTTTGAGGGTAGTGTTATCTAAAAGTATCCTCAACGACCGAGAAAGCCGAGGTTAAAAAATGAGCAGTTTGAGGGTAGTGTTATCTAAAAGTATCCTCAACGGTTTGATTCGCGGGATAACCTTCGTCAACGGTTTGAGGGTAGTGTTATCTAAAAGTATCCTCAACGTTGATGATGTCCAAGCCGTCAAAATCTTCGGTTTGAGGGTAGTGTTATCTAAAAGTATCCTCAACGCTTGGAATGTCGGCAAAGCGATTTTGTTTGTTTGAGGGTAGTGTTATCTAAAAGTATCCTCAACTTCAAGCCCTTGAACCCGGTGACTGATGAGTTTGAGGGTAGTGTTATCTAAAAGTATCCTCAACTCGCCATCAACGAAATCGACGAACTTATCAAGTTTGAGGGTAGTGTTATCTAAAAGTATCCTCAACTACTCTTGATATACTATTGCTGACTGACACGTTTGAGGGTAGTGTTATCTAAAAGTATCCTCAACGACGCGATCGTAGCCCTTCGCCGCTCGGTAGGTTTGAGGGTAGTGTTATCTAAAAGTATCCTCAACGACCCAAGGGAATAGGGCATAAATCCCATTAGTTTGAGGGTAGTGTTATCTAAAAGTATCCTCAACGCCTACGTCATTGATGCTTTCCGGGTTATAAGGTTTGAGGGTAGTGTTATCTAAAAGTATCCTCAACGAGAAGGCTTTCGTAGCGGTCTCTTATACCGTTTGAGGGTAGTGTTATCTAAAAGTATCCTCAACTTGAGGTACGTTCTCCATCACAAGGACATCGTTTGAGGGTAGTGTTATCTAAAAGTATCCTCAACTCGATTCGGTCGAAAAGCAACTCGTCAAGGGTTTGAGGGTAGTGTTATCTAAAAGTATCCTCAACCAAAGCCTGGGGCGGAGAACCCAAACGGCGAGTTTGAGGGTAGTGTTATCTAAAAGTATCCTCAACCTATGGGTGTCCTCGTGCGCGTGTTCGTGCTGTTTGAGGGTAGTGTTATCTAAAAGTATCCTCAACCAATCATTTACTGGATGTCAAACAGAGCTCGTTTGAGGGTAGTGTTATCTAAAAGTATCCTCAACTTAGATATGAGCGACGCCGAATCGATAAGGGTTTGAGGGTAGTGTTATCTAAAAGTATCCTCAACATTTGCCTTCGTATTGCCATGCGTAGTTATCGTTTGAGGGTAGTGTTATCTAAAAGTATCCTCAACCGGCGCGCTTTGGAACGGCGACGTCTCCTAGTTTGAGGGTAGTGTTATCTAAAAGTTCGACCCTTGTTTTCAAGTAATCAGTCATTTGCTTTCCTTGACGTCGATCAGCAGTATTTTCTTTTCAAACGCGCCGTTTCTCTTGGATTTGGCTAAGCGGATTTTCTCCAGTTCTCCTCGCGAGCATCCGATTGATTTGGCGGCGGTTAGAACCACTTCCTCGAGGTCCGCCAATTCTTCGGCTGATTGCGATTCGTTCGCTTCTTTTGACTCTTCAAGGAGTTTTGCGAAAGCGTATTTCTTGAATTCTTCGTCGGAAAGAATCCGTGTATGGCAGACTTTCCCGTCTTTGGCGATGATTTCGGGGATATTGTCTCGAACCAATTTGTTATAGGCTTTCATAGAAATTTCTCTTGTTTCTTGTCCCTTATTGTACAGCTTATTGTTTTCTGATTCGTTGTTCAGGAGATGGACTGCTTAGTGTTTTTATCAGTTAGTTTTTCGACGATTAACCGATCGGCCGGACACCAATCTTCTTTATTCAAATCTTTGATTTCTTTCCACGCTTCGGCGGAATGGATTCCTTTTTCGACTTCAAGTTCCCCGGACTTGATATGGCAGTTGAACGCGTCCATGTCGATAATGAAATCCGGGTATTCGTATACGATGTTCATGAAAAAGGAATCAACGGAAATAGTCGTGTCGAGTTCTTCTTTGATTTCTCGGACAAGGGCCCGTTCTGGGGTTTCGCCGGACTCGATCTTGCCGCCCGGGAATTCCCATTTGCCCTTCAGGAAACCATAATCGCGCTGGGCCAAAAAGATCTTCGTCCCGTCGTGGATCAGAGCGGCCGCGACCCTAATTCGTTTTTTCGTCGGTGTCTTCGATTCCGAAGTCATACTTGAACTCCTCGGGGACTGGTTGCGTCAGAACGATATCGAACAGCAGAGCTCGGGCGGGGTTGCCGCTGTCACGGGGGTTGGTCAGTTTGCCTTTGCCTAAATACACGAATGGGTTTTCGATCCCGTCGTCCTTCTTCGTTTTGCGGACGAAAATGTCCGCCTCGCCAAAGCCCATGAGCTTATGGCCTTTGAAGTTCGCGAGGGTGGTGCCCGTCTGGGATTCCCATTGCAGGACCTTGGGCGAAAGGAATTTGTCTTTGTACTTCAGCCGTTCCTCGCTTTGGAAATCCTTGTTGAGGTTGATATATAGAAGGAGGCGGCCTTTGGCGTATGTCACGCCCGTCATGTTATACAGGGAATGGTTGTTGATCGCCTGAAGGCTTGTGGCCATCGTATAGGGCCCGTAGATACGCAAGGGTCCTTTGATTCCATAGAACTCGCTTTCGAAGCGCTGCAAGCCATAGGAAAGGAGATCGCGGAGCCAATCCGTGAGGGTTTTGCTGGAGATATCGAAGTTCGCCTTATATATTCCGTCCGTCTCTTTGACGAGTGGGACATACCAGTTGTTCTTGGTTAATGTCACTTCGCCCATGAGCATTTTCAGCGCGTGAATGAAGGATTCGTCGTTGTGGTTTTCGTAGTCGGCGAACAAGGCCTTAAGTTCGTCTTTGGTCTTCGGCCCATCAAGCAAACTTTCAAGTATCCTGTATTCGTAGGGCCTAATAAGCGGCAGATACCAGGAGACGGTTCGGATGACGTCGATTTCGCCCTCCGAGAAATAAGGGACGTCTTCGCCCGCCTTGACGAGGAAGTCGTAATAGGAACCGCTCTTCTTGGTGTAACGGAGAAGGTCGGCATTCACTTCCGGATTCAGGAAATCGACGTGTCGAGGATACTCGCCCGCCTTGAGACTGAGGTATGCCTTGAAGTTCTTGTAATCCTGGATGAGCAGGTTGATGTGGTTGAAGTTGGTGCGCTCGATGGAATGCAGTATCTCACTTACGGATTCCTTGTCGATATGGATCTCCAGACCGGGGATGCCGATATTGTCGAAGTCGCTTCGGACATAATCGATCATGGCGCGTTTGTCGGGCGAACCGCCTTTGGACAAAGAGCCGAGAGCGATCGCGATTTGGACGCTTCTCGTATAGGAGTTGCCAATGAAATCGAGGACGGTGAGATATGGTTTGCCTTGGTATTTGCGGAGTCCGCGCCCTAGTTGCTGGATGAATATCGTGCTCGATTCGGTCGGACGGAGAAAGAGGACCATGTTCATGGAGGGGACGTCAACGCCTTCGTTCAGGATATCGACGCAGAAGATGATGCTCAGCGGACTGCCCTCGTCTTGGAGATCGTCGAACGCTTTGATTCTTTCGCCTGTGGTGTTTGTGCCCGTCAAATAGCAGCAATCGTAGCCGAGTTCCTCCATGCCTTCCTTCATGAGCCGGCACTGCTCGACGTTGCGGCAGAAGGCGACGCACCTCAGTTTGCCTTTGGGTCGGTGCTTTTCGATTTCGTTGGCGATGAATTGGCAATTCTCCTGACTGGCGCAACTCATGACGATGCGGCGGATCCCTTCTTGCGAATCGGTATCGTCGTAGTCGAGCAGGGAGTCTTTGATTCCATAGTAATGGAACGGAACTACAAGGTCGTTCTCGAGGGCTTCGCGGAGACGGAGGTCGTATGGCACGTTCCGGTCGAAAAGATCATAAACCGATTGTTCGTCCATACGGTCGGGCGTGGCGGTCAAGCCCAGTAAGAACTGCGGTTTGAAGTAATCGATGATTTTGCGATAAGTGCTCGCCGCGGCGTGATGGACCTCGTCGATCACGATGTAGTCGAATTCGTCCTGGGCAAACAGGTCAAGGTGTTTGGCCAAAATCTGGTTCGACGCGAAAACGAAGTCGGTGTCCAGTCTTTTTTGTTCGTCGGTGTAGACGCCATAGGTTCTTTCCCGGCCGAAAACCTTGGCGAACGTTTGAAGGGCTTCTTCGAGAATTATGTCCTTATGAACCACAAAAAGAAGTTTCTTGGCTTGGAAATTGAGAGCGTCGAACGCGGCCAAATACGTTTTTCCGCTTCCTGTGGCGGCCACAACAAGGGCTTTGTCGACGCCTTCCCTTCGGTAACGGGCGATTTCCTTTAAGGCGCTGCGCTGCATAAGGTTTGGGCGGACGGGGCGATCGCTTGTCGGGTCAAAGTAATCCATGTCCCAGGATTCGATCGCGTATGCGAGCCGAACCGCGTAGCGTTTTACGATGTCGCGGTCAAGGGCGTAAGTGGCTTTCCAATAACCGTCGAACTCCGTTTCGACTTCCTTTAAGAGAACATCGTTTTCGTCCGAAAAGACCGACAGATCCCATTCTTTGTTTTTCCTTAGGGCCCAATACGTGATATTCGAGGACCCGATGATGATTTCGTGGCGGCCGTTGATGGCGAACACATAGCCTTTGGTATGGAAACCATCGTCGCCGAAACACCCGTAATCGAGATGGCATTCGAAGTTCTTGTATCTGTCTTGAAGCGTCAAAAACATCTCTAGGGCCGGAACGTCGGTGAAGTTCTGGTACGTTGACGTGACAATACGTCCACGAGCGCCTCTTTTTAACGCTTTCTCAATTGCGGGGTACAGCAAAGCAAGACCCGCCTTCTTAATAAAAGAGACAGTCCAATCGAAACTGTCGCAAGCGTCCAAATCAGCGATGGCTTTGTCTAAGAAAGTTATGTCGCTTGCGTTGGTATAAAACCCCTTGTCGAACATATTATTGACAGTATAGCAGCTTGCCTGCCCTTTTATTTCGGTCTTTTGGTTTATTTCAAGGCTTTTTTCTACGGATCGAAAAGGCCGGCCCCCTTTCGGAAGCCGGCCCTTTATTTATCCACGAGGTTATCGGATTCTCATTCGACGACGCTGATGGGGCAGGCCCTCCAATTGCAACTGGAGGAGGTCAGCTTAAGGTTTTGGATGCCCACGACGATGGAGACGGTCGTCGAGGCGTAATCGGAAAGCCACGCCATATCCGCCCCGCCGCACTGGGTGTAGAGAGATAAGGCGACGTTCGTCTCATCGGGCGAGACAAGGCTATAGGATCCGTAACTTCCTGCCTTGACGATGGCGTTCACCCGATAGATGTTGCCGGTGATGTTATTGGAAGCCGCCGTGCCGACGATCGCCGCCACGGTGCTCTCCCGAATCGCCGCGGCGGGAACCTCATAGACGTTGCTGTCGATGAAATCGACGCTCACGTTGGCCAACTGATGGTCGCCGGAGTAGCCTTCTCGCGCCGCATTATCCGCGTTCTTGCTGTTTATGTAGTGCACGAGCGTGCCCGTGACGATGACTTTATTGCCTTTCTCGACGTCTTTGAGATTGGCTTGGGCGCTGGTTCCGTTATAGATGAAGATCGAACCGGTGCCGTCCGCCAAGAAGAGCCCCTGCTTGACCAGCGACGATTTGTACGTCACCGCGGCCACGACGCCTTCGATGGTGGCCGTCGCCCCGTCTTCGAGGGCGTTAGCCTCGGCGATGGTCTTTGTGTCGATTTGGGGCTTGCCCGAAATGACGATGTCTTTGCTGTCGTCTTTGCTCACTCCCTTATAGGTCGCGGTCGCCTTGATCGTGATGGTGGTTTTTTCGTTCGCTGAGATAGTCACCTTCGCGTCATCGCCGTCGATGAGGACGCTCACAAGGGGCGATTCGGACGAGAAGGCTCTTGTGAGCCCATCCAGTTTCGGATCGGCGGTTGGTATCGTGACGACCGTCGTCACGGCGTATTCGTCCGCGAATTCACTAAGGGCTCTTTCGGCCCCGTATGCGACCTCTTCCTCGGTGGTCGCGGTTATTTCCCGAATCATTTTAACGGGACAGAACTTCCATTCGCCGGAACCGGGTTTGGCCAAAGTGGTGATGAGAAGCATTTCCACGGCCTTTCCGTCGTAATCGTCGGTCCAGGAGAAATCCTTGCCGTTGCTTTGGGTGTAGGCATTGAGCCTGTCCATGCGGTTGAGGTCGGTTATCCCGTAATTTGTGTATCCGGTTGCCGGGTACTTGTGGTAATAGCCTTTTACTTTGTAGATCTTGCCGCTGATATCGGTGGTCAAGGGGGTTTTCGAGAGGTCGGACACGGTGCTTTCGTTGATCGCCCCGGATGGTATTTCGTTGGTGGTCAGCCCATCGTTATGCAGAATGGTGGGATCTTTCAGTTGGGCCATGCCCTCGTAGGACAATGAGGCGGCGCTTCCGCTGTCGGTGTTAGGGATGTAATAGGCTTTCGTGCCCTTGACCGTGACCATGTTGCCCACGGCCACGCTCTTAGCGGCGTCTTCGCCGTAGACATAGATGCTATCCGTGTCGTCAGCGAGCCAGAAGCCGGTGATGTAAGGGGTGCTTTGCCCGGTGTAGTTGTAGTGGACGACGACGCCTTCCACCGTGATTTCGGTGCCTGCAGCCGCGTTTCGGGCCGCCGCGATGGCGCTCGGCGCGATAACGCTCGAAGAAGAGGAACTTGATGAGTCACTGCCATCAAGGGATGAGGAGTACCCGCTCGAGGCGGAGAGGCTCGCCGACGTGGATGAGGAAGGCTCGGCGCATCCGGCGAGCATGAGTGTGGATATGAGAATCGGCCAGACCAATCTGATTTTCTTCTTTGCCATAATTGACTCCTGTTTATGTTTTAGGGTCATAGACAAACAATAAGACGGATTCGATTTTCGCCACCTCGTTCTATCAAAAAACGTCACCACCCTTTCCGCAAGATAAACGAAAAACAATCGTTTTATTGGGGGGGATTAGTGACTCACTAACCAGTTTAATAATATAGCATATCGAACGCATATAGCCAACGCTTTCAGTCGGTTATAGGCCGATCGTTTGCTTAGCGGCGAGCGTTCTTTCTGGCTCTGTCGACTCGTCTTTCGAGGGCCTTTTTGGCTTTTGGGGGCGGGTTTCCCGTGCCTTCGCTTTTGCGAAGGCGTTTCTGCTGATACATGAGGCGATCCGCTTTTTCGAAAGCCTGGTCGATCGTTTCGGTCTTGGGGTCGAAAAGGGTGCTTCCAAAGGACACGTAAGGGAGCCGTTCCTCTAGGAGCCGGGCGCTTTTGATCTCGGCGACGAACTTCTTGTTGATCGCGTCGAGTTTATCGTATTCCTTCGTGAGGATGACGCAGAACTCGTCGCCTCCGAAGCGGTAGCATTCGCCGAACTTGCCATACACGTGGCGGAGGCATCCGGTGACGGAAGCGAGGATCTGGTCGCCCACCTGATGGCCATAATCGTCATTGACCTCTTTGAAGTAGTCGACGTCAAGGAAGATGATGACGCAGGGATTGCGAAGATGGTTCTTGCGGACGTCGAGGCTCCTTCGGTTGAACAATCCCGTCAAGGGATCGACCTGACTCACGAGGCTATCGTAATAGACGTAGAAGAGGATGATGCCGATGGCGGCGCACGTCCAGTCGAGACGGATCTTCGGGACGAAGAGTTCCACAACGACCCCGCCGATCACGAGAGTGGCGATGCCAAGAAGGAAAAGGAGTCCGTGGTTTTGGTAGTGGCGCGATAGCAGAACCACGTAAAGCAGGACGTAGAGGGCCTCAAGAACGAGGAAACCGACGTAGAGGTAATAAAGGAATCCCCGCGAATAAACCCCGCTCATCGGGTCATAAACGAAGACGCAGCCGGTGCCGGATACGGAGACGATTTGCAGGACGATGTTCAACCCGATGGGAATCCAGGCGTATTTCTCGAATCGGGAGGAACCGATCGTCATCGCCACGAGCAAAGGAATGGCCGGGGCTAAAGACAGCTCGATGAACTTCGAAATGGTTTTGATGAGGTTATAGCCGTTGCCCCCCAGTTCGTCCAGATAGGCGGGGAGCCATTCGGCGAAGTTGGCGGCGATGATGAGGCTCATCACGACGGAAAGGATGATTTTCTTCCGTTTGTCCATGTAGCCGTTGCCGGCAAGGGAAACGATCGCCACCAGAAGGGCGAAGGACGACATGACGACGACGGTGGTATAAACTTCCATGACACTCCTTTACGTTTATGATACTTCCGCCGCGACTTGCGGTAGATATTTTATACATTCTTTTTTGCCTTTTGAATAGTGTTACTTAATTGAAGCTATATTATAATAGTAATGAAAAACCACGATGAATCGGAGTAATTTAGTTACTGTCAATTAATGAAAAAGTTGTTTATTTCTTAGTTAGTGGATACTAAGTTACTCCTTCTCCCCGCCATCATTATGAAAATTCGGTTGCCAAAAACTCCAAGATAAAGGCCTTCAAAACGTCGAATCGGCTTTTGAATATGGGCTCAAAGTCACGTTGTTCGCCTCGAAGAAAAATGAAGGGGCGCCAGTTTCCCCATGGTCGTTCCGAAGCATAACGAAAACGCCTTTCTGACGAAAAGATCGCGATTTAAGCGGTTAAGGGTCTTCGCGAGGAAACCGATGTTCCTTATTCGCTCGAAGATCTTTTCGTGAAGGGATTGGCTGGCTTCAAAACGAAACCGGGCAAGCAAAAGAGGGGACCCTTCGTCAGCGGTCCCCTCTTTATAGCCCTAGAGTTTAAAGTCCTTCAAGGGTTCGTTCTTGTCGATCTTTTGCTCGGGCTTCAGGTCAAGCCCCAAGGTTCCCCCTGGGTTCATGATGCCATCGGGGTCGAAGTGTTTCTTGAGGGCGAGGAAGGTCGAATACTCGAGGTGCCCCATCGAGCCCTCCAGCCACGGGGCGAAGCTCTTGCCGATGCCGTGGTGGTGGCTCATCGCGGCCCCGGATTTCTGGATGGCGTTGAGGATGCCGTCCTGATACTTCTTGTATTCCTCGAGGCTCGTCATCTTGGCGATGAAGATGAAGTAGAGGTTGGCCCCCTGGGGGTAGGCGTGCGACATGTGCGTCGTTAGGATGGTGTTGGGCCGGCTTTTGCAGAAAGCGCGGACGTCCTTGTAGACCTGAGGCATGTTGCTCCAGTTAACGCAGCATTCCAGCGTGTCCGTCATGATGCCGAAGTCCTGCATCGAGTCGCGCATGTAGGGGTCGCTGAAGCGGCCTTTCTCCCAGCCTTTGACGACGAGGCCCGTCAGGCTCATCGCATGGTGGGCGTGGGCGATTCTGCGGATGTTCTTGGCCACGTTCCTCCCATATCCCTTCTCCCCGTCCGTGAAGCCGAGGAAGAGGCAGCACTTGCCCACTTCGATGCCACGCATCTTCATAAGTTTAGGAAGCGGTGTCTCGTCGACCCCATAGAGGGTCAGCATGATCGAGGTTTCCTCGGGGTCGGAGAGGCGGAAGACGCTGCTAAAGCCCGCCTCGCTCTGCATCATCTCCCGCGCCGCGTCCTGAGCCGAGGCCCAGTCTTTGAACATATAGGAGAACCTTTGGCGGTCTTTCGGCATGAAACGGAACACCCGCAGGGTAACCTCGGTCAGGACGCCGAAGGTCCCCTCGCTGCCCATCATGATCTGATTGAGCGAAGGCCCGGTGGCTTCCCGGGGATAGTGCGAGGTCACGATGTTTCCGATTGGGGTCGCGTAGCGTTGGCTGAGGACGATATCCTCGATTTTGCCGTAATAGGTGCTGTTCTGCCCCGCGCCCCGCGTGACGACCCAGCCGCCCACCGAGCTGTGCTCAAAGGACTGCGGGAAGTGCCCGCAGGTGTAGGCCCTCTTGCCATGGCCGTCCTTTTGGCAGTCGTTCAGCCATTTCTCAAGATCGGGCCCCAAAAGCCCGGTTTGGACGGTGATGGTTTGGTCGGTCTCGTTGAAAGAGAGGACTTTGTTGTAACGGAGCCGCATGTCGAGGGAGAGGCCGCCCTTCATGCATTCGACCCCACGGGTGACGGAGGAGCCGCCGCCGTAGACGTAAAGGGGGATTTTCCTCTTCGCGCAGTAAGCTACCGTCTTCTCGATTTGCTCGCGCGTGTCGGGATAGACGACCGCGTCCGGGACGTTCTCGACCTTCTTTTGCCTTAGGCGGAGCAGGTCGTACATGGTTTTGCCATAGGCGACCGACAGCCTTGAGTAGGGGTCCGTCTTCACGTAATCCTTGCCGTATATCGACTCAAGGAAGGCTATATCCTCGGCGGTGAGGACTTTGGGCTCGGCCTTGAAAGAGACCTCGTCGAGGCCCAGGTCCTCGCTGTAGTGGTCGAAATCCTTGTCCGTCATCCCAAAACGGCTCTTCAGCATTTTGTACAGGTTCTCTTTCGGCACCTTCACAAAGTCGGGATCGCCCCATTTGAAGATGCTGCGATAGCTCTTCGGGGGCACTTTCCCATAGTACCATTTTGGCTCGAATCCCTTGTATGGTTTGCTCATGTTATTTTTCCTCCTTTAACATTGGCGATGTGGTGATGAGGTCGGCTTTTGTCCCCAGAACGTGGGGGATCACTATGGAATCGATCGGCAAAGGCTTAATGACGACCGCCTTGTTGATTTCCTTCATGAGGTCGGGAATCAGTTTCTTTGGGATTTCCACGGACGTGCGGACCGAGATGACGGGGTAGCCCTTCACCGTGGTGCGGACGCTGGAGCAGACGGTCCGGGTCGGGTTCACGCACTCGGCTTCCGCGTATTTGGCGCCCCGGGGGCAGCGGTTGCCCGTGCAGACGCGTTTGACTTCGTCATAGACGAGCGAGCAGCCGTTAGGGCAGACGATGCAAGTGAACTCCCTCATTTTTTCATATCCTCCAATTCGAAGCGGATCCTCCCTTTGCGGGGCAGGCTCAAAACGAGCCGCTCCATCTCCGGGGGTCGCAGCGTGAGGAAGGGGCGTTTTAGGATTTCCTCGTTGTCGAGATAGACCTTAAGCGTCTTGTTTCTAAAGGTTTCTTTGACCCGGAAATAGAAGATGATGTCCTTGACGTTTTTCCCGAAGTCGACGACTTCCGGGACGACGTAGCCGAAACCGGGGCCCATCTCGACGCGGACGGCCTCGCCCTTTTCTTCTTTCGTCGTGGCGGCGGCTTTCCCCGCGATTTCGCCCGACTCGCTCACGTAATCGGCCAAGTCGTTGACGTGCATCGCGTTGCCGCAGGTGTAGATTCCGGGGATTTCGGTCATGAATTCCTGATCCACGACCGGCCCTTTGGTGAGGGGGCTAAGGGGAACGCCCAAGGTTTTGGCGAGTTCGTTCTCGGGGATCAGGCCGACCGAGAGGATGAGGGAGTCGCATTTGACTATTCTCTCCGTTCTTTCGATGGGGTTCATTTTCGCGTCCACCTCCGCGATCTCGACCGCTTCGAGGCGGTCCACCCCGAACACGCGGGTCACCGTGTGGCTGAGATGAAGCGGGATGGAGAAGTCGGTCAGGCACTGGGCGATGTTGCGGGCGAGGCCCGAAGGGACGCTCTTGGCTTCGTAGACGCCTTCGACCTCCCCGCCTTCCAGGGTGATGCGGCGAGCCATGATGAGGCCGATGTCGCCCGAACCCAGGATGACGCACTTCCTGACGGGCATGAGGCCCATGATGTTGATGTAATACTGACACTGACCCGCGGTCATGACCCCGGTTGGGTTGGTGCCGTGGATCGAAACCTGCTTCGACGTCCTTTCGCGGCATCCGGTGGCTAAAATCAGTTTTCCGCTCTTATAGGTGAAGACCCCCTCGGGTTTCACGACGGTGACGGCAAAGCCCGGATCGAGTTTCTCGATGCGGGTCACGAAAGTGAGCAAACTCACTTCCGCTTTGCTTGAGCGAAGTTTCCTGACTTCGCGGTAAGCGTATTCCGGACCGGCGAGTTTCTCGCCGTAGCGGGTCACTCCGAATCCGTCATGGATGCATTGCTTAAGGATGCCGCCCAGAGCGGCCTCGCGCTCGATAAGAAGGGTTCTAGCCCCGTTATCGGCAGCGCTTTTGGCGGCGGCGAGGCCGGCTGGCCCCCCGCCGATCACGATGACGTCGTAATCCATTTACCGATCCTCCTTCGTGTGGCGGAAAAATAGTTTGCCTTCGCCTTTTTTCGCGATGGAAAGGGGGTCGCGCTTTTCCTCGCGAGCCATGATGGATACCACGAGCGGCTGGCAGAAGCCGCCCTGGCAACGGCCCATTCCGGCCCTTGCCCTCCGTTTCACCCCATCGACCGTGGTGGGCGGGATGAGCGAATGGATGGCATCGACGATTTCGCCCTCCGATATCTCCTCGCAGCGGCAGACGATATGACCGTACGCCGGGTTCTTTTTGATCAGTTCGCCGCGTTCCTCATCGCTTAGTTCGCGGGTGCGGATCGGCCCTTTCCTGATCGGGTCCCAGCTTTTCTTTTTGGCGAGGCCGAGCATTTCGCCCGCCCACTTGGCGACGTCCTGGGCGATGGCGGGGGCCGCGGTGAGGCCCGGGGACTGGATGCCGGCCGCCTCGATGGCGTTAGAGGTCCATTTGCCTTTCTGGACGACGAAATCCTCTTCGTAGGTCGCGGCGCGGACGCCCGAGAAATAAGTGATGATATCGCGTTGCGACAAGCCCTTAATGATGTGTTGCTGCTTGGCGAAGACGGCGTTGACGCTTTCCTTTGCGGTCGAATAGTCCTCGCGATCGGGAACCTCGACGGCATCCGGGCCCACGAGGGCGTTCCTTTCGGCGGTCGGCATCACGGCCCCGCCCTTGCTATGGGTTTTCGCGTATTCGCCAAGCTTAGGATAGACGGTGGTTGAGGTTTTGCTCAAATGGGGCTCCGCGGCCTTGTCGAGGATCGAATCCGTCCCTTTGCGGGGGTGGATCGAGAAGAAGCGGTCGCCCATCATGCCGGCGACGACGTCGCTATAGGTTCCGGCGGCGTTGACCACCACCCTTGGGAAGATCGTTCCCCGGTTCGTCGCGACGGAGACGACCTTATGGTTTTCGACTTTCATGCCTTCGACGATGGTGCTTAGGGAAACCTTGGCTCCGTTTTTGACGGCCGATTCGCCCAAAGCGACCGTAAGCTCGTAGGGCGAGGTGCAGGCCCCGCCCGGGAGATATACCCCGAACTTGACCTCGTCGGCGAGGTGCGGTTCGATTTTCATGAACTTCTTGCGTCCCATGACGATCGCCCCGCCCGGAACGCGGTTGGCCTTGGCTTGGTGGCGCATGAAAATCCCGACGGGCAGGCGAAGCCAGGCGTTGGTGAAACCGACCGATTGGCCATCCTGACGATATGGGACGTCGAGATCCTTGCACATTTGCTCGTAAAAGGCGCGCGCCCTGATGAGATATTTCAGTTTTTTGCTTCCTTTATGAAGGTCGATGCCGACGTGGACGCAACCGTCGTTGCGGGAGCTGGCCCCCATCGCAAGATCCTCTTCCTTTTCGACGAGGAGGGCGCTGCAATCGTATTTGGACAGTTCGCGGAGGATCGCGCACCCCACGACCCCGCCCCCGACGACGAGGACGTCGACCTTCCGGCCATCGAGGCTTTTGTCCCTGATCGATGGGGCCTTGATCGGCTTTTCCTTATAACCCTTCAGTTTGATGTCGTTGATAACCCCGTAGAAATAGTGGGTCTTGGCGGCCATCTGACCCGCGCGGACCTTATCCAGGTATTCGTCCGTCTCGCCTGTGAGGACGAGGCAGTCGTCTTTGGCCTCCGCCTTAAAAGATGGGTATTTTTTGGCGAGGCGTTTTTGGAATTTGGCTAGCTTATTCATGCTTTCGCTCCTTTTTCGAGGACGATGGCCTTCATCCGCTCGGCCATTTCTTCGTCGTCGTGGTTAAGCGCGTCCTCCATGACCATGCCGTTGATGAGGAGCATGAGGGTGTAGGCGAACCCCTCCTTGTCCTTGGCCTCAGGGAACACTTTCGCGATGCCTTCGAGGATTTTCCTTTCCCAACTCTCCCACAATTCGACGTAACGGTCGCGGAGGGACTCGTTCCCTCGCATGCATTCGTTCACGATGTATATCTGCATCTTGGAGCGGTTGAACAGTTTGACGCCCTTGTAGAAGATGACGTCGAGAAAACGTTCCTCGCTGATCTGGTCGTCCTTATGGCGCGCGAACCAATCAACGTAATCCTTTGAGAGTTGGCTCATGTGCTCCTCCATGATGTCGAGGATGAGCTCATCCTTGGTGGGGTAGTGGTAGTAGAGGGTGCCTTTGGAGATGCCCATCGTCTTGGCGAGGTCGGCCAGCGAAAAGTCGTTGGCCCCCTTGTCGAGGATAAGCCGCTCCGCCGTGGCGATGAATTTGCCGCGGTCCACATCGTTCCTTCGCTTAGCCATAACGGGCCTCCCGCATTCAGTCGGGCGACCGCCCGACATATATATTATTATACTAGGACACTGAAAGGGCTTTCACAAGGGGCGATCGCGATCGATGCCGCCTCGCTGAATTTGCGATAGTTCAGGCAATTGGGGGTTTTGCTTCCGCGGCGTTTTTTTCTTTTTCGCAAATCGCTCGATGTGCGCTAGGCAATTCGTTTCAGTCGGTTTTGGGCCGACAACATCTATCTCATTTCCTCCTTTTCTTGGTTACAATTATTAAGTAGGAGATTATTCATATGGATGATGTGCGCGTGATTAAGGTCAAGCAGTCGGTTTTCGCGAACAACGATGCGCGGGCCGATGAACTGCGGCGGAAACTGAAGGCCAAAAAAGTCTTTTTGATTAACTTGATGTCAAGCCCCGGAAGCGGGAAGACGACGATGCTCGTCTCGCTTATCAACCGGCTCAAGGGCAAACTTCGCATCGGGGTCATGGAAGCGGACATGGACGCGGTCGTGGACGCCAAGACGATTGAGACCAAGACCGGCGTCAAGACGATTCAGCTCCACACTTCGGGCGAATGCCACCTCGACGCCAAAATGACCGAGGAGGGCGTCGAAAGTTTCGGGGTCGATGGGCTTGACCTCGTGATCCTCGAGAATATCGGCAATCTCGTTTGCCCCGCCGAATTCGACACCGGGGCTACCCTCAACATGACGATCCTCTCGATCCCGGAGGGCGACGACAAACCGCTCAAATACCCCCTCATGTTCACCGTGAGCACCCTCTTCGTCTTCTCGAAGATGGATGCCGTCTCCTTCTTCGACTTCGACCTCAAGAAGGCCGAGGAGAGGATCCTGAAGCTCAACAAGAAGGCCGTTTTCTTCCCCATCAGCGCCAAAACCGGCATGGGCATGGACGAACTCGCCGCCCATATCGAAAAGGAAGTTCGGGCCTACCAAAAGGCCTAACGACATAAAAAGGGAATCCCAAGGAGACAACCATTATGGCAGACGAGGTCAAGTTGCAGAGCGATCAGAAGCATGCCGAGGAACGCTACAAAAACGGCAAAGCCAAGAACGTCGGCATGGCTCCCGGGACCAAGGAACGGAAGATCATCACTAGGCTATGCAACCACATCCAGGATCTGCCGGGCGTCGTCGTGCGTCCGGGCGATCCGGAGTACAACGCTTTAGCCTGCTGCGTGAGCGACGAGGAAGCCAAAGTCGCCCTCACGATGAAACTGAGAAAGCACTACAGCCTTCCCACTCTCTGCAAAAAGAACGGGATGAGCCCCGAGAAACTGCTCCCGATTCTGGAGCACGCCGCTCTTCTTGGGCTACTCACCGAGGATCCCACCGATCCCGAAGTCGAGCCAGGTCCCGATGGCAAACCCCAGAAAGGCTTCTGGTACACCATTTTCGTCCCCGGCATCCTCGAAGCCATGGTCGGGAACGTCGAACTCGTTGAGAAATACCCGATAATCGCCGAATCGTTCAGCGAATACACGATCCGGCGCATCATCCCTTTGACGGGGAACCTTCCGGTCGGCCACGGCGTCATGCGCGTCATTCCGGTCGAATCCGCGATCAAGGACAATCCCAAACACACCGTCGGCGAGGAAGTGAGCCACTACGTTGAGTCCGCGACCGACATCTGCGTCTCCAACTGCTCGTGCCGCGTCACCAGGCGCCTTCAGGGCGAAGGATGCGGCCACCTCGAGAAAGACATGTGCCTCCAGTTCAACGAGGCCGCCCGCGATTTCATCAAGACCGGCCGCGGCCGCCGCATCAGCAAAGAAGAATGCTACGCCATTATCAAAAAGGCCGAGGACAACGGCCTGATGCACGAATACCCCAACATCGACGGGGAGGCCAAAACGCATGCCATCTGCAACTGCTGCGGTTGCTCCTGCTTTTCGCTTCGCACCGGTGAGTATTTCCATACGAACACCCTCGTGAGGAGCAACTATTGCTCCATCGTCGATCCCGATAAATGCGTCGCTTGCGGGGAATGCGTCGAAGTTTGCCCGATGAACGCCCTTCGGATGGGCGAGCGCCTCGAGAACAAGAGGCCGATCCCCATCGCCGAGCCGCAAAGGGCCTATGACTACAAATGGGGCGCCGACAAGTGGAATCCCTATTACCGTTACGACCGCGAGTACGTCATGCGCGAGACGGGCACCGCCCCTTGCAAACTCGCCTGCCCGGCCCACATTTCGATCGAGGGCTACATCGAGCTCGCCAAGGAGGGGCGTTACGCCGAAGCGCTTGAGCTCATCAAAAAGAAGAACCCCTTCCCGGCCGTCTGCGGGCGCGTTTGCAACAAAGCCTGCGAGGACGCCTGCACCCGGGGCGCGATCGACGAGGCCGTCTCCATCGACGAAATCAAGAAATTCGTCGCTCAGCTCGACCTCGATCCGAAGACCCGGGTCCTTCCGCGCGTCGAGCACCCTGAGTTCCATGACATCAAAATGGCCGTCATCGGCGCCGGCCCGGCCGGTTTGAGCTGCGCCTATTATCTGGCCGCGAAAGGCTATTCGGTGACGGTGTTCGAGAAAGAGAGGAAACTCGGCGGCATGCTGACGCTTGGCATTCCTTCCTTCCGTCTCGAAAAGGATGTCGTGAATGCCGAAATCGACGTCATCAAGGATATGGGGGTCGAGTTCAAGACCGGCGTGGAAGTCGGCAAGGATGTCACGATCCCCGGTCTTAAGAAAGACGGTTTCGTGGCGATTTACGTCGCGATCGGCGCCCAAGGCGGCCGCAAACTCGGAGTCGAAGGCGAGGATGCGAAAGGCATTGTCTCCGGCATCGACTTCCTCCGTTCCGTCAACCTTGGAAAAGGCGAGAGACTTCATGGCAAAGTCATCGTCATGGGTTCGGGCAACGTCGCGATCGACGTCGCCAGGACCGCCGTCCGAAGCGGCGCCAAGACGGTCGAGATTTATTGCCTTGAAAGCCGCGACGCCATGCCGGCCGCCAAAGACGAGATCGCCGAGGCTGAGGAAGAAGGCGTCAAGATCAACAATATGTGGGGCGTCAAAGAGTTCCGCAAAGACGAAAAAGGCCATCTTAAGGAGGCGGTGCTGAAAAAGTGCGTTTCCGTTTTCGACGCCGACCATAGATTCAACCCGACCTATGACGAGAAAAGCACAATCGCGGTTCCGTGCGACTTCTTCCTCGCCGCGATCGGTCAGTCCTTCGAGTGGGGCCAACTCCTTGCTGGCACCAAGTGCGTCGTCAGTCATGGTCGTTTGCAAGCCGATCCGCTGACATACCAAACCGACGATCCGGACGTTTTCGTTGGCGGCGATTGTTATCATGGAGCCCGTTTCGCGATCGACGCGATCGCCACGGGTCGCGAAGGCGCCGAATCGATGCATCGCCACGCCCATGAAGGCCAAAGCCTCATTATCGGCCGCGCGCAAAACCCCTATCTTGCCAAATATGAGCTCGACAAGGATAACATCGACGTTCAGGGCTGGGACAACGCGCCGCGTCAGGAACCGGCCAAAATAAAGGTCGCCGACAAGATGCGCGACGATCGTTCCGTCTTCACCGAAAAGCAACTCAAAGCCGAGTGCGCCCGTTGCCTCAAATGCGGCCGCACGTTCGTCGACGAGACGATGTGCGTCGGCTGCGGTCTGTGCACGACCCGTTGCAAGTTCGACGCCATCCATCTTGAAAGGCGATTCAATGAGCCGGGCGTCGTCTATGAGAAAATCGCCCCTTCGAGCGTTCCCCATATTTTGGCCCGCAACGTGAAAATACTTTTCACGGGGAAAGGCAAGCCGAAGAAAGTCGCCAAAGACGAGGCCGTCGAGGCTGCAAGGAAGCGAAAAGAGTCGATTCGCTGATGCATGAGATGGGCATCGCCTTCGAGCTGATCGATTCCTTGAAGCGAATCTGCTCGGATAAAGGCGTCACCAAACTGAAATCCGTGACCCTTTCTTTGGGCGAGGCCTCCATGGTCGTGCCGCGTTACATGCTCGATTGCTGGTCGGCCGCGACGATCGACACCCCTTTCGCAAAGGCCAAACTCAAGATCAGAATCGTTCCTTGCAAGGGGAAATGCAATCGATGCGGAATGCTTTTTTCCGTGAAAAGGAACGATCGCGTTTGCCCTCATTGCCAAGCCGTCAACGATTTCGTTCCGGTTACGGGGATGGGGATCGAAATCACCCAAATCGAAGCCGAGCGATGAGCCGCCCTTCCAAAAGATTCATCGCCTTTGGCGAATCCATTTTTTGGCTGTTTAACCCTAATCTGCAAAGTTTTTCGTTGCAAAACGAGGCTTATTTCAAGATGGTAAAACTCTGTATTATCGACAGTGTCGTCTTATTCGAAACTTATTAGCACTCTTTGCTTGCGAGTGCTAAAAACTGGGCTATAATGGCTTTGTCGATATTGTTTTCAAGGAGGATTTCGCCATGATGGGACCCGATGGGATGGAAGATTATTCAAAAGACGAGAACGTCCTCGACAAGTTCGGACGCAACATAAACGATTTGGTGAAGGCCGGCAAGGTCGATCCGGTCATCGGAAGGGACGAAGAGATCCGCAAAGTCGTTCAGATTTTGGCGCGCAAAACCAAAAACAACGTCATTCTGATCGGCGAGCCTGGCGTCGGCAAGACGGCCATAATCGAAGGGCTTGCGGAGCGGATCGTGAAAAACGATGTGCCTAACACCCTTAAGGACAAGGAAATCTATGAGCTTGATATGGGCGCGCTTGTGGCGGGGGCCAAATACCGAGGGGAATTTGAGGAGCGTCTCAAAGCCGTGCTCAACAAGATCAAAGCCTCGAACGGCGGCATCATCCTTTTCATCGATGAGATTCACCTGATCGTGGGGGCCGGCCGGGCCGACGGGGCCCTCGACGCAAGCAACATGCTGAAACCGTTGCTCGCCCGCGGCGAGATCGACTGCATCGGCGCCACCACCTTGAATGAGTACCGCGAGTATATCGAAAAGGACCGCGCGCTGGAGCGCCGTTTTCAGCCCGTTCTTATCGGGGAGCCGTCCGTGGAGGACACGATTTCGATCCTGAGGGGTCTAAAGGAACGCTTCGAGTCGTTCCACGGCGTCAAAATAACGGATAACGCCTTAATCGCGGCCGCGACCCTTTCGAATCGCTACATAACGAACCGCTTTTTGCCGGACAAAGCCATCGATTTGGTGGACGAAGCCTGCGCGGGCATCAAGGTCGAAATCGAATCGATGCCGACCGAACTCGATGAAATCAACCGCAAAATCCGGCAGTTGGAGATTGAGAAGGTCGCTCTCAGCAAAGAGAGCGACGAATCTTCGCAAAAACGCTTGGCATCCTTGCAAAAAGACCTCGCTTCGGCCAAGGGCAAGATGAACGAACTCAGCAAGGAATGGGACGTTGAGAAAGGCCAAATCGCCGAGTCAAAGGACCTTAAAGGCAAATTGGAGAAGGCCAAGTTCGATTTGGGCGTGGCTTTCTCCCATGGCGAGTACGAGCAGGCGAGCGAGTTGCAGTACAAGGTCATCCCCGATTACGAAAAGAGGCTCCGCGAACTTGAGAAGGAATCAAAGGATGGCCACCATCTCGTCGATGAGATCGTGGACGAGGAGGCCATCGCCAAAATAGTCGCCAAGATGACGGGGATTCCCGTCGCCCGCATCGAAAAGGGCGACCGCGAGAAAGTCCTCGATCTTAAGGACACGCTGGGCAGGCGGGTTATCGGCCAAGATCAGGCCATCACCCTCGTGAGCAACGCCATTTTGCGGCAGCGCGCCGGGATCAAGAACCCGAACCGCCCGATCGGCTCGTTTCTTTTCCTGGGCCCGACCGGGGTTGGCAAGACGGAAGTGGCCCGCGCGTTGGCGGAAGCCCTCTTCGACAACGAGAACAACATCATCCGCATCGACATGTCCGAGTACATGGAGAAATACAGCGTCTCGCGCCTTATCGGCGCCGCCCCGGGTTACGTCGGCTACGAAGAAGGGGGCCAACTCACCGAGAAAGTGAGGCGAAACCCTTATTCGGTGGTCCTTTTCGACGAAGTCGAGAAAGCCGACCCGGAGGTCCTTAACCTTTTGCTTCAGATTTTGGACGATGGCCGCTTGACCGACAGCCAGGGCCGCCTCGTCGATTTCAAAAACACGATCATCATCATGACCTCGAACCTTGGCAGCGAGGATATCCTCGAAGGCCACAAAGAGCGCGTGGACGCTTTGCTCCATCGCGCTTTCAAACCCGAATTCCTCAACCGGGTCGACGAAATCGTTTACTTCAACCCTCTCACGAAAGACGTGCAATACAAAATCGTCGAAAAGATGCTCGGCGAGCTCAACGCGCGCCTCGTCGAGCAGTTCTATTCTTTCGCTTTCTCAAGCGCGCTCAAACAGTGGATTCTCGATAACGCCTATTCGCCCGACTATGGCGCCCGTCCGTTGCGGCGGTTCATCCAGGATCGTGTGGAGACGGCGGTGGCCACCGCGATCGTCGAGGGCAAGATCAACACGACCGACAAGTACCTCGTCGACGTTCAAGGCGATCAAGTCGTCATCGGCATCGACGACAAAAAAGCCTGACAATGAAGGACCTGCCTCATCGCAGGCCTTTTTTGTGCGACAATAATCCCAAGATGTTCAAGCGCTTCGCCATAAAAAACCGCATCCATAAAGCCGATATCGATCGCAATCGCCTGATTCCGGAGCCCCATGGAGTGATAGGGTATCGGAACGTCCGTTACATGAAAGGCTATGGGAAATGGCATCTCCTCGACGTTTTCCGCCCGGCCAACACGAGAGGCGTCTTGCCTCTTATCGCGGTGGTTCATGGGGGTGGCTGGTTCTATGGCGACAAAGAGATCTATCGTCTCTATGCCGAGGACCTCGCCGCAAGAGGCTTCGCGGTCATTTGCTACAATTATGTTCTCGCGCCGAGAAAGAAGTTTCCTTACGCCCTTGAGGAACTCGACCGCGTTCTCTCGTTCGCCGAGGATAAGGCGGATCGTTACGGATTCGATCTCAATAACGTTTTCCTTGCCGGCGATTCTTCGGGGGCGCAGATGGCGGCCCAGTATGCCTCCATTGCGACCAATCCGTCATACAAAAGCCTGTTTTCCCTGCAAACTAGGGTTAAAATTCGAGGGTTGGGCCTTAATTGCGGTCTTTATTGCGCGCTGGGTTATGACTACTCCGCCCTCGATCGGGATGCCGATTCCGTGTGGCGGTGGTACCTCGGCAAAGGCTATCGCCAACGCGGCGATCCGCGTTACGAGATTTTGGCTAATATGACCAAGGATTTTCCGCCTTCCTACGTTTTGACGTCCGAAAAGGATTTCATCAAACCTATGAATAAGCCGCTCGTCGAAAGGCTCACGGAACTGAAAATCCCGTTCGCGTTCAAGGAATACGTTTCCCAGGAAGGCAACGGACTTCAGCACGTTTTCCATTTAGTGGTCAACGAAGGGCATGCCAAGCAAGCCAATGACGACGAGTGCGCCTTTTTCCGCGCCCATATGGAAAGGACGCCGACAAAATAAAAGGGGATAACGGACGGAAAAGGCCTAGTCGCGACCTTGGTAACGAAGCGAGAGCAGCAAGCCAACCATCACCGGCACGCCGATGATATAGATAACCCAAAGGGCCCATCCGCTTCCGTTCGGAAGATAAAGGCCCATGCTGACGTAGATGGAGGTAAGGACCGCCCAATCGGTGACGACCCACCAACCGACCGCTTCGTTTTTAAGCCGCCAGTGGGTGAAGAAACACGAGAGCGAGAAACAGGCTCCCGCCGCGGCCCAAAGAAAAGGCAACCAAGGCGACAATTCGTCCTCGGCATGCATGATATAGACCGCGACGGTGGCGACGGTGGCGATGAAAAAAATGCAAACCAGCGTGAGCGCCATGGAGAACCAGTGACGTCGCGCGATGGTGGGTTTGGGGCCCTTGGAATAGAGTTTGCGGTTATCTTCGGTTGGCTCATGAGTCAGGTAATCGATCGTGACCCCATAAAAATCGGCCAATTGCTGCAAAGTGCCTAAATCCGGCAACGTTTCGCCGTGCTCCCATTTGGAGATGGCTTTGTCGCTATAGGAGAATTTTTCGGCCAATTGCCCTTGGGTGAGGTTCCGGCTCTTCCGGAGATCCGCCAGATTCTTGGCCACGGTTTCGACGATGTCCTGCATAAGAAACAATATATGACAAGAAAGGGTTGGGTTCAAATCAACAAAAAAAGCATCCCGTTGCGGATGCCTCTTTTCTCTTGCGGCGCTCAGCGGAAGTTCCGCTGCGCCTCTTCATCGATTTCGTCGTCGTTGAAGATCGGGTTCGGCTCGCTGGCGATTTGGCTAAGCAATTCGCCATAGGCGATATCGCTTTTGCGGCTGTCGCCATAATCCTCAAGACTGAGATCTTTGCGTTTATTGGTCATTGATGCAATTCCTCCTTTTTCGTTTCGTGTCGTTTCGTCTCTTCGAGGGTCATTGACTTCTGCCCTCGCCATGAAATATAGCGGAAAAGAAACGGGTCTCAAGCCTTTTTCCCTTGGTAGCGGTTTCTGGTAGCCCTTTCTGAAACTGCTTTCACGAAAAGTGCCGATAAAACCTTATGTTTTTTGTCTAAAAATGAAAGGGTTTTCATAGTTTTCAAGGGAAAAAGGAAACTATTTTGCGGATATTGCAAGCGCCTGCGGGGTTTTTAGTTTAGAATAGCGGCAGGAGGTACATCAAAAAGAAATAAGTTATGTACAAAGAGGAGAGCAAATCCTCGAACCTAGCCAAGCAATTAAGCGCTTATGACTTTGCGTTCGTCGATACGTGTTCTCTGATGGAAGACAGTTTCCCGGTTTTCATGGATACCTTAGTGGCATCCAAGGAGTACTGGAGGGAAGGATTCAGCGTTATTGTCATCGCCGAGTGCGTGGAAGAGCTCAAAAAACACGCCAAGAGCAAAGACAAAGAGGCCCAAGAGGCCCGCATTGAAGCGAAACGCGCTCTCAAGATCCTGCGCCACGAAAGGTGGCACGACAGAACCTTGGAAATCAGGAAGGCACCGTATAGCGAAAACAGCACGGGCTTCGCTGATGAGGCGCTCTACGCCGAAATCTCATCTCTCCGCGTTCAAAACAAGATCCTCGTCATCACGCAGGACAAAAAACTGGCGTATGACCTACGAAGTTTGAACACCCTTGGTTCGATTCACGGACGGTATCTGAAAGTCTGCCGCATCAATAAGGACGGCGACCTCGAAGAAAACCTTGGCGAACCCGGCGAAAGCAATCGCAGCTGCCATCATCGAGAAAACGTGAGACCCAGCGTCTCGAATGACCATACTAGAATATCCAATCGCAGTGACCGCCATAGCGGTTCATTTAGAGCCGGCCGATCTTTTAAAGATGGCAACGACCATCGTTATCGTGAGGAGCGGCGCGATTCGTTTGAGCGCCCCATGGAAGCGCAGAGCCCGATCGCTCAGGCGGATTTCCGCCTTTGCAGCGCCCTGCCCAACCCTAAGTACCCAAAGGAGAAGAAGATTGCCGACATTAATGCTCAACTGACGGCATTGGCTTCCTTGAAGCCCGAGGAACTGAGCAAACTTTCTTTGGCTTACACAATCGATCAGCTCAAAGCCGAACTGAGCAAACTCGGCGGCAAGTTCGAGGCGGTCAAGCCCGTTTCCGAAAAGCCGGCTTCCGCCCCAAAGGCGGTTCCCCTCGTCAAAGCCGAAGCCTCGAAACCCGAGCCCAGCATGACGAGGCCGCTCGTCTCGTCCCCCATCAAAGAAGCGGGCAAACCGCATTCCTGGTTCGAATTCGGCCGGACGCCGGCCGACGCCATCAAAGCCTGCGGCACCCATGAGGGGCTGATGTTCCGTGACCCTTCGATCCCTTTCTTCAAGGGGGTTCACGGTCCCGTCGATCTCACGACCGACGATTTGGCGCGCGTGAGCAAAGACGTCGGAACGCTCTCGACCGGCGAAAGCAAAGAGCTGCCGATAGGCGGCCTTCTCGTCCATGTCGAGAAAACGGAACGGGATTACAAAGCCTATATGATTAAGCCAAACCAACCCGCGAAGGCCGTCGTGGCCCCGAAAGCCGAACCGACGAAGGGCGTTGCCGAAGAGGCCCCCAAAGCCGTGGCTTCAAAGCCGGAGGCAAAGCCTTTGGCTCGCCGCGGCCGTCCTAAGAAGGCCGTCGAGAGGGAAGCCCCCGTTTTGGAGACGAACATCGCCGCTCCTTCCGGAGCTACCCTTATCGTTGGCGTCCCTAACGACGATACCAAAGCCTACATTGAGCGCAAAAGCCGTCGCGAAGACGGCCAAACGCTCGGCATCGTCCGTCGCGATGGCTCCAAGGGGGCCGACCGCGTCGAGCCGGCCAAGACGTCAGCTCGCGCCGGGCGGAAACCAAAAACCGGTTCCCCTGTCAGCAAACGCAAGCCTGTTGCCAAAAAGCCCGCGTCCAAGCCAAAAGCGGGGACCAAAGCTCCTAGGAAAGCCCCCGCGAAAACGGCTAAAGCCAAATCGACGAGCTTGAGCGAGGCCTTGGCCGCCGACAAGGTCCTAAGCGCCAATATCAATAACCCGAATTATCCAGTCGATAATAAGATTAAAGATCTGAAGGCGCAAAAGGCCCGTATCCGCGGACTGAGCGAGGCCGAGAGGAAAAAACTTCTCGTCTCCTCCCCCAAAATAACCGCCAAACTCGTTGAATTAGGCAAGAAGTGAACGCAAGCCGTCACGGGGCTATTCCCCGGGGCGGCTTTTTCTTTGCCTTCGCCAAAAAAAGCGCGCGAACCCGTTTCCAAGGTGAAGTTTTGCGGAAAACGAATTATTCTTTAAGTTGTTATGCGCCCGTGATAATGTAAGCGGGCTTCGTAGAAGTCTTTTGGGAGCGAGGTAAGCAGCATGGAAGGCACTAACATATCGAGTCGCAAAGAGCCATTTTGGAGATTCAACATGACTTTTGTCATGGGTTTGCTTGGCATCGCCGTTTGCCTGCTCGCCATCGTCAAGGTCATTCGAAACGAATCCCTTCATACCGACGAATATCGTCTCAATGCCATTTACATCGGTCTCATGGGTTTGGTTTTCGTCGTCATCTCCGCCATCGGCGGTTTTCGCAGATTCAAAAACACGAGCAAGATCGCCGCGGTTTACGCCGTCCTTGCCGTTTTGGTCGCCTATATGCTCACCCGCGTCATTTGGACTGATGTCGCGCTGAGTGGTCGAGTGACCTCCATTATGTACAATTACAGCGATTACACGACTGACGTTGCCCGCTCACAAGCCGTCATCAAACTTGAGCAAGAGGCCCGTACCATCACCGTTTGCGGTTCCATTGGCGCCATCGCCCTCATTTCGCTCTTTTATTTCGCCGCCAAGAAGACGCTTGATGGCGAATTCCGATGGACGTATGGCCTTTCGTTCGTCATCGCCTTGGTTTTCGTCTACATCGTGGCTTATAACGAAGTCAACTTCCTCAATAGCACCTCAAACCTCGATGCCGATTTCTGGGCCCTCTTTTTCGAAAGCCGCGCCTCCGTGTTCTCGCTTATCTTTATCTTCACCATCAGCGTCAGCAACGACTACGATCCGGACAAGGATCCCGTTTTCAATAAATCACTGCCTTCCGCTCAACGATAGGCTTCGGTTTTAGCGCGATGAAACCTGGTTCCAAAACTGAAGCATGGCTTTCTTGGGTGATCGCTTTGGTCTTGCCAACAGCCTGTTTTTTTGGCATTTTCTACGGATTGGGCGACGGTTCGCTTAAGTGGTGGATCAATTCCCTGTTCGTTCCTTCGGGCCTCATCATTCTTGTCATTATCCAGATTTATATTCATCGAAGCGGCCTTTTTGACGTTCCGCTTTTCGCTTTTCGCCGGTTTTTTGAGAGCTGGCGGAATCCCCTCAAGAAAAAATACGATCAAGCGAGCGACTACCATGAGGCCATGATGGAGAAAAGATCCGCGAACAAACCATATACTTTGCCTTTCTTTATCGTTGGCGGAATCTTCGTCGCGGCATCTTTGGTTTTATCGCTCGTCGAAGCCACAATCAGCGCTTAATTTGTGGATTGTGAAAGTAATTATTGACAATTTTTCTCTCTCTTTTATTGTTGTGCTATGACTTTGGAAAGGAGTCAAAACATGAAGAATCAGAAAATCGCTTTGGTTCTCGCGCTCGCTGCATTGCCTTTAGTCGCTTGCACAAAAGCCAGCAGCGCCCCTGCGAGTTCCGCCCCAGCCAGCTCGTCTTCCTCTTCTTCTTCTTCCTCCGGCGAAAAAGCGGATGTTCGTGCCAATGGCATTTACAACTATTCCGCTATCGATTACGCCGACAAGAACAAGATCCTCGGGGCCGAGGAAGGATACATCCTCGACAATTTCCTAGGAGGCATCCCGCTTTACGATGACGGCGGCACCGTCCTCTACAACTCCCGTCTTTCGGGTCTATTAGATAACTACATCCCGAACTACGGCTTCGGCGTCGGTCGTGCGACCATCAACGCTGACCTTGCGGGTGACCCCGGCCCTTATACGCGCTATTTCCATGATTTCCAGACGAATGATCCGGGCACTTTCAATGCCGCGAATTCTACGGACAGCGTCACGAGTGACATGAACGATATGTTCACTATCGCCTACTACGACATGAAGCCGAACGCTACCAGCGACGGATACGAGTGGTATCCGGTTCTCGCGAGTGCCATGCCGATTGCCGTCGATGCTGATGAAAATGGCTTTGCCAACACATGGGAAGTCCCAGTTCACGCGGACGAAGACGGTTTTGTTTACAACACGCTATCCGCCAAGGACGGCATCAAGGATTTCGCCGGACGCAGGATTCAGCTTGAAGATTATCTTACGATGTACAAGCTGACTCTCGACAATGGTTGGTCTCGCGCCACCGATCTTGGCGATGCGACCACCGGCTTCGCTGGCGTCAGCGCTTATAGCGATGCGGTTTCCGCCGGCAAAACGCCGAGTTGGGATAGCGTTGGCATTCAAATCGACGCGGCCAAAAAAGCCCTCAAATTCACCTTCAACACCGCCAAGGATCCTTTCTACGCGATGTATTACGTTTCCAGCTCGATGTACGCCCCGCTTCCGGAGTCGTTCATCACGGCCATTGGCGGCGCCGATCATTATGGCATCTACAACGATACCGGAGCCGGAGCAAGCGGTTTGAACGCCGTTGACTCCGTTCTCTCGACCGGCGTTTATATGCCTGAAGCCATTGAGGCCGGCAAACAGATCATCTTCAAGAAGAACACCACTTGCTGCGTCAGCGACGAATATCACTTCGCTGGCTACAAATACAGCGTTTGGCCAGGCGCCGCGAGCGATAGCACCTATGCCTACACGCAGTACAAAGAGGAAAAAAACCTCGATGCCGTCGCCGTCCCGGCTTCCAAACTCTCGGCCGAGGCCAACAACCCCGAACTCCGCAAGACCAAGGGCAGCACCGTCTGGAAATTCCAGGTTAATTCCTGCACCCAAGCCGAATGGAACGCGCTCTTCGGAACCAACGGAACCATCGATCAGGGCAAGGACAATGGATACCAGTGCAAGCCGATCATGAGCAACATCAACTTCCTGAACGGCCTCTACGCTTCCATCAACCGCAACGAGCTTGCCACCACTCTCGGCCGTAACGCGGCTCAAGGCTTCTTCTCCGGTGCTTATGACTACGATCCTCTCAATGGCTTGGCCTATCGTGACAGCGATGAAGGCAAAGCGGTCCTTGCCGATCGTGACCCCGACACCTGCGGTTATAATCTGACCAAAGCCGAGAAACTCTTCCAGATCGCCATCGAACAAGAACAAAAGAAAGGCAACTACACTGGCGGCACTGCCGCTGAGCCGGTTACCATCACTCTCGA
The DNA here is from genome assembly GCA_022653695.1 of Bacilli bacterium. Classification (GTDB taxonomy): domain Bacteria; phylum Bacillota_I; class Bacilli_A; order RFN20; family CAG-826; genus UBA4951. The sequence goes on along the minus strand of JALCSW010000001.1, from coordinate 434,288 downwards.
TTCTTGGTATCAAACCACCGGTCAGATCTCTCAAGAAGGCGGTCTTGAAGCTTCCTATTTGCAGAACGCCTTCAACGAGGCTTGCCGCGATAAGTATGGCGTTGAACTTGTGATCAAGAATCAAGCTCCGGCCGTTTGGAGCGACGTCTATTACCAGCACATGATGGTTGGTCAGTTCGACTTCGGATTCGGCGCCATTAGTGGCAACACGCTTGACCCGCTTGCCTTCTGCAACACCGTTTGCAGCGACAACCGCTCGGGCTTCACCCTCAGCTGGGGTACCGACACCAGCGCTTGCGAATACGACGAAGAGACTGGCGAAGGGTCCATCATGTATGATGGGAAAGCCTGGTCATTCGACGCTCTTTACGAAGCTGGCACAGCGGGCGCCATCGCCGTTGAAGGCGAGTCCACTCCGGCCTTCACCTATGGCGAAGATTCCGCTGGCGGACAGGTTCAGATTGCGGTTGCTAGCCTTGACGAAGGCGTTAACAACGCCGAGTTCACGCTGTCCTACTATGTCGATTCTCAGGTTCTCATCACGATCGATAAGGTCACTTGGTACAACCCAGTCACCAAAGAGGAAGCGCCTTATGATGTTGATACCGTCGTTTCCGACGATGACAACGGCACCATCACCATTAACGCTCCGGTTGACATCAAGGATGCCAAGCCGTATGACGGCTTTGCGGCCGGCATCATCTGCGTCTACTACACGCAGACTGTGCTTGGCGTGATGACGACCGGTCTTGAGATCGACGTCACCGTCATATTCGTTCAAGCCGCCTGATAGGTTGCGGACGTTTAGCAACTGATAAAAACTTCCTTAGTCTTAATGACTAAGGGGGAAAATGATGATAGAATGTTGCCAGCCCGCGCAAGGCTGGCAACATTTCTATCGTACTTCAGTAATTTATAAGGTCGTTCATGTAAAGAAATCAGAAAGGATTATCCGAAATGTGGAAATACATCTTGCAAAGAATTGCGCTCATATTCGTCACCGCGTTCATCATCCTTTCTGCTTCCTTTTTCCTCCTAAAACTTCTGCCTTCCGATTTCGCTGGCACAAATCCGCAGGTACTATCTTTTTATCGGAAGCAGGTGGCGTTAGGCTATTGCTACCAAGTCGAAGACATCATTGGGACGACCGCCAAACACGTCGTCACGATCACTTCCGGCTCCTCGTCGAAGAACTACTACTTCAACGATTTCTCCATCCCCCATCAGTATGGCGTGTGGCTCTATAATATTTTCACCAAATGGGACTGGGGCACGTCCACCGCGGTTTCGATTGGCTCGAGTGCCATGTCCATTATCTCAACGCGCCTTGGCGTTTCGATGAAGCTTAATATCCTCTCGATGTTTTTCTCGCTTCCGATCGGTTTCTTTTTAGGTATCACAAGCGCCCTCAAGAAGAACAGCGTCTACGACAACGTCGTGCAGGTGCTGATCATGGTTTGCGTTTCGATTCCGTCCTTCGTTCTCATCTCGTTTCTCATCCTTTTGCTGTCCTTCTATGCCAAATGGCTTCCTTCGACGTGGCCAAGCACCATGGAAAGCGCTGGGACGATCGCCGCTGGATACGTCATTCCGGTCATGTGCCTTTGTTTTGGCACGATCGCGGGTTTCACCCGTTGGATCAGGGCCGAATTGACCGAGGTCATGTCTTCCGAATTCTTGCTTCTTGCCCGGACCAAGGGACTTACCAAGGGCCAAACCGTTTTGCGGCACGCTCTAAGAAACTCCATGGTCCCGATTTTCCCGATGATCATCGGGGAATTCATCGGCATTCTCAGCGGCTCCATGATTCTTGAGCAAATATACGCCATTCCGGGCATCGGTTTCCTTTACGTCAACGCGCTTAACGCCAAAGATTACAACGTCGTCATGACCGACCTCGCGGTCGTCACGATGATCAGTTTGGCCGCTTCGCTCATCGTTGACCTCTCCTATGGATTCGTCGATCCGCGCATCAGAATGGGGGCCAGAAAATGAGTTTCAGGAAAAACGCCGACAAAGCGAAAAAAGGGCCCTTGGATATGGATAAGAATCAAGACAGCGATCAACAATCCTTCGCCGCCAGCGAGGACTTTGCCTTTGTTCAGACGGACAAAACGATTCACGACGTTCGTTTCAAGACGAAACCGACGACTTATTTGGGCGATGCGATGAAGCGTTTCGCCAAGAGCCGTTCCGCCGTTGTGGCGGCTTGCATCCTTGGAGTTCTCGTTTTAATGGCCATCGTCGTTCCCTTTGCCGACCCCAACGATATCGTTAACATTCAAGATTATCAAAAGAACCTCCCTCCGAGATGGTGGGGCGTCAATGACGCCGGATTCATGGACGGAACCACGAGTTATGAGGGCGTCGTGGGTTACGATACGACGGGCGAAGTTAGCGCCGGCACCGACCTTGACAACGTTTTGCCGGTTTCAACCGGCACCGATATCAACACCGATTGCATCGTGGAAGGAAGCCTGAAGTCCGAATGGGGGGTGGTTAACGCCGCAAGCAAATATGGCTATGGCGGCTCGTTGGGCTTGACGGCCGGCAATCATACGAGCGATCCGGAGATTTTCTCTCCCTATGCCAATTACGACACTTCCGTGGCTTATACGGTTTCGGTCGCTTTTGATCGCGAGTCCATCGCCGAAGTCGCGGCTATTAAGCCGGAATATTCGCTTATCGCTTATGTCGATTACGATGGCGATTCGACGACGGATCCGACCGAAGTCACCGTTTACGTTCCGGCGAAGGAGGGCGATTACAGCGACGTCGTCATACCGGATGTCTCCGATATAATCGCCAAGAACAAACCGGAAGGCGTCACCGATACGGTTTTCTCCGCTTCGTTTGGGTTGCGCCTAAAGACCAACACCGAATATGACCCTGAAAGTGCTGGCGATTATCCATCGATTTACATGTACTCATACCTTGTCGGCCGTAGTGATGGCACGGTTGACCCCACTTGGGATTCGATTGGCTTCAAAGAAGGCAACGAACTCTATCTCCGTTCCACTTCCGAAGACGTGGAAACAAAGAAATTGTCTTGGCTTATCGATAACTACGGCGTCCGTTCCGTTCGTGGGGTTCATATCATCAATTGCAGTTTCCGTTACGATCCCTATGAAGCGGCTTTCGGGGATATAACAAAACCCGATGTTCCGCTCGATTCAACCAGAAAATGGATTGACGCCGGTCTTATGAGTCTGCACATTGATGGATACGATCTTTCCGATCCCAACAACTTCAGTAATTTCGATTTCAAGGACTTCGATCCGGAGAGCGATTTTGAGTTTGAGATATTGGATGACAGTTGCCCGGTTCGTGACGTCACGAAAGTTGATGCTAAAGACGTTTCTTACTACGACGATAACGGCAAACTTCGCAAGACCTATGCTTTTTCCTTGACTGTGGTTATGAGTGTCTATCGTTACAATAATTACAGTTCCATGCCGATGTTTGTCTTTGGCACCGATAAAAACGGTTGGGATTATTTCAAATATCTCTTCACTGGTTTGCGAACATCCTTGCTTCTAGGCGTCTTCGCGGCGACCATTAACATTTCCTTCGGTCTCGTGTGGGGTTCTTTTTCCGGATATTTCGGCGGCTGGACCGATATTTTCATGGAGCGCTTCATCGAGATTCTCGGCGGCGTTCCGTGGATCGTCGTCATGACTCTATGCCTCTTGACATTGGGCCAAAGCTTTTGGACCTTCCTACTGGCCCTTTGCTTGACTGGTTGGATTGGCGTCGCGGAAGAATCCCGAGAACAGTTCTATCGCTTTAAAGGCCGCGAATACGTTCTTGCGTCGCGTACCCTTGGCGCGAGCGACGTTCGCTTGATCTTCAAGCACATCCTCCCAAACGGCATCGGCACCATCGTGACCGGTTCCGTCCTTATGATCCCAAGCGTCATCTTCTCCGAAGCCACGATCGCTTATTTGGGGCTTGGCCTAAAAGGCATGAAAAGTTTCGGCGTCGCCTTGAGCGATGCCCAGAATTTCTTGCGCGACCAGCCTTACCTCATCGTCAGCGGCGCCATCATCGTGAGCATCCTCATGATTTGCTTCAACTTGTTCGGCAATGGCTTGCGAGACGCCTTCAACCCCTCGCTGAAAGGAACGGAGCAATAATATGGAACGCCAAGCATTGCCAACCATCGATTTCGCGACCACCGTCGGGCCGGTCCCCGCGGGTAAAGAGGTCAAGCTCTCCGTTCGCAACCTCGCCATCTCTTTTTATACCGACAAAGGCCGCGTTCACGCGGTCCGTGGGGTTTCCTTTGACCTATATCGCGGCGAAACGCTTTGCATCGTTGGCGAATCGGGCTCGGGCAAATCCGTCACGAGCCGCACCATCATGGGCATCCTTGCCGGGAACGGCCATATCGATTCCGGCTCCGTAACCTATGAAGGCGAGGATCTCACCAAGGTATCCGAAGAGGAGTTCCATCGCATCAGGGGCGACAAAATCGGCATGATTTTCCAAGATCCTCTTTCTTCCCTTAACCCGATCATGAGGATCGGCAAACAGATCACCGAGGTCATGGTCATCAACGGCAATCATCTTAAGCACAAGCGCGACGAGATCATCAAAGCCGAACTCGTCAGACTCAAGAACGATGAGCGTCTTCTTTCGATCACGCACGACGATTTCATTTATGCCAAGAAATCCCTTAACGGGGCCAAGAAGCACGGAAAAACCGCCGAGGAAATTAAAACCGCCGAAGCCGAGTTTGCCAAAAAGAAGGCGATTTATGAGGCCAATAAAGCCGAATTGGGACCAAAGATCAAAGAGGATCGCAAGGCTCTTGCCGACAAGAAGAGGGTGGCCGCCGTCGAAGTCAAGAAGATGGCTGACAAACTCAAAGAGGATCACAAGGGGCGTTTGGGCAAAGTCGTTGACGCCTTCAAACATAACCACAAACTCAATTTGTTCTACAAGAGCGTCGTCAAAGAGCACCGCGAATATATCTCAAACATCCGCGTGACGCAAAAAGAAGCGAAAGCCAGGGCCCTTAAGGTCATGGCCGAGGTTGGAATCCCTTCCCCGGAAAAACGTTTTAGCCAGTATCCGTTCGAGTTCTCGGGCGGCATGCGGCAACGCATCGTCATCGCCATCGCTTTGACGGCCAATCCGGACGTTCTTATCTGCGATGAGCCGACAACCGCCCTCGATGTCACCATCCAAGCCCAGATCCTGGAGCTTATCAACCGTCTTAAGGCGGCTCACCACATGTCCGTTATTTTCATCACGCACGATTTGGGCGTCGTCGCCAACATGGCCGACCGCGTCGCTGTCATGTACGCTGGCAAAATCGTCGAATTCGGCACGGCCGCCGACGTTTTCTATCACCCGGTTCACCCTTACACCTGGGCTTTGCTTTCCTCCATTCCGGATGTCGACAGCAAGGAGCGCCTTGAGGCTATTCCGGGCACGCCTCCGAACATGATCTATCCGCCGAAAGGCGACGCTTTCGCTCTTCGCAGCAAGTACGCGATTGGCATCGATTTCAAAGAAGAGCCGCCGATGTACAAACTTTCCGACACCCACTACGCCTCGACGTGGCTCCTTGATCCGCGCGCTCCGAAAGCGGTCATGCCGAAGATCGTTTCGACCCGCATCGAGAACTCCTTACGAAAGGCAGGGCTTAAAAAATGAGCAAAGAAAAGAGACCGGCCAACAAAGGCTTCATTGAGTCCGCCATCGGTTTTTTGCACCGCAACGAGCCGCAGTTCATTAGGGACGACGACGAAAAGAAATTCCTTCGCGTGGAAGGGCTTCGCGCCGATTTGGCCGCGAAGAAGAAGGCGCTCAAGAACAAGAACGCCTCGGACGCTGATAAAAACGCCCTTCAAAGCCAAATTGAGGACATTCGTGGCACCCTCCGCCTTTATTCTTTCTCCCATTGGAACGACAGCGAGGCGGAACGTCTCCGCCACAAAAACGTCTTGACCCGTTCGCGCGTTCTCGCGAAGGATTATGAAAAGCAAACCATCGCCCGACAGAACGACATTTCGTCCCTTCTTCCGGTGAAAGCCGAATTCGAGAAGAAAGAAAAGGCGCTTCTAAGCGCCCACAAGGCCGCCCTGAAAAAGATCAGGCCCGCGAATGGCAGCGCGGCCATAAAGGCCGAGAACAAGGCCTATGCGGACAAACTTGCCGCCCTTGAGAAAGACTACGCCGATGCGGCTTCTAGGGCCGCTCCGGAGGCCAGGAAGCATCTTTTGGCCCTTGAAACCGATCGCGATGCGAGCCGTTTGGCCCGCGTCAGTTACAAGAAAGACCTCGTCGACAAGGACGTAATTCTTTCCGTTCGCCATATGAAACAGTTTTTCGACATGGGCGGTGGTTACAAAACGAAAGCCGTTCACGACGTTTCCTTCGACATCAAGCGCAACGAGTGCTTTGGGCTTGTCGGCGAATCCGGTTGCGGCAAGACCACGACCGGCCGTTGCATCATCAAGCTTTACGACATCACTTCCGGCGCCGTCTATTATGAAGGTTACCGTATCAGCGGCGGCGTTCGCTTCAACAATAAGGAAATCAAGTGGAGCCGCATTCATACGAAGGAGAAAATCAAGGCTCTCCGCGAGAAGGAGAAGGCTGAAATCGCCTCGATTCCGCTCAAGAGCGCGGATATCGTGAGACGACTTGACGACCTAAACGCCGCCGAAGAGGCCGAAATAAAGGAAAAAGCGGACCCTAGCGACGTCGATCGCGACGACCTCATCCTTTCGATCAGGAACGATTATGCCCGCCAACGCGCCGAGCTTGAGTCCCTTAAGGCGGCCGCGAGCATGACTGAGTCCAAGCAAGCCTCCAATATCAGGTCCTATTACGAAAACGAGATTAAAACCCTCCGCGCCAAAGAGCGTATTCACGTTCAGGAGCAAAAGGAGGAAATCAAGCACATTAAGTACGACAATAGGCACGCCAACAGACTGATGTTGCCCGATGATCTGCCTAAAGACGCCAACATGGCCAAAGTGCAAAGGCAACCCAACCATCGCCTCGTCAACGAAATCCAAATGATTTTCCAGGATCCGGTCGATTCGCTCGACCCGCGCATGACCGTCAACGACATCATCCAGGAAGGGTTGCGCATCCAAGGGAAGCACAACGCCGCCGAGAACGAGAGGAAAGTGGCTGACATCCTTAACAAAGTCGGGCTTATTCCGGAATACGCCTCGCGTTATCCCCACGAGTTCAGCGGCGGTCAACGTCAGCGTATCGGCATCGCCCGTTCCATCGTCATGAACCCGAAATTCCTTATCTGCGATGAGCCGATCAGCGCCCTCGACGTTTCCATCCGCGCCCAGATCCTGAATCTTCTTAACGACGTCAAGGACGAGATGGGGGTTTCCATCCTCTTCATCGCCCACGACCTTTCGGTCGTCAAGTATTTCTGCGACCGCATCGCCGTCATGTATTATGGCAACCTAGTTGAGCTAGCCACGAGCGGCGAGCTCTTCAAGCACCCGCTTCACCCCTACACGAAATCCTTGCTTTCGGCCATTCCGAAACCGGATCCGGCGAGCGAGAAGAACCGCGTTCGCATCGTTTATAAGCCTTCCGAAGTCCATGACTATTCGCACGAAAAGCCGTCTTTCCAGGAAATTCTGCCAGGGCACTTCGTGCTTGCCAATGCCCCCGAAATGGCAAAGTACCGTCAGGAAATCGCTGCCCTCGACGAAAAAGCCAAAGCAAAAGAGAAGTGACGTCGCCAAGCGGGCGTCATCACATATATTTTATTGACATTGCGCGCATGCGCGCTATCATTCGCTTGCGAGAAATTAAGGAGAAATCTATGAAAAATAAGAAGTTGATGATCGCCGCCCTCGCTGCCGCCTCCATGCTTATCGCAGGATGCGACAGTTCTAGCAGCAGCGCGATTTCCGGAGCCTCGAACTCCTCCTCTTCGGGAAGCGTCGAAAGCAAACCGACCATGGCTTTCGCGGCCTCGTCTTTCGCTAACGCCACCAAGATCACGAACGACGATTCCGGTTACTACTCCACCGATGGGGTGAACGTTACCGGCGTCAACTGCACGAATGTCTACGGCACGGGTGAGTCCTATATCAAAATCGGTATTAGAAGCACGGCCGGCGCCATTACTTTCACCCTCGACGGCAGCAAAGCCATCACGAGCGTCAAAATGAACGCCGCCATGGTCAATGACGGCACCCAAACCGTGACTTTCGCCGATTCGGCCAACCCCGATGGGGTCAGTGCGACCGTCACCGGCATCGAGTTCGCCGATTATGCGTTCCCTTCGCTCAGCAACCCGACCGGCTCGGTCGTTGAGTTCACCGTTTCCGTCCCCAAAGCGGCTCCGATTTACCTCGCGAGTTTGACCTTTGGGCTTCAGGACGGCGAGGAAACCAAAGCCGATTCCATGAGCGTGGCAAGCGGCGATATCACTGAATTGCCGATGGGCGAGACGAGCCAGATCGAAATGACGATTCTCCCAAGCGGGGTCACCTATCCCGATTGCGCCTATGCCTCCGCTGACGAAGGCATCGCTACAGTCGACGGCGACGGAACCGTCACCGGCGTCAAAAAAGGCAACACCGTCGTCACCGTCACCCTTCCGGGCGCCCATAGCGCTTCGGGCAACGACATCGTTTCGAACGTCAACGTCGAGGTCATCGACCCCATCGCGAGTCTGTTGACTTCAACCAAGGACGGCAGCACCTATGGCGATATTCCTTCGACCGATTACGCCGATGGAACCAATTACGCCGCCACGGCCACCTCGATCAACCAGCATCAGCTTAGCGCTGCTCAGGAATTCTACGATCTTCCCAGCACCGGCACCAAAAACATCCTCGTTATCCCGGTTTGCTTCGCGGGCGACGAAGAGAACGCCGCCAACGAGGCCACGCGCGGCAACCTTTACAAGACCTTCTTCGGCGATCCCGAGGAGACCGGTTGGGAGTCCCTTGCTTCCTTCTACTACAAGAGCTCCTTCGGTCAGTTGCTCTTACACGGTACCATCTCCGAATGGTGGCAATGCGGCTACACCGCCCGCACCGTCGCCAATTGGACGAGCACCGAATTCAAATCCTACGATCCGACCTGGCGGCTTCTTGAAGAGGCGGTCGCCTGGTACAAGGTCCGTTACAGAACCACCTGCGAGGAATTCGACTTGGATCAAGATGGCGCCCTCGACGGAGTCTGGATGGTCTATAGCCAGCCCTTTGACAGCACCGGCGCCAACAAATTGCTTTGGGCTTACACGTTCGAGGATTTGAGCGCTTCGGGCGAGGAGGTCGCTTTCAAGTACGCTTGGGCCTCCTACAAATTCATGTACGAAGGATACGGGCCGAGCAAAGTCGACGCCCACACCTACATCCACGAGACCGGCCACATGATGGGCCTTGACGACTACTATGCCTATAACACCGCCAGTAACTTCGATCCGATGGGCAAAATCGACATGATGGACAACAACATCATCGACCATAACGCCTATAGCAAGTTCGCCTATGGCTGGATCAAGCCGTATGTCGTGAGCGGCGCTTGCGAAATCACCCTCAAGCCCGCCGAGACGAGCGGACAGGCCATCCTTCTCCCTGACGAGAACGGTTGGAACGGCAGCGCCTTCGACGAGTACATCCTTATGGAGTTCTACACTCCGACGGGACTCAACGAAAAAGATAGTCAGGTCGGCGGTTACCCTGGCAACAATGTCCGGGGCTTCAGTGAGTGCGGCGTTCGTATCTACCATGTCGACGCCCGTATGATCTACAGCACCTACAACGGCTCCGGCTGGGGCGCTTGGGGCTACACGGACGAGATTAAGCACGTCCATGTCGACGAGTCGCCTTTCAAGGGAACCCAGTACACTGTCTTGGCGCATTCGAACAGTTCCGACCGCCAGATGATGACCGACGGGATCGAAAAAGATTTCCGTCTCCTCCAAATGATGGATTGCACCCGGAAACGCGATTTCAACCTCGGCGTCGGCTCAGCCGTCACGGCCGACAACAGTTCCCTCTTCCAAGACGGGGACAGCTTCAGCCTCAGCGATTACCATGATTCGTTCGCCCAGTATTACTACAAGGCGAGCGCATCCGTTCCCGCTCAGAAGAAAGAGCTCATGAACGATGGCAGCGCGCTTGGCTACACCGCGAGCTTCTCTGCCATGAGCGATGACTCGATTACCGTCACTATCTCGAAGTGACCTGCTCCTTCAAGGGGGCGCGAAAGCGCCTCCTTTTTCGTTTTTTCGGGCATATTGATGATGCGCTGAATGGCTACAAGGATTAAAATGTGCTCATGAAAAAAAGCGTTTTGCGGATACTTCGCTATTTTGGTGTGCTGGTTAGTTCGTCGTTCGCGCTGATGTCCTTATGCCAATGCTCGCTGTTTGGCGGCGGTCTGCTTACCTCGAGCGAAGATGGCGACGCTTATGGGGGCAACGCCCTCTCGCTCGACGCCGATGGGCTTAATTACGCGGCCACGGCCACCTCTTTCGACATCGCGACTTTAGGGGAAAACAACGACTCGATCGAACTTCCCGCCACGGGTACCCAAAACCTCCTCGTCATTCCCGTCGAGTTCGACGATTATTCCCGTTTGGCGACCTCCTCGGTCCGCAACGACATCTACACAACCTTCTTTGGGAATCCTGAGGACACTGGCTGGGAATCCTTGGCCTCGTTTTACTACAAGAGTTCCTTTCAGCGGCTTTTGCTCCAAGGAAGCGTCTCCGATTGGTACGATTGCGGATACACGACCAGCCAATTCGCGAAACTGCCCCTTTCTTACACCGGCGAATACGCCGACCATTATGAGCCCACATGGACTTTGCTCGAGAGCGCGGTCGCTTGGTACAAGAGGACCTATGGCACCAACTGCGCTTCGTTCGATAACAACCATGATGGTCTCCTCGATGGGGTGTGGCTCGTTTACGGATGCCCTTATTACAACCCATTCAATGGGCTGAGCGACGATTTCTGGGCCTACACTTACTATGACTACAGCCTCATCGGCCAACCGCTTAGTTTAGGCGACCCGATGGCTTACCATTATTGCTGGGCCTCCTACAAGTTCATGTACGAGATGGAGGATTCTTGGGGCGCGGGGAAACTCGATTGCCACACATTCGTTCACGAGACGGGGCACCTTATGGGGCTCGACGACTACTACGTCGCGGGATCGGACGCCACCAACGCCGCCCCGATGGGCTTCGTCGACATGATGGACGCCAACGTCATCGACCACGACGTCTACAGCAAGTTCAATTTCGGCTGGGTCAAGCCTTACCTCGTGAGCGGGGATTGCTCGATCGTCCTTAAGCCGAGCGCTTCGACGGGCCAGTGCGTCCTTCTCCCGACGGGGGACGGTTGGAACGGCTCCTTCGCCGACGAGTATCTGCTCCTTGAGTATTACACCCCGACGGGCCTTAACGAGCGGGACGCCGAAACGACATACGCCAACGGCATTAGGGGCTTCACCGAGAACGGCGTCCGCATCTACCACGTCGATTCGAGGATGATCGCGGTGACGGGGTTGGGCTCCGTCGAAGGTTACGTCGACCGCTTCCCCTCTTCGGGATATGCCCGATTGGCCCATAGCAACAGCAATGACCGCAATCAAATCAACAGCGATTACCGCCTCATTCAGGAACTTGATTGCACCAAGAAGCGGAATTTCGACGAATTCCAGGCAAATAAGAAAGTCGCCGTGGCGGACGGAAGCACTTTGTTTCAAGAGGGGGACAGTTTCAGTTTCGCCTCCTATCAGGATTCCTTTCCGCGCCTTGGATTGATGAACGACGGGTCGACAATGCCCTATCAGATCGCCTTCAGCGACATGAGCGACGAGTCGATCACCCTTACGATAAGCCGGGCTTAAGCCACAAAAATCGGATTCGCGCCGTTAATGGAAGACCATGTTGCTTCCTTGCCGCGTCCAAAGAGAGGTTTTATGAAGAAAATCGGACTTTTCGTTCTTGTTGGGCTATCCGCCATGATCCTTTCTTCGTGCCTTTTCTATCCCACGGCCTCCTCCAAGCCGTCAATGAGCGCCTCTTTGGCCTCCTCTTCCTTTTTCTCTTCTTCTTCGAGCGGGCCCGTCGCCTTGTCCTATGCGTCGTCGCCAAGCCTTTACGATTATGAGGACGTGAGCGTTTCCTCGGGTCCTTCGGGGCTCCCTAGCCAAGGGGACGAAGAGGTTCTGGTTTTGCCGATCGCAATCAAAGGATACGAAAGCAACGCTACCGCAACGGCCAAAGCGGATATCGGGAAAGCCGTTTTCGGAGCCGCGGGCGACACCGGGTGGCAGTCGGTCGCGAGTTACTACGCGACCTCGAGCTATGGCAAACTCCGTCTTGCGGGCGAGGTGGCCGATTTTTACGAATGCGGGCTTACCGCCGAGGAGATAGTCGCCGCCAACGACGCCTATGAGTCCAAAGTCGCCTCCATCATCGCGGAAGCGGTGGATGCCTATAAGAAAGACAACGATGACGCCGCCCGGTTCGACACGAACGGAGATGGGTATTTGGACGCCGTCATGGCTATTTTCAGTTGCCCGAACGACGGCGATTCCGTGTGGAATGGCACCGCGGTGGCTCGTTCGAGCGATCCCAATTCGACGTTTTGGGCCTTCACTTACGATGCCTATAGGAGCAACGGCTCCCCCTTGAAGGAGGCTTCCCTCTCCTCGCCTTCCTTAAGCCGATATTTCTGGGCTTCCTATGATTGCATGTACGATGGATACGGGCCAAACAAAGTCGATTCCCACATCTATATTCATGAAACGGGTCACCTTATGGGGCTCGACGACTATTACGATTATGGCTCTTCGGGCAAGTTTTCCTCTCCGATGGGTTCCGTCGACATGATGGACGCCAACGTCATCGACCACGACGCTTTTAGCAAGTTCGCGCTGGGGTGGGTTGAGCCTTACGTCGTGAGCGGCAACGCGGGGAGCGTGGAGATCGAATTGTCTCCAAGCGCCACTAGCGGCGGGCCCAACTGCGTTTTGCTTCCTACGGCCGAGGGGTGGAACGGCAGCGCCTTCGACGAGTATATGCTGCTTGAGTACTATACCCCCACGGGCCTCAACGAATCCGACAGCGGCATCGCCGGCTATCGCGGCAACGGGGTTCGGGGCTTCAGCGAGAGCGGCGTCAGGATTTACCACGTGGACGCGCGCCTTCTTACCAAGGTCTATCGCGGCGGCGCCTGGCGCGTTGGCTCCCTCACCGACAAGATCGTGGCTGGCGACAATTTGGCGACGATCGTCGGCACCTCGAACACCCGTTCTTCCTCCTACATCGATTCCTCTTTCAAGCTCATCTCCGAAATCGACCATGGCGGCCGTTCCTTCATAAACGAGGTCACGGCGCGGAGGGATTTGCCGCGGGCGAACAACAGCACCCTCTTTCAAGAGGGCGACATGTTCGATTTCCCCTCCTTCAGGAGTCAGTTTCCCAAGGAGACGATGGACGACGGATCCTCCTTTATCTATCGCGTAGCGGTTTCCGATTGCACCGATTCGGGCGTCAGATTGACCGTTTCGGTCGCCTAGAGGAGCGACTTTATTTCCAGGAGGGCGATCGCAAGAGCGCTTTCTTTGGCGTTTCCGCTACCAAACGCTTCTCGTGGAGCCGTCGTTTCGGGCGGATCGCGATTGCGGCAGCCGTTCCTCCCTGAGGTCGTTTGGACGCTCACGAGGCCGTTTTCATGGAGCCCGTTCGCCACATCCTTCCTTGCAGTGGGGAATATTACCTAGTAATATTGTTTCGTTTCCACTTCTTGGAGAAAGACACTATGAAAAAAAGCACTTCTATCTTCGGCATCCTGCTCCTCTTGGCCGCCGTCCTTTGCCTCGGGGCCCTCTTGCTTCCTTTGGGGGCCGGATTCGTGAGAACGGTTGACGGGGGCGGATCGGCTTATACCGAGACTTTCCGCGCCTATGACTTCGTCTTCGGCAATAAAACCCAAGACCTGACGGTCAACGGATACGGCGCTTTCATCGCCGCCTTCGTCATGCTTGTCGTCGCAGCCGCCTTTATCGTCTTGGCCCTTCTCATGGGCTTTGGCTCAAGCACTAAGTTCGGCGGCTTCCTCGCCTTCGTCGCGGGGTTGCTCGCCATTGCTTCCGGCGTCCTTTACGTTCTTGCCAAGCCGATCGTCGCCGCGAATGCGACGAACTATCCGAATCTCGTTTTGTCCTGGGGCTTTATCGGGGCCGGCGTCGCCGCGGTTGCCTGCGGACTCGCTTCCTGCGTCGGCGGCGTTCTCGCCTTTAAGGCCAAATAAGCCCGTTTGACGATCGCCCCTCTTCGCGAGGGGCTTTTTTATGGCCTCACGTTATAATACGGATATGGATAAAACGAACGCGATGCGCTTGCTTGAGCAAGCCGGCATCCCCTATTTGGAACATTCCTACGATCCGGAGGCGGTCGACGGGAAGAGCGTCGCCCTGATTCTGGGCGAGGAGCCCGACAGAGTTTTCAAGACCCTCATCGCCCGAAGCGGGAAAGGGCAATTATTCGCCTTTGAGGTACCCGTTGACGCCGAACTCGATCTCAAGAAGGCCGCCAAAGCCGTCGGAGCCAAATCGATCGCGATGATCCATCAGAAGGAACTGCTTCCTTTGACGGGTTACGTGCATGGGGGCTGCAGCCCCATCGGGCTTAAAAAGCCTTACCCGGTCTACCTCGATGCGACGGCTGAGCTTTGGGACTCCATCTTCGTGAGCGCCGGCCGCCGGGGCTGCCAAATCGAAATCAAACCCGCGGATCTCGCGCGTTACTGCAAGGCCACGTTCGCCGATTTGACGGATTAGCCTTCAAAGAGGTGGGCAACGGCCATCAGGATGGTCAGGTCGCCTTTGAGGCCGTCCAGTTCGGGGCTGTCGACGTCGAGAACGCCGATGACGTCGTCTCCCGCGAAAAGGGGGAAACAGGCTTCGCTCTTGACGCAGGCGTCGCAGGATACGTAACCGGGGAATTCGTTCACGTCGTCAACGTAGAGGGGCTTCTTGGCGGCATAGCAGGTTCCGACGACCCCTTTTCCGGGTCGAATCGAGACGCAGGCCGGCGAGCCTTGGAACGGTCCGAGATTCAATTTGTTGGTTTTCTCTTCGTAAACATAAAGCCCGACCCAACTTTTGGGGCCCAGGGCTTCGCGGAGCAACGCCAAGGCATTGAGCATTCGCGCGAGCGGGGATCCTTCCCCGGCCATCGCGGCTTTGATTGAGGCGAGCGTGCCGCTATCCATAGCCATCATTCTATACGATTGCCGGTCCGTTTTCCTTTTCCTTTCCTATATTAGGGCGTGAATCTTATCTATGAGGCGGGCCTAAGCGAGCTGATTTCTTTTTTAACCGCCCTTCTCAACGAGGCTTTCCGCCCCTATGGGCGGGTTTTCCGCGGCAGATGGCGAGCCGATCCGATCGAGAAGGAGGCGAAGCGGGCTTTTGAGTCCGCCATGAAAAGGCCACCGCTGTGCCCTTACGAGGGTAGGCGGCTCTCTTCCTTCATCGATAACGAGGTTAGAAAATACCTTCTAACCCATACCCATGGTTTTATTTATGGCCCTGATTTGGCGGCTTATGGAAAGGAAATCGGGGAAAAACTCGAAGAAATAGTGGTTAAGACAACCACTAACATGGAAAACGCCAACTTTTAGCACTCATGACTTGACAGTGCTAAATGAGAAGCTATCATATAGTTAGCACTTGGAACAATAGAGTGCTAAACACAGGAGGTACAAGACTATGAATAACGACATTGCCGAAAGAGGGAACTTCTTCTTGGATTTATTCCCGGAGGGATTCATGGGACCCGCTATTTACGACCACTACGCGAAAGGGCTGGAAATGAAGACCGACATCACCGATGACGGGAAGAACTACGTCATGGAAGTCGAGCTTCCGGGCATTGACAAGAAAGACATCAACGTCACCTTGAAGGACGAGTATCTGACCATCAAAGCCAACGTCAACGCCAGCAAGAGCGAGAAGGGCGAGAAAGGATCCTTCATCCATCGCGAACGCTATAGCGGCACGGCGACGCGCAGTTACTACGTCGGCGAGGTTGACACGAAGAGCGTGAAAGCCGCCTACGCCAACGGCGTTCTGACGCTTACCATCCCGAAGGAAGCCGAAAAGAAAGCCGAAGACGCCCATCTCATCGCCATCGAGTAATGGTTTTGGGCTGAGGGAGGACGCGAAAGCGCCCTCCTTTTTTGCGCTTATGGGTGTCAGAACGTTTTGCGAGCCCTTATAATCAGCACGAGGGGGATGAATCCATGCAAACGTTGGAATTGAAAAAGGATTTCTATTACGTCGGGGTCGTTGACCACGCTTTACGGGTCTTCGACGTCGCCGTGAGGACCGACGATGGGACTTCTTACAACTCGTATTTGCTCAAAACGTCGGAAGGCTTCGTCCTTTTCGATGGGAACAAAGAGGTCTTCGCCGACGAATACCTTGCCAATATTGAGGAAATCGCCCCGCTTTCGGCCATCAGGTACCTTTTCGTGGCCCACACGGAACCCGATCATTCCGGGGCTATCGAGTCGCTCTTGGAAAAGAACCCCGACATCACGGTCGTGGCAAGCCGACCCGCCCTCATGAATCTCGACAAGATCATTCGCAGGCCATTCCGACGAATTCAGATGGATCCGGCCTCTCCCCTAAAGATCGGCGGCTACACGTTTCGCTTCGTGAGCGGGCTTCTGCTCCATTGGCCGGATGTTATGTTCACTTATATCGAGGAACTGAGGGCTCTTGTGAGTTGCGACGCTTTCGGAGCCCATTTCGCGAGCGACGCCATCTTGCTTAGCAAGGAACCTGACAAAGAGCGTTACTACAAAGCCGTCGAGTATTATTTCGCGCACATAATGGCGCCTTTCGCCAGTTACGTTAAGGCCGCGATCGAGCGCGTGAAGGCGCTTGAGATCGATATGATTTGCCCTGGCCACGGACCGGTCGTCGACACCGATGTCGGAAAACAGATCGGGCTTTACGAGAAGTTCGCCGCCGAATATTTGCCCGTAAGCGATCCTAGGCACGTGAGCGTCGTCTATGCGAGCGCCTATGGTTACACGGAGAAGATGGCCCTATATCTTAAACGTCGTTTCGAGGGGGACGGATTCAAGGTTTCCTTTCATAAAATCGATGCCCTCAATTACACGGAGACGAAACCCCTCATCTTGGAGGATATCCGAACTTCGGGGCTCGTGTTGCTTGGCTCGCCGACCCTCGTCGGGGACGCAATCGGTCTTTTCTACGATTTGCTGACGTGCATCCCATGGACGGAAGGGCAGGGGAAAAAGGCCTCGGCCTTTGGCGATTATGGTTGGAGCGGGGAGGCGGTGGCCCATCTTTCCGAGCGGTTGAGGCAACTGCGTTTTCAGGTGATCGAAGGGTATCGCGCCTGCTTCAAGATGAGCGGTGACGACGAAAAAGCCCTGGCGGCCTATTTCGATCGCCTCGCTTCTGCAAAACAATAAGGCCCTTGATGGGTTGCGCCTTCGCCGCGTCTATTGTTTCGAAACGCTTTTTCCTTTATTTGGCGAGGATGGGGACGATTTCGCGTTGCCTTCCCGCGACGACCACCGGGCGGCGGTCGTCGATGTAGACGTTCGTTTCGCTGCGGACCCCGAAATCGGGGGCATAGATGCCAGGCTCGAGGGAAAAGGAGATCCCGTCCACGATCTCGCGCCCGTCATGGGATTCGTAATCGTCCATGTTGACGCCGGGGCCGTGCGGGGAGACGTCCACCGCGATGTTGTGGCCGGTCCGATGGATGAAATAGCGCCCATAGGGGGTCTTGCCGATTTCGTCCCGGACCAAGCGGTCGACCTCCCAACCCTCGACGCGGCGAAGCGGGAGCTCTTTCTTTAAAAAGGCCAGCGCTTTGTCGATCGCGTCGCGCAAAATGGCGAAGCGGTCGCTCATCTTTTGCGGGATTTTGTCTCCGACGTAGCCCATCCAAGTGATGTCGCTGTAGACGGCTTCCGGATCATCGAGTTTCGCCCACATGTCGATGAGGACCAAATCGCCCTTCCCGATGGGGCTATGGATTTTTTCTGTAGGGGCGTAATGCGGATTGGAGGCGTTGCGGTTGATGGCGACGATCGGGGGCTCGTCATAGACCATGCCGGCGGCGTGGTAGGCCTCGCTTATGAACCGCTGGATGGAGAATTCGTCGGTTCCGCCGTCTTTCTCGACGCGGCGGGCGATTTCCTTAAAGGCATCATCTTTGATTCTGAGCGCGATTTCGTCGGCTTTTATCTGCAACTCGTGCGAGCGCGCCCCATAAACCGCGTTGATTCGCTGCAAAAGATCGGCGCTGGAGACGATTTCGCAACCTAGGGAACGGATGTATTCCACCGATCCGTAATCGGCTAATGAGACGCGCGGCAAGAGGCCCTTGTCCGAGACGTCCATCATGACGCGCTTATAGGATTTGAAGGCCTCCTCGAGAGAAAGCATCTCGCGCCAATCCTTATAGACCCGCAAGTCGAAGCGGTCGGTTATTTCCTTTTTGTTAAGGAAGACGGTGTCGATGGCGTGGCAGATAAGATAAGGCTTTCCTTTCAGCGGCACGACCAGGAAGATTTTTCTAGTGAGCATTAGACGGCCTAGAAAAGCCACCACGCTGGGATTGCGGTTTTCGTAATCGACGACGATCCAGGCATCGGCTTGGCGCGCCTTAAGCGATTCTTTGATTTTGGCGAAGGAAATCATTATTTCGCCTCCGAATGGTATTTTACCATTTCGCAATGGTTTATTATTAGCGTATGAACGCATTGACGACCGTTTATGGCGAAAAACTTAACCGCGATGCCCCGCTTGGCGAGCATCCCGACCCCCAATTTCGGCGCGAACGTTTTTTGACGCTTAACGGGTTGTGGGATTTTTCCCTCGATCAGGAGAAAGGGCGTCCCGAGCGCTTCAATCGGAAAATCGTCGTTCCTTTTGCCGTCGAATCGTCTTTAAGCGGCCTTGGCTTATCCGTCCATAAGGGCGACTATTTGCATTACCGGCGCAAATTCCATTTGGATGACGGCTTCCTTTCGGGCTCCCTTTTGCTCCATTTCGAGGCCGTTGACCAGATTTGCGACGTCTTTCTTAATGGCGAGCGCGTCCTTCATCACGAAGGGGGGTACCTTCCTTTTTCTTGCTTGATCGAGCGTCCGCAGCCCGAGAACGTCCTCGAGCTTACCGTTTCTGACGATACCGAGAGCCCCATCTATGCCCGAGGCAAGCAATCCCTTCGCAGCGGCGGCATTTGGTATACCGCCACGAGCGGCGTTTGGCAATCGGTTTGGCTTGAGGGGGTCCCTAGAGGCGCCTATATCAAGGATTTCACGCTCACGCCTCATTTCGACGAAAGGAAACTGAATGTTCAGGCTTTCTTCGCCGGAGCGAAATCCGAAGGGGTCGTCGAAGCCTTCTTTCAAGGGCGTTTCCTCGCCCGGGGAACGTTTGGGGAAACGGGAGCGGCCGAACTCGATTTCCGCGACTCCTTTTATCCGTGGACCGAGGGAAACCCCAACCTTTATGAGCTTCGCCTGTCTTATGGGGACGACTTGGTCCATTCCTATTTCGCGATGCGGAAGTTCAGCGTCGAAACCGTGGCGGGCGAGCGTTTCTTCGCCCTCAACGGCAGGCCGATGTTCTTATCGGCGCCACTTGACCAGGGCTACTATCCCGACGGGGGCCTCACCCCTCCGAGTGAGAAAGCGATGGAAGACGATATCCTTTTGGCCAAGCGCTGCGGATACAACTGCATCCGCAAGCACATCAAGATCGAGCCCCGTCGCTGGTACTGCCTTTGCGACCGGCTGGGCATGCTGGTTTTTCAGGACTTCGTCAGCGGAGGCTCGCCTTACCACGATTTCTTCATCGCCACGAGACCGATCGTCAAATATGAACTGAGCGACACGAGCCATCGCTTCCTCGGCCGTTTCCTCGCCAATAGCCGCCTTCAGTTCGAGAAGGATCTGACAGGCACTTACGAACGGCTCAAGAACGTTCCCTCGCTGTGCGCGTGGACGCTCTTCAACGAAGGCTGGGGCCAGTTCGATTCCCTTCGTCTCACGGAGAGGCTCCGTTCCCTTGACCCCTCCCGTCCGATCGATTCGGCCTCGGGTTGGTTCGACAAGAAAGCGGGCGACTTCAAGTCCCATCACGTCTATTTCGTCGCCCCGCGCCTCAAAAATGATCACAGGCGGGTCCTTTCCCTCTCCGAATGCGGCGGTTTCTCCCTTGGGGTCAAAGGCCATAAGTTCTCGAGGAAGAATTTCGGTTATGCCCAGTTTAGGGACAAGAAGCGGCTTTCTGGAGCGGTCAGGAAGCTTTATGGCAAGCGCATTCTCCGCCTCATAAATCGACGTGGCCTCGGCGAAGCGGTTTTCACCCAGCTGACCGACGTCGAGAACGAAACCAACGGCATCGTGACCTACGATCGGAAAGTCGCGAAAATCGATCCTTCGTTGCTTAATGAGCTGAACCAAGCCCTCTATGAAGCGTTCGACCGCCGCTTAGCAAAGCGGAAAAAGCCATGAGCATCCGCATCGCTTTTTTCGATTTGGATTGGACCCTTTACGACCATGGGAACCGTCGTTACGTGCCCTCGGGCCTACGGGCGATCAAAAAACTCAAGAAACGGGGGATAAAGGCCGTTTTGACGACAGCCCGCCCGTTTGACTCCCTTAGGAAATTCGGGGCTTTGGATCTCGGTTTTGAGTGGGATGGGTTCATCACTTGCTCGGGCGGGGCCTCTTTCGTGGATGGGAAATACCTTCATAAGGCCCTCATCGGCGACGGCAATTGCCGGGCGTTCCTTTCCAAGTGCCTCCAACTTGACTTGGCGGTCGAGCTCGTGGGGCCGGAGGAAAGGAAACTTTTGACTCCCGAAAACAAGTTCACCGACGAGTACTACAAGGCCTTCCGCGACGAAGTGTCCCCCCGCGGGGTTTACGAAGGGGACGAGGTCGTCTCGTTCCTCCTCTTCGCGCCGGAGCGATACGACGCCATCTTCGAAAAGGCGTTTCCGCAACTGAAGTTCATCCGCTTCTTCTCGTGCGCGGTCGACGTCATGCAAGACGCTCACGAAAAGGGGGTCGACATCGATCTCATGCTGAAACACTTCGGTTATCGTAAAGACGAGGCGATCGGTTTTGGGGATGACATTCCCGACATCTCGATGGCCGAGCACGTGGGGCATTTCGTTTGCATGGGCAACGGCAAGGACGAACTCAAGGTCGTGAGCGAGTTCGTGACGGAAACGATCGACAAAGACGGCCTGATCAAAGGCTTGAAGCACTACGGGTTGGTTTAGTTGCGGAAGGCTACCTGCGGTTTCGCAATCGCCCCTTGCGTTACAAGGGGTTTTCTTTCCGCTACATTGATGGGGTGGAGGAAAAACCCATGAGCAGCAAAAACCTATTCAAGACCAATCGTTCGAACCGGGGCTTGGGCAAATACGCGCTTTCACAGTTCGGACCCTATCCCTACGCGATGGTGGCTTACGAACCGGTGGATAGCCGGGACGATTCGTCGGATAATAAGGCATTGAATGATTGACCTTGTTTCCGTTGGAAAAAAGATCGCTTCCTTGCGGAACGCGGGCGGCTATAGCCAAGAGGCCTTAGCGGGCCGCCTCTACGTTTCAAGACAGGCCGTTTCGGCCTGGGAGCTTGGCAAAAGCGCCCCGACGATCGACAACGTCATTGAGCTGTCCGCTCTCTTTAACGTCAGCTTCGAGGAAATCCTTTGCCTGAACGAGGAGCCCATAGCCTTACCTCGCGATGATCCTTTCGCGGGGCGGGACCGTTCCTACGTTATCCGCGGGGTCGCCGAGGGGAAAATCCACGCCGACCTCCCTTCGCTGTTCCCTTTTTGCACGATCGAGGAAAGGATGCGTCTGCTCCGCGCCGCCAAGAAGGGGGCTCTTCCCATAAGCGAGCGTCTCCGCTCCGTCCTCACGATCGAGGAAACGAATTACCTTTTTGAAGGAGGTGGCAGAAAATGAACATCAGAAAACTGATACCGCTGTTCGACGACGACGATCTTAACGAGTTGGCCAAGAAAGTCGCCCAAGCTCCCGACGGCGTTTACGAAGGGATCTCGATGAAGGACCTTTTGCCGTTTATGGACGAGGACGAACTCGGGAAACGGATGCTCGACGAGGCAAAAGCCGGCCGCGACATTTCCCAATACGGCCCTTTCGTGGACGAAGACGCCTTCGACTCGGTGCTCGACCTTCTCGAGAGCGGCCATAGCGTCAAGGGGCTCGCCCGATCCGTGCAGTTCATGGAGGACGAGCAAGTGGGTCGCCTTATGCGCCTCACGCTCAAGAACGGCGGCTCCCTCGAGGGGATCGACGCCCGATCGATTCTGCCGTTTATGGACGAGGACGATGTCGATCGCATGTTCGACGACCTTGAAACGAACGGCGGCGAGGGGCTTGGTCTTTCCCTAGGCGACTTGCTGCCGTTCGTGAGCGACGAGAAAATCGACGAGGCCTTCCTCTTTTACGCCCGCAAGGGCGACCCAAGGGCCAAGAAGCTGGCCAAATACGCCGATGACGAGGCCTTCCATAAATTGGCTCAGGAGTTTATCGGCGGCAAACTGGCGGACCTTAGCATCGAAGACTACTATCCGTTTATGGACGAGGACGACATCAAAGCCATTTTCCGCGATTATCTTCATCGCCACTGATTTCGCGAAAGGCAAATAGACCCCAAATGGGGTCTTTTATTGTCGTTGGGCCCGAGTGCGTGTAATATGTTTCTACGAAATATGCCAAAAGCGGACCAAAAGCTCACTCCCTTCGTTGACGCGCTTAAGAATTACATTAGCGAAGACGTGGTTCCCTTCGATGTTCCCGGTCATCATATGGGCAACATCGACAACGCCGCGACGGCCCTTTTCGGGCATGAGGTTTATCGTTGCGACGTGAATGCCCCGCTTGGGATGGACAATCTCGCCAAACCCAGAGGCGTCATCCTCAAATCCGAGAGGCTGCTAGCCAAAGCCTGCGGAGCCGATGAGGGGTTCTTCCTCATCAACGGCACTTCGAGCGGCATCATCGCGATGATCATCACCGCCGTGAAGGCCAACGAGAAGATATTGCTTCCCCGCAACGTCCATAAGTCGATCGTCAACGCCCTCATCCTTTCGGGCGCCGTTCCGGTGTACGTGATGCCGGAAATCGATAACGACCTTGAAATCGCCAACCAGCCTTCGCTCCAAGATTGGAAAAAAGCCATTCTTCGGAACCCTTCGGCCAAGGCGGTTTTCGTTATCAATCCGACTTATTTTGGCTCGGTCGGCCCTTTGCAGGATATCGTCGCCTTCGCCCATGAGCGTCATATGGCGGTCCTCTGCGACGAGGCTCACGGGGCCCATTATTATTTCAAAAACAAGCATTGCCCCCTTTCGGCCATGGCCGCCGGGGCCGATATGAGCGCCGCCTCGTTCCACAAGACGGTCGGATCCCTCACCCAAAGCTCCGTCCTTCTCATGCACACGGGCTTGTTCACCCGGGCCGACGTCCAAAAGAGCCTTAACATCATCAACACGACCTCGCCTTCCCCGCTTCTTATCGCCTCCCTTGACGCCGCGCGCAGTTTCATGGCGACCCGCGAGGGCACGAAAGCGATGGAGAGGACTTACGATCTGGCCTCTTACGCCCGCAAAGAGATCGATCGGATCCCGGGCTTCCTCAACGAAGGCAAGGCGCATTTTCTAGCCCATGGCTCATATGACTACGACGAAAGCAAACTCGTCATCGGACTTGACCATCTCGACATCGACGGCTTCCAACTCTATCGCCTCCTAAAGGAAAAATACCAAATTCAGATGGAGCTAGCCGAGACGTATGCCATCCTTGCCATCCTTGCCATCGGGACCAAGAAGGAGCACATCGATCGCTTGGTCTCCGCCTTGAAGGAAATCAGCCAGGCCCACTATCACGCCGACATCGCTTACGCCGACCACCATTTCGACAATTCCTTTCCGTATATGCTCATTCGCCCCCGCGCCGCCTTCCATGCCCCGGGGAAAGTCATTCCTCTTAATAAGTGCGATGGGACCATTTCCAAAGAGCAGATCATGATCTATCCGCCTGGCATCCCCCTTATCGTTCCGGGCGAAGTGTGGACCAAAGAGCTCGTCAGCCGGGTCAAGCACTACGCCTCGACCGGCGTCACGGTCCTTTCCTCTTATCATAACGGTTGCGAAGTCGTCGACACGGGCCGGTGGAAACGGTTCCCCGTCTACGAGAAGAAGCTTAAGGATTACTACGAGAATCGGAAGACCACGCCAAGCGCGGACGGTTACCATATGCCTTTCGAGGGCCTGCCCCATCAGGCCACTTTCATCCTGATTCCCTTCCGAAGCGACACCTGGCGGCAGAAAGCCGCCCCGGCCCGCGGATCTTTCTTGGAAGTCATCAAAGCCATCGCCGCGCACGAGAAGGTGTTGGTCGGCGTCCATCCGGCCCTGTATAAGCGCCTTGCTCCGGTTTACGAGGCCATCCCCAACGTTTCCGCCATCTCGATCCGTTACAACGATTCGTGGGCTCGCGACAGCATGCCTTTATTCGTCACCAACGGCAAAAGCGTTCGCGCGGTCGACTTCCGTTTCAACGCTTGGGGCGGCGAGTTTGACGGCCTTTACCGCAATTACCGCGACGACGATAGGATTTCGACCGTCATCGCAAAGCGGCTTAAGATGCTCGATTATCGGCTTCCTAATTTCGTCCTCGAGGGCGGCAGCGTCGCCGTCGACGGGCAGGGGACCCTTATCACGACCGAGGCTTGTTTGCTTTCCAAGGGCCGCAACCCCACGATGTCAAAAATGGAGATCGAGGAGATTCTGCGGGATTATCTGGGCGTCGATAAGGTCATTTGGGTGCCGCACGGGATCTATGGCGACGAGACTGACGAGCACATCGACAACATGGTTGCCTTCCTCCGCCCCGGCGTCGTCGCCTTGGCTTGGACCGAGGATAGGGACGACCCTCAATACGAATACTGCCAAAGCACCTATGCCGCCCTCAAAGAGGCGACGGACGCCAAAGGCCACAAACTGCGGATCCATAAGATCCTCGTCCCTTCGCCCGCCCTTTGCATGAGCGCGGAGGAGTGCCGCGGCCTCGTCAACAGCGCTTCCACGAAGGATAAGCGCAAGGAAGGGCGCCGCCTTGCGGCCTCTTACGTCAACTTCTACCAAGGCGCTGATTTCGTTATCTTGCCGCAATTCGGCGTCCCCGAGGACAAGTTGGCCCTTAGGGAAATGAGGAAGCTCTTCCCCACGAAGACGATTCATCCAATCGACACCCGCGAGATTCTTCTCGGGGGCGGCAACATCCATTGCATAACCATGCAGCTTCCCTGCAAGGAGGAATGACCATGAGCCAAACCGTCGCCATCACCCAGTTCTCGATGGGCGAAGACTACCTAAAAAACGTCGCCAAGGCCGATTCGCTCATCGAAAAGGCGGCGAAGGAAGGGGCGGGTCTCGTCCTTTTGCCCGAGCTCTTCGAGGGCCCCTATTTCTGTCAGGTCGAGGACTACGCGAAATTCCTTTTGGCCGAAGAGGCCTCCGATTCCAAGACCCTAAAACACTTTCAGGCGGTGGCGAAAAAACTCCGTGTCGTCCTTCCGGTCTCTTTCTTTGAGAAAGCCGGCAACGTCTATTTCAATTCGCTCGCCGTGATCGACGCGGACGGGGCCGTTCTTGGCGTCTATCGCAAAAGCCACATCCCGACCGGGGAATGTTACGAGGAGAAGTTCTATTTCACCCCCGGGGATACCGGATTCATGGTCTTCGATACGAAAATAGGCCGGTTGGGCGTCGGCATTTGCTGGGATCAATGGTTCCCGGAAACCGCCCGGGCTTTGGCCTTGAAGGGGGCGGAACTCATCGTTTTCCCTACCGCCATCGGCAGCGAACCCGTGCTCCCGAAAGATTCCAAGGACCATTGGCAGAATGTGATGAAGGGGCACGCCGCGGCGAACCTCATGCCGGTCCTCGCCTCCAATCGCGTCGGGCTCGAAAAAGCCCGTGGCTCCTCCATGAGGTTCTTCGGCTCCTCATTCATCGCCGATCAGCATGGGGAGAAAGCGGTTGAGATGAACCGGGAGGAAGAAGGCTATCGCCTCGCCTCCTTCGACCTTGAGGCCATTGACGAAGAGAGGCGCGACTGGGGCGTCTTCCGCGATCGGCGGCCGGAACTATACGGCGATTTGATCAAACTCGACGCCACGAAAAAATAGCCTATAAAAGCGAAACGATCACCCAAACCAGCAAGGCGACGACCGTAAGGGCGATGATGATCGGGAAAATATAGAGGGGATCGAACTTCTTCTTTTTCATTGTCGCCATTTATAATACAATTAACCCCGCCGTTTGGCACTTACCCTTTATGGAATGGATCGCCCTATCGATACTTTTTGGAATCGCCCTAGCGATGGATTGCCTAGCCCTCTCGATCACCGACGGGCTCGTCTATTGCGACCTTAACGACAAAAAATGGCGGCCTTTTTTCATCGCCGGCGTTTTCGCTTTGGGTCAGGGATTGTTCCCTCTCATCGGGTTTTTGCTCGGCGAGACGGTTTCGGAATACATCGATCGGTTCGACCATTATGTCGCCTTCGCGCTACTTGCCATCATCGGCGGGAAAATGCTTTACGAAGGCATTCGCGGCATGATTAAGCCCGAGGAGGTCATCCCGAAGCGCTTCAGCGTCAAGGAAGTTTGCCTCCAAGGCGTCGCCGACTCCATCGACGCTTTGGCCGTCGGCATCACCTTGCCGACGAACATCCACGTCGCCCAAGGGATCGACAACTACCGCACCTACGTGGCATGCGCGATCATCGCCGCGGTCACTTTCCTCATTTCGCTCATCGGCCTTTTCGCCGGGAAGCGGATCGCCAGGCTTTTCAAAGGGAAATACGAAATCAGCGAAGTCGTCGGCGGGGCGGTCCTCATCGTTCTTGGGGCGCTCATCATGACGCAGGGGATCATCGCGGTCGCGTAATTGCTGTCACCTGATTCCTTTTGCCGCTACAATGTAAAGTTATGAAAAAGAATCTCGTTTTCCTTTCGTTGGCCCTAAGCGGCCTTTTCGTGGTTTCCTGCGCTTCCTCGCGCAGTTCCTCGGGCTCTGGCTTGAGTTCTTCCTCCGCAAGCGCTTACGCTTCTTCGCATGATGGGGGTTCTTCTTGGGTCAAAGGCAGCGGCAGTCTGTCTTCGGTCGACTTCTCGGCTTCCGAAGACAGTTATGAGGGCCCCGTTTATGGCGCTCCCGAGGATTACGTGACCCTTGAGGGTTCCGACGGCCTCGTTACGGTGGATGAAGGCTCCTCTTCCCTCAGCAAAGACGGCGTGACCTATCTCGTCAGCGGCATCGACCGCTCCTTGAGCGCCGGCTATTTCACCCTTCGTCAGGGTGGGTGTTTTACGAACGAAGGGACTTACTCCGCGAAACGTTACGCCGGTCTTAAGATAAGTTTCTCCCGTCTCACCGATTACGGATACCTTCTTTACAAGGGATCCCGTTACGAGATAACCTCGCCCAACAACGCCGCCTATCATCTTTATAGCGGCGTCTATCTTCCGCTTTTTGACGAGAACGGAGCGGCAAGCCCGTTCGATTACGTCTCGATCTACGCGGCCGTTGGCTCGTTCCGCATCGATTCGTTGACCCTTTACTTCACCAACGAGGAGGAAGAGCCGGCCCCAAGCGACAAGTATTTGGATTTCTATACCATCAACGACACCCACGGAGCGGCCGAATATAACCTTGATTCTTCGGCTTCGACCTACCAAATCGGCATCACCCGCCTCAGCGATTACTATATGTCCGAAGCCAAGAAAAACCCGGATGGGTCCGTCATCCTTTCCAGTGGCGACATGTGGCAAGGCAGCGCCGATAGCAACCTCACCGGAGGAGCCGTCATGGTCAATTGGATGAATTTGGTCGGCTTTGAGTCGATGGCGATCGGCAACCACGAATTCGATTGGGGCGTCGACCAAATAGCGGAAAACGACCGACTTGCCAACTTCCCGTTTTTGGGCATCAACATCAAAGACCCAAGCGGCAACCGCCCCTCGTGGGCCTTGCCTTCGAAAATCATTTACCGTCAGGGGGTCAAAATCGGCATCGTTGGGGCGATTGGCAATATCGCCAGTTCCATCGCCGTTTCTTCTCTAGGCGGCTATTCCTTCGATTACGATTACCCGAGTGAAGTCTCGGCCGAGGCGACCCGACTCCGAGCGGAGGGCTGCCAAGCCGTCGTCGTAAGCGTCCATAACGGCGGTTTCGATACGACGAACTGCCACAACGTGGACGCGGTCTTCGAAGGCCACACCCATCAGAATTACTATAGAGTGGATTCCTATGGGATACCTCACGTCCAAACATACGCCAACGGGTCGATGGTGCATCATCTTAGGTTCGCCCTCGCTGAGGGTGGGGTTTCTCTCGTGAGCCATGACACATTGACCACCTACGATGCCGCCTCTTTGAAGGAAGAGCCGATGACCGCCGAGATATACCGTTATTACCTGTCGCGGACCTCCCCTATCAAAAACGAGGTCGTCGGCCACACCGATTCGGGTTACGGCAAAGACGAAATGGGGGTTATCGGGGCCTCTTCCTTACTCAGCTACATGCGGTGCGAGTTCCCTGATTACACCATCGTGGCCGCGCTCATCAACTCCGGCGGCGTCCGCCAGACGATCGGGGCGGGCGACATCACTTTCGGGGACATCTACGGCGTTTTCCCCTTCGACAACGAAAATCACCTTTGCTCCGCCACGGGTCGCTCCCTTAGGAACATGATGAGCAGCGGCTTCTACGTGCGGTCCGATCTCCCCTCAAGTTCCCTTGACCCGACGGCGATTTACCACTTCGTCACCCTTTCCTATTCAAGCGAGGGCGCCTATGCCGATTCGCTTACGATCGAGGAGCGCGACCGGTATTTCCTCCGCAACGTCGTGGCGGATTATTTCCGTAACGGAGGGCAATGACCACGAGGCTCGCTTTGGTGATTCAAGGCGGCGGCACGAGGGGGGCCTACGCTTCCGGGGTCCTCGACGTTCTCATGGAGCGCGGCATTTGGGCCGACGCCGTCTATGGGACGAGCGCCGGGGCCTTATGCGGCGTCGGTTACGTGAGCCGCGACAGGGGGCGGAGCGACAGGATGTTCGTCGGCATGAACGGCGAATTGCGTTTCGTGAGGCCGCTCAATCTTCTTCTCAGGGGCAGTGCGATCGATTTCGACGACATGTTTTTCGGTCTTTCAAGGCAACGGCTCCCGTTCGACGCCGACACTTTCTTTTCGTCCAAAACAGAATTCTACGTTTGTGCGACCAGTTGCGAAGGCGGGGAGGCCGTCTATTTCAGCAAACTCGATCCCGAGTTTTGGAATGGGCTCGCCGCCTCGGCTTCCTTGCCTTTGGCGACGAAACCGCGGCTTGTCCACGGACGGCCTTATCTCGACGGAGGAATTCTCGTCCCGGTCGCTTTGCCGAAGGCCCTCGAGGACGGGGCGAAGAAGGTCATCGTCGTTTTGACCAGGGAAAAAGGCTATCGGAAGAAACCCCTAAGTTCTTTGCGGAAGCGAGCCGCCGCCTTGATGTATGGCCGTTACCATCGCCTTATGGTGGTTTACCGGCAGAGCAATCTCATTTACAACAAAGAGATGGATCGGGTGGATCGGTTCGTCGAAGAGGGCAAGGCCTTTGCGGTTTATCCGGAGATTCCGCCTAGGATCGGCCACGCCGAAAAGGACAAAAGCAAAATCCAAGCCCTCATCGACGCGGGACGGAAAGACGCCCTAAAAGCCCTTCCCGCCCTCAAAGAGTACCTATCAAAATAACTATTTTGATACAATAATAGGCAGCATGAACAGAAACGACGCAAAAGCCCATCGTGGCCATAAGGGCCTCCTCAATCCTAAGCGCATCAAGACCTTCCTCGTTTACCGCGAGACGACGCTTCTGCCTTTCGTGCGCGAAAAAGCGGGGCTAAGCAACACCATCGCCCGCCATGTCATCTCGGCTTCGCAGGTTTCCGTCGGCGGGGCCCCCGTCACCTTGTTCGATTTCAAGCTGTACCCCGAGGATGAGGTCGTGGTGTCTTACGACCGCATCGCCCATCACCTCAGGCATGATTTGCCCATCATTTTCGAGGACGAGGATATCGTGGCCCTTAATAAACCTTCAGGCCTTCTTTCGGTCGCCACCGAGCGCGAGAAGGGGCGTACCGCCTATCGCCTTGTGAGCGATTACGTCACCGCGAAGAATCCCCGGGACCGCATTTTCGTGGTCCATCGCCTCGACGAAGACACGTCGGGGGTGCTTATTTTCGCCAAGAAGTGGGAAGTCCGCGAGGCTTTGCAGAACAACTGGCAGAAGTGCGTCAAAAAAAGAGGGTATTACGCGGTGGTGGAGGGGAGCGACATCCCCGATTCGGGGGTTCTCAAGGATTATTTGGCCCAGGACAATTTTCAGCTCGTCTACGTGACCAATAACCGCGCCAAAGGGAAACTGGCCATCACCGAATACAAGAAGATGGCCTCGAGCAAGGAATACGCTTTGCTTGACGTGCGTTTGCGGAGCGGCCGCAAGAACCAGATCCGCGTCCAACTGGGCAACATTGGCCATTACGTCATCGGAGACGACAAATACGGCGAGCCGTCGAATCCTCTGAAGCGTTTGGGCCTTCATGCCTACGAACTGTGGTTCACAAATCCTTTGAACGGCAAAGAATACGATCTCCAAGCGCCGCTTCCGGAATCGTTCAAGCGTCTGTTTTGGAAGAGCGACAAATCCAAAAAAGAGGAAATCGGCGAAAAGAAGGAAAGGAGGGAACGCCATGGGCGAAAGGGCGATCGCGGATCGCGCGCCAAAGAAGGGCGATTCGGGCGTTGAATCTTTCTGGCTTCGCAAACTCGGCGAGTCTTTTTTGAGCGTCGCGCCGATACTCGTCGTGGTGACGGTCCTTTATTTGACCCGGATAATCAAGGATTTCTATTTGCCGGGTTACCTCTCTTTCCTCGCGGCGGCCCTTTTCATCGGCTTGGGCCTTGCCCTCTTCACCGTCGGCGCCGAGCAATCCATGTCGCGCATCGGCCAAGTGATCGGCGAAACGCTTTTCCGCAAAAGGAAGCTTTGGCTCATCGTCGTCATGACGTTTTTGATCGGACTCCTCGTCACGGTCGCCGAACCGGATTTGCGGGTCATGGCGTCCCAAATCGGTTGGAATGAGGCCGCTCTCATCGCCGCCGTCGGCGTCGGAGTCGGCCTTTTCGTCGTCTTCGGCGTTTTACGCATCCTTTTCAATAAGAACCTGAACATTATGTTCGTGGCCTTTTACGGCATCGTTTTCGCCTTGGCCGGAGTCGTGAATCCGAAGTTTCTTCCGATCGCCTTCGATTCCGGCGGCGTTACGACGGGCCCGGTCACGGTTCCTTTCATCCTCGCCTTCGGAGCCGGTTTGGCCGCTTCGCGAAGCGCCGGCGGCCACTCGGGCGAAAACGCGTTCGGGCTTACGGCTTTAGCCTCGGTTGGGCCCATCATCTGCACGATGGCGATGTCCCTTTTCGTCAATGTCAACGGGATGGAATACGCTTGGAACCCCAGCGATCTTTTGAGGGCCGCGACCTGGGCCGATTTTTGGCCTTCTTTCAAAAACGCCTTCGTCGAAACCGTTTGGATGGGACGGAGCGAAGACGGCCTCGTCCTTGGGCAAGCCATCAGCGTCGCGATCGCGATCGTCCCTTTGGCCCTTTTCTTCATTTTCTATGACCTTGTTTTCGTCCGTTTGTCCTTCAAGGAGATTCTGCGCATCCTCGTCGGGCTTTTCTACGCCTACTTGGGCCTTGTCGTTTTCATGAGCGCGGTCGACCTCGGCTTTTTGCCCGTCGCTCAGTGCGTGGGCCATTCCCTCGGCGGCGATGACGCTCTGTTCCCCATCGCGGTTCTCGTCGGCGGCCTCTTTGGCCTTTTCGGGGTTCTCGCGGAACCCGCCGTCCATGTCCTAGTCAGGCAAATCGCGGACGTTTCCGAAGGCACCATCAAACCATTCACCGTTCTTGTCTCAATGGCTTTGGGGATCGCGATCGGCGTGGCCTTAGCCATCGTAAGGGCCCATTATCGGTGGCCGATCCTTTATTTCATGGTTCCGGGTTATCTCTTGGCGATCGGCCTTTCCTTCCTCGTCCCAAAGATTTATACCGCGATCGCCTTCGATTCCGGCGGCGTCGCTTCGGGCCCGATGGCCAGCACTTTCGTGATGCCGTTCGCGATTGGCTTCGTCGTATCCTCTAACGGGGGCGAGAACGTCTTCAGCGACGCCTTCGGGTGCGTGGCCATGATCGCCCTCATGCCTTTGATCGTGATTCAGCTGATGGGGCTTCTCGCCGAGACGAAACGCAAGATCGTCTATGCGCGGGCTCGCAAGGAATTCTTTGAGGCAGGCGATGCCGAAATCATCTTCTTCGGGGAGGAGGGGGCATGAAATCGCTTAGGATCCTCAATAAACCCGCGAAGCCCGTTCGCGAACGCAAGCCACTCGAGTCGGTTTCCGCCCCGCGAACCGGGGATGGGGCGCTTCGAGCCCAATCCCGGTACAGGAACCTTTATTTCTTCGTCGCCATCGTGAACGACGGCCAGGGGCGGGCGATCGCCAAGATCCTCAATAAACGTCAAGCCGCGGCCAGTTTCCTTACCCACGCCAGCGGCACCGGCGCGAACGGCTTTTCCCATGTCCTGGGATTTGACGAGAGCCACAAGCAAGTCGTTTTCGCCCTTATCCAGGAAAGGCAATGGGGCGGTCTTAAAAACGACCTTCGGGAACGTTTTTCCGTAAGTGATTTCTCTAGAGGGATCGCTTTTGTGAGCCATGTCGACTCCCTTATCGGGCTCAGCGCTTATAAAATGATGGCAAATGTCCGTCCGTTGGGGTTAGATAAAGGGGACATTCCTATGGAAGAAACAAAAAAGAACGACGATTACGAGATGGTCGTGGCCATCGTCAACGACGGCTACGTGGACCTTGCGATGGACGCGGCCAAGAAAGCCGGCGCCCGCGGCGGGACCGTTTTGACGGCGCGCGGAACGGGCAACGAGGAAATCGAGAAATTCTTCGGCCTTGTCATCACCCCTGAGAAGCAAATAGCGATCATCCTCGTTCCCAAAGCGATCAAAGACGCCGTTTTGCGGGCGATTTATAGAGAATGCGGCATCAACAGCAAAGGCCAGGGGATCGCCTTCTCCATGCCGGTCAGCGACGTCGTTGGTCTTGTTTCGGCCGAGGGCCCGGAAGAAAAGGGACCCGTTGCGGGAAAGGCGGGGAATTGATGGGGGAAAACGAGAACGTATCGTTGGCCGAGCTTCGGCAGAAGGAAGCCAAAAAAGGCCATTTCGGAGTTTGGCTCCGGAAAGTATGGCCCGCCCTTTTCGACTGGAAGAGCCTCTTTTGGTATTTTTGGTTCATTTTCGTTTTGGGCATCTTCTGGATGTTCTATTCGTTCTTCTTCAATTCGGGCACCCAGATGTTCGCTTGGGGCGACTATACCACCCAATATTGCAACCTTTGCTATGGCTTTTGGGACGTGTGGCACAACTTTTTCAAGACCGGCGTTTTCGAGCTTTACAGCACCTCGACTTTCTTTGGGACCGATAATATCGGCTCCAACGCTTACTATGGCCTTTTTGATCCCTTCGATTTCTTTTGCGTTCTTTTGCCTCGTTCTTTAATCCCGCAGAACATGGCTCTCGCGGCCTGCCTCAAAGGTTGCGTCGGGGCGTTTGCCTGCCGAGCCTATCTCAAGTACCTTGGCGTGAGCGAGAAGGGCGCCCGCATCGGCGGAACGGCCTATGCCTTCAACGGGTATCTCAATTTCATGGCTGGCTTTCCTAGCACCGTGAGCGTCGTCGCTTTTGCTCCGCTTATTCTCCTCGGCATCGAGAAAGTCATCAAAGAACGGAAGCCGACCATCCTCGTTTTCTCCCTCATGGTCATGGGGATGGCGAGTTTCTTCTTCCTCGTGGTCTTTTGCATTTTCGGCGTTTTGTACGCTTTGTGGCGTTATTTTTGGACGATTGGGAAACGCAACTGGAAGCAAAACGTGGGCGCTATCGCCGTCGGGGTCGGCGCCTTTGCCGTCGGGATAATGCTCTGCTCGTGGATTTGGATCCCGTGCGTCCGCGAATCCTCCCTTTCCCCGCGCGTCAGTTCCGTCGGAGCCGCTTACCTTAGCGTTCTTAAGCAGGCCTTCGCCGACAAGGACTTCGGCCAATGCGTTCACCTTATCTTCGAACTCGTCGGCGAGAACCCGGGCCGTGAGTTGCAGGGGCTGGTGGGTTTCCTCTATCCGACCTGCGGCTACAAATACCTGCCGCTATACGAGACCTCGGGCGGTTACGATAGTTGGACCGCCTCCCTTTTCGTCTACACCCCTTTGGCCATTTTCTTCTTCGGAGCCCTCATTTCCAGTCTCCGCAACAAGCGTTGGGACCATATCATCGCTTTCCTGATCTGCGTCACGATGGTTTTCACCATTTTCCCTTACTACTTCTTCTACGCCTTCGCCGGCGACGGATACGGCCGCTGGTACATCGTCCTCGTGCCGATCATCGTCTATTACGCCTGCAGCGAGTTCGATAATCTCAAGAACGAACCGCGGTGGCAGCTTCCGACGGCTTCCCTCATCGAGCTTTCGCTCACCGTCCTCGCTTGGGTGCTTGTCATCGAATTGCTGAGGGGAAAGAGTTTCTCCAGCCCCAATGGGCTGACCTATTATCCCGGTTCGTTCTCGGTTCCGGCCGAGGAGAACGGCCTCAGCCTTCAGTTCGTCGTCTATTATCAGATAGCCCTTGTCGTGGTCGAGGGGCTCCTCATGTCTTATTTGCGGGACAAAGAGTATTTTTGGAAGGTCGTCATCGCCTTCGTGTCCGTGGAAACCATCGTGTGCGGGAACCTGGCGTTCGCCACTTCGGGCATCACGGTTTACGAGTCGAGTTATAACGGCGGCACCACGATCGTGGCGGCGCAAAGGAACGCCCTCGCCTCGCTCAAGGAGTACGATGGCGGCGATTACCGGATTTATAACGACAGCGAGACCTCGGCCAACACTTCCAACGCCCTCGGCTACAACGGTTCCCGGACTTTCCATTCGCTCTATAACTACGGCTTGAGCGATTTGCTGCGGCAATCGCATATCCTCACTTGCGAGTACATGTACGACACTTATGGCGGCAATAAGCGCGTCGCTTCCACTTGGAGCGGGCAGTATTTGCAGAAGCGGGCCCGCTTCGACGCGGTGACCGGCTTCAAATACTACATGATCGTGAACGATGGCTATACCGATGGGGATTACGTGGCTTGGGATGACAATAGTTTCAATTACAACGTGCCCTTTGGCTCCCGCTGCGTCGTCAAAACCGACAAATACCGGATCTACGAAAGCCCCTATTGCCCCGATCTCGGCTTTGGCGTCGACACGGTCTACCCGCTTGGCGACGACGCCACGACCAGCGCTTACTCGACCAACTTCACAAACTACTACCATAACGGCGATTACACGGAGATTCAGCGGAACGAAGCCACCTATCTCGACGCGGCCATCGTCAATGACGCCGACGTCGAAGAGGTAAGCCAAACCCTATCCGTCGGCGAGGCCGCGACTTCCCCTACAGGGTT
Organism: Bacilli bacterium; assembly: GCA_022653695.1. GTDB lineage: Bacteria > Bacillota_I > Bacilli_A > RFN20 > CAG-826 > UBA4951. Next base: position 398,587 of record JALCSW010000001.1, on the reverse strand, counting down.
TAAGAGGCCATCCTATCGGATGGGCGTCGTCACCACCCCCGACGGCTATGGTTTCCACGCGAGCGATCCGGGCGGTTTCCTGAGCGATTCCTCCGTCATGGCGACCAAAGAAGACATAAGTTTTGGCGAGAAGTACGACGGCGACGACCAAAAAGTCCTTATTTATCCTTCGAGCGGGTTGGGCGATTACTTTAACGGTGACGAGGGCGGCGCCTATTTCGAAATGACTTACTATTTGGGCGAGCTTGGTGGGATGACCCTCAAGAACCCGACCCGCGTCTACTTTATCGGTGACACCTATAACGATGACGGGACCATTAAGGAAGAGAACGCGACCCTGAACTACGAATACTATTCGATCAGGAACACCCAGTATGGCGAAGTGGGTGGTTCTCCTTATGACAACCTCTATGGTTTCTATGCCCCGGGTCGCGTCAAGTGCATCGTCTTCTGCGGCATGAGCAAGGGAAAGGGCAATACGTATATGCCTTCAAACGGGCTGCATCTTTCCTATATCGAGAAAAGCGATTTCGACGCCAAATACGCCTCCCTCGCCGACCAAGAGCATGCGGTAACCGACGTCACCCACTCAACCGACCAATTCACCTGCAAGACCGATTTCTCGACCTCGAAGTTCGTGGTAACCCATATCGGCTACGACGCCGGGTGGGGGATCACGGCGCGGCTCGAAGACGGCTCAACCGAATCTCTGAAGGTTTACCGCGTCGACGGCGGGCTCGTCGGCTTCATCGCCCCATCGGGCGCGACTTCTTATGTCCTTAAGTATGAGACCCCGTATATAAAAGTCGGTTTCGCCCTTTCGACGGCTGGCATCATCATGTATTTCACCTACGAGATTGCCGTGCTGGCTTATGGGGTGAGGAAAGAGCAGAAGGCCTTGGGCATCGATTACCGGTGCCGGCCGACGGGGAAAGGCAAAAAGAAAAAGAGGGGCGGCGAGGTCTCACCTACCCCCTCTGCTTCAAGGTCAAATATATAGCGTACACGCGGTTCTTCGGGACCGCGTTTTCTTGACTGACCGCCGCGATCGCCTCTTTGCTGCGAAGCGTCTTGAGTTTCTCCATAAGTAGTTTCCTGATGTCGTCATCGCTCATGGGGATCGTTTCGCCTTCGTCGCCCTCGACGACGAGGACCATTTCCCCGATCAGGGTCTTCGGATCGAGGGAAGCCAGTTCAGCTAAGGAGCCGCGGATGTATTCTTCGTGGGCTTTCGTGAGCTCGCGGGCCAAAACCGCCTTTCGGGGGCCTAAGGAGGAAGCGAGGGCTTTGAGGGTTTCCTCTATCCGGTGCGGCGATTCGTAGAAGACGATGGTTTCCTTGCGAGCCTTGAGTTCTTCAATTTCCCTATCCCGAGCGCTGGGCTTGCTTGGCAGGAAACCCTCGAAATAGAAATGGTCGGCGGGCAGCCCCGAGCCGACTAAAGCGCAGATCCCGGCGCTTGGGCCGTTCACCACGGCGACTTTGTAGCCGAGAGCGACGCACTTCTTGACGAGCCGCTCCCCAGGATCGCTGACGACGGGGTAGCCGGCGTCGCTCATGTAGGCGACTTTTTTGCCCTCTTGAAGCAAAGACACGATTCTTTCCGAAGAGGCCTCTTCGTTATGCTCATGACAACTGATGAGGGGCTTGTCGATTCCGAACCGTTTCAAAAGAAGGCCGGAGTTGCGGGTGTCCTCGCAGGCGAGGAAATCCATCTGCCGAAGCGTTTCGACGGCTCGCGGAGGGAATTCCGAAAGGTTCCCGATTGGGGTCGCGATAAGGTAAAGAAGGGGCTTGTTTCCGCTGAAATTGAGCTCGCGTTCAATCATGCTTTTTGAAATTTGGCGTCGGAATGGGGTTCGCGTGATGGGTTGGCTGGGCATTCCCGGTCGGACGGAAGGATTTCTTGGCGATTTCGTCATATTCGTCAAGGCTCACGAACCGGATTCCGTCGAGCCCGACCAACTTGACCGTTTTCGAAAGGATGTTGAAGCCCTCCACTTTGCAGTCGGCGTTATCGATATGAACGATGGTCCCTAAGCGCGGGAAGGACTTCTTGGCCTCGGTATAGAGGTCATCCTCGTAAAGCAGGCAGCAAATGAGCTTTCCGCAGTGGCCCGAGAGCTTCGGGATGTTGAGGGTCAGCATTTGGTTTTTGGCGCGCGAGATGGAGATTCCGTCGAATTGGGTGAGGAAGGTGCTGCAGCAAAGCGTCAAGCCGCAGATTCCCATGCCGCCGATCATTTTGGCTTTGTCGCGGCTCGCGATTTGGCGGAGTTCGATCCGGCATTTGAGCTGGGGGGCCAGAATATGGAGCAACTCCCGGAAATCGACGCGGTTGTCAGCGGTGTAGGTGATGGTCACTTTGCTGCCGTCGAGGGTGTAGTTGGCTTCGATCAGATTCATCGGGAGGCCAAGGCGCTTGACCTCGTTTTCGGTTACTTGAAGAGCCCGCTCGGACTCCTTGAGATTGAATTCGTAATCGCTCATGTCCTCGGCGGTCGGTTTGCGGACGATAGGTTTCAGATCAAGGTTGCTTTGATAAGCCGCGATGTTCATGAGAGCCGTCGACACTTCGCCGATCTCATAGCCGGCGATGGTCTCCACGACGACCTTGTCGCCGATTTTGAGGTCATCGTAATCGGTCGAGAAATAATACGATTTGTCGCCTCCGGGGAAACGGATGCCGATAAAGTATTTGCTTGCGATTACCATGTTACTCAATCCTCCTTGGATAAGAGCGCCGCGACATGCTCAATGAGGGCGGGCAAGGAAATGTTCAGATCGATTTGCCCCCGGGCCTCGAGAATGGCGTAGAGGCTCGTTTGCGGATGGGCCGATTTCTTCGAAAGGGCGTTCAATATTGTAGCATAACTCGTCAGGACAATCTCCCCTCCGTCGGCGATGCTCACAAGGTCCTTATAGGCTAACGACAGCATATCGAGGAAATAGCGGCCCATCTCCTTGCCGCGGACCATCGGGACGATGTTCTTCTCGAATCCGTAGATGATGGCGCTTCGGGGTCCGCTTAAGGCGTCCAAAGCGATTTCGAAAGCCGTTCGGGCCCCGATATAGTCCTCGCTTTGGCTTTCGAGTTTGACGGAGGCGGGCGAATTCATGAAATAAGAGATGATCTCGGCGTCCTTAAGGGGCGTCCCCTCCTTGATTGCCTCCGATATGACTTCCTTGCGGGGGCGGAGGAGCAACCGCATCGTCTCGCATCGCGAAACGATGGTGGGGAGGATCCTCGCCTCGTTCTCGGTCGTAAGGAAGGCGTAGGTTTTCGTCGCCGGTTCCTCGAGGAATTTCAAGAGGGCGTTCACCGCCTCAACGGTCATGTTCTCGACGAGGTGGATGATGTATATCATGACCCCCTTGCTTTCGATGGCCGTTTTGGCGAAGCTCCCGACCAGCGTCTCCACTTCGTCTTTCTTGATGGAGCCTTCCTCGCCGTTGAGGAAGAAGAGGTCGCTGTAACTGCCGTGCTCGACGCGTTCGCAGGTGCGGCACGTCTCGCAAGCCAAGGGATTGGGGTGGTCGCAGATAAGGGACTTGGCCAAAAAGAAAGCCGTCTCCTTAAGGGGCGTCCCCGCCTCCCCGCTTAAGAGGAAAGCGTGGCCCAACCGCCCTTCTTCCTTTTCGCGAAGGAACGTTTTCCAGACATAGGGCTGCTTTTTTTCGAGAAACGCGCCGAAAGCCATTATCCCATTCGGTCCTTTATGGCCCTAAAGGCTTCTTCCAAGACTTCCTTTTTGCCTTTTGAGGCGTCGATTATGACGTAACGGCTCGGGAAACGCTTTGCGAGTTCGTGGAAAGAGGCCCTGACCTTTTCGTGGAACGGCAATCTCTCGATGTCGAGGCGGTTGACTTCGCGTCCGGCGTTGTCGGCGATCCTTTTGAGCCCCTCTTTGGGCTCGATGTCGAAGAGGATCGTGAGGTCGGGCAAAAGGCCCTCGGTGGCGAACTGGTTCATTTCGTATACTTTCTCGATCCCGATGCCCCTGGCCCCGCCTTGGTAGGCAAGGGAACTGTCAAGGTAGCGGTCGCAGATGACGGTTTTGCCCGCTTGAAGGGCCGGCAGGATTTTTTCGACGATATGCTGGCGGCGGCTTGCGGCGTATAGCAAAGCCTCGGTCTTCGGGTCCATGGCCGTGTTTTTCTTATCCAAGATGATGTCGCGGATTTCCTCGCTTATGGGGGTTCCGCCCGGTTCGCGGGTCAAAACGACCTCATGCCCTTCCTTGCGAAGCTCCGCGACGATTTCCTTGATCGCGGTGCTCTTCCCCGAGCCTTCCCCGCCTTCCATGGTGATGAACATTAGATTTTTTTCCTTCCTTCGAACGCTTTGCTGAGCGTGAGCGAATCGGCGTAATCGAGGCTCGATCCCATCGGGAGCCCATATCCGAGTCTGGTGACGGTGACGCCCGCGCCCTCAAGGAGTTTGGCGATGAATAAGGCCGTCGTCTCCCCGTCGATCGTGGGGTTCGTCGCCAAAATGACCTCTTTTACCCCCTCGTTTTTCACGCGGGTGAGCAACGGATCGATGGATAGGTCATCCGCCCCGACGCCCTTAGAAGCGCTGATGGATCCGCCAAGGACATGGTAAAGCCCATGGTAGCCGTTCATTTTCTCAATCGACAAAGCGTCTTTGGCTTCACTTACGACGCAAAGGGTGGCGCGGTCGCGGGTCGGGTCGAGGCAGATATCGCATTTCTCCCCTTCCGTATAGAGCCCGCAGACAGGGCACTTATGGACTTTGGCTTTGACGTCCTCAAGGGCATGGGCGAATTGCTTCGCGTCCTCCTCGCGCATCGCCAAAACGGCATAGGCCATCCGCTCGGCGGATTTGACCCCAACCCCCGGGAGTTTGGCGAAGGAGTCGATAAGCGCGCTGATGGAGGCGAGCTCTTTCATCTTTTTAAACCCCTTCGCGCCGGCCGGTGATACGTTCGTTGATATCGCCATTGGCCTTCTCGATTTGGCTAAGGGCGTCATTTACGGCCAAAACGACGGTTTCCTCGATAAGGTCTTGATTATCCTCTTCGAGAACCCCTTTCTCGAATTTGATTGCCTTGACGGAACGGTTGCCGAGCATCGTGAGCGTCAGCAAGCCCGCTTTCGTGATCGCGAATTCCTTTTTCGCGAGTTCGGCTCGGGCTTTGGCCAGCTCGCGGTTGATGCGGTTGGCCTCCATGAGCATTTGTTGCATTGGGTTCATATCGTTATTCCTCCTTCGGCAAATCCAGTTTGATGTCCGAGATGCGCGGCAATTTGCCGACTTGCTGCAAACTTGTGAAGGCGACTTGAACGCGGTTCACGTCATTTCGGTCGAGCGCATAAACGAAGAGCTTGCGTCCGATCACGCTCGAGAGAAGATCGGACAAAGGCTTCTGATTGGCCTTGATGTTGGCCTTTTCCTTCAGCGACTTGAAGTTGTAGGAGAGCAGAATCGCCTCTTTGCACAGCACGAGCGGATGGCCGCTCGAGACGAGGGTGGCGAGGCCTCCGTATTTCGGGTCGATTTTCAAGGCGTCGAAGCGGCCCCATTCGTTTCGAAGGGCGATCCGATCCTTTTTGTACTTGGTGCCAAGCACCATGATTTCGACGATTTCCTTATCCGGTATGGCATAGGCTTCGCCGACGTTCGCGAGATCCGGATTGAGGATTTTGCTTGTGTCGATGGCCGGAAGCTCCTTTTCGGTTGGTTTCTCATCTTCAAAGAGGAAGTCCGGCGGCGTTTCGAAGGCCTTCTTCTTGGTGTTCACGACGGGCAAAGGGCCAAGCGGTTTCACAAAAGTTTTTTGCATCGGGCTCGGTTCAGGTTTCTGCCAAGCCTCTTCGACGCTTTCGGCCTTCTTTTCCTCAGGGGCGGGGTCGGCGGCTTTTGGCTCGGGCGCCACGGATGGCGCTGGCGCCGGTTCTTCTTTTGGTTCTTGCTCAATCGGCCGCGACCGTTCGGCTGGTTTTGGGGTTGGCTTTGGCTCAGCCGCGACGTGAGCGGGGCTTTCCTTCGGCTCTTGGGTGGCTAGACGCAGCATCGAAAGCTCAAAGAGCCCGCGGACATCCGAGATGTTCCGGAAGTTGTTCTGGGCTTCGATGAGGGTGCCGATAAAATTGCTGGTCTTGCTGGGCGGAAGGCGTTTTGACAAATCGTTGGCCTGCTTTTCCGAGAGATCGTCCATGAGTGAGGAGTCCTTGGTTTTTTCATAGATAAGAAGATCCTTCAGAATGCCGATGAGGTCGCCGGTCAGGCGGCGGATATCGATTCCGCCCGCGACAAAATCGTCGCATTTCCTGATAAGGGTCGGCACGTCGCCATCGCCGACGGCTTCGATAAGCGCGATTTTCTCATCCATCGAGGCAAGTCCGTAAAGGTCCAAAACGTCCGAGGCGTTTAGTTTGTTTCCGCTATAGGCAAGCGTTTGCTCGAGGATCGAGAGGGCGTCCCGCATCCCCCCGTCGGCCAAACCGATGACCGCCTTCAGGCCCTCTTCGTCATAAGCGGCCTTCTCTTTGGTGAGCACCTCGATGAGTTTTCCTTTCATGTCCTCGTCGCTTAATTTCGAGAAATCGAAGCGTTGGCAGCGGGACAAGATGGTCGGCAAAACCTTGTATGGTTCGGTGGTGCAAAGGATAAAAACGACGTTCTCGGGCGGTTCCTCAAGGGTCTTGAGAAGGGCGTTGAAGGCTCCGGCGGACATCATATGGACTTCATCGATGATGTAGACTTTATAACGCCCCTTGATCGGAGCGTATTTGACTTTTTCGATGAGGTCGCGAACCTGATCGACGCCGTTGTTGCTGGCCGCGTCGATCTCGACGACATCCGGATGGCTGCCTTCGCTTATGGCGAGGCAGTTTTCGCATTCGTTGCATTGCTGACCGATGCCTTTTTCGCAGTTGAGCGCCTTGGCGAGGAGCCTGGCCATGGTCGTTTTTCCGGTTCCGCGGGGTCCCGCGAAAAGGAAAGCGTGCGCGATTTTGCCGCTCGACAAAGCGTTTTTCAAGGTTCGGACGATCGGCTTTTGGCCGGCCACTTCCTCAAAGGTTTGGGGGCGGTAGGTAAGATAGAGTGATTTATAGGACATAACGTTTCCGCTTCCGATTATACCTTCATAGCCACCTTCTCACTAGTGAGAAATGTCGAGGCTCCCGCTATTCTTAGCGGGCCTCGCGCATGGTATAATGAGCCGCGCCAAAGGAAACCTGCGGATTTATGGAAGACTCGATGAGACAACGGCTGGAAGCCACCAAGAAAAGATATCTCGAAATAGAGGAGGAGCTTTCGAGCCCCACGATCGCCGACAATGTCGCCAAACTCACTTCGCTTAGCAAAGAAAGGGCGTCCCTGGAGGAGGCCTATCAAGGATATTGCGCTTATCTTAAAGACGAGGAAGGGCTTATCCAGGCCAATGAGGCGATAAACTCGGGGGACGAGGAGATGGCGGAACTTGGGAAAGAGGAACGGCGGGAACTCGAAGAAAAAATGACGGCCCTTGAAGCCACCCTTCGCGAAAAGCTCATCCCGGTCGACCCCAACGACAGCAAGAACATCATCGTCGAAATCCGGGGCGCCGTCGGAGGCGACGAAGCCAACATCTTCGCCGGCGATCTTTTGAGGATGTATACCCGCTACGCCGAATCGCAAGGATGGTCCATCAAGTATCTCGATGGCAGCGAGGGGGCGGCCGGAGGTTATTCCTACGTGTCGTTCATGGTCAAGGGCGAGAACGTTTACTCGAAACTCAAATTCGAATCGGGCGCCCATCGCGTCCAACGGGTTCCGAAAACCGAAGCCCAAGGCCGCATCCACACTTCCACCGCGACCGTTTTGGTCATGCCGGAGGCTAAGGATGTCGATGTCCAGATCAACCCCGCCGACCTCAAGATCGACACCTATCGGAGCCAAGGGGCCGGAGGCCAAAACGTCAACAAGACCGAGTCGGCGGTTCGGGTGACCCATATGCCGACGGGCATCGTCGTGAGCTGCCAAACCGAGAAGGCCCAACTTCAGAACAAGGAAATCTGCATGCAGATGATTCGGGCCAAAGTCCTTTCGTTTTATCAAGGCCAAGAAGACGCCAAACGGGCCAGCGAGCGGAAACTCAAGGTCGGAACGGGGGAGCGAAGCGAGAAAATACGCACCTATAACTATCCCCAAAACCGGGTGACCGATCATCGCATCGGTTTCACCACAAACACCCTCGATCGGGTCATGGAAGGGGAGTTAGAGCCGATTATCGAAGCCCTTATCCACTTCGATCAGGAACAGAAAATCCTGGAATCGGAGAGCGGCGATGCCAACCATCGGTGAGGTCTATGACGAGGCGCTTCGCTTCGCCAAAGGGAAAGGCTTGCTGAGTGCCGACATTCGGATCCTCATCGCTTTCGACGAAGGCCTTCGCGAGCAAATCGACGTGATCTACGAACGCGACAAGGAGATGAGGAACCCCCTGACTTTCAAGGAGCAATTGACTCGTTTGGAGAAAGGGGAGCCGGTTGAATACATAATCAAGGAAGCGCGGTTCCTCGACCGCCGGCTTTTCGTCGATAAACGGGTTCTTATCCCGCGGGGCGAGACGGAAGAATTGGTTGCGAACCTCACCGAGAGGATCGGCGATTATTACGACCCCCGCAATTATCTTTGCTGCGCCGATGTCGGAACGGGGAGCGGAGCCATCGCCATCGCTTTGAAAGACGCCTTCCCCAACTGGGTCATGATGGCGAGCGATATTTCAAAAGGCGCCCTCGAAGTGGCCAAGGTCAATTTCGCGAACAGCGGCGCGATCGTGCGGACGCTGGAAGGCGACGCTTTGAAGCCTTATATGGAAAACCGCATAAATCTCGACATTATCGTATGCAACCCTCCCTATATCCTTAATAAGGAAGACGCCCAGGATTCCGTTCGCGATTACGAGCCCGGCTCCGCCCTTTGGCTTGACAAATCCAATAGCGTCTACGAATCGATTTTCCGTGACTGTCGCTCCGTCAAGAAAGGTTCGCTTTTCATGGCCTTTGAGATATCGCCGGATTTGGTCGATTGGCTTGTTTGCCTCATGAGGCGGTATCTAAAGGACTATCATTATGAGTTCGTGAAGGACCTGAATCAGAATGACAGGTTTCTCTTTGTCGAATGCGAATAGAGGACAGCGTATGGAAAAACTGACGGAAGAAGACGTCGAGCGAGCCGCGAACGTGCTCCGAAAGGGCGAGATTCTCGCCTTTCCGACCGAAACGGTTTACGGAGTCGGGGTCGTCTACGACGACGAGCGATCGTTCAAGGACCTTGTGAATCTCAAGAAAAGACCGCCCAATAAGCCTTTTCAGCTTATGTGCAGTTCCTTGGAACAAGCCATGGGATATGTGGCGGCGGGCCCAAGGGCCCATGCCGTTATGAGACGCTTCCTTCCGGGGGAGATAACCGTTTTGGTCAATTCGAAGAAGGGGTTGCCGTGGCACGTCACCCTCGGAACGGGAGTCGTTGGCATCCGCGTTCCTGACAGCGTTTTCGTCAGAAAGATGATTGGGGCCGTCGGAAAGCCCTGTCTCGTCACGTCCGCCAATAAGAGCGGGATGCCGACTTCGACGCGCTACGAGGAAGTCCTTTCGATATTCGATGGCGAGGTCGGGGGCATCGTCAAAGGCGAATGCGTTTCCAACAAAGCCAGCACGATCGTTGATTTGACGAGCGAGGATGAAATAAAATTGATACGCGAAGGGCCCGTTCCCTTTGCCGAATTGGAAAAAGTCTGGAGGGATGACAAATGAAAATCGCCATTGGAAGCGACCATGCCGGATTCGAACTAAAGGAAGCCATTAAGAAGCATTTGATTGACGAAGGCCACGAAGTGCTTGACGAAGGCACTTATTCTTTGGATCCTGTCGACTACCCCGTCTATGGGGCCAAGGTCGGTCGGGCCGTCGTCAATAAGGAGGCCGATTTGGGAATCGTCTGCTGTGGCAGCGCGGAGGGAATCTCCATCGCCGCCAACAAAGTCAAAGGCGTCCGTTGCGGCATTGGGTACAATCTCGCGGTTTCCCATTTGCTTCGTCAGCACAATAACGGCAACGTCATCGCTTTTGGGGGTCGGTTCATGACTCCCGAGGAAGTCTTTCCTCGGGTCGACGAATTCCTCAAGACGCCTTTTGATGGCGGGCGTCATCAACGGCGAATCGACGAGATCTCGGCCCTCGAGAAGTAAAATAGTTTTTGAGCAAAGTAACCCTAATTTGCAGGGTTATTTTGTTTTCCGTTTCGATTTCAAGTACCTTTTGCCGTTTTCCGCTTACCTATTGGTGTGGGGAAAGAAGAGAGTTACGTCTGCCCTCGATGCGGAAATCGGGATCCGCGGTATTTTGGGGTTATCGGGGGTCGGGTCTATTGCCGAAAGTGCATTTCCTTCGTCGGCGCGAAGGCAGCGCGGCTTCCTTCGGTCCCCAAGGAGGTCAGGCTGAATCTTCGCTATTCCCTATCGGAAGAGCAGAAGGGGATTTCGGATAAGGTCGTCTATAACTTTCGGCATGGCATCGACACCCTCGTTTACGCAGTCTGCGGAAGCGGGAAAACGGAAATCAGCTACGGCGTCATTTCGTATGCGATGGAGCACGGTCTTTCGGTCGGCTTTGCCTTGCCAAGACGGGATGTCGTCATTGAGCTTTATTGGCGGCTTAAGGACGCTTTCCCACTCAACCGAGTGGTGGCGGTTTACGGAGGGCACACATCGTGTCTTGAGGGGGATGTGGTCGTTTTGACGACCCATCAGCTTTACCGTTACCATCGCTATTTCGATTTGCTGGTCATGGATGAGATCGATGCTTTTCCTTTTAAGGGCAACGACACGCTCATAGCCTTTTATAAGGCTTCCCTTCGCGGGCATTGTCTTATGATGTCGGCCACCCCCTCCAAAGAAATCCTGTCGGAGTACAAAAAGCCAGGACATGACATTCAGGAACTGAGGACCCGTTTTCACAAAAACCCGATCCCGGTTCCCTCTATCGTCTATCGCCCCTCGTTCGGACAGCCTTTCTACATTGTGCGCTGGCTCATGAAGTTCGGACGGCTTTCAAAACCCTGCCTCGTTTTCGTTCCCTCAATCGCGAAGTCGCAAGAGCTTTACGAGTTCACGTCTCTTTTCCTAAAAAGAGGGAACTACGTCAATTCCCGCCGAGAAGAGCGGGACCTCGTTATCGATTCGTTCAAGAAAGGCCTGACCGGTTACCTGATCACCACTTCCGTTTTGGAACGGGGCGTCACGATTCGGGATCTGCAGGTTTTGGTGATGGGGGCCGATTCCCAGCGGGTCTATTCTTCGTCGACTTTGATTCAAATCGCCGGACGGGCGGGGAGGAAAAGCGATGCGCCGACAGGGGAGGTCGTTTTTTTGTCGGAAAAGGAAACGGAAGGCATGCGAAACGCCATCGATGAGATTAGATTCTGCAACACTTTTTTGTAAAATTTGCTTTAAGGATAAGGCGGGGTTTGGCTGGAGCGATTTCGAGAACGATCATCCGCTGTGCGATGAGTGCTTCGCTTCGATGGAGCCCCATGAGGAAGTTTTTAAAGTGGGTCCCTATTACGCGCGATGCCTCTATTCGTATACCGAGAGGATCCGTTCTTTGCTATACCAGTTCAAGGGGTGCAAGGATATCGAACTTGCTGATGTTTTCCTTGCAAAACAGGCTCCGATTCTCAAATTGATCTACAGCGGATACGAAATGGTTCCAGCCCCTTCGTTTCGGCGGCGCGACCTTGATCGCGGATTCAATCACGTCCATGAGATGTTTAAGTGCCTGGGGCTTCCTTTTATCGATGCGCTAGAAAAAACCGATGACATCAAACAAGCCGATTCCAATTTCGAGGAAAGGTTAAATATTTCTAGGCATATCCGCTTCCGTGACGGCGCTTCCGTGCTAAGCAGGAAAATCCTTTTTGTCGATGATCTCATCACAACGGGGTCAACCGCCAAGGCGTGTTGCGATCTGCTCATGGGTCACGGGGCCAAGACGGTTCGGGTATTAGCGATGGGGCATACGCGGAAAAAGGAAGCCGAAAAAGCCAAACGGAAGGGCTTTAGAGCGCCGTCGCCATTCTTCAAAAGCCCATGATTGGGCAAAAAATCGGGGGTTTCGTTGCTTACCATTTATGGTAATGGTATTATCTTAAAGCATCTTTTTGGAGATAAACAAGTGTCCAGTAATTTCATTGAAAAACTCTTCCACCTTGAGGAGAGAGAACTTAACAAGTATTCGCGCGAGGCCGATCAGGTTTTGGCTTACGATGAGAAAATGGCGGCGTTAAGCGATGACGAACTTCGCGCCAAAACGAAGGAATTTCAAGACGCTTTGAAAAACGGGAAAACCATCGCCGATATCAAATACGAAGCCTTCGCCGTCGCCCGCGAGGCGGCCTGGAGGGCTTTGAAGCAAAAACCGTTCAAAGTCCAGATTATGGGCGCTCTCGTGCTCAATAACGGCGACGTCGCCGAAATGAAAACCGGCGAAGGGAAAACCCTTACCGCCACCATGGCCGTTTATCTTAACGCTTTGACCGGAAACGGCGTTCACGTCGTGACCGTCAACGAATACCTTGCCTCCCGCGATGCCGATTGGATGGGCCAGATTTATCGTTTCCTCGGTCTCACCGTCGGCGTTAATCTCGCCGCCAAGACCGCCGCCGAGAAGCGCGAGGCCTATGCCTGCGACATCACTTACACAACCAACTCCGAGCTCGGCTTCGATTACCTCCGCGACAACATGTCGCCAGACCTTTCCTCTCGCGTTCTTCGCGGGCTCGCCTATTCGATCGTCGATGAAGCCGATTCCATTTTGATCGACGAGTCACGCACGCCGCTTATCATCTCGGGCGGAAGCCGCGCTCCGGCTAGTCAATATCAGGTCGCCGACCGTTTCGTCAAATGCCTGCGCAAGGATCGCGATTTCGAAATCGACGTGAAAGAAAAAACGTGCTCTCTTACGGACGAAGGCAACAACAAAGCCGAGAAGATGTTCGGCATCCGTAACCTCTACGATCCCGAGAACAGCGATCTCGTCCATCGTATCCACCAAGCCCTAAAGGCCAATTACATCATGGCTCGGGACGTTGAATACATGGTTGACGCTGAGCGCAAAATCCAACTTATCGACCAATTCACCGGCCGTGTCATGCCGGGCCGTGAGTATAATGACGGTCTGCAGCAAGCCATCCAAGCCAAGGAAGGCGTCGAAATAAAGCAGGAGACCGTGGTTCTTGCCACCATCACCTATCAAAACTTCTTCCGTCTCTATAAAAAACTCTGCGGCATGACCGGCACCGCCAAGACCGAGGAAGAGGAATTTCAGACCATTTATAACATGAAGGTCGTTTGCGTTCCGACCAATAAACCGGTCATCCGAATCGATGACAGCGACCTTATCTTCGGCACCCACGAGTCCAAACTCAAAGCCTTGGTGGCCGCAATCAAAGAGCGTCATGACAAAGGGCAGCCGATTTTGATCGGCACCGTGTCCGTCGAATCCAACGAGGAGATTTCCAGCCTGCTCGACGCGGCCAAAATCCCCCACGAGGTTTTGAATGCCAAGAATCAGGCTCGCGAAGCGGAAATCATCTCGCACGCCGGCGAAAAAGGCTCGGTCACCCTCGCCACCAACATGGCCGGCCGTGGCACCGACATCAAACTTGGCCCGGGAGTCCGGGAACTGGGGGGGCTTTGCGTTTTCGGCACCGAGCGTCATGAATCCCGCCGCATCGACAATCAGCTTCGCGGCCGCAGCGGTCGTCAAGGCGATCCGGGCTATTCGCGGTTCTTTGTTTCCTTCGACGACGAATTGATGCGCCGTTTCGCTCCGGACAGCGTCCGCGAAATGTTCCAGAAGAACCTTGCCGACGAAGCCTATGTCAACAAGATGCTCACCAATTCCGTCACCAATGCCCAAAAGCAAATCGAAGGCAAGAATTTCGATATACGCAAAAACCTAAAGGACTACGATGACGTCTTGGCCAAACAACGCCAGATAATTTATAACAAGCGCGACCGAATCCTCAAAGCCGAGGATATCGTCAACATGGTTCACGATTTCTTCGTTTCCGCCGGGAAAGGTTTGGCCAAGCGGGCCATTGACACTTCCAACGCCGAGGGGATCGTCTCCGGCGAAATGCTCAAGCGTTTGATCGAACCGCGTTTTTTGCCGGAAGGCACCGTCAATGTGGCCGCTTACGACGGAGCCCCGGCCGATGAAGCCGGAGAGGATTTGGGCGAACTCCTTTATGGGGCTTACCTCAATAAGCGCAAAACGTGGTCGGCCGGCGACGCCGATAAAATCGAGCGTCAGATCTCCCTTTCCGTCATGGATAAGAATTGGCAGCGCCACATCGATACCATGGCGCATTTGCGTGAAGGCATCTCTCTTCGCAGTTATGCCCAGACCAACCCGCTTCAGGATTACGTCAATGAGGGCTATCAGCTTTTCCGCGAGATGAACGATCGCGTTGCCCTCGACACCGCGTTCAATCTCATGAACGTTCGCATCATTCGTAAGTCACCCGATCAGATCGCGGCCGAGAAGGCGGCTAAGCAAGCCGCCATCGACGCCACCCTCAAAGGCGAGACAAAGGCGGAGCCTATTGCCGAGACGAAAGCAAAATAGAAAAGCGAGGTAAGAAGGGTATATGAAAGAGCTAGTCGAGTTAAAACAAAAAGCCCATGAATTGGGCAAACTTGTCTCGCAGCTCGGTGACTCTCTTTGACTTAGATAAGTTAAAGCGGGATATCGCCGATCTGGAGGCGAAAGAAAACGTCGAAGGGTTTTGGTCGGACCAAAACTCAGCCATGGTCGTGGTCAACGAACTGAAGGACGCAAAATACAAGGTCGAGTCTTATACGTCCATAAAAAAGGAATACGACGACCTCGTTGAGCTTTTGGCCAGCGATGATAGCGCCGACCCTGATATGGCGGGCCTCCTCTCCGACACCGAGGGCGAACTCGAAAAGAAAATCAAAGAACTTCGCAACCAGTTGCTTTTTTCAGGCGAGTACGACGCCCTTGATTGCACACTTGAAATCCATCCGGGCGCTGGCGGGACCGAAGCTCAGGATTGGTCGGATATGCTGCTTCGGATGTATGGGCGGTGGACCGAGCGGCACGGCTTCAAGTGGCAAGTGCTGGCCTATGAGGAGGGCGAAGAGGCCGGATTAAAGAGCGCCACGGTCAAAATCAGCGGCCATGACGTTTACGGTCTTCTTAAGAGCGAGAAAGGCGTTCATCGTTTGGTGCGCATTTCCCCGTTCGACACCAATGCCAGACGGCATACCTCCTTCGCCTCGGTCAACGTCATTCCGGAATTCGGTTCCGTAAGCGACGTCGCGATCGATCCCAAGGACCTTAAGGTCGACACCTTTCGCAGCGGCGGCGCCGGCGGGCAGAACGTCAACAAGGTTTCCTCCGCCGTTCGCATCACCCATCTTCCGACCGGGATCGTGGTCCAGTGCGAAATCGAGCGAAGCCAATTGATGAATAAGGCGACTTGCATGGAAATGCTGAGGAATAAGCTCATGCAAAGGAAACTTGAAGAGAGGGACGCGAAGATGAAATCCATCGTCGGCGAGCAAAAGAACATCGAATGGGGCTCCCAGATCCGCAGTTACGTTTTTTGCCCCTATACGATGGTGAAAGACAATCGAACCGATTATGAGACGGCCGACGTTTCGGGAGTAATGGACGGAGACGTCGATCCCTTCATCTACGCTTATCTCGAAATGGAGGCTAAGAATGGTCAGAATCGCTAGGCGCAGAGTATCCAAAGCCCGTTTGCTTTTGGATTTGAAGCACGTTTTCTTCGTGCTCTTAGGGTCTTTGATCCTGGCTTTTGCCGATGCCGCTTTCCTGGCTCCTTGCAACATCATTTCGGGCGGCGTCATTTCCGTTGGCATCATCGTCAATTATTACGTGGAACCGTTGATTGATTTCGATGTGACTTCCTATGTCGTTTTGGGCGTTCAGGTCATCCTGTGGTTCATCGGTCTGTTTGCTCTAGGCAAGCGTTTCTCGATTCAAACCCTCTTGGCTTCGCTGGCATATCCTCTGTTCTTCCTCATTTTCCATAATTCGGTTTTCGACGTGGCTGAGGGTATCGGCATCGTAAGGGCCTTAGGCCTTCAGGATCCCACGAACATCGATACGGGGAGTCTCATGATATGCGGCATCTTCGGCGGCGCCTTGGCGGGCGCGGGCGTGGCCGTGGCGTATTTGGGCAACGGGTCGACCGGTGGCTTCGACATCGTGAGTTTCATCATCGCCAAATACAGCGAAATGAAGCAAGACGTTTCGGGCTTTATCATCGATGCGTCGTTAGTCATCGTCGGCATGGTGTGCTTGCGGGATATTCGGATGAGCCTTATCGGCATCATCGCCGCCTTGGCGTGCGCCGTGGCGGTCCAATACATCTATGTCAACAGCGACACTTTCGTGATCGTGGACATCATCAGCGACCATTACTCCGAGATTCAGGACTATATCCACAAGGAAATGAACCATGGCACCACCGTCATCAACACGATTGGCGGTTACTCCGGCGAGAAGCGCAAAATGATCCGCGTGGTCATTTATCAGATTGAGACGACTGAGCTTCGCAGCAAAATCGGTGAGATCGACAAGGACGCGTTCGTGAGTTTCATGCAGGCGAAGACGATAAACGGCGAAGGCTTCGAGCCTTTTATTCCGCGTCTAAGCAAGCATTCGCGCCCTAGGGCGGCTCTCGAACGCGCCGTCATGGCGGAAAAATTCGCCAAGCAAGACGCGGAAAAAGCCGCCAAGCGGGCCTCGAAAGCCCAAGCGGAGGCCAAAAAGGCTCAGCCAGAAGCAAGGAAAGAGGCGAAGAAGGAACCCTGATGGACTATTCGCATCCCTTTAAGTTGGTATCTTCTTATCGGCCCACGGGCGATCAGCCCGAGGCGATTTCGAAGATTCTCCAAGGGGTTAAGGACCATAAGCGGATTCAGGTCATTTTGGGCGCCACCGGAACGGGCAAGACCTTCACCGACGCCAACATCGTCGAGAAGCTTAATAAGCCGACTCTCGTCATCGTCCACAACAAGACCCTTTGCAGCCAACTTTACGGCGAGTTCAAAGAGCTCTTTCCGGAAAACCGGGTCGAATACTTCGTTTCCAATTTCGATTTCTATCAGCCCGAGGCCTATATCCCACGGACCGATACCTATATCGAGAAGAACGCGATGATGAACGATGAGATCGAAATGATGCGCACGAGCGCCGTCAACTCCCTTCTTGAGCGCAACGATACGATCGTCATCGCTTCGGTGGCTGCCATTTACGGCCTCAGCGACCCCGACGAATACCGGGGGCTCGTTTTTGAGATCCGCGTTGGGGAGACGCTTGATCGGAAGCGGCTTTTCTCGCGTCTTTTGGAAGCTCAATACACCCGCGACAACTTCGATGTCAAACCCGGCACTTTCCGCGTTCGCGGGGATGTCATCGACATCGCCCTGATGTCGACGAACGAATTCTACATCCGCATCGATTGCTTCGGCGATGAAGTGGAGAAAATCTCCCAGATCGACAAGCTGTCGGGCGAGGTCAAACGCAATTTCCTCACATATCCGATTTACCCGGCTTACGATCACGCCTCGACCAAGAAACGGATCGCCGAGGCTTGTCTCACCATCAAGGCCGAGCTTGAGGACCGCTTGAAGGAACTTCGCGGCGAGGGCAAACTGCTGGAGGCGGAACGCCTTGAGATGCGAACGAGGCAGGACGTGGAAAGCCTTTTGGAATTCGGCCGTTGCCCCGGCATCGAGAATTATTCCCGCCACATCGATAAACGCAAGCCTGGCCAAAGGCCATGGACCCTCATGGATTACTTTCCCAAGGACTATCTGCTTCTCGTCGACGAGTCGCACGTCACTTTCCCGCAGATCCGCGGGATGTTCAACGGCGACCGTTCGCGAAAAAAGACCCTCGTCGAATATGGGTTCCGCCTTCCTAGCGCCCTCGACAACCGCCCGCTTAATTTCGACGAGTTCGAAAGCGTGATGCCTTCTACCGTCGTTTGCACTTCGGCCACCCCGGGCGAATACGAACTCGATAAGTGCCATCACGAAGTCGCGGAGCAGATCATCCGTCCGACGGGGTTGCTTGACCCGATCGTCGAGGTCCGGAAGCCTCTTGGCCAAATCGACGACATCATGGCGGAGATCAAGAAACGGGTGGAGGCTAACGAGCGCGTCATGATCGTCACCCTCACCATCAAAATGGCGGAGGACCTGACGGCGTTTTTGAAGCAAAACGGAATAAAAGTGACCTATTTGCACAGCGAAACCAAGACCCTTGAAAGAACCGAGATCATCTATCAGCTCCGCAAAGGCAAGTACGATGTCCTCGTTGGCATCAATCTTTTGAGGGAAGGCCTCGATATTCCGGAAGTGTCTTTGATTTGCATCCTCGACGCCGACAAGGAGGGTTTCTTGCGAAGCACGACTTCCCTTATCCAGGTCACGGGCCGCGCGGCCAGGAACGCCCATGGCAAGGTTATCATGTACGCGGATTCCATCACGCGGTCGATGAAGGAAGCCATCGCCGAGACCAACCGCCGTCGGGCGATTCAAGAGGCCTACAATGAAAAATACGGCATTATCCCAACCACGATCGTGAAAGCGATTCGGCCGCCCCTTTCCAACAGCGAGAAGGATATCAACGCCCTCATCAAGATGGATGCCAAGAGCTCGCGGAGCGAGATCAATCAGAAGATCGCCGATTTGGAAAAGCAGATGAGAAGCGCCGCCAAAGGCTACGACTTCGAACGGGCCGCCGAAATCCGGGACATTATCCTAGAGCTTCGCGCCAACCTCGAAAAATGAGATCCTTCTTTGGCGCCCTATGGGCGAAATCAAGTATCCCGTTGCCAACGAAAGCCAATTAGATTAAAGTAGTTAAGCGTCAAAACGGCGCGGGAGCTCCGAAATTATGAAATGGTATGACATCGTATTCATCGTCGTGTCACTCATCGTCATCGTTTTGAGTCTGCTCCAAGGCGGCAAATCCGAAGGCGCTTCCGGCGCCATCACCGGCGGCGGCCTTAACGTCTTCGCCAAGACCAAGGAACGCGGCAGCGAGAAAGTCGTCAGTTGGTTCACGTTCGGCTTCGCGATCCTTTTCCTCTTCTTGGCTTTGTTCATCATGGTTTATACCGGCGCGGCCGCTTCTTCCTCGGGTTCGTCTTCGAGCGGCGCGGCGGCTCTTGCCTTTTTCCTCTAAAAGTTTTTCCCCGATGTTTGCCCAGCCTTTGGCTGGGTTTTTTCTTGCCTAGTGAAGTGAGGGCCCCAAAGTGCTATCTTTGAGCCTAGGCTAATATGGAAATAAAAGAATACGTTCAAACTCGAAAGGACTTGATCCGGCAAGCCCTTCAAAACGCTTCCCGGGTGCCCTCGCTGGCCATCCTTCAGGTCGGCGACAACGCGGCGAGCAACTCCTACATTCGCGGCAAATTGAAGGACTGCGCCGAAGTCGGCATAAAAGCCACGTTGTTCCATTACCCGGACACCATCTCGGAAAAAGAGCTTCTTTCTGAAATAAAGCGGTGCAATCAGGATCCCGCCATTGACGCTTTTCTCGTTCAACTTCCCCTTCCAAAGGCCATCAGCGAGCGTGCCATCCACCTGACGATCGACCCCAAGAAGGACATCGACGGGTTTTCGCCGCTGTCCGCCTTCGCGAGTTGCACCCCGAAGGGCATCGTCGATTACCTTGCGGACGAAGGCTTCCCTTTCAAAGGCGCCAACGCGGTCGTGCTTGGACGCAGCAACATCGTCGGGAAACCGATGGCTAAAATGCTGACTGACAAAGATTGCAACGTCACCCTCCTCCATAGCAAGACTTCGGACGGGGACATGCGTTTCTACCTTAGCCACGCCGACCTCATCGTCGTCGCGATCGGCCGCTTGGGGCATATCGACCTTTCCTATGAGCTGAAGCCCACCGCATGGGTGGTCGACGTCGGCATCAACCGCGACGAGGACGGCCATCTGCGCGGCGACTGCGTTCCCGGCCTCAAAGTGGCTCGGCAGACCCCGGTTCCCGGCGGTGTCGGGCTTCTCACCCGTTTGGCGCTCATTACGAATATCATGGAGGTTCTCAAGCGATGAATTTTTCGGTTTCGAATTATCACGTCTATGGCCTAGAGAGGGCCGTCAAGGCCTCGGGCAACCCGATGCGAACCCATATCGACGCGAGCGAACCCGCGGAAAAGGACTTCCTTCGGGCCGCCAAACTCGGTTCGTGCCGCAACGGGCAAGGGCATGACAATTACCTTAAGGGCATCACCGTTCAAGTCGACGTCTGCGCCCCCTTATACTGGTGGAAGGAGGCTCAGCGTTACCACTGGTTCGATTTCGTGAGCAGCGAAAGCACGATGCACTGCCTTCTTAAATTCGACGTCGCCGCCCAGTGCGTCGATGAGACCGATCCCGCCATCCTCGAACGGATGCAAGAGCTTATCGGCGAATATAACGCCATCCCCGCCGACCCTGGCTTCGCTCAGGAGCAAAAGGCCAAGTGGCGGATTCTCGTCGCCTCCCTGCCCGAAGGCTTTTGCCTCGCCGCGACGATGGTTACCAATTACCAACAGCTCAAGACGATGTACATTCAGCGGCGCAACCACAAGTTGAAGGAGTGGCACGTCTTTTGCGACTGGTGCGAGAAGTTGCCGCATTTCCTTGAACTGACGGGCGCTGATAGGCTCGTGGCCTGAAGCCAAAAAAGCCCAGCGTTCTCGCTGGGCTTCTTTTTTGTTTGGTTTTTATTTTTTCTTTTTGTCGTCTTTTGGCTTATCTTCCTTTTTGCCATCGTCTTTTGGGGCCTCGATCGCCGGGGTTTCGCCTTCAATTTGGGGTGCTTCCCCGCCCATTGGCTTTTCCTCTTTCTTCTCCGTCGCGTCAATGTCGATGATGGGGCTTCCTTTGGGGGCCTTTTCTCCCGCCGCGGCCGTTTTCGCGGCTTTCTTCTTTTTATTGGAGGCGATCATGGCGCGGACCGTCTGAATGGCGACGGCGAGGCCCGCCAACGCCATGACGACTCCGACGATGATGAGAACGACACGGTAGAAAACGTCTTCGTCGTTCATGTAGACGAGGACCACGACGCCGAGGGCGATGAGGGCCAAGCTCAGAACGATCTCAATGATCGGCATCGCGATGCCGAACAGTTTGTCGATGAAGAAGGCGATCGCGAACACCATGAAGGCCGCCCCGGCGACGATGAGGATGATGCCGATGAAAGTGCTGAGGAACTGGACGATGACGTTTATGGAGGCGCTCGGCAAGGCCACGAGGGTGACGCCGAGGGCGAGTTCAATCGCTCCGCCGATCACGAAATCGTAACTAAGATGCGCTTTGTCGGTCGCCGTCAGAGCCGGAAGGAAATTCATCAGAACCTTCAAGAAGCCGCCCACGATAAGGAAGCATCCGATGATGATAAGGATGGAGTTCTGCAAACTCTGATTGTTCGAAAAGACGATCGCGAGGATGCCCGCCACCAAGAGGAGGGCGGCCTCCACGAAATTCCAAATGACCCAAATGATTCCGCCTTTGCTGGTGTCGATCGGTTTTCGGGCTTTTTTGGTCTTCGCTGCCTGTTCGGTTTTTTCTTTTTTGGCCATAGGTAAATACCTCTTAACACGTTTATTCTAATCTAAAACTCCGTCCAAGAGATATAAACAAAGTTTATTTGGTGAGAAATCGGCCGCGTAAGCCTAGAATGGACGCAACGAAGGAGAAATTGCCTATGAACGAAGGAAAACTGCGCGAATACGCGCGCCTCATCGTGCGAGTGGGGGCCGCCGTCAAGAAAGGTCAGCCCGTCATCATTCGGACCGATGTCAACAACGAGGCCTTTACGGCCATCGTCGCGGAGGAATGCTACAAAGCCGGCGCCTCTCGCATCGTCTACGAATGGAAATCCGGTCCCTTGCGCGCCCTCGACTACCGATATGGGGACACGAAAGTCCTAGGCCATCCGAGCCCGACTTCCTACGCCCTCAACAAATTTCAGGCCGAAGAGTTGCCGGCCTTCATTTGGCTCGACAACGACGATCCCGACTCCTTGAAGGGCGTCGACGCCGCTAAAGTCGCCGAAATAAGGCGTCTGAATTATGCCGAAATGGCGGAGTTCATCGAGAAAGCCGAGAATCGTTACCAGTGGACTATCGCTGGCTGCTATGGCAAAAAATGGGCCGCGAAGATGTTCCCCGCTCTTTCGGAGGAGGATGCCAAAGAGGCGCTTTGGGAAGCCATTCTCAAGACTTCGCGCGCCGATAGCGGCGATCCCGTGAAGAACTGGGATGAGCATGAGAAAGATCTCAAATCCCGGTGCGACAAACTGAATTCGCTCCATCTTCGCAAGCTTCATTATACTGCCTCTAACGGCACCGATTTGACCGTCGGCCTTATTCCCGGGGTTCTTTTCATGGGCGGAGGGGAGACCGATTTGCAGGGTGATTTCTTTCAGCCCAACATTCCCAGCGAGGAGTGCTTCACTTCCCCGATGCGCGGAAAAGCCGAAGGCATCGTCTATGCGTCGAAACCCCTGGCCTACAACGGCCAATTGATCGATCGGTTCTCGGTTCGTTTCGAGAAAGGCAAAGCCGTGGAGGTTCAGGCCGAAAAAGGCGAGGCGGCCTTGAAGAGCATTCTTACCCTTGACGAAGGCAGCGCCTATCTTGGCGAATGCGCCTTGGTGCCTTTCGATTCGCCGATCAATCGGACGGGCCTTCTCTTTTTCAACACTTTGTACGATGAGAACGCTTGCTGCCATTTGGCCTTAGGACGCGGCTTTACCGATCTTTATCCGCATTTCGAGAAATACACCGAAGACGAACTTCATGCCTTTGGGATTAACAAATCCCTTTCGCACGTGGATTTCATGATCGGCACCGCCGATTTGTCGATCGTCGGCACGGATGAGGAAGGCCGCGAAATCGCCCTGTTCAAAAACGGGACATGGGCTTTTTAGTTTTCCGTTTGTCTATTGAAAAGGCCTCGGATATCGAGGCCTTTCGTTTTTCAATCGCCTGAATTCGGCATCCAGTCTTGTTCGTCCCAATCTCCGCCTCCGCTTCCCCAATCGCCCCCTTGGTTGCCATTGCCGTGATCGTGATAGCCGCCATCGTGCTCCCCGTCGTCGGGGAAAGCTCCGGCGTGGGTGCCGAAATCCCTTGAGCGTTTGCTCACTTTCCTCATGAGGCTTATAAAATCGCCGGCGTCCTCAACGTCCGCCATGATAAGGTCGCGGATATGGAAGAAAACGGCCAGAACGTCGCCTTGATCGGCGATGCCGTAAACCATGCCTTCCTGATAAACCGAGGCGGCCTTCTCCCATTCCCCATCCGAGATTACGTAGTAAGAATCGTCCTTCAGATTGGATTTTTGACGTTCGAACCCACCCGATTGGGCCCACGGGAACATGTTCGCGATGTGACGCAGCTGTTTGGCCAACTCCTCTTGCAGCTTCTCGGCATTTTCCGTTTTATCAAGCGAATAATCGGTGATGTAGCGATAATAGGCTAACGCGATGCCATCGTGGACGTTTTCGAGGGCTCGGTCGCTTAACTGCGAACCGGCCGTGGCCGTGAAGGCGTCGATGAGAGCGTCGAGAACGTCGTCCTCTTCCTCGGCCAAGGCGCCAAGATAGGCTTCCTTCCATTCGTCGTTGGCCCCGTTGTCGCTTAAAAAACTGTAGGCCTTGATGATTCTCTCGGCTTTTCTGGAGTCAACCTCGTTTATGCAGGCGCCAACGGAAGAGTCGGACGCGGCCTCGAAAGTCACGTCGGAATAGATTTTGTTCTCGCTGAGGTAAGCGTTGATGGCATTTTGGTAGCGGTTTTCGTAGTTCGCCACGAAATCCGGGTTCCCGCAATAGACGTTGACGGTGATGTTGTTGCGAAGCTTGTTGTTTTTGGTCTCAAGATACCCGAGGTCGTAGGATGAAGGGAGCAATTTGTCGGCGATAAGGCTCGGGGCTTCGATGTCGCTTGAGATGACGCCGATTTTTTTCTTCACGAGCGTGGCCGAATAGTTGTTGGCCGAAATGGTGTTGGCTTTGGCGACGTTCCTACCATCGGTCACGAAACTGAAGGTTGGGATATAGGTATTGGTTGAACCGGTACCATAGTTTGATTCGCGTTCGCCGACGGAGGCCTTATCCGCGTTCGCGTTATAACCGGAGGCGCTCTCGACGCTCAACGAGACGTAAGCGATTGTTCCTAAGGCTTTGGCGCCATCGTCGCTGACGAGGGCGATGACAAGACCGATAGCGGCGGCGGTTGTGGCGAAGACGCCGACCCAAGGGATTTTCTTGGCTCGAAAACCTGTCGAGAAAGACCAGCGGCGCTTGGTGCCGGTTCTCTGGAAAACGGCCGATTCCGATTTCTTTGCGAGGGCCTCCCCTTCGTTTTTGACCTTCTCATGGATGGCGAGCGATTCTTGGTCGGAAGGAAGCGGCACGGCGCCGATCGCCTTTTGGATGGCGAGAAGCCGATTGGGAACGAAAGCGGCGCTTTCCCGGTTGAGCGATGACAATATGGCTTTCTCCTCTTTGGCGGGGAGGGTTTCGGTTTCGATTATTGTTTCTTTTATTACCGCTTCGAGTTTATCGGGAACGAAGGAAGCACTCTCGAATTTCAAAGCGGAGAGAATGCTTTTTTCGTCCTCGGGCGCAAGCTCGATTCTTTTAAAGCCGTCAGTTAAGTTGTTTGGTTCTTTCCGCTTCGCGTTCATACTGCTCTTTTTCCTGCTCTTGGAGGGCCTTTTTGATTTTTTTAAGGGCATTGGCGTATTTCCAGGTGACCGTGCCTAAAGGCAAATGAAGGAACTTGGCGATTTCCTTGTGCTTATATTCGCCGATGGCGCACATCATCACGATGTTGAATTCATCCTCGGAAAGGACCTTGTTGGCTAGAGCTATGGTCGGGCTATCGATGTCGCCGAGAAAATAAACGCCATCGGGATGGTTGTCTTGCGAAAAGTCGTAGGATATTTCGTGGTTGCGTTTTTTAAGTTCGCTGACGGCGGCGTTGCGGGCGATGGTAAGGATCCAGTTGCGGGCATTCGTCCCAGGCTCATATGAATCGATGGCTTTATATGCTTTCACGAAGGTGTCTTGCATGACATCCTCGGCAAGTTGGTAATCGTGAAGGACCGGCAAGACGAAAGTGAATACGCCTTTGCTCATTTGCTCATAGATCGTGGCAAGGGCGTTCCCGTCCCCTTTTTGGAGGGCGATCATCGCTTTTTCCAACTTCGCTTCGTCCATGGCGTTATTTTACCCCTAGAATCACCTTATAAAAAGGAAATGGGCACCTCCCTAATAGGGGCTCAGGAGAGGTACCCACTCGAAACCCCTAACGAGGTTCCAATAATATTAACTTCGATTACGCCTGTTTTGTTGGTTAAAACCCAAAAAAGTTTCCAATTCAATATGCTTCAATATTGACAATTGATGAAAATAATATGCTAATATCGTTTATTTTTATTAATTTGTAAATATTATCTATTCTTTGGATTTTTCCTCGGCTTTCTTTTAATGAACCCGTCAGAAAGAAACTGATCGCGACGTTTTCCCCGGCATAGGAAGACAACGCTTCGTTGATCTCCTGGGCCCGCTCCGCGGAAATAAGGGGCTTTTCACCGGCCCGTTTCTTTGCGCGCATCGTCTCCATAAAACCCTTTTGCTCCGCAAGGGACTTATAAGGCATCCACTTCATCATCCCTCGGCCCTTCATCGGCGGTGCCCTCCAATTTGTTCGTGGCGCTTTTTCGCGGTCGAAGCACTTAAAAGGCTTGAGCAACGGAGAACGCTATTGGCGCCATAGACCGATTTGATCGCGTCAAGGGCGGCGTCCAGGCGCTTTTTCTTGGCGCTGATGGGGGCTTCCTCGAAGAGCGAGAGCTGTTCGAGGTGGCTTGCGCGCAATCGACCATATGAAATGCCCAGTTCGCGAATCGGAAGTTCGGGGGCGGATTCGTACAGTTCTTCGATTCCCGCGAAAAGAGCATCGGTCCCTTCGGCGGCGATCGGCAAGGTCATTTGACGGCAATAGCCGCCGCCAACCCCATAACCGATCGATAAGGATATTTTTTGGGCCAAGGATCCGCTTTTGCGAAGCCTGAGGGCCAAATCGTCGTTCATCTCCCGCAAAAGGAGAAGGGCTTCGCGTTTCGTGTAATCGCGGCTCAGGGTTTGCCCATTCGATAGGTCCCTTTCCTTCGGGACGTACTTGGCCTCGATGTCGCTTTCATCGCGTCCGTTGGCCATTTCGTGAAGTTGATAGCCCATGACGCCAAACTCCTTCTCCAGCAAAGAAACATCGGCTTCCGCAAGATCTTTAAGGCTATAGATACCAATGCGCGCAAGGTGTCTTGCGGTGCCTTTGGCGATGCCCCATACATTTGTTATGGGACGGATGGACCAAAGTTTCGCGGGAACGTCGCCATAGTCCCAATGGGCGAGGTAGGGTTCCGTCTTTTTCCCCTCTTGGTCAAGCGCGATTTTGGCGAGGAAGATATTGGGGCCGATTCCGGCGGTCGCCACAAGGCCAAGTTTTTCCTTTATGTCCGCTTGAATGCGGGAAACGATGGTTTCGGGGTTGCAGTGATAGAGATTGAGATATGGGCCGAGATTGAGGAAGCTTTCGTCCACCGAATAAACATGAAGGTCGTCCTCGGCCACGTAATCGAGGAAAATGGAGTTGACTTTGGCGGACATTTGAAGGTAGAAGGACATTCGCGGAACGGCGTAAATCATTCCCGGAACCAACGGCAGATCCCGGCGGCGGCAGACGTTAGGCACCCCGTATCGTTTTTTGAGATAAGGGGTGGCCGACATGACGACGGAAGAGGCGGACCGATAGGGGTCGCAGCACACCAAAGGCGTTTTGAAAATGTCGAGATGGCGAACGCCGCACTCGCACGAAGCATAGAAACTCTTTAGGTCGATGACGGCGATGCACTTATCCATCTTTGCCTCCTTGGGCTTTCTATTTAAAAGGAAAAGAAGAGCATATTGGAGTCTTGAAATTCCAATAGTTAGCCAAGAGCTGGCTATTTCTGTGCTAAACTTTACAAGTAGCGATTTGGAGGCCGTTCATGGAATTGACTTTGCTTATTATCTCCCTTGTCGTTTGTGCGATGACGCTTGGGCTTTGCGTATATTTGTTGGTCACTGTCAAAAAGGCCTCGAAAGGCCTTGGTGGCGATAAAAATCCCTCCGATGCCATCGTTGGTTTATCCACGAATTTACAATCGCTCCACAATGACGTCGTTTCCGTGAAGGCGGACGTCTCCAACCTCGACAAAAGCGTTCCCCTTCTTATCAGCAACGAACTGGGCAAACAGATGCTTATCGTCCAAAAGCAATTGGGCGACCAAGCCGATCAGAATAACAATCGCCTCGCGGGTTTCCAGAAAAACGTGAGCGAGACCATCGCCCAAAGCACCGCCCTCACGAACAAGGCCCTAAGCGACAGCATCGCCGCAATCAACAAGAAGGTGGATGAGAATTTCGTCGCCATCAACAAGCAGGTCAACGACTCTTTGACGAGCGGCTTCAAGAGCACTTCCGACACGATGGGCAACCTTAAGGAGACTTTGGGCAAGATGACGCAGGCCCAAGCCAACCTTGAAAAACTTCAGTCCGACGTCGTGTCGCTAAACAACGTTCTCACGGGCAGCCAAAGCCGGGGCCAGTATGGCGAGATGCAACTCGAGATGATCCTTGAGGCAACCTGGCCGAACGGCAAGGGGACCTTCTATGACGAACAGTATTTCATCAAGAAAGCCAAAGACGGTTCCGACATCCGTCCGGACGCGGTCGTTTTCTTCCCGCGTCAGCATGCGTTTATTTGCATCGACAGCAAATTTCCGCTCACGCATTACGCGAAAATGTTCGGAGGCGAAAAACTTAGCGATGAGGAAATGGCGGCGGAGAAAGCCCTCTTCAAAAAAGACGTGAAGGCTAAGTTCAACGAAGTCGCCGCCAAATACATCATTCCTAACGTCACCACCCAGCAAGCCGTTATCTTCATCCCCAACGACGGTGTGTTCGCCTACATTCACAGCGAGTTCAAGGATATCGTCGAGGACGGCATGCGCAAGAACGTCGTGATGGCTTCCCCATCCATTCTGCAACCGATCCTCGTGACGTTCCATGCGACGCAGATCGACGCCGATCGGGCCGCCAACCTCGGCGAGATGAAGCAGGAACTCGCTTCCTTGGCCAAGGACTTTCAGATCTTCGGCGACAAATGGAGCCGCCTCCACGACAACGTGGACCGTCTGCAGAACAACGCGCTCGACGTCGACAAGACCATCAAGCGGATGGGCAGCAAGTTCAACAGCATCTCCAACGCCGAAGGCGCGGAAGTGATCGATAGCGAGGATAAACTCGCGATAAACGCCCCTTCTGGCGATGACGCGAAATAACCGCTGATTAGGGTTGTCTTTATGGATAATAACGCAAAATTATGTCTGATTTTCGACCTTGACGGCACCCTTTGGGACGCCCTGAAAGGCATCACGATAGCCTGGAACGCCGCCATGGCTAGAGAAGGCCAAACGTATTTTTTCACCGAAGCCATCATGCGCAATTACATGGGATTGACCCCGGAAGAGACGGGTCCTTTGGCTTTTCCCAACAAGACTTTGGCGGAACAGATGCGTCTTTTCCGTTCCTGCCTTAAGAGCGAGATCGATTATCTAGGGCGCCATCCGGGCGTTCTTTATCCTTTCGAAAAAGAGGTTCTTGCCGAACTTGGGAAAACTTATGATCTCTATATCGTCAGCAACAGCGACAAAGGTTATGTCGAGAATTATTTGAGGGCCTGCGGGACCGGGCGTTATTTCAAGGGCCATGTCTGCGCCGGCGATACGGATGCTCCCAAATGGAGGAACATCCGTTACATTATGGAGAAAAACTCTATTGAAAGGGCGGCATATATCGGCGACACCGAAAAGGATCGACGGGAAAGCAAGGTTGCCGGGATACCCTTCATTTGGGCCGCCTATGGCTTCGGTGTTCGCGTGAATGCTCGCCACCTCATTCGCAATCTGACCGAACTGCCGCAAGTGGCCAAATCGGTCTTTGAGGAGTAGAGTTTCATCGTTGTAACCGCCTGTTTTATTGACTATAATAGCAAAGCCGTTTTGGGGCTGTAGCTCAGCTGGGAGAGCGCGTCGTTCGCAACGATGAGGTCGCGGGTTCGATCCCCGTCAGCTCCACCATTAAAGATGACAGTCGAACTCCGGTGATAGCACACTTGCTAATCAACTGGTGCTTCGGTATTAGACTTGACGCAAGAGATTTCTATAGTCACTTGAGAAGAGCCAAATAAAGACAAGCGGGTTAATAGCCCGCTTTTCTTTTAATTTGAATTATCCCCCACTTTATCCCCCACTTTATTATATAATCATGGTGAGGGATAAAAATATGGACAACCAATTAGAATCAAAGATTAAAACTCTTTGCAAAATGAAGCATGAAAATGAATGGGTGGAGTTTAAAGAAAACTGGTTTGAACCTATAACACTTGGAATTTATATATCCGCAATAAGCAATAGTGCTGCACTTTTAAATGAGAAATTTGGTTATTTTATATGGGGAGTTAGTGATAATAATCACTTGGTTGTAGGAACTGAATTTGATCCAAATCAAGATTACAAAAAAGAACCGTTAAAACACTTTTTGGCTCGGCAAATCACCCCAGACATTGGATTCAAATTTGATGAACTCATTATTGATGGTAAGAATGTAGTTTGCTTAACGATACCCAAAGCCCATACTATTCCGACTGCTTTCATGAATGCACGATACATAAGAATAGGATCCAGTAAAGAAAATATTTCAAAATATCCTAGTAAAGAGATTGAACTTTTCAATGTATTAAAAAACGGATTTCCAACTGTTGATAATGTTGAATCAGACGACCAAAATTTATCCTTTTCTCAATTATTCACCTATTATGCCGGAAAAGGAATAGAACTTAGATTATCGACATTCAAGAAAAACCTCCATTTGTTGACAGAAAAAGGAAAATACAATCTACTTGCCCAACTTCTTTCAGATAATTCTGACATCAGTATCAGAGTTTCTTTATTCTCTGGAGTCGATAAAACATCCCCTCTTTTTTCTGTCAGGGAATTTGGAAAATGCTGTGTTTTAGTTTCGTTAGACAAAATCATTGAATATGGAGATGTTTTAAATCTTGTGCAGGCTGACGAGAAAAATAGGGTTGTAGAAAGAAAAGATATCACGCTTTTTCAAACAATGCCTTTTAGAGAAGCTATTATCAATGCATTTGTTCATAACAAATGGACTTCTAAGAACGGACCAATTATTTCTGTTTTTTCAAATCGAATAGAAATCATATCAAGAGGAGAACTTTCTGGTGGCCAAACTGAGGAAGGTTTTTTCGCTGGAGAATCTATGCCGGTTAACAAAAGATTAGCTGACATCTTTATGCAACTCCATATAAGCGAGCAATCAGGACGTGGAGTTCCAAAGATAGTGGCGGCTTATGGAAAAGAAGCATTTGATTTCCGTGAAAATTCAATTGCGGTAACTATTCCTTTTAATTGGATAAACAAAACGGGGGATAATGTGGGCGATAAAGTGGGGGATAAAGCGGAAACCAAGATAAATAAAACACAAACTTTGATTATCAAAGAAATGAGAGATAACCCTAATATCACTCTTCTGGAATTGCAAAACACATTGTCATTAGGAAGAACGGCTATTCAAAATAATGTATCTTCATTAAGAAAACGCCAGATTATTAAAAGAGTTGGTTCGAATAAGAATGGTTTTTGGGAAGTAAGTGATAAATCAAAATAGCAACATCTTACTTATTTCTTTTGCTTATGTCATTTAACTATCAATATTTAGAAATGAGAAATGTGAGCGTATAGAGTTAAGGCTATTGCTATACTTCCCAAGGCGTTTATTTTTATAACTCTTTGTGACTTTTTCTCTTTTTTAAAACTATTTATAATTTGAAATAATAGTTACTATGAGTGAGAACCGAAGTGAATGGTTATGCATCATTCCGATCCTGGCTTGCTCCACCAAATTGAACGGTAGCCGAACCATCGCTAAGAAGATGTCCTTAGTTGGCGGTTACTTCGGCATCAGGCCCGATCCCAAGAAAGTTCTTGGGAGACAGCCAATAAAACAGACGGGTCCAGCCCCCGTCTTTTTTTATCCACCCGTAAATCTATTGCCTAAATACAATTTCCAATTTATCTTTTGCTAGGTGTTTATTGATAAAAGACCTATTGAAACATAAAATAATACCATGGTTTACAAAACGGATGAATTGCTTAAAATGGGAGAAACCGAGTACTCCATAAGACAAAAGATCGCCCATGGGTTTCTATTCAAAATTTCAAATGGCTTCTACACGGACAAAAAGGAATACGTCATCGACGAGGAATACATCTCGAAAAGATATCCCTTGGCGATCTTCACCGGCTTCAGCGCTTTCTACATGCGAGATTTGACAGACGGGATACCGCCTTTCTTTTATTTGGCTACCGCCCAGAAGACGTTCCCGATAAGAAGAAACGACGTCAAACAGTCGTATCAAAGTTCCGAAATAGTCGAGATCGGAGTAACGATGATGAAGTGGAATGGGGTGGATATCAGGACATATGATCTCGAGAGACTTTTGATCGAACTCATCAGGCTCAAGATAAAATACCCATCTGATCTATACTTTGAGGTTCTCAACAGTTTCCGTGAGAAGAAGGGTGAACTCGATTTTTCTATTGTCCAAGAGTATTTGTCGCACTTCGATGGCGGAAATAACATCCTTTTGCGAATCAAGGAGGCAATCGCATGAGCTCAATAGGCGGATTGGTTTCTAAATACGCGAGGCTCGGATATCCTCTGGCGACATCGCGTAACATGGCGGCCGAGGAAATCACCCTCCGGAAAATCTCTGCCTCGGACATGGTTGACCAAATAGCTCTCAAAGGCGGAATCGTCATGTTCAACTTGACCCACAACTCCCGAAGGGCTACCCGCGACATCGATTTCGACTTCATCCGTTACTTGATTGATGAGTCTTCCATAAGGGCTTCATCCGCAAACTAAACCAGGTCAAGGATGGGTTCGATGCTGAGATCCATGGCCCGATAAAGCGACTGCATCAGGAAGACTATCAAGGCGTTAGGATCCATGTCTTGGTCTCAGATGCTAATAGGGATGCGCTTAGCCTAAAAATGGATATCGGCGTTCACGTGTATCTTGACATCGATCAGCAAAACGTCTCTTTTTCCTTCCTTAATGATGGAAGAGGCGTTTTTCTCCAAGTGAATCCGCCGGAGCAGATCTTCGCCGAGAAGATGATGTCGTTAGCCCGCTTAGGCCCTGTTTCAACGCGCTATAAGGACATCTATGATATGTTTTATCTGTCTAAGGTTCTAGGTCTTGACAACAAGAAGCTTAAATCAATCTTCGCATCCTTTTTCAACAGGTCTTCCAGGGGGCCACGCGATTTTAAAGCATTAAGAGACAGGATCGCTTCCACCCTCGATAGTCAAATGTTCGAGAAAGAAGCGAAAGACGTAACCAATAGGTGGCTGAATGTGGGCTATGAGGAAGCGAAGGAAACGATTCTTTCTTCTTTGGACGGCTTATGGTCGTGCCTGTCGCCTTTTGAGCGGAAACTTTGTCTTGGTGACGGCACACTCTTGCTACTAAAGTTCACACAAAGGTCCTTTGCTTGGGAAAGGGGCCGCGCAAAGAACGGGTTTCGGTTCGGCTTTTTCGATTTGCCGGAAGCCAAGGATAACCGTCTTCTCGTTTGTAAGAAAGCGTCGCCCCTGTCATTATTTGGGGCATCCGCACGAGCAACCGCGCGATTCCTGGGCCCTCTTCAGCAACTCCTTCGCTTGCTTAACGTCAAGGACGCGCCCCATGGAATAGACTTTGCCATCGATGACCAACGCCGGCGTCGACATGATTCCCATTTCGATGATTCCGTTTGAATCCTGATAAAACTCGACCTCGTCCTTTAACCCCATCTCTTTGGCGGCCTCGACGACCGCCTCGTAGTTTTTGACTGATTTCGGGCAGCCGCAACCCAACGCTTGGATTTTCATCTTTTTCCTCCTTTTGGATGATGAATATGTTAGAAATGGCAAAGCCATCGATAACCTTGATCAGATAAACAGGTAGCCGACCGCGTTGAACAGATAGCCGATTATCACTATTCCGACGGTGACTATGACAATGAAAGACGCGAGAAGTTTCGGCTTCACGGCCTTTCTTAGCATAATAAGTGAGGGGAGCGAAAGGGCGGTGACGCTCATCATGAAGGAGAGGATCGTGCCTAAGCCCGCCCCTTTGGCATATAACGCTTCGGCGATAGGGAGCGTTCCGAAGATATCCGCGTACATGGGCACGCCGATGATGGTGGCGAGAGGGACTCCATACCACGTGTTGGACCCCAGTAGGCTTTCAACCCATTCAGCCGGTATGGCGTTGTGGATCAGGCATCCGATGGCGACGCCGACCACGATGAACCAAAAGACCTTTTTGTACGTTTGCCACATTTGGTCTCTTGAATATATGAGCCTGTCCTTTTGGGTGAGATCAGGCATGTCGATGTCAACCGTGGATTGGCCCTTCAGCACAAAATCCTCGACGTTTTTGCCAAGTCCGGTTTTTTCGATGATGGTCCCTCCGATAACGGCCAAAACGAGCCCCACCAGAACGTAAGCGACCGCGATGGGCCAGCCGAAAAATCCGACGAGGAGCGTAAGGGAACCCAAATCGACCAAAGGGCTGGATATCAGGAAACTGAAAGTGACGCCGCTCGATAGGCCCGCTCTCGTGAAACCGATGAAAATCGGAATGGAGGAACAACTGCAAAACGGGGTTACCGTGCCTAGCAAAGCCCCAATGATATTGGCGCCTATTCCGTGGAACTTCCCGAGAATCCTCTTCGTCCTTTCGGGCGGGAAGTAAGATTGGATATAGGAAATGAGAAAAATCAGCAGGCAAAGCAAAATTCCGATTTTCATGAAGTCGTAGACGAAAAACTGAACGGACGACTCGACCTGATATTGCCATGTCCCTTCCTCGAAGCCTCCCCCAATCGCGACGATCAGTTTCCAAACTAAGGCGCTTAGCCATTTCATGCCAAGAATTTGGTCGCTGATGAAGTTCCAGGGAATCGCCGCGGCGTCCCATCCGAGGAAAACGCCAACGAGGACATTTATCAATGCGATCAATAAAACCGTTCCGCCGAAAAGCCAAAGTTTCCAATGTTTGGGCTTTATTCGTTTGTTCGTTGCTTCCATAAACACGCTCCAATAAATTGATGAATATCAATATGTTTTCGTAAAAAGAAAACCCGTCAGGGTTATAAGGCTCGCTGCTTTATTGGCAATCGCAAGAAACGATGGCTTCTTTGCCCTCCTTGCAAATCGCTTGGATAAAACGCGAAATCTCACACATGTTTTCGCTGATCAAGGAATAATGGCACCATTTCCCGTTTCTTTCGACTGACACCAATTTGAGGCTGGCGAGTATTTTCATGTGATGCGACAGAGTGCCTTGGGAAATATGGAGCTCTTCCAGAATTTTGCAAGCGCAAATGTTTTTCGATCTGGAAACTATCTGAAGTATCTGCAGCCTGGTTGGGTCCGATAGGGCTTTGGCCGCTAGCGTGAATTGGGCATTCGTCATTTCTTGTTCCTCATTCTCATATTTATGAGTGTCAATATAATAATTGGCATATCCGCATAAGTCAATACGCTAACGCAAGCGCCCCCTATCCGTTTGTGCGTAAGGCGTCTATCCGGCGGCGCCATGCGCGAGCAAACGGATCGCGCTCAGAAGAAAGCCGGGATCCGCGTCGCGAAGGCGGCGCCGCGCCGAGGGCGATCCATCGCCCCTTTTGCGAAAGCGGTCTGATGTATGGCGGTTTTTCACTCCATAACGCCCAACCGAACGCATCGTGTTATCATAAACCCAATAGGCGGGGGAGGTTCCCCCGATGCAATCATGGAAAAGAATCTTAAGCACGCGCGTATCTATAGAGCAATCGTTTTGGCTCTCTTCGTTTTGGCTTTGGCGTTGGATCTTTCCGCCATTCTTTTGCCCTTGTCTAACGGCCTTGCGGGCTACTCGATTTGGTCGCTAGCTCGAGAAGGGGGAGCCACAACCTCGACCGTTTACGCCCTTTGCCTCAAGTTCGGCTTCTTCGTCGGTCTCGTCGGTTTCGTCCTTTCCGCCCTTGAGGTGATTCGCAACAAAGCGTCCGGCAATTTCTTCTCCGCCGTTTATTTCCTTGTTTTCGGGGTGGCGTTTTTCGGTTTTCAGATCGCCTACCATTCCGTTGGGGTCGGATTGTTCGTTCCCATTCTTTTGTCAATGGTCATCGCGACCATTGGGTTTGCCCTTTCCGTCCGTGCCAAGGCTTTAACGAAAACCAAGGCTGAGAACGCGCCTGTCAAACCCGAATCCAAACGGGCGGCCGTTGGCATTCTCGTCACGGTCGCCATTGGGCTCCTGGGTTTGCTTCTTTGCCTCCTGTTCGTTCCGGTTTACGCGGTTGGTTCCACTTCGGTTGATCACGTTTGCGTTTTAGGTCAGGTCCTCATCTCCGAGAGAGCCTACTTGGAGGATTCCATTTACTGTCTCATCAACATCGCCCTCTTCGTCATTCTCTTCTTGTACTTCATATCCTCGCTTTCCTATTTCTGGAGCGACAAGAAACGTTTCGTTCTCATGGCGAGGAAACTGATGTGGCTCGAGGTCGCCGTTTCGTTTGAGTTCTTCATGCTGGGGTACGTCATCCAGTTCGCCTATTCCCTTCAGGGGTTCTATAGCGAATCGATTTCCTTTATCCCTTTCGTCATCTTCTGCGCGTTAACCCTTCCTTTCTCCATTCTCAAAGGCCAGTTTGACGTGGCCAACGGGATAGTGGAGGCCCCTAGGAAAGGCCACATCCGTTTCACCGACATCGAGCCGCTTGTCTATCTGTTGCTCGTCACTGCCGTGACGGTCGTCTCCCTTTTCTTCAATATCATCGACGTCAAGTTCGATTCGACGGCCTATAGCGAAGACGTGACGCTGACGGGCCTTAAACTTCTGCAGGATTACCCCAATTTGGGATCGGGTTATCAGGTTTTGGCCTTTGGGATCATGCTTATGGTCATCTGCTCGGGGATTGGCCTCGTTCTCGCTTTATCGGGCTTTTTCTCCCGTTACAAGCATTTTCCAGCCCTTGCCAAGGCCGTGACGTATGTCAATGTGTTCTTCATTTTCATTTTCGGGGTGGCCGGCATTTACTTCACGATCGCCACCCAAATAACCGAGGAAAGCACCCTTGAGGTCATCCGCTATTACTTTCCCGCTTACACCAAGGATTACACTTATTCCATCCATAGCGACGCTTTCTATTGTTTGTTGGTTGATGTAGTAATCGTGGCCGTGATGATTATCCGCAAAGCCCTTGACGGGGAAAGGGGCAACCTTTCGGTGGAAGCCGCAAACCTCGCCGGGGGCGGCGGTACGGGGGGAACGGGGCTTATCGGCGAGGAGGACGAAACGGCCGAGGGCCACTTCGATCCTTGCCCCGCGTTTTCTCAAATCGACGCAAAGGAAGCCGAATTTGCGGCGGATTTGGCCAAACGGAAGGCAATCGCGGCGGTGGCCCCTTCATTAAGCGGTCTCGTCAAATTCGTGGTCACTTACGCCAAGGACAGCCGTCTTCACCTTTCCTATAGTTATGAGGATATGGCGACTTTCGTCGCGGGTTTGGGCGCCTGTCGCCTTAGCATCCTTCAAGGGATGTCAGGCACTGGGAAAACCAGCTTGCCGAAGATTTTCTCGGAAGCCATCGCCGCCCAATGCGACCTTATCGAAGTCGAGTCCTCATGGAAGGACAAAAACGAATTGCTCGGCTATTACAACGAGTTCTCGGAGAAATTCACCCCGAAGAAATTCACCCAAGCCCTTTACGCGGCCAACCTCAACAAGGAAATCCCGACGTTCATCGTTCTCGACGAGATGAACCTTTCGCGCATCGAGTATTATTTCTCGGACTTCCTTTCCCTTATGGAGAACGAACCCGATAAGCGCGAGCTGAAGCTTCTTAATATCAACCTGCGGGCAAAGGATGGCGGCCTTTGGCGCGAATACAAGGCCCTTAAGGACGGCAGCGTTCTTAAAGTGCCGTCGAACGTATGGTTCGTCGGAACGGCCAACCGCGATGAGTCCACCTTCGTTATCTCCGACAAGGTTTACGATCGCGCCCATACCATGAATTTCAATAAGCGGGCCCCGAAAGTCCGCGATTATGGCAACCCCATCCCTCAGCAATTCTACTCAGCCCAGACCCTTCTTTCGCTTTATGAGAGCGCCAAGGCGAAAGGCACTTTCGACGCCGAAGGCAACGAACTCATCAAGAACGTCGAGGGGTTGCTGTCGCCTTTCAACATCTCGTTTGGCAACCGCATCCTTCGTCAAATCGAGGATTTCGTGAATATTTATGAAGAGTGTTTCCCCGGAAGGAACGTCCAAGACCAAGCCGTCGAGACGATTTTGCTCAGTAAGGTCGTGGCTAAGCTTGAGGTGAAGACCATTGACGACAAAGAGGAACTGGTTCGTCAGTTCGCCGATTTGGGTTTGGCCCGATGCGCGGATTTCATCGGCAAACTGAATGAGGACTGATATGCCGAAAGTCGCCTATCAACCCCACCAAAAGGAATACCGACGATTGGAGTCGGTCCTTGGCCCCATCGCCTCTTTCAGCGCCAAACACGCCTCTTTGACCGTAAAGGATTTCAATTATCATTCGGTTCACGATTTGCCTCTTTTTTCAATCGAGCCGGACTTGGATTTCTTCACCATGGAGGAGACCTGCGACCGAATCGAGGCCGCCTTGCCGGCCTTGAAGCGGATCTTCGCCAAACCCATTATCAATCTGACCGACGCCGATGAGGTCCTTCCCGTCGAGAACGTCCGCATCATCAACCAGGCGACCATTCAGCATTTGGGCGCCCACACGGAGAATGTCAACGACATTACCGCGAAGGGTCTGAAACCCGAGAAACTCCTCACCCGCGTCTATTTGGACGATTACGCGATTTACGAGAATCTCGTTTTTTGCAATCTCGTTGATTCGATTCTCTCGTTCGCTCGAAACGGCGTTTCCCTATTGAGGGATTTGGTGTACGCCAACGAGACGATCGAATTCAATTTGCTCGAACGGGTCAACCATCTCAACTACTTTCTTTCGATCGGCAAACTTCACATGGGGTATGTGCGCTATTTCGACAAATACTATGCCTCCGCGAAGCGAATCTACGAGAAGATGAAAGCAATTTCGGCCGTTATCGTCCCACGCCTTCATAAGCCGGTTTATCGCCTCAACAAAGTCAGAAACAGGAAACTCCCGTTGCGGAAGACGAATATCTTCCTTATGCAAAAGGACTACCGGCAAGTTTATCGTCTTGAGAAATGGATGCTTGAAAAAGGTCACGGCAAGGATGAAAGGGCCGTTCCCGTTGACCTTGGCGCCCTCCGTCTAACATATTACGAATACGTGGAGTATCTGCTGGTTTTCGCGTTGCAGAGCTTCAGTTTCGCGACCAGCCTTTCGGCCCCGATCAAGACCGAGGGCCTCGATATCGTCATGGCGTTCAAAGGCTGGACGGCTCGCCTTATCGACGAACGGGGCAAAGGGGTTTTCCTTCGCGTCCGCAAAAAGAAGGAGAGGACTATCCTTCTCGTTCCGGAGGTGGGGTTCGAACTAACCGATCCGTTGGCCTCGCCGGGTGTTTCCGCTTCGTTTGACGAGGTCATCCCCTGCACTCCTTACGAAAAGGAAATCGGGAACCCCAAAGCCATCTTTCTTTCCCCTGAGAACGTTGAGTCCTTCCGCCGCTTGCAGCAAGTTCTTCTGCGCGCCATGATCTATTGCGACCCCGAACGGAAGGATTGCCCCTTTTGCGAAGGCAGCCTCACCCATAACGACAAGGAAGGCTACGATGAGTGCGATCGGTGCCATACCCGAATCGTCGACGCCAGGTGCGATGACGGGACGCCCTATATTTACACCACCATCGACGGCAAGCGCCCCGAGCCAATCAGAAAGAGCGATTTCTCGAAGGATGAGGAGTGGCTCTATAAACGGAAAGCGGAAGCCTTGCTTCATTTTCGGAACATCACCCCGATTGACGAAAAGGGCGAGATCGTTTGCCCCATATGCGGGAAAGTCCACAAAAAGAAACGCTATTCGACCCGCAGGATTGCTTAAGCCCGATTCGCGGGGCTCTCGTTCGAAAAACTCATCTTTTTTCTTTTTGATAGCCCTTTATTAAAGAAAAGGCGATCGGCTACCCGAATCAGTTTATCTGTTTTACCGAAACGTAACCGGTTTTCGCCAAATGACGCGAGCCGGATCTGGTTTCTTCCGTGTCATCCAAACTTTTGTTGAGGACGAATTGGGCATAGGTGATGATGGTGCGGAAAACCCACATCCACGCGTAGCCGTATTTCCAGTCCTCATCGAATTGGACGCTTTTCATGTATTTTTTGGCATTGTCGATCATGTCGGCTCGGAAATCCAAAGTGTTGGGCGATTCCGTGACCCGCGGGAACATGTGCCCATAATTGATTTCGAAAGCCGTATAGACGGGACGGGCGAGAAAGAAGTTCACCATGCCGTTCCAAAGGGCATCGAAATCGTCGTCGCTGTCAACGATGAGGCGATCGGCTTCTTTGGTGGTTTCCTCAAAGACCTTATGGTCGGCGATAGACACCAGATTCTCTTTGGTCGCGAAATGGTTGTAGATGACGAATTCGCTCACGCCGCACATCTTGGCGATCCTTGATGTCGAAAGATGGTTGGAAGGGTTGCTTCCGCCGACCTCAATCGTCGCTTCGATGATCTTGTTATCGATGTCGCCCAAATCGTGATATGCCATTTTCTGCGTCGGCCTTTCTGAAACCGATATTGAAAATTATTGCATTTTATCGAAGGAATAGTAGATACTTTTTTATTCGTTTGCCAAGAAGTGTCGATATAATCTAGTAAGTACTTTTATTTTTTGCATTCAAAAGAGGGGGGAAGCCACGCATTTCCGTCTTTCGCTTTTCTTTCGCCCGAACGCGTTGGGATTAGGGCTATACTATACACATGGATTTTTCGGGATGGGAAAAACTGTCGCTTCTTGACTACGATGACAACATCACGACGACCCTTTTTGCCGCCGGATGCAATTTCCGTTGCCCGTTCTGCCATAACTCTTCCCTTGTTTTAAATCCCGCGCATGCCCCGAAAATCGCGTGGGCCGATATCCTTAAGTATCTCCATAAGCGCCGCGGCGTCCTCGATGCCGTCTGCGTCACGGGCGGAGAGCCCACGCTTATGGACGATTTGGAAAGCAAACTTCACGACATCAAATCGCTTGGTTACAAAGTGAAACTCGATTCGAACGGGTCGCGGCCCGCGGTTCTAAAAAAACTCGTTTCCGAAGGTCTTGTCGATTATGTGGCGATGGACATCAAAAACAGCCCCGAGAAATACGCGATGACGGTCGGAAGCCTTGAAGCCGACATGAAAGCCATCGGCGAATCGATCGCCTTTTTGATTCGCGGGAGCCTTCCTTACGAATTTCGGACGACCGCGATCGAAGAATACCACACGATGAAGGATTTCGAGGAAATCGGGGTGTGGCTCGAAGGCGCGGACCGTTATTTTATCCAACGCTACGTCGACAGCGAAAACTGCATAAGCCATGGTTTGCACATGATTCCCAAAGAAAAGGCCTTGGAAGCCAAGGCCATCGTCGGCAAGCGTGTAAGGGCGGCGTTTTTGCGCGGCTACGATTGATCCTTCGCGAAGAGGTATCGGGCGGCCGAGAGGCTGGCGATGGCCCCGTCGTTGCATGCGGTGGTGAGTTGCCGGCATCTTTTGGCT
The DNA here is from genome assembly GCA_022653695.1 of Bacilli bacterium. Taxonomy (GTDB): domain Bacteria; phylum Bacillota_I; class Bacilli_A; order RFN20; family CAG-826; genus UBA4951. The sequence goes on along the minus strand of JALCSW010000001.1, from coordinate 357,594 downwards.
CGGCAATCCCCGGCGGCGAAAACGCCTGGGGTCCTCGTGGCCATGTCTTCGTCCGTGACGATGTAGCCGTTGACGAGGTCCACGGCGTTGGCGAACCGCTCATTGTCGGGGATTTGGCCAATCGCGACGAAGGCGCCCGCGCATGGGAAATCCCTTTTCTCTTTGCTTCCGGTGTCCTCGAACGTGACGGAGGCCAATTCCTTCTCGCCGTTGAAGGAAAGGCCGCTATAGTTATGGAAAACCTCGATGTTATGAAGCCTCAAAAGGCCTTTGACGAGGATCGGGTCGGCGAAGAATCCCTTAAAGAGGGTTACGACGGTGACCTTGCGGCAGTAGGAGGCGAGCATGATGGCGTATTGAAGGGCGCTGTTGGCGTCTCCGATGACGAGCGCGTCTTTCCCTGCGTAGAAAGCCCCGTCGCAGACGGCGCAGTAACTGACGCCGTGCCCAAGGAGCCTGTCCTCGCCTTCAAGGCCCAATTTGCGGTGCTTGACGCCGGTGGCGATGATGACGCTGGAGCCTTCGTAGGTTCCGAAACCGCCTTCGATCCTGAAATGGTCGCCATCCTTAAGAAGTGATTTCGCCTCGTCCATCTCGAAAGAGGCTCCCAGGGCGGCGATTTGCTCAAACATATCGTTTGAAAGATCGAGGCCGGAAACTGATTTTCGGCCCGGAAAGTTCTCAACGCGCGGGGAGTCGGCGATTTGTCCGCCGAAATGCTCTTTTTCGATGATGGTGGCGCTTTTTCCGGCCCGCAAAGAATAAAGGGCGGCCGTCATCGCTGACGGGCCGCCTCCGATAATAAGCACGTCAGGCCGCATCGTTTCCTTTTGCCTTTTCGATATAGCCGCGGATCAGCGAGGCGTTTTCGTAGACGTCGAAGGAGTCGCCGTCAGGCACGAGAAGGGTCGGCGCCTTCGTGACGCCATAAGCTATCGTGGCGTCCTTTTCGCTCGTCGCGTCGACGTTACGATACTTAATGCCTTCCTTATCGAGCATCATTTTGGCCATCTTGCAGTTTGGGCAAGTGGGCGAGGTGAAAAGCATGAGTTCCGTCACCTTCGGAGCTTGGCTGCTTTCTCGGCGGAGAGGGCGGGTTAGGCCGCTTTTGGGAAGCGGATCCTCGCCGTTTTCGATAATGTAGGTCCGTCGGTCCTTGAATTCCTGGGATTTGCCCTCATTCCAGTTCTTGACTGGGCGGTAGTAACCGGTGATGCGGGAGTAGACTTCGGTGTCTTTTCCGCAAATGGGGCACTTCCAAACTTCGCCGGAGATATAGCCATGGTCTTGGCAAACCGAGTAGGTCGGGCTGATGGTGTAATAGGGGAGTTTGTAATTCTCGGCGATTTTATGGACGAGTTTCATGCAGCTTTGGTAATTCGGAAGTTTTTGGCCAAGGAAGGCATGGAAAACGGTTCCGGAGGTGTAAAGCGTCTGGAAACGGTCCTCGATGTCAAGGGCTTGGAAGATGTCGCTGGTATAGCCTACCGGAAGGTGCGAGCTGTTCGTGTAATACGGGGTCTCGCCCGCCTTGCCGGCCGTTATGATGTCCGGATAGCGTTCGCGGTCGTGCTTGGCGAGGCGATAGGCGGTCGACTCGGCCGGGGTGGCCTCGAGGTTGAAGAGATCGCCGTACCGCTCCTGGTAATCGGAAAGGCGGCTTCTCATATGGTTGAGGGTCTCGACAGTAAAAGCCTGGGCTTCCTCGTCGGTCAGATCCTTTTTTATCCAGCGGGCGTTGAGGCAGGCTTCGTTCATGCCGACGAGGCCGATGGTCGAGAAGTGGTTTTTAAAGGATCCAAGGTAATGGCGCGTGTACGGATATAGGCCTCCCTCGAGGAGGGCGGTGATGGTTTTCCTCTTGGTGTCAAGCGACCGGGCCGCGACATCCATCAGGTGATCAAGGCGCGCGAAGAAGTCGGTTTTGTCGGTCGCCAAATAGGCGAGGCGCGGCATATTGAGCGTGACGACGCCGATGGATCCCGTCGATTCGCCAGAACCGAAGTAACCGCCGCTCTTTTTTCGGAGTTCGCGGAGATCGAGGCGGAGGCGGCAGCACATGCTGCGGACGTCGCTCGGCTTCATGTCGCTATTGATGTAATTCGAAAAGTACGGGGTGCCGTATTTGGCGGTCATCGTGAAAAGCAGTTTGTTGTTCTCGGTCTCGCCCCAATTGAAATCCTTGGTGATGGAGTAGGTTGGGATCGGGTACTGGAACCCGCGGCCGTTGGCGTCGCCTTCGATCATGACCTCGATGAAGGCTTTGTTGACCATGGCCATCTCTTCGGTGCAATCCTTGTACTTGAAAGGCATTTCCTTGCCCCCGACGATGCAGTTGAGCTCGGCCATGTCGTCAGGCACGGTCCAGTCGATGGTTATATTGGTAAAAGGGGCTTGGGTTCCCCAACGCGATGGGGTGTTGACGCCGTAAATGAAGGATTGGATGGCTTGCTTCACCTCTTTATAACTCAGGTGGTCGGCTTTCGCGAAGGGAGCCAGATAAGTGTCGAAAGAACTGAACGCCTGCGCACCGGCCCATTCGTTTTGCATGATTCCAAGGAAATTGACCATTTGGTTGCAAAGGGTCATGAGGTGCTTGGCCGGAGCCGAGGTGATTTTACCCGTGACGCCGCCTAAGCCTTCCTTGATGAGCTGCTTGAGCGACCAGCCGGCGCAGTATCCGGTAAGCATCGAAAGGTCATGGATGTGCATGTCCGCGTTGCGGTGGGCGTCGGCCACTTCCTTATCGTAAATTTGGCTGAGCCAATAATTGGCTGTCACGGCGCCGGAATTGGAAAGGATAAGGCCGCCGACAGAATAAGTGACGGTCGAGTTCTCTTTGACGCGCCAATCGTTGACCTTGAGGTAGTTGTCGACGACCGAGGCATAGTTAAGTTCCGTGTTCTTGATCTCGCGAAGTTCCTGATGGCGTTTTCTATAATCCATGTAGGAGCGCGCGACGTCGACGTATCCGCTTTCGACGAGAACGATCTCGACGCTGTCTTGGACATCCTCGACTCTGATGATTCCGTTCTTGATTTTCTTGTTGAAGTCGGCGGTCACGCGGATCGCTAGAAGCTCCAGGACATCCTGGGTGGTTTCCTTGCCTTCCTGCGCGAAAGCGCGACTCATCGCGTTCTCGATTTTCCTCAAATCGAAGTCGACGATCGAATTGTCTCTTTTTTGGATCTTGATCATAAACCTTGCCTTTGCTTCCTGACTTCGGCGCGGGGCGTCCTCTAAACAATTGGTGGGTACGAAAAGCTCCTCGACCCAGACATTGTGCTATTTAGGGGTGGACGCTTTCGCTTCCTCTCCGCCCTTGCGTTGTTAATCATATCTATATGCCCATAAAAAGCAAATCAAAATGCTCACTGCCCGAATTGACAACTTTTTGGGTCATTTTCGGAAACGGTTTTTTCCCACAAAACAGCTGTGGAAAACCTCGATTCCATGAGGGGTTGTTTCGATGCTAAAAATGTCAATTTTGGAAAGGGAAAATTTTGACAGTGTCTAACAAAGTCGATTATGAGCAACCCCCAATCGGAGGAACGCATTTTTTACAATTGGAAATTGGTTTTTGGACGGTGGATAACTTTTTTGAAAGCGGCTATGAGATTAGGGCAGAAAACGTGGATATTTTGGGGAGTCCGAAGCCTCGTTTCCCGAACATTGGAATTTCTTTTCCCGGCTATCGTGTTATCTTTTTTATGTTCGGAGGGTGAACCATGGCAAAGGAAAACGCGGCTGAGAAAATGGCCAAAAAGAAGGCGTTTAGGGAAAAACGCGCGGAGCTTCATAAGAGAACGGGTGGCCTCGCTAAGGAATTTGGGGCTTTCATCAACCGCGGCAACGTCGTTGACATGGCCGTTGGCGTTATCATCGGCGGCGCCTTTGGCACCATCGTCACGGCGGTGGTCAACATCTTGCTGAGCCTGTGCACCTGGGGCGTCCCGGGAGGCCTCAAAGGCCTGATAACCGTTTTGCCGGCAGCCAACGCGACTCAGGCGGGCGTGAGCAACATCGGCCAATCCTTCGCTTCGTCCGATCTCACCGACATGACGATTCGCTACGCCGCCAATTCCGGCGCCGACATAACGGCTGACTCCGCCACTTTCGTTCAGTGGCAGACTTCGCTGAAGACGCTCTATACCCTTCATGGGGGCACTTACGTTTATAACCTTTCGGCCAGCATTGACTGGGGCGCCTTCATCAACGCCGTCATCTCATTCCTCATCATCGCCCTTGTTCTCTTTGTCGTCGTGAAGACGATCGCGAAGGTCAAAGAGGGCCGGAAGGCCTTAGCCGAAGAAGCCAAGGAGAAATACTATCAACTCTATCCGGAAGAGAGGCCGGCTCCGGCGGTTCCCGGCGTCCCCGCTCCGACCGAAATGGAGATTTTGATCCAAATTCGCGACGAATTGAAAAAGCAGAACGCCGCCAATCCGCCGAAAAAGCAATAAAGGTTGGCGCTTTTCGGAAAACCGTTGCTTTCCAATCGGGCGTGAACCTTGCTTCTTCGCTTCATGGTGTTCTTTTTTTGTAACAAGATTTCTTTTGCTGAAGCGTCGTCGCCCCCATCCGTAGTAGAATGGGTCCATGTTAAGAAGAGTGCCTTTCAGGAAAATCGAGAATTTCCGGGATTTGGGTGGTTATGCGGCTCGTTATGGGGAAACCCAGTTCGGAGTCGTTTACCGTTCGGGGACGCTGGCCGACGCCATCCAAGAAGATGTCGACAAAATGGCAGCCTTGGGGATCAGATCGATTTTGGACATTCGGAGCGAAGGCGAAAAGAAAACCCGCCCCGACAAGACTTTTGGCGACCCGCGCTTCGTTCAATATGAGCTTTCGGTGAATGGGAACGGCCGCGTTCCAACGAGCCGCCTGGATCAGATCGATTCCTATTTGGAGATGCTGGAAGATCCTTTGCAAGCCCGGCGGATTTTCCTTACTTTGGCCCATTGCGAGAAGCCTTGTCTCATCCATTGCTCCGCCGGCAAAGACCGGACCGGCGTTTTTTCCTTTATCCTTCTATTGGCCAACGGCGTCCCATTTCACGACGCTAACGCCGACTATTTGCTTTCTTTTCCGTATTTGACCCGCCTTACCCGCGAGACGAAAAGGAACAATCCCGATTTTCCCAAACCCGTTTTGACCCCCAGCATCGCGTTTTGGAAACGGGTCATGGCGAAGTTCAACAAGCGGTGGGGCACCGTTGATGAGTATTTCGAGTGGCTCGGTTTGGGCGAGGACGAAGTCGCCCTTATCGACAATTTGCTGGGCAAGCAGGAAAAAAGCTGCGGGGCCGTGGTGTTCCACGATAACGAAATTCTCGTTGAGCACATGAAGGAAGGGCATTACAGCCTTCCGAAGGGGCACGTTGAAAAGACCGACGGGTCCGAGGAGGCGACCGCCCTTCGCGAAATCAAAGAAGAAACGGGTCTGGACGTTCGGATTGTCGCGAAAGACCGTTATCATATCGATTATTCGCCAAAGGAAGGCGTGGCCAAGCGAGTGGTTTTCCTCATTGCCGAAAGCGCGAGCGTCGAAACCGTCTGCCAGCCTGAGGAAATTCGAGAAATCTATTGGCTTAGCCCCAACGACGCGGTTCGAACCGTGTCTCATGACAGCGACAAAAAAATCATCGTTTGGGCGTGTGGCCTCAAGGCCAAACTAGGCCTTTAATATATCGTTTTGACGATATGGTCGGCATAAGCCCCGGCGACGTCGACGCCGGTGGCTTTTTCGACTCCTTCGATGAAGGCGTTGGAATTCACTTCGTCGAGGATCGGTTCCCCGTCAGCGCCTTTCAAAAGGTCAACGCCGCAGTAATCGAGACGAAGGATGCTTGCGGCCTTTTCCGCGAGGGCGATGAAGGAAGCGGGGATGGTGGCTTTCGTGGCGCGGCCGCCTAAGCCGATGTTGCTTCGGAAATCGCCGGTTCCGCTTTGCCGCTTCATGCCGGCGACGAAGCGCCCCCCGATGACGATCAGGCGATAGTCGTATCCAGCGCTTGCGGCGATGAACTCCTGATAGATGCGGGGAGTGTGCCAAAGTTCCTTTTCCTCAGAGATCAGCTCCTGATGGTTATGGATGAGGAACACTTCCTTTCCAAGCGATCCGAAGTTTCCCTTGGCGACGAAAGGATATCGAAGCTCCCTTTCGAGGTTCGTAAGGAAGGCGCCACCGTCTTCGGTCGAGTAGTTGAGGGGGCCGGAAATGGTCTTTGGCATTTTTATACCGTGGTTCGCCAGCGAAATATGGGTAAGCATTTTATCGTCGCAAAGTTCGATGGCGCGAGCCGAATTGAAAAGGCGCATGCCCTTCATCTCAAGCATATGGGAAACATAGGGGTCTTTGTCCAAATACAGGATGAAATCGACATTTGGCGTTTTGCCGGCAAGGTTGCCCTCGCTATCGACGTAGGAGAGGATCTCGGCGTTGGTGGTAAGGCCCAGCGCCACATCGCGATGGGCCAGTTCGGCCCGCATCCTCTCGTAAAAATGCTGAGCGCCTGGGAGGATTAGATAGGCGTTGACGATGGCTAATCCGCTTTTCATGGCTCTATTATCCATCAAACGCGTTTGTCGGTGTTCCCAATTTCCGTGATTTTTGATATATGGCATAATAATGGTATAATTATGACACTATGAATAAAATCCAACCGATCACCGCCCTTCGCGACACCACGAAACTCAAAGCCGACCTCGCCGCCAACGAGGGTTGCCTGTTCATAACCAAGAACGGCTATTCCGATTTGGTTGTTCTCTCGCCGGAGTATTATGAGCGTCTTGCGGACTCGGCCCGCCTCTCTTTTCTTTCTCCGAAAACTCAGCTGAATCCGCTCAAAACCAGCCATTCGGCCAAATTCAGCGATCCCCTGGGGTTCGTTCGCGTTCGGGCGGAATCCCTTCATATCGAGGTGGCCGGCCTTTCGCATAATGTTCAGGAGATCGAGAACGCCGTGAAACGCGCCGCAGCGGACAAAGTCGCCATTTTGACGATGCCGGAATTGTGTCTTACGGGTTATACGGCCGAGGACCTTTTTCTGACGTCCACGATTCAGAATCGGGTGTTTGAAGCCATTAAGAAAGTGGCCTTCTTCAGCCGGGATTTCAATGTGTTTTTCGTTTTCGGAGCCCCGTTGATATATGGCAACGCGATATACAATTGCGCCGTGGCGGTCCACCAAGGCAAAGTGTTGGGCGTCGTTCCCAAATCCCATTTGCCGAACTATTCGGAGTTCTATGAGAAACGCCATTTCACGGAAGCCCCCAAAGAGAACGGATCAATCGATATCGGAGGCGAGGAGATCCCTTTTGGAACCGGCCTTCTCTTCGTTGATGAGAACTATCCCGATCTCAAGATAGGCATTGAGATCTGCGAAGACGCCTGGGTGCCGGACACCCCCAGCACGATGGCGGCCAAAAACGGCGCCGATATCATTCTTAACCTTTCGGCTTCCAACGAAGTCGTCGGAAAGAAGGAATTCCGCGAAAACCTGGTGAGCTCTCTTTCGGCCCGTCTTTGCTGCGCCTATGTCTACGCGAGCGCCGGCGACGGGGAAAGCACGACGGATTTGGTCTTCGCCGCCCATGACATCATTTCCGAGAATGGCAAGATCCTTGCCGAAACCGATCTTTTCGGCTCCGGGGTCGCTACCGCCGAAATCGATCTGGAGAAAATCATGGCTGAGCGTCGCAAGATGACTTCTTTCGGGAACGCCGAGCGCTTCACCTATATGAGCGTCTATTTCCCGATGCCTTTGGAAAAACCCGGGAAACTGGAACGCCACTACCCAATGAATCCGTTCATTCCGGAGGGGGAAGGCATCGACTTGGAGCGCGTTTCCCTGATTCTGTCGATGCAAGCGGCGGGTCTGGTCAAGCGTTTGCGCGCCATCCGTTGCAAAGTCGTCCTCGTGGGGCTGTCGGGTGGTCTCGACAGCACCTTGGCTCTCCTTGTCTGCCATGAGGCATTTAAGAAACTCGGCTTTGATTATAAGGGGATTCACGCGATTACGATGCCGGCTTTCGGGACGAGCAAACGGACCCACGACAACGCCGTCCTTTTGGCTCAGGAACTTGGCATCTCGTTTGAAGAAATCGCCATCAAAGACTCCCTTCGTCAGCACTTCAAGGACATCCATCATGACGAAAGCGACCAGAATCTCACTTACGAGAACGCCCAAGCCCGCGAAAGGACGCAACTGCTTATGGATTACTCGGGCGATTTGGGCGGCATCATGGTTGGGACTGGCGATTTGTCCGAACTTTGCTTGGGCTGGACGACTTATAACGGCGATCACATGTCGATGTATGGCGTGAACGCTTCGATTCCGAAGACCCTCGTCCGTTATTTGGTTTCCGGCTACGCCCTCCTGCACCCCGAATGCGCCGACTCGCTTAACGATATCGTCGATACGCCGATAAGCCCGGAGCTTCTGCCGACTGACAGCGAGGGGCGGATAACGCAAAAGACCGAGGACAAAGTGGGCCCTTACGAATTGAATGATTTCTTTATCTATCATTTTCTGAGGTTCGGCTACCGCCCCGCCAAACTCTTTTTCTTGGCGAAACAGGCCTATGCCGGCGTTTACGATGGCCCCATTATCAAAAAGTGGCTGCGGGCGTTCTTCAACCGCTTTTTCCACAATCAGTTCAAACGGAGTTGCCTTCCCGATGGGGCGAAGGTCGGAACCGTCGCGATTTCCCCGCGCGGGGATCTAAGGATGCCTAGCGACGCCTCCGCCTCCGACTTCTTAAAGGAAGTGGACGCCCTTTGAGGATTTCGCATCTAATGAAAGAGGTTTAAGATAAGGCGCATGAAAAACGAAAACAAAGAAATTCCTCCGACCCCTGCGGCAAAGGAGGCAAAAGATAAGCGCGACAGGAATATTTGGCTGGAGATCCTCCGATTCGTGGTCGTGGGCCTCATCGCCACGCTCGTCGATCTTTTGGTGCGGCTCCTAATTCAGGGGGCGATCGGGAAGTCTTTGACTAGCGGCGACGCGATCACCGCCATTTCCACCGCCTGCGGCTTTCTGGTTTCGACGGTCGTGAATTACCTGCTTTCCCTCCTGTGGGTCTTTAAAAACGTCAAAGACGAGAAAAAAGCGCGCAGCAAGCTCTACATGCTGTATTTCGTCATTCTTTCGGCCGTTGGCTTGCTTATCGGCGTCGGTTTGATGATGCTTGGCCGTTTCGTCGTTCAAACGTCTTTCGGGATCAGCATAACGGACGCCACCCCTATTGGGTTGTTCGCCATCTTCGTTGGCAAGGCTACAGGCGAGACGTGGGCTTATCTAGTTTGCTTCGTTCTGCAGACTTGCGTCACGATGGTCTATAACTACACAAGCCGGAAATTCATTTTGTTCCGAGCCCCAAAGAAAAACGAAAAGAAAGCTTGATTCAAATCCCGCAAGTTAGGTATGAATTCCTGAATTGCGGAATTTTTATTTTTTCATATCATGTCGGCGTCCATGCCGGCATTTGCGTCGGCACCCGCGATTGCGGCCATAGCGGTGCCGATACTGCTGAACGATCTTGTTGCCGCTTCGATATTTGAGACGCGGATAGACGTAGCGGAAAAAGACGATCGCGAGGACCAGAACGACGATGGAGAGGACGACCCAGAAATCAATCCAATTCATCATAAGCCGATGACCCCCCATCCGCCGATTCCCCACGCGATGATTCCGAAAAAGCTGGCCACGACGTAAGCCCATGACAGTTCGAGGCCGATCGCTTTCCCCATCGCTTTCCTTGAGCCAAGTTCCTTGCGCATGGCCGCCAAGGCGCCTACGCAGGGAATGCTGAAGAGGTTATAGACCATGAAACTGTAAGCGGCGAGCGGCCGCATCGTGAAGTAGTAGAAGAGGCTTCCGGAACTCGTCATGGCGGTCGTGATGTTCTCGCCCGCGATAACGGAGAGAGAGGATATGACCTGCTCTTTGGCGATGAGGCCCTGAATGGCGCTTACGGTGGCGCCCCAACTGTAAACCCCGCCCCAGGCGGGAATGAACAGATATGCCAATCCTTTGCCGATGTCGGCCAGCATCGAGCGATCGATATCGGTTTCGGTGGCGCCAAGGGAGGCCGGCCCGACGTATTCCCACGTCCACGTGAAGCGGGTCAAGACCCAAACGACGATCGAGCAAAAGAAGATGACGGTTGCGGCCCGCTCGATGAAAGACCACGTTTTCTCGCCGACCTCCCTCATGACGTATTTGGGGTTTGGCAGTTTATAGGCCGGAAGTTCGCTGATGAAACTCGAATCCGAGGGATGCTTATTCAGTTTCTTTAGGATAATGGCGCTGATAAGAACGATGACGATCGAGAGGAAATAGAGGCTGAGCGAGATAAGCCACCCATAAGTGGGGCTGAGAACGGAAGCGAAGGCGGTGATGATCGGGAGTTTGGCGCTGCAGGGAATAAACGGAGTGAGCATAATCGTCATTTCCCGTTCGTCTTTGTTTTCGACCGTGCGGGCGCTCATGACCCCAGGCACGGAGCATCCGGTTCCCACTATGAAAGGGATGATGCTCTTGCCCGAAAGCCCGAATTTCTTGAATATCTTGTCGAGAAAGAAAGCGATGCGGTTCATGTATCCGCTGGCTTCCAAGATGGCCATCGAAAGGAAAAGCATGGCAAGTTGGGGCACGAAGGTCAAAACGGCCGAAATGCCCGCGATAGCGCCGTTTTGAACCAAATCAGCCGACCAAACGCTGCCACCGGCGTTAACGATCGCTTGGCCAAGCAAAGGACCAAGACCCGTTATGGCGAACGGGACTTCGTTGAAAAAGACCTCAATCGTTTCCGACCCATTGAACAGGGCGTCGATGAAATCGGAAGTCAAAGAACCGACCACGCCCACGGAAAGGAAGTACACGAGGCCCATGATGAGGATGAAGATGGGGATGGCCGCCCATTTGTTCAAGAAAACGCGATCCAGTCTGTCCGTGACCGATTCCCGCACTGGCTTTTCCGAGCAGCAGTCGCGTTTGACTTTCGTGACGAAGTCATAACGTTGGTCGGCGATGATTTGCTCGGCGTCCATGTCGTATTTGCCTTCGATTTCCTGGATTTCCTTTTTCGTGGAACTGTTGTTGAGCGCCTGAAAGAAGGGATCGCCTTCAAAGAGTTTGACGGCTGCGAATTTGGGGTTTCCGGATTCCTCGAGTTCGGTGTTGAGGTCCCCTTCAAGATGAACCAGCTCTTTTTGAACGTCGTTGGCGTAGATTTTGAGATGAGGGTTCTTTTTGTAGGTTCCCTTGGCGATTATTCTGATTAAGTTATCGACGCCCTCGTTTGTTTTGGCGCTTATGCGCACCACCGTTAAACCAAGTTCTTCGGATAACTTGTCATCGTTTATCGCGATTCCACGCGATTCCAAGATGTCCGCCATGTTGAGGGCGACGATGACATCGGTCGAAAGTTCGGCCAGTTGCGTCGTGAGGTAGAGCGAACGCTCAAGGGAAGTGGCGTCGATGATGTTGATGATGAGATCGGGGTGCGAATTGAGACAAAACGCGCGTGTCACCTTTTCCTCATCGGTATAGGGAGAAAGGGAATACACCCCGGGGGTGTCAACCAGTTTGCAATCCGGAGCCCCTTTGATTTGCCCTTCTTTTCGTTCGATGGTGACGCCGGGCCAATTCCCAACCGTCGCATTCATGCCAGTAAGGGCGTTGAAAAGGGTCGTTTTGCCGGCGTTTTGGTTTCCAACCAGTCCTACCGTTCTCATTTGTCGCCCAATACTTGAATGTCAATTCCACGCATATCGGCGCGACGAATCGCTAATTCGTATCCTCTTAATTCAATGCAAACGGGATCGCCCAGTGGGGCAACCTTCTTGACTCCGACCACGACCCCTTTGGTGATTCCCATATCCAAAAGGTGGCGCCTTAGGGCTGCATTGTCGTTATGGAAATCGAGAACGATGGCCTTTTGGCCTCTTCTCAGGTCGCTAAGATGGCCGCATTCACCGGCTTTAAGACTCAATCGGCGTCTATTATCGTCTGGTTGTGACATTCGATTCTCCCCTAGCAAAGTTAACCCGTGTTAACTAGCCATGAATATAATAGACAAATGGGATCGTTTCCACAAGGGGCAAGCAAAACTTTCATAAACATCGTATAAGAATGTATAATCTAACTAACATGAGAAAGAACTCAAAAGCGGTGGAAGATTATTTGGAGACCATTTTGGTTCTTGGCGAAAAGGAACTTCCTCTTTCGATCACGAACGTTGCCAAGGCTTTGCGTGTCAGCAAACCGGCTGCTACGCAGATGGCGAGCGAATTGAAATCTCGCGGGTTTATCAGCAAGGCTCGCTATGGCGAGTTGGCCCTCACCCCGTTGGGCGTTAAAGTGGCGAGCGAGGTTTATCATCGCCATAAGGTTTTGCGGGCCTATTTGGAAAGCATTGGCGTCTCTTCCGAGACAGCGGAGATCGATTGCTGCCAAATCGAGCATGTCATTTCCGAAGAGACGTTCAAAGCGATCGAGTCAAAAGTCGTAGCTAAATCAAAAAGTTAACGAATTGGACGCGCCCATCAGGCGCGTTTTTTCGATTGCCGCATCGAAGCGGATCCGTTGGGTTTTGCGCGGTTCGATCGACGATGGCTTTTGTGGGGCTGTGGCATCGAAGAAAAACTAATTTTTGGAAAAAAGTATTGAATGAATTCCAAAATATCCAATAATTAGGGCGGATTTATGAAGAAAGGTTATAAATCATCATGCAAAAGTACACTAAAAAGGATATTTTGGAGATGGCAAAGGCCGAAGACGTTCAATATGTCCGTCTTCAATTCACCGATATTCTAGGGACTATCAAAGCGGTTGAAATCGCCGTAAGTCAGTTGCCGGCCGCTCTTGGCAATAAAATCATGTTCGATGGGTCTTCCATCGAGGGCTTTGTTCGCATCAAAGAGGCGGACATGTATCTTCGTCCCGACCTTTCAACTTGGATGGTTTTGGATTTTGAAGACAGCTCCCATGGAAAGATCGCCCGCTTGGTTTGCGATGTTTACACGCCTTATGGGAAACCCTTTCCGGGAGACCCGCGTTTCATTTTGAAGCAGGCGATCTCCAAAATGCGAGAGGCCGGTTTTGAAAACCTTAACGTTGGTTTCGAGCCGGAGTTCTTTCTTTTCAAATTGGACGATAAGGGCCATCCGATTATGGAGCCGCTCGATCAGGCTTCTTATTTTGACCTTTCGCCGATCGATGGCAGCGAATATGTTCGTCGCGATATCGCTTTGGAACTCGAGAAACTAGGTTTTGTCATTCAGACCGCCCATCATGAAGTCGCTCCAGGGCAAAACGAAATCAATTTCCGTTTTTCAAACGTTCTTCAGGCCTGCGATGACGTTCAGACGTTCAAGCAAGTCGTTAAGTTCGTGGCCCACAAAGATGGCTATTTGGCTTCGTTCATGCCTAAACCGGTGGCTGGAATCAATGGAAGCGGAATGCACACGAATTGCTCTTTGGCCGACAAAGATGGCAACGATATTTTCTTTGATGCGAACGATCCCATGAAATTGTCCTTGGTGTGCCGCAAATGGATCACCGGGATAATCAAGCACGCACGCGGATTCGCCCTTCTTACGAATCCGATCGTCAATTCATATAAGCGTTTGATTCCAGGATATGAAGCTCCGTGTTATGTTTGTTGGAGCGATGCCAACCGTTCGTCGATGATCCGCATTCCTGCCACAAGAGGCTCCAGCACCAGAACCGAAATCCGTTGCGTCGATTCGTCAGCCAACCCATATTTGGCCCTTTCTGGAATTTTGGCCAGCGGCCTCGATGGGATCCTCAACGCGAAAGACGATGAAATCGTGCCGCCTGTCTACGATAACATCTTTTCTTTGAGCGCTGATCAGAGAGTCGCCCAAGGCATTCCCAATATGCCGAACAACCTGCACGAGGCCATCCAAGACTTCAAGGCCGATCCACTCATGAAGGAGGTTGTCGGCGAACACGCTTATGGCAAGTATTTGGAAGCCAAAGAAATTGAATGGGACGAATATAGGTCACAAGTGACACCATTTGAGATTAAGCGTTATCTAGAAAAATAAGACCATTAAATAAAGTCTATCTTGTTTTCGTTGTTGCCCCAAATGGAATAGACTATTGCTATGCGGATAGCGATTATTGGCGGGGGAGCCTCTGGGATTTATACTGCCCTTTTGCTTAAACAGGATCACCCCGAGTATGAGATTCACATTTTTGAAAAGGAAAAGAAACTTGGACGCAAACTTTGCGCGACCGGGAACGGGCGTTGCAATTTACTCAACGTCGATTTGAAGGGCGAGAAATATAACCATCCCAAGTTTATGGAAGAGGCCATCAAAGCCTATCCTTTTGAATATCTCGTTTCGGTGATCAGATCCTTTGGCGTGCCTGTTCGCCGTGAAGGCGATAATGTTTATCCTGAAAGTTATAACGCCGTGGCTTATACTGATTTTCTTGTTGCCTCCCTTCGGCGGTTTGGCGTTACTATCCACTTGGATTGCTTAGTGACCGACTACGTGCAAAAAGGCTCTCAATATCGCATTCTAAACCTAAGTTGCATGGATTTTGGATTTTTTGATAAGGTCGTTTTCACCATTGGCGGAGCTTCGACTCCGAATTTGGGGAGCGACGGGGAAACCTTTCCGCTTTTGAAAAAGCACGGATACGATATCGTTCCCCTTCGTCCAGGGCTTTGCCCTATTCAAGTCAAGAACCCCGAAGACGTCAAGCCGCTCTCTGGCTTGCGCCGCAAAGTTTCCGTCAAAGCCATCGCGGGCACCCATGTTCTCTTTAAGGAAAGAGGCGAAGTTCTTTTTAAGGGCAATGGCCTTTCCGGCATTGTGATTTTCAATCTTGAGAGCGTTCTGATGCGCTTAGGGGTGTTGGCGCTATCCTCCATCCACCTTGATTTCTTCCCCGATCAAGCGGAGTCCGTTTTGCTTGATGATTTATCCGCTTTTCATAAACTCAACCCAACTAACTTCTTAGACGGGTATTTTCCCAAATCATTAGTTTCGTTTTTTTATAAAATTAATCATATTCAGCAGAACAATCTTTCAACCACTCAGCTAAAGATTCTCGCCCGTTCAATGAAGGACCTTGTCTTCGTTCCGGCGAGCCCCTATCCGTTTGTTAACAGCCAGGTCAGTTTAGGCGGAGTTTCTCTTGGGGATGTGGTTTCTGGTTTGGAGTCCAAGCGGGAGAAGGGCGTTTTCTTCGCCGGCGAGGTTCTTGACATCGATGGTTTGTGCGGTGGATATAATCTGTCCTGGGCTTTGATGAGTTCCATCGCCGTTTCTGAAAAAATAGGCAAATGACCATTGATAGTGGGGTTTTGGGGGCCGCGGAGAAGTCACGCATTGACTATCTTTATAAGATAGACTTAAATTAGTAAGTCGCGCTGAAGGCATTCTTTTTGAAGCCCCAGTCGCTCGTGAGGTAAAAAAATATGAAATATGGCAACACTTCTCGTACCTTATCGTTGATTTTCCATGCGTTGATTGCCTGCGCGTTTGGCGTTCTGGGCCTTTATTATGGCATTTTCGTCACTCCGCTTTGGTGGACGGCCATCAACACCGCTTTTACCGGTGACAAGGTTTTCGCTTTTAACTTCAACCTTGAATTGGCCGCCATTGGTTTGACCATGTTCATGATCAGTATTTATGGTTTCGTCCAAGCCGTGAAAAGCATCATTAAGCCGGACGATGATGACACCATCGTCAAGAGTTTTACCGCCTTTATCGTTGAAGGATATATTGGAGCGGTTTTCGCCATTGCGAATGCGGCCGTTTATTTCGATCTTCTTTCCTTTGGGAGCATCCCTTTTATCGTTGTGCTAGGCCTTCTCATCGCGATCGTTCTTCTTATCGCCGCGAACATTCCGATGGTTCGCGTTTTCGATGGCCGCGATAGTAAGGTTCTTCTCACTGGTCTTTCATATGGCGGTGGTCTCTTCCTTGGCCTCACGGCGCTTGAGATTTTGCTTGCCATGGTTGGCATTTGGGCTCGTGGGGATAATCTTATAGCCTACAATCTGCAGGTCTCCTCGGTTCTTGGCTTTAGTTGCCTTGGCCTCGCCATCGCCTCAGTGTTAGCGATCGTCGCCGGTTTCATCATTAAGAACAAGAAAGATCTTTCCCTCGCCGGCGTTCTCGACAGCGTCGCTGTCATGCTCGTGGGCGCCACCATTGCGAGCAACGGCATCTTCGACTTCTATTTCCGTGATGCCGCTTCGGTCCATCTTGAAACCGCCGATCTCAGTTATTCCGGTTTGGCCTATCCGGTTTGCGCTATGGTCTTTGGCGGCCTTGTCATCGTCGCCGGCGTCGCCTTTCTTGTCGTTACCCTTAAGGACAAGAAAAAGGCCGCCGCTTCGCCCGCCCGCTGAGCGTTTCTTCAAAGCATTCAAAAACCCGAACTTCGCGGTTCGGGTTTTTCTTGCGGTCAATTTCCGGATTTTGGAAAAGCGTCGGGTTCGTCGGCTGGGCGTTCGTCCGCGACTTTGACTTTCTTCGAGAAGTTCTTGACGAGGATATATTGGTCGTACATCGCTAAGACTTCGGGCGAAGGGAATTCCAATTGCGATTTCATCCGTTCCATCGCATGGAGCGGAACGATGCGGTCGGACGTTCTCATTTGGTTTTGGATGAGGCAGACTTCATAGGGGACGTCGAAAAGGACCAGGATATGCTTGTCGAATTTCGGGGTCCCTTTGCAATAGAATTCGCGGAACCGGTTCTCAAGGTTCGTCGCGTCGGCGATGACGGTGACCTCATCCATCGTTTCGGCATAATGGTTGATGGTGTCAAGGAAGATCTGCCAGACTTCCTGCTCGTGCTGGAAGTTGTTGACCGCGCCAAAACGTTCCTTGCGAATCTCGTCGCTGGAGACGATGAAGGTGTTTTTGTTCTCCGCCTTAAACTGGCGTGCCCAAGTGCTTTTCCCAGCGCCCGGGATCGCTGATAGAAGAATGAAAGTTCTCATAACTATCCAATGATAGCCTTCCGTTTTACGGAAGTAACCCCCTTTCTCGTCCTGAAATAAAGAAATGTCGAAACGATCGCTATTCCACTTCTAACTCGCCATGGAGGCTGTATAGTTATTGAGCGGGTTGCAGAAATGGGACACGCGCAACAAAAGGATTTAACGGTCGGCACGCCGTGGAAAGTGCTGCTTATCTTCTCGATCCCCATATTCTTAGGCAATTTGGTTCAAATGGCCTATTCGTGGGGCGACAGCGTTTTCGTCGGCCAATTGGGCGCGACCGCTTTTTCGGCGGTGGGCGCTTCGGCCAACATCATCTATCCGGCCACTATTTTTGCGCAAGGTCTGCCGGCCGGGTTGGGCAATTTCACCTCTCAGCTTTTTGGTGCAAAAGACGTCAAAGCTGTGCGGCATAGTTATGGAATTTCCATCCTTATAAACCTTATCGCTGGCCTTATCATGACGATGGCTACTCTTTTGCTTGTCCCGGCTTTCCTTGCTGCGGGTGGAGTTTCGTCTGGGACGGCGCTTTACGATTATTCGCGGATATACATGTACGTTATGCTCGGGGGCCTGCTTGGGACTTTTTTTCTGTATTTCTACCAGAATTTCATGCGAGCGATCGGCGACGCTGTTTTGCAGTTCGTTTCGATGAGCGTTTACGCCGCGATAAACATCTTGCTCGATTTTCTTTTCATTTGGGTGGCTCACTGGGGGGTGATGGGGTGCGCCTTGGCTTTCGTCGCCTCGACGGTAATCGCCTCGATAACGAGTTACTTCATGGTCTATTTCAAATATCCTGAACTTCACTTACGAAAAGAAGACTTTAAGTACGATCGCAAATTCGTCCATGATCATTTGCGGATTGGCATTCCTTTAGCCCTCGAATTTTCCATCCTAGCCATCGGGGTCATGGCGATGCAACGATCGATCGATGGGTATGGAACGGCCGCTATCAACGGGTATTATGCCGGCAGTCGCGTCGATTATCTGCTCTGTACCTTTATCATCGCTTACGGGTACTCCTTAGGCGCTTTTTGCGGACAGAATTACGGAGCGAAACAATACAAGCGGGTCAAAGACGGCATCAGCCAATCATTCGTCGTTTTATTGGTTCAATCCGTCATCCAGATCGTTCTCACTTTCCTCGTCCGCGACAAGGCCGCCTTCTTTTTCTTGGCCAATCCCGATGCCGAGACAATAGAATATTGCCGTATCTACCTTTATTGGGATATGGCCGGTTATTTGCTGCTGAACATGATTTACCTTGGGAGAAACGCTCTATCGGCTATTGGCAAACCGAGCGTCTCTTTTTGGAGTGGCGTCACCGAAATGGCTTGGCGGATCATCGGCGCCCTCGTTTTGGTGATTCCTTATGGGGTTGTTGCGGCTTTGGGCGCCCAAAGCATGGCCTGGATATTCGCTGGGATCGTGAATTTCGTCGGGTTTATCGTATTCGTTTATGCCAAACCGATATTCAGGAAAAACGAATCGCTCGTTTCTGAAACAAAGATACCGCAGCCGGAGCCAACTATCGTAAAATAAAAAACAAACCATGAAATCCTTGACCAACCTCTTTCGAATCGGCAACGGCCCCAGCAGTTCCCATACCATCGCCCCCTTTCATGCCGCCGTGGCCTTTAAGCGCCTGTTGCCTTCGGAGGCGACCGCGGTTCGCGCGACGCTCTACGGATCGTTGGCGTTGACGGGTTTGGGCCATATGAGCCAAAAGGCCATCATCGACGCGCTCGCTCCGATCCCTGTCGAGGTTGTTCCCTCCCTTCAAGAGGCCAAAGGCCATCCTAACACTTTGCTCTTTGAGGCCTTCAGGGGGAATGAAGTCGTTTTGACGCGTCATTACGCTTCTTTGGGCGGTGGCGAGATCACGTCGACCGACGACGACTCGGTTAACGAGAAAGACATCTATCCGTTTCGTTCTTTGGCGGAAATCAAAGATTTCATGAACAAAGGACGTCTTCATTCGTTCAAGGATTTCTGCCTTTGTTACGAAGACCCTTCGATCGTCGATTACTTCAAACGCGTTTTGGGGTTGATGTTCGCTTCCGTCGAACGGGGCCTTGCGGCGACGGGAAGGATCGCCGCCGACAAGAACCCGCGCCTTCAAGTCAGTCGGAACGCCGCGGCGATTTATGGGCGAGCCAAGAGAATAACCGATGAAGGAAGCAAACGGACGATGCTCATCAGCGCCTACGCTTACGCGGTGGCCGAGGAAAGCGCCTGCGGGGGCTTGGTCGTAACGGCTCCTACATGCGGTTCAAGCGGCGTTTTGCCGGCGATCCTATATTACGAACGCAAAAACCTGCGCCGACCGTTGGCCGCGATCCTCGATTCTCTTTTCACGGCCGGGATCGTTGGCAATCTCGTAAAACAAAACGCTTCGATATCAGGAGCCATCGGCGGTTGCCAAGCCGAAATCGGAACGGCCGCCTCAATGGCCGCCGCAGCCTTGTGCTTCATCGAGGGCGAGAGCCTTTATCAAAGCGAGTACGCGGCCGAATGCGCCATGGAGCATTTCTTGGGCCTCAGCTGCGACCCGGTCGACGGCTTCGTCATTATCCCTTGCATTGAGCGCAACGGCATGGGGGCGTTGCGGGCCATGGACGCTTTCCTTTATTCTCGTTATATCGCGCCCCTGAAGAGGAATCAGGTGAGTTTTGACAACGTGGTCGGGGCGATGAAGCTCACGGGCGATTCCCTGGCCGCGGCCTATAAGGAAACGGCCGAAGGCGGTCTGGCGGAGATTCTTAAGGATGGACGCTAAAAAGAAAACTGCCCACGAACCCAAGAAGCCCCTCATCGGGGATCTTGAAGAGCGTTCTTTCGCGACATGCTTGCGGTGCGGCTTTTCCGGCGCTTTGATCAGAAAGGCTCCGAATGCGAAAACGGAGATACCGGAGCAGAATCTCGATGGTTCCGTTTTCGAGGATTGCGATTTCTCCACGATCGATTTCGGGGATTGCGATTTGGGCAACCTTATATTCCGGCATTGTTCCTTCCTTAACTTTGATTTCCCGAAGAGCCACATCGGCCGAATGGTCTTCGATTCCTGCAACATGGTTGGCGTCCGCTTCATCGAGGCGGGTTTGGAGGACGTCGTTTTCCGCGACTGCAATCTTCAGTTAGCCAATTTCTCGGGAGCGCGGATGAAGCGGGTTTCGTTCCTTTCGTGCCGCATGGACGAAAGTTATTACGCCGAAACGACGTTTTCGTATGTCCGTTTCGGCAAATGCGCATTAAAGGCCGCCGAGGTGTTTAAGACCCCCCTCAAGGACGTGGATTGGCGGACCTGCGACATCGAAGGCCTTCATGTCGACGTCGGCTCTTTGTCTGGCCTCATCGTGACCCCGTTTCAATCCGTGGCGTTCGTGCCCCTGCTGGGCTTAGTGGTGAAAGATTGAATATTAGCGGTGGCTTTCCCCTTTTTGCGTAGTATTATCATCTAACGACGTGTTCCTCCTCTGAACCACGTATAAAAAACAAGGAGGTCATCTTCATGGCCACAGCAAATTTGACGAAAAAGATCTGCCAAAACGGCATCGTTGCGGCGGTCTATTTTGTTTTAACCCTCGCTTTTTCCGGTTTCGCGTATGGCCAAATCCAGTTTCGGATCGCCGAGATGCTCGTGCTCTTATGTTTTTTCCGCCCCGATTTCGTTTTCGGCGTGACCCTTGGGTGTTTCTTGGCCAATATCAACAGCACCCTCGGGCCCTACGACATGCTCATCGGCACCGCGGCGACTTTCCTTTCCTCGCTTCTCCTCGCCTACGCCTCGCCGCGCTTGGCGGTTGGCTGCCTTTACCCCATCGTCTTTAACGCTTTCATCGTCGCTGGGGAGCTTACGTGGCTGCTGGGTCTCCCTTATTGGGCCAATGTCGCTTACGTAGGACTCGGGGAAGCCTCGGTCGTCGTCGCCGCCTATGCGCTTATGCTGGCTCTTATTCGCAACAAAGGGTTCATGGCCGCTTTGGGGCCATCCCGCCACGCCGGGGTGAAATGGTGATTTGCTTATAGGGCCTTCAGGTCTTAGAATTACACCGCTATGGCGAAGGGATTTTATCTAGAGATAAAACACATTGACAAAGACACCGGGGCCCGATATGGCGTTTTGCACACGCCGCACGGGGACGTCGAAGTGCCGATGTTCATGCCAGTCGGCACCGAAGCCACGGTCAAATGCCTGAGCCCCGAGGAGCTTAAATCCTTGGGCGTCGGCGTCATTTTGGCCAACACCTATCACCTTCATCTCCACCCGGGCGAACGAATCGTCCATAAGGCTGGCGGCCTTCATAAATTCATGAATTACCCGGGCCCCATCCTTACCGACAGCGGCGGATTTCAGGTCTTTTCCCTCAAAAGCCTGCGCAAGATAAGCGAGGAGGGGGTCAGTTTCCGCAACGACTTCAACGGCGACGAGGAGCTCTTCACCCCCGAATCGGTCATGAAAATAGAAGAGAGCTTGGGGGCCGACATCATCATGTCCTTTGACGAGTGCATCCCCTATCCGGCCGATCACGGATACGCCGAAGACAGCACTTTGCGCACCCTCCGATGGGCCGAACGGGGCTTAAAGTCCCACGCCGATGGCGAGCAGGCGCTCTTTGGCATCGTGCAAGGCGGGGCTTTCCGCGATTTGCGGGAGATGTGCGCCAAAAGGCTCGCGGCGATGGATTTCCCTGGGTATTCGATCGGCGGAACCTCCATCGGCGAGCCCAAGGACGTTTGCTTTCGGATGGTCGAGGACGCGGTCCGCTATTTGCCAAACGACAAACCTCGTTACCTTATGGGCGTCGGCTCGCTGGATTACATCTTGGGCGGCGTCGAGCGCGGCGTCGACATGTTCGACTGCGTGCTTCCGACCCGGATCGCCCGCCATGGGGCTTTGATGACCTCACAGGGTCGCGTCAACATCAAAGGGGCCCAATACAAAGACGATTTCGCCCCGCTTGACCCGGAGTGCGATTGCTATACCTGCCGGAATTATTCCAGGGCTTATCTCCATCATCTGCAGATGAGGGGGGAGGAGTTCGGCAAGCGTCTTAACTCAATCCACAACATCCGCTTTCTCGTCCGCGTCATGGAAGAGGCGCGTCTTGCCATCCAAGAGGATCGCTTCAGGGCCTTCAAGGACGAAGTTCTCGCCAAGTACGGCGACGAAAGGGGTTTTTAAAATGGACATCGGTCTTTTCGATTTTCCGCTTCCGCAGGAGCTTATCGCCCAGAATCCGCTTCCTAAGCGCGACGAAAGCAAACTTATGGTCATCGACCGTGAGCATCGGACGATCGAGCACAGGAAATTCTTCGATATCGTCGATTATCTCCGTAAAGGCGACGTCATGGTCCGCAACAACACCAAGGTCATACCCGCCCGCCTCGTGGGAGAGAAACTCGACACCCACGGGAAAGTGGAGGTTCTGCTCCTCCATCAGGTCCATGGCGATGTTTGGGAGTGCCTGCTCGGCAACGCCCACTCGGTCAAAGAAGGAACCGTCTGCTCGTTCGGCGACGGATCGCTGACCTGCCTTTGCGTAAAGGTCCTTCCCGAAGGCATCCGCCACATGGAGTTCCATTACGAAGGCATCTTCCTCGAAGTCCTCGAGCGGCTCGGTCAGATGCCGCTTCCGCCCTATATCAAGAAACAGGTCGCCGACAACAACGATTATCAGACCGTCTACGCCAAAGTCCCCGGCTCGGCCGCCGCCCCGACCGCGGGTTTCCATTTCACCCCGGAACTCATCGACAAAATAAAAAAGATTGGCGTGGAGATCGTCGACATCACGCTCAACATCGGCCTAGGCACTTTCCGACCCGTCAAAGTCCAGGACACCAAGAACCACGTGATGCACAGCGAGACCTTCGACGTTTCCAAAGAAGCCGCCGAAAGGCTCAATCTGGCCAAAGCGGAAGGCCGCCGCATCATCGCGGTCGGCACGACCTCCGTCCGCACCATGGAGGCCGAATTCGCGAAAGAGGGGAAATTCTACGAAGCCAGCGACGAGGCCACGAACATCTTCATCCAGCCGGGTTTCGAGTATAAGGCGGTGGACGCCCTCATCACCAACTTCCATCTTCCCAAGAGCACCCTTGTGATGCTGGTTTCGGCCTTCATGGGCCGCAGGTGGACTTTGCATTGCTATAATGAAGCCGTCAAGGACCGCTACCGCTTTTTCTCTTTCGGCGATGGCATGTTCATTTACGGGAAATACGATTATTCCCATAACAGCGAGGACTAGGATGCCGCAGACCTATATCAATTACTACAAGAAAAGCCTCGAGATCATCGCTTCTTTGCCAAACGATAAGAAGCCTTCTCTCCTTCTCCACGCCTGCTGCGGGCCTTGCAGTTGCTTTCCTTTGGCTTTCCTTTGCCCGCATTTCGACGTTACGGTCTTTTTCAACAACTCCAACATCTATCCGCAAAGCGAATATCTCCGCCGTTTGGACGAACTTAGGAAATTCCTTGGTTTCTTCAAACGCGATTACGGCTATGACGTGAAGCTCATCGTCACTCCCTACGATAACGAGGGCTACAACAAAGACCTGCAGCCTTTCGCCTCCTTGCCGGAAGGTCAGGAACGCTGCTTCATCTGCTACCGGAAACGCATGGGCGAAGCCTATGATTTCGCGGAGAAAAACGGTTACGGCTTCTTTTCGACCGTCATGACGATCTCCCGCCAAAAGGACTCTCAGGTCCTCAACCGGATCGGAGCCGAATTGGAGGCGACCCATCAACGGACCCGTTATTTTTATAGCGACTACAAGAAGAACAAGGGCATCGACGTCGGCAGAGAGATGCGGATTCATTACGGTCTCTATAATCAACTTTACTGCGGTTGCAAATACACATACGCCAAAGGACTCTTGAAAGCCAAAGAGAAGGGCCTTGACCGGTAGGGCTAGCGTTCCCTCGCCTCAGTTCTTTTTCGATTGCCTTGCCAAAACCCATTTTTGACAACCATATTTTATAAAACTTTGTGCATCATGCACAATAAAATGGCAAAAACCACAGGGCATCGGCCTTTATTCTCCACCCATGGTTCGCAATCGGCTATTTCTTTAATAACTATCGATATTTTGGCTAAGATTTCCGTTGACGGGCACGCACGCGGGGGATATAGTTTTCGTCGCTGGCGTTTGCGTGGAAGCGCGATGTTGCTGACACACCGGTAAGCGTTGTCGCTATACCGATTCGGTCAGGGAACTCGCGTCGAGCAAATGGCCAGAAGCCTGAAGAAAATCACGAAGGAGGATAATTCATGGCGAAAGAAAAAGTCATCCGGGTTCGCTTGCAAGCCTACGATCACAAGATCCTAGACCTTGCCGTCGAGAAAATCATCGACGCGGCGAAGAAGACCGGAGCCAGTGTGGTGGGGCCGATCCCCTTGCCGACTGAGAAGCAGGTCTACACGATCTTGCGCGCTACCTTCAAGTACAAGGATAGCCGCGAGCAATTCGAAATCCGCACTCACAAGAGATTGATCGACATCGTCAATCCGACCAAAGAGACGGTCGAGACGTTGCGGAGACTCGATCTCCCCAGCGGCGTCGATATCGACATCAAGTTATAAAGGAGGACCACAATCATGAAATCCATCATTGGAAGAAAAATGGGCATGACCGAGGTCTTCGCCGCCGACGGGACCATGTACCCGGTCACCGTCATTGAGGTTCTTCCCAACGCCATCGTGGCGAAGAAGACCAAAGAAAAAGACGGATACGAAGCTCTCCAAGTCGGCTACGAAGACAAAGCCGAACGCCACGCCAACAAATGCGAAATGGGCATTTATAAGAAAGCCAACGTTTCGCCAAAGCAGCACCTATACGAACTTCGAGGCGACGAGATTTACGCCAAGAACATCGGCGAAAACATCGCCTGCGACATCTTCAAAGCCGGCGAAGTCGTCGACGTCATCGGCACCACCAAGGGCCATGGCTACAGCGGCACCATCGCCAAATACGGCATGCACATCGGCCCGAAAGGCCACGGCAGCGGCTATCACCGCCAGATCGGCTCGCTCGCCAATAACGGCCGCGACAACAACCGCGTCCTTCCCGGCAAGAGAATGTCGGGTCACTGGGGACCGGAGCAATGCACCTTGCTCAACCTCACCGTCGTCGAGAGCAACGCCGAAAAGGGCTACATCCTTATTAAAGGGTGCGTTCCCGGCGCCAAGAGATCGATCGTCATGCTTCGCAGCGCCGTCCTGGCCCAATTCCGGAAGCCGGAAGTCAAGGAGTTGATCGACCTTCCGAAGAAAGAGGCGGCCAAGAAAGCCGCCGATGAGGCCGCCAAAAAGGCCGCGGCCGAAGCCGAACAAGCCAAAATAGCCGCCGAAGCCGCCAAGGCCGAGGCCGATAAGAAAGCAGCCGAAGAGCAAGCCGCGCCCGCCGCGGAAGCCCCGAAGGCCGAAGAGAAGAAAGGAGAATAACGACCATGGCTGAAACGAAATCGTTCGAATTCCCGGTCGTCACCCTCGCCGGCGAAGACGCTGGCAAGGTTTCCCTCTCCAAGGATGTCTTCAAAATCAAGGACGACAACCGCCAAGCGGTGCTTGACGCCATCTTGACCGAAAGAGCCAACGCCCGTCAGGCGACCGCCAAAACCAAAAAGCGGCACGAAGTGAGCGGCGGCGGCAAGAAACCATGGAGGCAGAAAGGCACGGGCCGCGCCCGCGCCGGAAGCAGCCGCAGCCCGATTTGGGTCGGCGGCGGCAAGGTCTTCGGACCGGATGGCAATCAGAACTACGCCATCTCGCAGAATAAGAAAGCTTACGCGCTCGCGCTCAAGACCGTCCTGAGCCAAAAGGCCGTCAAGGGCCTGATCGTCGTCGACAGCTTCAAAGTCGCGAAGATCTCGACCAAGGCCGTCAAAGCCGATCTCGACAAACTCGGGCTCAAAGGCAAGACCCTCGTGGTCGCCGCCCCCTCTGACGAGAACTTCGTCCTCTCGGTCGGGAACATCGCCAACGTCAAAGTCGTCTCCGCCAACAACGTCTCGGTCTATGACGTGGTGAACGCCCAAAACCTGCTCGTCGGCAAGGACGAGGTCAAAGTCATCGAAGGAGGTCTCCGCTAATGGCCGAAGAAAAGAAAGTCGAAGCCGCCGTCGAAGAGGCTCCGAAAGCCGAGAAAGCCAAAAAGGCCCCGGCCAAAAAAGAAGTCAAGAAGGAAGAGGCGAAAGCCGAAGAGAAGAAAGTCGTCTTCGCCGCCCCCCTCGCCCACGATTACGAGGTCATCAAGGATCCGCGCATCACCGAGAAGAGCATGGCTCAACTCCAAAACGCCAACAAAGTGACCGTCAGGGTCAAGGACGGCGCCAACAAGATCGAAATCAAGGAAGCCTTCCAACGCCTCTACGGCGCCAAGGTTCTCCAGGTCAACATCGTGAATCAGCGCGCCAAAGAGAAGTCGAGGGGCGGCAAGTACAAAGGCTCCGTCTCAGGCTTCAAGAAAGCGGTCGTCACGCTCGCCGAAGGCAACGCGGTCGATCTCTTCAAAGAGTAAGGAACCACCATCGAACCGCAATAAGTCCGTAAAGAATCCACTATAGGAGAAAGAAAATGGCAATCAAATCATATCGCCCGTACACGAAGAGCCGCCGCAAAATGACGACCCTCTCCTACGCGGACATCACCAAAGCCACTCCTGAAAAGTCACTGCTCGCCCCGAAGAAACACTCCGGCGGCCGTAACAATCAGGGGTGCATCACCTGCCGCCATATCGGCGGCGGAAACAAGAACCGCTACCGAATCATCGACTTCGTCCGCCGCAAAGACGGCATCAAGGCGACGGTCAAGGCGATCGAATACGATCCTAACCGCAGCGCCTTCATCGCCCTTGTGTGCTACGCGGACGGCGAAAAACGCTACATCATCGAGCCGGTCGGCCTCAAGGTCGGCGACACGATCGTGAACGGCGAGGCCACGGATATCAAGATCGGCAACTGCTGCCCGCTCAAGAGCATCCCCGATGGCACCGCGGTCCATAACATCGAGCTTCAACCGGGCAAAGGCGCGCAAATGTGCCGCGCCGCCGGAACGAGCGCTCAGGTCCTTGGCCGCGAAGGCGGCTACGTGACCATCCGCCTCGCCTCCGGGGAAACCCGCAAAGTCCTGGAAGGCTGCCGCGCCACCATCGGCATCGTCGGCAATCAGGATTACAATCTGGTCAACATCGGCCGGGCCGGCAAGAAACGCCATATGGGCATCCGCCCGACGGTCCGCGGCTTCGCGATGAACCCCTGCGATCACCCGCACGGCGGCGGCGAAGGCAAGTGCCCGGTCGGCCGCGACGCTCCCCGTACCCCGTGGGGCAAGAAGTGCCAGGGCGTCAAGACCCGTCGCGCGAAGAAGAATTCGACCAGGCTGATCACCCGTCGGAAAAACGATAGATAAGGAAAGGAGATAGAACATGTCACGTTCAAGCAAAAAAGGACCGTTCGTGGACGCTTACCTTCTCAAGAAGGTAGAAGCGCTTCAGAAGAGCGGCAAGAAAGAGGTCATCAAGACCTGGTCCCGCCGTTCGACGATCTATCCCGCTTTCGTCGAGCAGACCTTCGCCGTCTATAACGGCAAGGAACACATCACCGTCTTCGTCACCGAGGATATGGTCGGCCACAAATTAGGCGAATTCGCCCCGACCCGCACCTTCAGCGGACACCATGGCAACAACTTAGGCGATCAGGCCGCTGCGGCCGCCAAGAAGTAAAGGAGAGCGTTATGGCCAAAACCAAAGAAGAAAAGAAAGTCGTAGCCGCTCCCGAAACCGAGAAGAAGGCTGCCAAAAAGAAGGTTGAGAAACCCGTGGAGCCGAAGGTTGAGAAACCGGCCGTCAAGGAAGCCGTCGCGTTCGCTCGCGACGTCCGCGTCACCCCGCGCAAGGTTCGCCTTGTGGTGGACATCGTCCGCGGCAAGGACGTCAAGGACGCCTTGGCCCTCTTGCACAGGGTCAACCGCGCCGCCTGCGCGCCCGTAGGCAAACTCATCAAGAGCGCCGCCGCCAACGCGACCAACAACTTCGGCCTCGACGAAAGCCGTCTCTACGTCGCCGAGATCCAAGCCTCCGATGGCGTCAGGATGAAGAGATTCATCCCACGGGCCAAAGGCAGCGGATCGCCGATCATCAAGAGAATGGCGAACATCAGAGTCGTGGTTAAGGAAAGGGAGTAATCGCATGGGACAGAAAATTAATGCCGTTGGCTTCCGCATCGGAGTCAACAGGGACTGGGAATCCAATTGGTTCGCGTCGAAGAAAGACTACGGACCCCTCCTTTGCGAGGACATCGCCATCCGCAATTACCTTGAACCGCAACTCAAGGACGCGATGGTGAGCCATATCGACATCGGTCGCGTCAAGACCGACAAAGGCCACAACGTCACCGTGACCGCCTACGTCGCCCGTCCGGGCGTCGTCATCGGGCAGGACGGAACCAACATCGCCCGCATTCGGAAGGAACTCGGCAAGATCGTCAAGAGCGGAACGCTCAAGATCGACATCGTCGAAGTCAAGAACCCGGATCTCGACGCGACGCTCATCGCCAAATGGATCGCCGGCGAACTCGAAAACCGCCAAAGCTTCCGCAGCACCCAGAAGAAAGCCTTGCAAAGGATCCGCAAAGCCGGGGCCCGCGGCTGCCGCACTCAGTGCCAAGGCCGCTTAGGCGGCGCTGAAATCGCCCGTCGCGAAGGTTACAAGGAGGGCGTCGTGCCCCTTGAGACCCTCCGCGCCGACATCGACTACGCCCACGTCGACGCCGCGACAACCTATGGCCGCATCGGCGTGAAGGTCTGGATCTGCCGCGCCACCAACAAAGGCGTCCAGAAAGACGACGGGGAGAGGGCCCCCGCGGCCAAGGGCAATTACCAAGGAGGCAGAGACAATGCTGCAGCCAAAACGCGTTAAATACCGCCGCCCGCACGGCCTCTCGCATGAGGGGCATGCCAAAGGCGCCACCACGGTCGACTTCGGCGAGTACGGTTTGCAGGCCCTCCAAGGGGCCTACATCACCGATCACCAAATCGAAGCCGCTCGTATCGTTCTGGCCCGTTATACCGACCGGGCCGGGAAAATCTGGATCAGGATCTTCCCGCAGATGGCGAAGACCAAGAAGCCGGCCGAGGTCCGTATGGGCTCGGGCAAAGGCAACCCCGAAGGTTGGGTCGCCGTCGTCAAAGAAGGCAAAATCATGTTCGAAATCGGCGGAATCGCCGAGGATAAGATGAAGGAAGCCCTTCATATGGCCGGATTCAAACTTCCGATCACCACCAAAGTCGTCAAGAGGACCAAGGCCCTCAGCGAGGCCGAGAAAGCCAAGATGGAATCCCAGCACGAATCGTCCCTCGACGAGATCAAGGCTGAGGACGAAACCCAAACCGAGACCGTCTCCGACACCGGAAACGAGCCGGCTCCGGGCGAGGCCGCTTCCTCCGAGGCGGCTCCCAAATCCGAAGGGAAGAAAGGGGAATAGCCTATGGAAATCAAAGAATTCAGGGAGCTGTCCCCCAAAGACCTCGACCTCAAAATCGCGGATCTCAAACAGCAGCTCTTCGAGCTTCGCCGCAAGAAAGCGGTGGGGCAGCTCGAGCACGCCGAACAGGTTCGCGGCGTCCGCAAGGACATCGCGAAAGCCGAAACCGTCAAGCGGCAGCGTGAGCTCCAAATCCCGGAGCCCAAGGCCAAGGAAGCCAAACCGGCCCCAAAAGCCAAAGCCGCCAAAAAGAAGTAAAGGAAGGAGTCCCAAATGGAAAGAAATCATCGTAACACCCTGCAGGGTGTCGTCACCGGTGCCAAGAACGACAAAACGATCGCGGTAACCGTCTCGACCAAGCGGAACGACCCCCTCTACGCGAAACGGGTCGGATATTCGAAGAAGTATTACGCGCATGACGAGAAGAACGAGGCTAAGGTCGGGGACGTCGTGACCATCATGGCTTGCCGCCCCATCAGCAAGACCAAGCGCTTCCGCCTCATCAGCATCGACAAGAAAGCCCCCGTTCAGGCCACCAGCGAAGCCGTGGAGGCCGAGCTTGAGACCAAAGAGGGCTCAGACAAAGAAATCAAAGTCGAGGAGAAGGCCCCCGAGGCCGCCCCCGCGAAAGAGCCGGCGGCCGCCGAGGCCCCCGTCGAAAAGGAATAAGGAGGCGTCAGCATGGTTCAGAACGAAACAAATCTGGTCGTGGCCGACAACTCCGGCGCCCGCAAGGTCCGCATCTTCCGTCAGTACGGCGGAAGTCACCGCAAATCCTCGAGCTTAGGCGACATCGTCACCTGCGCCGTCAAGGACGCGATCCCTAACGGCAAAGTCAAAAAGAGCCAAGTCGTCAAGGGCGTCATCGTCCGCGTCAAGAAAGCCGTCCAGAGAAAGGATGGCTCGCTCATCGCCTTCGACGATAACGCGATCGTCCTCATCGACGCCGACGGCAACCCGCTCGGCACCCGCGTCTTCGGACCGGTCGCCCGCGAGCTTCGCGACAAAGGCTACATGAAGATCGTCTCGTTGGCGGTCGAGGTTCTCTAAGGAGGGAAAGGCATGAACATCAAAAAAGGCGACAAAGTGATCGTCCTCTCCGGCAAAGACAAAGGAAAGACGGGTTTGGTCCAAGTGGTCTACCCGAAACTCAACAAAGTCGTTGTCGAGGGCATCAACGTCCACAAAAAGCATCGGAAACCCACTCAGGGCACCCCGGAAGGCTCCATCGTCGACATGTACGTTCCCTTCCCCGCGAGCAAAGTCGCGCTGATCGACCCGAAGACCAAGAAAGCCACCCGGGTCCACATCCAAATCGTCAATGGCGAGAAGGTCCGCGTCGCGAAAAGCGGCGAGGCCATCGATAAATGAAGGAGGCAATCACCATGGCAGAAGAAATCAAGAAAACCGCCGCGGCGAAAGCCCCCGCGAAGAAGGCGGCCGTGAAAAAGGCCGCCGCTCCAAAAGCCCCGAAGGCCGCGGAGAAAAAGGCCGAGGCCCCCAAGGCCGTGGCCAAACCCGCCCCGAAAGCGGAGAAGCCGGTTGAGAAAAAGGCGGTCAAGAAAGCCGCTGAAAACCCTAACCGCTACGAGAACCGCCTCATCAAGAAGTTCAAGACGGAAGTCGTTCCGGCCCTCGTCAAGGAATTCAAATACACGAGCGTCATGCAATGCCCGCGCCTTGAGAAAATCGTCATCAACATCGGCGTCGGCGACGCCACCCAAAACGCCAAAGCCCTCGAGGACAGCGTGGCCGAGCTCGCCACGATCACCGGTCAGCACCCGGTCATCACCAAGGCCAAAAAGAGCATCGCCACCTTCAAGCTCCGTCAGGGGCAGTCGATCGGCTGCAAAGTCACCCTTCGCGGCTTGCGCATGTACGAGTTCTATGACAAACTCGTCTCGATCTCGCTTCCGCGCGTCCGCGATTTCCGCGGCGTCAGCAAGAACTCCTTCGACGGACACGGCAACTACACGCTCGGCGTCAAAGAGCAACTCATCTTCCCGGAGATCGATTACGACAAGGTCTCGAAGATCCGCGGCATGGACATCGTCATGGTGACCACCGCGAACACGGACGCGGAGTGCTTCGCCCTTCTCGACAAGATGGGCATGCCGTTCCGCAAATAAAAGGGAGGACAATGGAAAATGGCTAAAACAAGTCTGAAAGTCAAGGCGTCCCGCCCGCAGAAGTTCTCGACCCGCGAGTACACTCGCTGCAAGAGATGCGGCCGCGTCCACGGCGTCATCCGCAAATTCGGCTTATGCCGCATCTGCCTCCGCGAGCTTGCCCACAAGGGCCAGATCCCGGGCATGACGAAAGCGTCTTGGTAAGGAAAGGAGATCCAACAACATGAACGCAGATCCAATCGCCGACATGCTGACCCGCATTCGGAACGCCAACGCGCTCCATTACGACACGGTCTCCATGCCTTATAGCAAAATGAAGAACGCGATCGCCGAGATCCTTCATAAAGAAGGCTTCCTCTCAGCCGTCGCGACCGATGGGGAGGGCGCGAAGAAGCAACTCACGCTCACCATCAAATACGGACCCGTTGGCGAAAAAGTCATCAACGGCCTCCGCCGCATCTCGAAACCTGGCCTTCGCGTGACCGTGGAAGCGAACAAACTCCCTCGCGTCATTGGCGGATTAGGCATCGCGATCATCTCAACGAGCAAAGGCTTGCTCACCGACGCCGAGGCCCGCAAGGCCAAAGTCGGCGGAGAAGTCATCTGCTACGTTTGGTAATCAATAGGAGAATAGAAGAATATGTCACGTATCGGATTTAAACCCGTCTCTATCCCCTCTGGCGTCAGCTTTGAGATCAAAGATGGCGTCGCAACCGTCAAAGGAACCAAAGGCGAAGTAAGCGTCAGAATACCTTCTGACGTCAGCGTCGAGGTGAAAGACGGCGTCGCCCACCTCGCCCCCATCGTCAAAGAAGAGGGGGGCAAGCAGGGCTTCGAAAGCCATGGGACCACGACCGCCCTCCTTCTCAACGCCGTCAAAGGCGTCGCGGAAGGCTTCAAGAGAGAACTCGAGGTCTCCGGCACCGGCTACCGTTGCCAAATGAAGGGCCAAGCCGTCAGCATGTTCCTTGGCTACTCGCACACGATCGAGGTTAGCCCGGTCGGCAAGTACACCAAGATCAGCTGCCCGGACGAAACCCACATCCTCGTCGAGGGATGCGACAAGCAGGAGGTTGGCCAGACGGCCGCCCTCATCTACGATTCGCATCGTCCGGACGTCTATGGGAACAAGGGCGTTCACTTCAAGGGCCAGCGCCTCATCAAGAAAGTCGGCAAACGCGCCGCCACGACCGCCAGCGCGGGCGCGAAGAAATAAGGAGGACGAAAGCACATGATTCAAAAAGAGTCCAGAGCGACCGTTCGCTCCCGCCGCCACGCTCGCGTTCGCGAGAAGGTGAGCGGAACCGCGGCTTGCCCGCGTCTAGTCGTCTTCCGAAGCAACAAGAACATCGAGGCCCAGATCGTCGATGACCTTAAAGGGGTCACCCTCGTCTCCAGCGGCTCGACGCAACTGAAACTCGCTAGCGGCGGCAATTGCGAAGCCGCCGCCCTCGTCGGCGCCGACCTCGCTAAGAAAGCCGTCGCGAAGAAGATCTCGAAAGTGGTCTTTGACCGAGCTGGCTACCTCTATCACGGCCGCGTGGCCGCCTTAGCGGACGCCGCGCGGAAAGGAGGGCTCCTCTTCTAAAGTGGAGATAGCAAACATGGAAGAAAACAAAGTAGTCACTGCCGCCCCGGCGCAGAAGAGCGCCCCGGCCCAAGCCGCCGGCGCCGTCTCCGCCAACAAACCTAACGCCGCCCCGCGCACGGGCAATCCGCGCTATGAGCCTCACGGCTCCGCCAGTTCGGGACGTCCGGGCGATCGCAAGTTCGGCGACCATCGCGGCCGTCCGGGCGAGCGTCGCGGAGGTCGCGGCGGATATCGCCGCGGCGAAGACGAATACCTCGAGCGCGTCGTCGACATCAACCGCATATCCCGCGTCGTCAAAGGCGGCAAGCACATGCGTTTCGACGCATTGCTCGTCATCGGCGACGGCAAAGGCAAATACGGCTTCGCCCTCCGCAAGAGCGGCGAGGTGCCCGACGCCATCAAGAAAGCCCTCGTGGCCGCGAAGAAGCAAATGTTCTCCCTCAAAGTCACGAAAGGCACCATCGCCCACGCCGTCACCGGCGCCTATGGCAACACGCGCGTCTTCCTTAAACCGGCTCCGGCCGGCACCGGCATCATCGCCGGCGGGGCCGTCCGCGCGATCCTTGAGCTCGCGGGCGTCAAGAACGTCTATTCCAAAGTCTATGGCTCCCGGACCCCGATCAACGTCATCCGGGCCACCCACGCCGGCCTTATGAGCCTTCAGAACTATGACACCGTCATGGTCCTCCGTGGACTCAAGACCCCCGAGGAGATTAAAGCCATGCATCCGACCCCCGTGGCGCCGGCCAAGCCGTTCCACCAGGATTTCCATGGCCAGAGCCGCCCATATTATCCGAATCGCCCTCGGTTCAACAAACCGGCTCCCGTTCAGGGGCAGGCCAAGCCCGCCGACAAACCGGCCGCGGCTCCGGTCGCCAAACCGATTGAAGGAGGCAAATAACCATGGCTGCCGAATTACACAATCTAGTCGTCAACGAAGGCGCTCGCGAAAAGCACTTCCGTCGCGGCCAAGGCCTCGGATCCGGAAACGGCAAGACCGCCGGCAAAGGCCAGAAAGGCCAAGGCGCCCACGCCCACACCAAGAAGCACGGCTTCGAAGGCGGCCAGATGCCGCTGGCCCGCCGTCTTCCGAAGTTCGGCTTCAAGAACGTCTCGAAGAAGAACTTCGCCATCGTCAACCTCGGCGATCTTAACGGCTTCAAGGCCGGCGAGAAAGTCGACGCCACCACGCTTATCAGCAGTGGCTTAGTGAAAAATGCCCTCGATGGGATTAAAATCCTTGGGAAAGGCACGCTCACTGTCAAACTCGATGTCGAGGCCAGCGCTTTCAGCGCTTCGGCCAAAAAAGCCATCGAGGAAAAAGGCGGGACCGCTAAGGTCGTCAAGTAAATGAAAAAGTTCGCCGCAATCTTCAAAAACAAAGAGCTCGTCAACCGTATTTTCTTCACGGTCATGGTGCTTTTCGTTCTCCGCATCGGGGCGCAGATCTACGTTCCGGGCGTCAATGTCAACGAAGACAAACTGGCCGAACTCACGAACAGCGGCTCCACGCTGGCCCTCATGGACCTGCTTGGCGGCGGCGCGCTCTCCAATTTCTCCGTGTTCGCGTTAGGCGTTTCGCCTTACATCACGGCGCAGATCATCATCCAGCTCCTGCAGAAGGACGTTCTCCCGGCCCTCACCGAACTCAGCAAGCAAGGCGAGTACGGCCGCAAGAAGATCGAGATGGCGACCCGTTACCTCACATTGCTTCTAGGAGCGGTTCAAGGCTACGGCATCATCCGCACGATGGAGAACAGCAAATACATCACGATCACCCTCTCGACGACGGGCGGGGCGGCCTTTTGGACCTACGCCTATATCGTCACCGTCCTCTTGGCGGGCGCCATGCTCACCATGTGGCTCGGCGACCAAGTCACCGAGAAAGGCATCGGAAACGGCATTTCGGTCATCATTTTCGCCGGATGCGTCCGTTCCCTCCCGACCCAGATCAAGGGCAGTTGGGTCAAATACATCAGCGACAACACGCAGCAAGCCTCTTCCGCGATGGTCCGAGGCGCCTTCCAGTTCGCTCTCTACATCCTCGCCCTGGTGCTCATCACAGGGTTCGTGGTGTTCATCGAGCTCAGCAAGCGCAAAATCCCGGTCCAGCACGCGAATAAAGGCGGCGGCCAATCGATGGCCCGCGCGAGTTTCCTTCCGATCAAGGTCAACTCCGGCGGCGTCATCCCGGTCATCTTCGCCGCTTCCATCATGTCCGCTCCGGCGGTCGTGGCCTCGTTCATCTCGAGCGACGCCGCCAACGCCGAATGGCTCAAGATCTTCAATTACAACGAGACCTGGACCATGCAGTGGTTCAATGGGGCGACCTGGAAGATGGATTGGGGCTTGCTCATCTACGTCGCCCTCATCATCGCCTTCGCCTTCTTCTACGCGGAGATGGAGATCGATCCGGAGCAGTTGGCCGATAACTTCCAAAAGAACGGCTCCTACATCCCGGGCATCCGTCCGGGCAAGGAAACCGAACGTTACGTCGGGAAGGTCCTTAACCGGGTCACCTTCATCGGCGCCATGGCGCTGGCCGCCATCAGCGCGCTCCCGGTGATTCTCGTCATCTCGAACGTCTTCGACGGGGATACGTCCCTGGCGATGGGCGGCACGGGGCTCATCATCGTCGTCGGCGTCGCGCTCGAAATCAATTCCCAGATCGACGGCCTGCTTGCGGGCAAGTCCTTCGAGGAAGTTCAGGAGGGCATCTAAAGCATGCTTAATATCATACTCATGGGCCCGCCGGGCGCGGGCAAAGGCACCCAGGCCGTCAAATTGGAGCAGGCGTTCAAGCTTCCCCATATTTCGACGGGCGACATGTTCCGCGAGGAAATATCCTCGGGGAGCGAACTGGGGAGCCAAGTCAAAGCCATCATCGAAAAGGGCGATCTCGTCCCCGACGAACTCACCGTCGCGATCGTGAAGGCGCGGTTATCGAAAGACGATTGCGCCGCCGGATACATCCTCGACGGCTTCCCGCGGACCCTTCCGCAGGCCGAAGCCCTTGAGAAGATGGGTGAGGAGATCGGCCGGAAGGTCGGGCTCGTCATCAACATCTCCGCCCCCGACGAGGAACTCGTCCGCCGCATCGGCGGAAGGCGGGTTTGCCCCAAGTGTGGCGCCAGTTACAACGTCGTTTCCATGAAGCCGAGGAAAGAGGGCGTGTGCGACCGCTGCGGAAGCCCGCTCATCCAGCGGAAGGACGACAACGAGGCGAGTTTCAAAGTCCGCCTCGCCAATTACTACAAGAGCACCGCGCCGCTTCTATCTTTCTATAAGGGGAAAGGCCTCCTCCATGACTTCGATGGCATGGTGGGCAGCGACAAACTCTTCGAGGAACTGCGAACGCTCCTCAACGTCAGCGAATGATCATCATCAAGTCGCCGCGCGAAGTTGAGCTCATGCGAAAAGCCGGAGCCGTCGTCGCCAAGGTGTTCGACGTCGTCGGACCCATGGTGAAGCCCGGCGTCAGCACGCTTACGCTCTCCAAGAAGGCCGAGGAGGTCATCCGAGGCGCGGGGGCCAACCCCTCAAGCAAAGGCTACGGTGGTTTCCCCGAAGCCATCTGCGCCTCCGTGAACGAGGTGCTCGTCCACGGCATCCCGAGCGATCGCAAGATCCTGCGGGACGGGGATATCGTCTCACTCGACGTCACCGCCGAGCTGAACGGTTACCAAGGCGATGCCTGTCGCACGTACGCCGTGGGGATTTGCCCGGAAGAAAAACTGCGTCTCGTCAAAGTGACGGAGCAATGCTTCTGGAACGGGGTCTCCCACGTCAAGGAAGGCGTTCGCCTCGGCGATGTCGAGCACGCGATCCAGGAAACCGCCGAAAGCAACGGTTACAGCACGCCCCGCGAATACACGGGGCACGGCATTGGGCGCGAGATGCACGAAGACCCCTACATCCCCGATTACGGGGAAGCGGGGACGGGGCCGGTCCTTCGCGAAGGCATGACCCTTGCGATCGAGCCGATGGTCATGATGGGTTCGAACAAGCTCCGGACCCTCAAGGACGGCTGGACCACCCTCAGCAAAGACGGGAAGCCCAGCGCCCATTACGAGAATACCCTAGTCGTCACCAAAGACGGCTATGAGATATTGACGAAACTATGAATGAAAGGAGATAACGCTATTGGCTAAAGAAGAGGCGCTTGAAGTCGAAGCCACGGTGTTGGAGACGTTACCCAACGCCATGTTCAAGGTGAAACTGGCTAATGGAGCGGTGGTTCTAGCCTGCGTTTCGGGCAAAATTCGGATGCACTTCATCCGCATTCTCCCCGGCGATCGGGTCACCGTCCAATTCTCACCGTATGATTTAACACGCGGGCGCATCACGTTCCGTTACAAGAACTGAGGGAAGCCACGAAGCTTCCGTTAAAAGGAGATTAACGCTATGAAAGTAAGACCGTCTGTGAAACCCATCTGCGATAAGTGCAAAATCATCCGCCGGCATGGTGTCGTTATGTGCATCTGCCCGAATCCGAAGCACAAGCAGAGACAGGGATGATTTTAGGAGAAAACAAAGAATATGGCACGTATTGTCGGGATTGATATCCCCAATGAGAAACGCATCGTCGCGGCTCTTCCCTATATTTACGGAATCGGCCCCTCGATCGCCAAGAAGATCTGCAAAGACGCCGGCGTGAGCGAAGACATCCGGGTCAAGAACCTGACCGATGAGCAGCTCGTCGCCATCCGCGCCGAGACCGCCAAGTACAAGACCGAAGGCGATCTCCGCCGCGAAGTCGCCCTCAATATCAAGCGGCTCGAGGAAATCGGCTGCTACCGTGGTTTGCGCCACAAAAGAGGCCTTCCGGTCCGCGGTCAGCGCACCAAGACCAACGCTCGCACCCGCAAGGGCAAGAGAAAGACCATCGCCAACAAGAAGGAAGCCACTAAAGGCTAGACCATAGGAGGCTAAACAAAATGGCAGATGAAAAAAAAGCTGGCTCAGCCGCTGCGGCTGGCGCCAAAGCGAAAAGGACGACTACCCGCAAAAAGAAAGTGAAGCGCAGCTTCACCAAGGGCGTCGCCCATATCCATTCGACCTTCAACAACACCATCATCACGATCACCGACGTCCAAGGCAACGTGATCGCCTGGTCGAGCGCTGGCGCGCTTGGCTACAAAGGCGCCAAAAAATCCACCCCGTTCGCGGCTCAGCTCGCGGGCGAAGCCGCTGGCAAGAGCGCCTATGAGCAAGGCCTTCGCCAGATCGACGTCGACGTCAAGGGCCCGGGCCCGGGCCGCGAGAGCGCCGTCCGCGCCTTGGGTAGCGTCGGCCTGCAGGTCATGGTGATCCAGGACACGACCCCGATCCCTCACAATGGCTGCCGGCCTCCGAAACGGCCGAGAGGCTAATACCCCGCAGTCGCATCAGGGAACAGACATCCATTGGAGGAATTAAAGAATGGCTAATACCGAAGAAAAAGCCGAGGAGCTTAAGCTCCCCAACCCCTTCCAGCCGATCGATTTTTCGATCGACGTCAATGACGAGGAGAACAGTTATGCCCGCTTCGTCATCCGCCCTCTTGAAAGAGGCTTCGGCTACACGATCGGGAACGCGCTTCGTCGCGTTCTCCTGGCTTCCCTTCCGGGCGCCAGCGTGTTCGCCGTCGAAATCGAAGGGGTCCGTCACGAATTCACCGCGATCCCGGGCGTTGAGGAAGACGTCACCGCGATCGTCCTTAACCTTAAGGACCTTGTCCTCAAGATCGACGACAAGAGCGGCGAGGTCAAGCGCTTAGAAGCCGAAATGCAGGGGCCTGGCGTCCTTAAAGCCGGCGACCTCAAGCTCCCGGCTTTCGTCAGCGTCGTCAACCCCGATCTCGAGATCGCCCACCTTAACAAGGAAGGCCACATCAAGATGACCGTTTACGCGGGCACCGGGCGCGGCTACTTCACGAGCGAGGCCAATAAGACCGAGCGGAAGATCAACACCATCGGCGTGATCGCCACCGACTCGAACTACAGCCCGGTCGTCAAAGTCGCCTACGCCGTCGAGCCGGATCGCGTCGAACACGATTCGAAGTTCGACAAACTGACCCTCGAAGTCACCACCGATGGCAGCCTCAAGCCGCATGAAGCGGTGGCGATGGCGGCCCAGCTCCTCGTGGCCCACTTCAGCGAGTTCACCAAACTTGACGAAGTCGTCAAGGATTACAAACTCGTCAAGGAAGAGGTCAAGACCGAGGAGAACAAGTATCAGGACATGCTGATCGAGGAACTCGATCTGTCCGTCCGCAGCAACAATTGCCTCAAGCGCGCCGGCATCAGCACCGTCATGGAACTCACCCAAAAGAGCGAGGACGAGATGATGAAGGTCCGTAACTTGGGCAAGAAATCGCTCAAAGAAGTCAAAGAGAAACTCGCCTCCATCGGCCTGCACTTCCGCGACTATGTAGGAGAATAAAACCATGGCAGCACAAGGCAGAAAGAACGTTCACGGCAAGGCCGGCGTTCGCTTCAGGACGGCTTACACGCCCTCGAAGAACAAAGGCATGCTCCGCGACGTCGTGAGCGAACTCATCGCCCATGACAAAATCGAAGTCACGAGCGGGGTCACCAAAGACCTCGTCACGTTGGCTTCCCGACTCGTCGGCTACGCGAAGAAAGGCGATTTGTCGGCCCGCCGCATGGCGGCCCGCTACGTCCGCCCGATCGCCGTCGACGAAAAGGGCACGACGGCTTTGAGCAAACTCTTCGCCGTCATCGGTCCGAAGTACAAAGATCGCAACGGTGGGTACGTCCGCGTTTATAAGCTCGGATGCCGCCGCGGCGACAACGCCGAAGTCAACCTCATTGAGTGGGTCGACTGATCCGGTTTTCAAGGCCTCATCCTTAGGGATGGGGCTTTTTTTGGTCCAAAAGCGGCTCTTTTGGGACCATGGCGGCTTTTTTTCTTTGCGGGAGGCTAAACTCACGTCATAATGGATTCAAGCGCCCAAAGGTGCGCTATGGAGGAATGACCATGATTGCCTTAGAAGGGATTAACGGCGGCATCGTCGCCTTGATCGTCGTCATCGTCGTCGTCGTGATTGCCGCAATCGCGATCATAAGTTGGTGGATTCGCACTTCGAACCGCCTCAAGAAAGAGCAGATCAAAATCGATGAGGCCGCTTCAGGAATCGACGTGGCCCTTACCAAAAGGTTCGATCTTTTGACCAAAGAGGTCGCCGTCGTCAAAGGCTATGCCAAGCATGAAAGCACGACGCTCGCCAACGTCATCTCCATGCGGCGCCCCTCTTCCGACGCGTCCATGAAGGAAAAAGCCGATTTCTCGGCCGCCTGCACCAAGGCTTTCGATTCCATCAACGTCGTGGCTGAGCAATATCCGGACCTCAAAGCCAACACCAACTTCCTCAATCTTCAGAATCAGATCGCGGAAGTCGAAGAGCAGCTTCAGGCTTCGCGCCGGGTCTACAACAGCAACGTCACCGTCTATAACGAAGACATCGTCGTCTTCCCTTCGAGCCTCATCGCCAAACACCTTCGTCTCGTCAAACGCGACTTCTTCGAGGCTGAGGAAGCCAAGCGCCAAGACGTTAAGATCGAATTCTGAGCCGCTCGTCGACCCTGGCCTCCTCTTTTTGAGGGGGCCTCTTGTTCATCAGGAGGCACTTTATGGACGAAAGCGAAGCCATAAAAAAACTTATCTCCACCTTTGAGGCGGAGCGGAGAGTAAGACTTCAGAAGGTCATCGTTCTCAATTCGGTCGGTTGGCCCCTTTTGGTTATCGGCGTCGCTTTGCTGTTTGTTTACGTCTTCTTCACTCAGCACGCGGCGCTTCTTATCATCGGGACGATCCTGACCGTCGCGGGCCTCGTGCTCGCGGTCGTCGCCGGAACGAAGAAGAGTTCCTTTATCCGTTCGGTGAGCAAGCGCCTTCAGGCGGAAATCGACAAAGAGCTTTTCCCCAACGCCACCTATAACGTTAACGGGTTACCCATCCAAACCATCATGAAGCCGGGCTTTTTCGCGGCGCCGGACCGTTATTACACCCGCAATTACATGGGGGCGACCTATAAGGGCATCCAATTTGAGAAAAGCCATTATCAGCTTCAGCGGCGCGAGCAGCGCAGCGACGGGCACGGCAACACCAGCACGAACTACGTCGATTACGCGGTTGGCACGATGTACCATTTCATCTACGGCCGCGATTTCGGCGGCGTTTTGAAGGTTCTCGAGAAATCTGGTTTTAATTTTTCGCGCAGCGGCGGCCTTCCCAAATACGAAACCGAGTATATCAATTTCAATCGGAAATTCGCCGTTTTTTCGAGCGATCAGCAACTGGTTTTCTATCTTCTCACGCCGCAGATTCAGGAGAAAATCATGTCCCTTGAGAGCAAGGCCAAAGGCCAGTTTTACATGGCTTTCATAAAGGATGAACTTTATATCGCCACGAACGACAACGACAATTCGATTTCCATCCCTTTCGACAAAGAGATGACCGACGAGAGCATGGCTGGCATCGTCGAGTACATGGCGATTCCGGCCGTCTTCATCACCCTCCTTGGGCTCACGAAGGCCAAGTTCGAGAAAAACGCCGGCGTTAAGTAGCGGCCGCCTTATCGTTTTTTTCAAAGCCCCGGAATGCTATTTCGGGGCTTTTTGTCTTTTATCGATCATCGCCGGCGGGACAAGGACAATCGATATATCGGTAAATTTTTCCGTATCGTTGCCAATGACCCTTTCCGCACCTAAAATATCTTCGTGTGCGAGCGCGCCCGCTCGCGATTTTTTAGGAGGTCTATATGAAAATCAGATCGGAAGTGCGGGAGGACATCGTCGCCATTTGCGCCGAGCACAAAAGCGAGCCTTCTCCGCTTATGGTTATTCTCGAAGAGATCCAAAAGAAGTATGGCTATATCCCCTTGGAAGTCCAAGAGGTCGTCTCAAAGGAGACGGGAGTGCCCGTCGCCGAGATCTTCGGCGTCGTGACGTTCTACAATTTCTTTTCGCTCCAGCCAAAGGGCAAATACGTCATCGGGGTTTGCCTCGGCACGGCTTGCTACGTCAAAGGCAGCCAACCGATCATCGAGAAGTTTGAGACGTTGCTTGGGATCAAACCGGGCCAAACGACCGACGACGGCCTCTTCACGATCGAGGCCATCCGTTGCATGGGGGCCTGCGCCCTCGCCCCGGCCGTATCGATCAACGGCAAAGTCTATCCTCAGATGAGCGTCGACAAAGTGGCCGGCCTCATCGATTCATACCGCAAAATGGAGGTGAAAGCCTAATGGAAAAGATCCTTAATCCCGCGGCCCTCGAAGAGGACATCGCGAAATGCGCAAAGGCCCTCGATGACAAAGTCAAAGGCGTCGGCGGCAAACGCGCCGTCATGGTATGCGGAGGCACCGGATGCCTCGCCAACGACAGCAAGGCCATCCTTGACGAATTCGAGAGGTTGATCAAGGAAAGGGGCCTTGAAGGCAAGGTCTCCGTCAACCACGTCGGATGCTTTGGCTTTTGCAGCCAGGGCCCGTTCGTCAAGATTTTCCCGGAAGACACCCTTTACCACAAAGTCAAAGTGAGCGACGTCGAACAGATCGTCGACGATGACCTTATCGGGGGCAAAGTCTGCACCAACCTCCTTTACGTCGATCCGGTCACCAAAGAGGCGGTGGTGCGCCAAGACGACATCAATTTCTACAAAAAGCAAAAACGGATCAGCCTCCATGGCTGCTCCCTCATCAACCCCGATTTCCTTGAGGAGTCGCTTGGCTATGACGGTTTCAAAGGCTTGAAGAAGGTCTTGACCGAGATGAGCCCTCAGCAGGTCATCGACGAAGTCCTCGCCAGCGGCATCCGAGGACGCGGCGGCGCCGGGTTCCCGACCGGCCGCAAATGGCAATTCGCCGCCAACCAAAAGAGCGACATTAAATATGTCGTTTGCAACGGCGACGAAGGCGACCCGGGCGCGTTCATGGACCGTTCCATCCTCGAAGGCAATCCGTTTGAGGTCATTGAAGGCATGATGATCGCCGGTTACGCATATGGGGCCAGCGAAGGCTATTTCTACGTCCGCGCCGAATATCCGGTCGCGGTCTCGCGTCTCCTTCACGCCATCGGGGACATGGAGAAGGTCGGTTTGCTAGGCGACCATATTCTCGGCACCGATTTCTCTTTCCACGTCCATCTTCGCGAAGGCGCGGGTGCTTT
Source organism: Bacilli bacterium (assembly GCA_022653695.1). GTDB lineage: Bacteria > Bacillota_I > Bacilli_A > RFN20 > CAG-826 > UBA4951. The sequence continues at coordinate 314,216 of JALCSW010000001.1, read as the reverse complement.
CGTGTGCGGCGAGGAGACCGCGCTGCTGAATTCCATCGAGGGCAAGCGCGGCATGCCGCGTCCCCGTCCTCCTTTCCCCGCCATCAAAGGCTTATGGGGCAAACCGACTTGCGTCAACAACGTCGAGACGCTCGCCCAGATCCCCTATATCATCCGCGTCGGCGCCAAGGAATACGCCAAAATCGGGACCGAAGGCTCCAAAGGCACCAAGGTTTTCGCCCTCGGAGGCAAGATCAATAACGTCGGCCTCGTCGAGGTTCCGATGGGCACGACTTTGAGAACCCTTATTTTCGATATCGGCGGCGGCATCCCTAACGGCAAGAAGTTCAAGGCCATCCAGACGGGCGGCCCTTCGGGCGGCTGCTTGACCGAGGAGGACCTTGACACTCCGATCGATTACGATACTTTGATCGCCCGCGGCTCCATGATGGGCAGCGGCGGCGCGATCGTCATGGACGAAGACAACTGCATGGTCGACGTCGCCCATTTCTACATGGACTTCATCACGAGCGAGTCCTGCGGGAAATGCTCGCCATGCCGCATCGGCACGAAGCGCCTCTATGAGATGCTCACCCAAATCACCAACGGGCAGGGGACCGAGCAGACGCTCGAGGACATGAAAGAACTCGCCGGAGTCATAAAACTGGGTTCGTTGTGCGCGCTTGGGCAGACCGCGGCCAACCCGATTCTCTCCACCATGAAGAAGTTCCCGGAGGAATATCGGGCCCACGTCGTCGACAAAACGTGCCCGGCTCACGTATGCAAGCACTTGGTTCAGTTCCATATCGATCCGGGCCTTTGCAAAAAATGCTCCAAGTGCGCCCGCAACTGCCCCGTCAACGCCATCAGCGGCGTTCCGGGCAAAGTGGCCTACCTCATCGATCAGAAGAAATGCATCAAATGCGGCACCTGTTTGGCGGGTTGCCCATTCCATGCCATCTCCAAGGAATAAAGGAAGGGATCAACAATGGAAAACACCGAAAAAGTCAATATCAAGATCGAAGGGCGCGTCTATAGCGTCGATAAGAGCCTTACCGTCCTTGAGGCCGCCCGCGAATGCGGCTATCAGATTCCGTCTCTTTGCGCCTGGAACCATGGCAGGTGCTCTCTCGCGAGTTGCCGGGTTTGCCTCGTCGAAATCAGGACCGCGCGCGGGGGGCGTCTCTTCGCCAGCTGCGTCTATCCCGTCGCCGACATCCCGGCCGAGAAGGGCTTTGAGATTTTCATTTCGAGCCCGATGGCGGTCAAAGCCCGCCGCACGAGCGTCGAATTGCTGCTTTCCAACCACAGCAAAGACTGCCAGACATGCGTCAAAAACGGCCAATGCGAATTGCTTCACGTCGCCAACATCACCGGCGCCCAAAGCGGCAAATACATCGGCACCATGACGCCGGCCACCGTCGATATGGTCGCGCCCGGCATCACCCGCGACACCTCCAAGTGCATTCTTTGCGGCCGCTGCATCGAAAGATGCAAAGAGGTCCAGGGCATCGGGATCCTCGGTTTCATCAACCGTGGCTTCAAGACCATCGTCGGCCCGCTCAATAACCGCAGTTTCGCCGAAGTCCCATGCCTGCAATGCGGGCAGTGCATCGAGGTTTGCCCGACCGGAGCCCTGAGTGAGCACCGCGAAATCGACAAAGTCGATAGGGCCATGGCGGAAGGCAAGTACGTGGTCGTGCAGACCGCCCCGGCCGTCCGTGCCGCCATCGCCGAGGAATTCGGCAAGAAAATCGGCGAGGAGAACGGGGAAGGCAAGATGGTCGCGGCTCTGCACCGCCTTGGCTTTCGTCGCGTCTTCGACGTCAACTGGGGCGCCGACCTGACCATCACCGAAGAAAGCCAGGAACTCGTCAACCGCATCGTCAAGAAAACGGCCCCTTTGCCTCAGATCACGAGTTGCTCGCCGGGCTGGATCAACTATATGGAGTTTTTCTATAGCGATCTTATCCCTCACGTTTCGACTTGCAAGAGCCCCCACGAAATGCAGGGCGCCATCACAAAGTCCTACTTCGCCGAGAAGCACGGCCTTGACCCAAAAGACATTTATGTCGTTTCCGTCATGCCGTGCACGGCCAAAAAGGGCGAGAAGGAACGCCCGCAGAACGCGGCGGTGGAGCATCTCCCGGACGTTGACGCGGTCATCACGACCCGTGAACTCGCGGTCATGATCAAGCGCGCCGGCCTCATTTGGGACAGCCTCCCCGAGGAGAGGTTCGATCAGGACCTTTTGGGCGAGTACACTGGCGCCGGCGCTATCTTCGGCGTCACCGGCGGCGTTATGGAAGCGGCCTTGCGGACCGCCTACCACACCCTCAACGGCAAGGAGCGCGATCCGATCGAGTTCCGTTCCGTTCGCGGCCTTGAGGCCGTGAAAGAGGCGGAGGTCGACATGGGAGCGGCCGGCAAGGTCAAAGTCGCCGTCGCGAGCGGCATGGCCAGCGCCAAGCCTTTGCTCGACGAGATCCGCGCGGGCACCTCGCCTTACGCTTTCATCGAAATCATGTGCTGCCCGGGCGGTTGCATCAACGGCGGCGGCCAGCCATTCGTCAAGCCGAGCCTTCTCCCCAACGAGGATCCTGACATCCTCGATACCTATCGCGCCAAGCGGGCCGCCATCCTTTATAAGATCGACGAAGGCAAGCCCGTCCGCCAGTCGCACAACAACCCTGACATCATCAGAATCTACAAGGACTTCCTTGGCTCTTACGGAAGCCCGAAGGCCGAGGAGCTTCTTCACACCACCTACGCGAAGGATCGCGAGGCTTTCCCAAACCTTAAGTAAAATCTCTTCCGTTTTGGGGCGCGAGCGATCGCGCCTCTTTTTCGATGGAACTGAAAGATAAAGGGTTCCATGGATTCAAAATCGCGAAAACCCCGCAAAACCCTTATGGAATGTCCTTTTCTTTTTTCTTCGCCAACGTATTAGAATATCAATATGTACAAAGCCATTTTCTTCGATCTCGACGGAACGCTCCTCGACACCTTGACCGACATTCGCATCGCCATAAACGAGGCCCTCAAGAGGACGGGTTTCCCGATGCGCTACAGCAAGCGGGAATGCCATCGCCTCATCGGGAACGGCGTCGATTATTTGGTTCATACGGCCTTGGGGGACATGGACACGTCCGCCAATTTCGAGAAACTGAAACCCGTCTACATGGACCTATACGCCAAATATCAGAACGACCACACCAAACCTTTCAACGGCCTCCCGACGGTCCTTCGGTTCCTTAAGGACAAGGATTACCTTCTTTTCGTCTGTTCGAACAAACCTGATGCCTTGGCTAAGATCGTCGTGCCCGCCCATTACGGGAACGGGCTTTTTAAGGAAGTGGCGGGCCATGTCGCGGGCGAGCCCGTCAAGCCTAACCCAATCATCGTGAACCGTTTGATGGGCAAATACGGGCTGAGCCCCGACGAGTGCCTTTTCGTCGGCGATTCCCTGCCCGACCTCTTGACCGCCACTAACGCCCACATGAAACTGTGCCTATGCACATGGGGGTACGGTTTCTATAAGCCGGAGCTCCTCAACGAATGCGCCTACGTGATCGCCAAGCCGAAGGAACTGGCGCGGAAAGTCCTCTCCTTTCGTTAGCCCACTCGCTCCTGCGCGCCCTCCCGTGATATGATAAACGCATATGCACGAAGTCAGATTGTTCAATTCCCTCGGAATGAAGAAAGAAACCTTCGTCCCGCTTGTCCCGGGCAAGGTATCGATATACGTCTGCGGGCCGACCGTCTATAACGATCCCCATATCGGCAATTTCCGTCCCGTCATCGTCTTTGACGTGCTCCGCCGCCTTTTCATCCACCTTGGTTACCAGGTCACGTTCGTGAGCAACTACACGGACGTTGACGACAAAATAATAAAGCGGGCCGCCGAACTTGGAATCAGCGAGAAGGAACTCACCGAATCGGTCATCGAGGAATACCGTCGTCTCGTGGATGAAGTCGGCTGCCTTCAACCTGACCTCACCCCGAAGCCGACCGTCTTCATGCCCCAGATAATCGCTTACGTGAAAGATCTCGTCGAAAAAGGCGCCGCCTACGTTAGCGGCGGCGACGTCTACCTTCGCGTTCGCGGCATTTCCGGCTATGGCGAGCTCAGCGGCAACAGCGTCGAGGACCTCGAAAGCGGGGCCCGCATTGCCATAGGGGAGAAAAAAGAGGACCCTTTGGATTTCGCCTTATGGAAAAAAACCGATTCCGGCATCCGCTGGAAGGCCGACTGGAGCGAAGGTCGACCCGGCTGGCACACCGAGTGCTGTGTCATGATAGATAGCATTTTCCGGGATCAGAACGGCTATATCGATATCCATGGCGGCGGGTTTGACCTCAAGTTCCCGCACCACGAGAACGAGATGGCGCAGGCCAAAGCCCACAATGGCAACAAATTGGCCCGTTACTGGCTCCATAACGGCTTCATAAACGTCAACGACGAGAAAATGTCGAAGAGCTTGGGCAACGTCGTTTTGGCTAAAGACGTCGTCAAGGAATACGGCGGAATCCCCTTTCGCCTTTTGGTCCTCGCCTCCCCTTACCGGGCCCCTTCTTCCTTCAGCGCCGAAACGATCAGGGAGGCGCAGGTCAAATACGGCCAACTCAAGGAAGCGGCGAAGAAAGGCTCATTGGCTCTTCAGCTCGCCGGCGAGTCCGTCGATGGCCTCAAGCCAAGCGACGAGAGCGAATTCCTCGATGCCATTTGCGACGACCTTAACACGCCGAACGCCCTCGCCGTCCTTTACGAGGAAAACAAAAAACTCAACAGCCTCCTAATGGCTGGCTCCGTCGACATCGCCGCCCTCAAGGACAGCTTCGCCAAGGTGCGGGCATACGAGGATGTTTTGGGGATTGTGCTTGAAATCCCTCACTTAAGTGAGGATGATAAAAGGCTCTACCACGAATACTATGACGCGAAGGGTAGAAAAGATTATGCCGCTAGCGACGCCTTGCGCGGCGTTCTTATCGCCAAAGGCTTGTTCTGATAGCGGGGAGGAGGGATTTTTATGACCTCGGTCGATCAAATCATCATCAAATGGTTCAACACTGATTTCGGTACCGGCTTTTCCGGTGGGATCGTCGGCAATTTGGTTCTCGTCATTCTTTCCCTGCTCATGGCGGGGCTCCTTTCGGGGGTTCTTGGCTATGAGCGGGAGTATCATGGCCATTCCGCCGGCTTAAGGACCCATATTCTGGTCGCCCTCGGATCGGCCCTTGTCATGATCATCTCCGTTTACGGGTTTTCGTATTGGGACAGCCTCTATGTGGACACCACGACCCCGATCACCCGCGATCCGGCCCGTTTGGCGGCCCAGGTCGTCACCGGCATCGGCTTCTTGGGCGCCGGCACCATCGTGCAGACCGGAACCGACGTCAAAGGCCTTACGACCGCGACGACGATTTGGATGTGCATGGCCATCGGCTTGGCCTGCGGAGCCGGTTCCTTTGTCGTCGCCGTCGCCGCGACCATCATCGCCATTTTCGCCCTCGTCACCATGCGCAAAGTCGAGAAACTCGCCGCCAAGAACAATCCGATCGTCATGATCGTCTGCCGTAGCGACAAGCCGATTCTCAAAGACGTCATCCTTATCGCCAACCGTTACAACATTTCCATCCGCAACAGCCAGAGCGAACTCGTGTCCTATCAGGAAAACAGCGCCCTCCGCCTGACTTTCCATTGCAACTTCGCCTCCCCTAGCAGCCTTACCGCCTTCGTCGACGAGCTCCGTTTCACCATCCGCCCCCTTGAGCTCAAGGTCTCGACGGCCGATAATTGATCGCTCTTCAAAAACAACCCCGATATGTCTACAATTATCTTTGGCAGGAATGCCGTGCGAGCCAGTCTTGAAACGAACCGCGTGAGGACGCTTTACGCCGCCACGCGATTCCAAAACGACCCTTTCGTCGCTTTGGCCCGCAAAAAGAACGTCCCCGTTAAGTTCGTCGGCGACGGCGAATTGACGAGAATGGCCAGAGTGCCCTCCCATCAGGGCTTTGTGGCCATTTCCGACGACTGCGGAACCATCTCCTTGGATGAGCTCATTTCGAGCGCCTCCAAAAGGAAGTATCCGCTTTTGGCGATGCTGGATGGCATCGAGGACCCCCATAACCTCGGCGCCATTTTGCGGAGCGCCGATGCCTTTGGCGTCGATGGGCTTATCATCAAGAAACGCGGAGAGGTCCCGCTCAACGGGACGGTCGCCAAGGTTTCTACGGGCGCCATCAATTACGTCAAAGTGGCGGAAGTCGCGAACCTGTCGCAAGCGATCGAGATTCTTAAGAAAAAGTCTTATTGGATCGTCGCGAGCGATGGCGGCGGAACGCGGAATTACGACCAAGTCGACTACAAGTGCCCGATTTGCCTAGTGATCGGAAGCGAGGGCTTCGGCATCCAGCCGCTCGTCCTCAAGCACAGCGATTTCATCGTCAAGATCCCGATGTTCGGCCACGTCAACAGCCTCAACGCCTCCGTCGCCGCCAGCGTTCTTTTCGCGGAAGTCAATCTGAAGCGCCAGTGATCCCTGCCTCCATCAAGGAGGTTTCGACATGGGCTACGAAGTCGTTTCCGACGAGGAACTGCTGCTTTTGATCCGCTCTGGTCGGGCGGGGGCGCAGGAGGCGCTATTTCACCGTTATTACCAAAAGAGGGCCTATCACTGCCGGCGGGCCGCCCCGGAAGTCTATGGCTTAGTCGACGAGTGGGACCTCAACAGCGATTATTTCCAGGTCTTTTTCAAATGCGAGAGCTGTTTCAAATTCGGGAAATCGCTTTTCAAGAACTATTTCGAGTCGGCGCTCCGCCACGAAATATTCCATGCGGTCAGACTCAAAAGCAGAAGGGACCGTTCGTGCTTTTCCCTCGACGAATCGCTTTCCTCCGGCGAAGGGGACCTTACTTTCCATGACGTGATCCCGGCCTACGAAGGCGAGGATCCGCGAATCTACCTGAATTACGTCGAGGAGGCCTTTCAGCTCAACAAAGCCCCTCAGGCCATCACGAAAGACGTGTTGGCGGTGGCGATCTGCCGGGGGGAGAACATGACGTATCCGGAAATCGCCGACCGTCTCCACATTTCGGTCAAGATGTGCAAAGACCGCTACGCCAAATACGTAAAAGCCATCAAGAAGATCGTCGACGGCGGGCGCGTGGAAGGGTTTTGCAAGCCCCCTAAGCCCAAGAGGCGTTGACGAGGGTTCTCTATAGAGAAAGATTGTTGACTAATCGGCGGCTTGGCTTTAAGATTGACACGCTGAGAATTAGGATAGAGGTTATGGGAAGGGAAAAGGTTTTTTTGATTTGCTCCGAATGCCTGGCCCGAAACTACCAGGTGTCGAAGCGCACCAACGACACCCGTCGTCTGGAACTCAGGAAGTATTGCCCGCATTGCGGGAAGTACACGCTTCATAAGGAAAGCAAGTAAAAGGAGGACTCTTAATGGCTGCGCCGCACAAGTACCTAAAAGAAGTCGTCAAGGAAGGCAAACGCGTCCGTTGGCCCAATCGCGAGACCTTATGGCCCGCGATCGCCGTCGTCATTTGGATCAGCGTTTTCGCCGCGTTATTCCTTGTGCTCGAGGATCTGGCCGCATCGAGCATCATCTCGCAATTGCAATCGGCCTTCGGAGGATAAATCATGGCAGTTCAATTAGGCGAAAAGCAGTGGTACATCGTCACCACCTATTCCATGCACGAGGCGAAGACGGCCGACAATCTCCGCAAACGCATCCAATCCATGAACATGCAGGATTATATCCTTCGCGTTCTCGTCGCGGAACAGGAAGTGCCCGTTCTTAAGGACGGCGCCCAGACTGGCAAAACCAGGATGAAGAACCTTTATCCGGGTTATATCTTCGTCGAGATGATCATGACCGATGAGTCGTGGTACATCGTCCGCAACACCCCGGGCGTCACCGGCATCGCCGGCTCTTCCGGCGGCGGCCAGAAGCCGACCCCGGTCACCCGCGAGGAGATCGAGCCGGTCCTTAAGCGCATGGGCATGGTCGACAGTTCCATGTACGACCGTTACAACGTCGGCGACAAGGTCAAGGTCATCCATGGGCCTCTTGAAGGCACCGAGGGAACCATCCTCTCGATCGACAAAACGACCGGCGCCTGCCGCGTCGACACCGTCTTCTTCGGCCGTTCGACCCCGGTCGACGTCGAATTCTCGGAAATCGAGAAGATCTGATCCGTCGCTTAGGCCGCGGGGCGTCTTGCCCCCCGGCTTTTTCTTTTTTCTTGAAATATGAAGAGCCGTTCATATAATATATTGGACGAATATGAAGGGAGATTCATATTATGGCCAAGATGCCCGATGAGAAAACCTTAGACAAGATGGAGTCGCTTCTCAATATCGCAAGCGACTACACGAGACTAAAAATCCTTTATGCGATTTCCAATGGCGACCTCTGCGTCAATGACATCGTGAAACTCGTGGGGGCTTCCCAGTCTTTGGTGAGCCACCAACTCAAAGTTTTGAGGAAAGCCAAACTCGTGGCCACCCACAAGGAAGGCACCAAAGTCTATTACAAACTTGATGACGAACACGTTTTGGCCCTGCTCGACATCGTCTACTCCCACGTCAGCGAATAAGGAGAATCTATGGAAACGACCAAGGAAAAAGAAGAACCGGTTTGCTCATGCGTCGAAGACGATGACGATGAGCCTTTGACGAAGAAAGGCCTCATAATAACCATCGTCAGGCTCGTCTTGACCTTGAGTTTGTCTTTATTGGGTTACTTTCTTTTCACTGAGGAGAAATACGGCGTCTACGTCAACTTCGCCTTTTATGCGGCGGCGTGGCTCATATCTTCCTACGATTTGGTGATGGAGGCTTTTACGAACACCTTCATCAAGCACAAACCCTTCGACGAGAACCTTCTGATGATCATTGGAAGCTTGGGGGCTTTCTCCCTCATCTTCTTCGGACACAACGAGTTCATCGAGGGCGTGATTGTCGTCTTCTTGTTCCAGGTTGGCGAGCTCTTTGAGAAACTAGCCAACGAAAGAAGCCACAAGGCCGTCATGGAAGCGGTGGGCTTAAGGGCCAAGACCGCGAACAAGCTCGTGGGCGATAACATCGTCGAAGTCGACCCGAAAGACCTTGTGATCGGTGATCATATCCTCATCAAAGTCGGGGACATCGTCCCAAGCGACGGACACATCGAAAAAGGAAGCGGATCCCTCGACATGTCTTCTTTGACGGGCGAAAGCATGCCAGTCGAGAAAAAAGAAGGTGATTACGTCAATTCGGGAACCATCCTGAAATCCGGGTCCATCGTCATGAAGGTCGACAAAGCCTACGAGGACACAACAGTCAGCAAGATCCTTGAATTGGTCGAGAACAGCTCCAAGAGCAAATCGAAAGCCGACAAGTTCATTGACAAATTCGCCTTGATATACACGCCGATCGTCGTGGTCCTCGCCATCATCGTGGCGGTGGTCCCTCCCTTGTTCATTGGGATTAATAATCCAGACGTCTGGTACCGTTATCTTTATAGCGCTATCTGCTTCTTGGTCATCTCGTGCCCTTGCGCCATCGTGATTTCCGTCCCTCTCACCTTCTTCTCAGGCATCGGTTTGGCCTCCAAAAACGGCATCATCATCAAAGGGGCCGCCTATTTCGACAAACTCAATGAGATCGGACTATTGGTAAGCGACAAGACGGGCACCCTCACCTATGGCGATTTCGCCATCAGCGAGATCGTCCCTAACTCCATCGACAAAGATGAGTTCCTGGATTATCTAAGGGCCAGCGAAAGCGGAAGCAACCATCCTTTGGCCAAAGCCGTGATGAAGGGGAGCGACAACTCCTATGGCAACGATATCTCCGATTACACCGAGCTTTCGGGCAAAGGCGAGAAACTCACATACAAAGGCCATAAGCTGATATCGGGCAGAAAAGAGTTCCTTGAGGAGAACGGGATCAACGTCCCCTCTGTCGATAAACTCGGAAGTCTTATCTATCTAGGCGTCGACGGGGTTTATGCCGGCTATGCCGTCCTCAACGACCAAGTCCGCAAAGAAAGCCGGGAGATGGTCGAGGGGCTCAAGAAGCTTGGCGTGAAGACGATGATGCTCACGGGCGACAAAGAAAGAAGCGCCAAAGAGGTCTCCTCGTATCTAGGGATCGATGAGTGCCATTACGAATTGCTCCCGGAGATGAAGACGAGCCTCCTAAAAGAGAAAATCAACAGCACCGACAAAGCCGTCGCCTATATCGGAGACGGCATCAATGACGCCCCTTCGATCATCTTGGCAGACGTCGGGGTGGCGATGGGCGGGGCTGGCTCCGAGATGGCCATCGACTCAGCCGATATCGTCATCATGAACGATGACCCCTCGAAGCTCGTCACGGCCATCAAGATCGCAAAGGCCACTAGAAGCCGGGCCATCACGGACATCGTCGTGGCTCTCATCGTCAAAGTCGCGGTCATGCTTTGCTCATTATTGATCCCGGAGTTTCCGTTATTCATCGCCGTCCTTGCGGATACGGGCCTCACGATGATACTGGTGGTCTATTCCTTGCTTCTTTTGCTGAAGAAAATCAAATAAACGAACAACTTCGGGCAACCGTTTTGATTGACGGTTTCTAGAGACTGGAAAAGGGAGAGAAAAATTTCTCCTTTTTCTTTTGCCTTTGCTTATTTGCGCGCTTACAATGGCGGCGAGAAAAAGAACTCAGAAAGGAAGTGATGGCGGAATGGATGGCCTACCCTGTAGCGTAACAATGACAATACAGCGCAAAGGGAACGCCTAGACTCCGCCCACTTTCTAAGCTTCCCCTTTGCTCAAAGGAGAAGTTTTATGGATAAGAAAAAGAAGACTGTTTTCACCAACGAGAAAACGTCTTATTCGCCGCGTTTATTAGCGGCTTCGACATGTGATTTGAAGAGCCTCTACTTGTTCTACCACTCTTCGGAGAAAGGCTTGGTCGATGAAGACGCCCTCTCTGATAGCCTTGACCTTTATGGGAGAAACGTCATCAGCAAAGGCAAGAACAAGTCGGTTTTTCGCCGTTTCATCGGGGCTTTCATCAACCCATTCACTTTCGTTTTGCTGACTTTGGCTTTTGTCTCTTTATTGACCGACGTCATCTTGGCCAGCCCAGGAGAGAAGAACCCTTCAAGCGCCATCATCATCCTCGCCTTGGTCTTGATCTCCGGCATCTTCCGCTTCGCCCAGGAATATAGAAGCTCGGCGGCCGCGGAAAAACTCTCTTCCTTGGTCGAGAACACGACCCCGGTCTACCGTTACGAAAAAGAGATGACGATACCTCTTGATGAACTATCGGTCGGGGACGTCATCGCCTTGAGCGTGGGAGACGTGATCCCGGCCGACGTGAGGATCATTTCCTCAAAGGATTTTTTCGTCAACCAATCCTCCCTCTCTGGCGAAAGCGAGCCACTAGAAAAGACGTCAGATCTTTTATCGGCTCAGCCTTCCTCGATCTATGAGGCCAAAAACCTCGCTTTCTATGGCTCCAACGTCGTCTCGGGGAGCGCTTTGGCCCTCTGCGTGGCCGTCGGTGACGAGACGATACTCGGAAAGATGGCCCAGAAGATGTCTGGCACCAAGCAAGAAAAGACCGCTTTCGACAAGGGCGTCGACTCCGTCAGCTGGCTTTTGGTGAAGTTCATGCTCCTCATGGTCCCAGCCGTCTTTTTGATCAATGGTCTCACCAAACATGATTGGCTTCAGGCCTTCCTTTTCGCCATCTCGGTCGCAGTGGGCCTCACGCCGGAAATGCTGCCGATGATCGTCTCATCTTGCCTAGGCAAAGGGGCCATCAACATGGGCAAGAAGAAAGTCATCGTCAAGAACATCAACTCCATTCAGAACTTTGGGGCCATGGATGTCCTTTGCACCGATAAGACCGGCACCCTCACCCAGGATAGGGTGGTTTTGGAAAACCACTTGAACCTCGATGGCAAGTCGGATCCGAAGGTCCTCAAACACGCCTTCCTCAACTCTTATTACCAAACGGGGCTCAAGAACCTCATGGATAAATCAATCATCTCCAAAACGATGGAACTGTCGAACGAAAACGATTATCTCCGTGATCTCGACAAGAACTACGTGAAAGTCGATGAAATCCCTTTTGACTTCGAGAGGAAGAGGATGTCGGTGGTGGTAAAAGACAACCACGGAAAGACCCAGATGATCAGCAAAGGGGCAGTCGAGGAAATCCTTTCGGTTTGCTCATTCGCTGCCAAGGATGGGAATGTCATCCCATTGGACGATAAAGTCAAAAAGGGCATTTTGGATAATGTCCAATCCTTCTCCAAGAAGGGATTCCGGGTCATCGCGGTGGCTCAGAAAAACAACCCAAGGGCCGTCAATGCCTTTGGCGTGGGCGATGAAAAAGACATGGTCCTCATCGGCTATCTCACTTTCTACGATCCGCCGAAAGAAAGCACCAAAGAGGCTCTCACAAGGCTCAAGGGGTATGGGATTTCCATCAAGGTTTTGACGGGGGACAATCCGGATGTGAGTGCCTATATCTGCTCATTGGTTGGCTTATCGAGCCCGCGCGTCATGCTCGGAAACGAGGTCGATTCCCTGAGTGACGAGGAGCTCAGAAGCGAGGTCGAGAAAGTCACCATCTTCGCCAAACTCTCGCCTTTCGAGAAATCGAAAGTGGTGGCCGCCCTCAAGGAAAACGGCCATGTGGTCGGCTATATGGGGGACGGCATCAATGATGCGCCTGCCCTTAAAGAGGCCGACATCGGCATCTCCGTCGACACTGCCGCGGACATCGCCAAGGAAAGCGCCCACGTGATTCTTTTGGAGAAGGACCTCAACGTTTTGGTGGATGGCATCATCGAAGGCAGGAAGACCTACGCCAACATGATCAAATACATCAAGATGACAGCCTCCTCGAACTTCGGGAACATCTTCTCCGAACTCGCGGCCGCGGCCTTGTTGCCATTCCTTCCGATGCTCCCGCTGCATCTGCTTATTTTGAATCTTATCTACGACTTCTCATGTGTGGCGATCCCATTTGACAACGTCGACGAGGACTACCTCAAAAAGCCTCGGAAATGGGACGCTTCGTCCCTCGGCCGTTTCATGCTTTGGATGGGTCCGACCTCTTCGATATTCGACTGGCTGACGTACGCGGTGATGTATTTCATAATCTGCCCTCTTTTCAGCGGCGGGAACTATTACGATCCGAACTGCAACCAAACTCTCTTCGTCTTGCTTTTCCAGACAGGCTGGTTCGTCGAGTCGATGTGGAGTCAGTCCTTCGTCATCCACATGATCAGGACTGACAAGGTCCCATTCGTCCAATCGAGGGCCTCGTGGCAGCTGCTGTTGGCCACTTGTCTCTCCGTCGGAGTGGCCAGTCTCCTGCCGTTCATACCCTATGTCTCAAGCTCGCTTTCACTAACGAGCCTCCCATGGGAGTATTTCATCTATTTGTTACTTGCCATCGCGGCTTACATGATTTTGGCCACGCTTGCGAAGAATCTATATAAACGCAAGTACGGGGAGGTCTTATGAACAAAATCCTCATCACTGTCAATGAATTGGACTGGGGCAACTTTGGCTTTTGGTGCGCTTTGATTTTAGCGGTGGTGGTGCTTTTCTTCGGAGTCCTCGTCTTCTTAGCTTTCCATAAGCCAAGGCAGGGCAAGAAGAACTGATTGCCGATATTAGACGCCAAGAGGGATTTTTGTGCACCATGCACAATATTTTATGGTTGAATCAACCCCCTCTCGCGCGTATAATATTTCACGTGCACGCAAACGTGCATAGCGTGGTAGGGCCTTAACGAGGGCCCGCATTACCACTGCATGATTGTTCAAAAGGAGGACAACATGGCTAAAAAAATCGTCAAAGTCCTGAAAATGGAACTTCCGGGCGGCGAAGCGCACCCGGGACCAAAGCTTGCCTCAGCGGGCGTGGTCATGAACAAGTTCTGCACCGACTTCAACGCGAAGACGGCCGACAGAAAAGGGCAGGTCGTTCCTGTCATCATCACCGCTTACGAAGACAAATCGTACGACTTCGCTATCAAAACCAGCCCCACGGCCGGATTGATCCTCAAGGCCGCCGGAATCAAGAAAGGCTCCGGCAATCCGAAGAAGCCCGTCGGGAACATCACCGACGCGCAACTTGAGGAAATCGCCAAATACAAACTTCCGGACCTCAACGCCAATGACATCGAAGCCGCGAAGAAAATCGTCGCCGGATGCGCTCGTCAGATGGGCGTGACGGTGAACGGGAAGTAAGGGGGCAACCGAACATGAAACTCGGAAAGAAATACGCTAATGCCTCCAAACTCGTGGACGCCAATAAGCTTTACACGATCGAAGAGGCCACCCCGCTTCTCAAAAAGACCAGCACGACCAAATTCGATTCCACGATCGACGTGAGCTTCTCGCTCAACGTCAATCCGACCCTCGCGGATCAACTCATCCGCGGGACCCTTGTCCTTCCCCACGGGAACGGCAAGACCAAGAAAATTCTCGCCATCACGGGGACCAAGGCCGAAGAGGCCAAGGCCGCCGGCGCCGACTTCGTGGGCGGTAAAGACATGCTTGAGAAAATCCAGAAAGAGAACTGGTTCGGCTTCGATGTCATCGTCGCGACCCCGGACATGATGGGCGAACTCGGGAAAATGGGCCGCGTCTTAGGCCCCAAAGGCCTGATGCCTAACCCCAAGAGCGGGACCGTCTCGATGCAAATCGGGCAGGCCATCACCGAAATCAAGAAGGGCAAAATCAGTTACCGCGTCGACAAGGACGGCAACCTGAACGTCTCCGTCGCCCGTTGCTCCTTCAGTGACGCCGCGATCGTCGACAACGTCAAGGCGCTATGCGCCGCGGTCGTCAAGAGCCGCCCCTCTTCCGTCAAAGGCATTTATATCCGCAACGCCGTCGTGCACACCACGATGGGCCCGGGTCTCCACATCACCTTCGACGGCCGCAACTGATCCGATCCGATAGCGCAAAAATCAGGTGAATGGCTTCTATACCTAAGATAGCAACGGGCAAGTGCCTTAATAAATCACGTTGCTGAGGTTAAGGATTCACGATTCTCACTCAGTTATAGAAAGCTTCACATAGTCGACATGAAAGGAGGCAATCAGCATGAACAAAGAAGTTCTCCAAGCCAAAAAAGACGCCGTCTCCGAAATCGAGAAGAGCATCAAGGACTCCGCTTCCGTCGCCGTCGTGTCCTATCAAGGGCTCTCGGTCGCCGAACTCACGGATCTCCGTCACAAGCTCGCCGAGAAGGGTTCCGCGATGATCGTGTACAAAAACACCATGGTCAAACGGGCTCTCAAGGAAGCCGGTCTCACTGGCATTGAGGATATCCTCGACGGTCCGAACGCATTCGTCTTCTCCAAAGACCTTACCGCCGGCCCCGCCGCCGTCGCGAAGTTCGCCCGCTATCACGAAAACCTCGTGATCAAAGGCGGCTTAATCGAAGGCAAGGGCGTCGACGCCAAAGGCATGAAGGAACTCGCGAAGATGCCGAACCGCGAAGGTCTCTTGTCGATGTTCTGCCAATGCCTGAACGATCCGATCCGCAAATTCGCCTCGGCGGTGGACGCCATCGCCAAAAAGCCGGGAGCCGCATCAGCCCCCGCAGCCCAATGATATAGGAGGAAAAAACCATGGCTGAGAAATTGAGCAAAGAGCAAATCATCGATTCGCTCAAGCAGTATTCCATTCTTGAACTCAACGATCTTGTGAAGGCCGTTGAAACCGAATTCGGCGTGAGCGCCGCCGCCCCGGTGGCCGTCGTCGCCGCCGACGAAGGACCCGTCGCCAAAGGACCGAGCGAGGTTTCGCTCATCCTCAAAGGCCTCGGCACCGCCGGCAAAGTCGCCGTCATCAAAGCTGTTCAGGCTATCACTGGCCTCGGCCTCATGGACGCCAAGAAGCTCGTTGACGCCGCCCCGGCCCCGATCAAGGAGAAAATCTCTCCCGTCGAAGCCGAGTCTTTCAAGAAGACCCTTACCGACGTCGGCGCCGAAGTCGAAGTCAAGTAGTTTCGCCTTAAGCCGATCCGAACCCCTCCTCACCCCTCTCGTCGCTAGGGTGGGGCAGGGGATTTGTGGTCTATAAGGGAGATAACGCGATGCCCCAGTATTTCGAGAATTCCGATATTAAAGAAACGATCGAATATCACTATTTCGTCACGCTGGGCAAAGACCGTTACGATCTCATCGGCCTCAATGGGACTTTCTCCAAAAGCGGCATCGACAAAGGGACCGAGTTCTTGCTCGAAACCCTCTATCGCGCCCCCTTAGGGAACAAAATCCTGGACCTTGGTTGCGGCACGGGACCAATCGGACTAATCCTTGCCAAAGCCGACCCCAAACGGCGTCTCACTATGTGCGACGTGAATCTGCGGGCCCTCGAATGCGCTAAAAAGAACGCCACCAATCTTGGCATTTTCCCGCAAGTCGAGATCGTCGAAAGCGATTGCTACGCCAACATTGACTCCACTTTTGACACGATAGTCTCCAACCCGCCGATTCGCGCGGGCAAGAAAGTCACTTACGCCTTCTATGACGGAGCCCCCTCCCACTTGGTCGCGGGAGGACGCCTCATCGTCGTGGTTCGCCGCAAGCAGGGCGCCGATTCCGTCTGCGCCCATCTCGCCACCATCTTCAGCAAAGTCGAGATTCTCGACTCGCACAAAGGCTATCGCCTCATCGCCGCCACAAAATAAGGAGCATCTTCATGCCTAACGAAAAACAAATCACCGCCTACAAGAATTACAAGTCCGGCGTCAACGGCCGCATCGATTTCTCGAAAATCAGCGGCTCGCTCGCTCTTCCCAACCTCGTGGAAATCCAGACCGATTCCTTCAAATGGTTCCTGACCGAGGGAATCAACGAGGTCATGAAGGAGGTCTTCCCGATCGCCAACTACGCTAACAGCGTGTTCATCGAATACGTCGGCTGCCGCTTCGAGAAGCCGGAATACGGCCCCCTCGACTGCCGGGAAGGCGACCTGACCTACAGCAGCAAGCTCAAGGTCACCCTTCGCCTCCGCTTCAAGTCCACCGGCGAGATCAAGGAGGACAACGAGGTCTTCATGGGCGACATCCCGATGATGACCGACAGCGGCACTTTCATCGTCAATGGCGCCGAGCGCGTCATCGTCAGCCAGATCGTCCGTTCGCCGGGCGCCTATTTCCAGGACACCCCGGACAAGAGCGGCGTCCACGTCTATAACGGCGAGATCATCCCGACGCGCGGCACGTGGCTCCAGTTCGAAAGCGATTTGAAACAAATCATGTGGGTCCGCATCGACCGGCAGCGCAAGATGCCCGCGACCATCCTTTTCAAAGCGTTGGGCTTCGAAAGCGAGAAGAGCATCACCGACCTTTTCGGCAACAGCGATTCCATGAAGCTCACCCTCGCCAAGGACTCGAACATCAAGTCCGGCACCGACGCCCTCATCGACATCTTCCGGAAACTGAAGCCGGGCGAGCCGATCACCAAGGACGGCGTCGTGAATTTCCTCGTTCAGAAATTCTTCGACGACAAGCGTTACGACTTGGGCCGCGCCGGCCGCTTCAAATATGCCCAGAAACTTGGCATCTACGATCGTTTGATCGGCCGCGTGCTCGCCGAGAACCTCGTCTCCGCGGATGGGGAAATCGCCTACCTCAAAGGCGCCAAACTCACCAAGGACGACGTTCAGAAACTCCGCGATGAGGAGTTCTTCGAGAAAGGGGCGCATACCAAGAAACTCAAGGCCAACGCCGCCCTTGACGACCACTCGGCCGTCAACGTCGTGAAGGTCTACGCGAACGACAAGCCGAACGGCCGCGTCGTCTCCATAATCGGCACCGACCTCAACTGCAAGCTTTCGCGCGTGACCGTCTCCGACATGGTCGCCTGCTTCTCCTATTTCTGCAATATCCAGGACGGCATCGGCCAGACCGACGACATCGACCACCTCGGCAACCGCCGCGTCCGCTGCGTCGGGGAGCTTCTCCAGACCCAGTTCCGCATCGGCCTCACCAAGATGGCCAAGACCGTCCAGCAGAAGATGTCGATCACCGACCTTGAGAATTCCAAGCCCCAGTCGCTTATCAACATCCGCCCGCTTACTTCCTCGATCCGCGAGTTCTTCGCCTCGAGCCAGCTTTCGCAATTCATGGACCAGACCAACCCGCTCGCCGAACTCACCAACAAGCGCCGCATCAGCGCCTTGGGCCCCGGCGGCCTGACCCGCGACCGCGCTTCCATGGAGGTGCGCGACGTCCATTACACCCATTATGGCCGCATTTGCCCGATCGAGACCCCTGAGGGTCAGAACATCGGCCTTATCAACAACCTTTCGACCTACGCCAAGATCAACCGGTACGGCTTCATCGAGACCCCATACCGCACGATCCGCGAGAAAATCGACGCGAAGGGCGTCAAGCGTTTCTACGTCAGCGACGAGACCGAATACCTCAGCGCCGACGCCGAGCGCGGGCACTACATCGCCGAGGCGAACATCCGTTTGGGCGCCCCCGAGAAGATCGATTTCGGCTCGGGCGACACCGAGGTCGTCAAGGAAATCCTCGACGACGAGGTCGTCACCCGCCACGACGACGAGAACACCCTCGCCCCGAAGGAAAAGGTCGATTACGTCGACGTCTCGCCGAAGCAGATCGTCTCCATCGCCGCGGCCTGCATCCCGTTCCTCGAGAACGACGACAGCACCCGCGCTCTCATGGGCGCCAACATGCAGCGTCAGGCTTTGCCTTTGCTCCGCCCGTCCATCCCCTACGTCGGGACCGGCCTCGAGCCGACGATCGCCCGCGACAGCGGATTGGCGGTCGTGGCCACCGCCGACGGCGAGGTGACCGACATCGATTCCGCGACCATCGTGGCCAAGGAAGGCAAAACCGAGCATTCGTACCATCTTCAGAAATTCGAGCGCTCCAACCAGGGCACCTGCATCAACCAGTTGCCCAACGTGCGCGTGGGCGACCATATTAAGAAGGGTCAGGTCATCGCCGACGGCCCGGCCATGAGGAGCGGCGAGTTGGCTTTGGGCCAGAACGTCCTCGTCGCCTACATGACGTGGCACGGTTACAACTACGAGGACGCCGTCATCATGTCCGAGCGCATGGTGAAGGATGACACCTACACGTCCATCCACATCGAGAAATACGAACTGGAGTGCCGCGAGACCAAGCTCGGCAACGAGGAGATCACGCGCGATATCCCCAACGTCGGGGACGAGGCCAAGACTTATCTCGACGAGCGGGGCATCATCATCCCGGGCGCCGAAGTCAAGGAAGGCGACATTTTGGTCGGCAAGATCACGCCGAAGGGCCAAACCGAGCCGACCCCCGAGGAAAAACTTCTCATGGCCATCTTCGCCGAGAAGACGAAGGATGGCAAAGACAGCTCTTTGCGCGTCCCCCACGGCGGCGCCGGCATCGTCCGCGCCGTCAAGGTGTTCTCGCGCCGGAACAAGGACCCGCTCCCTCCCGGCGTCATCGAGACCGTCCGGGTCTACATCGTCCAGAAGAGGAAGATCAGCGAAGGCGACAAGATGTCCGGCCGCCACGGCAACAAGGGCGTCATTTCCAAGATCCTTCCGGTCGAGGACATGCCTTTCCTGCCCGATGGAACCCCGATCGACATCATGCTCTCGCCGATGGGCGTCCCTTCTCGTATGAACATCGGCCAGATCCTCGAAGTCCATTTGGGCCTTGCCTGCCGCAAGCTCCACATGCGCGTCGCGACGCCGGTTTTCGACGGCGTCAGCAACGACGAGATCTCCGACCTTATGAGAAAAGCCGGCCTTTCCAGCGATGGCAAGACCGTCCTTTACGACGGCCAGACCGGCGAACCGTTCCATGAACGGATCTCGGTCGGCGTCCAATACATGATCAAACTCGTGCACATGGTCGACGACAAGCTCCATGCCCGCGCGACGGGGCCTTACAGCCTGGTCACGCAGCAGCCTCTCGGCGGCAAAGCCCAGAACGGCGGCCAGCGCTTCGGCGAGATGGAAGTCTGGGCCCTCGAGGCTTACGGGGCCGCCCACGTCCTGCAGGAGATGCTCACCATCAAGAGCGACGACCGCGTCGGACGCCGCAAGACCTACGAATCGATCATCAAGGGCTATCCGATCCCCCGTCCGGGTATGCCGGAGGCCTTCAAGGTGTTCACCAAAGAGCTCAAGGGCTTGGCGATGAACGTCGCCCTGTTCGACAAAGAGGGCGAACAGATCGACATGAACGCCCTCGCGAAGGAGGCCCTCATCGAAGAGAGGAAGGTCAATTCCGCCATCCGTAATCTCACCTCGCCGCGCGAAGAGGCGGCTTCGGACACCGTCGAAGTGTCCGCCGCCGACGCCGCCGAAAGCGCCGTCGACGAAGGATTGTCCGTTCGCGCGGGCTCAATGAGCGCCGCGTCGAAGGACGAAGAATAAAAGGAGGATAACGAACCATGTTTGACATCAATCAGTTAGCCGCCATGCAGGTCGGCCTCGCCTCCCCCGATATCATCAGGGCTTGGTCCCACGGCGAAGTCACGAAGCCGGAGACCATCAATTACCGCAGCCAAAAGCCGGAAATGGGGGGTCTCTTCTGCGAAAAGATCTTCGGTCCGGCCAAGGACTACGAGTGCCACTGCGGCAAATACAAGAAGATCCGCTACCAGGGCATCACCTGCGAGAAGTGCGGCGTCGAGGTCATTTCGAAAGAGTGGCGTCGCGAGCGTTTCGGACACATCGAGCTCGTGAGCCCCTGCACCCACATTTGGTACCTTAAGGGCATCCCTTCCCGGATGGGCCTCATCCTTGACGTTTCCCCGAAACAACTCGAGGAAGTCGTCTATTTCGCCGCCCACATCGTCCTGAACCCGGGGACTTCGACCGTCCTTAAGTACAAGGATTTCCTCGATGAGAAGATCGCCCGCGTCGAATTCGTGAGCGTCATCGAGGCTTTCAAGGGCGACATTCCGCAAGGAAGCGCCGACGCCCTCAAGGCCGACGAGCTCATCGAGAAGATGCAGAACCCCAACGAGACGTTCGATTTCTTCACGAACGCCGCTTTCATCAGCAAGTACACCCGCGCCGAATTCGGCGAAGGCGCCGCCGCCGTGAAGCGCCTTCTCCACGAAGTCGACCTCGACAAGGAATTCAACGCCATCAACAAAGAGATGCATGAGGTGAGCGGCCAGCGCCAGCGCAACCTCACGAAGCGCCTCGAGGCGATCCAGGCCTTCCGCGACAGCGATCAGAAGCCGGAGTGGATGGTCCTCGACGTGATCCCCGTGATCCCGCCTGACCTCCGCCCGATGCTTCAGCTCGACGGCGGCCGTTTCGCCGCGAGCGACCTCAACGACCTTTACCGCCGCGTTATCTCGCGCAACACCCGCCTTAAGAAACTGATCGACATGAACGCCCCCTACGTCATCTTGATGAACGAGAAGCGCATGCTTCAGGAAGCGGTGGACGCCCTCATCGACAACGGCCGCCGCAGCAAGCCGGTCACTGGCCCGAGCGGCCGCCCGCTTAAGTCGCTTTCCAGCGGTCTGAAAGGCAAGCAAGGCCGGTTCCGTCAGAACCTCCTTGGCAAGCGCGTCGATTACAGCGGCCGTTCCGTCATCGCCGTTGGCCCGTCCCTCAAGATGTACCAGTGCGGCCTTCCGCGCGAAATGGCGATTCAGCTTCTCCGGCCCTTCATCGCGGCCATCCTCATCAAGAGGGGCTACGTGAGCGCCCACAAGCAGGCCGATAAGTACATCGACCGCTACGACGCGGTGGTTTACGACATCGTCGAGGAGATCATCAGCCAGCACCCGGTCCTCCTTAACCGCGCCCCGACCCTTCACCGTCTCGGCATCCAGGCTTTCCAGCCCGTCCTCGTCGACGGTCACGCCATCCGTCTCCATCCGCTCGTTTGCACCGGTTTCAACGCCGATTTCGACGGCGACCAGATGGCCGTTCACGTCCCGCTTGGGAAAGCGGCGCAGGAAGAGGCGCTCGAGCTTATGCTCGCCAGCAACAACATCCTTGGCCCGAAGGACGGCAAGCCTATTTGCATCCCGTCGCAAGACATGGTCGTCGGCAACTATTTCCTCACGCAGGAAGAGTCCGTCGACGATTTCAAGGCCCGCGCCAAGGCGCTTCGCGACCTCAACAAGTCCAACGAAGGCGTCATTTCGGAATCCGAGCGGGAGGCCAACGAGACGCAGGCTGGGAAATACGACCTCTACGCGACCCTCGAAGGCGAGGTCTTTTCCTCGGTCAACGAGGTCATCGACGCCTATGAGACCCGTTCGATCTCGCTTCATAACCGCATCGCCATCCGCGCGACGAGCATCCATAAGACGTTCGGCGACGATCTGAGCAAGGACTCGCTTCCTCTTGACGTGAGGGGCAAGTATCTCATCACCACCGTCGGAAAGGTCATCTTCAACGAGATCTTCCCGGACGATTTCCACTATATTAACGACAAACCGGACGCTTCCTTGTCCGACATCGAGAGCTGGTTCGTGCCCATGGGCACCGACATCCCCTCCTTCATCGCCAAGCAACCGCTCCGCAACCCCATCAAGAAGAAGGATCTCGGCGTCATCATCAACCAGATCTTCCATAAATACGACATGGTCGACCCGGAGAACACCGAGTTCCGTCCGAGCAAGACGAGCGCCATCCTCGACAAAATCAAGGACCAAGGCTTCCGTTTCTCGACGGTCGCGGCCATCACCGTCGCCATCAGCGACATCCGCGCCATCGAAAACAAGGGCGAGCAAGTCAAAGAAGGCCAGGAACGGGTCGACAAAATCACCAAGCTGTTCCGCAAAGGCTTATTGAGCGACGCCGAACGGCATCGCGAGGTCGTCCGCGCCTGGACCGAGGTGACCAACAAGGTCAAGGACGAGGTCGCCGACGCGTTGGCTCACGACAAGCGCAACCCGCTGGTCGTCATGAGCGACTCCGGCGCCCGCGGCTCGCTTGACAACTTCAAGCAACTGATCGGCATGAAGGGCCTCGTCATGAACCCGAAAAACGAAGCCATCGAGCTTCCGATCGTCTCCTCCTACCGCGAGGGCATGAAGGTCGCCGAGTTCTTCATCAACACCCACGGCGCCCGCAAAGGCGGCGCCGACACGGCTTTGAAGACCGCCGATTCGGGCTATCTGACCCGCCGTCTCGTCGACGTCGCCCAAGACGTCGTCGTCCGCGAGGTCGACTGCCACTGCGACCACGGATTCAAGGTCCGCGAGATCCGCGACACGGCCCGCGACACCGTCATCGTCAAACTTGAGGACCGTTTGAGCGGCCGCTTCAGCTGCCACGACATCGTCGATCCCAAGACCGGCGAGGTCATTGTGCCGGGCAACGCCATGATCGGCGAGGATGAGGCGAAGCGAATCGTGGATTCCGGCATCAAGGAAGTCGAGATCCGCTCGCTCTTCACCTGCCAGACCCGCAACGGCGTCTGCCAGCATTGCTACGGTCGCAACATGGCGACCGGGCGCCTCGTCGACGTCGGCGAAGCGGTCGGCATCATGGCGGCCCAGTCCATCGGCGAGCCGGGCACCCAGCTCACGATGCGCGTCTTCCATACCGGCGGCATGGCGGGCACCGACATCACCCAAGGTCTGCCTCGTGTCCAGGAACTCGTGGAATCGCGCAACCCGAAAGGCGAGGCGCTCATCAGCGAGATCGACGGCACCATCATCGACATCAAAGCCGAGGACAACGGCCGTTACCGCGTCACCGTCGAGTCTTCTTCCAAGAAGACCGCGGAGGCCGATAAGCCCGAGGTCAAAGAGTATCTCACCGGATACGGCGCCCGCCTTCGCGTCAAGAAGGGCGACCATGTCGAGGCCGGCGGCAAGATCACCGAAGGCGCCATTAACCCGAAGCAACTGCTCGAGGTGTCCGACGTCGAGAAGGTCGAAGTCTATATGATTAAGGAGATTCAAAAGGTTTACGCCGCCCAAGGCATCGGAATTTCCGACAAGCACTTGGAGGTCATCATCCGTCAGATGCTCCGCAAGATGTTCATCATCGACGGCGGCGACACGGCGCTCCTTCCGGGAACCCGCGTCGACGTCGATCGCTACACCGAGGCCAACGAGGAGGCCCTCGTCGCCGGAAAGCGGCCGGCCCTCGGCCATCCGCTCGTCCTTGGCATCACTAAGGCCGCCCTCGAAACCGAATCGTTCCTCTCGGCCGCTTCCTTCCAGGAGACCACGAGAGTGCTCACCGACGCCGCCATCAAGGCCAAGAGGGACAACCTCCACGGCCTAAAGGAGAACGTCATCACGGGCAAACTCATCCCGGCCGGAACCGGTCTGCTCACCGACGCGGAGGAAGAGGCTCGCCTCTCCGCCTTCAACGTCACCGAGAAGATGCAGGAGGTCAAGGACCAGTACATCGAGGCCCACGACCGCCCGGACGCCGAGCGCTGATCCGTTTCGAAACGAACTTAAGCCTCATCGCGTGAGCGGTGGGGCTTTTTTTCGTGCGTCGAAGGAATCTCAGACATCGTTTTTCAAGCCTTAAAAACGGATTTGGAAGATATTGACAGGCTCCGTTTGCGCGTGTATAGTTACGCTCGGACGTGAGAAAAGGCCAATTTGGCTTTTTGTTTGCGGACAAGATAGACACACTGGGAAATGTGTGCTTCAATGGCAAAGGAGAAAAACTAACAAATGCCTACTATCAACCAATTAGTCAGGGAAGGCCGTCAGACCGCTGTCAAGAAATCCAAGACTCCGGCTCTTGGCAAGAGATGGAACAACCTCACCAAGCGCGCCAGCGATCAGCCGAGCGCCCAAAAGCGCGGGGTTTGCACCCGTGTCGGCACGATGACCCCGAAAAAGCCGAACTCGGCCCTTCGGAAGTACGCCCGTGTCCGCCTATCGAACGGATACGAGGTGACCGCCTATATCGGCGGGGAGGGCCATAACCTCCAAGAGCACAGCACCGTGATGATCCGCGGCGGCCGCGTCAAGGATCTTCCGGGCGTCCGGTACCACATCATCCGTGGCTGCCTCGACTGCGCCGGCATCGAAGCCCGCCGTCAGGGCCGCAGCCAATACGGAACCAAGAAACCGGCTCCGGAGAGCAAGTAAGGGAGGATAGCGACATGTCACGCAAAGGAAAAGTCGAAAAGCGGGATGTTCTTCCCGATCCTATCTATAGCAGCAAACTCGTCACCCGTTTGATTAACCGGGTCATGTACGATGGCAAGCGCGGAACCGCCCAGACCATCATCTACAATTCGTTCAAGATCATCGAGAAAAAGACCGGCAAGCCGGCCGCGGACGTCTTCTCGACGGCCCTCAACAACATCATGCCGGAAGTCGAGCTCAAGGTGCGCCGCATCGGCGCCTCCAACTTCCAGGTCCCGACCGAAGTCACGGCCGAACGGAAGCAGACCCTCGGCTTGCGCTGGCTCGTTTCCTATTCCCGCCTTCGCAGCGAGAAGACCATGGAGCAGAAACTCGCGGCCGAAATCATCGACGCCGCCAACGGCACCGGCGCTTCCGTCAAGAAGAAGGAAGACGTTCACAAGATGGCTGAGGCCAACAAAGCCTACGCGCATTATCGCTGGTAAGGAGGAAACGTATGGCCAACAGCGAAAACATGATTAAGGAGTCGTCAAGCTACGATCTCCCGCACACGAGAAATATTGGCATTATGGCCCACATCGACGCCGGCAAAACGACGACGACGGAGCGCATCCTCTATTACACGGGCCGCACCCACAAAATCGGCGAAGTCCACGAAGGCACGGCCGTCATGGACTGGATGGCGCAGGAGCAGGAGCGTGGCATCACGATCACCTCGAGCGCCACGACTTGCTTCTGGAAAGGCAACCGCGTCAACATCATCGACACCCCGGGGCACGTCGACTTCACCGTTGAGGTCGAGCGTTCGCTTCGCGTCCTCGATGGGGCGGTCACCGTCCTCGATTCCAAAAACGGCGTCGAGCCGCAGACCGAAACCGTTTGGCGCCAAGCCGACAAGTACGGCGTTCCGAGAATCGTCTTCTGCAACAAGATGGACGCGATCGGGGCCGACTTCGAGATGTGCTTAGCCACCCTTAAGGAAAAACTCGGCGTTAAATACGCCGCCATCCAATACCCGGTGGGCAAGGAATCGGGCTTCCGCGGGGAGATCGACCTCGTGGCGATGAACAGCACCACCTACACGAACAACAAGGACGACGCCCCGATCGTGGGGCCCATCCCCGAGGAGCTCATGGGCAAGGCCCAAAAGTACCATCAGAAACTGCTCGAGACCCTCGCCGAATACGACGACGCCCTCATGGAGGACGTCCTCGAAGGCAAGGAGCCCGACGTCCAACTCGTGAAAGACACCATCCGCAAAGCCACGATGACCGCGAAATTCTTCCCGGTCCTCTGCGGCACCGCCTTCAAGGACAAGTGCATCCAGCCGCTCCTTGACGCGGTCATCGATTACCTTCCCTCCCCGCTTGAGATCCCAGGCGAAAAAGGCGAGCTCAAAGGCCAGCCTTACGTCTGTAAAGTCACCGACGAGGCCCCTTTGGTGGCCATGGCGTTCAAAATCGCCACGGACCCCTTCATCGGCCGTTTGGCCTATGTCCGCGTCTACCAAGGCGAACTGAAGAGCGGGACCTATATCCTCAACTCCAGCCGCGGGAACCAGGAGCGCATCGCCCGTCTGGTCCTCATGCATGCCAACCATCGTCAGGAAGTCAGCGTTCTGCACGCCGGGGAAATCGGCGCGGTCGTCGGCCTGAAGTCCACGACCACCGGCGACACCTTAACCGATCCGGCCGAACCGGTCGTCCTTGAGCGGCTTGTCTTCCCGGAGCCAGTCCTCGAAGAGGCGGTGGAGCCGAAGACGAAAGCCGACACGGAAAAAATGGAAGTCGCCCTCACGAAACTCGCTGAGGAGGATCCGACCTTCCGCGTCCACACCGACAAAGAAACCGGCCAAACCATCATCGGCGGCGTCGGCGAGTTGCAGCTTGACGTCCTTATAGACCGCATGCGCCGCGAATTCGGCGTCGCGGCCAACGTCGGCAAGCCGCAGGTCAATTACCGTGAAACCATCCGCAAGGAAGGCGAGGCCGAAGGCCGTTATATTAAACAGACCGGCGGCCATGGCCAATACGGCGACGTGTGGATCCGTTTCGAGCCGAACCCGGGCAAAGGATTCGAGTTCGTCGACGCCGTCGTCGGCGGATCGGTCCCGAAAGAGTTCATCAAACCGACTCAGCAGGGCCTTGAGGACGCGCTTGGGCGCGGCATCATCGCCGGCTATCCCATCATCGACATCAAGGCGACCCTCTTCGACGGGTCCTACCACGAGGTCGACAGTTCCGAAGCGGCTTACAAAATCGCGGCTTCCTTGGCCCTCAAGGCCGCCGGCGTCAAATGCGATCCGGTCGTCCTCGAGCCGATCATGAAGGTTCAGATCACCGTTCCGGAGCAATATTACGGCGATGTCCTCGGCGACGTGAGCCGCCGTCGTGGGCTCATCAACGAGGACACTCAGCGCGGCAACGCGAAAGTCCTCGATTGCTTCATCCCCCTTGCCGAGATGTTCGGCTACGTGACGGACCTCCGTTCGCTCACCCAGGGACGCGGCAACTTCACGATGACGTTCGACCACTATGGCGAGACCCCGCGTTACGTCCAAGACGAAATCGTCAAAAACGCGAATGTTTCGTCCCGATAAGCCACGCATTACCTTAGGGTAAAGTGTTGCGAACTCAAAAACGATAGACTATCATTATCTAGCGACTTTCTAAAGAAACCATTTTTGGAGGAAATATCAAATGGCAAAACAGAAATTCAACCGCGACCGCGTCCACGTTAACGTTGGCACCATCGGTCACGTCGACCACGGCAAGACCACCCTGACCGCGGCCATCATGCACGTCCTGGCCATGAAGGGCTTCAGCAAAGACGTCGGTTATGCCGGCATCGACAGCACCCCTGAGGAAAAGGCCCGTGGCATCACCATCAATACCGCCCACGAAGAGTACGAGACCGAAAAACGCCATTACGCCCACGTCGACTGCCCGGGGCACGCCGATTATGTCAAGAACATGATCACCGGCGCCGCCCAGATGGACGGGGCCATCCTCGTCGTCAGCGCCGCCGACGGCGTCATGCCGCAGACCCGCGAGCACGTTCTTCTCGCCCGCCAAGTCGGCGTCCCTTACATCATCGTGTTCCTTAACAAGACCGACATGGTCGACGATCCCGAACTTATCGACATCGTCGAAATGGACGTCCGCGACCTTCTCACCAAGTACGGCTTCCCCGGCGACACCGCCCCGGTCATCCGCGGCAGCGCCAAACTTGCCGGCGAGGCCAAAACCGCCGACGATCCGAACTGCAAGTGCATCTTCGAGCTCATGAATGCCCTCGACACCTACATCCCGGATCCGGTCCGCGCCAACGACAAGCCGTTCCTCATGCCGATCGAGGATGTCATGACCATCTCGGGCCGCGGCACCGTCGTCACCGGCCGTGTTGAGCGCGGTATGTGCAAACTCAACGACGAAGTCGAAATCGTCGGCATCCGTCCGACCCAGAAAACCGTCGTCACCGGCCTTGAGATGTTCCGCAAGACCCTTGACTTCGCTCAAGGCGGCGACAACATCGGCGCCCTTCTCCGCGGCATCACCCACGATCAAGTCGAGCGTGGCCAAGTCCTTGCCAAGCCGGGATCGATCGTTCCGCATGACAAGTTCACCGCGACCGTTTACGTTCTCACCAAAGACGAGGGTGGACGTCACACCGCCTTCCTCAACGGCTATCGTCCGCAGTTCTTCTTCAGAACTACCGACATCACCGGCAACATCACCCTCCCCGCGGGGACCGATATGGTTATGCCGGGCGACCACGTGACCTTCACCGTCGAGCTCATTCACCCCGTCGCGCTTGAGCAGGGCACCAAGTTCTCCATCCGTGAGGGTGGTCGGACCGTCGGCGCCGGCACCGTCAGCGAAATCCTTCACTGATTCGGCTTTGACAATCAAGCCTCATCGTAAGATGGGGCTTTTTTTCGCGTTCGCGTATGGCATCGGCTGGCATTAACGATTAAACTTGTTTTCGTATGAACGAAAAGATTGCGGAGCCGACGAGCGGAAAGCGCGTTCTTGCGCATTTGATCGACTTGGCCCTTTCGTTTTTGAGCGGGCTCCTTCTGTTTTTCTTCGTCACATCGACTTTCTTCCTTAAAGCCGTGGGCGGCTACGATGACTTTTCCTCCGCTTGCGCCTATCTTGACGAGACGGGTCTTTTCTCCATTTCCTACAGTGGGACTCAGGCGGTCAGTTACACCTTGAAACTCTATGGCGATGCCTCGGGTTCCTCCCAAAGCGGCGATGGCTATGATTTGAATTTGGGCGCCGTCTACCTCTTTTATACCGATTTTTTGCCTCAAAACGGCGATGCGGTGGATGGGGTTAAGGCCGACGAGCATTTCACTTCGGCTTATTTCTATGAGACCGTGATGGGGCTTCCCGATCCTTCGGGCGTGGACCCTTCGAGCGAGTCCTCGCGCGCCGGGAGCAACAAGTATTTCGCCTATGCCATCGTGGAGGGGGGCGCGACTCCCGCCCTCGATCTTTCGGCTCCGCCGGTTCTTCAGGAAAAATACGCGGCCATCGTGGGCGATCGCGAAAGTGGGGAACTGAGCGACACCCTGGCGAAGCTTAACGCTTACTTCTACGATTCTTCTTCCTCAGGCGGCCTTTCCGTCGACGCGGCGAGGATCGCCGTCGGGGAATCCGCGGTCGTTGACCCCCTCTCCTCGTATCAGCTTAAGCGCGGGGCGGGTTTCGCCCTCGCTTTAGGGCCCTCTTTCCTCGTTTTCGTTCTCCTGATCCCACTATGCCGGAAGAACGACGAGACCATCGGCAAGACGGTTTGCCATTTGGGCGTTACGGATAAGAACGGTTTCCGCCTCAAGGGATTCCGAAAGGTGGCTCACCCCCTCCTGATGCTCGTGGAGTGCCTCTTCGCCTGCCTCTATCCGCTTCTTATCGGCCTTTTGGCCTTCGCCGTCCTTTCCCTCGTCGACTATCTGTCCCTGATGGTGAGCAAGACGCGCCGCTCATTCCATGAGCGGATCGCCGGGACCATGGTCGTCGACATGAGGAAATCCGTTGTTTTTGCTGACGAAAAAGAAAAAGACGATTACCTCATCGCCCACAAACCAAAAATCGCTTCTCTGATTGAGGAAGATGGGCATTAATGGAAATCAAACGACAGCCGAATTTGGCTATTGGGACTAATAACGGCCGAAGATTCGGGGCTTTTTTCATCGATGCGGTCATTACCGCCATGATGGCGATGGTCCTTTTCGCGTCGGCCGGGGCGCCGATGTTCGGCTACTACTCGACGGCCAAGGAACTATCTTCCGTTGACGTTTCTTTAGTGAATGCGGTATCCCCTACCCATTTGCTTGAGGCGAAGGACGCCGTCGCCCCTAGCGACAGCGAGGCGAAAACGATGGGGGAGAGTTGGCTGAGCGTCATGGCGGCCGAGGTTTATTACCCGGAGCGCGATTGCCTCCGTTACTACACGGTCGTGTATAAGGAGGGGGTCGCGGGGGATTATCAGAATCTTATGCTTCGCGATGATTACGGGGACGCCGAGGATGGCTCTTCTTCCTCCTACGCTTATCTTTTCGCGAAAGTCGACGCGGGGGTTTCCTTCAAGCCCGCCTATAAAGAGCTCGTTCGCGGTTACCTTGATGGCACCGACCTCGGGAATGAGGCCGAAGGAGCCTATAACTCCGCTTCCTCAGCCTTCTCCTTGACGTATCGGAAAGTCTGGCTCGAATTCGGAAACAGCGAGGCGTATAAGCCTCTCTATCAAGAGCACCTTTCCCTCAATGAGCGCATCGCCCACGCGGCGGCCTGGGGTAGTTTGGTGAGCTATGGCATCGCGGCCTTGATTTGCTACGTCGCGATCCCTTTGCTCAACCATAATGGGCAAACCATCGCCAAACGGGGGCTTAAGCTGGTCGTGGTTTCCGATAGTGGCGATCTCAGTGTTTGGCAAACCGTCTCCCGAGGCCTTATCGAGACTTTGGAGTTTGCGTTCTTGACTCTTTTCGCGCCCTTCTTTTTCATTCAGACCAACGCCATATCCCTGCCCTTCGTCGGTTCGGGGGTTTGGACCTTCAACATGTTCACCTTGTGCCTAAGTTCGCTGCTTATCGTCGTGACTTCGGGTTTTTTGGCCCTTTTCACCAAACGGAAAAAGAGCCTGCATGACCTTGCCACGTTCACGACGGTGGTGGAGAAAGAGAGCCTTGACGCGTTTATCGAGGCGCGCCAGGAGGCCGCCGAGGCTCAAGACGGCGATATGGAGGCCCCCGATGGAAACGGAAGCGGCGCGGCGAACTGAGGCCGCCCCCGCCGAGCCGAAGCCCATCGAGCTCGAATATAAGAAGGCAAGTTGGGTCAAGCGGCTTTTCGCCTTTCTTTTCGATTTCGTTTGCGCGGCGGTCCTCGCCACGTGCCTGAGCGCCGGAGGGAACGCCATCCTGGGGAAGAGCCCCTCTTACCTTGCGGCCCAGGACACGATGGGGGAAATCGAACTCGCGAGTTCCCTTTACCTCAAGAGCGGTTCCTCCATCGTTTCGGTCACTACGGCTTGGGCCCTCGACGGTTCAAAAAGCCATGAGGAGGGCGAATATAAGGCCCTCGACGCCGATTACGAGCGATGCCTTAGCGAATTCTATGGCAACCCCGATTTCTTCGCCGAGGGGACGGGCGAACAAAAGTATCTATCCCTCAAAGTGGGGGACGGGGCGATCGAACGGGGGGGAAACAAAGGCCCTTACTGGCATTACGTCGCCGGGAGCGAAGGCTCCACGAGCCTTGAGCCGACTGTCGGCTACGAGGCTCTCGTTTCCTTTTACGAGGAAGCGATCGACAACCACGCAATCCCCTTGATCGGCACCCAACGCCCGGAGTACATCGACGCCTCCCGCCTCGTTTTTTGGAGCACGTTCTCGCTTGTTTACCTCCTTTCGCTCCTCTCGCTTTTCATCTTCTATTGCCTCGTTCCCCTTTTCTTTAGACGGGGGTGGCAGACCTTTGGCAAGAAAGTCTTCAAACTGTCGCTCATCAACGCTAAGGCGGTGAACCCTTCCGCCGGCCAATTCTGGGCCCGCTCGCTTCTTCTTTTCTTCGTCGAATTCGTTCTTGGCTCGGCCGCTTTCGGAGTGCCGATCCTCGTTTCTTTCACGATGATGATGAAGCGGCGGGACGGGCAATCGTTCCATGACTATGTCACTGGGGTCTACGTGATCGATTCCTCCGACGACACGGTTTATTTTTCCTTTGACGAGTACCAAAAGCGCAATGAAAAACTGAATTCGATGACCCTCAAAGACACCACGAAATTGACCGAAAAATAGGTTCATTGGCGAAGTAAGCGCTTTGAAATGTCAAAGAAAGGGCTACCACAAGGAAACCAATCGGTGTATTTTATAGTGTCTTACCTTGTAAGAAGGTAGCCCGTTGCGTAGAATAGCAATGTGTTCTAATTCAGGAGAAAAACATGGAAATCAGGCTTAAGCATCTGACCAAGACTTTCCCCGGCAACCCGAAAAAGAACATCCCTGACACGCATGCCGTCGAAGACATGAATCTGACCGTCCCGGATGGAAAGCTTTTCGCGTTGCTAGGACCTTCGGGCTGCGGCAAATCCACGACCCTATACATGATCGCCGGCTTACTCGAACCGACATCTGGCGAGATTTGGTTCGGCGACGAGGACGTCACCGCCCTTGCCCCGGAAAAACGCGGCATTGGCTTGGTTTTCCAAAACTATGCCCTTTATCCGCACATGACGGTCTATAAGAACGTCGCTTTCCCGCTCACGAACCTTCGCATCGAGGAAAAAATCCTCGACAAAGACGGAAAAGAAGTCCTCGGGCCGGATGGCAAGCCCCTTATCAGCAAGCGCCATCTTTCCAAAGACGAAATCGACAAATTGGTCCATGAGACCGCGAAAATCGTTCAAATCGAAGAATATCTTTGGCGCAAACCCTCGCAACTTTCCGGCGGCCAGCAGCAACGCGTCGCCATCGCCCGCGCCCTCGTCAAGCATCCGCGCGTTTTGCTCCTTGATGAGCCCTTATCCAACTTGGATGCCCGCCTTCGCTTGCAGACCCGCGAGGAAATCCGCCGCATTCAGCAGGAGACCGGCATCACCACGATCTTCGTTACCCACGACCAAGAGGAAGCCATGTCGATTTCAGATAGCCTCGTCGTCATGAAACTCGGCGTCAAACAGCAGATCGGCCTCCCTCAGGATGTCTACAACGAGCCGGACAATCGGTTCGTGGCCAATTTCCTTGGCACCCCTCCGATCAATTTCTATAAGGGTCGCGTCAAAGGCAACAAGATTTATATCGGCAAAGCCATGGTTCGCGAAATCACCGAGAAGAAGATTCCGAATCAGGACGTCACGGTCGGGATCCGGCCCGAGGGCATCGTCATCGATCCGGAAGGGCCTCTCACTCTTCACGTGGAGCGCATCCTGACCATGGGCCGCGACATCATGCTCGTGGCCAGCAACCCGGACGAACTGCGCCCGGAGAAGTTCGTCATCGACGCTTTCGAGAAAGTCGGCGTGGGCGATGTCAGAGTCTCCGTCAAACCGCATAAGTGCTTCGCTTTCTCCAAAGAGGGCAAAGAGGAAAAGCTTATTTAACCATGATCAAGAAAAACAACTGGAAAGCATGGTTATATTTGGCTCCGATCATCATTTTGATGGCGGTGTTCACTTTTTATCCGCTTATCAGCACGATCGGCATCGCTTTCCTGAAGAACTACAACTATCTGACCCAAACGAGCGACGGGTTCACCTTCGATAACTTCGGCATGGTCCTCGGGCTCGTCGGGACGGAGTACCAAGGGACGACGTATTACATGACCGATGTCATAAAATACGCTATCCCCAACACCCTTATCATCGTCTTCGTGACGGTCCCGCTTTCGACCATTATCGCTTTGCTCATATCGGTTGGCCTCAACGCCATCCCGTGGTTCAAGAAGGTCATGCAGACCATTTTCTTCGTTCCCTATGTCACCAACGCCATCGCCGTCGGCATGGTCTTCGCCGTCCTTTTCGATTACGAAGGCATTATCAACTACATCATCGGCCAGACGGGCACCCCGTGGATCGATTTGGGTGCCAGCCAAACCCGAGCCATGTTCGCATTGTGCGTCTATATCATCTGGCATGCGTTGCCGTTCAAAATCCTTATTTTCCTGAGCGGCCTCGCCGGCATCGACAAGCAGTACTACGACGCCGCCAAAATCGACTGCGCCGGCAAGTGGCGGACTTTGATGAAAATAACGGTTCCGCTCTTATCCCCGCAGATCCTATACGTCCTCATCACCTCATTCATCGGCGCGTTCAAGGAATACACGGCCGTCGTCGGTTTGATCGGCCGTCAGGGGACTTCGGCGGGAAGCAAGAACATGTACACCGTCGTCTATTACATTTACGACACCATCGGCAACAACCAGGTCCAATACGGATCGGCCGCCGCCGTCCTCTTGTTCTTGGTCATCCTGGCGTTCACCGCTTTGCAGTTCTGGGTCTCAAAGAAGAGGGTTTATTATTGATATGGCAAAAAAAGAGAAAGCTTACAAACCCTCGCGCAGGGAAATAGCTTACGAGAGGCATCGTAAGAGCCCCGAGTACGCTGCCATCGACACGAAATCGATGACTTTGGTCATCCGCGAGGGGAACGCCAACGTCGCGGCGCTCGAGAAAGCCCAAAAAACGGGCAAGATCCTGTCGCTGGTTCTCGTTTACGCGTTTTTGATTTTCATGGCCCTTATCGTCATCTTCCCGTTCTACTGGATGATCATCACCTCGCTCAAGAGCACGACCGAGATCCGCGCCACCCAGCAAACTTTCTTCCCGGAGGCCGTCCTTTGGAGCAACTACGTCAAGGTTTTCCAGTCCTTTGACTTCGTAACTTATCTCCGCAACACCCTGATCGTCGGCATCATCAGCACCCTCGGCACCATCATCACCACGATCTTCGCCGCCTTCGCCTTCGCGCGCTTGGAATTCAAAGGCCGCGATTTCCTCTTCGCCGTCCTTCTCGCCACGATGATGATCCCGGGCGAAATGATGGTCATCACCAATTACATCACGGTCGCCAACTTCGGTTGGCTTGGCAACGTGGTCGGCGTCTTCACGTCCATGATCGTCCCCTTTTGGGTAAGCGTCTTCTATATCTATCTGCTTCGTCAGAACTTCAAGCAGATTCCAAATGAACTGTATTTGGCCGCCAAAGTCGATGGCAAGAGCGACTGGAGTTTCCTTTGGCAGGTCATGGTCCCCCTCGCCTCGCCGACCATCATCTCCATTTTCATCCTCAAGCTCATGGGTTCCTGGAATTCTTACGTGTGGCCGAACCTAGTCGCCAGCAAGCAGGAGTGGAGGCTTATCACCAACGGTCTTCGTTCCTCTTTCACCTCGACTTCGGGCGAACCGGAATATGGCCTTCAAATGGCCGCCACCGTCCTCGTTACGGTCCCATTGCTGCTTTTGTTCATCTTCTTCCGCAAGTACATCATGAAGGGCGTTGGCCGCGCCGGCATCAAAGGCTGATCGTTTATAGACGAGTCGATCCGTCTTTCGTTCGGTTGATCGCCCGATCGCTACCGACGGGCTTCAATAATTAGCTGAAAGGAGTGTTCAAAAATGAACAAGCTGAAAAAGATTCTTCCCGCATCCGTCATGCTTCTGTCCATGCTAGCCGCCTGCTCCAACACGAACAGCGCCGCCAGCAGTGGCGCTGCCAGCAGTGGCGCTGCCAGCAGCAGCAAAACCGACCCCTTTGAGGTCCCCTCCGATTACGTCGCCTTCACGGGCGATGAGCAAGACATCACCGCGACGATCGATTTCTGGGAGACGTTCGGCGGCGGCACTTCGCCCAACGCCACGTTCGCGACCGCGATGGCCACCGAATTTCACAAGCGCTACCCCAACATCACCGTCAATTTGGTGAACCACAATTCCTATACCGGCATCTACACCGACATTTCCAACGCCATTCCGGCCGGCACCGCGCCGACCATGGCCATTTGCTATCCGGACCATGTCGCCTCCTATCTTTCGGCCGGCGCCGTCGAGAACCTCGCCGGCTATGTCGCCGATCCGACGATCGGTTTGGGCGTTGACGATCTCACCCAAGCCGGCGGCAAAGAGGACTTCGTCTCCTCTTATATCGACGAAGGCATCGAGTACGCCAATCCCGGCGTTTACAGCATGCCTTACAGCAAGTCGACCGAAGTCATGTTCTACAACAAGACGGTTTTTGACGCCAAAGGATGGCAAGTCCCGACGACGTGGGACGAAATGTGGAATCTGTGCAAGGAGATCAAGGACTCGGGCGATTTTCCCGACGTCACGCCGCTAGGCTACGACAGCGACGACAACCTTTTCATCACTTACCTTCAGCAGGCCGGCATCCCTTACACCAGCGTCAGCAATCCGCACTACCTTTTCAACAATGACCAGGCCAAAGCCTTCATCAGGGATTTTAAGAGCAAATTCGACGCCGGTTACTTCACGACCAAAGGAACCTCCGCCAACAGTTCCTACACCTCGACCCAATTCACGGCCCAGTCGCTCTTCATGACCGTTGGTTCGACCGGTGGCACCAGTTACAACTACACCGATGATTTCGACATTGGCGTCGCCGGCATCCCGCAGGTTGATACCGAGTCCCCGAAAGTCATTCAGCAAGGGCCTTCGGTTTGTATCTTCAAACGCGCCACGACCGCCCAAAAGCAGGCCGCTTGGCTCTTCTACAAATTCATCACCAATTCCGTCAACAGCGCCAACCTCGCTTCCCTCACGGGTTACTCGCCGGTTCGCGCCAGCTCCTACGATACCGATTATTGGAAGCAGTGGATCGAGAACTCGACCGGCGCCGGCGGACAGGATGGTCTC
Source organism: Bacilli bacterium (assembly GCA_022653695.1). Lineage (GTDB taxonomy): Bacteria > Bacillota_I > Bacilli_A > RFN20 > CAG-826 > UBA4951. The sequence continues at coordinate 277,261 of JALCSW010000001.1, read as the reverse complement.
ATCGCGACGGCCGAGACCTATGTTCAGAATCACTATCAGACCGCTTTCTACACCTCTCCGGCTTTCAAAGGCAGCTCGACTGCCCGCACCGAAGTCGGCGGCCTCTTCTCGAGCGTCATGCTTGGAACCAAGGATGTCGATACGGCTTTCCAAGACGCCATGGGCGCTTGCGCGTTGATCACGGACTGAACCAAATGAAAACGCGGAAAATCAACAAATACCTTGTTTTGGGCTTATTGACGACCGCTTCCCTTTGCGCTTGCCAAAACACATCCTCATCGCCGGCGGACACGGCCTATCGCGATTACGATACGGCCGCCTATGGCGATCCGGCCGCCCTTAAGGCGACCGTCACTTTCTGGACGATCAACGGCAAGAACAACGGGGACGCCCTCGACACCCTCGTCACGGCTTTCAACAAGATATACCCCGACATTAAGATCAACATTACCCAGCAGGGCGGCTATTCGGATATCGAGACGAAAATCAACAACGCGATCCCGGCCGGCACCACGCCGACGGTGGCCTATTGCTACCCGGATCACGTCGCCAACTACCTCGATGCCAATGCCGTCATGGATGTCTCCGGTTTCGTCGCTGACCCAACCCTTGGTTTTCAAGAGGCCGACAAAGCCGTCGAAGGCTGCCACGACGAGGACGGGAAATCCGTTTACGGCGTGGACGACTACGTCAAGGAATATTGGGACGAAGGCACGGCCTACCAAAAAGAAGGGACTTACAGCGTTCCTTTCTGCAAGTCGACCGAAGCCCTCTTCTACAACAAAACCTTCTTCGACGCCTATGGGTTAAGCGTCCCGGAAACCTGGGAGGAGATGTGGTCCTTGTGCGCCCGCATCAAGGAAATCGCCCCCGACAAGATGCCGCTAGGATACGACGCCGACTCCAACTTCTTCATCAGCAGCTGCGAGCAGCTCGGAATCCCTTACACGTCCAGCACGGGCGACCACTATCTATTCAACAACCCGGAAGCCAAAGCCTTCATGAACAAACTGGTCGAGTACTACAACGATGGCTATTTCGTGACGAAGGCCACGACTGCCAACGGCGCTTACGCCTCGACGAAGTATATCGAGGGTTCCACCATCATGTTCGTCGGCTCGACCGGCGGCACCAGTTACGCGACGACCGACAATTTCGATTCCGAGGTCGCCCGCGTCCCGCACTGGGCCAACCACGATCTCAAGGTCATTCAGCAAGGACCATCTCTTTGCTTCTTCAATCGCGGCGCCTGGGCCGATAAGTACGGCGCTTGGCTTTTCTACAAGTTCGCGACGCGCTACGTCAACAGCGTTTACTTCGCGACGGCCTCAACCGGTTACGACCCGGTCCGCGTTTCCTCCTTCGAAAGTCAGGAATACGCGAATTGGCTCGACGACAACGCCTCTTCGACGTTCGGCAAAGTCGCCACGATGACGCAAGGCCTCCGCGATAGCTATTTCTATTCTCCGGTCTTCGTCGGCTCTTCGACGGCTCGAACGGCCGTAGGCGAAATCCTCGCCAATATCGTTCAAAACGGCCTTTCCGTTGACGATGCCTTCACTTCGGCCGTATCCGAATGCGTCTCTGCGTCCTAACAGGAGGGAAAAACATGCGTAAAAACATCATTGCCTTAGCGATCGCCTGCTTGGCCCTCCCCCTTATGGGGTGCCAAAGCGTCTCTTCGGTTTCTTCTTCGGGCGATTCTTCGAGCGCCTGCGATGGGGCCGATTACGTGAGCAAAGTCAAGCTTACGGTCGATTACCACGACCATCATTTCCTCACCGACGGGATCGGTCAGGTCAACCTGAACGAGAATATCGATGGGGACACGACCCATTTCTACGACCGCAATAGCGACGGCTCGAGCAACCGAGCCGTCAAAATCGCCTCTCGTTACCTTTGCATTGACACTCCGGAATCAACCGGTCAGGTCCAGCCTTGGGGCAAGTGGGCGAGCGAATTCACGGCCGCTCACATCAATAGCGCCAAGACGATCGTCATCTCGAGCAACTTCACCGACATCGCCCATGCCAAAGCCGACAGCACCGGCGTGCGTTGGCTTTCCTACGTGTGGGTGAGCGAAGAAGAGGACGCGCCATACGCGTCCCTGAAATTGCTCAACCTCATGATCGTCGTCGCGGGTTGGAGCGCCGCCAAATCGGCGAGCGACAGCATCTACGCGACCGAGTTCTACGCGGCCGACGCGCAAGCCCAATGCAACAAAGTCGGAATGTTCTGTGGCAGCAGCGACCCCCGCTTCACCTATGGCGACGCCACCCAAACGACGCTTCGCGAACTCATTAACGGCAAGGTCTATAACGACGAGACGAGCGCTTACGATAAAATCGACTGGACGGATGAAAAGTACCATAAGGTCGCCTTCGACGCCACAGTCGCTTTCACCCAAAACCAAAACGCTTTCGTCTATGCCGACTTGCCTGATTACGACGATCCGAACATCACCATTCGTTATGGTCTATACATCTTCACGGGCTATCGGAACATTTCGCCTTTGTACCACATTGGCTGGAAACTCAATATCCCCGGCATCTTCACGAGTTATAACGGGAATTACCAACTGACCAACGTTCAGTACAACGCCCTTTATCACGATGCCAACGACATCACGATCCTCGACAAGACGGAATCGGCCTACGACGCCCCAACCATCACGCCGGCCGAGGGTTGGAGCGACGATTATCTTAACGTCGTCGTCCAAATGAACGGCCTCCACGGCGTCGCGAGCGGCTCTTGGGCCGATAGCGACGGCGGCGCTTTCACGGTTCTCGTGGAGGACGGCTCCACCAACAAATTCTATCTTCGTTTCGATAAGGGCACTTTGAAGGATCGTAGTGACGGCATGACCAACATCGATGCCACCAACTACAAGGATTATCTTTGCGCCGCCGGCGAAACCTTCAACATCGAGGCGCCGATCCAAAAGTACATCAACACGAAGGGCACGGTCATGTATCAACTCGTGCTCTGTCACAACAACGATCTGGTGTTCAATTCATAACACGAAAGGAGCGATTTATGAAAAAGAATGTCTTATTGATTCTCGGGTTGGCGGCCTTGGCAATGCCGATGGTCGCTTGCGGAGGCACGTCTTCGCAGCCCTTATCATCCGCCGTTTCCTCCAGCGAGGAGACGGAACTCGTCCGAGCCGCCAAAGCCGCGGCCAGCATGCTGAACTTCGATACCCAGGCCCAAAAGGGCTTAGGCAGCCGCAGTTTCAAGGCGGTGGCCGAGATCACGAGCGCGATCGGCGAAAATAGTTACACCTTCGAGGTCAATTACACCGCGGTGGTGCAAACCGAATACGCCGGGGCCTCGATACGCGTCGAAAACTCCGATCCGGACGCTTTGAAGAAAGAGGCCACGATCACGATCGTCAACCCGATCGAGGACCCCGCCAACACGGCGTCTTGGATCGTCTATGTCCTCACCGCCCACATGATGCACGAGAACGCCGAAGTCTTCTCCAAAAATTTCAATCTCCGCAGCGATCCGACGAAAGTAACGAAGATCGCCGATTTGGGCACCATGTCCTCAGGCGACGCCGTCGTGACCTACGGCATCTACGTTGGTAAGTACCCGCTTTCGAACTCCGTTTATTGGGTCGCCGATGGCAAGGCTGGCATCACGGCTTATAATCCCACGGTCGCTTCTGGGTACACGCCGGTCGTTGGCGACTATATCCGCATCGAAGGCAAGTTCTCGCCTTATAGCGGCCTTCTTGAGATAGGCGCCGGTTGCTCCTTCGACAAGGCCAGCGACGACGATCCCAACTTCCACAAGGCCGATATCGTCGCTCCGTCCGAGACGGTTTGGGACGGTTCCACGCCTCTTGCCGACAGCATGGAGAGCACCGAGTTCGCCGTTACCGGCACGGTCACGAAGAACGCCTTCAATTCGAGCAAGACCACCTCAACCATTTCCTTGACCGTTGGGACGGGATCTATCAACGTCTACACCAAGCAAGGCAGCGACGCGGAAGCCACCTTCACGCAGGCCAGCGGCATCGCCGTCGGCGCCAACATCACGGTTCATGGCATCCTTGGATGCTATGGCGACTACCAGATCATCGCCCCGACGTTCACCATCAATTCCTGATGTGACGTCGTTACGATAAACAAGACCGAGCATATGCTCGGTCTTTTCTTGCAGTGGAGAGTTGCGACTTTCCGCGCGCTCGCATATAATGAAAACCGTGCGGAACAAATCACTTAATTTTTTGCTTATCCTCGCTTCGGTCTTTTCGCTTGCCGGATGCGATTTTGACTCCTCTGACGTCGTATCTTCTTCCGGCGGCGCTATCAGCAGCGTCGCGACAAGACCCGAAGTCGCGACCGTTTTAAGGAAATTCAGCAACAAAAACGGCTTTAATTCCCTTTATTTCGGTTTCGTGGCGGCCGGAACCGCGACCGATAGCGGGGTCGCTCCGAAAGTCGCCAGCGCCAGCGTAACTTATTTGGCTTCGGGGTATGAGGTCCGTTTCGTTTCGGGCTGGGATGAAGGCAAAGAGACTTATGGCTATCTCAATATGCCAAGCGGAAACACGCTCAGCAAAGCCGCCGGCGTTTACCGCTACGGCTATGATAGCGATAAAACTTTGACGCTTGGGGAGGCCGTTTCCACGAGCCTCACCGACGTTTACGATTGCTATGCTACCCCAAAATACCTTTATGACAACGCTTCGGTTCTCGCCTCTTCCTTCGCACCCACGAGCCGGAGCGAAATCGATCAGTGCGACGACCTCGAAACCACGGTGAAAATGGCCAAGGCCTTGAACGTTTATGGGGTGCTCGCCTCGATTTCCGGCGTGGGTTTCTCTTATGTCCAACTCCAGTATTCGGCCTCTTCGACCTCTTACAAATTCAGTTTCTTCATCACCTATAACGGCGTTGCTTATTTGGGCGCAAGGGCCACTTTGTCCGGCTTTGGCTCAACCAAGAACAAAGCCCTTACCGACTATGTCGCCTCAATCACCGCTCCGGAGGTTTCTTGAGCATGAAAAACGGGAAAAGCGCCATTGCGGCCATCTATTGCAAGAAATGCTTTAAGCGCCTTCCGCTTGATAAGAAGAGCGGAAGGCTCCCTAAAGAATGCTCCGGATGCAAGACGCCGGTCAACGAAAGCAAACTCACCCTTGAGGAAAAAACCCCGCTCGTGCAGAACCTGCACCGAAAAGAAAACCATTATCGCGATCTCAACGATCGGGCGATGAGTTGCATCGTCCTGGGGCTTATTTTTCTCGTCATCGGCGGCATTTTCTTCAGCCTCGCCTATAAGCTTGATCTCACGAACCCATCCGACAACACCCGTCATCTCACGACGACGACTTTCGAATTTTGGGTTTCGGTGCTCTCGCTTGGGGGCGGTGGTGTCTCCTTCGTTTACGGGTTGACTCTTCTTCTCATCGACTCCCGTCATCTCCGCGTTCTTAAGCACGATATCGCCTCGATCAACGACACCGACGGCGTCGAAGTCGCGAAGACTGGCCTTTGGCTTCCCGAATTCTTCGCCAATTCCAAGATCATCATCGCCAATAAGCGAGCGATCCATCGGGCCAAAAAAGAACGCGAAGCCTCCGAAAAGAGGAACGTTTGAAATAGGGTCGACCGGCCCTTAAATAAGCCTTGCGCGCCAACCCGATTCGTACTAGGATAATACGCGCACTGGTCCGTTAGCTCAGTTGGTAGAGCAGCTGACTCTTAATCAGCGGGTCGCGGGTTCGAGTCCCTCACGGATCACCAACACCATGCGCCGAGCCTTCAAAAAAGGCTCGGTTTTTCTTTTTTGGCCACCATCTATTGATGGTGGTTTTCCTTAACCGCGTTGCATGTAAGCGCTCGCTTAGATATAATCTAAGGCAGTTATGGAAAATGTTTTATCGAAAGAGGCGGCAACCCCAAAGAAAGCGCGGTTTTCGCTTCGCACTGGCCAATGGCTCCGTTTGGCCGCTGTCGTTTGCGCGCTCGTCGCGATCGTGCTGTATCTGACGCTTCCGCAAATCACGGTCGCCTACCAAAAATACAGCAATACGTCAACGGCCGGCGCTCGGGATTACGATTTCCCTCAGGAACTCATCAGCGGGCTCAGCAATTTCTTCGGCGGCGGGTATTTTGCCCTCTACACCAAAAGCGACCAAGGGGCCGAAGTGCTCGTGAGCCAGCAATCCGCTTTCAACGGATTCGCGCTTGGATGCGTCCTTATCGCCCTTATTGCGTGCGGTCTCGATTTGTGGCTCAATTTCACCCGCAAGAACGAGAAATGGAGCAAACTGACCACTTTGCTTTTCGTCATCTCCGGCTTAATGGCTATCATGGGCCCCATTTGGTTTCTCGCCGTCAACAAAATCGGCGGCGCCGACTGGACCACGGCCACCGATTTGCTCAACTACTGGAAATACGATTCCCTTTACGTCCATGACGCTTATGGCGCTCTCGTGAGCGGTGGGGTCTTCATCCTTGGGGCGATCTGCTTCGCCACCGGGACCGGGCTTGAAGGAGGAGACAGGAATGACACGCGCAACCAAGATTAGTTTGGCGGCTTTGGCCTGCCTGGCTCTTGCCGGATGCGGCAGCAACGTCGAGACGGGGGTGGCAACGCCCGATGACTTCGTTTCCTTATCGAGTCTCGACTCGGTCCACATTTCCGCGCTCACCCTCAAGACCAAAAGTTCCTCCATCGCGGCGGATGCCTCCGGTTTAAGGAAGGCCGGCCCGAAGTCCGTTTCCTATTCCCTCAGCGCCCACGAAGTTGGTTTCTTCACGAACGACGATTTCGAATACTCGACGAGCTCCTTGTCCGTCGTTGGCCACAGCGACGCCGCCCACTCTTCGTATTATCTCGTCAACGGGACCACTTCGTTCGGTTACGTCTACGATAGCCCCGATGCCTTGTCGAGGCACCGCGAGGCCGCCGAGAGGATGCTCGTCGACGACTACGCCTATATCGCCTCGATTTATGACACGATCAAACAATATAGTGGCGAAACGGCCGAAGAAGCCGGTTTTGCGAGCTTGTCCGTTCTCTATACGAACGTCGATTCGACGGTCGGCTATAATTGCGTAACCGTCGTCTCCGGGAGCGACGGTTCCTCGACGGAGACCGACTATTTCCTCACCCTTGACAAAGACGGCGACGCTTACGTCTTCACCGATATCATCGTCCGCGCCAAAACCACGAGCGTTACGGGCGGCATCACCTATAGCAACTATGAGTTCAACCTCGTCCATAAAGACGGGCTCGAGGATCAGGTTTTCAATCTTACCAGCATGTTCATCTCGAAAGCCGGATTGGACCTTTCTTCCATCCCTGCCACCTCGATCGATTCGCCCGCCATCTGATATGGTTTGCCTCGCCCCGCTTTCGGGCGGGGCTTTTCTTTTTCGGCCAACCCTTTAAAATGAATTCATGGCCGTCAAAAAAACGCACCTTGCGAAAATCCTTTCCGCGTTACGGAAAAGCAAACGAAAATACATCTCCCTCGAGGATCTTTCTAAGGCGGTGGGTCTATATCCGGACGTCCTTGGCGAGGAGCTGTCTTTTTTCGATCCGATGGTGATGCTCGATAGCGGCGCCAACATGCGGAACCTTGAAGGGCCGCTCGAGGATTATCTTGCTAAACAAGCCGAAAAGCGGAAGGCCAACCCCTCCCCGAAACGCGTTGTCGCGAGCGCCAAAGAACTCGAGGAATACCCAAGCGTCGCTTCTTTCGTTTACAGGAAAATGACGTTCGCGGGCGGGTTGGTCGATCCTAGTTTCAAATTGAGCGACCACGATCTCCATCTTCTTCAGAAGGTCGTGAACCGAGAGGTCGCCAAACGAAAAAGCAAAACATCGAAAAAACGGAAATAGGACTATGCCTTCTTTCTTTAGGCGCTTAATCGCGATGGCTTAGGATCGGTGTTTCCCCCAACCCGCTGGTTTGGTTTTCCGCTTACGTCGTAACGATTATTGCTTTTCTTGCCGTTTCGCCTTCTCAGTGGTCCTTCAAAATACTCATGCCGATTATGAAAAAGATTTCATCGACGGGTTTTTCCTATGCCGAAAATGTAAATGGAATTTTGCCATCCTTGATGAGGCCTAAGATATTTGGCCAATGAAAAATGACGGTTTTTTTCATAGTGGGGTATTGTGTTGCGGAAAGGCCTTAAAGAACCTAAAATATCTTATGTAATAGGAGAGGAGAAAACCAAATAATGAATCGTAAGATCATTCTATTACCCTTGGCGTCGTTTCTCGTTCTTGGCTTAGGAGGTTGCGGGGACACCAGTTCCAGCGCGACCGGTTCCTCGGCTTCGAGCGCCCCGGCCCCATCTTCTTCGTCCCTCATCAGTTCGTCAGACCCGGGTCCGATCACAACCGCGCCCAATCCGATCGTGACCATCACGCAAGAAGGCGATTTCATGGTCAAGGCCGTCGTCGTCGCCAACAGCGCGAACAGCATTTTGCTCGATGACGGAACTGGCCGTATCTCGTACTACAACAAAGGGAATTGCGGCAATTACAAGATCGGCGATTACCTTAAGGTTCAGCAGACCATCGGCTCTTCCAACTACCGTTATGGCAACTTCCAATTCACGGACACCGCCATCGTCACCGAATTGGATCCTAGCAAAGCTCCGACCGTGGCCACGGATCCGGAAACCGCTTTTAACGGCGCCGCTTTAGACAAATGGTTCACTTCGATGGACGCCGATAAAGATTACGTCAAAGGCAAGACCGCCATTAAGGGCAATTCCCCACAGATGCGTCCTTATGTTTCCATGAGAGTGAGCGCTTTCGCGAGCGGGGACTACGTCAATTGGTCCGTTGCCGGCTCCGACAATCTAGGCAGCTTCACCCTTCCTAGCGGCATAACCGCCGAGGCTGGGAAGACCTATGACGTCACCGGCTATCTTTATGAAGTCGTTTCGAATCGGTATGCCTATCTTTGGGTCAAGACCGCCGAAGAATACATCCCGGACGTCAAAGTGACGGCCGCCGATGGCGTTACCACGATTAAACCCAATGGCACCGTCCAGCTTTCCGCGGCTTTAAAAGACACTAGTGCCACGGTTGCCTCGTGGGCCTCAAGCGACGATACCGTCGCCACCGTCAGCGAGACCGGCTTAGTCACCGGCGTCAAAGATGGCACTGTGACCATCACCGCGACCGATTCCAACGACAAGACCGGCACGATTGACATCACCGTTAGCTCGGTCGTCAAACTCTCCGACGTCCTCGCTTTGGAGAAGGGCGACACCTTCGTCACGCATGCCGTCTACATGGGTCAGAATAACCTTGAGAGCAAGAGTTCCTACAAGGGCGTCTATGTCGCCGATGGCGCCACTTGGTATCAGCTTTACGGCGTAACTTCAAGCCTCATCCCGGACGGCCTCGTCGCCGGAACGACCGTTCTTGAGATAAATGGCGTCGTCGCCAATTATGTAAGCGGCGATTTCACCACTTATGAAGCCACTGTCACCTCGCTTTCAGTTGTCACCGACGCGACCGTCGTCGCTGGCACGTGGACCGCTTTGGCCGATGGGTACGCCTTAGCCAATGCCGACATCAATAAGGGCTTCTCCATTGCCAACGGGGTCGTGCAGGAAGTTTCCACCGACACTTATGGCAACTACACGATTAAGTTCGCCATCGGGGATGGAACCACCGTTTACACCCTTTACCTTGATAGCCGTTATACCGACGTTTCTGGTGCCGACTTCACGAATTTAGCCGTTGGCTCCACTTTCGCCTGCAAGACTTTCGAGTCCAGTGGCAAGTTTATTTATGCCATTGGCTTTGCCGCGTCCGCTCCGGTCGATCCTACGGCCATCACCATCCAAGGCGCCAGCGCCGCGACCGAAGTCGAGGCTGGCAAGACTTTGGCGATGGAAGTCGCTTCCGTCACGCCGGCCAATGGCGATAGAAGCGTCACTTGGGCCGTTGCCAACAAAGACACGACCGTCACCGATCCTCTTGCGACCATCGACTCCACTACTGGTGTCTTGACCGCCGGAGCCACGACTGGCGTCGTCGTTGTCACCGCTACCAGCACGAAAGCCGCTGCTGTATCCGCTTCTACAGAGATTACTATAATTGCCTCTCTTGGTAAAAGTGTTGCGTTGACGTTTGACACTGCGTTCAATTCTTCTTTCACCACAATTTCTACAAGTGGTTGGACAAAAACTGTTTCTGATTGCCTTGTCGAGGTTGCTAAGAACACTTCGTCGTCCGCCATCGCGTTGAATGATACTTCTGATGCTCTAAAATACTCGAATCCAATCCGTATTTACGTTGGACAAACGATCACGATCAACGCCCCAGTTGGGAAGGTTATCAAAGCTTTCGAAACTTCTTCGGTAACTTCTTATCTTGTCAATTCGACTAACGCTTCATCTAGTGTTGGTACGATTGGCGACGATGTCGTTACACTGACTGAAGGGGTCTCGGCTGTTACTCTAACCGCCATCAAACAATTTCGTTTGAATTCAATTACTATAACCATCGCCGACGCCGCTTAATCGGTTTCATTGAACGTTACGATGCCCCCGTCTCACGGCGGGGGCTTTTTCGTGTTTTTGAATAAAGTTCCTTTGTTTGTTCCGAAAGCCCTTTTTTGCGGTATCGCATTGTAACTAGTTTCTTTAGAAACTATACTTAACACGTCAAAGGAGACATATTTTAGAATGGCTGATGAAATCAAGAAAACCATGAAGTCCGTCGATGGCAACACCGCGGCTGCCATGGAAAGCTACTACTTCACCGAAGTGGCGGCCATCTATCCGATCACCCCGTCCTCACCGATGGCGGAAAGCGTTGACGTTATGGCTTCGAAGGGCCAAAAGAATTTCTTCGGCTCCACCGTGAAAGTGGTGGAGATGCAGTCGGAAGCCGGCGCTTCCGGCGCCGTCCACGGCGTTCTCCAAGGAGGCGGTTTGGCGACGACCTATACGGCTTCGCAAGGCCTGCTCCTCATGATTCCGAATATCTATAAGTGGTGCGGTGAGCTTTTGCCCGCCGTCATGCACGTGGCCGCCCGCAGCCTCGCCACCCGCGCCCTTTCCATCTTCGGAGATCAGGCCGACGTCTACGCCTGCCGTCAGACCGGTATTACGATGATCGCCTCCAACAGCGTTCAGGAAATCGCCGATTTGGCCCCGATCGCCCATCTCGTCGCAATCGACTCGTCTCTTCCCGTCATGCATTTCTTCGATGGCTTCCGCACTTCCCACGAGGTCCAGAACGTCGAATTCGTCGATCCCGCGGAGTGGAAAAAACTCCTCCCGATGGACAAAGTCGAGCAGTTTAGAGCCCGTGCCCTTAATCCGCATACCCACGCGGTCACTCGCGGCGGGGCCGAAAACGACGACATATATTTCCAGGGCCGTGAGGCTCAAAACGAAGCCGTCGCCCACGTCGTCGAAGTCGCCGAGAAGTATTTCAAAGAGGCTTCGCGCCTCACTGGGCGCACCTATGCCCCGTTCGTCTATGAAGGCGACCCCAAAGCCGACCGCGTCGTCATCGCGATGGGCAGCGTTTGCGAAACGGCGGGCGAAGTCGTCGCCGAACTGAACAAGCAAGGCCAGCACGTCGGCCTCGTCAAAGTCCATCTTTATCGTCCGTTCAGCTCCAAGCTTCTTTCCGCGGCCATCCCGTCTTCGGTCAAGAAGATCGCGGTTCTCGATCGCACCAAGGAACCCGGTAGCGAAGGCGAGCCGCTTTACCTTGACGTCGTAGCGGCCATGCACAAGGAAGGCCGTGAGTTCGAGACCATTGTCGGCGGCCGTTACGGCCTTTCGAGCAAAGACACCCAACCCTATTGCATCAAGAGCGTTTACGACTTCCTTGACGCGAAGAAGAATTGGACCAGTTTCACCGTCGGCATCGAAGACGATGTCACGCATCTATCAGTTCCGCTCGATAAGAGCTTCAAAATCGCGCACAATTACACGAGTTGCCTCTTCTATGGCTTAGGCAGCGACGGCACCGTCAGCGCCAACAAGAGCTCCATCAAGATCATCGGCGACGCGACCCACCAGTACGCGCAGGCCTATTTCCAATACGATTCGCGCAAGGCCGGCGGCGTCACCCGCAGCCACCTCCGCTTCGGCAAGGATCCGATCCATTCGGAATACTACGTCAAGAACGCGGATTTCATCTCCTGCTCGCTCGACACTTACATCATGCGCTTCGACATCATCTCCAACCTTAAGAAGGGCGGGACTTTCCTTCTCAACACGGACATGGATAACGAAACCCTCTATAAGGTCATGCCGAACCGCATGAAACACCTCTTAGCCGAGAAGGAAGCCAAATTCTACGTCATCGACGCCAACAAATTGGCTCACGAAATCGGCATGGGACGCCATACCAACACGACCCTTCAGGCCTCTTTCTTCAAACTGAATCCGCAAATCATGCCATATGACAAAGCCCAGGAATGGATGAAGAAGTTCGCTGAGAAGAGCTACGCCAAGAAAGGCCAAGCCGTCGTCGAACTGAACTGGAAAGCCATCGACGCGGGAGCCGAAGGCCTCCGCGAGGTCCCGGTGGATCCCAAATGGATCGAACTGTCGGTCAACAAAGTCGTTTCGAAAGCCGACAGCGAAGACACTTATTTCGACGAGTACGTCGATACCATCGACAAACTCGACGGCGACGAATTGCCGACCAGCGAATTCAAAAAATACGAGTTGGTCGACGGCACGATGGAACCCAACATTACCTTCCGTCAGCACCGCGCGATCGCCGACATGGTTCCGGAATGGAACCCGAAGTTCTGCATTGAGTGCAACACCTGCTCCTTCGTTTGCCCGCATGCCACCATCCGTCCTTTCTTGATCAACGAGAAGGAACTTGCGGCGGCTCCCGCCATCGTCAAGGAAGGCCTTAAGGACCCCGTCCCGGCGCTTCCCGCGACCAAAGGGCTCAAGTTCCGCATTCAGGTTTCTTCCATGAACTGCGTCGGCTGTGGGCTTTGCGTCAGCGAGTGCCTTGCCAACAAGGCCGCCCGCGCCAAAGACCCGAAGTCGCAGAACCTCGCCCTCAAGATGGTCGAGGCCAAGAGCCAGTTCGCCCAGCAGGAAGGCGCCGACTACCTTTATAAGCACGTCACTTACAAGAGCGATGTTTACGCGCCTATGCTCAATACCGTCAAGGGCGTTGGATTCCTGATGCCGTACATGGAAGTCAGCGGCGCCTGTGCCGGATGCGGAGAGGCTCCGTATTACCGTCTTGTCACGCAACTGTTCGGCAAAGACATGCTCGTTGCCAACGCCACGGGTTGCTCGTCCATCTATTGCGGCAGCACGCCTCTTACCCCGTTCACCACGAATAAGGACAAAGAAGGCCCCGCTTGGGCCAATTCCCTCTTCGAGGACAACGCCGAGTATGGCTTCGGCATGCGCATCGCGAACGATTACAAGATGATGCAGATCATCCGCATTCTTAACTCCGCGAAGGAGGCTGAGGACGTCGAGCCGGAGCTCAAAGCCCTTATCGAGAAGTATCTTGCCAACATCAAGAACCGCGAGGAGGAACGGAAGATCATCCCGGATCTCATCGAAGCGGTCAAAGCGTCCAAGAACGAAGCCGTCAAGGAACTCAAACTCTACGAGCGCGACCTTCTTGACAAGTCGGTATGGATCATCGGCGGCGACGGCTGGAGTTACGACATCGGCTACGGCGGACTCGATCACGTGCTCGCCAACGAGGCCGACGTCAACGTCCTTGTCCTCGACACCGAAATGTACAGCAACACCGGCGGCCAGGCCTCCAAGAGCTCGCAAACCGGTTCCATCAACAAGTTCACCGCCAGCGGCAAGAAGGAAGCCAAGAAGAACCTTGCCCTCATGGCGATGGCCTATGGCCACGTCTATGTCGCTCAAATCTCGCTCGGCGCCAACCCGATGAAGGCCATTCAGGCCCTCAAGGAAGCCGAGAGTTACAACGGGCCCTCGCTTGTCATCTGCTACTGCCCCTGCGCCAACCAAGGCGTCAAAGGCGGGCTCACCAACTCCGTCAAAGAGGAGAAGGACGCGGTCTCATGCGGATACTTCACCACGTTCCGTTACGATCCGCGTCGCGTCGAGGAAGGCAAGCCGGGTCTCCAGCTTGATTGCCCCGAGCCGAAATTCGACGGCATCCGCGACTTCGTGATGCACGAAACGCGCTTCAGCCAACTTCCGATCGTCAACCCCGAGCATGCCGACGAATTGCTTGCCAAGTGCCAGCATTACGCCGAGGATCGCTGGGCCGCGATCAAAAAGTTCGGCCTTTGATTCTTCTTGCGGCGGCCGGGATTCGTTCCCGGCCGTTTTTGAAAAACAAGCCCAAATGCCTTATAATATATTCAAGTCGCAAACGTCAGTCGGCGTATTGGCTTGTTGTCGTCTTTTTGCGTTGGCGGGAGTGCGTTTCGTTTTCTTCTTTGCGCGACGCTCCTAAAGGCGGCATCCCGCGTTTTTGTCCGTGGATGGTTCTTCTTCGCCGGCTTGGCCTTGGACTAAGCCGTTTTATGGCGGTGGGAAGGAAAGTAGCAATGAGCAACGCAATCAGGAAAGTCGTCGTCGTCGGAGGGAGCAACAGCGCTCATGTTCTGATTCCGCTTTTGGCGGAGCGGGGGTATGAAGTCAGCCTTCTGACGCGCCACCCCGAGAAATGGTCGAAACGAGTTCGAGTCGACTACCTCGATTCGTCCGAGCGTCTCGTTAGGAGCGCCCAAGGCGAACTCAAAAGCGTCTCCTCCGATTACGGGAAGACCCTCGAAGGCGCCGATCTCGTCATTCTGTGCTTGCCGGTTCATGTCTATCGGGAGACCCTCTCGAAGATCGGCGCGGCCATAAGCCCTTCACGGAATCTCATTATCGGAACCATCTACGGTCAAGCCGGCTTCAACTGGATGGTCGAGGAAATGAAACGCGATTTCCTCTTGCCACACGTCTCCTATTTCGCCTTTGGCCTCATTCCTTTCATTTGCCGCACGAAGGAATACGGAAGCCTTGGCTTAAGTTATGGGACAAAGGAATTGAATTTGGCCGCCTTCTCCGACGATTACGTCTATGAGGCCCTCTCTCAGGGATTTCTCGACGACTGTTGTTTTTCGTTCTTCGGCAAAGGGCGTTTTCGTCGCGTGCCGAACTTCATCTCGCTTACGATGTCGGTCGACAATCAATTGATCCACCCTTCGCGCCTATGGGATTTGTTCGAGCTTTGCGGCGGCAAATGGAAGAACAAAGACGGCATCCCGTATTTCTATCGTGACTTTACCGTTTCGGCCTCCAAGAAAATGGAGATTCTCGATGACGACCTCGACCGAATCAGGGTGGCGATCAAAAAACGCTATCCCTCGGTTGACTACACTTACATGATGAACTACATGGACCTTGAGCGGTACGTTTACCGCAAGACGTTCGGCAACATTTACGACTCCTTCATCGAATCTTCGATTTTAGGGAATATCAAGACCCCGGTCATTGAAGTGGGGGGCGAATACCGGCTCGACAAGAACGGCCGCTTCTTCACCGACGATATTTTCTATGGCCTTTGCGTCATGAAAAGCATCGCCGACGCCTTAAGCGTGTCGACCCCTTCGCTCGATAAGATCCTAAGCCTTGCCAGCGAGACGATCGGGAAAGCCATTTTGAGGCCGGATGGGCATCTTGAGGAGGGCCTTGATTGCGGGGCCGTTTCCAAATACGGTTTTCCCCTCGAATGGATGCTGACCGATTGAGGGAAGCAAGACGCCGCTATCCGCCTGTAAGCAAAAAGAAGAGGGCCTTTGCCTTTGGGGTTGCTATAATTCATTTATGAGCAAAAAGAGAATTTTGAGCCGCCTTAACCCCCTGTTTTTCTTGGGGATCGCCCATCGGGGTTACTGGAACGAAAGACTGACCGAGAACGGCCCGTCGGCTTTCAAAAACGCGATTGACCACAATCTCGCGTTCGAGTACGACATCCATTTGAGCAAGGACGGCCAATTGGTCGTTTGCCATGATGAAAACCTAATTCGGACGACGGGCAAGGAAGGCGTCATTGAGCGTTTGACCCTTAAAGAGATCAAGGAAGGGTATCGGCTCCTTGACGGCGAGGAGGTCCCGACCTTCCAGGAACTTTTGGATCTTAACGAAGAAAAAGAGCCCATGGTCATCGAACTCAAGGTTTTCGAGGGCAATTACAGGCCTCTCGCCAAAGCCGCCATGAAGGTCCTCAGGCGCGAGATAAAGGACCGAAGGAATGTCTGGGTCATATCCTTCGACCCGAGGGCGCTTCTCTTCGTCCATGGTTTCGTGAGGGGCCTTCTCGTTTGCAAGGAACACGCGTGGACGTTGAAACTAAGGCATCTTTTCGAATCGCTCGACCTTGAGGATTGCCTCGTTAAGGACCCTCGGGTCGTTCGATATTGGAAGGCCCACCCCATCAACGTTTGGACGATCGAAAAGCCGGAACAGATAGCCGCCGTTTCCCCTTACGTCGACACCATGACGTTCCAGCGTTTGCCTTACGAAGACATAAAAAGAGCCCTTAAAAAGTAAAAGGCGCGTTTTCGCTTTAGGCGAGGCCTTCCCTTTTTTTCGTGGGCCTATCCTTTGGGATCACGACGATTCGCCTATAGTCGGCGAAAAGAAGGATATCCGTGAAAGGGAACTCAACCAGCCCAATCGTCATCATGAGGCTCCCCAAATAAAAGACAAGGAGAAACGAGACGAGGAAAAACGCCGATGAGGGATCCATGGCCGAGGGCCGTTCCACGAAAGAATTGATCAGGCGGATGAAATAAACGTGAACCAAATAATAAGGCCCGCTATAGACGCCAAGGGCCGCCACCCTTCTTATCACGTGGAAGCGGCAGAGGAACATGGCCAGGAAATAAAGGGCGATGGCTCCGCCGAGGCCTCCCAGCATATGTAAGGTTATTTGCCAGAAAGTCCCGCTTAAGGACGAGAGCCAATCAGGGAACAGGCAAAGCGAGACGACGTAGACGATGAGGCTCGCCCCAATCAGGCTGACTCGGAAGTAGGAGAAGGCCTCCCCTTTGGCGAAATAGCGTTTGAACGTCGCGAAAAGGAAACCGACGAAAGCGATCGGCAAGTAGAGGAGGACCTGTTCGGCGGCCAGGACGCGGGGCCCAAGGTCGGGCGCGTTATAGATATAGATGAAAACCGAGGAATAGGCTAGAAGCAGCAAAGCCGCCATGACGCTTCGAAGGATATCGTGGGAAAGGATCGCTTTCTTAAAAACGCGCCGCGACAGGTAAAACGAGATGGCTATCGCCGCGTTGATGAAAACGGCCACGAGGAAATACCAATAGAAGGCATCCGTTCCGCGATAGAGGACGTTCATCCAGTAACCGAAGTCTTTGCTTTGATACTGGGGGAGCGTGAAAATGGAAATGACGATGAAAAGGTAAGCTGGGGCGAGATAGGTGAGAATCAACTTGGCCAAATAAAGTCCCAAGTCCTTCAGGTTTTCCGGACGCTTGACGAAAAAGCCTCCGACGAAAAAGAAAACGGAAAGGGAAAGGCTGTAGAGAATCGCGAAGCCTATCGTCGCCGTAAAGTCCTTTGGACCCCATCGCTGAATGACATGCATGAAGCAAACGAGGCTCATCGCGATGAACTTAAGAAGGTCCAAATAGGGGATGCGGCGGAGTTTGTTTTTTCTCCAGATGAGGCTAATTCTCATAATAAAACCATTATAGCCGAAGCGATCCCTTCTTGACGATTCTCCCAAAAAGGCTTCGAATCCAAGCTTCGTTTCCGCTTTATGGGGAAGAAGCCAAAGACGGCGATTCACGAAACGTTTTTCACGTCAACGGCGATCCAAACACCAATCGTCATTGAGATTATTGGAAAACGATTGGAAAATGGTTTATCAATCCCGACAAAGGAAATAGAATCAAATTTCTTTGTCTTATCTGACCACCGACACGATAGCGATGATCCAAATAATGGCGGGGATAAAGGAAAACACCGTCGAAATGATCGACAAGACCAAACCGGACGTCCCCTTATGGTTTTTGCTCATGGAGATAGCGGCCAGAACGATCCCGACAATGCCCATGATCAAAGCCGGAATGGCCAAATACCCTAAAAGAATGTCGAAGGCGACGATCGACAAAACCAAAGACAAGATACCGAGAACAAGCGCTGCAACGGACATAAAGCCCCCTTTTGATATTTTTTTATCAATTTAAAATCATTTTGTCCCTTCTTCCTGAGAAATCAAGACTTTTGATATTCCTCGTTTCCTAGGAAAACCGAATAACCGTTCAAGAAGGGGGCCACTTTGCCCTAATCTTTTTCTTCTTTTAGGGTCTCCTTGAGCGTATCGTTTGCTTCCGTTTTTTCGTTTGCCTACCATGAAGCCATCCAAAAAACGAAAGAAGAATAGCAAAATGAACGTCTACGATTTCACGGTCGAAGATCAGAAGGGCAATGCTTTCCAATTAAACAATTATGCAGGGAAGGTTTTGCTTATCGTCAACACCGCTACGCACTGCGGATTCACGCCCACCTACAAAACCATCGAGGAGCTTTACGAAAAGCATAGGGCAGAGGGGCTCGAGGTCCTCGATTTTCCCTGCAACCAATTCGGGGCCCAAGCGCCGGAGACGGTCGAGGAGATATCGGATATGTGCTCCTTGACGTATCACACCACGTTCCCGCGGTTCCAGAAAATCGAGGTCAATGGGGATAACGCCATTCCTCTTTACAAGTTTCTAGAGAGCCAAAAGGGCTTCGCCGGATTCGATCCCGCGCACAAACTGACCAAGGTTCTTGAGGACATCAACGCCAAGGAAAACAAAGATTGGAAGAACGATCCATCCATAAAATGGAACTTCACCAAATTCCTGATCGACAGAAAGGGGAACGTCGTCAAGCGTTATGAGCCGACCGCCTCCTTCGATATCATCGAACATGACGTCAAGGCCCTTCTGGAAGCCAAGTAGTTTTGCGGAGATTTCCCGTTCCCGACTAGGGGAGGGGACCACCTCATCAATCGCTAGATAGCGTTTTGCTGAGGTGACCAATAACCCAAAAGCCAGTGAGACTAAATCGTATTTGCTTGTGGATGACACTCTTCAAGAAGCTAGTGCTGACATGCCGGGCAGGCACAACGTCGTAAACGTAAATTCAAACTTTGGGTTCGTCTCAACCCTATATTTTCAATAAGCGGCGAAGCTAAGGAAGCCAAAGCAAAAGAAAATGAACTTGAGAAGGCGGTCAGAGCCTATGAATGAAAACCGGCTCTTCCACTCATGTTAGGGATGTTATATTAGAATCATGAAAAACGAAATCATTAGATTTGTTAATGGATCGCTAAGCCTCGATGTCGCTGTTTCGGAAAATCATGAGAGCGTTTGGCTGACGCTTGATCAAATGGCTGCCCTTTTTCAATCATCTAGGTCTACCATTTCCTATCATGTTTCTAATGTTTTCAAGGAAAAAGAATTAGATTTCGATACTTCCGTCGAAAAATTCGACCGAACCCTTAAAAACGCATCAAGACCACCACTTTACTATAATTTGGACGTTATCATTTCAGTTGGATACCGTGTCCATTCTTCAAACGGAGTCGCTTTCCGAAAGTGGGCTACCAACGTTTTAAAGAATTACATGGTTCGAGGTTATGCCGTTAATGAGAAAAGATTAGCCGCGCTACAACGCACCATCTCGGTTCAGAACGCCTTTATTTCTTGTGTCTTTGAAAAGGCAGGCGTGGATTCAGAAGAGATACTGTCTGTTATTTATTAAAGCCTATGAGGGTTCGTTGTGCGCGCTTGATGAATATGATCATGGGACACTGCCGAAGCCAAAAGCCCCTTTTCCGGATACTATCAGGTATCGCTCCAGAGCGTCACCTCTCATTTCAAGAACTTTTATTCCGAAGGTGAGCACGAAAAAAAGTAACGTATAAGTCAGTCTTACGGGTTCGAAATGAGTATAGGCGAAAAGTGGAACGCTAGGTTCTTTATTATGCTCTCTTCTATGCTTCTATTGTCGGAGTCTTGGCAGATCTCAGTTAAATTAACGAAACTGAAAGTTCCTAAGGAATATGAAAAGTTTGACGCGGCGAGAGCAACAGGGGAGATGCCGATTCTAAAGATTGCCGCCAGAAAGCCTTTGAAGAAGTGTTTTTCAGGCACTTAAAATTAGTGCTTTATTTTCTAATTGGCGAGCAACGGTAAAACTTGCTTTGTCATTTTTGATAAAGTAAGTTTTCATTTTGGCCTTCAATGTCTTTAGAAGGGTTTACAAGAACGCCAGTGATGAATGCCCTCACGAATTTTTACGTTGTCATTGCAAAAACGGAAGGTTTTTCTTATGGGAAGGTCATGCCAAATAGAACTGAGACTGCCTCTGCTCGTTGTTGTGCTTCTTTATTTTTGTTTAACTCTTCTCTTTTATGTAAGCGATGAAACAGCGGGAATTCTTTTTTCTCTGGTCTCCCGCATTCGCGAAGTATTATCAAAGTGTAGTCATCTCCTGATATTTTTCAATAAGCGTGTAAAATGGTATCGCAACGGATAAATGAACGATATGTACTTACCCGTAAACTTGAAAAAAATAGTCGTTCGTTTGAGCGAAGAGTTCCCCGTCGTTTGCCTCATCGGTGTCCGACAATGCGGGAAGGCACGATGCTGCGACGCATTCTTCCCAAAGGCTTCTATGAGGCTAGCGTTGACACTCTAAGAGAAACGTTCTTGGCCCAAGAAAACCCTCGCGGCTATTTATTGAATCATGGATTGCCTCTTTTCATTGACGAGGCGCAGAACGTGCCAACCCTCTTTCCGGAAATTTTGCATATCATCGAAGAGCGAAAAGCCAAGGGCGGGAGCGTTCACGGTTTGTTTTTGGTTCTCGGGATCCAACAAAACCGAACTTTTGAAAAGGACGCAGGAATCCTTGGTCAGAAGGGCGCTTTTAGAAATGAACACGCTTTTCAAAGAAGAAATCGAGGGCCTGGACGAAGGGGTCTCCGATCCGCTCTTCAAAGACGTGACAAAACGGACCGGACCGGACCGGCGTTAGGGCCCCATGGACTCTGCCAAAAAAATGTTTAGAGGCGGTCTTAGAGTTTCACTTCTTCGAAAAGCAATGGACAATTGAGTATAACCGTTAACGGTGATAAACTATCTACGGAAACTAAAATGGAACTGATGGCGTATCTAGAAAAGAGCGGAATCACAATATATGGGCTCTCGAAGAAAAGCGGAGTTCCTTACACTACGCTTTCGAGCATCTGCCACAGGAAGTCCGACATTAACGAATGCCGCGTTGGGACGCTTCGTCTTATCGCGGACGCGCTTCACGTGAGCCCGCTCGACATCATTAATGGATCTTTGGTGTCTCCTTTGAAGCACAACTTTATTGATGACTCGGTGGCAATTGATTTATCTGATCTTCCCAAGATGCTGAAGAACTCGATTTCCGAACTGGAGGATTACGACCGAGAAAACGATCCGACTTTCTATTCGGCCGCTGACACCATGATGCTCATGGCCGACCGCTTCTTGGCCGAAGGGGTCATTGACGCGAGGACTTACGACCTCCTAGCACGGAAATACCCGATAGCCTGATAGACAAAGGATTTTATGGACATTTTGGATTTTTCAGAAAACAAATATAGCAATCGGAACGGGTCTTATGGTGGCGTGGCCGGGGACAAAGATGGCGTCTTGATTGACGGGGAGCCTTGGATTATCAAATATCCAAAGCCAACCTCAGGCCTCAGCAAATCCGATAAGTTGTCCCCCTTGTCGCTGACCCCTCTTTCAGAATTCCTTGGAAGTCACATCTATTCCATCTTGGGTTATCCCGTCCATGAGACGGTTCTGGGAATACGGAAAGGGTTTGTTGTCGTTGCCTGAAAGGATTTTTGCGAAGAAGATACAAGACTCTTCGAGGTGCGGACCTTAAAGAACATCCACATTGGTGAAATGAGGGAAAAATTCGGTATCGATTTGCATGAGACCGGGGATGACAAACTCGTGAACCTTCAAGAACTTTTCGTGCATTTCGAATACAATCCCGAAATCGCGAAAATCAAAAGGCGTCTCATCCCGCTTTTGGGATCAAGTAGTCATCGATGGTCTCTTGGCAAACAACGATCGCAATAATGGCAATTGGGGAGTTTTGGCGAAAGGGAGCGAAAGAAGCTTGGCTCCGATTTTCGATAACGGCTCTTCCTTTTATCCAAAGAAAAGCGAAGAGGCGATTGGCAATGTTCTCAGTTTGTCCTATTAAGATTTTTCGCGGAACTGCTCCAATATTGTTTTGCCATACACTATCGACGGAATCCATCATTTGAATTATCGACAGATTCTTTCTCTCACTCCTCACGAGATTTCGTTAGAGCAAGCCGATGAACTGAATGAAGCCGTTGCGAGGAATGTTGTTTTAGTCGACTCCCACATCCATGAGATAAAAGCTCTTTTCGATGCCGTTCCGGAAACGTATTCCGGTCACGAAGTCATGTCTTCGGCTAGAAAAGAATATTACTTAAGGTCGTTTTTAATCAGGTTTAACGAAGTTTTGAAAAAAGCCAGGAATTGACTTTACTTTTTTCGGTAAAAACTAAGTCAAAAAAGTGCCAAATTGAACAAAATAATATAGTTTTCTCATTGTCCATTTTTCAAAACAACGATTGTAAAGAATTCACGAGAATACAGGAGCAAACAAGAACGATTGATCGTTTAATCAAACCGGTGAAGCAATTTGATGCAAAATGATATATTGATTTGGTAGATAAAAATAAAACCCCCGATTTTATCGAGGGAATTTGGCTAATGGTCGGAACGGTGGGATTTGAACCCATGACCCCTACCACCCCAAGGTAGTGCACTACCAAGCTGTGCTACGTCCCGGCGAAAGTAATTATACTCAAATGCTAAGCCTTTGCCACAAGGAAAGCGGCTTTGGTTTTGGCTCATTTGTTTGGGCAAAGGCGCAAAAAGGCATAGCCATATTGTTTTTTCGTATCCGATGTTTGCTTTTCTTGTTTTTAAAAACGGAAAGAAACCTATGTTTTTTTGAATCTGCCTCGCGCGCATTATGCGTTGCCTACTACGTAAAAACCCATAATCGGTTTTCCTTCTTTTTCCGCAAGACATTTCCCGTGCTTGCGTATGCGCGAATAGGTATAATGAACCCGCGTTATGGACAAGGCAATCGACAGCAAACATTACATCATCGTCAAAGGGGCGCGGGAGAACAACCTCAAGAACCTTGACGTCGCGATCCCCAAGGATACCCTTACGGTCTTCACCGGCCTTTCCGGAAGCGGCAAATCCACTTTGGCTTTCGACACCATCTACGCCGAAGGGCAACGCCGATACGTCGAGTCGCTCTCCCCATATGCCCGTCAGTTCTTAGGAGGCGTCGACAAACCCGACGTCGACAGCATCGAAGGTCTCTCGCCCGCCATATCCATCGATCAGAAGACCACCTCGCACAATCCGCGCTCGACCGTGGCGACGGTAACGGAGATCTACGATTTCCTCCGTCTTCTTTTCGCCCGCGTCGGCGTCCCGTATTGCCCGCATCACCACATCCCTATCGTCGCCACGACGCCGGCCGAGATGACCGACGCCATCCTTAAGTACAAAGAAGGATCGAGGATCCAGATCCTTTCTCCGGTCGTCAGACACGAGAAAGGCACGCATAAGAGCACGCTCGCCAAACTGAAGGCGCAAGGTTTCGCGCGCCTTCGCGTCGATGGAGCCACTTGCCTTATGGAAGAGGCTCCCGAGCTTGAGAAAAACGGTCGTCACGACATCGACATCGTCATCGATCGCCTCGTTATGAAAGATGGTTTGCGCAGCCGCGTGGCGGAAGACGTCGACCTCGCGCTTGACTGGGGGCACGGGGAACTCACGATCGTTTCCGACGAAGGCGAGAAACTCCTCTCCAGCAATCATTCGTGCCCGATCTGCGGCTTTTCCGTCCCTAAGCTCGAGCCCCGTCTATTTTCCTTCAACGCCCCACTAGGCTATTGCCCGACTTGCAAGGGCCTTGGGATCGACCGGTCGGTGGCGGTGGACCTTTTGGTCCCCGACCCGACCAAGACGATCAACCAGGGAGCGATCCGTTTCTACAAGAACGTTGTTGGGACCGCCAATCTCGAATGGCAGGAATTCTGCGTCCTCATGGACCATTACCATATTCCTTACGACGTGCCATGGCAGGATTTGAGCGAGAAGCAACGCGACATCATCCTTTTCGGCTCCAAGGAAGACATCAACCACGTTCTGACTTCCTCAAGCGGCAACCAAACCCATCACAAAGGGCCGATTGAAGGCGTGAAGACGAAGATCGAGCGGCTCTATAACGGGACCACGAGCAAATGGATGCTGCCTTATTACGAGTCTTTCATGCGCGACGATGTTTGCGAGACCTGCCATGGCGCCCGTCTTAACGAGCAGGCCCTTTCCGTGAAGGTGAACGGCTTAAATATCTATGAGGTCACGCAGCTATCGATCGACAAGCTTTTGGTTTACCTTGACGGGATCGAGGGGACGCTGACCCCTAATCAGACGAAAATCGCTTCGATGGTCCTCAAGGAGATCCGCAACCGGGCGAAGTTCCTCGTCGACGTCGGCCTCGATTACCTCACCCTCGACCGTCTGGCTATGACCCTTTCGGGCGGGGAGGCCCAACGCATTCGCCTCGCCACTCAGATCGGAAGCCGCCTTTCCGGGGTTCTTTACGTTCTCGATGAGCCTTCGATCGGCCTTCACGAACGCGACAACCAAAAGCTTATCGCCACCCTCAAGGAGATGCGCGATCTGGGGAACACTTTGATCGTCGTCGAGCATGACGAAGAGACGATGCGCGCCGCCGATTATTTGGTCGACATTGGGCCGGGGGCCGGGGTTCATGGGGGCGAAGTGGTGGCCACCGGGTCCGTCAAGGACATCGAGGATGCCGGCGACAGCGTCACGGGCGACTATCTTTCCGGCCGCAAATTCATCCCGATTCCCGCCAAACGGAGAAAGGGCAACGGCAAGAGCATCGTCATCAAAGGCGCCAGTTGCCATAACCTCAAGAACATCACCGTGAAATTCCCTTTGGGCGAATTCATCGTCGTGACCGGGGTTTCCGGAAGCGGCAAGAGCTCGCTTATTAACGAGACGCTCGTCAAAGCCATCAAGAAGAAGATGACGGGCGAGGAAACCTTCCCCGGGGCTTATAAATCCATCGAAGGGTTGCAGAACATCGACAAAGTCGTCGACATCGATCAGGAGCCGATCGGGCGCACTCCGCGCAGCAACCCGGCGACCTACACCAAACTCTTCGATGATATCCGCGCCCTTTTCGCCGAGACCGAAGAGGCCCGGGCCCGCGGCTTCGACAAAGGACGTTTCAGCTTCAACGTGCCCGGCGGCCGTTGCGAGAAATGCCAAGGGGCCGGCGTCGTTTGGATCCCGATGAACTTCCTGCCGGACGTTTACGTCAAATGCGACGAATGCGACGGCATGCGCTACAACGAAGAGACGCTGGCTTGCACGTACAAAGGCAAGAACATCCACGACGTTTTGGAGATGCGCGTCGAGGAGGCGTTGCATTTCTTTGAGAACCGGCCGCAGATTCTCCATCGGATAAAAACGCTCTATGACGTTGGTTTGGGTTATATCAAGCTCGGTCAGGCCGCGACCACCCTTTCCGGGGGCGAGGCCCAGCGCGTCAAGCTGGCGAGTCAGCTTCAGCGTCGTCCGACGGGGAAGACAGTCTACGTCCTCGATGAACCCACGACCGGCCTTCATACCGACGACGTCAAGCGCCTCGTTTCCGTTTTGCAGTCGCTCGTCAGCCACGGGGACACCGTGATCGTGATCGAGCACAACCTGGATGTCATCAAAGTGGCCGACACCGTGATCGACCTCGGGCCCGAAGGGGGCTATCGCGGCGGGTCGCTGGTGGTGGAAGGAACCCCGGAGCGGGTGGCGGAGTGCGATAAGTCCTACACGGGCCGCTATTTGAAGGAAATCCTCGCCCGTGAAAAAGAAAGGGGGCAAAACGGATGAAAGTCCGCTAAGATATCACTATGGCTATCGCCGCTCTCGTCATCGGTTTGGTTCTCCTTCTGGGCGGAACCGTCTACCTCATCCGCACGCAAAAGAAGTTCGCCAAATCGGCGCGTCCGTCTCTTCTTAGACGCGATAAAGCCGTTTTCGCCGTTTGCGCCGCCGCCATATCCGCCGGCGCTCTTTTGACGCAATTATCCATAAACCTTTTCAATCCATCATGGAAAACGAACGCCGACTATTCGTACCCCCTTTATGCCAGCATGGCTTACATCGGCGCTTTTTTTCTTGCCTTGTCGAACGTCCTCCTTTGGCTCAGTTTCTACCTTTATTACTACAAGCCCAAGATGGAGCCGAAGCAACGGAAACTATGCCGTATCCTGATGTTCGTCGGCATTCCGCTCGTCTTTGTCTTTTTCCTTTTGTGGACCCAAGGCTGCGCGCCTTACATCGCTTACCCTCTCGTGAGCGGCTTCACCATCTCCTCCACGGGATTCAAGTGGGTTCGCGGCACTTATAGCGGCGGCGACTTCCATGTCGCTTTCTATGCCTTCACGATGCTCTTCGGCGTCTTGGTTTGCTATTGGGTGGGCGACCATCGCTTTTACAAGGAATTCCACAAGCACGGCATCCTCGACAACGTGGCCATCTTCGCTTTCCTTTGCGGGGTCCTTGGGGCTCGCGTTTGGTACGTGATCGGCAATTGGACGCGCGATGGGTTCGATCGGAACCCGGCCTCGATTTTCGCCATTTGGAACGGCGGGCTCACCATCATGGGCGGGGCCCTCGGCGGGGTCATCGGCGGGGTTATCTTCATGATGCTGCGCCGAAAATACGTCAATATCCGTTGGGCCATGGACGTCATCGTCCCGACGATTTTGCTCGCCCAATGCATCGGGCGGTGGGGGAACTTCCTCAACCAAGAGGTCTACGGGGGAGTCGTGAACGTCGCCGACGGTTGGGCTTGGCTGCCCCTGTTCATCCAAAAGAATATGCAGATGGGCCTGCCCGACGGGCAGATTCACGTGCCTCTTTTCCTCATCGAGGGAACGATCAACCTGGCGGGCTATTTCCTTATCGCTTGGGGGATTGGCAAGACCTTCAAAAGGTATCTCGCCAAAGGCGACTTGGCCGGTTGCTATTTCATGTGGTACGGCATCATCCGCATGATTCTGGAGCCGTTCCGCGATTCGGCCTACAACATGGGCGCCGACAACGAGTGGTCCATTTGGTCGAGCCTCGTCTACGTCATCTTGGGCGCCGGCTTCATCGTCTTCAACCACCTTCTCGACTTTAAGGAGAAAAGGGCGGCGGCATCGGGATCCGTACCTTTCTTCGTGGCGGCGGCCAGTTGCCTTGCGGTTGCCCTTTTCACCCCGTTCCTGACCGGCATCAAAGGCACCGGCTATCGGACTTCTCTAGGCGTTATCACCGAAAGCGAATCGCAAAGCTATATGGGCATGAACCTCATATTCGGCGGAAACGGATGGAATGCCAACGCCGGCCTCATAATCGCTTACCTTTTCGTGGCCGCTGCCCTGGCCTATGCCGTTTTTTCCTTCCTTCAAGCTCGGAAGAACCCTGAGGCGCCCGGTTATCGAAACTATCTCATATCCGCCGGCCTTGGCGGGGTGGGGGTCATTCTCTTCGTGCTTTCGAAAGCCTTCCTGGGCTTACGGGACGGAACGGGGGATTTTGGGAGCCTCACCGGCGTCACCATCAGCTACAACTACGGGCCCGGTTTCTTGCTTACCATCGTTTTGACGGTCCTTGCCGTCGGTTTCCTCTTCATTCCCTATCTCGATCATCGCCTCAAGAAGAAAACTTCGGTGGCCGAGATCCCTTTCGAAGGCTGAAAACACGCCGAAAAGCGTTGTTGCCGCGCATAATGATAACGCGCCCTCC
The DNA here is from genome assembly GCA_022653695.1 of Bacilli bacterium. GTDB lineage: Bacteria > Bacillota_I > Bacilli_A > RFN20 > CAG-826 > UBA4951. Next base: position 249,333 of record JALCSW010000001.1, on the reverse strand, counting down.
CTTGGGCGCGTTATCATTAAGCGTATGCAAAGACATGATATCGCCATAATCGGCGCGGGATGCGCCGGATTGACGGCCGCCCTTTACCTTAAACGGGCCTCCAAAGATCTCGTCCTGCTCGAGAAAGGCGCCCCCGGGGGCAAGCTTCTCACCGTTAACGAAATCGCCAATTATCCGGGTTTTGAGAAAGTGCCGGGCTTCGTTTTGGCGCAGGCCATCGTCAAGAGCGCCGCCGATAGCGGCGTCGAGATGACTTCCGCTTCCGTCAAGAGCGTCTCCAAAGCCGAAGGCGGTTTTTTGGTGGACACGGACGAGGAGAGCTACCTCGTCAAAGCGGTCCTTGTCGCCACCGGCTTATCGAACGTTCCTTCGATCAAGGGCGAGAAAGCCCTCTTGGCGCGGGGCGTCAGCTACTGCGCGACCTGCGACGGGCCCCTTTACCGCAAGAAGGACGTGGCCCTTATCGGCGAGGGGGAACGCTCTCTTGCCGAGGCCCTTTACCTTTCCCCCCTTGTGAACCGCTTGCTCTATCTCACCCCCGAAAAAGAACTGATGGGCGATCCGGGGAGCGTCGCCTCCTTGCTAAGCCGCCCGAACGTCGAGATCGTCTACGAAGCCAAGGCCTTGGAAATCAAGGGCGAAGGCCACGTCGGGTCGCTCGTCTACGAAACGAAGGGGAAGGAAAAGGAGGCGGCGGTCTCCGCCGTTTTCCCGCTTCTTGGCGAAAAGAGCGCCTCGTCTTTCCTTTCGCCCCTCAATCTGACCCTCAAAAACGGATTCGTTCCCGTCGACTCCTCGCTTATGTCCGCGGTTCCGGGCCTTTTCGCCGCCGGGGACATCGTGTCGAAGCGCCTCCGTCAGGCGATCACCGCCGCCGGCGATGGGGCCAACGCCTCCGCCGGAATCATCGCGTATCTGCGGGAGGGGAAAGCGTGAACAAGGTCAATCTCGTCATCGTGTCCGGGCTTTCCGGGGCGGGGAGGACGACGCTCGCGAGCGTTTGCGAGGAACTCGGCTACTACGTGGTCGAGGACCTTCCCAGCAAAATGCTCCCTTCGCTTCTGACGGTTTTCGAAAACGATCCCATAACCTATGGGGAGGCCGCCGTCTTCGTCAACATCTCCGTGGCCTCTTCCATCATCGCCGAAGCCAAGAAACGCCCTTCGTTGGACGTTACCGCGATCGGACTCGATTGCTCGCAGGAAGTGCTTCTTTCCCGTTTCCGTCTGACCCGTCACATCCATCCGCTTCAGCCGCGGGGCTACACCCTCTTGGACGCCATCAAAAAGGATGAGGAGGACATGGAGCGGTGCCGGGCTTCCTTCGACATCTACATCGACACCACGAACCTCACCGAAAAGGATTTTCGGAAATTGGCGGCCCACCTTCTGAGCAAGAGCAAAGGCAAGGCCCCGATTTCGGTGGTTTTTTCCTCGTTTGGGTATAAGTACGGCTTGGCTCGCGACAGCGAGGTCGTCATCGACGCCCGTTTGCTCAAAAACCCTTATTGGGTCCCGGAACTGAGGAAACTGACGGGCATTGACCAACCCGTCATCGACTACATCGACAAGGATCCGAAGACGGCGCCGTTTTTGGCGAAGCTTTACGATCTCGTCGGCGAGTACGTCAAAGGCTCGATCGAGGATGGGCGCGCTTTCGCCTTCATCGCCGTCGGGTGCAGCGGCGGGCAGCACCGTTCCGTTTACGTGGCTCAGCACCTCTATGACCATTTCAAGGATCGGTTCAACTGCCTGCTCACCCACCGGGAGTTGTCTCGCTACCGCGAGGATGGCAAAGATTGATGGAGCCGAAGACGGTTTCTTTCGCCGCCTCCGTCAAAGAGGAGTGCGCCGCCCTTTCGCGCCCGGACGAGGAAAAGCGTTCGCTCCTTTCCTCATTCGTGAAAATCAACGGCCGTTACCATATTAGCAGCGAAGGGAGCGCGCTTGAACTGGTGAGCGAATCCTCATCCATCGCCAAAGCGATCTACGGTTATCTCCATGACCTTTATGGGGTCGAGGTCCGCTTTGCTTACTCAAGGAGCGCCGGTTTCCTTAAGCGTGTGCTTTTCCATGTCCTCGTCGAGCGCGAGGCCGATGATATCCTTAACGACCTCGGCATCGATTTGCTGACGGGCAAGCTTCCTTCCTTCGCCTTGCAGACGAGCGAGAAGCAAGCGTCCTATCTTTGCGGGGCCTTTTTGGCCGCCGGAAGCGTCAACGACCCTCGAAGTTCCCATTATCATCTCGAGATCGCTTTCGGGGATCCGAACTACGCCAAATGGTTCCTTCATCTATGGCGTCAGATCCAAAACCACCATTTCTCGGCCAAAGCGGTGGAGCGGCGCGGCAAGACGGTCCTTTACCTGAAACGGGCCGAGGAGATCAGCGACTTCCTCGTTCTCATCGGGGCTCAAGACAGTTGCCTGCGTTTCGAGGACGTCCGGGTCGACCGGGACTTCTCCAACATCGGCAACCGCCTTCAGAACCTCGATTCGGCCAACATGGGCAAAACCATCAAAGCCAGCGAACGGCAGGCGAAGGAAATCGCCTTCTTCGTGAACGCCCTCGGCTACGAGAAAATCGAGAACGAGAAACTCAAGGCCCTCATGAAGCTGCGCCTATCCCACCCCGACGCCTCCCTAGGGGAACTCGCAAGGCTCTTAAGCGAGGAGTTCGCGAGCGAAGTGAGCAAGAGCAACGTCAACCATCTTTTCCGCCGTTTGGACGAAGAATACAGAAAGGCCACGGAACATGGGAAAAACCAGTAGTCTCAGCGTGTGCTCGCAACTTGGGAAGCGCGTCGCCTACTTACGCAAGGAGCGGCACATGAGCCAGCTTTCCCTTTCCCTCGAAAGCGGGATTTCCAAGAGCTATATCTCCGATTTGGAGCGGGGCCAAAGAAACCCCACGGTCGGGGTTCTCGTCCGCCTCGTTAAGGCCCTTGGGGTCACGTTGGAGGAGCTTTTCCGCGGCATCGTGGGGCTTGAGCAGCTCCTTTGAGGTCAAAAAGCATATCGGTAAAGATGTATCGTGTCCCTTCCAAAGAAGGGAAAGCGTGTTTATAATCATCTTGCGGTTTATTAAAGGAGGACATCTAATAATGTCAATTAAACTAGCCATTAACGGATTCGGACGCATCGGGCGCCTCGCTTTCCGCAGAGCTTACGAAGAAGGCGGATTCGAAGTCGTCGCCATCAACGATCTCGTCGACGCGAAGACCCTTGCCTATCTCCTTAAGTACGACACCACCCATAGAGGCTGGCATCAGGACGAAATCGGCGCCGAAGTCGAAAAGGACGCCGACGGCAACATCGTCAAGAACAATCTCGTTTTCCAAGGCCACAAAATCCCGGTCCTCGGGAAAAAGGACCCCCACGATCTGAAGTGGGGCGAATATAAAGTCGACATCGTCCTCGAGTGCACCGGCCGCCTTAAGACCAAAGCCGATGGCATGGTCCATCTTTCCAACGGCGCCAAAGGCGTCATCATCAGCGCCCCCTCGAGCGACAAAGACATCCCGACCTTCGTCTATGGCGTGAACACCGACAAGCTCACCGCCGACATGAAGATCATCAGCGGCGCCAGCTGCACCACCAACTGCCTCGCCCCGGTCTGCAAGGTCCTTAACGACGAATACGGCATCAAGGGCGGTTTCATGACCACCGTCCACGCCTACACCAACGATCAGACCATCCTCGACCTCGCGAAGGGCAACCTCCGTCGCGGCCGCGCCGCCGCCGCCAACATCGTTCCGACGACTACAGGCGCCGCGAAGGCCATCAACCTCGTCATCCCCGAACTCAAAGGCCGCCTCATGGGCGGAGCCGTTCGCGTTCCGGTCACCGACGGGTCGCTCGTCGACCTCTCGCTCCTGCTCAACAAGGACGTGACCGCCGATGAAGTCAACGCCGCCATGAAGAAGGCTTCGGAGGGCGCGCTCAAGGGAGTCCTTGGATACAACGAAGACCAGATCGTCTCCAGCGATATCCTCGGCAACACCAACGGTTCCATCTTCGACAGCACCCAGACCATGATTTACAAGGATCCGGAAGGAACGCAGTACGTCAAAGTCGTCTCGTGGTACGACAACGAGTACAGTTTCACCTGCCAGTATATCCGCCTCGCCCGCGCTTACGCCAAAATCCTTGGCTGCTGATTAGCCATTGCGAAAACGAAGGGCCCCGCCTCATCGTGGGGCCTTTTTTGCGTTCGCCTTGGCAAGGGGGAGGCGGGGCTGGCCCCAACCCCAACCGGTCTCATCGCCTCAGCGCGGCCGAGAACCCGATCTTTTACAAAAACCGCCTCCCATCGCAGGCGGGCCCTGTTTTTGGCGAATCCGTCGGGAAGGTCCGTTCAGCTTGTTGAAAAAACGGAAGATGATTGATATTCTTTTCTTGAGGCATTATGCCTCCAGGAGCACAACATATGAAAAAGTCCAGCCTATTGCTGTTGGCGGCCCCGGCCCTTCTGCTTTGCGGATGCGGCGACGGGAGCTCGCTTGATTCCAATGGCGTCCCCCAGCCTTCGGGCGGCGAAACCGTCAGTCTTGCCCAAGGCGCCAACAAACTTGCCAGCGCCGCCAAGGGAACCGTGGCCGAAAACGCGTTTGGCTTCAGCCTTTCGATCCCAAGTTTCTCGACGAGCGTCACTTCCGATCACATGTCCCTTTCCACTTCTTTGGCGAAAGCGACGGCTTCGTTCGCCGTCAGCGGATATAGCGGCACCTCCATCGCCGATCTCAAAGCCGCTTTCACGGCCGGCTTCGATTCCTTTAACTTCTCGGCTTCCATGGACACCGGCATGAGCGAAATGCCGACTTCCACTTCCAGTCTGTCCGTCGGCAAGTCCCGGATCGGGGCGTATTTGTCCAATGGCGGCCTCTATGTCGACATCAGCGACTCGACTTTGCATGAGGCCATCGTTTCCGCCGTCATTGGCGACCAGAGCGTCGACGCTTCGCTCATATCCGCTTCCATCCCGGGCAAAGTAATGTTGCCTGATGCCATCGCCGCCGAGGATCTTCCGCTGATCGACCTCAGCGAATTCAACCAACAGGCCGCCTCCTTTGCCTCTAGCCTTGCCGCAAACGCCTCCAGCCTCGATCCGTTCTTCACCTTGAAGGATTACGAAGACGGCACGAGCACGCTTTATGGCGAGTTCACGGTCGAGACTTTGGCTTCCCTTACCGCCGCCATCGAGGGGGTCGGAGACAGTTCGTTCGACGCTTCGGCTGCCGTCTCTTCGATGCTCGCGCAAGCGGGCGACGCCAAACTCAATTTCTCTTTCTCGCTCAGTTATGACGCCAGCCACATCTTGGGTTTAGCCCTAGGCGAGGACGTCTCCGTCAAGGCCAACGTTTCGCAGGGCGGCGAGACAAGCGAAGCGCAGATCGTGAGCAAGGGCTCCTTCGATCTCGACTTCGTCTATGGGCAGGACGCGAACGTCTCCCTTCCGGACGATCTTAGTGAGTACGTTCCGATGACTTCTTCCCCCGCCTCCAAATAAGGAAGGGGATGATAAAGGCCGCCGCGGGTGATCCCGGCGGCTTTTTTCTTCCATATGAATATATGGAAAGAAGCACCGGACGTGCTATCATATTTGCGATTACAGAACAGGAGATGCAAACATGCTGACAGTCAAAGACCTAAGAGACGTTTACGGCAAGCGCGTTTACGTTCGCGTGGACTTCAACGTCCCGCAGAAGAACGGCGTGATCCGTGACAACAACCGTATTAAGGCCGCCCTTCCGACCATTGAGGACCTCGTGGGCAAAGGGGCGAAAGTCATCCTGATGTCCCATCTTGGCAAAATCAAATGGAAGGAACCCGATCTCGCCAAAATCGAGGCGATGAAAAAAGCCAACGACATGGCCCCCGTCGCCGAGGAACTTCAGAAACTCCTTCCGAGCGTGAAGGTCCGTTTCTGCCCCGCGACCCGCGGCGAGGAACTCGCCACGGCCGTGGCGGCCCTCCAGCCGGGCGAGGTCCTTTTGGCTCAGAACACCCGTTACGAGAAAGGCGAGGAGAAAAACGATCCCGAACTCGCCAAGGAGTGGGCCTCCCTTGCCGACGCGTTCGTCATGGACGCCTTTGGCAGCGCCCATCGCGCCCACGCTTCGACCGTCGGCGTCCCGACGGTTCTTAAGGCGGAAGGCAAGCCGGTCGCCGAGGGTTATCTTATGATCAAGGAAGTCGACAACCTCACCCGTTGCTGCGACGTCAAGATCAAGGATCGCCCGTATATCGCGATTCTCGGCGGCTTCAAAGTGAGCGACAAGATAAAAGTCATCGACGCCCTTTTGAAGAAATGCGACAAAATCCTTATTGGCGGGGCAATGGCCTACACGTTCAAGAAGGCCCTCGGCATGAAGACCGGCAATTCGCCGGTCGAGGATGAGCAGATCGGCTACGCCAAGAAATGCCTCGAGGAGGCCGGAGGTCGAATCCTTCTTCCGATCGACAGCGTCGTGACCAATAGTTTCGAGCCGGTCGAAGGCCGCCTCATCAAAACGGTCGAGGGCGATATCCCCGATGGCTTTCAGGGGGTCGACATCGGGCCGAAGACGGAGGCGCTCTATAAAGAGGCCATCATGCAAGCCCACATGCTTTTCTGGAACGGGCCGATGGGCGTCTTTGAGCAAAGCGAGTTCCAAAGCGGGACCAAGGCCATCTGCGAGGCGGTTCGCGCCCTCAAGGGGAAAGCCTTCACGGTTTGCGGCGGCGGGGACAGCGCCTCAGCCGTCAAGCAGTTCGGCTATAAGGCCGATTTCAGCCACGTCAGCACCGGCGGCGGCGCCTCCCTCGAGATGATCGAGAACAATGGCAGCCTGCCTGGCGTCGACGTTTTGAGGTAATCTTATGCGCAAAAAACTATTGCTTGGCAATTGGAAGATGAACAAAACCCCCGAGGAAGCCGCCTCTTTTGCCGCGGCCGCCTCGGAAATGGTCGATTTCGCGGTCGGCCACGACATCGACGTCGGCGTCGCGCCGACCTACGTTTGCCTTGACGCGGTCAAGAGAACCATCAATCCGAAGTGCATCGTGGCGGCCCAAAACTGCAGCGAGCACGACCATGGCGCCTTCACGGGCGAGATTTCGATCCCGATGCTTCGGGCCATCGGCATCGATTGGTGCATCGTCGGCCATAGTGAGCGTCGCGCCTATAATGGCGAGACCTCCGAAGCCTGCAACGCCAAAATAAAAGCCCTGCTTGCCGCGGGGATGACCCCGGTTTATTGCTGCGGCGAATCGCTTGAGACCTTCGAGAAAGGCGAGACCAAGAAGTTCGTCGCGGAGCAAATCCGCGCCGGGCTTAAGGATCTGACCCCCGAGGAAGCCCAAAAGGTCATCGTCGCCTACGAGCCGATTTGGGCGATCGGCACCGGCAAGAGCGCCTCGACGGAAATCGCCGAGGACACCATCGGCTTCGTCCGTCGCACTTTGCGCGAGCTTTTCGGAGTCGCGGCGGTCGACATGCGGATCCTTTACGGCGGATCGGTCAAGCCGAATAACGTTTCCGCGTACATGAGCGCGCCGGACATCGACGGGGCTCTCGTCGGCGGCGCTTCGCTCGATCCGGTTTCCTTCAAGGGCCTCATCGAGGGGATGCTCCGATAATGGATGGCGTCTCAGTCGCGGGGCAGCGCCAGGGGCAAAGCAAGTTCTTCGCCGTCGTTTGTGGATATCTTTGCGTCGGCTTAGCCATCACGGCGGGCGTCGCCTTCCTCTTCTCCTACATTTTCTATAACGTTTACTACGATTCTTCGATCGGCGCCGTGGGCGAAGGCGCCTTCGTTCCGCTTCTTTCCTCGTGTGGGGTCGCTCTCCTCGTCATGCTCATTGACTCCATCGTCCTTAACGTGACTCTCGCCAAAAACAAGCGCGGAGCCTGGATCCCTTATATCCTTTATTGCGTCGCCATGGGCGTTTGGCCCGGCGCGCTTCTGCTTCTAGGGGTGCAACCGGAGATGATGGGCGAGGCCTTCGCCATCACCTCGGTCGCTTTCGTCGGCATGTTCCTCATCGGTTACTTCAGCAAGCGCGACCTCTCTTTGATGGGGATGATCGGATATGGGCTCCTCTTCGGATATCTGATGACGGCTCTTCTCTTTGGGTTCTGGTTTTGGCTGAGCCCGGGAACCTTTTACGTCTTCGATTTGGTGGTTTCCTTCGTCGTGATTACCTTTTCGATGCTTTTGGTGGGTTTTGAGGCCAATCGCATGAACAAAGCCCTCGACTATGGGACGGCCACGAACAACACCGCCCTCTATTACGCGTATCAGTTCTATTGCGATTTCATCAACATCTTCCTTCGCGTGCTCTACATTTTGATGCTTACGAAACGAAGCAACTGATTGGTTGCCTTTGGCTAGCCCTCTTCTTGAAGGGGGCTTTTTTATTGGGGAGCAAAGTGGACGCAGGCGCGGACGGTGCTACAATGAAACCAAGAAAAGAGGACATAGCGATGGCGAAGTTCTACGAATGCAAGGAATGCGGTAATTTCATCGGCATGGTGAAGGACAGCGGCGTCGTGCCCGTTTGCTGCGGCGCGAAAATGAGCGAGGCCGTTCCTTTCTCCTCGGCGCAGGAAGGTTCCGAAAAACATGTGCCGCTCGTCCACGAGGAAAACGGCAAAGTCTACGTTCAAGTCGGATCCGCTCTTCATCCGATGGATCCGGATCACTACATCGATTGGGTTTATCTCCTCACCGATCAAGGAACCCAGCGGAAAGCCCTTCACCCCGGCATGAAACCGGAAGTGGTCTTTTTGATCGGGGAAGAAGAAGTGGTGCTGTCCGTTGAGGCCCATTGCACCAAGCACGGCCTTTGGTCGGCTGACGTCTAGGAGACGCCGAAGGCGGAGAGGGGGACGGTTTTCCGTTCCTTTTTTTCGTAGAGGCGCGCCCGCGAGCGCGCATAAGGCGGAATACCGATTTACAAAGTCACTTTCTTCTTCGATGGAATCTAAGCGTTTTGGCTTTTTAAGTGGTTTGGCTTGACGAAGTCTTCCCAAAGCGTAGAATTATCGCTGTTCACGCTTTCGGAAAAAGCGCGGAAGCCAAGGGACAGGGAAGCGAAAGCAACCCGATAACTTCTTGAAAAAGACGTTGACAGGCCCAAAGCAAAACAATATACTATCCAAGCACGCGAAAATTTGGGATAGCATCCCCCTTACTACGTAAGGTCGCGTGAGCTGATCTTTGAAAACTAAACAGATGTACAACTTACACTAACGTCGATTCTTTTATTGAATCAATTTAAAACCAGATATTTTTTGAACTAGATCTAACTTTTTGAGAGTTTGATCCTGGCTCAGGATGAACGCTGGCGGCGTGCCTAATACATGCAAGTCGACCGGACGTAGCAATACGCCAGGGGCGAACGGGTGAGTAACACGTAGGTAACCTGCCCTCGAGACTGGGATACCCAGACGAAAGTTTGGCTAATACCGGATAACAACAGAAGAGGCATCTCTTTTGTTTGAAAGGCGCTTCAAAGCGTCACTCTTGGATGGACCTGCGGCACATTAGCTAGTTGGTGAGACAATAGCCCACCAAGGCAAGGATGTGTAGCCGATCTGAGAGGATGACCGGCCACAATGGGACTGAGACACGGCCCATACTCCTACGGGAGGCAGCAGTAGGGAGTTTTCGGCAATGGGGGAAACCCTGACCGAGCAACGCCGCGTGAGTGATGAAGGTCTTCGGATTGTAAAGCTCTGTTACAGGGGACGAATGACAGCCATAGGAAATGATGGTTGTTCGACGGTACCCTGCCAGAAAGTGACGGCTAACTACGTGCCAGCAGCCGCGGTAATACGTAGGTCACGAGCGTTATCCGGAATTATTGGGCGTAAAGAGTGAGCAGGCGGTGAAGCAAGTCTGGAGTGAAAGCGTGGGGCTCAACCCCATACAGCTTCGGAAACTACTTCGCTAGAGTACGTCAGAGGTTAACAGAACTCCATGTGTAGCGGTGAAATGCGTAGATATATGGAAGAATACCAGTGGCGAAGGCGGTTAACCAGGACGATACTGACGCTCAGTCACGAAAGCGTGGGGAGCAAATAGGATTAGATACCCTAGTAGTCCACGCTGTAAACGATGATGACTAACTATAGCCGTGAGGCTGTGGTGAAGCAAACGCATTAAGTCATCCGCCTGGGAAGTACGGTCGCAAGACTGAAACTTAAAGGAATTGACGGGTCCCCGCACAAGCAGTGGAGCATGAGGTTTAATTCGACGCTACGCGGAAAACCTTACCAGAACTTGACATGGCGGATAAGGCTGCAGAAATGCAGAGATAATACCCGCACACAGGTGGTGCATGGTTGTCGTCAGCTCGTGTCGTGAGATGTTGGGTTAAGTCCCGCAACGAGCGCAACCCTCGTCCTTAGTTGCCAGCATTCAGTTGGGAACTCTATGGAGACTGCCGATGTAAGTCGGAGGAAGGTGGGGATGACGTCAAATCAGCATGCCCTTTATGTCCTGGGCGACACTCGTGCTACAATGGCCAATACAAAGAGACGCTAACTCGCAAGAGCAAGCAAATCCCATAAAGTTGGCCTCAGTTCAGATTGAAGTCTGCAATTCGACTTCATGAAGGCGGAATTGCTAGTAATCGCGGATCAGCATGCCGCGGTGAATACGTTTCCGGGGATTGTACACACCGCCCGTCAAACCATGAGAGCTGATAATGCTTGAAGCCGCTGTCCCAACCGCAAGGAAGGAGGCGTCTAGGGCAGGATTGGTGATTGGGGTTAAGTCGTAACAAGGTATCCCTACGGGAACGTGGGGATGGATCACCTCCTTTCTAAGGAGAAAGTTGTCCGACGCACAGCGCGTTCGGACAGTACACATTCGTTTCTATTTTTAATCCGATTTAGTCAGTATTTGGGCGTTAAGCGTGGGCGAGCATCTGTTTAGTTTTGAGAGATCAGGTTCTCTCAGCTTTTGTTCTTTGAAAACCGAATATTACAAAACATGTTCTTTCTGTTGTTGTTGCGGTTAATTAGATTTGGTTTTTACCGGATTTAGTCGATCAGCAATCACGACGAAATACGAGATGAGTAGAATCATCAAAAGCAATTTATTGCTTTGTTAATAAGCCGATTTAACTTACGAAGTTAAGTTTTTAGGGCGTACAGTGAATGCCTTGGCACTAATTGACTATGAAGGACGCGACTACCTGCGATAAGCGGCGGGGAGCTGGAAGTAAGCTTTGATCCGTCGATGTCCGAATGGGGAAACCCGGCACATGTTACAGTGTGTCATCACGGGACTTTCGTTCCGTGAAGATTACCTGGGGAATCGAAACATCCTAGTACCCAGAGGAAAAGAAAGATTTTATCTGATTCCGTCAGTAGCGGCGAGCGAAAGCGGAGGAGCCCAAACCACCTTCGGGTGGGGTTTGGACCGCGACATGGGATTGTGATGTTCCATTCGAAAGGCCTGGGAAGGCCTGCCATAGAAGGTGATAGCCCTGTAGGAATACGAATGTCTCACCCTAGCGGTATCCAGAGTACGTCGGGTCAAATATCCTGACGGAAAGCGCGCAGACCATTGCGTAAGGCTAAATACATATTAGTGACCGATAGTGAACCAGTACCGTGAGGGAAAGGTGAAAAGAACCCCGGAAGGGGAGTGAAAAGACTCTGAAACTGTATGCTCACAATAAGTCAGAGGGCGTTAAAGCCTGATGACGTGCCTATTGAAGAATGAGCCGGCGAGTCACGTTTGCATGCAAGGTTAAGCCGAAGAAGCGGAGCCGTAGGGAAACCAAGTCTGAATAGGGCGTTTAGTATGCATGCGTGGACCCGAAGCCCGACGATCTACCCTTGAGCAGGATGAAGGAAGAGTAACATCTTCTGGAGGTCCGAACCGACGTTCGTTGAAATGACCGCGGATGACTTGAGGGTAGGGGAGAAATTCCAATCGAGTTGGGGGATAGCTGGTTCTCCCCGAAACATCTTTTCGGATGGTCTTTGGTAATTAGCCGTTGGAGGTAGAGCACTGAATGCCTGATGGGCGCCTTTGGCGCTACTGAACGCAATCAAACTCCGAATTCCAATGGTGGTATCCAGGGAATCAGTCTGTGGGAGATAAGTTCCATGGACAAAAGGGAAACAGCCCAGACCGTCGAATAAGGTCCCTAAATTAAAGCTAAGTGTTAAAGGAAGTGGAGATACATAAACAACTAGGATGTTGACTCAGAAGCAGCCATCATTCAAAGAGTGCGTAACAGCTCACTAGTCGAGTGCCTCTGCACCAATGATTTACCGGGGCTTAAGCTTTATACCGAATTCACGGATTTTGCGTAGTTTACTACCCAAAGTGGTAGGGGAGCGTTCCATGTGGGGCGAAGGTAGACCGTGAGGACTACTGGACCGCATGGAAGTGAGTATGCCGGTGTTAGTAACGATTGAGGGTGAGAATCCCTCGCACCATTAGACTAAGGTTTCCTGGGCAAGGGTCGTCCTCCCAGGGTTAGGCGGGTCCTAAGTCGAGGCCGAACGGCGTAGACGATGGCCAACAGGTTGATATTCCTGTACCCGCATACATGCGATGTAGTGACAGATTAGGATAGCGGATCCCTCTTATTGGATTGAGGGCTAACTGCCTTGGCTGGCCGATTGGCAAATCCGTCGGTCAATGTGAGGGTAGGAATGGGAGCGAATGGGGCAACCCTAGTAGCGAACTCCGCGATGCCTGATCTCGAGAAAAACTGCTAGCTTAAGTGTATGCGGCCCGTACCGAGAACGGACACACGTGGTCAAGGAGAGTATCCTAAGGTGAGCGAGTGAACTGTTGTTAAGGAACTCTGCAAAATTACTTCGTAACTTCGGAAGAAGAAGTGCCCTCGCAAGAGGGTCGCAGTGAAGAGGCCCAAGTAACTGTTTATCAAAAACACAGCTTTATGCTAAGCCGCAAGGCGATGTATATGAGGTGATGCCTGCCCAGTGCTGGAAGGTTAAAAGGTGGAGTTAGTCGCAAGGCGAAGCCCCTAATTGAAGCCCCAGTGAACGGCGGCCGTAACTATAACGGTCCTAAGGTAGCGAAATTCCTTGTCAGGCAAGTTCTGACGCGCATGAATGGTATAATAATTTGGGCGCTGTCTCGACAGCAGACTCGGTGAAATCTTATTACCTGTGAAGATGCAGGTTACCCGCGACTAGACGGAAAGACCCCATGGAGCTTTACTGCAACTTATTATTGAGCGTCTGAGGTTCATTCGCAGCATAGGTGCCAGTCTTTGAAGCCGGGGCTTTGGCCTCGGTGGAGACAACAATGAGATAGCACTATTGAGTTTTGGCCGTTCTAACGTATGCCCTCACGAGGCAGCGGACAGTGATAGGCGGGCAGTTTGACTGGGGCGGTCGCCTCCCAAATCGTAACGGAGGCGCTCCAAGGTTCCTTCAGCATGGTTGGAAATCATGCGTTGAGTGCAATAGCATAAAGGAGCTTGACTGAGAGACACACAAGTCGATCAGGGACGAAAGTCGGATATAGTGATCTTGCGGTCCCGTATGGAAGGGCCGTAACTTAACGGATAAAAGCTACCCTGGGGATAACAGGCTGATCGCGTCCAAGAGTTCACATCGACGACGCGGTTTGGCACCTCGATGTCGGCCCATCACATCCTGGAGGGGAAGTACCTTCCAAGGGTTTGGCTGTTCGCCAATTAAAGTGGTACGCGAGCTGGGTTCAAAACGTCGTGAGACAGTTTGGTCCCTATCTGTCGTGGGCGTAGGAAGTTTGAAGGGTCTAGTCCCTAGTACGAGAGGACCGGGATTAACATTGCAATGGTCTACCAGTTGTCACGCCAGTGGCATGGCTGGGTAGCCACCAATGGAAGAGATAAGCGCTGAAAGCATATAAGCGTGAAGCTCGCCCTAAGATTAGACTTCCCATTCGCAAGAAGTAAGAGCCCTCCAAAGTTAGGAGGTTGATAGGTCAGATCTGGAAGCGCTGCAAGGCGTTAAGGAGACTGATACTAATAGCTCGAGGACTTAATTTCACTAATTTCCTTTTAAAGGAATGAGTAAGCTAAGTCGTCGCTTAAATTCATACAATTTCGGATAAGAACATGGTACAGTAACATTCGGTTTTCAAAGAACAGGAGATCTATCTCAAAGGAAAAGTCTGGCGGTGATGACGTGGTGGGCACACCCGTTCCCATCCCGAACACGGAAGTTAAGCACCACAGTGGCGAAGGTATCCTCTTCGGGGGAGAGAATAGCACGCTGCTGGGCTTTTTCTTTTTAAAGGGTTTTCGGTCTTTGGAAAGCCCTTGTTTTCATGGCGGAACCAGTTTCGGTCAGCCTCAGGTTTTTCTCTTATCATTCAAGCGAAGCCGTCGGATAAGGTTTCGCGGTTTTCTTTCGGTCGGAAGCGCTTTTTCCGCCAACCGCTTGAAGCGATGATAAGTTAAAAGGCCTTGCGAAATCGCCTTGCGAGCCGAGTCGAAACCGTCGATTGAAAGCGACCCGGCATCGTGCAATAATTAAGTACCCCTTTTTGGGTACTTTTATGGGTATTGACAAGACGACGCCCCTAGGGGCCATAAACATCTCGATCGAAGCGATCGCCAGAGTGGCGGGCGATGCCGCCCAAAGTTGCTATGGCGTCGTTGGCTTGGCGGACAAAAAGGGTCTTAAGCAAGGCTTGGTGGCCCTCCTTAAGCCTCAGGAATACGTGAAGGGCATCTACTGCCATCATCATAAAAAGACGAAGGGCTACGAAGTCGACGTCTATATCGTGGCCGCCTATGGCGTCAAGATCACCGAGGTTCTCTCCGAGGTTCAGAAACGGATCCGCTACGAACTCGAAAAAGTTTTCGCGATCCCTTTCCAATACGTCAACGTCTACGTCCAAGGCGTCAAGGAAATCAAGTAGCTTTTTCCTAGGATTCAATCAATCATGAAAACAATCAACGGACAACGGCTGAAACAAATGTTCCTCTCCGGAGCGAACAATCTCTATAATCACTATCCCGAGATCGACCAGCTCAACGTTTTCCCGGTCCCGGACGGGGATACCGGCATGAACATGAACCTCACCCTCACGAGCGGCTGCAAAGAAATCAACAATCTCAATGACAGCGGCTGCGCCGCGATCGCGAAAGCCTTCTCGGGCGGCCTTCTGATGGGCGCGCGCGGGAATTCCGGCGTCATAACGTCGCAGATATTCCGCGGATTCTCCGACGCGGCCGCCGGCAAAGCCTCCCTTAACGCCAAGAGCCTCGCCGCCTGCTGGAGCAAAGGCAAGGAAGTCGCCTACAAAGCTGTCATGACGCCGGTCGAAGGAACGATCCTGACCGTGATCCGCGAAGCCGCGGCGGGATTGGAGGGCTCGTTAAAGAAGGAAACCAGCGTCGAGGAGGCTTTCGACATTCTGCTTCGCGAGGCCAAGCTTTCCCTTGAACGCACGCCGGACCTGCTTCCGATCCTTAAGGAAGTGGGCGTCGTCGACAGCGGCGGCGCGGGTCTTTGCGTCGTCCTCGAGGGCATGGCCAGTTGCGCCCATGGGAAGTTCGTCAACCGCGTGAGTTTGTCGAACGAAGCCACCCCTGTCACCAATGTCTTAAGCGCCTATGCCGGCGCCAAGCTCAGCGAAGACGAGGAAGGGTACGGCTATTGCACCCAGTTCATCCTTCGCTTGGGCAAAGCCGAGGATTTCAAGAAGCCCTTTATCGAGAAGCGGTTCCAGAATTTCCTCACTACCCATGGCAAGAGCCTCGTTTTGGCGCGTGACGAGGACATCGTCAAAGTCCATGTCCACACCCTTAACCCCGGCATCGTTCTCAACTACGCCCAGAATTACGGCGAATTCGTGACCGTCACGATCGAGAATATGTCCGAAGAGCACAAGAATATCCAAAATGGCGATCTCGCCACCGACATGAACGCCAATCTCGCGCGCCAAAAAGCCAAGAAGGCTGGTATCAAACCCGTTAGGAAGCCCGAGGATCCGTTGGCCGATTACGCCCTCATCGCCGTTAGCAGCGGCGCCGGGCTCGACGAAATGTTCCGTGAGCTCGGGGTCTCAAAGATCGTCGGCGGAGGTCAGACCATGAATCCGGCCACCAAGGATTTCGTGAGGGCTATTGAAGAGGTCCACGCCAAGAACGTCTTTATTCTCCCGAACAATTCCAACATCGTTTTGGCCGCCAGCCAAGCCTGCGAAGTCGTGGCCGCCAAGACGAAGGACGTCGTGGCCCGGGTCGTCCCGAGCAAGACCATCCCGCAGGGCATCGTGAGCTGCATGCAATTCAATCCCGAGGAAACCCCAAGCGCCAACTACGCCGCCATGAAGAGCGCCCTCCGCACCGTCAAGAGCGGTTCCATCACCTATGCCATCAAGGACACCGACATCGCCAACGTCCACATCACCAAAGGCTATTACATGGGGATGAAGGACGACAAGACCATCGTGAGTTGCAAGAAAGACAAGTTCGCCGCGCTCTATGAGCTCATCGATTCGCTCGTGGGCAAAAAGAGCACCATGGTTTCCGTCATGTACGGAGGCGACGTGAAGGAAGAGGAAGCCAATGCCGTCGGCGAGAGGTTCGCCGCCTCGCACCCCGACGTCGATCTTGACATCCGTAGCGGTGGTCAACCCGTCTATAGTTTCCTCGTCGGCGTCGAATGAGAAAAAAGGGAAGAAGGCCCGCCGAGCGGGCTTTTTTCTTTCCGGCCAAGCGAAGCCGACCATGGTAAAATAACATCATGGAACTGACGAGATCCCCGCTCATGAACGCGGCCCTCCTCCAATACGGAATCGCTTCGGAAAGGGATGTCCTTGAGCATATTCCGCGCCGCTACGAGAATTACGCTTTAACGCCCGTCAAAGCCGTTTACGAAGACAAGGAAAGGGTGGTCGTCTATGGCCGCCTCAAAGGCCCCTTGGCTCACCCTCTTCGTTTTGGGGCGAGAATCCTGTATCGTTTTTATTTCGAGAGCCAAGACGGGGCCTCCTTTCTCGTCGAGGCTTGGAACCGCCGCTACCTTGGAAACTTCCTTGAGGAAGGGGCTTCCTACACCCTCGTCGGTGTCTATGAGAAAAGGCGGCACGCCCTATCCCTCGTCAACATCGTGAAAGGGCCTATCGACCCAGGGCGGACTTTGCGGCCCGTCTACTCATTGCCCGCCAGCGTTTCGATGCGAACCTACCTTCCCTTGCTGAAACGGTGTTTTCTCACCGCCAAAGGCAGAACCCCCGACGTCGTGCCTTTTGAATTCAGCCGGAAATATCGGCTTTTATCGCATTTCGACGCTCTATATAAGGCGCACTTCCCAAGTTCCTACGACGATGTCCATCAAGCCCTGCGGACCCTCAAGTACGAGGACGCCCTCGTCTTTTCCCTCGCCACCCAGATGGCCCGAAAAGCCAATAAGTCGCTTCGAAAGGACCGTCGCCGGAGAATCGATCAGGAAAAGTTGGGGCGATTCGTCGCGAACCTCCCTTACAAAATGACCCTAGATCAAGCGCGGGCCGTTAAGGAGGCCCTTGCCGACATGGATTCGCCCTCCGTCATGTACCGGCTTCTTCAGGGGGACGTCGGAACGGGCAAAACCCTTGTGGCCGGGGTGCTTTCCTTCGCCAATTACACGCGAAGCGAGCAGACGGCGTTTCTCGCCCCGACCGATACCCTCGCCCATCAGCATTACGAGACCCTTTGCGGCTTTTTCAAGGGCACGAACGTCCGCGTGGGCTTGCTCGTGGGCTCTTTGTCTCCGGCCGAACGTTCCGCCACGCTCCGCGACATCGCCGACGGGACGATCGATGTGGTGGTGGGTACTCACGCCCTTTTTTCCAAGGGGGTCGAATACGCTTACCTTGGCCTGGCCATCATCGACGAGCAGCATAAATTCGGAGTCGATCAGCGCTCAAGGCTCCTTGGGAAAGGCGAGCACGCCGATCTTCTGCTCATGTCGGCCACGCCGATTCCCCGGACCCTCACCCTCACCATCTATGGCGACCTTGACGTGAGTTCCCTCTATTCGTTCCCTTCGGGCAAACGGCAGGTGAGGACTTCCCTTATGAAGCCTGACTCCGCGCTGATAAAGAAGACGATCGACGGAGCTTTGGAAAGCGGCCATCGCGTTTTCGTCGTCGCCCCGACGATCAACGGGGCCGACGAAGCCTCTTCCGTCCTTAAGAGGGCGGAGGCGTTCAAGCGCCTCTATCCGGGAAAAGTCACGATGATGCATGGGCGGATGGACCCCCTTGAGAAAGAAGCCGCGGGCCTTGCCTTCCGAACGGGCCTTAGCCCGATCCTCGTGGCCACTTCCCTTGTCGAGGTCGGGCTCGACGTCAAAGAGGCTAGCGCCATGGTGGTCTATGACCCGACGCACTTCTCCCTTTCGAGCCTCCATCAGCTTCGGGGCCGCATCGGGCGCGACGGAGGCCCCGCTTCCTTCATCATGGTGAGCGAGGAAAAAGAGGAGGACGTCGAAAAACTGTCCGTCCTTCTCCACACCGAGGACGGTTTCAAAATCGCCGAGGAGGATCTGCGTTTGCGGGGGCCGGGCGAAATCGCCGGCACGAAGCAAAGCGGTTTGCCCGATTTCCGCTACGCCAATGTCATCGACGATTTCAGGATTTTCGAATGCGCCCGCGATGACGCCGCTTCCATCCTCGCCTCCGAAGGACGCCCCGAATACGCCGCCATCATCGAAAGAGCGAGGAAGGAGAGCGAAGGGAGCACGCTCGCTTAGTGGCGATTGCCCTCGCTTCTCGCTATACTAGCGAGAGAAAGAAAAGGAATATGAGCAAACTCGTGATCGACATGATGGGAAGCGACTTGGGGAGTCCCGCCGCCAAGGAAGGGGTCCGCCTTTTTTCCGCCGCCCATCCGGAGACCGCGCTCGTTTTGGTGGGCAAGAAGGAAGAGCTGGCGGACTTACGGGGTTACGAGGTCATCGACGCCCCGGATGTCCTCAAGATGGACGTGGGGGTCCTTGAGGTCCTTCGCAAAAAGAGCTCCAGTCTCGTCAAAGCCGTTTCCGCGGTCGCCTTGACCGGGGCCGACGGCGTCGTCTCGGCCGGGTCCACGGGGGCTTTCCTAACGGCCGCGACGCTTATCAACAAGAAAATCCCGGGCGTTTTGCGACCCGCTCTCGTGACGGCCTTCCCGAATCTCGAGGGCGACGGATTCGCGACCGTCCTCGACGTTGGCGCCTCAAATGCTAACACCGCCGAGGAACTTGCCCAGTTCGGCCTAATGGGGACGCTTTATTGCCAAGAGGTTTACGGCATCGAAAAGCCGCGGGTACGGCTCCTTTCCAACGGAAGCGAGGATGGGAAAGGCTCGCCCCTCGGCAAGGCGGCCTTCCCGCTTCTAAAGGCCGATAAGCGCCTTAATTTCCTAGGCAACATCGAAGCCTCCGCCGTCCTAAAGGGCCAAGCCGACGTCATCGTCGCCGACGGTTACAGCGGGAACGTGATGCTGAAGTCGCTCGAAGGGACCGCCAAAGGGATGTCGGGTTTGCTCAAGAAAGCGTTCATGAGGAACCCGCTGAGCAAACTCTCCTATCTTTTCGTCCGCGGCGGCCTGAAGGCCCTCAAGGGCAAAATGAACCCCAAGAAGACCGGCGGAGCCTTGCTTATCGGCGTGAACGCCGTCGTCGTGAAAGCCCACGGCAACAGCGACGGCGAAGCCTTTTTCCACGCGATCGAGCTCGCGGATAGACTCGCCAAGGCCGGGCTGGTCGGAAAAATCGCCGCAGGAGTCGCCCATGGCTAAGGACTTGGCGCTTTTGTACCGCAAATTCGGATTCGCGCCCCACGATCCGACGCTTTTCGAGTTGGCGTTCACCCACTCAAGCGTCAACGGCATGGTCGGGACCCGTCACCGCGATTATGAGCGTCTCGAATTTTTGGGCGACGCCGTCGTCGGCATGGTGACGAGCGAGCTTTGCTTCGTTTACCATCCCGACATGGAGCAGGGGGATTTAAGCAAACTCAAATCCCAATTCATCCGCACCGAAAGCGAATCCGCCTATGGGCGGAAGCTCGGCCTTGACGATTTCGTCCGCCTTGGCGTTTCCTTTCAGGGCGACATCCATAACGCCTCAAGGGTCCTTGAGGACGTTTTCGAGTCCTTCATCGGGGCCCTCTACCTCGATCAGGGGCTTGATTTCTGCTACAAGTTCGTCCGCGGCCTTTTCGAGGAGGACATCAAAAACGCCGAGGTCATCCCCGACATCAACCCCAAGAACGAGCTTCAGGAGGCCATGCAGGCCGAGAACAAGGAGTCCGTCCGTTACCGGATCCTTTCCGAAGAGGGCCCGGCCCATGCCAAACGTTACGTGGCCGCGGTCTATTTCGAGGATCAGGAGTTGGGGCGCGGCGAAGGGCGAAGCAAGAAGCTCGCCGAAGTCGCGGCCGCCCGAAACGCCATGGCCAAGCGGGCCGAGCTCAAGGAGGGCGAATAGGATGGGCGTTTTGGCTTTCCTGAAGGGAAAATTCCAAAAAAAGCAACCGGATAAATTCGATCGGGGCCTCAGTAAGTCCCGAGCCTCTTTCGGCGACAAACTGTCGGAGCTCGCCAGGCGCTACAAAACGGTCAACCCCGACTATTTCGAGGAGCTTGAGCAGATCTTGATCGAGGCCGACGTCGGGGTTGCCCTTTCGCTTCGCCTGATCGAGAAGCTCCTCGACAAAAGCGAAAAAGAGAAAATCAGCGATCCTTCCGCGATCAACGACGAACTTATCGACATGATGTTCGTCGACTACGTGAGCAAAGGCGAGGACATCGAGAACGAGATCCGCTTCGCCAAAGGCGGGCCGACCGTTCTTTTGGTCGTCGGGGTCAATGGGGTGGGCAAGACCACGACCATCGCCAAACTCGCCTACCGCTATGGAAAACGGGGCAAAAAATGCATGTTCGTCGCCGGCGACACCTTTCGGGCGGGGGCGGTGGAACAGCTTAAGGTCTGGGCCTCGCGTCTTGGAGTGCCCATCGTTTTCGGCAAGGAAGCGGCCGATCCGGCGTCCGTGGCCTATGACGGGGCCCTCTATGCCAAAGAGCGCGGCATTGACCTTTGCATCGTCGACACCGCGGGCCGCTTGCAGAACAAAAGCGCCCTCATGGATGAGCTCGCTAAGACGAAGCGGGTCCTTTCGCGCGCCATTCCGGGCGCCCCTCACGAGACTTTCCTCGTGGTCGACGCGACGACGGGGCAAAACGGCGTCGAACAGGCGAGCGCCTTCAAGGACTGCACGGATCTTTCGGGCGTCGTCATCACCAAGATGGATGGCACTTCCAAAGGCGGCATCATCCTTTCGATCCGCGACGAGATCGGCGTTCCGGTCCGTTTCATCGGCCTCGGCGAGAAAATGGACGACCTCGAGGAGTTCGACCTCGACAAGTATTTGCACGGATTGCTTTTGGGGGGATCCAAGTGAGCGCGGACATTTTGGCGGATCGGGACGAGGCCATCCGCCTCTATGAGGTTTACGGCCCGCTATTGACCGAACGGGAAAAAGCCCTCTTTTCCTATTATTATTCCTATGACCTTTCCCTATCCGAAATCGCCGAGAACGAAGGCATCAGCCGCGCGGCCGTGAGCGATTCGCTCGGGAAGTCGCTTTCCAAAATGAAAGAGGACGAAAGCCGACTCGGCTTGCTTTCCCGCCAAAAGGAGGCGGCAAAGCTTCTGAAAGAAGCCCGCGAGGGTTCGCCCAAGGAAAAAGAATCCGCCTTAGCGAAATTGGAGGAGATCGTCAGCCATGGCATTTGAATCGTTGTCCCAACGTTTCCAGAACGTTTTCAAGAAGATGAGGGGCCAAAGCCTTTTGACCGAGGCGAACATGGACGAAGCGGCGCGGGAAATCCGAGTGGCGCTTCTCGAGAGCGACGTCAACTACCAAGTGGTCAAGGCCTTCGTCAGCGACGTGAAGGAAAAAGCCCTTGGCGAGAGGGTCTACGCGAAGGTGTCCCCGAGCGAGATGCTGATCAAAATATGCCACGACGAGATCGTCTCCCTTTTGGGCGAGGACAATAAGGGCATCGAATTCGCCCACGGGGGGCCGACAACCCTCATGCTCGTGGGCTTGCAGGGCTCGGGCAAGACGACGACCGCCGGAAAATTGGCGCTTCACTATAAGAGCAAAGAAGGCAAGAGGGTTCTGCTCGCCGGGCTTGACGTTTATCGCCCGGCCGCCCTCGACCAGCTGCGGACCATCGCGGAGGAAATCGGGGTCGATTTCTTCGAAATGGGCACCGAGGTTTCTCCCGTCGAGATCGCGAAGGCCGCCAGGAGTAAAGCGGAGTCGGATAATTACGACTTGCTGATTCTCGACACCGCCGGCCGCCTTTCCGTTGATGAAAAACTGATGAAGGAGCTGACCGACATCGGCAAGGAGGTCCATCCCGAGGAAACCCTTCTTCTCGTGGACGCGATGTCGGGTCAGGACGCGGTGAACGTGGCTAACGCCTTCAACAAGGAAGTCCGTCTCACCGGCCTCATCATGTCGAAACTCGACGGCGATGCCAAGGGGGGCGCGGCCTTGTCCATCAAATACATGACGGGCCTTCCCATCAAGTACGCCGGCGTTGGCGAGAAACTCGAGGACCTCGACGTCTTTTACCCTTCGCGCATGGCCGACCGCATCCTCGGCATGGGCGACGTCGTCACTTTGGTCGAGAAGGCCAAGGAGAAGATCGACGAGAAAGACGCCGAACGCCAAGCCAGGAAAATGATGGAGGGCGAGTTCACCCTCGAAGACATGCTTAAGCAAATGAAAATGGTCCAGAAGATCGGCAGTTTGGGGGCGATCGCCAAGATGATCCCCGGCATGCCCAATCTCACCGACGACCAGAAAAGCGCGGCCGAGCGGCAAATGAAGGATTTCGAGACCATCATCGATTCGATGACCCCTTACGAGAGGCGGCATCCCGAATCGCTGAAGTTCTCGCAGAAGAACCGCATCGCCAAGGGGGCGGGGAAGGTTAACGCCGACGTGAATCGCGTCTTGAAGAAATTCGATCAGGCCAAGCAACAGATGAAAATGATGAAGCGGTATCAGCGTGGCGGCAAGATGCCGGGCGGCTTCGGAGGCGGGTTCCGATGAAGGAAATCGATCCGAAAGGAATTCCTTACGATCCCTTCCTCCTTTTTGCCCATCCCGCCGTGGCGGTGGTGGAGGCGGAAGGGAAGAGGAACGCCATCACGATCGCCTGGGGTGCCCTAGGGAACCTTTGGTCCGTTCCCTGCGTCTTCGTTTTCATCAAGACGTCCCGCTACTCGCACGATCTCTTCGAAAAGGCCGACGGCTATTCGGTGTGCCTGCTCGAGAAAAAGCACGCCGACTTATGGAAATACTTCGGGCGGGTCTCGGGCCGCGACGAGGACAAGATCGGGGAAAGCGGGCTCACTCTCCTCCATGAGGACGGGATCCCTTACTTCAAGGAATCGAAACTCGTCATCGTCGGAAAGAAACTTCTTTCGACCGCGCTCCCAAGCGAAGATATCCTCGATCCCGCGATCAGGGAAAAATACTATCCCGACGGAAGCCACCACTCGATGTATGTCGCCAGAATCGTGAAAGCGTTCGTCGAATAAAGAAAAAAATGAGGCTAAGCCTCATTTTTTAATGAACTTCTTACCTTTTTCGAGAGCGGCGGTTTCCCACTTGGGGGTCTCTCCGCCGTCGAGCTCGGCGAGAAGTTTTCTGTCCTGTTTCGTGAGCTCCAGTTTCTTGAAGAGGTCCGGCCTGAGTTTCCGCGTGAGGTCGAGGGATCGCTGGCGGCGCCACTTGGCGATGGCCCCGTGGTCGCCCGTGTAGAGCAAGGGCGGCACTTTCAGGCCCTCATAGTCGGCCGGTTCGGTGTATTGGGGGTACTCGAGGAGCGGCGCGTTGAAGGATTCGTCCACGAGGGATTCCTTGGCGATGGCCCCCTCGAGCAGACGGATGACCGAATCGGAGACCGCCATGGCGGGGATTTCGCCCCCGGTGAGGACGTAATCCCCGATCGAAAGGAGCTCGTCGACGTAATGGTTGACCCTTTCGTCGACCCCCTCGTAGTGGCCGCAGACGAGGATCAGGTGACCCAGTTTGGCGTATCTTTGGGCTTTTCTCTCGTCATAGGTTTCCCCGCGCGGGGAGAAAAGGACGGCATGGCTTCCGGGCGTTCTCACGGAGCGGAGCGCGTCCACGATGGGCTGGCATTTCTCGATGAGGCCGGCCCCTCCGCCTATTGGCGGGGTGTCGGTGCGGCCGTATTTATCCTTCGTGAAGGAACGGATGTCGACGATGTCGACGCTGACGCATTTCTTGGCCAGGGCGCGCTTAATGATCGAGTTCTCGAGGAACCCGTCGAACATCGCGGGGAACAAAGTGAGGATCGTTATCCTCATAAAAGGCCGTCCATGACCTTAATGGTAATCCTTTTCGCGTCGAGGTCGATCGAAAGGACGAATTTCCCCATCAGAAAAGGAACGAAGAAGTCGCGCCCGCCCTCGCGTTTCACGCGGAGGGTTTTGACGGGGGCGTAACTAAGGACGTCGGAGACGACGCCGAGCTTGGCTCCTTTTTCGTCGGCGACCTCGCACCCTTTCAAATCCTCGAGGCGGTAGTAGCCTTTTGGAAGCGGGGCCTCGTCCTTGGCGATGGAAACGCTCTGGCGAAGGTGCTTCTCGGCTTCCTCGATCGTCGGCCACTCCTTGAAGGCGAGGACGACGAAGCGCCCCTCGTCCCGGAACCGTTCCACGGTGACGGGCTCGTTTCCTTCGCCGACGTAAAGCTTTTGGCCGCGTTTGAAGCGGGCCGAGGGGAAATCGGTGAGCGAATAGCAGCGGACGTCGCCTTTGAGGCCGACCGTCTTGCCGATCTCGGCGAGTTTCACAAGGTCCATGAAAAGAGAAAAACGGCGCCAATCACTTGGCGTCGTCCTCGTCGTCGCCTTCGTCGAAGCTTTCGAACTTCAAGTGGATGCGAACGTTGCTGTTGTCGGCTTTGCCGGCGATGTCGATGGCTTCGCGCAGGGCGTTGGCCACGACGCCGCGCTTCCCGATGAGGCGGGCGGTGTCGTCGTTCTCGGCGACGATCAGGAGGGTGACGTCACGGCGGCCGTTCGACGGCAACTCGCGGATCATCACCGAGTCTTTATGCTCGATGAGGGGATCGATGAGCCCGTGGACGATACTCTCGTAGTCCATCATTTCGCCCCTTTGGCTTTGACGGCTTTGGCGTTAAGGCCTTTTTTCGCGAACATGGCGCGGATGCTGTCGCTAGGAATGGCGCCGGCCTCGATCCATTTGCGGGCGAGTTTTTCGTCGATGATGGCGCCTTCAAGTCCCTTGGCGGGATCGTAAACGCCGATCTGCTCGATGATGCGGCCGTCGCGGGCGCAGTGGCTGTCCGCGGCGACGATGCGGTAGAACGGATTGCTGTGGCGGCCCATCCGGGTCAACCTTATTTTGACTGACATGGTTGATGTCCTCTTTTCTACAAAAAAGATTACTCCTGCGTCGATTGCGTGTCAAGCGTAATGACTTGACACGCGATAAAGCGGCTTTAAAGGAAAACGTCCAAAACACATGGGGAGCGAGAGGGGCTGCTCTCCAGGGGAACCGTTGAGGCCATGGGGGCGTTTCCGCTCATGAGCGTCTTTATGGGGGGCGTCTCTTGCAAAAGGATGGCAGGCGATTCCGTTTTGCGTTTTCTCCCTATCGGCGTTTGCCGCCGTTTCGCCTTTGGAAAACTCGACGCCCCTCCGCTTTCCGGCAAGCCTTTTTTCTCTTGTTTTCTTGGTGGCCGGAGTCTATCATTCTTCTTGCGTCCATAAGGACGATACGCAGGCTCCGCTGAACTCGTCACTAGGATCATGAACCTGAGGAGAACACCATTTGAAAGGAGGCCGTCATATGAACAACAACATCGTCAATGACATCACCGCCCGCCAGATTCGGAAAGACGTTCCCGCGTTCTCGAGCGGCGACACCGTGAGGGTGTACGTCCGCATCATCGAAAACAAAAAGGAGCGCCTTCAGCTTTATGAAGGCGTCGTCATTCAACGCCGAGGCCATGGGGTCAGCGAGACGTTCGTCGTCCGCAAGATCTCAAGCGGCATCGGAGTCGAGCGCACGTTTGCCGTCAACAGCCCCTCGATCGCTCGCATTGAGCTCGTCAAGGTTGGCTGCGTCCGCCGAGCCCGCATCCATTACATGCGCAAACTCTCCGGCAAAGCTGCCCGCATCAAAGAGCAGGACAGAAAAGTCGCCAAGAAATAAGCAAGTGACAAAGCCAAGGCCGGCCTGATGAAGGTTGGCCTTTTTT
The DNA here is from genome assembly GCA_022653695.1 of Bacilli bacterium. GTDB lineage: Bacteria > Bacillota_I > Bacilli_A > RFN20 > CAG-826 > UBA4951. The sequence goes on along the minus strand of JALCSW010000001.1, from coordinate 223,050 downwards.
CGTTTCCTCTCGCGTTGCCAACCTTTCTTTCCCCTTCTATAATCTTCCTAGCGATATGGCCAATTTGGATACCATCAAAACCGAAAGCGAGTTGCCTTCGCCCAAAAAGAAACCCAGCAAGGCCCGCTCGGTTTGGGGGACCCTTTTCCGTTTGCTATGGATCGTCGTTTTCGTCCTCGTCATTGGGGTCTCGAGCCAGATCATCTACGACTACACCCGTTACGACAACTTTTATGTGAGCGGGGACTCGATGTATCCCACCCTCAACAAAGACGCCACGTGCTCGTTTCGCGAGGGCGAAGTCAACGACGGCACATGGGGCAACTTCGATGCGGACGGCACTTACGTCTGCGACTACGGGTTAAGCGATTCTTCGGACGGGTTTCAGTACAAACTGGAACGCTTCGACGTGGTGGTGGCCCATTATGACGATGACTACGATCCCTCGATCGGAGGCTTCACTGGCAAAGCGGTCATCAAGCGTCTTATCGCCTTGCCGGGCGAGAGCGTCTACTTCTCCGTGAGCGGGGCCCTGTTCGTCAAAGAGGCCGGCGCGAGCGGCTATAAGGAGATCCCCCAGCCCGCGGCCATCGTCAACGACGAGAACTCCGCCGGCGAACCGACCATCGGTTTGACGGCCTCGGCCGAAGCCGTCTCGGCTCTTCGGGGCTCTTTCTACGGCTCCGAATCCAACCCCGTCACTCTGCGGGACGACGAATATTTCCTCGTCGGCGACAATCGCCGCATCGGCAAGAGCGACGACAGCCGCAAATACGGGCCGCTTGGGATCGGCCGCCGTGGCGATCCCTCGCTTCCCTCGGGCCGCGACCTCATCGTCGCCAAAGCGATCGCCATCACCGCCAAGCGAAAAGTCGTCATGAAAGGCGGGGAGGCCATCAAGAACACCTGGGTTTTTGGCAGCGCCGCGATGCCGTGGGCCATCGAATACCTTGGACCCGACGGCGAGGCCGGAGCGGCCGTGAGCGTGGGCTCGGCAACCGGCGACCCCTCGCTTTTTCCCCATTCCCGGAGGCGGCTATGGCCCAACTGAAGAACGTTCATTATTACCCAGGGCACATGAAGAAGGCCCAGGATAGCCTCGCGGGACTCGTCAGACTCTGCGATCTCGTGATCGAAGTCGCGGACGCGCGGGCCCCCCTTTCGACGAGGAACCCGGCCTTGAAGGGCATCATCGGGGGCAAACCCCACGTTTTGCTGCTCAGCAAACTCGACAAAGCCGACCCCGCCGTCGCCACGCAATGGAAGCGCCGTTTTTTCGACGAAGAAGGCCTTTGCGTCCTTCTTGGCGACTTGAAGAAGGAGCGTTTCCGGAACATTGAGGCTCTCCTTGGCCCGCGCCTTGCCGCCAAAAGGGCCAAAGAGGCCCGCCTTGGCATGAAAAGGCAGCCTGCCCGACTTCTTGTCATGGGGATCCCCAACGTCGGCAAGAGCACCCTCATCAACTCTTTGGCGGGCCATAAGCTTGCCAAGGTCGCCAACCGCCCGGGGGTAACCCGCGCCGAGCAGTGGATCAAAATCGGCGAAAGCCTCCTTCTTCTCGATACGCCGGGGATCCTGCCGATGAACTACCCCGACGGTTCCCAAGCGGTCCGCTTGGCGCTTCTAGGTTCCATCAAAGAAGAGGTTTTGCCCAACGACGATTTGGCCGTGGCTTTGCTTTCCTACCTTAAAGCGGAGTATCCGCATTGTTTAAGCCTTCGTTACGGCTTGGCGGACATTTCCCTTCTCGAGCCCGACGAGGTTCTTTCCGCGATCGCCGGCAAGCGAGGCTTCCTGCTTAACGGGGGAGCTCCCGACGAGTCCAAGGCCGCTCTGGCCCTCATCAAGGATTTCCAAGGCGGCGAGCTCGGGCGCCTTTGCCTCGAAAGGCCCTGAATGCTCAAAAAGGAACGGGAATTCTATAGCCCGTCGGTCAAGTTGATCGTTGGGATCGACGAAGCCGGGCGCGGCCCTTTGGCGGGCCCGGTCTATGCGGCGGCGGTCGTCTTTCCGCCCTCTTTCGAAAACGACGAGATCAACGACTCGAAGAAACTGAGCCCCAAGAAGCGCGAGCGGCTTTTTTCCCTCATCGAGGAGAAAGCCTTGGGATACGGGATCGCCTCCGTCTCGGCTAGGAAAATCGACGAGATCAATATTTACGAAGCCACCAAGGCGGCGATGAAGGCGGCCCTCTCCCAAATAAAAGTCCGCTACGATCTCGTCATCACCGACGCGATGCCCCTTAAGAACCTGAAGGTTCCCGTCGTCGCGATGGTGAAAGGCGACGCGCAATGCCTCAACGTCGCCGCGGCTTCGATCCTCGCCAAAGTGAGCCGGGACCGCCATCTTGAGGATTTGGACGGGAAATACCCGCAATATGGTTTCGCCCGCCATAAAGGTTATGGGACCAAAGAACATTTGGCGGCTTTGGCCAAATACGGGCCAATCGAGGGCGTTCATCGGAAGACTTTCGGTCCCGTCGTCGCTTGTTATAAAGGGCGAAAGAAAACGTTTTAGGTACGAAAGAGCCTTTTCCCTCCTACCTAAGAGCGGGAGGCTTTTTCGTTTATATGCACGCTCGAGACATTTTGATCGCCCTATCGGTCAAGTACGATGGGGATTGGCCCCATACCATGGAGGCGATAAGGAAAAGGGAGCCGGTGACGGAGGCGCTTGTGGAGGAAAAGGAGGCGATGGTCAAAAGCAAAACCCTCACGATCGTCGACCCCCTTTACCCCGAGGGTTTGAAGCAGTCGTTCCGTCCGCCGCTCGTCCTTTATTACTATGGGGATCTCAAAACCCTCAATGAGGAGAACTCCTGCCTGGCCTACATCGGGAGCCGCGACGCCTCCCCCTATGGGCTCAAAATGGCGGAGCGCCTCTCTTTGGCGGCCGCCAAGGAAGGCTTGAGCGTCGTGACGGGTCTTGCCCGGGGCATCGACGCGGCGGCCACGAAGGCGGCTTTGGATTATGGAGGGAAGGCGGTGGCGGTGCTCGGGAGCGGCATTGACTGCCCGTATCCTTCGAGCAGCCTCGGCTTATATAAGCGCCTTATAAGCTCCGGCCTCGTCATGAGCGAGTATCCCGGGTCCCTTCCGCCAAAGCGCGATAACTTTCCGGCGCGCAACCGCATCATCGCCGCCCTTTGCCATGGCATCGTGGTGGGCGAGGCTTCCCCGCACAGCGGCACCCTCATAACCGTCAGTTACGCCCTCGGCGGGAACAAGGAAGTCGGTTGCGTGCCTTACCGGGCCGACGAGGAAAGCGCCTGCAACGCCCTCATCAAGGACGGGGCTTTCATGATAGAGAACCGAGACGACCTGCTTGACATGATCGGGCGCCCCAAGAAAAGCGAGACGCCGAAATGAGCCCCGGAAAAAACTTTTTGCGACCCTATAAATAATCTTTATTTATATATTAGGAAAAGAGACCGCCATTCATTTGACAAGGCTCCCTTTCCTCTTTATATTGAGGGCCGGAAAAAGGGAAAATCATGAAATTAGTCATCGTTGAGTCTCCGCATAAGTGCGATACCATCGGCCGTTATTTGGGGTCCGATTATAAGGTCATGGCCAGCCAAGGCCATATTCGCGACCTTTCGACAAAAGGCCCTGGCGGCTTAGGCATCGACGTGAAGAACGGCTTTAAGCCGGATTTCGTGATCACTTCGACGAAGCGCCCCATCGTTCGCGAACTCACCAGCGCCGCCAAAAAGGCCGATGAGGTCATCCTCGCGACCGACCCCGACCGCGAAGGGGAAGCCATTTCCTGGCATTTGGCTCAGGTCCTTGGTCTCGATGTGGCCACCACGAAAAGGTGGCAGTTCCATGAAATCACGAAGCCGGCGATCGAAGAGGCCCTCGAAAGCCCCAAGCGCATCGACATGAACCTCGTGAACTCGCAAGAGACCCGTCGCATGTACGATCGGATAATCGGCTTCAAGCTTTCGAGTCTGCTCCAAAGGAAGATGGGTTCCAAAAGCGCTGGGCGCGTGCAGTCCGTCACTTTGCGGATGATCTGCGACAACGACGAGGAAATCAAGGCGTTCAAGCCCGAGGAGTATTGGACCATCGACGCCGAACTCGTCGTCGGCGACAAGGAGCTTAAGGTTTCCCTCGACAAAGTCGATGGGAAAACCGTTTCCATACATAGCAAAGCGGAGGCCGACGCCGTGGTGGCCCGCATCGGAAAGGACATGAAACTCGCGTCCGTGAAATCCGTCGAGAGGCACGTCTCCTCGAAACTCCCGTTCACGACCAGCACCATGCAGCAAGAGGCCTATAACCGCTTCAAGTTCTCGACTTCGCGCACCCAAAGCATCGCCCAGACCCTTTACGAAGGCGTGGAAGTGGAAGGCGAGCACGTCGGCCTCATCACCTACATGCGCACCGACAGCACCCGGTTGAGCGCCGATTTCTTCATGAAGCACGCCAAACCTTTCATCCTTGACAATTTCGGACCCGAATACCTTGGTCGCCTCAAGAGCGCCAAGAACGCCGCCTCGGCTCAGGATGCCCACGAAGCCATCCGTCCGACGGGGACCCATCGGACTCCGGAAATGGTCGCCCGTTACCTCACCCCCGACGCCGCGAAACTCTATCGCCTGATCTACGATCGCGCGATGGCTTCCCTCATGAGCGACAAGGTCGAGCGTGACACCGTCGCCCTTTTCTCAACGAACGGGCTGACCTTCAAAGCCACCGGCGTCCAAACGGTTTTCAAAGGATACGAAGCGATTTACGGGGATTTCGAAGACGACGACACCAAACTTCTTCCGCCTTTGGAAGAACAGGCGGTTTATGGCATCGGGAAACTCCTTCCGGAGCAGAAGTTCACCAAGGCCCCGGCTCGTTTCACCGAAGCCAAGGTGGTCAAGCTCATGGAGGAGAAGGGGGTCGGTCGTCCTTCGACCTACGCTTCGACCATCAAGACGCTCCTCACCCGCGGGTATGTCACGAGCAAGGGCGGCGTTCTGACCCCGACCGAGAGCGGAACGCGAACCACCCTCGTCCTTAAAAAGTACTTTCCGGAACTCGTGAACGCCGAATACACCGCGAACATGGAGAAAAAACTCGACGAAATCGAGGATGGCAAGGAACGTCAGATCGACGCGATGAACGATTTCTACGGGCCTTTCATGAGCAAATTCACCGAAGTGGCCGAGAAGATGTACAAGGACCCGGCCCAAGAGACGGGCGAGCTCTGCCCCAAATGCGGTTCGCCGCTCGTGATAAAAAAGAGCCGTTACGGCAGTTTCGTCGCCTGCAGCAATTACCCCAAATGCGACTACATCCAAAAGAAACCCAAGGCCCCGGCCAAGGAAACGGGCGAGATGTGCCCCGTCTGCGGACGTCCTTTGGTCGAACGCAAAGACAGGCGCGGACGGACTTTCGTCGGCTGTTCGGGTTACCCCAAATGCAACTACATCAAGGGGGCCGAAGACCGTCAGGCCAAAACGCCCAAATACACGGAGAAGGACTGGGTGAAGCCCTGCCCGTCGTGCCACGATGGCCACTTGGTCGTCAAACACGGGCGCAAGGTCGATTTTCTTGGGTGCACCAACTACCCGAAATGCCGCTACCATGAGTGGCTCACGAAGAAAGGCAAGAAGTGAGCCCCTCTTCTCGCGTCACGATCGTCGGAGGCGGACTCGCAGGCAGCGAAGCCGCCTTTTTTCTCTTAAAGAAAGGGGTCGCGGTCACCCTTTACGAACGGAAGCCGCTCGTGGAGGACGGGGCCCACTTCAACCCAAATCTCGGCGAACTGGTGTGCTCGAATTCCCTTAAGAGCCAACGGCTCGACAATGCCTGCGGTCTGCTTAAGGAAGAGATGCGGAAGATGGGTTCGTTGACGATGGAGGCCGCCGCGAAAGCCGCCGTCCCAGGCGGGAACGCCCTTACGGTGGACCGGGACGTCTTCGCCAAGGAAATAACCGATCGCCTCTTGTCTTTCCCTTGTTTCAAACTCGTTCGCGAGGATGTCTTGGCGATTCCGGAAGGTCCGGCGATCATCGCCACGGGCCCGCTTACGAGCGGCCCGCTTCTCGAGGTTTTGGGCGCGACGATCGGGAAAAAGAACCTTTCTTTCTTCGACGCCTCCGCCCCGATCGTCGAAAAGAGCAGCCTCGATTTCGCGAAGGTCTATGCCAAGAGCCGTTTCGAGCAGGGCGACGACGCTTATCTCAATTGCCCTTTCACGAAAGGGGAATACGATCTTTTCCTCAAGGAACTGCTGGGGGCCAAGAAAGCCCTGACCCATGATTTCGACACCCATTATTTCGAGGGATGCCTCCCGATCGAGGTCATGGCTTCCCGCGGGCCTGAGACGCTTCGCCACGGGCCGCTCAAGCCTTTTGGCCTCTTTACCCCTGAGCACCCCCATCCTTATGCGGTGGCCCAGCTTCGCCAAGACACCAAACTCGGCGATTACTATAACATCGTCGGCTTTCAGACCAACCTTACCTATCCGGAGCAAAAACGGGTGTTTTCGCTGATCCCCGGGCTTGAAAAGGCGAGGTTTCTCCGTTATGGGCTCATGCATCGGAACAGTTATATCGATTCACCCGGCAGCCTTAACGACGACCTTTCGCTCAAAAGGCTCCCCGACGTCTATGTGGCCGGGCAGCTGTCGGGGGTCGAAGGCTATGTCGAGAGCGCAGCCCTAGGGATCGTCGCGGCCGTCAATCTCTACCGTCGGGAGGCGGACAAAGGGTTCATCGCCTTGCCGCGGGAAAGCGTCGTCGGCGCCCTTCTCGATTACGTGCTTCACGCGACCGCCGCCTATTTTCAGCCCATGAACGCCAACTGGGCTCTATTGCCTTCCAGCTCTTCCTCCGCTCGGGAGGAAACTATCGTAAGGAGCCTAAAGGCGATAGAATCCTATTGGGTGAGCGTCAATGAATAAGCCGGAGGCCGAATTCCTTGAGCATTTGCGGCTCGATCGCCAGTATAGTGGGCGGACGATCGACAGCTATCGTCGCGACATCGACAAGTTTTGCGATTACCTCACGAGGAACGAGATACTGCTCGATCGCGTGAGCAAAGACGACATCCGCGATTGGCTTGGCGAGGAACTCGACGCCGGGATCGGCAAACGCAGTTGCCAAAGAAGGATGTCGGCTTTGCGGGGCTTTTTCGACTATGCGAAGGATCGCGGCTACGTGAGGGAGAACCCTTTCCGTTTCGTCGGCTCCCCCAAGAAGCCGGTCCGTTATCCCAAGGCCCTCACGATCGAGCAGGTCAACGCTTTTTTCTCCGCCAACGCGAAACGGACCGACGAACTGAAGCTTCGCGACCAAGCCATCTTGGAACTGCTTTACGCCTCGGGGATGCGCGCCAGCGAGCTTTGCGCCCTCACCAAGAGCCAGATCGACTATGGGAATCGGATGATCCGCGTCTATGGCAAAGGCAAGAAGGAGCGGTTGGTTCCTTTCGGGATCACCGCCGAAAAAGCCATGAAGGAATACGGCAAGGAATCGCGCGGGCTTTTGCTTTCCCGCCATAAGGGCGGCGGGGAACCCGATGCCTTTTTCCTCACCGACCGCGGCAACGAGATGAGCGATCGCGACCTCGAGTACATCCTTCTCGCCATCCAAAGCAAAACCGGGATTTACCTTGGGCTTCATCCTCACGAACTTCGCCACACCTTCGCCACCCATCTTCTGGAAGGCGGGGCCGACCTTCGCCTCATTCAGGAGCTGTTGGGCCACGAAAGCCTCAACACGACGCAGATTTACACCCATGTGAGCCAAAAGGCGATGAAGAAGCAGTACAAAGAGCACTTTCCGAAGCGAGAGGCCGCCAAGAAGTAGGTTTTCGCTTCCTATACGCGCAGGCGGGTGATATAATCGCACTCGGCGCTTTTCTAATGGAAAAGAACGCCATATGCGCACCCCGCGGATTCAGCGCCGTGTTCCCAATTGGGCGAAATAGCTTAAAAATCGATTGGGTGGTCAGTTGTTCGAAACGGGGGAGGAACAAACAAATGGAGGTCACCAAAAATGAGTGACGAAATCAAAACGGAAGCGAGCGCGACGCCTGTCGCGACCGCCGAAAAAGCCGCCCCGGCTGTCGCCCCGGCAACTGAAGAACCCACCATGGCGGACATCGTTCGCGATCCGAACGCTCCGATCATGACCATCAAAAAAATGCTCGAATCCGGTGCCCATTTCGGACATCAGACCCGGCGCTGGAACCCGAAGATGGGCAAATTCATCTACGGGGCCCGCAACGGCATCTACCTGCTCGACCTCGTCAAAGGGGTCGCCTGCGTGGACGCCGCCTACAAAGCCCTCAAGGGCATCGTCGACCTGGGGGGGAAAGTCCTTTTCGTCGGCACCAAGCCCCAAGCCCAGCAAATCGTGATCGACGAAGCCGCCCGCAGCGGCTCGTTCTATATCGCCAACCGCTGGCTCGGCGGGACGCTCACCAATTTCCGCACCATCCTGACCCGCATCAAGAGACTCAAGGATCTCGAGGCCATGGACGCCGACGGTTCCTACGACAAACTTCCGAAGAAAGAAGTCGCCATCCTTAAGAAGGAGCAGGTCAAACTCGCCCGCAACCTCGAAGGCATCAAAGAGATGCGCCGCCTTCCGCAGGCCCTCGTCGTGGCCGATCCCTCCGTTGATCGCAATGCCATCAAAGAGGCCCGCAAACTTAACATCAAGGTTTTCGCCATCTGCGACACTTCCGACGATCCGGACCTCGTCAACTTCCCGCTTCCGAGCAACAATGACGCCGCGAGCGCCATCAAACTCCTTATCGGCACCATGGCCGACGCCGTTGTCGAAAGCAAAGGCGGAGTGACCGAATTCGCTTACGTCAAAGACGAAGGCGAAGAGGCCACCATGAAAGACGCCATCCGCGTCGCCGACATCGCCAATGAGCAACGCAAGGCCGCCATCCGCGCCGCCCGAAGGGAACGCGAGGAGCGTTACGCGCGCATCCAAGCCGAGCGGGCCGCCCGCTACGCCGCCCACGAAGGCAGGGCCACCCCGGCCCCGGCCGCGCCCGTCGCCCCGGAAAAAGCCAAAGAAGAAACCCCTGTGAAGGTTGAGGAGAAAGCCTAATGGCCGACAAGAACGTCATCGAACTGATAAAGGCCCTCCGCGAACGGACCGGAGCCGGCATGATGGATTGCAAGCGGGCCCTCGAAGCCAATGGGATGGATATCGAGAAGTCCGTCGATTACCTGCGCGAAAAAGGCATCGCCAAGCAAGCCAAGCGCGCCAACCGCACGGCCGCCGAAGGCCTTACCAACGTCGCCATCTGCGAGAAATGCGGCAAAGCCGTCATCCTCGAAATCAACTGCGAGACCGACTTCGTGAGCGCCAGCGACAAATTCAAAAATCTGGTCGCGAGCGTCACCGACACGCTCTTCGAGAAAGAGCCCAAGACGATCGATGAAGCTAGAGCCATCACGGCTCAGGAATTTCAGGACGCGGCCTTGGCCGTCGGCGAGAAACTCGACTTCCGTCGGTTCGCCATCGTGAGCAGAAAACCCGAGGAAGGCTTCGGCTCCTACATCCATATGGGCGGGAAGATCTCCGTCGTCGTCGTCTTCGCGAAAGCCGATGAGGAAATCGCCAAACCGATCGCCATGCATATCGCCGCCAACAACCCGCTCTACGTCAACTTGGAAGACGTCCCCGCCGCGGATCGCGCCCGCGAAAAGGCCATCGCCGAGCAGGAAGTGAAAGACGATCCGAAGCTTATCGCCAAGCCGGATCAGGTCAAGGCCATGATCGTTGAGCGCAAGGTCGACAAGGTCCTCTCCCAAAGCTGCCTCGCCCTTCAGCCCTATCTCATGGACGAGAGCGAATCCGTCGGTGAGTTCCTTAAGGGTAAGGGCAATTCCGTCGTCTCCTTCGTCCGCTACCAGGTGGGCGAAGGCATCGCCAAGGATCCTAACCAAGCCAACTAAGAAAGAAAACGCGCACCCATCGTGCGCGTTTTTTCGTATAATAGGAGGCAGTATGAAAACCATCTATCAAACCATTGTCCTCAAACTCTCCGGCGAAGCCCTCGCCGACGGGAGCGACAAAACGATCCTCGACGCCAAAAAACTCGAAGCGGTGGCGGCCATCGTCGAAAAAGTCGAAGGCATGGGCGTCCATGTGGGGGTCGTCGTCGGAGCCGGCAACATTTACCGTGGCAGGCTGAGCGAAAAGATCGGGATCGAGCGCTCGACCGGCGATTACATGGGGATGCTTGGCACCATCATCAACGCCTTGGCCCTCCAAAGCGCTTTCGAGGAAAAAGGCCTCAGCACCCGCGTGATGAGTTCGATCAACGTCCCGCAGGTCTGCGAGCCCTATATCCGCCGGAAGGCCATCCACCATTTGAAGAACGACCGCGTCGTCATCTTCGCCGGCGGCACCGGCAACCCCTATTTCACGACCGACACGACCGCGACTTTGCGGGCCCGGGAGGTCGGGGCCGAGGCCATCCTCATGGCCAAGAACGGCATCGAGGGCGTCTACGACGACGACCCGAGAAAGAACAAAAACGCCAAATTTTTGCCGAAACTCACTTACCGCGAGGTTATTGAGCGGAAGCTTGGGGTCATGGATCTGACCGCCGTGGCTTTGCTCGAGGACAGCGACATCAAAATCAACGTGTTCGACATGGAAAACCCGGAGAACATCGCCAAAGTCCTCATGGGCGAGAAAATCGGAACCGTCATTTCAAAGGAGTGAACAACATGGATCCCTTAGCCAAAGAAGCCGCCGTCGAGATGGAGAAAGCCATCGGCAATTTCAAGACGGGCCTAGGAAAGCTCCGCAGCAGCCGCGCCAACCCGGCGATGCTTAACGGCATCCAATGCGAGTACTACGGCGACAAAATGGACATCGGCTCGCTTTGCTCGATTTCGATGCCGGAGCCGCGCCAACTTTTGGTACGCCCCTATAGCCGCGAGGATCTGAAGTCCGTCGCCACGGCGATTTCGGCGGCCAACCTCGGGGTGAATCCCCAAGTCGAGGCCGATGCCATCCGCATCATCGTGCCGCCTCTCACCGAAGAGACCCGCCGCGACATCGCCAAGCGGGCCAAAGCCTTGGGCGAGGAAGCTAGGATCGGCGTCCGCAACGTCCGGCGGGACTATCTCTCGCTTCTAAAGGGCGACGACTCGATGTCCGACGATTACAAGGACCGCGTCGAGGAGGATATCCAGAAAGCGGTGGACGAGAGCAACAAGGAAATCGATGCCATCCTAGCCGAGAAGACGAAAGAAATCATGGCGATTTGACCGACCTTTCTCATTTTAAGGCGAAGCTTTGGCTTCGCTTTTTTCTTTTGACCGACGAAAAACGAACCGCTCCGTGTATTATTTACTGAGGCAAAGACCTTGGCCATGGCAACGATTCACGATCACACCCTCACGCGCCTCAAGTCACTCGATCGAGCGACGATGGAAGGGGCCTTCAACGAGATATACGAGGAGTATTCCCCGCTCGTTTACTACATCGCCTTTTCCTATACCCATGAGGAGGCATCGAGCCAAGACATAACGAATCAGACCTTCGCGAACTTCTATGAGAGCCGCTACAAGCTGAGGAAAGGCAAAAAGGTCAAGTATTTCCTCGTGACAACGAGCCGAAACCTCGCTCTCAACTTTCTCCGTCATGAACCCTTCGTCCCCTATGAAGAGGCGATTGGGGGACAGAAGGAGAAAACCAAATCGTTCGGGGAGTATCTGGAGCGTTTTTCCTCCTTCCTTAGCGGGGACGAACTCGATTTGCTGGTCTATCGCTTCCTTTACGGTTTCAAATTCCGCGAGATCGCGAAAGGGAAAGGCGTCAGCGTGAACGCCGTTTCGTCGAAGTACAAGCGGGCCCTTGACAAAATCAGGGCCCATTATGAGAAAGGAGACTTATGAAAAAAACAGATTTACGAAAGGCGTTCCAAGCCGATTTTCGAGCGGTTTCGCCCGTTCCGGAACGGTTTCCGGTCGAGACGCTGCCAAGCAACGAAAAGCGCTACGTCAACCTCAGGGGGATCCTTGGCTGGACGGCTGGGGGGATCGCGATCGCTTTCGGCCTCGTCGTCGTGATCGCCATCTCTTCGGTTTTGGCCATGGGCTTCAGAACGGAGGAATCGCTCCACCGGGAGAAGCGGGTTTACGCCCAAAACGTCGGATCCGCCCTCAAGGAGGATTACTTCAAGGCTTTGAATTCCGTCGAATACCCCTCGCTCTCAGGCGGGCGAAACCAAATCGAGGCAGCTTTCGTCGACGATGCCCAAAAGTTCACGAATTCGGTTTACGGGGCTCTTGATATTGGAGGAAGCAATTTCGCTTTCGCCCCCTTATCCCTCTATGGCAACCTCATGATGGCTTCTTCGGCTTATGAAGGCGACCAATCGGGCTTCGACTCCCTTTTGGGAGGCGAGGCCGCCTCGCGGGCTTCCGAGTTCAGGAAAGCCTATGAGAACGACTACTTCGTCGATGCCGATGGCAGCCTTCAGATGTATAACGGCGCATTCCTTAGTTCCACCTACAGGCCGAACCGGGATTACGTGAACGCTTTGAGTGCGATGTACGCGGAAGCCTATGGGGTCGATTTCACGAACGAAAAGGCTTTTGCGGAGATCTCGAAGTGGGCCGATGAGCGTGTTGATGAGGATGGGTTCATTTCCCCGGAGGAGATAGAATGCGAGAACCCGCTTCTCTATCTTCTTTCGACTTTCTCCTTCAAAGGGACCTGGAGAAACGGCTATTCGACCGCCGACACGAAAGAGGGGTTGTTCGTCTCGGCGAGCGGAGAATCCCAAAAAATCGATTTCATGAACCATCTTTACGGCGGGCTCGTTTACGAGTTCGGCGATTACGTGGCGGTGGACGACCAGTATAACGACGACCTTGACATCGTCTATCTGACCCCCCGTAGCAGCGGAGACGACATATTGGCCCTTACCTCAGGGAAGGATATCTTCGCCTTGCCGGAGGAAAACCTGGCCTCCACCTTATACGTCGATCTTACGGTGCCGAAATTCTCTTTATCGAGCGAACTGCGGTTCGGCGAGGCCCTCTCCTCCTTGGGTTTAGGCGATCTCTACGACCCTTCTTCAAGCGCCTTGGCGGGGGCTTTCGCCGATTATCCTGACGGCGCTCCAGCCTCTTTGGAGGAGACCTATCAGAAAAACGAGATCTCGATGGATGAGGATGGCACGACCGCTAAGAGCGTCACCTTCTCATTGGGGGGCGGCGCCGCCGCCCCGGTTGAGGAGGACAACACCTACGTCGTCGATCTCGACTCGCCTTTCCTCTTTTATATCAAGGATGCCTCCGGCATTCCCCTTTTCATGGGTTACGTGGCCGAGGTCTAAGAAGCCTTTCCTTCTTTCGGGCCCCCTTCGTCGGAACTTCGGGGCGAAGTTCCGCCCCTTTTCGATGGCAAAACGAGAAAAAGAGCGCCATCTCCTTCATGCCCATGGGCGCGCATGATATAATTTCAGCCGCATGGAAAAAGAGCCATTCGTTTTGAGCAAAAAACTCGACCACGTGGCTTTCATCATGGATGGGAATGGCCGTTGGGCCACTTCGCGCGGATTGCCGCGCTACCTCGGGCACAAAGAGGCTTGCAACCGCATCATCGAACTGTTTGAGGTTTGCCGCGAATTCCGCATCAAATACATGTCGTTCTTCGCTTTTTCGACCGAAAATTGGAACCGGCCCCAGGAAGAGATCGACCATCTCATGGATTACCTTGAGCTTTTCTTCAAAAAAGAAATCGATTATCTCGATTCGGTCGGGACCCGCATCGTGGTTTCGGGCGACCTGACGAGGATCCGCGAGAAGACGAGGGAAGTGTGCTACGAATCCATCGAGCGGACGAAAGGCAACGAGAAGTGGGTCATTAACGTGTGCCTCAATTACGGCGGGCGCGACGAGATCGTCCGGGCGGCCCGCCAAGCCGCGCGGCTCGCCAAGGAAGGCCGACTCGATCCCGCTTCCCTTGACGAAAAAAGCTTTCGCGGTTTCTTTTGGGTCCCGGATCTCCCTGACGTCGATTTGCTGATCCGCACCTCGGGCGAAGAACGGATCAGCAATTACATGCTTTACCAGTGCGCCTATAGCGAATTCGTTTTCACCGGCGTCAAATGGCCGGATTTCAAACGAGACGCCTTCATCGCCTGCTTAAAGGAATATCAAGGCCGCGATCGCCGTTATGGAGGGCTGAAGAATGAGTAAACCGGAAATAAACGAGATAACCCCGCAGGCCAAATCATCCTTCCTGAACCGCGTCATCGTGGCCCTTATCCTGATCGCCGTCATTCTGCCCGCCTTTTTCCTTGGCGGCTGGGTTTTCTTTTGCGTCATCGCGGTCGTCCTTTGCTTCGCGATTTACGAGATGATCCATGCGACGGGGAAAAAGTATCCATGGTATTTTTGGGTTTTCACTTACCTTTTCGTTCTCTCTTTCACTTACTGGTTCATCATCAAGAGCAACGCTTTCGCCCTCATTGAGGCCCAGCGGACCGGCGCCGAGTTCCATTTCTCCCTTGAGGAGCATTTCTCGACCCTCGACGTTTCGGTCATTGGACTGGCCGTCGCCATATTCGGCTATCTTCTCATGGGCATCATCGGCCATTCGCTCACGTTCGACGACGTCTCGTATTTCATCACCTTCTCCCTTTTGCTGGGCTTGGGCTTCCAAGCGGCTTTCTTCGTCCGTTATTACCCGTTCTACCTTTTCGGCTCTTTCCCCGAATACCAAAGCCAAGCCCTTGTTTTCGCCGGCGTCGACGGCAAGACCCTTATCGGCATGCCGATTTTTAAGTACGGGCTTTCGACCTCCCTGCTTTGTTTTGTCTTCATCGGAACCACGATCAACGACACGTTCGCCTATGTCTTCGGCTCGCTGTTCGGCAAACGGAAACTCAATGAGAAAGTCTCGCCCCACAAGACCTGGGTTGGTTTTTTCGGCGGTTGGGCCATGGGAACCGTTTGCTGCCTGCTTTTCGCGCTTCCCCTCACTTTCTGCGGATTTCCGATGCTCCCGACTTTGCGGGCGGGAAACTGGTATTGGATCGTCGCCCTCTCAATCGTGATTCCTCTTTTAGGCGACTTGGGCGACCTTTCCTTCAGTTTCATCAAACGCCATTACGGCATCAAGGATTACGGCACGCTCCTAAGGGGGCACGGGGGAATGATCGACCGGGTCGGCAGCGATCTGTTCGCTTGCCTCGGCGTTTCCGTTTTCCTTATCTTCCTTACCAATAGCTGGAACTTCTTCATCTAGCATGCGCACCCTTTGTTTGCTTGGGGCTTCGGGCAACGTCGGAAGCCAATCGCTTGACCTCATCGGGGCGGATCCCGCCTCTTTTTGCCTCAAGGGCATTTCCGTGGGCCATCAAGTGGCGAAGATTCCGGCCATTTTGAGGCGCTTCCCATCCATAACCTATCTTTGCGTCGAGGAGGAGACCGACGCCGCCTCGCTTCGAGCTGCGTATCCGAAACTCAATGTTTTTTTCGGGGAGCAAGGCCTAGTCTCCCTCATCGAGGAATCGGATTGCGCGATGGTCGAGAACGCCCTCGTCGGTTTTGTGGGTCTCGTTCCGACCCTCACGGCGCTTCGCTTAGGGAAGATCCTTTGCCTGTCGAACAAAGAGTCCCTCGTCGTCGGTGGGGAGTTGGTCAAGACGATTCTAGCCACCGGTCGCGGGGTCGTTTATCCGATCGACAGCGAGCATGTGGCCCTCAGCAAGTGCCTTCGCAAAGTGAATGTCCAAGCGGTGGACAAGCTCATCGTGACCGCTTCGGGCGGGGCTTTCCGCAACCTTCGCCGGGATGAGCTTAATAACGTGACGCCCGCGATGGCCCTTCGCCATCCCACGTGGAAAATGGGTCCGAAGATCACGATCGACAGCGCCACGATGATGAACAAGGGCTTTGAGCTTATCGAGGCCCATTATCTTTTCGATTGGCCCCTTTCCCGCATGGAAATCGTTCTTCACGACGAAAGCGAGGTCCATAGCGCCCTTCGCCTGAAGGACGGCTCTTACGTGGCCGATGTCGGGCCGGCCGACATGAAGGGCCCCATCGCCTATGCCCTTTACGAAGGGAAGAAGCCTTACGAAGCGCAAAGGGCGAAGACCTTAAACGAACTGGGCCCCTTCCATTTCCGTAAGTTCGTCCCGGAACGTTATCCGGCCGTTGGGATGTGCCTCGACGCCTTTAGTAAAGGCGGGACGGCCCCGTGCGTCCTCAACGCCGCCAACGAAGTGGCGGATCGTCTTTTCCTTGAAGGCAAAATGCCCTTTTTGTCCATTGAGCGCGCCTGCGCGTTGGCTTTGCGGGAGATACCCCATATAATGAAGCCAACCCTCCGCGACCTTTTGCGGGCGGACGCCTACGCGCGGATGCTCGTCGAACGCAGATTCGGGGGAACCCACTGACAATGACCACCTTTCTTTATATTCTTATCATGATCCTCATCCTTGGCGTGCTCATCTCGCTCCATGAGGCGGGGCATTTGTTTTTCGCCAAGCTGTTCCACGTCTATTGCTTCGATTACTCGATCGGCTTCGGGCCGGCTTTCCTTCACGTCAAACGGAAGAAGGGCGAGACCTATTTCTCGCTCCGCGTCATTCCTTTAGGCGGTTACGTTTCGATGTATGGCGAGCCCGGCGTCGTGCCCGATGGCTTCGTCACGCCTTCCTCCAGCCGAAGCGTCGAGGGCATCGCCAAGTGGAAGAAATGCGTCATCCTTTGCGCCGGCGTGGTCGTCAACTATCTTCTTGGCCTCGTTTTGATTCTGGTTTCCACGAGCGCGTTCACGCAGTATTACTACGGCATCGCCTATCGCGATACGGGCGCGGAGGCGCCCTCCTCCTCGTTGCCCGCGCGCGACTACACGCCTTCCCAGGCGGCGGAGGCCCTCGGGTCGGCCTATGTCCCGGTTTCATTCGCGGACGAATACGAAACCGCCTTCCTCTCCGCGAAGAGCCCCGATTTTCCTTCCGAGGATTATTGCCTGTTCGAGGGAACTCTGTATTACGTTCCCGCGACCTCCTCAACGGGCGAGACGGTCATCAAAACCTCCAATTACGGACCCATCATCGATAGCGACGTCACGATTTATAACAAAGACGGAACCCCCTACAAAGGCCTTGATGGCGACGTCACGACCTATGTGGCCGTTTACACTCCTTCGAGCGGCGCTCTCACGAGCGTCCACGGTATCTCAGGCAATCTGCACCTTTATCCGGCCTCCCCCATCGATCCCGCGAGCGTAAGCGACCTTTTCGCGAAAATCGGCGTTACTCATTTCCCCGACGTTCCCGATCCCTACGATTACAAGGCCACCAACAAGGAATTCGACCCGTCCAAACTCGACGACGGCGACGTGTATTTCGATCTTGACACCACCCTTTTCCCTTTTAAGGACGGGATCAGCCATTTCAACGATTCCCGAATCACGGTCTCGACCCGCCTTACCGTCGACGGGAAAGGATGGAGCGAACCGGGTTTGTCCCTACAGGTCGTGAGCGGGCGCAACAGCGCCGAAAGGGCCTGGAGCCAATGGGGCGAAGACGTCAGCTACGCTAACGTCGCCATCATCAAGGGCATCGGCACCCTTTTCACGACCTCGGGTTGGCAAAACGCCTCCGGCATCGTCGGGATGACCGCCACCCTCACGAACATGAACGACGCGGCGACGATCTTCTACTACGCCGGGGTCATCTCGATCAACCTCGCTTTCTTCAATCTCTTGCCTTTCCCGGGGCTTGATGGCTGGCAGCTCCTCGTCACCGTGATCGAGGCCATCGTCAACGGCGTCAAACGTTCGCGGTTCAAGAAGGCCCATAGCGGAAAGAGGATCGTCGACTATTTGCCCCCGATGAAGGCCGAGGAGAAGCGGAAAAGCCCGCAAAGCGACCGCCAAGGCTCAATCGACGCCGAGGGAGGAGCCGCTTCTTACGAGCCCATTCCGCCTTCGGAAGGGAAATCAAATGATTCCCTCGCTTACCCGGTAAAGCTTAAGGAAGGGGAGGTTCTTTACGTCAAATGGCGGATTCCCGCCAAGGTCAAAGGCTGGTTCACCATCATCGGTCTGTCTTTGCTCTTCCTGTTCGCCATTCTGATAACGGTCAAGGACGTCGCCGGTCTTTTCTAAGGAAAGGAGGTCGCTGCCATGATGGAGAAAATGCGTCGTTTCCTTTCGTCCCTTGGGATCGTCGATCCCGAGCGTTTCGACATGGATTTCGAGATGGTCGGCCGCGACCCCGCCGATAGGAACGTCGTCAACATGACAATCCGCAAGGAAACCCCGTGGGAGAGCGCCTCCCTTGAGGAGTTCCAGGAAGCCCTTGCCTCCATCCGCTACGCCTATAACCTGCGCTTCAGCTACGAGAAGGCCCCGTCGGTCAACGACGTCGAGGAGCTTTTCGAAGGGTGGTACCTCGCGATGTATCATGACCTTGCCCCCTTATCGTTCCATAGCGATGGCGGAGGGCGGATCCATCCCCAAATCCACGAAGGGGCCGATGCGAGCGACGTCGGTTCGATTCTGAAGGATTTCGCGGGCCTGTTGCGTTTCCTGACCTACCCTTTCCTTATCGTCGAAAAGGAAAAAGGCGCGGCTGCCGCTAAGCCCAAGGCCGAGGAAATCCCCGCCCCGGAGACGCCACCCGAGGGCGATGAGCCTTCTATGGATGAGGTTATGAGCGATGAGGAGAAGAATAACCAGGCCGAGATCGAAGCGGCCCAAGCTCGGTACCTCGCCGCCGCCGAGCGGCAAAAGGCCAACGACCTTTATCGGGGCGCCAACCGCCACGGCGAATATCTTAAGCTCCGTTCCATCGAGGAGATTTATAGCCTTTCGAGCGGAAACGTCGAATTCGCGGGGCGTTGCTTCGAATCGACGGTGAAGTTGGGCCGAAAAGGCCTTCCTACTGGCTCTTACGGCATCGGCGATGAGCGTAGCGCCGTCGCGGTCCGGGCGTTCGCCGGCGGCCGCAGCGGTCTCAGCAACGAATCCGTGAATTCCGTCAAAGTGGGCTCTTACGTCCGTATCCGCGGCTATATCCAACCCGATAAGTTCACCGGCGAGCCGACCGTCATGTGCCAGTTCATCGACCTCCTATCCGCCCCGCCCCTTCGAGGTGACCCCGAAGCGGCCAAGCGCGTCGAGCTCCATCTTCACACCAACATGTCGGCGATGGATGGGATCGGCGACCCGGCCGAATATTGCGCCCTCGCCAAGAACATGGGCATGAGCGCCATCGCGGTCACCGATCACGGGGACATCCAATCGTTCCCGGCGATGCAAAAGGCCTGCAAGGAAAACGGGCTCAAACCCATCTATGGCTGCGAGTTCTACATGTTCGACCCCACCCCGGAATACGTTTATCGTCCTTGCGACCGGCTCCTTAGCAAGGCCCGTTACTGCGTGCTCGACACCGAAACGACCGGCTTAAGCTCCCATTATGACCGCATCACCGAATTCGGCGGGGTCATCGTCGAGAACGGGCAAGTCGTCTCGCGTCTTGACCAACTCGTGAACCCGGGGGTCCATATTCCCGATAAAATCACCGCCAAGACCCATATCAGCGACGACATGGTGAAAGACAAGCCCCTCATGAAGGACTGCATCAGGAAGATTTGCGACTTCATCGGGGACGCGATCATCGTCTCGCATAACGCTTCTTTCGACATCGGCTTTCTCGACGCCGCCCGCGAACGGGCGGGATTGCCTCCGCTAACCAACCCCGCGGTCGACACTTTGGCGCTCTCCCACTTTCTTTTCCCGGAGGCGAGCAGCCACCGTTTGGGCTCTTTGTCCCGTCGCTTGGGGCTTTCGACCTATAACGACGACGACGCTCACCGCGCCGACTTCGACGCCGAGGCCCTCAACGCGGTTTGGGAGGCCATCTTGGCCAAATTGAACCCACGTGGCGACAAACGCCACTGTGACTTGAAGGACCTTGAGGTCAACAAGACCTGGTTCCCCAAGCTTACGGACGGCCAATTGACCGACGTCAGATCGATGTTCTACCAGCATCTCCACAGCAGCCACATGATCGCTTTGGTCAAAAACGCCGAGGGGTTGCGCGAGATGTATCGCCTGATTTCTTTGTCCAACACCGACTACATGGGCAGCGACAACCTGCCGAAGATACCGCGAAGCGAACTCGAAAAAGGCCATCGGAACCTGCTTTTTGGCAGCGGTTGCTTCAACAGCGACGTTTTCGAGATGGCCAAGACCCGCAGTTACGAGGACCTCAAAAAAGCCATTTCCTTTTACGATTACGTCGAGATTCAGCCGCTGGAGAACTATTCTTACCTCATTAATATCGGCGACTTCGACAAGGAGCGGCTCCTCGATATGCTGAAGACGATCATGAGGGCGGCCGATGAGCTTCATAAGCCGATCGTGGCTACGGGGGACGTCCATTACGTGAACCCTGAGGACAAAGTGTGCCGCGACGTTTATATCTTCGGCAAACTCCTTGGCGGCGGACGGCATCCCCTCAACCCGAACTTCCGGGACCGCCTTCCTTATTTCGAGAACCCCGACCAGCATTTCCGCTCGACGAAGGAGATGCTCGACAGTTTCTCCTCATGGCTTCCCGAGGACAAGGCCCGCGAGATCGTCGTCAAGAACACGAACCTGATCGCCGACATGGTGGAGCCGGTCTATCCGGTCAAGCCGGACATTTTCCCGCCGAACGCCAACCTTCCCGACAGCGCCGCGCGCATCAAGGAGATTTGCTACGCCAACCTCAAAAAGCATTACGGCGACAATCCCGATCCCCTTATCAAGGAACGCCTCGACAAAGAGCTCGCCGGCGTCATCGGCCACGGCTATTCGGTCACCTACTATATCGCCCATTGCATCATCAAGAAGGCCAACGAGGATGGTTATTTCATCGGTTCCCGTGGCTCGGTCGGCAGTTCTTTCGCCGCCACCATGGCCGACATCACCGAGGTCAATCCGCTTCCGCCCCATTACGTTTGCCCGAAGTGCCACCATTTCGAGTGGAGCAAGGACCCCAGCGTCCATTCGGGCTTCGACCTGCCCGATAAAGTTTGCCCGGAGTGCGGCGAGAAAATGCTCGCCAACGGGCAAAACATCCCGTTTGAGGTTTTCCTGGGCTTCCACGCCGAGAAGGTCCCGGACATCGACCTCAACTTCCCGCCCGACTACCAAGCCAAGGCCCACGATTACACGCGAACGCTTCTAGGGCCCCGCAATTGCTTCCGCGCGGGAACGATCTCCACGGTCGCCCAAAAGACGGCCTACGGCATGGTTCGCGGCTATTATGAGCGGATCGGCAAGGACCCCGACGGGATCCCGCGGTCCCAGATCGCCAAAATCGCGGCCCGTTGCACAGGCGTCAAGCGCACGACCGGACAGCACCCGGGCGGTATCGTCGTCATCCCGAGCGACATGAACGTTTTTGATTTCACGCCGTTCCAGCATCCGGCCGACGACCTCCATAGCGATTGGCTTACGACCCATTACGAATTTGCGAGCATGCACGACGAGGTCCTTAAACTCGACCTTTTGGGCCACGTCGATCCTTTGGCTATCCGCAAAATGTGCGCCGCGGCCGGCGTCGACATGATGTCGATCCCGATGAATGACAAGAGAGTCCTTTCCCTTTTCAGTTCGCCGTCCGAGCTCAAGATGAGCGACAACCCCCTTCATTTCGAGACGGGGGCGGTGGCGATGCCGGAATTCGGCACCTCCTTCGTGCAGGGTATTTTGGCTGAATCCCGCCCGAAGACTTTCAACGACCTGCTTATCATCTCGGGCCTCAGCCACGGCACCGACGTTTGGAACAACAACGCCGAGGACCTCATTAAGAGCAAGACGGCTACCCTTGAGGAAGTCATCGGATGCCGCGACGATATCATGACCTATCTCATCGCCCACGGGATCGACAATTCCAAGGCCTTCAAAATCATGGAGTACGTCCGAAAAAACAAGGTTGGCAAGCCTTTGCGCGAGGAAGACATCGCCGAGATGAAGGCCCATAACGTCCCCGATTATTACATCAACAGTTGCAAAAAGATCCGTTACCTCTTCCCGAGGGCCCACGCGACCGCTTACGTCATCGACGCCGTCCGCGTGGCGTGGTTCAAGCTTTACCGTCCGTTGGAGTTCTACGCGGTTTATTTCAGCGTTCGTTGCGACAACTACGACCTGTCCGTCATGAAAGGCGACGTGAGGGGCGTCCTCGACCGCTTGGAGGAATACAAGCGGCGCGAGAGCAACCGCGCCGACCCTCTTTCCAACAAGGAGGTGGAGATACAAAAGGTTCTGACCGTCGAGGTGGAGATGCTCGAACGGGGCTTCACGATGGGCAACATCGACCTTTACAAGAGCCAGGCCGACGATTTCGTGGTCGATCATGAGCGTAAAATGCTTATCCCGCCGTTCAAAGTCATCAGCGGTTTGGGCGTTCAAGCCGGCGAAACCGTGGTCGAAGCCCGCAAAAAAGGCCCCTTCATCAGCAAGGAAGACCTCAAGGACCGAACGAAGCTGAGCGAGACCAACGTCAAGGATCTGAGCGATCTAGGGGCTTTGGGCGACCTTGGGGAGACGAACCAGATGTCGCTCTTTGATTTCGTCAAGTAAAGTGCTATATTATCGGTCGCGAGCGCTATCTCGCGATACGTCGGGACATGGCACAGTTGGTAGTGCGCTTGGTTCGGGACCAAGAGGTCGCGGGTTCGAGCCCCGCTGTTCCGACCATTTGATATAATCCCTCGATAAAATCGGGGGTTTTATTTTTACGGTATCACTTTGTGGTGTCGCTTGGTGTCAAACTGGCTTTTGGCTGACGTTCGCCTAACGTTAAGCGTGTCATAAATTGAAGGCCGCTTTTTCAGGTAATGCGAATAGGTATCAGGGTTTCCTTTGTTGACGAGTGGTCAAGCCAGCGGGAAATCTCGAAGGAGTCGTTCTTGGATGACGGCTTTTAATCCTAGCATCGCCTTGGAAGCTATAGTCTCGCTTTCAAAACCGGCGCTCTTGATGTGAATCCGTTTTCTGGGGTCTTCCGTCCTGAACATTAGACTGACATTGAAACTTGATAATTTTACCGCGTTTCCTTGTCGTTGCGCCAACGCCTTCGTTGACGGCTAGATTTTATTTTAAAACAGCAGCGTTCGTTGGTGCTTTCTATTACTGATCTTATTTTATGCAAAAAACGCTTAAAATCATCTAGAAACAAGTTATAACGTATTACAACGTTCTACAATGTTTGACAACGTGTGACTTATTACTATATATTATTAGTGTCTCATCTGCATATGCAGAAGGAGAGTACGCCCGACTGATTGTCGGACGTTTTTTATATTATTCTTCCGTTTTCCCATTGCTTATCAAATTTCTTTCTATAACTTGCGTATTCGATTGGAAAGGCCGTCACTAAAACAAGTGGTATGAACGCGTGGCCATCGGAAACGTCTCTTTTTTCTTTTCTTACGTCGAAAATGGTAACGAAGTCAATTTTCTCAAATGTTTTCCTTATATAAAATCTTATTGTGGTTCTTCCCACTTGTTTATTTGGGGCGGTCCAGACCTTTAAACCAGTTATTTCTTTTGATATAAGCGAATCTAGCGCTTTTTTAATGAACCTAATTGAGTCCGCGCGGAAATTGCACGGAACCCTTGGATAAAGAGCTTCTCTAAGCGATGTTGGCGAACTTGAAACGCAGCAGGATGATTCAAATGATGTGTTGACACAAGGATGGATTTCCGAATTTGGAGAGCAGTCTTTGGGCTCTATGCTTGATATATGCCAAAATTCGTCAGCCCCCTTCTGATGATACCGATTCGTTGAATGCGAACAAAAGAATTGGTATTCATGCCCCAAAAGCGAAATTTCCTGAAAGCGGCCTCGAAGAATTTCCGATTCAAAAACCTTATACTCTTTCTCGAACATTTTGATTAGTCCCTGTTTCCCGTCCAGAAAAAAAGATTGAACTTCATATTAGACAAAGAGACAGATCTATTGATATTCGTTTTCTTTTCTAGATAAGCGACAAGTTCTTTTTTTGCCTTGCTTGCGTTTGGCTTGCGATCAAGCCCCCTATGATGGTAGGTCAGCAGTCCGCAAAAGAAGTCGGCAAGTTGGATCAAGTCGTTCCTGTTTGAGTCTACTTCAGTTATTCTCTCTATTCTGTCATCGTCATGAAGCGCTCGGCCCATAATTGTTTTCAATTTTTCTATTTTCTCTTTTCCGTTAGTGTCTTTTCTGTCCAAAAAGATTGAGTAGGTCCCGCTAATGTGAGAAACGATATTGGCCAAAAGAATGTAATACATCTTGTAATACCATTCATTCCAAGTTGAAAGAACGAATGGACGCCCATCCGAGGAAAAGCCAACATCGGCAGACGTGGATGGCGAGTGATCAATGAATTTCAAATCATTTTTGTTACGGATAACGACACCCCTGAAACTGATCGAAGCCGTTTCAAAGAAGTAATCGATTATCCTTTTGTACATAGAGGATGTTCTGGAGGATATTTTGGACCACTTCATTTCTTTCTTGGAAAAATGGAATTCGTCCTTTATTTTATGAATGGAATTGAAAATATCATCACGGTATCTCTCGAGACAAAAAACGGCACCGAGAACCATCACTTTCGACGAATCGTTGGGCAAGTGGCAACTTTCGTCGCAATAAACGTTTATATCGGACATGATTAACGCCCCCTCGACGCTATAAGCAAATGTTTTGCCATTCAAATAAAAAACAACGCCTATCTATTGGTATTTTATGACGCATTTACCGGTTTTTAAATAGTTAGTAGTTGCTTGACCATTTAGAAACGGATTCGTCGTAAAAACTGTCGGAAGAAACCTTCCAGTGGATTTCAAACCAATCCAAAAACCTAATTTTACATTTCAATAAAGAAAAAAACATACCTAGGTGGAATGAGTTTTTCTCTCCTTCGTCTATGTCTCGAGAGTCAATGCAGATCCCATAATAGAGCTCATTGCCTTAATTCCATTATCAGTGCCAAGCGGTAACTGCATGACGACCCATGATACGATTGGTGTGTGGCGATGACTTCTGTTCATCGCGATCCTCTTCCTCCATTCAAAATATAGTGGAAATAACGGATTTCGTACCAAAAACCATTAAACGGGGTCATCTTATTCCGAAAGGAAACGGCCGTACCGGTTCTTTTTCGCAAGACATTTGTTCTAGAGGAGGTTGTGCATTGCATTGAAAAACGAATAAACGCCGTGATGTCGACGTTTTTGCCCTTCGTAAAGGTCTTGAGGCTTCACTGGTGGTTCAAACCATTTGCTAAGCAAACCTTTGGAAACGATCAGTGATTTAAGGGTTTTTCTTTTAATGAGGGTTTCCTTGTTTGGTGGTACAATAGCCACGCTGCGCCCGTAGCTCAGCTGGATAGAGCACTTCCCTCCTAAGGAAGGGGTCAGGCGTTCGAATCGCCTCGGGCGCGCCAGATTTTTAGGAGCCTTGGCAATGTCGAGGCTTTTTAT
Source organism: Bacilli bacterium (assembly GCA_022653695.1). Taxonomy (GTDB): domain Bacteria; phylum Bacillota_I; class Bacilli_A; order RFN20; family CAG-826; genus UBA4951. Next base: position 197,573 of record JALCSW010000001.1, on the reverse strand, counting down.
TTTTTTCTTTCATCCCGTCGTCCGGGCTTTCGGCTTTTGGCGGATTCGGAGAAAGCCCCTTCCGATGATCCGATAGTATATGCCGACCGCCTTTCGTCGCCTAAAGGGAAGGAGGCCTTTGAAACCTTTGCCGACAATCACTACAATCAAAAAGGATTATTGGGCGTCTAAGCGAACGGATGCGGTCGTCAGGAAAAATGCGCAGGCAAGGATGATTCGATCGGTTTTGCCCTCGCGCGGGAAAAGAAGCGGAGCAATGCTAAAAAAACTATCCTTGAAAGAAGCCAAGCAATACACGGATTTTGCCTATGGCTTGGCTCTAGACGCCAAAACATCGTCATATCCTTCTTTTCGCGACGGCGTCAAAAGCAAGGATGATTTTATGCGTGCGGTGTCGGCGATCGAAACGAACAAGAACGAGGAGGTGCTTCTATATCCGCGTTATGGGGTTCCGACCGGATGGATCCAATGGTATTTTTTGGAAGATGGTGGCAGCGCGAACACCTACACGTTCTTGGCGAAAGGGAATTATAGGGAGATGCTGGGCGAATTCTTGGAATACATCGCTTCTCGCAAGCGTTTTCGCATCAACGAAATAGGCATTGGGGTGCCGCAGGAAAACAACGGGGCTTGCGGGGCGCTGGAATCGTTTGGGTTCAAACTGGTCGAAGTCAGTTACGTCACCCTGCTGAAAAAGGAGGATTTCAAGCCCACGGGAAAAAGCGGGAACATCAAAAAGATCGGCTTATCCGACTTTGCCCCGTTCGAACGTCTCCACAAAAACGTCGACATGTATTGGACGGCCGAACGGATAAAGGAAGATATCGAGAATTGGGACGTGTTCTTTTACGATGACGGAGTCGATCGCGGGGCGATTTATACTTTAAAGAACGGCCGGATCAACGAAATCTCCGGCATCGACTATTCATGCGGCGCTTATGCGGAGAAAATCGGATCGGCGTTAGTGAATTATTCGGTGCTGATGGATTCCAACCCTTCCATGAGATTCCTGTATTATTTCGTTGACGGGAAAGATGAGGCCGTCAACCTTGGGAAATTGGGATTCGAGTGCGTCGACAGATATCGCTATTACGAAAAAAAACTGGGGTAACCGGCTGACGGGTATTCTCGTTTTCTTTTGAACGTATTTTTTTATGTAAGTGATTTTATGCAAGAAAAATCTTACATTAATTGTTATTGTCACTTGGTGGAAAAGCCAAACCGCTTTCCTTAAAATGCTGATTGAAAAGAGGAAGAAATTATGAAATTCGGCGATAATCTGATGATGATAAGGAAAAACAAAGGGTTCTCTCAGGAAAGTTTGGGCGATGCCGTTGGGGTTTCCCGTCAGACGATCTATTCGTGGGAGGCGGAACTGAATTACCCCAACATCGTCATGCTTAAGAAAATCGCTGACGTGCTCGGGGTGACTTCCGATGACCTTTTATGCGGGTACGACGTCGGCCAGTTTCCAAACCAAATCGGGGAAGTCGGCGTTTCGTTCGTGAAGAAGCACGCAGGGGCTCTGTTTTACGACGAACTGCCGAACTGGTTCGTGAGGCTCTCCGTCGGGGAAGGGGTTTGCTTCGCCCTCTACGACGGGGGCAAGCGAGACTATTGCTATCGGCTTAACGTCGCCAGCAAAATCGTCTTGCACGAAGAAGAGGGCCTGGAAGTCGTGGTGGACGAATACGATCCCTGCTTGAGCCACCGTCAAACCTATTCCTCGTTCGTGCAGGTGAAAAACGACCGGGTTTCCTTCATCGGTAGAATCTACGAGAAAGACGGTTTGAAGCGCATCGAGACCTTCAAGGACAAGGGGTTTCTGAAAAATTGGGGTTTTGGCGACAAGAACGTCGGGCAAGGCATGACATACGAGGATTGCGACGACTGCCTCTTAACCTATAAGGACAAGGAAATCGACGTGATCAGAATCTTCTATTTCGATCCCGACGGGAGCAAAGACCAAAGGCATGCGTTCTTCGAGACCTTCCTTAACCAAAACGGGGAATCCCTTTATTGGCGGAGATACACGAAGGGAGGCGAAAAGGGGAAGGCCATGGACATCGAAGGCGTACCCTATCAGCTTGATTACGAATGCCTCACCAGCCGGTTTGGCAAGATCTGATTTTCGAAAGTCCGGGAAGGGGGTTTCGCTCAGCGTGCCTTCGCCTGTCCCCTCCCCGTGAGTGTCCTCGTGGGGCCATGGGGGGGCAAAACGCCAAGAGGGAACGCGGGCCGGCTGAAAAAGAGGTCCCCAGAGCGTTCGGCCGCTATTTTTGACCGAACGCCTTTTTGCTAGACAAGTGGGTCATTTGCGTTCCCAAAAATGTAAAAAAACGGCAGAAGAGAAGGGCTTTGCAAGGTTTTTGGCGAAATGCGTTATCGTTCGATGTACACTATGGTTGCAACCGAAAGTTGCGGAGTTGAAAAGCAAAGTTGGTAGATTAGGAAAGCCCGCAACCGTAAATTAAGCGGTGTTGGAGGAAACAACCATGAACATTGAAATAGCGAACCGGCTCGTTGAGCTCCGCAAGAAAAGCGGGCTAAGCCAAGAGGAACTCGCGGCCAAACTTGGCCTCTCGCGGCAAGCCGTCAGCAAGTGGGAGCGCGCGGAGGCAAGCCCCGACACGGATAACCTTATTTGCCTGGCTAAGCTATACGGGGTTTCGCTCGACACGCTTCTCGACACCGACCAATCGGTGGATGAGATCGTGGACGAGCAAGTCAAGCCGGAGCAAGAGGAAAAAGCCAAAACCGAAGAGGCCAAAACGGACGAATCGGCTGAGGAAGGAAAAGCCGAGGATAAGAAGAAGAACAAATCGGAGTTTCGTTTCGGAAGCGATGGCATCCATTTTAGCGACGATGGCGACGAGGGCTCCATCGACGGAGATGGCATCCATGTCTTTTCCAAGGACGGCAGCGAGGTCCATATCGGGTCCTCCGGCATTCACCTTCATGACAAGGACGGCCATGACAAACGAGTTCACGGAAACGTTCATTTCAGCCATCGGAACGCCGGCTGGCGTTTGGCGCAGTCGCTGACTTCGAGCATTGTGTCTTTGCTTGCCATCGTGGCTTATCTCTGCTTAGGCCTTTTCTACCCGGACCATTATATCGGCTGGGGCGTTTGCTGGCTCGTCCTCCTTGCCATCCCCTTGGCCTCTTCGTTTGTCGAAGCGCTCCGGAAACGCAAATTCTGCGCGTTCGCCCTTCCGGTGGCGATAGCGGGGATCTATATTCTGCTCGGGATGGTGTATGGCTTATGGAGCACGACCTGGCCGATCTTCTTCGCCATTCCGCTTTACTACATAATCTTCCATCCCGTCGATAGGGCGATCCATCACCATCGTCCCGGCATCGAGTGGTCGACTGAGGACGATGACGACGATGATTGCGACGATGACGTCATAGACGTCGACGTCCACTAAAAAAAGCCGGAGGCCCAAGATTCGTCTTAGGTTCCGGCTTTTTGTTATTGACCGACGTTCGACTTATCCCCGTCGCCTTTGGGGTTCGGTTCGCCTGTGGTTGGGAGGCTTCCTTTGGCGTCGGCGGATATCGTTCCGCCCGGGGCTTGAATGACTGGCCTCGGTCGATTGGGACCCATCCCGTCGACCTCTCCCGAAGCGATCAAAGCGGTCTTGGTGATAAAGGCGCCGATGATGTTATAGACGATGGTCGTCGAGAGGATCACGCATACGACGATCTCGCCATAGGAGTAGGATCCGAAACTGCCGGAAAGCTGCTGACCGCTCGTGGTGGCTAAGCCGATGGCCACGCCCGCTTGCGGAAGCAACATGAAGCCAAGGTACTTCTTTATCCGCGGGTCGGCCTTTTTGTCGCTAGAGCACCCCACATAGGCGCCGACCCATTTGCCGGTTCCGCGCATGATGAAGTAAATGATGGCGATCGGCAAGAACATCGCAAGGAGGTTCATGTCCTGATAATAGATGCCGATATTGAGCTCGGCTCCGGAGACGATGAAAAAAAGCATGAAAAAAGGCGGGGTGAAACGATCGATGTTGTCGATCGTCTTGTCGGAATCGCGGACGACGTTGCAGAAGATGGCTCCGATCATCATGCAGCAAAGCAGCGGTGAAAAGGAAAAGGAACTGAAATGAGGCATGGAAGAAGGGAATATCTGGATGTTCGACAAACCGGTGCAAAGAAGAATGCCGGCGATGGCGAATATCATGCGGTTTCCGCGCGATTTGAAGAATTTCGAAGCGACGGAGATCAATATTCCGACGAGGGTGCCGAGGGCCAAGGAAAGGACGATCTCCATGATGGGCAGGACAAGGATGGAGTAGATGTCGATGCCGCTCCCCACTAACGCCTTGGCGATGGAGAAGAGGATGGCGTAGCAAATAAGCGCCACGGCGTCATCGAGGGCCACGACCGGAAGCAAAGTGTCAACGACCGGGCCGTGCGCCTTGTACTGTTTAACGACAAGGATCGTGGCGGCGGGAGCGGTGGCGCAGGCGATGGAGGCAAGGGTGAGGATGATCGGAAGGGGGAACCGGTCGGGCCAAATCATATAAGGGATCAAAAGTCCGATCAAAACGAAGATGGCGCCTCCTAGCGATTCGCAGCAAGTGGTGATGATGATGCGTTTCCCGGTCGATTTCAGAGCCGATTTCTTAAAAGACTGGCCGATCGTGAAAGCGATGAATCCCAAAGCCACGTTGCTGAGCCAGCTTATGTTTCCCACTGGGAGCAACGCATTGGAGGTTCCGCTGACCGCATCGCCGAAAAAGGTCGACAAACCAAGAAGGTTCGTTTGGCCCGTGCAGGCATCCACGATCGCCCCAAGGACATACGGACCAAAGATAATCCCCGTCAGTAAATACCCCGTGACGTTCGGGAAATGGATCAATTTCATGACTCGGCTTGATAAAAGTCCGAGGACCATGAATATTGCCAAATACAAAAGCGTGTTGAAAACCACTGTCATGATATTTTTTCCTCACAAAACGTTAAGCGAAATCAAATCGAACCTTCAAAAGTCTCAACTGGCAAGGTGAACATCCCACCCTTTATCTTGGTAAAATTACCCGAATAAGTGCGGATGTCTTCCTGAAGTTTCGGCAGTTTCTCCTCATCGACTAAAATATAGAGCGTCGTATTGCCCTCGAAGGTGTTGTCGGCTAGGTTCGAGAGGCTTATAAAAGCCGGTTCTTCCTCATGGGGGCTCATCAAAACGTGTTTAAGGCTGGTTGTAGCAATAACCGTTCCGTTGTATCCGTCATGAGAGAGAGCCGATAAGAGTTTCTCAGTATCGTGCCCGCTTTCTAGTACGGCGAACAATAAGACCTTCATATCTTCTCCTTTCCTTAAAATGACGCCAACATTATTGCACGCGCGCGTGGCGTTTACAAAGGTCAGTATGCAAAACTCCGAATTGACAACCAAGGCGTTTTCTCTTATATTAAATCTCGGCCGTTTTGGCCGAATGCAGTACCTGTTTGGGGCGTTAGCTCAGCTGGGAGAGCGCCTCCATGGCATGGAGGAGGTCGAGAGTTCGATCCTCTTACGCTCCACCAAATCGTACGTTGGCCGATTGCCGTCAAGGAGGCATTCCTCGTTGGCGTCCGCTTCGGCTTCAGGCCCGATCCCAAGAAAGCTCTTGGGAGACAGCCAATAAAATAGACGGGTCCAGCCCCGTCTTTTTTTACGAAAACCTTTTGAGCGAATTCAGCGATGTGAAAGTACGTCTATATGTACATATGATTTCGTATCATAGTCGCGGAGGTCAAGCATATGCCAACAACCAACGCGACCGAACTCAGGAAGAGACTCTTCGAAACCCTCGGCAATGTCATCGAATTCAATGAACCGGTCACCGTGAATACCAAAAAGGGCAACGCGGTGATAATCAGCGAATCTGACTATAACGCGATGATGGAGACCATTTACATCATGTCCCAGCCGAAGCTCGTTGAGAAAATCAGGGACGGCGAGAAAGAGGATCCCAAGAAAATGAAGGCTTATGATCCTACGGAAAAATGGTGATGTGGGACGTGAGGTTCACCCATAACGCGGAGAAGGACAAAAAATTTCTTAGGCAAGCCGGGTTGGAAAGCAAAGACAAAAAGCTCTTGGATGTCCTTTCGGCCAACCCATATCAGAACCCTCCCTCATATGAAAAACTATCAGGTGATTTGGCCGGATACTACTCCAGAAGGATAAACATCAAGCATCGATTAATCTATCGGATCGATGAAAAAACCATATGGTAATAGTTCATGCGATGTGGTCGCATTGCGAATGAGATCCATGGTTTGACGACGAAACCGATTCGGTCCGCCGGGTTGCTCGTTGGCCGATTGCCGTCAATGAGGAGTTCCTCGTCGGCGTTCGCTTCGGCTTCAGAGAAAACCTTTGATGACGAGTCGATCAAAAGATGGGTTCAGTCCCTTTTTTTATCGTAAAAATGGTGCGGGTCGAATGGCTTTTCCGATGTCGGCTGAGATAAGAATATCCGCATAATGCCGATATTTTCGCTTTTTCGCCGCAAAAGGAGGCCCTCACGCGAATGAATAATTGTCTCACTTGTGTCGTTTTTTTTGGTTTTAGGTTAAAATACGCGATATATGGACAATCTTTTTGAAGAGCCGCCGTATCCGAGGATGGATATGGATCGGAAGCCGAAGAAGGCCAATCCCATTCTCGTGCCTCTTATGCTCGGCGGTTCTTACGCTCCGTTTCTGCTGAGCAACTCGCGTATCAAGAAAATCAATTGCAAAGGTCTGAAACGCCCCTACATCGTCATCAGTTCGCATGCCTCTTTCGCCGATTTTCAGGTGGCGGTGAAGGCCTCTTTCCCGCATCGCCCCAATTGGATCTGCTCCATTGAGGAATTCAATCGCAGCGAATGGCTTATGCGCAACGTGGGTTGCTTTCCGAAGCGCAAATTCACGACCGACCTTTCGCTTGTCGAGCACGTCATGTGGATGATGAAACGCAAACGGATCCTTTACATTTACACGGAAGCCCGCTTTTCTTTGGCCGGCATCAACGAACGCGTCGATCCCGCGCTTGGGCGCCTGATCAAGACGTGCAAGGTGCCGTGCGTCGTCATGATTAACCATGGGCACTTCATCCGTTCGCCGCAATGGTCCAAAAAGCCATATCGGCGCATCCCGTTGCGTTCGAGTTTCGAGCAAATCGTGACTCGCGAGGAGGCCGGCGCCCTTTCCTCCGAGGAAATCCAAAAACGCATCGAACGCAAGTTCGTCTATAACGATTACGAGTATCAGCGCATCGAAGGCTTCAAAGTGACGAGCAAGCACACGATGGACAACATCCATAAGATCCTATATAAATGCCCGCACTGCGGGAAGGAATACGAGATGGAGGGCAAAGGGACGTCCGTTGTCTGTCGCCATTGCGGGGCCACCTACGATATGGACGTTTATGGCGTTCTCAAAAACAGGAACGGCGAAACGAAGTTCACGTCGGTTCCCGATTGGTACCGTTGGGAGAGGGGCGAGGTTCAAAAGGAAGTCGCCTCAGGAAAATACAAATTCGAGGATGACGTCATGGTGGAGGAGCTCTTCAAACCGAAGATCGGTTTCGTTCCCGTCGGCAAAATGCACCTTGTCCATGATTACGAAGGGCTTCGGCTTATCGAGACGCACGAAGACGGGAGCCAAACCCTTTTCTTCGAACGCAAAACCGCCGACATGCCTTCGATCCATATCGAGTACTTCTTCAAGAACCACGCGAAACAAGTGGGGTCCGCCATCGACATCGCCAACACGGAGCGCACCTTCTTCGCGTGGCTCATCAACAAAAAAGAGGCTCTGACGCGCCTTCACTTCGCGGTTGAGGCCGTTTACGATCTGAAAAAAAAGCAGTTTTATGGCAGCCGGACGAGCGCGCCGAAAACCCTCGCGGAATAAGGCGATGAGGAATCCGGCGTTTGACTACTTCTTTTCGCTTGGCTTGATGAGATCGAGGTTCACGTGGCAATAGCCGCCCGGATTCTTGGATAGGTAATGCTGATGGAGCTCCTCCGCCGGATAGAAATTCCGCATCATCTGAACTTCGATTTTCCAGCCCGGCTTCAGATGGGACGACAGGTAGGAAACCGCCTCGACGCCGTCGAGGACGTCGGTGTAATAGATGCCGCTTCGGTATTGATGGCCCCTGTCCTCGCCCTGCCTATCGACGGAATAAGGATCGACGAACCGAAGGTAATGGCCTAAAAGCAGAGAGAGGGAAATGACGGAGTCCTCGTATTCGATTTTGACCGTTTCGGCATGGGTGGCCTTGCCGGTTTTGAGGTCCTCGTATTTCGGGAAAGCGACGTTGCCGTTGCAATAGCCGACTTCGGTGTTCGTTACGCCCTTCAGTCTCTGAAAATAGGCTTCGACTCCCCAAAAGCAACCACCGGCCAAGAAAATGATTTTGCGCATGCGAGCATTATAATGCCTCCACCCGTAGAAGAAATCCACCAATGAGGTTAATATTGTTTATAAAGATACCTTAATCGTCCGCCATCGTCGGTCGTTCGTCTCTAGGAGGGACCTATGAGCGTCAAAGATCAAGCCAAAGAAATCGTTTCGAAAATGAGTCTCAACGAGAGAGCCTCTTTGCTCTATGGGGATGGCAGTTGGCGGATCCGGGGCCTCGCCAAATACGGCGTGAAACCCGTCGTGGTCCACGATGGTCCGCTTGGGTTAAGGAAAGTGAACGAGGACGAGCCCGACACTTTGAAGCCGGCCGTCCCGGCCATGTGCTATCCGGCCCCATGCCTTCTGGCTTGTTCCTGGGATCCCGCTCTCGAAGCCAAGGTCGGTCAGGCGATCGCCTGCGATTGCATCGCCAACGGCACGGACGTTATTTTGGCCCCGGGCGTCAACATCAAGCGGAATCCTCTTTGCGGCCGCAATTTCGAATACCTAAGCGAGGATCCTTTGCTCGCCGGGAAAATGGCCGCCGGATTCATCGCCGGATGCCAAGGGCAAGGCATCGGCGTCTCGCTTAAGCATTTCGCCCTCAACAACCAGGAAACTCGCCGTTTCACCTACAGCGCGGAGTGCGATATGCGGGCGATGCGCGAGATTTACCTTAAGCCTTTTGAGATCGCGGTCAAAGAGGCGCAGCCGTGGACCGTTATGTGCTCCTACAACAAAATCCACGGCGTCTATTCCTCCGACAACCGATGGCTTTTGACGGACGTTTTGCGGAACGAGTGGGGATTCGAAGGGCTGGTGATATCCGATTGGGGGGCGACGAACAACAGCATTTACAGCCACGCCTCCGGGCTTGACGTCGAGATGCCGTGCTTCGATAAGTACGCCAAGGCGATCGTCGGCGCGGTCAAAAAGGGAAAACTCCCCGCCAGCACCATAGATGAGGAGGCCGAAAGGGTGGTGGCCCTTTCCCTCAAGTGCCAGCACAAAGTCGACCCGGACCTCGCGTGGAACGAGGAAAAGGCTTTTGAGGTGGCGAGGGAAGCCGCCGACAAGAGCATTGTCCTTCTTAAGAACGAGGATGGGGTTTTGCCCATATCGGCCAAAGACGACTGCTGCATTATCGGGGCGATGGCGGAAACGCCGCGCTACCAAGGCGCCGGCTCATCCCAAATGAGCCCATCGCGGCTCGTGAGCTTCCTTTCTTCCGTCAACGAGGGCCGAAGCGAAGGCGAGAAAGTCGCCTATGCGCCCGGCTACCGTCTCCATGAAAAAGACGGCAGCCCTCAGGTTTTGGCTTTGGAGGCTCTCGATTTGGCCCATTCGCATAAGAAGGTCATCCTTTTCCTTGGCTTGCCCCCCGAGTATGAGGCCGAAGGGTTCGATCGGACAAACATGCTTTTGCCCGATGAGCAAATCGATCTCTTCAACGCCATTGAGAAAGTCAACCCCAACATCGTCGTCGTCATTTCCACGGGGGTTCCCGTGGAGCTTCCCTTCGCAAAGAAATGCAAAGCCATCGTCCTCGCTTATTTGGCCGGCTCGGCTTGCGGGCCCGCCCTTTACGATATCTTGACGGGCGCGGCCAATCCCTCGGGCAAACTGGCCGAGACCTGGCCCGTCCACTATTACGACGTTCCCAGCAAAGACACTTTTCCTCTTTCGGGGGACAACTCGCTTTACAAGGAAAGCATCTTCGTCGGTTACCGCTATTACCTCTCCGCCAACCGCGAGGTCCTTTTCCCGTTTGGCTTCGGCCTTTCCTACACGAGTTTCGCCTATAGCGAATTGAAGGTCGCCCCTTCCCTCGTCTCGCCTCGGGGGAGCCTTTCCGTTTCCTTCAAGGTCACGAACGTCGGCCCCCGCGCCGGGGAGGAAGTCGCCCAGGTTTACGTTCGCGCGTTGGCTTCGAGGACCCTGAAGCCGCTCCGCGAACTGCGGGCTTTCAAGAAGGTGAGCCTTAAGCCCGGCAAGTCCCAGACGGTCGAGCTTTCCCTCTCTTTTCATGACTTCGCCCATTATGAGCAAACCCTGGATCGTTACGAAGTGGAGGGCGGCGATTACCAAATCGAAGTCGGCGCTTCGTGCGAGAACATTCTTCTATCCTCTCCCGTTTCGGTCAAATCGGCGTTTAAGGGGATCAATAGAAAAGCGCAGCTTCCGAGTTATTACAACCTTCGCAACCGAAACGTTTTCTTCATCAGCGACAGCGAGTTCGAGAATCTGCTTGGTTACCCCATCGAGTATCCGAGCCTGAGGAAACGAAAGAATTTCACGACCTCGAATTCCTTCCGTGACATCTCGGAAACTTGGATTGGACGGCTGATAGTCAAGATCGTCAAGGCCAACATCGCCCAAAAAGCGACGTCCAAGCAGCAAGAGAAGCAACTCATCGACATGGCCCTCGATTCGCCGATCCACTGCGTGACGATGGCCGGGCTTCGTCCGAAAGCCGCCGTGACGATCGTCGACCTGGCCAACCGGAAACCCATCAAGGCCCTTTACGACATCATGTTCTGGCATTTAAAATGATCACCCTTCTCATCGCGTTCCTCGTTTTCAAGAGGCTCATTTATAAGCAGGCGGGCCATCGATGGGATGGCAACCCGGCCTTTCCCTATTTCTCCGCCTCCGATTTTAGGGTGAGCGAGGAGCGCTTTTCCTTCCGCTCGGGAAAGTGGAACCTCGATGGTTCCCGTTACTTTTCGGGTCCGGGTCCCTATAAGGCTTTGGTGGTCGTTTTCCATGGCATCAGCGCGGGGCGCAACGCCTATATACGCAGCATTTGCGAGTTCGCGAACCGCGGTTATCTTGTCTATGCCTTCGATTACACAGGCAGCATGCGAAGCGAGGGCGACCGATGCTATGGCTTGGCTCACGTCTACAATGACGTCAAAGCCTTCTACGCTTTCCTTGACAAGGATCCCAAGGCCCAGGGACTGAGCCGATATTCGTGGGGCCATTCGTGGGGCGGATACGCGGCTTTGCTCAGCGCCAATCCGGCGTACCGCGTCGAGAAAGTCGTTTCGTTATCGGGTTTTATCGACGAAACTTACGAATATTCCTCATTCGACAAGCGGTTGCAGAACCCTATTATCCTTTGGCTTTTTCGCCTTCATTCCCGCTTCGTCGAGAAGACGCCGGTCACTTCCGCTTTGCCGAGCCTCGACGAAAGCAAAGCGCGGATCCTCTATTTCCAAGGCTCAAAAGATGACGTCGTCATCCCCGCCTTCAGTGGCGAGATCCTCAAAAAACGCTATGGAGGCAGAAAGAATTTCTCATTCCTTTTCTTGCCCGACCGCGACCATAACATCGACCGTTCGCAAGCTTCTTCCGATTACCTCAGCGGCCTGCTCAAGCAGGGCCTTGGCAAAATCAATGGCGATCCCGCTCTCACGATGGATATTGACAAAGCCACCGATTTCGACCCCAAGGTCATGAAAGCAACATTCGACTTTTTGGCTCAGTAAGGTTATATTACTAAGTCGTGCACTGGTGGCGGAATTGGTATACGCGCTAGTTTCAGGAGCTAGTCCCGCAAGGGGTATGAGTTCAACTCTCATCCAGTGCACCAACCTCATATGCGCTCGTAGCTCAGTTGGATAGAGTACAACCCTCCGAAGGTTGGGGTCAGGCGTTCGAATCGCCTCGGGCGCACCAAAAATCAAAAGGTCTCGACAAAATCGGGACTTTTTCAATTTTGGCCTGAAGAAACGCCTCAAGAAAGTGTTGGCTGATTTTGGCATGCTTTTCGCAAGTTTGGGAAAACTGGCCCATGAAGCAACTGGTTTGCGCTTGTCCTGCTCAGGTATGCTTTTGGCTTCGATGGCCAATGTCGTTTCATCGCTTCTTCAATTTGCGCGATAGCAGTCTTTCGATGTCCCCGAGGTCGTCGTTCGTAAGCACGCGGTAATGGATCCACCCGCCATCGCCGCAAGGGTATTTTTTGTCTATGCAGAGCCTCGCATAGTCGCTTAAGTCACCGTAATCTTTTTCGAAATCCTCATTGGTTAGGCGCAGCATCACGGTGAACGCCCCACTTTCGGCGAAGACGTCACAAACGTGATTGCCTTTCGCTCGGTATTCGAATCACCAACCGTACTTGTTTCCGTATGGGAAACGAAGGAGTTTTCCCGCGTTCATCTCAACGGAAAGAAATCGGTCGAGTTCCTCGAACGGGCCTTGGGCCGTGCCGCAGTGACGCAAAAACTCCTCGTTCGTTGGCTTATGGTTTTTGTCTAGCATCCTCTCGTACATACGCTGACTCCTTCAGTGACCGTCTTTTTCGGTCTCTTGTTGATAAAATGGCGTTTGGTTTCCCTCTTCTGAGCGAGTTCAACCCAGCGATTCAATGGCTTTGTCTTATTATCAGCCCTTCTTTTCCGGTATTTGCATATTTTTCTCATTGCCGATTCGCTATGGTTGAACAGTGTTCAGTTTTTCCTTGATTTCCTGCCTTGGGAAGATGGATAATTGAACAGCGTTCAAAAAGGAGGAAACAAATGAAAGGCAAACGTGAGGAAATAATTGATTGCGTCATCGGCATGATCGAGGAGAGCGGCGGCGGAGTGGATTCGATATCAATCAGGGCGATCGCCGAAAAAATGGGGATAAGCGTCGGGCTCATCAATTACTACTTCAAATCCAAGGATCTTTTGATGGAGGAATGCGTCAACCGGTTTATCGGCAAGATCGTGGAATCGTTCCCTCGGTATTTCGAGAAATACAAAGATCTAAACCCATTGGCGAGACTAAAGAAGCTGTCGCTTCTGAACCTCGGCTTTTTACTGAGTCACGATCAAATAGCGACCATTTCCATTCTGAGCGATTTAAGGAGCCCCTCAGAGGGTGACAATACCGAAATGACCGCCGAGAAATACCTTTCGTTGGTTAAGGATTGTTTGCCTAAGCGAAGCGACGAGGAATTGAGGCCGCTCACCTATCGCTTGGTTTATTCGATGCAGACCTCCTTCCTTAGGAGAAGCGTCATAAAAGAGACGTTAGGCATCGATTTTTCGAAAAAGGAAGACGTCGAAGCCTACAATGATCGGCTTATCGATGCGATAGTGAGGTGAAAACACATGAAAATAACAATGATTTATGGCAATAGTCTGCAAGGTGTCTCCTACCATTACGGAGAAATGCTCTTGTCTAAGTTTCCCAAAGGCACGATTGTCGAAAGGTTCGACGCGAATGACCTTCCGAGTTTTTGCCTGTCCTGCAAGAATTGCATTTTAAAAGGCGAGAATCGTTGCGTCGAGGCTAAGAAAACGCAGACCGTTTTTGCCTCGATGCTAAGTTCGGATCTGATCGTTTTCTCATACCCGGTTTACGCCTTGAACGTTCCGGCTTCCGTAAAATCCCTCTTGGATCATCTTTGCTATGCGTGGATGGTTCATAGGCCAAATGAAGATATGTTCAAGAAGAAGATCATCATCCTGACCAATTCCGTTGGAATGGCCTTTCAGCAAAAATTGGCCATAAAAAGCGTTCGGATTGCCATGAACTGGATGGGCGCTAGTTACGTTAGGGCTTTTCCCGTCGGGATGATGGGCGACGTCATTTGGGGGTCCATCAAAGATGACAGCGTCAAGAAACTCGACGAATCGGCTTCAAGGGCTTTTGGGTGGTACGAGAGGAATAAAGACAAAGAAAGAATGAAAGCAGGCACGAAATTCAAGTTTTTTGTCTGCAAGAAAATGCATCAAAGCATATACGAGTCTTCAACGGAGGTGAGCTTGGACAATCAACGCTTTTTGGATAAGAAATGGATTAAGGCCAAAAAACGGCCAATGAGCGATTGAACGATGCCTTTGCGGCGCAAAAAAACGAGGAAAGTTGTTCGCCAACCGGTCTTTTACTCAAACATTCTTGGCGGGCTTCCCACGATCGGTTTCGTTTTCGGGCAAAGACGCCGTTCTTTGAAGAACGTTTCGCTTTTGCGTGAAAACAAAATGGTTTTGTTTCATCCTTATGGCATATGAAAAAGAAATTACTGGTCTTGCTCGCTATGTCGGGCTTATTGGCGGGTTGCAGTTTCTCCATCTTCAATGAGTCCTTGTCCACTTCTTTTCTCTCTTCCGATTCTGGAACGTCTTCTGCTTCGTCCGGGGAAGCCTCCAGCGCAAATCCCTCAAGTTCGTCGGTTGGCGTTTCGTCCTCATCGAGCTCGTCCGTTCACGCCAAGGGCGCTTACACGATCATGGTTTATATGTGCGGCAGCAACCTTGAGAGCGATTATGCCCCTCATGGGGAAACCCCCGAATACACCGGTTTGGCGACGGCCAACATCAAAGAGATGCTGAGCGTCGATTTGCCTAACGAGGTCAACCTCATAATCGAGACGGGCGGTTGTACGGAATGGGAAACCGATTACGGGATCAGCGCCAACAGAATCGGGCGGTGGCATTGCGAGGATGGAAACCTTGTGAGCGACGCCCAATTGGGTCAAGCCGACATGGGCAGCGTCCTCACCTTTCAGAGTTTTATGGAGTGGGGGCTTAATAGTTATCCGGCCGACCATTGTGGCGTCGTCGTGTGGGATCACGGCGGAGCCATGGACGGCTGCTGCTCTGACGATAATTATGGCGGCGACACGCTTTATAACAGCGAGGTTCATAACGCTCTCAAAGGGGCTTTCGAAAGCGTCGGTCGCACCGAAAAGCTTGATTGGATCGGTTATGATTGCTGCCTTATGGGCGTTCAGGATATCGCGGATTTCAACAGCGATTATTTCGATTATATGGTCGCTAGCCAGGAATTTGAGCCTGGAAGCGGCTGGGATTATGACACTTGGCTTAGCGAAATCGCCGCCAATACATCGATTGAAACCCCGACCCTTCTTGGAAGCATAGCCGACAGTTTTGTCTCCAAATGCGCCAGAAGCGGCTCTTCCGACGCCACCTTGTCGGTTCTTGATCTTTCGAAAGCCGCTGCATATGGGTCGGCTTGGGAGACCATGGCCGGGGAGCTTGCCGGAGTCATCAATTCCTCCTTCAAATGGAACGACTTCAAGGTCCTGTGCAACAAAGGCCTTCGTTTTGGCTATTATGATGACACATATAAATACTGCTATGACGTTTTCGACATCCGTTCTTGGTGCGTCGATATGCAGGCGGACGCCGCTTTTAGCATCGTTGACACGGTGGAGGGGGTCGAAACGGCGCTTAGCGATTACGTTATCCATGATAGTTACGGACCCCATTACGAAGACGATCCCAAACCATGCGGATTGAATTTCTTTTGCCCCGTCAGCGGCTACTCCTCTTCCAGCGACTACACTTCGGCGGAAACGAATTTCGCTACGTGGCGTTCCTTACTCGACAAATACGGCTCCTTCTACTCTTTAGGTTAGGTATCGCTTTTTCAGGTCACCGCGATGTTGGTTTCCTTATTTATTTTTTGCTTTTAAAGAACATCCTATAAGGATCGCTCGAGCCTGTAGTAGAACTCGACCGTTTCGGCGATTTGCTCTTCCTTCAGGCGTTCGTTGTCGCCATGGATCATCCGCAATTGGTCGCTTCGCAAACGCATGGCCGAAAAGCGATAAACCTTGTCGCTGATCCGGCTCCAGAACCGGGCGTCGGCGCAGGCCGTCATAACGAAGGGGGCGACGATCGTTTCCCGCCCCCACGTGTCCTCGATGGCCTTCGACACTTTCCGATACGATTCCGTTTCGGTTGAGGATATGTTTGAGGCCTCCCATCCGTAAGGCGAGGCCATCGAGGCGTTTATCCGGAGTTTCCGCAGCATCCTCTCGTATTTGGCCTTGACCCGTTCTATCGTCTCCCCAGGGAGAAGCCGAAGGTTCATGCCGATCATCGCCCTCGAGGGAACGACGTTCGACACGGGCGACCCTTGCATCATGGTAAGCGCGCCCGTCGTGCGGACCACGGCGTTCATTTGGCCTCCCTTTTTCTTCGCAAACGAATTCAGAAGGGGCCAAAACAGCCACAGGTTCGCGAAGACGATCCGGTATTTGAAGGAGGAGTGGCGGCCCAGGACGTCGAACATTTCGCGGGTCGCCTTGGTAAGGCGGAAAGGGAAGGGCCGCCTTTCGATCTCGACGGCCAACTTGGCCAGTTCCCCGACCGGGGTGTGCGGGGCGGGCGCGGAGGCGTGCCCTCCCTCCCCATCGATATGGAACTCCAGCGAAAGCCCGCCCTTTTCGGTCGTTCCGATAACCGCGGTGTCGTTATCGACGCCCGGGAAGATGCCGTTCACGAGGCCTCCGCCCTCATCGAGGACGACGATCGGCTCTATTTTGTTGTCCACGAAGAACCGAACCGCCGATTCGGCCCCGTCCCCGGCGACTTCCTCGTTTCCCGAAAAGCAGAAAAACATGTCGTTTTCGGGGACCCAGCCCTGAGACAGAAGCTGATCGGCCGCGCACAGGACCCCGTTGAGGGTCCCTTTGGTGTCGATGGTCCCCCGACCCCATAGTTCGCCGTTTTTCCTAACCCCCGCGAAAGCCTCTTCCTTCCAGTTCTTTTCCTCCACGTCCACGACGTCGTAATGGGCCATCAGAACGGAGGCATGGCTTCTGTCGCCGCTTTTCCCAAGAAGGCGAAGCATGATCTCCCTTTTTCCCAGTTTCTTGAACTCGGCGGATTTAAAAACGTTAGGATAGTTGCTTTGAAGCGTTTTCTCCAACTTCTCGAATTCCCCCTCGTCATCATCCTTCATGTCGCGATGGGACACGGTTTTGCAACGGATGAGGGCCTGAAGGTCCTCGACCGCTTTTTCTTTGTCGAGTCGGACTTTTTCGATCGGCCCGGTCCGCTGTTTCTTGGGCTTGAAGAGGAAGGCGCGGATGAGGCAGACGATGAAAAGAGTGATCATATGGGAATCTCCTTACTAGTAATCTATGACGAAAGAAGCGCAAATCAACCAAAAAGAGACACTTTTATGTTTCCTTCGTCCTTTGAAATCGGGATTTATTCGCAAGAAGAGAGAGCCGTTATGGGTTTCGTTCTGAATTCTGTTTTTGAAAGGAGAGCCACAAGACGGCCATGAGAGAAACAACGTGGATCCCCATACGCCATTTCTTCGTAGAAGGAAAAACGCTGTAAAATGGTCTCGTGCCCGTTTGTCTGTTGCGGCGGAGTTCAGACGCCTCCTAACCGCGGATTTTGAGGAAGCGGCCTTTATATATCAATCGGCGAATGAAACGCGGGAAGAAGGCAACGTCCCCCCGATCGATCGTCAACAGCGAGGATTCCGAATGAAAAAAGAGCTATCCGAAATGACTTTGAAGGAACTGTGGGATCTGTTTCCGATTTTCCTTGTCCCGCCGAATCCGAATTGGAAGGGGCAATACGAGGGCGAGAGGAAGAACCTGCTTTCTTTTTTGCCATCCATGGAAGCGATTCGGATCAGCCACATCGGCAGCACCGCCATAAAAAAGATATGGGCGAAACCGATCGTCGACATTCTTGTGGAAATCCCTTCTTCCGTTTCGATGGATCGTGTCAAAGACGTTCTTCTTGCCCATGGGTATCTTTGCATGGCGGAAAGCAGTGGCCGAAAAGATTTCAACAAAGGGTATACGAAAGACGGTTTCGCGGATAAGGTTTTTCACTTGCACCTAAGGGTTTTCGGGGACAACGACGAACTCTATTTCCGAGATTATCTGAACGGCGAGCCAAAGAAAGCGAAGGAATACGAAAAACTAAAACTGTCTTTGTGGCACCGTTTTGAGCACGACAGGGACGGATACACCGACGCGAAGGGCGGATTCGTGGCAAGAACGACCGCGCTGGGCAAAAAGAAATACCAAGGAAGGTATTGATCGGTTTTTTATATCGGCTTTCCATGGAAACG
Organism: Bacilli bacterium; assembly: GCA_022653695.1. Lineage (GTDB taxonomy): Bacteria > Bacillota_I > Bacilli_A > RFN20 > CAG-826 > UBA4951. The sequence continues at coordinate 179,328 of JALCSW010000001.1, read as the reverse complement.
GAACCCATCGTGAATCGTTTGTTCGTCTCTTTCGGCCCCCATGCCGTTTTTATCTGCATTTTCGTGAGTTCGCTTGACGCCGTCTTGATTTTCCCGTCGTTTGACAAAAAGGATTTCGGCCTTTATCCTTGTCTTGTGGTCGATGAGAATCGGGACACGCCTTGAAGAGCCGCTTACCGCGGCCTTCACTACGCTTTGGCAATATAGCCTTTCGCGCATAGAGTTCAGCTGTCTTTAATCTTTATTTGCATTATTTGCCGGCCGATTCCTCTTCAAAGGGCCTTTTTTGTTATTAAAGCGCATCGGGAAGGAGAAAGTCACATATGATAGAAATCAGGCATCTAAAAAAACTATTCAAGAACCATCTCGTCATCGATGACATTTCTTTGACCGTCAGCGATGGCGAGTTCATGGTTCTTATCGGCGAGTCCGGCTGTGGCAAGACCACGACGATTCGCATGATCAACCGTCTCATCGAGCCGACCTCGGGCGAGATCCTGATCGACGGCAAGAACATCGCCGACATGAACGAGGTCGAATTGAGGCGAGGCATCGGCTACGTCATACAGTCCATGGGCCTTTTCCCTCACATGACGGTGGAGCAGAACATTCAGATTATCCCGGCGTTGGAAAAGAAGGGGGATAAGCGGTGGCTGCATGAGAAAGTCATGGGCCTTTTGGAGATGGTCGGTCTCGAGAAATCCTACGCTTCCCGTTACCCCAGCGAGCTCTCCGGCGGTCAAAAGCAGCGCGTCGGCATCGCGCGCGCGCTTTTGCCAACGACCCCAAAATCATTTTGATGGACGAGCCCTTTTCGGCTTTGGATCCCATCACCCGCTCCGATCTTCAGAATCAGATGCTGGAGTTGCAAAGCAAAGTCAAGAAGACCATCATCTTCGTCACCCACGACATGGATGAGGCCATCAAGTTGGCGGACAAAATCTGCCTTTTGCGAGATGGGAGGATCTCCCAGTACGGAACCCCGGAGGAAATACTCCGCCATCCGGCCAACGAATTCGCTTCCTCTTTCGTCGGCGAGAACCGCCTTTGGTCTTCGCCGGAATACATCAAGGTGAAGGATGTCATGATCAAAGACCCCATTTGCATCGATCCCAGCACCCCTGGCTTCAAATGCCTGAGTCTCATGATGCACAAGCGGGTCGACTCGCTTTTGGTGGTGGAACCCTCCACGCATCGCTATCTCGGCATCGTGAAGGCCAGCCATATGCGCGGCATCTCCGACGACACGCTTCCGGCCTCCGCGTTGATGCACAAAAGCAAGCACATCTTGGATGAGGATGACAAGATCCTGAAAGTTCTGGAGATCATGAACGACCATCATCGGAGTTCCTTACCCGTCGTGGGGAAGGACGGCGTTCTGAAAGGGCTTTTGACCCGCAGCGGTCTTGTGAGCATCCTGAGCGCCCAGTACGCCACGCACGATCCCGATGGGGAAGAGGAGGATGACTGATCATGAATTTCTTTGAGTATTTCGCCCAAAACATCAGCGAGATTTTCTCCCTCCTCGTCGAGCATATCGAACTGACGATCGTCGCGGTGCTGTTCGCCATCGCGATCGGGGTGCCACTTGGCATCCTCATCGCGCGGTTCTCGAAGACGAGCAAACCGGTATTGGCCGTGGCTAACGTCATTCAGGCGATCCCGTCCTTGGCCCTTTTGGGCTTTCTTATCCCTTTAATGGGCATAGGGGTCGTGCCCGCCGTATTCGCGGTGGTTCTCTATTCGTTGCTTCCGATCATCAAAAACACCTATATCGGCATCAGCAACGTCACGCCCGATACGCTGGAGGCCGCGAAAGGGATTGGCCTCAACAAGGCTCAGGTTCTTTTCAAAATCCAGATACCTTTGGCCCTTCCGGTCATCATGGGCGGCGTCCGCATCGCTTCCGTCACGGCGGTCGGCCTCATGACCATCGCCGCCTATATCGGCGCGGGCGGTTTGGGGTATCTGGTCTTTTCGGGCATTCAGTCCGTCAACACCAACCAAATCCTCGCCGGCGCCATCCCGGCCTGCCTTTTGGCCTTGTTCGTCGACTTCATCTTGGGCCTCGTCGAGAAGCTCGTCACGCCGAAAAGCTTCCAGAAAGCCAAGGCAACGAACCGCAAACCGCTCTTCAGCGAGAGGTTCATTCGCGTCAACGAGCGCGTCCTCTTGGGCGTTTCCACCGTCCTTATCGTGGCCGCCCTCGCCTTCAGCCCGATCAAGAAGGCCGTCGCGGGATCCTACGATCTCACGATAGGGAGCAAGGATTTCACGGAGCAGAAGGTCATTGGCAACCTGGCCGCGGAATACATCGAGGACAAAACGGACCTGAAGGTGGAGAGGAAGTTCGGTTTGGGCGGCACGAAAGTGTGCTTCGAGGCCCTTCAAAACGACGAGCTTGACTTCTATTACGATTATTCCGGCACGGCTTACGTCAATTTGCTTGGGCACGATCCGATTTCCGACGTGGAGAAGGTTTATGAAACCTCCAAGGAGGAGCTGAAGGAGCAGTACGGCATCGAGATGCTGTCGCAGACGGCCTTCAACAACACCTATTGCTTCGCCGTCCGGCAGGACACCGCCGAGCAGTACGGCTTGTCGAAAATATCGGATTTGGTCGCTTGCGCCTCCAGCCTCAAAGGCGGTTTCACTTTCGAGTTCAGCAATCGCGAGGACGGCCTTGCGGGCGTCGAAGCGACATATGGCTTCCATATCGGCAGCGTCTCGAATCAGGACGGCGCGCTCCGCTACCTCGCCCTCGCCAACGGGGACGTCGACATTATCGATGCCTTTTCGACCGACGGTCTTTTGAAGAAATACGATTTGACGGTCTTGGAGGATGATAGGCGTTTCTTCCCTCCTTACTACGCCATGCCCCTCATGAGGGAGGAGGCGTATGGCAAGCATCCTGAGCTTGAAGGTCTTCTACGGACTCTCGGCGATTGCCTGACGGACGAAGTCATGCAGGAGCTTAACTACGAGGTTGACGAGGAGCAGAAGACCCCGGAAGCCGTCGCCCACGACTTCCTGCTTTCCTCGGGGCTGATATAACTTCGCTGGCCGTTCTTTGGCGAACGGTCTCCCGTCTTTTCGGTTGTTGTTGGAAGATCTCGTTCCGCCTATTTTAAATGCGATCGCCATTATGGCCAACCGGTTTTCCCATCCCTAACCAACCCTTTGATAGAGGCGGCCCCGTTCGTGGGGAATCGAAAGAAACTGATTGACATGCCGTTTTTTGGGGCTATCATTCGTGCATAAAGCCAAGAAGGGAAGAAGTAGTAGCCCAAGCTAGCCATAGTGAGCCGCTGACGGTGGAAATGCGGCGCGGAGCGGGTTATGAACGCATCCTGGAGCTGCATCCCTGAACTCGATAGTATGGGATGACGGGTTCGCCCGTTTAGCGCGAGCGGGTATCGATAGGTACTCGGCGAGGCTGGTTTTGCGAAAAGCCGGCAAACTAAGGTGGCACCACGCATCGAAGCGTCCTTAGGCTCTTACGCCTAAGGATTTTTCTTATCCTTCGGCAAACTGTTTCATAACTGCCAACAAGGAGGTAAAAATTATGAAACGCACGTCAGTTTCCGCCGCTCTTCTTCTAGTCGGAGCCATGACTTTCGCGACGAGTTGCTCGACCGTGACCGCCCACGGCGGTTCTCTTGATGAGATTCTCAGCAGCAAAACCTTGGTCATCGGCACGAACGCTGAGTACCCACCGTTTGAGTACGTCAGTTCCTCGACGAACGAGCCGGTCGGTTTCGACATCGATTTTTGCGGGCTTATCGCCAGTGAGATCGAATCGGAGTATGGCATCGCGCTCAACCTCGTCGTCAAGAACATGGAATTCGATTCCCTGCTTGGCTCGATGACCACCAATCAGATCGACCTCATCGCCGCCGCCTTCTCAATCAATGCCGAACGGGCCAAAAGCGTGCTTTTCTCCGATGTGTATTATCAAGCCCAGACGGTTCTTGTCGTCAAATCAGGGGTCACGATAGGCAACGTCGACGATTTGGCTAGCCTGACCATCGGAGCCCAACTCGGAACCATTCAGGCCGACAAAGCCGCCGACTACAGCGGCAGCGTCGTCACCGTCGCCGCGCTGGATTCCCTCATCACGATGCTTAAGACCGGGAACATCGGCGCTTTGATGGTCGAGGACGCGGTCGGGGAGAACATCGTCGGCAAAAACAGCGGTTTAGCCCTCATCGATAGCCTCGATTTCAATGACGATGGCGGATACGGCATCGCGACCAACCTCGGAGAAAGCGATCTCATCGGCCTCGTCAACAAAGTCATCGCGGTCAACAAAGCCAGCGGGGCTTTGGAGACCATGTACGAGGACGCGGTCGCCACGGCCGCTAGCAACTGATGGATTTCGGTCCGGTTTTCAGGTATTTCAACCAGTTTTTGTATGGAGTCGGCATGACGATCGGCCTCTCGGCCGCCTCCATTTTTATCGGCGCGACTTTAGGGTTTTTGATGTGCTTAGCCCGCATGTCGCGTCATAAGTGGCTGAATATGCCTGCCAAAGCCTACATTTCGGTCGTTCGCGGAACGCCAACCTTAATTCAGCTCTATATCTTCGCTTTTGGCATCCCGATGCTGCTCCAAACGATTTTCATGCGCTCCATAACCATCGATTTCACCGTTTCCGGGATAATCGCCCTCGGCCTCAATTCGACCGCCTATTCCGCCGAGATATACCGCTCGGGGGTCCAAGCCGTCGACGTTGGCCAGTTCGAGGCCGCGACATCGATGGGCTTTTCGTATCGGTATACCATGCGGAAGATCATCTTCCCGCAGGCTTTCCGGAACATCCTCCCTTCCATCGGCGGGGAGTTCATCACGGTCGTGAAGGAGTCCTCGATCGTTTCGGTCCTCGGGATTTACGACATCACGGGCGTCGCTAACATCGTCAAGGCCAACACGCTGAAGGTCTTCGAGACCCTGATTCTGGCCGCCGGCCTCTATTTCGCCATAACTTTCACGTTAAGCAAACTCATCAATTTGCTGGAAAAGAGGTTCAACGTTTATGCCACTCGATAGCATCATAGAGGTTAAGGGCCTCCATAAGTCATTTAAGGACCTTATCGTCCTCGATGGCATCGACCTTTCCTTCGAGCGGAACGGCGTCTACGCCATCATCGGCCCTTCCGGGTCCGGCAAATCGACGTTCCTCCGTTGCCTCAATCTGCTGGAAACCCCGACTTCGGGCGAAGTGATATTCGAAGGAAAAAAGGTTTTCGGGCTCAACGCCAAAGGGAAGCCGGCGATTCTTCTTGGGCCAAAAGAGCTATGCGCCGCGCGCTCAAAAATGGCCATGGTCTTTCAATCTTTCAATTTGTTCAACAACTACACCGTTCTCGATAACGTGATCCTGTCGCTGATCGATCTTAAGAAAATGCCTAAGGAACAAGCCAAGGAAAAAGGATTGGCTCTTCTAGCCCAAGTCGGGGTCAAGGAAAAAGCTAACGAGTATCCAATCAAACTGTCCGGCGGCCAGAAGCAGCGCGTTGCCATCGCGAGGGCTCTCGCCAACGATCCGGACGTCATTTTGCTTGACGAACCCACAAGCGCGCTCGACCCGGAGATGGTCAAGGGAGTTCTAGGGGTGATCAAGTCCTTGGCTGAAACCGGAATTTCGATGATTATCGTGACTCATGAGATGGCCTTTGCCCGCGACGTCGCCGACGAGGTCATCTTCATGGATGGCGGCCACGTCGTCGAGAAAGGCAAACCGGCGGATCTTTTCTCCCATCCTCAAAACCAAAGGACCAAGGATTTCATCGATGCCGTCCTGTGAAGGCGCAGCGGATTTCCCCGTCATCAATCCACATCAATAAAAAGCCGGCAACGAAACCGGCTTTTCGATCGTGGGAAAAAATCAGCGTTTCTTACGTTCTTTATTTGGCTTGATTAGCCTTGGACCGATCCGGATATATCGGCGAAAGTCAGATTCGAGATGACGCTGAGGGCTGAAAGGGCTTTTTCCGATTCGACGACGAAACTGGCTTCAAGCGAGTTCGCTTCCTTGATTCCGTCCGAATCGGTTCCGCCGGCTTTGTAGGAAAAGGCGGCGTCGAACTTGTTCTCCAGCGTTGCCGAGGAAGTCATATCCGTGTACCAAGGGGTGAAGGAAACCGCGCAGCGGCCATTGACGTCGGAATTGATGTCGTATGTCAAAGGATAAAGGTAGAAAACGACGAGGTAACTCCCATCGTCTTGCTCGGTGGGGTCGGAAGTCAGGGTCGTGCTCGATTTTCCGCCCGAAAAACCGATGTAGGTCGCGACATTGTCTTTTGTCAGAGCGATGCCTCCGCTCGAAGAGCAACCGACGAGAAAGAAAGAGATGAAGAGCAAAAACGGCAGTCGTTTTTTCATATAAGATGTCCCCTTTTTCTTTATTATAGCAAAATGCGTTTTCGTTTTTCGAAAATAAAATTCAGCTTGAGTATACCTTCAGATCCCTAAGCGAGGCCTCGATGGTGTCTTTGACCTGCCGTTCCGCGGATGAGGCGTCTTTGTTCCTTATGGCCTCGAAAAGGGATTTCTTTTCTTCATAAAGGCTTTCTAGTCCCACGTGTTTGTAAGCCAAAGCCCACAAGTATTCAGCCTCGCCTCTAAACGAGTAATACATCAGTGGCAGAAGAACGTTGTTGGACATCACAGCGATTTGGTGGTGGAAGGCGAAGATCTCTTCCGCGGCCGTCTGAGAATCGGGCGCGGTTTCTATATGTTCCAAAATAGCCTTGAGCTTCTGAAGCTTGCTTTCCGTCTCGTTCTCGATGGCGAGCTTGCAGCAAAGTTGCTCCAGCGATCCTCGCACTTCCAAAAGGGAACGCACCTCGCCTTCTCTCATCGTTCCTCCGTGATAACGCATGATGGCGAGAAGCGTTTCGATCGTGCCTTGCTCCCGGTAATCGGAAACGAAGACGCCCTTCCTGGCCTTTATTTTGACGAAACCAAGTTGGCCGAGTTTGATGAGCCCGGCCGAAACGACCTGTCGGGAGACGCCCATTTTTATGCAAAGGTCACGCGAGGAAGGAAGCTTTTCGCCGACGGACAGCTGGCCTGAAAGAATCATGTTTTCGATCTGCTCCACGAACAGATCCGTCAACGAGACGTTCTTGATTTTGTCAAAGCCCATTTCTTATCTCCATGTTATTGGTCATACCAGATGCAAAGATTATTCTAATACAGAAAACTATCAAGTAAAACATCCGAATTTAGACGCTTTTCTTTCATCATGTTGCAAAACAGCCAAAACTATTCTAGTTTTATATGTGGTCATACCAATAACGGAGGTCAATTATGGACGAGTCCTTTGATGTCATCGTCGTAGGCGCTGGCAATGGCGGCTTGGCTGCCGCAGCCACAACCGCGAAAGGGGGGTTGAAGACCCTTCTTCTCGAGAAGCACAATCTGCCAGGAGGCTGCGCCACCAGTTTCGTTCGGGGCCGCTTCGAGTTCGAGCCATCCCTTCATGAGCTATGCATGGTCGGAAGCAAAGAGAAGCCGGATTTGGTTTACAACATTTTCCAAGAATTGGGCGCTAAGCCCGATTGGCAATACGAACGGAATCTCTTCCGGACTATCGTAAAAGGAAAAGACGGATATGACGTGACCCTCAAAGCCGGCGTCGAACCCTTCATCGCCTCGATGGAGGAATGCTGCCCCGGATCGAAGAAGGCCGTCAGAAAACTTTTCGAATACCAGACCAACGATTGGCAAGCCACCCAATACGTCACGAAAATGAAAGGCAAGCCCAATCCTCTGGTCATGGCTTTCAAGTACGGCAACTTCATGAGAATGGCATCGCATTCGATGGAGGATGTCCTAACTGCGCTTAAACTCTCGCCGAAAGCCATCGATATCCTTTGCACTTACTGGGGGTATCTGGGCGTTCCGACCGACGAGTTGAGCGCCTTCCATTACTGGAACATGATGTCGACCTATATTATCGACGGGGCCGCCATGCCGAAATACCGCTCGCACGAACTCTCGCTTTCCCTTTGCAAGGTCATACTCGACCATGGCGGGGACGTTTGGTACAATTCCGAGGTCACCGGCTTCCTTTATAATGAGAAGGGCGAGGCCATCGGGGTGGAGATCAACCACGAGAGGAAAATCTACGCAAAGGAAATCGTCAGCAATTTGATTCCTAACCGGGTCGCCAACCTTTCGCCCTCTTCGGCGGTGCCGGAGCGGACCAAGCGCCTCATCAATGCCCGTTCGTTCGGCATTTCGACGGCGACGGTCTATCTTGGCCTCGATTGCTCGCGCGAGGAGTTGGGATTCGACGACTATACGGTTTTCATTTCCTCTTCCCGCGGCGCCAGGGCCCAATACGAGAAGCGCGACATCTACATCGTGAACTGCCTGAATAAAGTCATTCCGGACGCGACCCCGAAAGGAACCTGCACCCTTTTCCTCACGATGCCGATCTTCGGCGATGACATCCCGAGCGACATGACGCCGGAGCGTTACGAGAAATGGAAAAACGAGATTGCCCTCAAATATATCAAGGACACCGAGGAGACCCTCCACCTTTCCATCATCCCCCACATTGAGGAGATTGAGATAGCGACCCCCGTCACCATGGCCCGTTATCTGGGCACGCCGACCGGGACGATTTATGGCTACAAGCTTTCGGGTTGGGACAACCTGATGGCCCGCATAGCTGAGGAGCGGAAAGACATCACGGTCCCGCATTTATCCTATTGCGGCGGGCACTACATGAGGGGCGATGGCTTCAACGTCGCCTACTACACCGGCAACCTCATCGGCCACCGGCTCGTCAAAAAGCTCAAAGGCGCCGACATCGCCCAGCTGCAACCGGGCACCAAGGCCGCGAAAGCGCAGCAGAAATAACAGGAGGAAAACAATATGCCAAACATTCGTTCTTTGAACAAGATGGACTTCACGAAGATGATCCCGGATCGCGAAGCCAAGATAGCCGACGCCTCGACCGCCGACGCTTTGCCTAACAACGCCTATATTGCCAACCGACTTGCCGAGGCGCTCCATCCTTACGTTCAGTATCTGAAGATAAAGGATGTCATCGACAGGGGAGGAGACGCCAAGACCTTCGTTTTCGGCCCCGACGGAAAGAAAACGAAAGAGCTGGCTTACTTCAACGCCGGCAGCTATCTCTCCGTCGTGCTCTCGATTGACGGGGTTCACCTGACCAGGCCATATTCGCTCTCGTCCTCGCCTCGCGACTCTTTGTCGGGGACGTATTGCCTTACCGTCAAGCGGGCCTTTGGCGGCTTGGCTTCCAATTTCATGCTCGACAAATGGAAGAAAGGCGACGTCGTCGAAGCCTCCGCGCCCCTTGGGCAATTCACGTATAGCCCGATCCGCGACCAGAAAGTCGTCGTCGGCCTCGCTGGCGGAAGCGGCATCACGCCTTTCTACTCCTTGGCTCAGGCCATCGCGGACGGAGATGAGGATTGCTCGCTCATACTTCTATATGGCAGCAAGACGCTAAGCGAGGCTTTGTTCGAAAAGGAATTCAAGGCTTTGGAGAAGCGTTGCCCGAAGTTCAAGCTCGTCAACGTTCTTTCGAATGAAAGCCTGGCCGGCTGCGAACATGGCTTCCTAGGCGCCGATCTCATCAAGAAGTACGCTCCGAAAGGCGAGTATTCCCTCTTCATCTGCGGGCCTCAGGCCATGTACGATTTCCTCGAAAAGGAAACGCCGAAGCTCGGGCTAAGGAGAAAAGACATCCGCCACGAGCTCTTCGGCGAGATCCACGATCCCTCAAAGGATCCATCGTATCCTTCGGAGAAGAAAAACGGCCATTACCAGCTGAAAGTCCATATCGACGACGAAACGAAGACGATTCCTTGCTCCGCCGACGAATCTTTGCTCGTCAGCATGGAAAAGGCTGGCATTTCCGTTCCCACCCATTGCCGCTCCGGCGAATGCGGCTTCTGCCATTCGCGCCTTATTTCCGGCAACGTCTACGTCCCGGAGAAGGTCGATGGCCGGAGGATGGCCGACAAACTCTATGGCTACATCCATCCCTGCGTGAGTTTCCCTTTGAGCGACGTCGAGGTCGAAGTTCCTCACTTCAAGCCCTGAGGGAGTTTCTCGTCGGCTAAGTTGCCTTTTCCCATAAAAAGCCGAGTCTTTGCCCCGTTATCCTCGATGGCGGGGCTTTTCGTTTCGGCTATTTGATTGTCCCCTTGCTTCTGTAGGCATAGTCTAATGACGAAGAGGAAGACATCCGCCTTTCCTTTCGGGAAAAGATGAAAAACGCGGCCAACATCATAACGTTGCTTCGGATTCCCTTGTCGGTGGCGATGGTTTTCCTTGTGCCTTTTCCCATCGCTTTTTGGATTGTCTACGCGCTTGCGGGCTCATCCGACGCCCTCGATGGTTTCGTGGCGAGGAAATTCCATTCGGAAAGCATTTTCGGGGCCAAATTGGACAGTTTTGCCGATTTGGTCTTTGGCGTTTCGATCGTCATCGTTTTCGTCGTTGCCGTCAGCGTCTCATGGTGGGTTTGGGTCGGCATCGCCGCGGTCGCCTCGATAAGGATCGCAAGCCTCGCCGTTTCCTTGGCAAGGTTCCACGCCCTTGGGTTTCTGCATACCTATGCGAACAAAGCGGCGGGTTTGGCTGTTTTCCTGTCCCCGGCGCTTTACGCGCTTTTCGGCCTTACGGCCACGGCGATAATCATATTCGCGTTCACCGGTCTTTCGGCCCTTGAGGAGCTATTGATCAACATCTCGTCGAAGAAGCTGGAGAGAAACAGAAAAAGCCTCTTCGTTCGGCGTCCCTGATCATGGCTTTGATCAACCCGTTCGTAATCTTTTTCCTCAAAGCTTTCACCGTCCCTGCTGGCTTTTCTGACTGCCATCGACGTTTTTGAAGGGAAAAAGGGGCATTTTGTCGATCGAAGCGTCAAATGCGTTTCTTGGAAACCGCATGACAGCGAAACGGAGAAATCAGGATTCCGTCTTTTGCCTAGTCGCTTTTCTTCGCATGGATTCTTTTGCGGAAGAGCACCAGCATGGAAACGTATATCAAGGCGGAATCAGGGACGAGATAGGTCAGTTTTTCCTTGGTTTTGCTCCCCTCCAGGACAATGAGATTCGTTGTCCCGAGGCGGTTCATCCGTTTGACGACGTAGGCTTTTTCGTGATTGATCCGCTCGTCCCCTTCCATAAAGCAACCGCCTCTCCTGAAGGAAAGCTCGCCCTTTGATATTGGCGTGCTTAGCGGCTCGGTGTCCGTCAGTTTGCTTTGGGTCTTTTCGTCGACGATCTCGATGCTTTTAAGGGGCACAAAAGCATTGAAGGCCTCTCCCGGTTCCTTTGGGCCCTTTTGGGAGTCGGCGGAAAACGAGATCCCTTTTCCCGACGAAGACTCGTGGCAGAAGAAAACGGAGCGGTCGCCATAGTCTTTCCGACAATCCAGAAGCAAAGGCAAACTCAGATCGCTGCCATTGGCTCTATTGAGGGAAACCGAGGAACTTGGGATCGCGATCATTGAGGAGGAATGGTTCTTTTCGATAAGCCTTCGTTCCACTTCCGCCACTTGGCTTTGATCCAAATAGGCGTTGTCGGCATTGTCCAAGAAGCACAGCGGCCGAGCCTCGGTGAGGCTTTTTTCGGTTTCTCCGTCAAAAAGGTTGAGTTTCCCTTCCTCAAACGAGACCGAAACCATTTCTCCAGTGGCGTAATCGTTATCCCCGTTTGCCAAGGAAATCGTGTAATCGTCGCGTCCGGGAACCCGCAGATAGACCAATGTTTGGTCACCCAGTTTTTCCACAAGTTCGATTTTGGCTTTGGCCATTCCTTTGCCCTTCGAGACCATCACATCGTTTGGTCTGACGCCAAGTTTGGCTTTGATCGGGAAAGCCTCGTCTTCCAACTGCCCTTCGAGGAGGGGGTTAAGGGGAATCGAAAAGGCGTCTTCGCCTTTGCTGAGGAAAAAGGTTTTCGCCTCTTTTTTGCGGAGCTCCCCTTCGAAGACGTTCATTTGGGGCGAGCCGAGGAAGGTCGCCACGAAAACGTTGGCGGGGTGGCGGTAGAGGTTGGTCGGCGTGTCCACTTGCTGGATGAAGCCGTCCTTCATCACCACGATGCGGTCGCCCATGGTCATGGCTTCCGTTTGGTCGTGGGTCACGTAGATGAAGGTGGCGCGCAGTTTTTCGTGGAGTTTGGATATCTCCGCCCTCATTTGGACGCGAAGTTTGGCGTCGAGGTTGCTCAGGGGCTCGTCGAGCAGGAAGGCCTGGGGCTGCCTCACGATCGCCCGGCCGAGGGCCACGCGCTGCCGCTGGCCTCCGGAGAGTTCCTTGGGCTTCCGTTGCAGGTATTCCGTGATTCCTAGAACCGCCGCGCTGTCCTTCACCCGTTTGTCGATCTCCTCTCTCTTCATGCGGTGGCAGCGGAGAGGGTAGGCGATGTTCTCGTAGACGCTAAGATGGGGATAGAGGGCGTAGTTCTGGAAAACCATCGCGATGTTGCGGTCCTTCGGCTCGAGGTCATTCATGTATTTCCCGCCGATGAAAACGTTCCCGCTCGTGATGGCTTCCAGCCCGGCGATCATGCGCAAAGTGGTGGACTTGCCGCATCCGGAGGGGCCGACGAAGACAACGAATTCCCCATCCTTGACGTCGAGGGAGAAGTCGGTGACCGCCCTGACCCCGCCCTTATAGATTTTGCAGACATTCTCCAAACGCACGTTAGCCATATGTTTTTATCCTTTCACGGCCCCGTTGGTGAGCCCGTTGACCATGTCTTTGACCAAAATGAAATAAAGAACCACGATCGGGATGGCGATGAAGACCGCCCCGGCGGCGAAACGGGAGAACTCCGTCTCGTCGAGCCCCATGAGGCCGACCGCGACGGTGTACATGTTTTTGTCCTTCAATAGCAATTTCGGCAAAATGAAATCGCTCCAAGGCCAGGTGAAGGAGGTCAGGGCGGTGTAGACGATGATCGGCTTGGCGAGAGGCAGGGTTATCGTGCGGAAGATCCTGGCGTTGCTCGCCCCGTCAATCGCCGCCGCCTCGTAAATCGAGCTGGGGATGGTGTCGAAAAACCCCTTTTGGACGAGATAGCCCATCGGGGCCGTGCCGGAATAGATGAGGATCAGCCCCCAAAGGTTGTTGATGAGGTTGAACTGAGTCATGAGGACGTAGATGATGGTCATCGCCATGAAGGCTGGGAACATCCCGAGAACCAGCGCCCCTTTCATGAGAGGGCGGCGGGCTCGGAACTCGAAGCGTGAGATCGTGTAGGAAGTCAGGATCAGCGAAAGCGTCGAGAAAAGGCAACTGAGGGTGGCGACGAAAAGGGTGTTGAGGAGCCAGCGGGGGTAGTTGTACATCGTCGTGTCGGCGAAGAGCCGGGCGAAGGAATCGAAACTGTAGGAGGAAGGGAAGAAGCCGTTGAAGGAATAGATCGAGCCGGATTTGGAGAAGGAGGCGAGGACGAGCCAAAGGCAGGGGAAGACGAAAATCGCGGAAACGACGATCAAAACGCAGTAAGTCAGAAGGATATCGAGGATTTTCTTGACGCGGGGATTCATATTAACGGTACGTGTCCTCCTTTTTGTAGGCGTTGGAACGGACGTAGACGATGAGGGAAAAGGTCGAGGTCAATAGGAAGATGATGAGCGAGATGGCCGCGCCGATCGAGTAATAGTTGTTGCTGATGGAGAGGTTATAAAGCCAGTTGATGAGAAGATCGGTGTCGCTGGAAAGGAAATACCCGTCGCTATAAAGCCCGCCCCTCAAAAAATAAAAGATGCCGAAGTTATTGAAGTTCCCGATGAACTGGCTGATGAGCGTGGGGGTGGTGGCGAAGATGATGTAGGGCAGGGTGATGTCGAAGAACTGCTTGGTTTTGCCCGCCCCGTCGATCGAGGCCGCTTCGTAAAGGTCCCCGTTGATGTTGCTTAGCAAACCCGTCGCCAGGAGCATCGTGGTCGGAATGGAAAGCCAGGCATTGACGAGCAAACCGATGAGGCGGGCGCTCCACTTGGAGTCGAGCCCGAGGAAATCGACGATGGCGGCTTGGTTGGCCCCGCCGTTGGAAAGGTAGTAGTTGATCGGCCCGCCGAGGGAGAACATGAAACGGAAACCAATGAGGGTGATGAATCCCGGAATGGCGTAGGCGAGGACCGGGAAGACGCGGAAGAGCCCTTTCAGTTTCACGCATTTTTTGTTGATCAATAACGCCAGCCCAATGCCGAGGAAATAATTGAGGAAGGTCGAGGAAAAGGCCCATAGAAGGTTCCAACCCAAGATTTTTCCAAACGTGGGGCCGACGTTGCCAAGGGAGAAAATCGTTTCGAAATTGCCTAGTCCGATCCAGCTGACCAATTCTGGGGGGACGACGCTTCCCCCATAGTTGGTGAAGGCGATCAAGATCATCATCACGATGGGAACGAGGGAGAAAACGACGACGCCGAGGATCGGGACGAACAGCGCGATTTTCGGGAAATCCGCCCCCGCGAGGTTGGCAAGGTCGTCGGCGAAGGAATTGGGCGCGATCCCCCTCGCCTCGTTGAGCGAGGTCCGATAGCATCCTTTGACGTTTCCTACGTATAGCGCAAGGAAGAAAACGACCGCGAAAACGCTCAAGAGCCCTTTCAGCATCATGGTGACCGAATTGTCGCCCGGAGTGCCGAGCCACGGGTCGGCCTTCACGGTGCCAAGGGTGACGAGGCCAACGAGATCGCGGCCTCCGTAAGCCACCATGAAATAAACGAAAGCGGCCTCGATGGCGAGATAGATGCCACCTTTGAGAAATTGGCGGTGAAAGAGCTGGCCGAGGCCCATGAGCCCCATCGAGCACCGGGTTTTCCAATCCGCCGTCGCCAAAAAGTCGATCAGCCGCGAACGGTGGCCTTTCCGCTTTTCGACCCAATTGGCAAAGGAGGCTTTCATAAACCGTTATTGCAGGGTGGAAATCGCGGCGGCGATGTCGCTCACGACTTTGTCGAGCCCTTTTTGAAGGGCGGCGTCCGTGGTGTATTTCTGCTCGGAGGCGGGGCGGTAGGGATCCATGGCCAAATCCTTATTAAGGGTCTCGGCCGGCGTCCAGATCTGAGCCACTTGGGTGATGGAGGGCATGAGATAGATATCCCCTTTGGTGAGGCGGGAGAAGAGCCGGCCCGACAATCCGCCGGCCTCTTTGACGGCGTCGTCGCGGCAGGGGGCGATGCCCATCATCTGGCTGCGTTTCATTATCATGTCGTAGGATGTGGCGAAATTGAGGAAAGCCAAGCAGGCCTTCGGCGCTTTGGTGTAACTCGAGATGGCGTAGCCGTTGATGCCGCCCATCGTCTTCATGTCGATGAGGGTCGGGCTATCCTCGGTCAGGTCACCGGAGGAGGGCAGTTTCGGCAAGTCGGCGATCACGAGGTTGTCCTCGGCCTTTTGCAAGGCATCGTTTTTGCTTAGGCCCTCGGTCGTCTCGTATTGGTTGGCCATCTCGTTGATGAAGTTGTTCTTGACGTCGGGGGTCGTCATGGTCGCGAAGAACTCGCCTTGGGCGAGCTTGCTGTAGCAGGTGGTGTTGATGGAGGTGTCGCTGCAGGTCTTGTCCATGGCGCTGGCCAGCTGACGGATCTCCCGCGCACCTTTGTACGCCTCTCCCTTATTGAATCCGATGTCGTTGGGGTCGGTGCCGTTATCCCCGAAGACGTAGCCCCCGTAACTGAAGAGGAAGCCGCTTGAGAAATAGACGTCGTAGAGGGCCTTCATGTAGCCCCGCTTCGTCCCGCCTTGCGCTTTGATCGCTTGGCTGTAGGAATAGAGATTGTTCCACGATTCGATCATGTCGGGAACCCCGTTGCCATTCTTGTCGCAGCCTTCAGGCAGCATGTCCTTCCGATAGAAAAGGAAGGGGGCTTGGATGTTGACCGGCACCCCGAAAGTGTAGGTGTTTCCGTTTATGGTCCCGCGGAAAGCCTTGGCGGCTTCCTCGGGCAACTCGCTTTCCGCTTCGATTTTCTCGGTCGGAAGCGGAAGGATGTGATGCCCGGCCACGTTCTTCATTATCATGTCGTTGGCTTGGTAGATGAGATCGGGACCGTATCCCGCCGGCCCATCTTGGGCGAGGTCGGTGTACTGGTCGATGTTGGCGTCGACGGCCTTGATTCCCTTGTCGGCGTAGGCGGCGTTGAAGTCGCTCAGCAACTCATCGAGGTACCCTAAGCTCTTGGCCGTGTCGTTCTCGAGGATGTGCAACGTGACGTTTTGCTCGATGTCCCCGTCGAATTTGTCAAAAACGGCGTCGTTGCCGCCCGAAGAAACGACGCTATCGGAGCCTCTGCCCGAGCAGCCGGCCAGACCTATGGCGATCATTCCGGTCGCTAGGAGCCTCATCTTCAAATGTTTTGTCATGGTTTTCCTATTCTCCTTTCGCTATGACGAACCCATTGGGTTCCAAAAATCCGTCTTTCCATCCGCTTTCGAGGACCCTTTCCCCTATTTTCGGACGTTTCCTTTCGTCCGTCAGATTGATGAAGAGCGACATTTCGTTTCGCCCGAGGCCTCTTCTGACTTTGAGCATCCCGTTCTCTTCCTCGACGTTGATGTCTCCTTCTTGAAGAAGAGGCATCCGCCGAAGGGCCGTCAGCCCCTTTATCCGTTCCAAGAATGAGTCCTCGGGTATTTTCGAGGGGAAGCAGCGGCGGTTGTCCGGATCGTAATCCCCTTCGAGGGGGATTTCGTCGCCATAGTATAGGCATGGCATCCCTTGGTAGAAATAAAGGAACGTCAAAGCCGCGTAGAAGCGGGAACGGTTCCCGCCTAGGCTCGTGAGGAAGCGCGTCGTGTCGTGGGAATCCAGCAAGTTGAGCATCATGGAGTTGACGGGGGCCTTGTTTCTCATCAGCAAATGATTGCACCGCTCCGCCATCGCCGCGGCGTCGAACCGTCTGCTTGCGAAGTAGTCGAGGCAGGCCTTGGTGAGGGCGTAATTCATGATCGAGTCGAATTGGTCGCCCTCCAGGTAGGAATAGCTGTCGTGCCAGTTCTCCCCGATCAAAAGGCAATCGGGGTTGGCTTTCTTCATCGCGAGGCGGAAGGCCCGCCAAAAGGAATGGGAGACCTCGTCGCTGACGTCGAGGCGCCAGCCGTCGATGCCGAAATCCTTGATGTAGCGGGTCCCCACTTCGATGAGTTTGGCCGCCGCCCCGGGATTGGCGGTATTGATCTTCGGCATGTAGGAGCAGGAGGCGAACATCTCGTAGTTGGGCTTCCTCACGTCCACTTCCGCCCCATGTATTATGAACCAATCGTAGTATGGCGATCTGCTCCCGTTTTTTATGACGTCCTGAAATTCCTTGCAAGCGGAGGAGCAGTGGTTGAAGACCGCGTCCAAAACCACGTGCATGCCTTTTTCGTGGGCCGAGGAAACCAACTCTTTCAAATCGTTCGCGCTCCCGAACTCGGGATCGATTCGGAAATAATCGATCGTGTCGTATTTGTGGTTGCTCTTCGAGAGGAAAATCGGGGTCAGGTAAAGGGCGTTGATCCCTAAACCAGCGAGGTAATCGAGCCTATCCGAGATCCCTTTAAGGTCGCCCCCGGCGAAAGAGTTCGTTTTGACTTTGTTGCCCCAGCGGATGTTGACGTAAGAGTCGTCCTTGCTCTTGTCTCCGCGATTGAAGCGATCGACGAAAATCTCGTAGAAACAGGCTTTCTTGGCCCATGAGGGGATTTTCACGATGTCCGTTTCGTTGATGAAGGCGTATTGGAAGAAATTGAAATACGATTGGGGGAAATCGTAGTTGTCCTTGAGGCCGTCCTCGCTGAAGAAACTTTTCCTCCCGGCGCGAGACAACCGGAAAATATAGGCGAGACGGCGGTCTTGAAGGGGCAAGACGGCCTCGTAGTTATCCCACGTGGCGTCGCCGCCCTTTTTTTTCATCTCCAAACGATATTGTTTTTTGGGGAAATCGTATTTGTCGTTATAAAGAATCTCCACTTTGTCGAACCGCCCGCCCTTGCCTATTCGCAGGCGCACGTAAAACGAATTCTCCGACAGGGGAAAAGCATCGGGGGAATCCATGCGGTGTTCGATCAAAGTTCGTTTCATGGGAAGCCTTCTTTCTTTTTTTCTCAGCTTGGTGATGGTATATAATCAAACAAATGGTCAAGAAGCGGGTGACGATCAAGGAAATCGCTAAGGAATCGGGATTTTCGATCGCGACCGTTTCTTATGTCCTTAACGATCGCAAGGACCAGAAGATCAGCGCTTCGGCGAAGAAGAAGATCCTTCAGATCGCCAACCTTTATCACTATCGGAGCAACGGCGCGGCCCGTTCTTTGGCGATGGGGCGAAGCAACGCGGTGGCCTTCTACTTTGGCAGCCCGAATAGCCTTTTGGCGGAGGCCAACGCCTTCCTTTCCTTTGAGAAACTGACCTCTTCTTTCGGGAGAATCGGTTTCAGGACGTATTTCGTCTCCTCCAAGGAAACCTCTTCGATCAACGACGTCGACGCCATCGTCGTCGTCGGGGCCGAGGACGCCTTCTTCCGCGAGATCGCGAGCAACAACCTCGTTCCCGTCATCGCGCTGGATTGCCTGGTCAACGACCCGCTTTTTTACGAGATCAGCGACGATTTCTCCTCATACGACGGAACGGGAATCATGATTTCCCTTCCTCTTGCCAACGAAAACTATCGGAAATACGTCGAAGCCCACTTCAAGACCCGCTACGTCTCCTCTTCGGATGACATCTTCTCGTCTTTGCCCCCTTCCGGCGTCCCTTTTTTCGTCCGGGACGAAGCCGTTTACGAGCATTGCCGCCAACACGGGTTGCATCCGGCGTTCCTTAGCGCTTATAGCGAGGACAAGATCGACTCGTTGCTGAAGTGCTTTCTTGAGGTCACTCGTTCGAAGGAACCTCAGGCCCGGCGTCTTCTCGTCCGTTAAGGAAGGCGCGCGCTTTGAGGGCGCGCGCCTTGCCTTGCCAATTCGCGCGATCAGCTCGCGTGGACGGCGATGGTGATGAGGGAACTGTAGGCGTCGAAAGTCACGTCGTAGGTTCCCGCGGTTTTGACTTTGAGGTTGTAGTTGGGGTAATCCCCGGACAGGTCGGCGGCCTCGAACTGGTCGTTGGCGTTGGCTTCGCCGCTGGCGGCGAGGTTCTGGAAATTGAAGCTTCCCAAACTATTCGCCCAGCCTTCTCCCGGTTCGGTGGCGTCCGCGGTGAATTTGGCGATGGCGAACTGCTTGCCTTCCGCCATCTCGATTCCGGAAGCCGTATAGACGAACGAACCCTCGGTGGTTTCGGTCAGGCGATAGCTCTCGTTGAAGCAAGTGCTGATCGACCAATCGTCGGCGAGGAGATTGCTGTTGAGATAGTATTTGCCCTCGGCGATGTATTTGCTGGCGTCGGCTTTCGCCGACAGTTTTTTCGTCGTGGCATCGTATACGAAGGCATATTGGCCTTTGACGACGGCGAGGATGTTCCCGTTGGCGTTGGCACTGAGGGCCGCGGCGGTGTCTTCATCGGCGGCGAGGTTCTCGCCCTTGATGAATTCGTTGCCGTCGGTCGTCACGTTGGTGGCGCTGTCGGTGAAACGCGAAAAGAACATGAACTCATCGCCCTGGTCGAGGAAAGTGGTCAATGAGTATAAGTTCGTGGCTTTGTCATAGCTCATCTTGGCCTGGGGATCGTAGACGTTCTGCCAATTCGTGATTTTGTTACCTTTGATGTAGAAATCGGTTGTCCCGGTCGCTTTTTCTTCGGTTGAGTCGCCGTTTCTCACTATCGTCAGGCGATCGCAGTTGTTGATCTTCGCGGCGGCGTTGTCCTCGCTGTCGTTATCGTGGTCGGGATAGGTGACCAAGGTAATGGTGTAATTGCCGTCCTTGGTCAACTGGATGTTATTCTTGCGCGTGGAATCGGCCAATCCTCCGGATGATTTGGTGAAATCGGCCACTTCCGTCACGTTCTTGATGTAGCCGTACCCGAATTGCCATCCCCAGGCGAGCGGATCCCCTGAGAGTTCCGTCACTTGGAACATATCGCCGCTGAACAGGTTCGCCGTATACGTGTATTTGTTGACGTTGGCATCTGATGCTTTGGCGAACTTAAGGTTGTCGGTGGCGACTTTACCCCAATTTGATTCGGTCAGGGTTTTGCTGGTTCCCGAACCGGCGATGAAGTAATTTCGCGTATCCTCGGCGTAGGTCGAGAACGCTCCGTAGATTTGCGTGTCCGCGTTGAGGGACGCATCAAAATCGAAGTAGCGGGAGAATGAGGGCGTCAGATACCAGTCGATGAAGCTCGTGCCATCCTTAACAGGTGTATAGGACGCAACCTTGGTTCCTTTCTCGATTTCCTCGGTCTTCAGGACGGCGCTTCCATCCATGAAAGAGACCGTGATCTTGTCCGAGGGAGCCGAAGAGGCCTCGCTTGAGGGGCTTGAGGTGGATCCGCAAGCGACGAGCGCCATGGCCGCGCCTGCGGAAAGCAATAGGATCGAAATGTTCTTCTTAAACATGGTATTTTCTTCCTCCTACCTATACGTTTAAGTACAACAAGTTTAGCATTGGCAAAATGGCTGTCAACGATAATATGTAAGCGGTAACAAGTCACATTTAATCAATACTTAAACATTTAAGTCGATGGATGCTTCGCAAACGGTGTTTTGTTAAGTGGGGGATTTTGTTTTCCTTTGAATCCGCAAGTTCGAATGGCCCTTGCTGGAGGCGGAACTCTTCCGTGGCTTTTGCGGCCTTTCCTTTACTTTGGCCCGAAATCAGATAAAATAAATTAAGAAACCGATTTCCTAATCGATGGGGTATCTTATGAAAAAATGTTCTCGTTTGGGACTGTTTGCCGCCTCCTTTTTGGCATTAAGCGGCTGTGGTAGCGTCAGTTTGGCTCCTATTCCTTCGTCAGTTTCGTCTTCGTCGACCGATTCAGGCCTTTCCGGTTCTTCCCAAGGCGGCGGCCTCGCCTCGTCTTCTTCCTCCGATTCATCGGGGGTATCTTCGTCTTCCTCTTCTTACGCGGGATCTTCGTCCAGCGGCTCTTCGGATGGCTCTTCAAGCTCGTCATCGTTTTCTTCCCTTCCCGAAACGCTAGTCGCCCCAAGCGGAATCGTCGTCACCGGAGTGAGGAATGGTTACCAAATAAATTTCGAGGAAGTCTCCGGCGCGACGTCCTACCTTATTTATGCGTATCAAAGCGATGCCCTTCAGGGCCATTTCCCCAGAGTCATCGCTAACGGCGGCGTGATAAGCCATTTTTTCGCCAATGGCGATTACCTCATAAAGATCCAAGCGAGGAACGCGGTGGGACAGTCGCCCCTCTCTGAGGGATATGCCCTGACGGAGAAAAACGCCACCGGCGTGGTCTCTCCTGCCGTCGAGGTTCCTTCGGGCAACAACCTGCCCGCCCCGACCAACATCAAAGTCACCTCGATCGGCTATGGCTGGCAGCTTCAGTTCTCCACCGGCGAAACGCTTCCTCCAGGCGTCATTTCCGGCCACCAAAGCGGCTACCGTCTTTTCGCCTGCCTGGCGGATGGGTCGATTGTCCCGGGCTATCCGCGTGCCATCGACAACAGTTACAGTTTCCCTAATTTCAAGGAAACGGGCGATTATTACGTCTATCTTCAGGCCATGGGCGGCGAGGGCGGCTATTTGGATTCGCCTCTCAGCGTTTCGGTCAAGATAACCGAGACGAACGCCAATCAGGTCCCTGTTCCCGACGAGAAAATAACCACCGAGGGCAAGCCCGGGGAACTGGTCGCCCCCTCGGGTTTTCAGATGGGCGTGGCAAAGGAGGACACTGACCAAGATGGGAAAGATGAGACGTATTACAACGTCACTTTCACCACGACCGATTATTCGATCGACATCTATGCCATCGACGCTTCGGGCGACGTTTTGCCTAACTTCCCTCGCGCGATCGATAACGGCGAGCGGATTCCGGAGATTTCCGAAAACGGGACCTTTTATTTCTTCCTTCAGGCCATGGGCGGGACCTATGGCGGCAAGGCCTATTCCGATTCCCGGTACAGCTATGCCCTGCAGGTGAATCGGATCAACGGCGAGAACACTATCAGCAGCGCTTCGAAATCGGACCCAGACGGCATCGCCTTGGCTTTGCCTTCCGGCGGCCTTCCGCTCAACATCCAGGCTTATCAGGACGGGGCTCGGAACATCATTTATTATGTTAGGACCGAAACCGGCGTCGATCCCTTCATCGGCGACAAGATCCGTTCGGGCGAGGCCACCATCCAGATCGGGATAACCGGGGACCTGGGCGCGGAGTGGCACGTTCTCCTGAGTTCGTTCTTCGATCACGATTGCTGGTACGTCAATATTCATACGGGCCAAGTGCTTTCCGCTTCGGATAACTATGACTTCAAGGCCATCGTCACGGTGGGGTCCATCGTTTACGCTGGCGAGTTGACGACATACGTCAAATAGAGAAACGCCTCTTTTTATGGCTTTTTCCTCGCCTAGGCGCCTTTTCGCGGCAACCCCATGGAAACCGGTAAGACAAACGCGATTGACAAAACCCCAAAACGGGGGTGGAAACTCTTTTGAAAGCGTAGCATAATCATTAAGCCGAAATAGAGGTGAAGCCTCTATAAAATGCCCCAATGGCGGAATGGTAGACGCGTTGGACTCAAAAGAGTCTCGGGTCGCCAAAAACGCAATTTCAAAAAAGACCGATATCATCGAACTTATTGAGATTACGCCAAACGAGGGCTGAGTGGAAAAAGCCACTAAAATGGCAAAATTACCCCTAAATTTCCACTCAAATGACTAAAAGCAGGGTCGAATTTACCTGAAATCGGTCAAAAAATAGGGGTGTTCAGAAAAATTCGGATGTGCCTGATTCGGTTCGTGTTGGTTCGTTAACACTTAGAAGAGTTTCGCTCCAAAAAAATGGTAGTGGAACACTATAAAAAGTGTGATAGAATCTAACTTATGCAGGTGTGGCGTAATGGCAGCCGCGACAGACTCAAAATCTGTTGAACGTGAGTTCGTGAGGGTTCAACTCCCTCCACCTGCACCAAA
Organism: Bacilli bacterium; assembly: GCA_022653695.1. Classification (GTDB taxonomy): domain Bacteria; phylum Bacillota_I; class Bacilli_A; order RFN20; family CAG-826; genus UBA4951. Next base: position 156,302 of record JALCSW010000001.1, on the reverse strand, counting down.
TTTAAAGACCTAACCTCTTAGCTTAAACAACTAGGAGGTTTTTGTTTTATGGATAAAGAAAAAGATTATGAGCATCGACACTTGGGGTATGACCGATATAAAGGAACAAGGATCAGCGAGATTGACCCTAACAGGCAATTATCTAGGCTTAATAAGTCAGGATGCTCTGGAGTCAGTTGGGACTCTAAATTCAATATGTGGAAGGCTCACTTTCGTTTTCAGGGAGTTCATTATTGGGTTGGACGATTCGCTGATCTTGAGGATGCTATTAAATCTACAAAAGAAAAGAAGAAGGCAGTGTACTCATTAGTTCTTTCCGAGCATCCAGTAAAAGCAAAACCATGTTTAAAGCATCTTCCCGGAACTTCTATTGTTGACCTTACGGGTGTGAAGAAACCACATTATGAAGTAATCGAGTTTGCCGGAAGAGATAGAACAACGTGTAGATGGGTTTGCAAATGCGAGTGCGGAAATACCTTTATAGCCACGTCCTCAGAGATTAAAAACAACAAAATAATATCTTGTGGATGTGTGAGTGAAGAACGAAAGATTTATTCGCATCATTTATTCAGTAATTACAAAGATATCTTCGTTGATGGCACTAATCTTTATAGTATGAATAAGAATGTCCCTTATTTAAGCAATGAAACATCTAAAGTGAGAGGCGTATATAAACCAAGAAGAGGATCATGGTACGCAAAACTAACCTTTCAAGGTGTAGACCATCGAATTAAATGTTCTACAAAAGAAGAAGCGATAAAAGCCAGGGCAAGATTGGAGCAGGAGTATTATCTCCCTTTTATGAAGAAGCATAGAAAAATAATGGCCAAAGTTAAAAGAAAAGAAAGAAGTATGGTAAGATAAATATGCGTCATCTAGAGGACGTATGATCTCTAGCCATTTGATGTTAGTAATAACAATCACGTGTTTCGAGCAGAACCTAGGGCACGTTAAATGCTAGAGTTCGCAGTTTGGGTGGTGCTTAAACCACCTAGGCTCTTCTTAAATGAAGAGCTTTCTTATTTAGTTTATTATGCATTAGTAAACAGAATTCGGACAATTTTTCAAATATTTTTCTTTAAACTGAATTGGTGTTTCATATTTTAACGAAGAAGCTGGTCTTTCGTAATTGAAGAAGTGAATATAATCTTCGATTTGGTTAAATACATTTTCTACTTCATTAATTTTGAAATCTATAAACAATTCCTCTTTTATCCATCCATTTATTGCTTCCATCGCGCCATTATCAGTTGGTGTTCCGGCACGAGACATCGAATGTGTGATATGATAAAAAGGTAAAAGTTCATTGTAACTTTTAGAAGAATAGACTGATCCTTGATCTGTGTGCAAAATCATATTAAGGCTGCCCATTCTTTCTTTTTTATCAATTAGTTTTTCTAAACCATCGAAATAAGAATTCCTGTCTCCTCTTCTAGATGATAGACCATAACTAACAATTTCATTATTAAATAAATCCATGTAAAGAGTTAATTCGTAATAGGTTTTGTTGGCCCAAAACGCCGTCATATCCGAGACAATTACTTCCATTGGTTTATTTATATTAAGGGAAGCAAGAACTATATTATCAAATATTTTAAATCTTTCACCTGGTCTGGAATAGTTACATTTCTTTGCTTTTGATTTTATTCCGGAATACATACAGCACCTATGTGCATAAACATCTGACATATAAACCCCAAGATCTAGTTTGATTTTTGCATTTAGCCATTTATATCCGTGTGACGGAAATTTATCATGATATTCTTGAAAGAGTTTTAACGATTCAATTCGTCTTCTAATCGTTTTACTAGGATTGATCATCCTTTTCTTCCAACTATAAAACCCCGATTTAGAAACCATCATGTTTTCACATAACCTATAAACTGGCCATTTAGAAGATAATATTGCGACTATTTCGAATTCTTGCTGTTTATAGAAATAAATTCCTTTGTTCGACCACCTCCTTTTACCGCATACCCTTTTTTTGATCTTTCAATCTCGATATCTTTTAACATAAGTTCATTAATAAGTTGTTCTTTGGACATTTCTTTATACGTCTCAATGTTGTCATTTGGTGCTGAAATTACTTCAGGAATAGGATTTATACCTTCCGATTGAAGGTATTCTTTTACCCATTGATTGACAGTTGCTTCGGTGACGTCATATTCCTTCATAACTGAATCTTTAGTTAGTTCTTTTAAAAAAACTTTTTTTCCAAGCTCTAATCTTGGTTTCGGATTAATGTACATAATTATTTCCTCCTAGTACATAATTTTAACTTAACAGTCTTTACTTTTGTATTAACTGTTCATAAATTAAAATTCATTGTCCGAAATTAGTATACCGATGCATAAACTATATGAAATATCGCACAAAAATGTTACAATTATGACAATTATAGAGGATTTTATGAATTGGGCCATGTTAGTTAAAAAACTTCGAGAGAAACTATTGTTAACTCAAATGGAACTTAGTGAGTTCTTGGGTGTTTCTTATGGAACTGTTAATCGTTGGGAAAAAGGTCATTATGAGCCAACAATGAAACAAAAAAGAAAGCTTCAAGAGATATTAAGGAAAGAAGGTATTATTAAGTGAATAAAAGGTTAACAAAAAAAGGGAGTATTCGAAATGAACGATGAACAATTTAAGCCATTTGCTTGGACGCTTCAAGATGCTATTGAAAATAACTTTTATGAGGTGCCAGTGTATCAAAGACCATATAAATGGTCTACAAATGAAGTAGAGGCTTTGCTTGATGATATTTTTGGTGCTTATCGAAAAAGGGCGGAGAATCCTGAAGATTCATTATTTGTGGGTACTTTGTTTTTGAGAAAGCACGATAAAGGTTCAAACGGAATCACAAACGAATTTGAGGTTGTTGATGGGCAGCAACGTTTAGCCACCTATTCAATGCTACTTTTGTCTTTATATTCAATATGTAGAAGTAGAGGACTTGATGACACAGATGTTGAAATTTCAGGACTAAAAAAATGTCTTTGGAAATACAACAAAAGCCAAAGAAAGTATATAAAGGAAGAAAGATTATTAAGCCTTTCGAGTATAGATAAAGATGTTTTTTCTTTTATTTTTGATGCATCTTTTTCTGCTCCAATTGATATTCAATCTACAGTTAAAAAATACACTCCTAAATGTCAAACAGAAGTAAATTTAATTGCTATGTTTAACAAAATCTATGACAGAGTCTTGACGGAATTCCCTTTAAATGAAGCCAACCCAAATGAAGCGCTGAATTTTTTGTCTTTTATTCAGGACAGAACTCAATTTATCGCAATTGAATCTTCTGTTTCTATGCCCAAAGTATTTTCTGTTTTTGAGTCAATCAATAGCAAAGGGAAACCGCTTGAAAATATAGACTTAATAAAGACTTATATTTTCTCAGTTCTAGACGAATCTGATTATGACTCTTATTTAGTGAAATGGGGTCAGTTAATAATAAGGACTGATGATAATTTAGCCGATTATTTACAAACATATATTAAGGCATTCCTTTTCTATTACAAAGTATCAATCAATATAAATAATTTTAGATGGATCAGTAATCAACTTCCAAGCATTTATCATGTTTCTAGTGTTGCTGAATCCCTGAAGAAGTTAATTAACGATATGCTTTCACTTGTTGACCAATATAAGCTTTTATTCGATGAGAAAACAGCTACTTCAATTGTTAAAAAGCAAAGCTTTGCGACTTTTTATAAACTTAATTTGATAAATGGATATACACACCCTAGAGCTTTAATCTTTAGGTCATTTTGTGAACTTTCAAAGGGTATTATAAGTGGCGATGATGTAACAAGAATAATAAAGTCTTCAACGTTGTTTATGTTCAAATTTCAATCTATAAATGGAGGGGATAGCAAAGATGCTATACCTACCTTTGATTCAATTACTAGATCTTATTACAATAAAGATAAACTCGACTCGAAGGAAATTGAAAAATTTTTCACTGATTCATTGATTAAGAACGGCATTGATATGAACGCCATTAAAGGAAGATTTGTTGCAATGGATTTTTATTCAAAGCACGATTTAGCTTATAGTGTTTTATCTCTTTTAGAATCAGTAGATACTAGTAATAAGAATAAATTGCTTTTTTCTCAAGCAACTATGATGCTTTCGCATATAAAAGATTCCACTTTTCAACTTGACCATATGTTGCCACAAACTCCAGATGAGGACAATCCAAATTTAAAATATTACAAAAAGAATATTAACGGTTCTGATTTATTGTGTTTGAAAGAAGGAAATGATTTCCCTGATGGGGTTTTCGATGGTATGGAATATTCCGAATTTGAAGCGAGAACCTTGCATAGAATAGGTAATATTCGTTTGTTCTTGCCTCAACTGAATAGTGAGAAAGGCAATGAAGTTCTTCATTTGCCAGACCATCAAGATTTTACAACTTATGGTCAGATTATTGATAGATGTGGCAAATTAGCAGAATTACTTTTTAATTCTCCTGATTTGAATTAAGAGGATTAAGGCATGTCAAAAAAGAACGATGATTTCTTTGTTGCAAAGAAACCTTGGTCATTTTATAAAGATAAGTTATTAGGTTGCTATTTAGTCCCTTATTTCCAAAAGATTGTTTGTAGTGGAAGACCTCTTTTCTATGTTGATTGCTTTGCTGGAAAAGGAAAATTTGATGATGGAAATCCGGGTTCTCCATTAATTGCCATGGAATGTTTGAATAAGGCAAAATCACTAAGCAAGAGAAGTTATATTACAACAACCAATGTTTTTATCGAGAGTGAATACTATGACGATTTGAAAGAAAACTTGGCTGATGGAAATTATTCCAGGTGTGCTGTCATTGCCGGGAAGTTTGAAGATAACATTGAAAAAATCCTTAAAGAGTCTGAAAACCACAATCTCTTTGTTTATTTTGACCCTTATGGAATCAAAGCCTTGAATATGAAGACCTTCTTAGCTATGGGAAATAGGAAAAATTCAAATAGATGCTCAGCTGAGCTTCTCATCAATTTTAATTCCTTTGGGCTGTATAGGAACTGTTGCAAAGTCTTAGATTATACTGAAAAAGAGACAGAGTTGACTGGACTTGAAGAATACGACCCTACAAACGTTGGGACTAAAGAAGGAATTAATGCTATCTTCGGTACAGATCGATGGGAAGGGATTATAGAAGCAAGAAAAGCCAACGAATTTACTTCTTTTGAAGCGGAAAAAAGATTAACGGATTTATTTTGTAATCAACTTCGTGGCAAATATGGAGAGTTTAAATATGTTTTAAGTATGCCTATTAGGGCTACTAATGATACTCAACCAAAATATAGAATGATTCATGCTACTAATCACGAAGAAGGATGCATCATAATGGCAGAAAACATGTTTAATCGATCGCAAGAGTCACAAGACGAAAGAAACCATGGACAAACTTGCTTGTTTGAAAGAGGAGTAGAAGATGACCCTGTAAATATGGAGCAAATTGAAAAGCAATTGCTTGAAATGATTCCATATGAAAGCACTCACTTTAACAACATTCTAATTGATTTCTATCAAAAATACGGTGTTGTAATTAGTAAGAAAACACTAACCAATTTTTTAGCTAAATACAAAAAAAGTAATCTTACAGAAGAATTAAGATATCCTCCAAGAACGTCCACTGGTAGAGAGTCAACGTTTTACAGCGAAAAGCAGCATGAACAAACATTATTAATTAGGAGAATTGAAAATGGATCAGACAACTAGAAAATCATTACTATACAAAACCGATGTTGAGTATGGAGACTATACTGTAAACCACGTAACCGGATGCTCTCATGGGTGCCTCTTTCCTTGTTATGCCTTTAACATGGCAAAGCGTTTTGGCCATGTGAAAACTTATGCGGATTGGATTAAACCAAAATTGGTGTCTAACTCGATTGAATTACTTGATAAGGAACTTCCAAAACTTAAAGGAAAAATCAAATCTGTTCAGCTTTGCTTTACTACAGATCCTTTTATGGATGATTATCCAGAAGTAGGGGAGATGACGCTTAAAATCATAAATCGTATCAACCAGGATAATATTATGTGCAGAATTCTAACAAAGGGAACATTGCCAGAATACCTTCAAACAACCAAAAAGATTAATGAATATGGTATTACGCTTGTTTCTCTTGATGATTCATTTAAGAAACAATATGAGCCGCTTTCAACAAGTTATAAAGAAAGAGTAAATGCCCTTAAGGCTCTTCATGATAAAGGGTACAAAACTTGGGTTAGCATTGAACCGTTCCCCACCCCAAATATGGGCAAAACCGCAATTGAAGATATTTTAAAAAAAATAAATTTTGTAGACTATATTGTTTTTGGACGACTTCATTACAATAAAATAGTTGGAAAATACAAAGATTACCAGGAGTTCTACAATTCATGCGCAAAGAAAGTAATTAGTTTTTGTATGACGAATAAAATCAAATGCCATATAAAAACAGGAACTTATATTGTTGAAGGAAAAGATTCAGGTGGGGATTTCTTCTAGGCGTCATTATGAATAAAAATTTTTCAGGTTTTCTATATAACACTTTCTATAACAAATTTAGTGCGATGCTAACAGCTTTTCTGGTAAAACACAGAGAAGAATTGTCGGACAAATTTTTTGATGGGAAAACCTGTTATGATGTCGAAGTTGAAGACTTTGAAATAAAAAAAGTATCTATCGAACTAATTGGTGGTGGAAAAATATCTTTTGACGTTGTCGTTGTCCCCGATGCTTCTTTGGAAGTGAAAGAAAGAGGAGACTATCAAGAAAGACAGGAATTAGGATCCACTTGGATTACTCTATCGTGTCAAGGCGATATACTTAAGAAGCTTGCTGATTTTAAAATAACTTTTGTCGATTTTTATAATGGCAAATGTCCTTCTAAAAAGCCTTTAGATCAATCTCTTGTGCCATACATAAGAAAAGAAGAATACGACAAATATGCAGATGAGATTCTTGAGAAGTATTATCCAGAGTCTTTAGGAGAAAAAGGGTGTATTGTTAATCCCTTAGTTTTGGTAAAGAGAATGGGTCTTAACTTGATTGAGAGAACAATTACCTCCGATTCATCAACTTTTGGGCAATACTATTTTGAAAGAACCGAAGCTAGTTTTTTTGATCCTTGTAAAAAAGATACTTATTTGGAAGAAGTTTCTGCTCATACAATAGTTATCGACCCTAATGCCAATAATTTCTATTCCCTTGGAAGCAAGGCAATAACCATTCTCCACGAATGCGTTCACGCTTTTTTGCACGAGTTAGCTTTTAGATTTGAAAAAATGATTAATGGAGAGGTTACACATATCGAATGCCAAAGAGGTGTAGAAACGGTTAACGGTTTTTTCAATGAGACATTAAATTACATGGAGTGTCAAGCTAATGGAATTGCACCAAAACTATTGCTCCAAACCGAACGTTTTGTTTGCGAGGCTAAAAGAGAAATAGCAATAAGCCATCAGATTGGCTACAACGACCTCGAGTATATGCCAAGTGTCATTGACTCTTTAGCGTCAAAATTTGGAGTTACAGTTTATTCAATAAGAAAAAGGCTAATTGAACTTGGGTTTACCGACGCTATTGGTGCTAAGAACTGGATAGATGGAAGCTACCTAAGACCATACAAATTTAAAAATGGTTCTTTAAAAGAAAATGAGTCATTTTCACTAAGTTCGGATGATTTAGAAGAAAAACTCACAAAAGATCCTTCTTTCTTTCAATTCTTCTACAAAGGAAATTTCAGATTCATTGAGAACCATATCTGCTTAAACTCGGAAAAATACATAAGGAAAGGTATCTGTGGAGACTACAAACTTACCGATTATGCTAGAAGCCATATGGATGAGTGCTGCGTCAAAGTATCCTGTCATACCAAAAATTACACGCATTTTGACTCTTCGTTTGTGAACGCTTGTTACCTATGTAGAAACTGTGGAGTAGGTCTTTCGTTTGATATAAAGATTTCTGACAATAGCCAGTTGATGGATAGCGAAAATACAAAAGAAGTGATGGAAAATTATTCGAAGGAAATAAGAGAGATTAATTCGGCAATAAGTGGAATGGCTTTACCTGAAGCGTTCACTTATTTGATGAAGTTAAGAGGTCTTTCACAAATTGATCTTGCTGTAGCCTGCGATTTAGATAAGAAAACAGTTGAGCGTTATGTTAAAGGAATTAACAAGGAACCTGATTTACGAACGGTTATTGCTTTGTGCAGAGGATTGGAATTATATCCTAAAAACGTCGAAACCATATTTAAGATTGCTGGTGTAAGTTTCCAGCAAAACAACCCTGAACACGATATTCTTCAATTGGTTGTTATCTATATGGGAGACAAGGAACCTGAATATGTTAACAAATATCTCACAAACCTTGGCTATGAGCCTCTTACCAAAAAGAAAAAATAGAAAATAGTAGACAACCCTTGTCTCTAAATTCAGTTTAACCAAGACTCGCAATGAATCGGCGAGCCTTTTTTTATGAAAAAACATAGCATTTGTCGATGTTTTTTTGATAGACAACCCCTGTCTTTGGAGTTTCTTTTTATTTATGTAAAATTCAATCGTACCTAGAAGAACTAGGTGTTGGAAAGACGATCTCGAGTATGCAAAACGTCTTTCTATCGTAAGTAGCTTATTTGCAAAAGCTGCCTGCACAAATCAGCGGTAAGACCCACTGATGGAACAGGCAATTTAATAGGCTGTTTTCGTCATGGGCCTCCGCAAAGGAGGCTCAACATGAGCATTAAGATTCATGAAGTAGAAATCTTCACAAAATCCGGTGAGGTTAAGACCGTAAAACTACCAATTGACGAAGAACTCTATAAGGCTATTAAGACTTTAGAGATTGATTCTCAACGATATCATTTTGCACTTGAATATTACGACCATATCCAAGAAAGAAAGTACCAGCGTCGTACCAGCTCTATTGATGAAATTGATGATGATGACTGCGAAGTATTTATGCAGATTGATTCATCTTTGAATCCTGAAGAATTTGCTTTAGAAAACGAGAAGAATGAAATCATACGAAATGCTGTTAATAAACTTAATTCTAAGCAAAGAGAAGTGGTTGTTTGCATCTATTTCAAAGAAATGTCCCAACGTGAAACAGCTTTAGAAATGGGTGTCCAAGAAGCCGCGGTTTCAAAGCTTCTTGATAGAGCATTAGCAAAGCTAAAAGAATATCTCGATAGGAAATTTTAAAAAGTTTTGCTGAAAATGGAAAGTTTTAGTCTTTTTCCAGCCTTTTAAGTGAGGGGAGTCCCAGCGATACCAACAATCACAGTGTCAGACCTAGTGGAAGTAAATATCCATCTAGTAACTACAAAAAGGACTTGTTGTCCTAATGGTTGAGGTTGAGGGATTCCCCATCTATCTAATTACAGGAGGTAATAAACAAATGTCTATAAACAATCGAAAGCCATTGAGCGTGGGAGAGAGTCATGAAGGTTTCTTCCGTTGCCGTGATGGTGAATTCTGCAATAAGTTGGTCGATCTTTATAACAAGATGGACTGCAATGCTAGTGAGTTCTATATGACTTTACTAAGAGAAGGATATAAGTGTTTGGCTCCAATGTACCTGCATAAGGATTTGCCTGTGGGTGATTCTGTTAAAAGGGTTCAAGGGGAAAACATTGAGAAACGTATTGATGAATTAATCGAGCTTCTTTTAGAGAAGAGCGATGCCGAGATTAAGGCGCTAGATTCTCTATCTGATGACAATCTCAACTTATTGATTCTACTTTCGGCGGTCTTCAATCTCATCAGTTTGGATCAAGACGAAATGACGGTCAAATTGTACCTTGCAAAAGGAGTGGAAGGCATTCCAGAAGAATTTAGAAGCAATAGGAGCGTTCGTAAATGAGTAAAACCCCGAACGTAATCTACAAAACTAGGTATTACGGACCGGGGTCAAGAAAAAGGAACTATTACTCCTCGAAAGATTCCAGCTCCGACTACTTGAAGTATGTGGACACTGGCGTTAAATCCGGGAAGTATCAAGACTACATGGATTATGCGGGTAACCGCGAGAAATCGTCAGGTGTCTTCTCTAGAAATGGGCTTTTGACGATGGATGAGAAAAAGGTGATGAGGGAGAAGCTCTCAACGACAGAATCCGTCATTTGGGATTCGCTCATCACCTTCGAGGAGAAGTATGGGAAAGAAAAGATGAAATCCTGGCGTTCAGCCAAAGAACTCATTGAGAAAGAATTTCCCAAGCTTCTTAAAGACAACAACATGTCATACGAAAACATCCTATGGTACGCCGGTCTTCACGAGAACACTGACAATCGACACATCCATCTTAGTTTCTTTGAAAAGGAGCCTCAGACCTTCGACTATAAGAAACAAAAAATGAGATACCACCAAGGGATGATCTCTAACGATTCCATAACAGACTTCAAATTGAGGATTGAGAAAAGGATGGATGGGAACGAATACAGTCTCCATAAGTTCAGGAATCAGATTCTTAAGCAAGAGGAGAACAAGTTTCTAAAGCCAGACTTGACTGCCATCTACGATAAAGACCTTAAGCAAATGCTTCTTTCTCTCTATAGGGTCTTTCCTAAGAACAAAGCAGGTTATGAAAGCCACGAACTGGACGAAATAAGACCACAGATAGACCAAATAACTAACTACATGCTGACCCACGATGATGTTTCAATGTCGGCTTATCTAGAACTAAGAAGGAAGCTCAAAAAGCGAGATGAAGAAACGAAAGAAATATGTCTTTCACATAAGACAAGTCCTAATGGTCATCTCATCTCAGATTCCTTCCAACAAGACCTGTATAGGCGATGCGGAAATAAGATTCTAGCTTACCTAAGAAAGGTTCAGGAAAGGAAAGGAGAATTCCATAAAGGGACAACCGAAGAAGAAAGACAACGCTGGGATGAAAAAGTCAGAAGAGGCTGGCTCTTCAAAAGGAACGCCAGACTCAATGAGGAGGTTAGAAAAGAAAGAGAAAGCATCTATGAAACATTCCAATGGCTGTTAAAGAAAGCCGAGTTTGAAAGACTCGTTGAAGAGGGGGTGATTGAGGCCGAATGAAAAAGAAAGGAACAAAGATTGCAATAACGGCGATAGTCGCCTTCTGGGTCTGTTATATAGGAGCATTCGCTATCACCTGCGCCATTAAGAAAGGATTCGATATCCGCTATCTAATTAGCGGTGAAACAATCGGATTCTTCGCATTATTGGCAGGAATTGCGCTAGCGATGATTCTCTTCTATCTCTACTCCCATTATTGGCTTCTAAACTCTAAAAACATCATGAAAGGAAAGGATGGTGATCTACATCTAAAAGCGAACCTTGAGGAAGCAAGATTCCAATCCGAAGAAGAATTAGCAAAGAATTACAAAACCCTTAATTTCAATGAGCTTAAAGACCATGAAATAGTGGGAACACCCATCATGGAGAAAGAGTCATCGGGAGAACTTAAAGTTACATTTGCTAAACCAGCTCATTCATTAGTCATAGGAACAACCGGTTCAGGCAAAACGACAACTTATGTCTCGCCTTCAATCCAGATTATAAGTGAACTTAAAAATCATCCTTCGATGCTAATTAGTGATCCAAAAGGAGAATTGTTCGCTGACCACTCAGAAGCCTTGAAGTCAAAAGGCTATGAGGTCAAAGTCCTTGATCTAAGAAATCCTTACAATTCAGTTAGATGGAATCCACTTGAGAAGCCTTATCTTCTCTATCAGCGTTCACTCCATCTCGAAGATGAAGTAGTGGAAAACGAGGAGAAGGGATGCTTCGAATTTGATGGAAATGACTATTGGTCCGAAGAAGAAAAAGACTCAGCAGTCCAGGTCAAAAGGCAAACCCTTAATGACCAGGTCTATGAAGACCTAAACGATATCTGTACTGTCTTATGCCCAGTCACCAACAAAGAAGAGCCTATGTGGGAAAGCGGAGCGAAGAACTTCATTCTCGCCATTGCCCTAGCGATGTTAGAGGATTCAGCTAATCCAAGTCTTGAAATGACTAAGGAAAAATACAATTTTTATTCATTGATGAAGGTTGCTACGTCTACGGACAATGATTGTGAAAAACTCATTGAGTACTTCAGACATAGAAGCCCTCTTTCTAAAGCAGTATCACTCTCACGTCAGGTTATGGACTCTAGCGATAAAACTAGAGGAAGTTACCTCTCATCTACATTCGACAAAATATCGATGTTCAGTGACTTATCACTATGTGCCTTGACCTCCGAAAACGAGATTGAATTCGGATCAATGGGAGAAAAGCCTATCGCCTTGTTCCTGCAGATTCCTGATGAAAAGGAAACTAGACATACATTAGCGAGCATGGTGATTCTTCAAGCCTATAAAGAGCTCGTCTATCAAGCCAATTCCTACCCAGAGTTAGCACTTCCAAAGCCGGTTTACTTCATTCTTGATGAGTTTGGAAACCTTCCAAAGGTTCATAAGCTCGAACAGATGATTACTGTCGGAAGAAGCCGAAATATCTGGCTGAGCTTAGTCATTCAAAGCTATTCGCAATTAGCGAAAGTCTACGACGACAAAAGTGCCGACATCATCAAATCAAATTGCAATATCCAAGTCTTCATCGGTACAACCGATTTAAAGACAATTGAGGATTTCTCAAAACGATGCGGAAACTATTCGATAGTTCAAAGAAGTGTTGGTTTCAACTCTGCCAAAGGAGAAGACATCAACTCAAATTCGCAAATCAAAGAACGACCACTTATCTATCCATCTGAACTTCAGACTCTGAATAAGCCGGGTGACATGGGACATGCGATTGTGACTATCTTCGGATTCAATCCGATAAAAAGCACGTTCACACCTTGCTTCTTGGTTCCTCAGTTCTCAATGAAAAGAGTGAATCAGAAGTTGTCTGTCGGTAGATGGTTTGATGAAGAAAAAGCCTTCTACGACATGAGAAAACGCAATGCACTTCTAAATGGAAGTGGAGGCCAAGGAGGAACCGCAAAGTCTAATAACGTTGCTCCTCCAGAAAGACAGGAACAATCAAAAGCAAAATTCAATCTTATGGTCGATCAGGCTGTCAAAGAAGCCATTACAGCAGTTGATGGAATACTGTCAGATCAAGACAAAGAGGATTTGGAAGAATCGATTAAAGCATTCGACGGCAAGTCAGTTACTCAATTACTGAATAAAGCCGCTCAGAGAGCCCATAAAACAGGTCAACTCGCAAAAGAAGAAACAATTGAGACGGCTCGTAAGAGATTCATTGACCTCGCTAGTTTTGAGGGCAGGTCTCCATTAAGCCAAAGATAGGAGGAAAAGCATTTGAAAAGTAACAAGTCTAAATTCTTGGCTGTATTGATGCTTCCGACCTTATTGGTCAGTTGCTCATCGGCCATAAAGCCCACGGTCCTTGGCTCTATAGGGACCAATAATAGCGTAGTCAAAAACGCCTATGTAGTTGATGCCGGAGGTGGTGGAGGCAGCGCTTCAGGCGCTAGCAATTACCAATCTACTGGTTATCCAAGCGTTTATGGGAAAGAAACACATAAGTCAACCGTTACAGTTCTACTTGGAACGGCTCCGACAGTTTCTGATGTCTCTTTCTACCACGATACTGGTGTCAAGATTTATGGTGGAAATACTAGCACGAGTGTTGGGTCGACATCTGACATTAAGATTGCATCATCTTGCCCATATATTGATTTCAACGAAGTCAATTTCTCGTTGCCTTATTCCTATAGCAGTCAATTAACTTTAGGGGTTTGTGCAGTAGCTGATTTCAAGTTTGAAATCTGCAAAGGAAGTTCTAGATATTTCATTGCTGAAGCCACGGCAAAAGCTACTGGAACAGACAATAAGCAAACTCAGCTTACATATAACCGAAACGGCTCAGTTTCCAGTTCTATCGTTGATTCGGTTTCTACAACCAATTACACGCCATTTGATTACAGCAAATTAGGGAGAATTTCTTCCTCTCTATATTCTGGCTCTTATACGATTAACGTCACCTATTCCTATGAATGGATTGCTGGTTCAGGAGCCAAGATGGCATTGGTCTCTTCGACTGCCACTAATAGCGCGACCCTTCTAATCGACTATACAAGTCCAACTATTTCAATGGTCAAAACCAGTTCGGGAACTGTTATCCCTAATGGTGGAACTTCCAACAGTACTGTGAAAGTCACTGCCTCGGATACTAACCTCAATGGTCTTTACTACAAAATCCCTAGCTCCAGTTATTACACATACTCTGGAAGTGGTTCTTGTACAACTTCGGCTGGAGATGGAATCTATAGCTTTTATGCTGTTGATTCATTAGGTAACAGAAGTGCTGATTATACCGTAAGAGTCGATACTTATTCACCTAATGGCCAACTTTACGCAAATGGGGTGGCTATTTCAAGCGGCTCCTACGTGAACACATCATTTAGCTATTCAGTATCCGATAGTGGATCAGGTTTGAACACTGTCTTATATAAGACTCCAAGTTCATCCAGTTTCGTTTCTTATTCATCTGGTTCAATCATTCCTAGCAATAGTGGTGATGGTTGGTATCAGTTCTATGCGGTCGACAACGCTGGAAATGTCTCTAGCACCCTAAAAGTGTTCCTTGAGACTTCAAATCCAACAATCAGCATCAAGAGAAACGGAATCACCTCTTTTGGTCATACTATGACTAAAAACGAGACTCTTAATACTGGTCTTTACTTTAACGAGGATGACACGATTAGATTCGATTATTCATCCTCTAGCAACAAATACACAACTGGTGCCTTCAGTATTGGTACTAACTATGCTTTGAAGAAAACCTCTTATCCTAACAACACCTATAGTGAAACCATCACTTCGGCAGTTGGAATTTCAACGACCTACAAGTTCAACATTGTGAGAAACAAGCCAACTATCACCTTGAATGGTACTCAATACGCAAATGGCTCAGTTATCAAACTTAACAAAGATGCTAACGTGACGATGAACATTGATTCCATCATCACAAGTGGTTCTTCTAAAGGAACAGTCAAATCGACTGGATTGACAAATACATATGACCTTCTTAGCAATAGAGAAGTCACATTGACCGCTGATGCTAATGAAGAGAAGGTCTATCAGATTTTTATCACTGATTCCGCTGGAAATGAATCCACATTCACAGTTGATATTGATAAAGCTCCTGCAAACGGTGTCTTCACAAGTGGTGGTGCCGTTGTTGAAAATGGTGGCTATACCAATAAGCCATTTACCTTCACCTGGACTAAAGCCGGAACTACAGCAACTATGTCCAAAGATGGTAGTGGATTTACTGATTATACTGGCTTTGAAATCACTGCTGATGGAAGTTATACTTTCATTCTCAAAGACTCTGTGGGCAATACCTCAGAATTCCGTATCGTCTTAGATACCATTGCTCCTACTGGAACAATCTATGCCAATAACAAAGAAGCAGAAAACGGATGTGTCACAAATTCTTCTATCTACTTTACCTGGGATGGAGATGAAACCTGCTTGATGAATGGTGTTTCCTACAAGAAGAACGCCGTCATTGATACTGAGGGAATCTACCGTTTTGTTCTCAAAGATAAAGCAGGTAATGAAACATCATATGAAGCCGAGATTGATAGAACTGCTCCTACTGGTAACGAAGATGCCTTAAATGCGTTCGACAGATACTACGTTACTAAGTGGTATGAGTGCTATTTCAATGGTCATATTGATTCCTTCAAGACATATGATGAAGCTATCAAAAAGGCTGCCGATTACGAATATTCTTCAAGTGTTGAAGAGTTAAGCCTATCCGATATCTCATTATTCACCGAGACTAATATGGTCTCCTCAAACGGAGACCCTGAAAATCACGATGATGAAGTGAGAACCGGAACATATTGGCTTTACAAATCCAAGTCTAATCCTTCCATCAAACTTTATTACTTTGATAAGAATCTCTTAGAAGATGTTCTCAAATTCTATGCGAGTTCTTATGTCACTGGTCCTCATTACTATGATGGGACGACTTTCCCTGAAGGAGAAAACGTCTCTGATCCTATTTGGACTGATGATGGTGTGAGTGCTCCGATTGGAAACGACTATGTTCTTACCAATTATGGGTCAGTCAGCGCTACTGCCAAAAAGCAAGGTTCTGATGAAACTATTGTCCTGGATTATGGCGTTAAGTTAAGTGAGCAGCTTAAAGATTCAGGTGTCTATGACATCACTGAAACCGACAAAGCCGGGAATGCCTGTACCTATCAAGTCATCATTGATTTAGAAGGTCCTAAGCTTTCTATCCATACCGAAACTTATGGTGATGATTCAAAAGACATCACCATTAGCAAAGATAATCTTTCTTCTACTGGAACTTATTACCTAAAGAGTCTTTCTATCAGTGAAATCCTCGATAGTGATTCATGGGCAGTTGTATCCGTTACGAAAGGTGGAAAGACTTCTTATTACACCAAAGGCGATGCTTTACCAACTATCACCGATGGAGGCAAATACGAGGTCAAGGCTTATGACCGCTTAGGAAATTCAATTTTCTTCACTGTCTATATCTCAAGCCAAGCCGAGACAATCGACTTCACTAATAATTCAGATGATACCGCAGTCTCCATTGATGTTTCGATGGGAGAAACATATCAGACAATCACCTCAATTGAAATCTACCGCAATGGTCAGAAATTAGATGGCGTGAGCACTGATAAGCTTAACTACGAATTCACCAAAGATGGGTTGTACAGAGTTGTCCTCAAAGACAATTTTGGGAGAACCATCAAGAAGGAATATTACTTCCATAAAGCATTGCCACAGGGAGTGATTAGCGGCGTTGCTAATGGTGGCAAAACTTCCAACAATGTCACCTTCGAATTTAATGCCTCCAAATACTATGCCGAGATCTATAAGGATGGCGAACTCATCAGTCAGAACAACGATGGTTCATTCACCATAGAATCCAATGCCGAAAACAGTGGATCATACGAAGTTAAACTCATCAATAAGACTGATGAAGAAAACTATCAAGTCTATAACTTCACCATGGATAAAGTCGCACCTAATGTGAGGATTGAAGGAGTTGAAGACAACGGAACTACTAATGGCTCAGTGAAGGTCGGCTGGACTGATGAAGATGTTTGCTCAAGCACCTATTCACTCAATGGCGGAGAAGAGGTCTCCTTCAATTCAGACACTGTCTTCTCCAAAGAAGGAACCTATGTCATCAAAGTAATAGATGATATGGGCAACGTTACAACTAAGACATTCACCATCGATAAGACTGTCAGCTATGAGGCTACTACTTCAGGAGGCAAGAAGATTGGTGGAGATGCCACAACCTCTGACGATGTCATCATCAACGCCAAAGAAGATGCAAAGATTACCGTCATAAAAGATGGTGAAAAATACGATTACACATTTGGAGAAACTCTTACTGAAGAAGGTTCATACCTCATCACAGTGGAGGATGCATACGGCAACAAAACCTCATTTACCATCGTCATCGATAAGTCTGTCTCATTCGATATGAATGTCGGCGATGGTGGTATCAGCAATGAGCCTGTCGTGATTGATTCAGGCGAAACTGAAACAGTCATCGTAACAAGAAATGGCGAAGCTTATGGATATGAAGCAGGAACCGAAATCACTGAGGAAGGTACCTATAGAGTCATCATCACTGATGCATATGGGAACACCAAAGAAGTGACATTCCAAATCGTCTATCCAGATGCCAAAACCAGTCTTGATTATACGTTAGGAGACGACGTTGAAATTGTCTCAGTCACCAAAGACGGAGAAGCCGTCCAGGTTGATGGAAACCGCATCAGCTTCACCGAAGACGGAACCTATGTCATCACCTATAAGGTCGGTGATAAAGAATACACCTTCACCTTGAAGCTCGATACCACGGCTCCCGAAATCACTCTTAACGGAGTGGAGGACGGAGGCAAAGTAGACGGTTCGGTCATCATTGATGGCTTGACCGAAGAAGGAACAGTTGAAGTCTACAAAGACGGAGTGAAGATCGAATACCATCTCGGAGATGAAATTAAGGATTATGGAAGCTACAAGGTTGTCGTCACTGACGCCCTTGGAAATGCCAGAACCTACACCTTCGACTTAGCCTTCCAAATGAATGGTTGGGCTATAGCTCTCATTGCGGTAGGAATACTTGCCGCCGTGGGTGTCACGGTAACCATAATCGTAAAAAGGAAGAAGACCTTCAAGAAGTAAGAGAACCCCCTCTCTAGAGGTCAAAAAGTACCTAAAAAAGGGAACAGGATAAGCGGGTGCCGCATTCTGCAGCACTCCTTATCTCTGACTGTCGTCAGCAGTGGGAAACCCACATGGCGATAACGAAGACAAAACATTCACGCAAAGGAGGAAATTTCATGAAACCAGTTGTCTTATCTAGCATCGATTTCTACCCGGTCATAGAGCCGATTCTCGAAATACTCGATGCCATTCTCTGGCCTACTATCGCAGTCGTTGTGGCGGTAGGCACGATCTACTGCGTATTCCTTGGAGTAAAGATTTCCAAGGCAGATGAGCAGAACAGCAGAGAGAAAGCCAAGAAGGATCTATTAGGAGCAATCGTCGGATTCGTAATCATATTCGTTCTGATTCTAGCTCTAAAAATTGCCGTACCTATTCTTGAAAATTGGGTACAAAGCCAAATGTAGGAGGTGAAGCCCAATGATACTCGGTGAGTTAATCGAAGCCTTGAAGGATATGTTCTTCAGCTTCCTATATATGTGCTTCATGTTCATCTGCAAGCTCATCGATTTCATCAAGGACATCTTCTACATGCTATGTGGCATAGACACTGTCGAGGTGAACGGAGAGCAAAGCGACTTACTGTCATCACTCATTCAATCGGACGCCATTAAAAGAACGTTCCTAATCATCTTCGTCATTGGCGTAATCCTGCTTGTCGTATTCACGATAATCGCAATCATCAAAGCCAACTATCAAGAGAAACAGAACTGGCTTAGTGTTCTGAAGAAGAGCGGGCAGAGTTTCATCATCGCAGTGCTTATTCCGTTCACAGTGCTTGCTGGAATAGTTCTTACAAACACAGTGATGAGCTCCATCAACATGGCAATGAATCCTTATGGAGGAAGTGCCCACGCAACAATAGGAGGCGAGTTCCTGGCAACCATAGGAGCCGATAGTTTCACTGGCTCAAACAAGGATGAAATAATCTCGAAATTCGTCTCTGGCGAACTCGACTATGGAAATATTGATTTGGTGAAGAGCTACTTCAACATCCAGTCGATGAACTACCTGATTGGAATACTTGGAGGGTTCGTGATGCTAGTGATGTTTGTCTTACCGAGCATCACATTCGTTCAAAGAATATTCGATATCATTCTTCTCTATCTAGTAAGTCCTGTGTCCATATCAACCATACCGCTTGATGAAGGAAACAGATTCAAAGTCTGGAAGGACACCATGATTGGAAAAATCCTCTCAGCCTATGGAATCATCCTTGTCATGAATCTCTTCTTCCTAATAATCCCACAAGTCTATGAGATCAGGTTCTTCGAGAATGACTTCCAAAACGGAGTAGTGGATGTGCTCTTCCTTATCGGTGGAAGTTTCGCCGTTACGAAAGCTAGTGACATCATCGCAAGACTATGCGGAGCAGAATCAGGAAGAAATGAGTTTGCTTCTATGGTCTACAACATGCGAAGCGGAATGGCTCTAGCACACTCGGTTAATAGCAAAGTCGGTGGAGCTATAGGAAAGTTTGTAGGCGGAACTGCTTATTCCAAAAGCCGTGCCAAAGGGTCTACCAGACTTAAATCCTTACAGAGTTCAGCTTCTGGAACCGTCAATAGAAGAAAGGTTGATCCTCAAAAACAGAAGAAACAAAACAAAGCACAAAAAGTCCTTGGTGGAGTCACAAGGTTTGCGACTATGCCAGCCGGTATGCTCCACGATGTCTCTCAAGGCGGCGTAATTGCTATGGGCAAGAATTTCATGCCTAGATTGAAAAACGCCTTGCATGGCAATTCAGTTATGAACCATGCAGACGATATCAAGAAACGAAAGCTAGATCCTAAAGCTAGAACGGAAGCAAAAGGAGGAAATACTGGAAACGAAAGCAAAAAGACTAAGAAGACTAATGGCGTTATGAGACGAGATGATTCGGAAAGAAAAACAATCGGGCGAAAGCCAAGAGGAGATAAGAAATGAGAATAATTCCAAAGAACAGCAAAGTGAAGGTTACTTTCTACAAAGGAATAACGATTGCAGATATGGTGATTGGTTTAATCGCCTTAGCTTTAATTGCCTTAACCTTGTCGAGCAACTTCTCTTTCAGATTCTACTTAGCAACGGGAATTCTCTGTCTTGGAGTTGTTCTTTATCTTCCTCTTGGGGATAACCGACTCTATGTCCAGATATGGCACCTATTCAGGTTCCTGTTCTCTAAAAAGAGATTTAAAGACGATTCATCCACGCTTGTCCCTTATAAGGAAGTTAAGGACTCAATCATCTACGAGAAAGACGGAAGCGTGTTAGGTGTGATAGAGATATCTCCTATCAACTTCAAGATACTCGATGAAACGAGGCAAGATGACTTAATTGATGGCTGCTTTGCCAGAATTCTCAATTCAGTCTCTGACAGTGAGGAGTGGTCTCTAATGAAACTAGAGCTTCCATTAGTCCTTGATCAAAGAATGAAAGACGAGATGTCTAGAGTCGACACGCTTAACGCAATGAAGAACGATAAGAAACTCTCTGACCATGAATTTATGGCTAGAGCTGACTTAGTTCAATTCAGGATGGTAAGCATTGATGAGATGAATTCTTCTGAGACGATGATTCCTCATTATTATTTGGTTCTGAATGGTTATAGCGTCAATTCGATTAACGAAAAACTTGATAGGACTATAGAAACATTCGTAGCAAGTGGGATAAAGGCAAATAGGCTAGATGAGCAAAGTCTATACACATTCATCAAAGCAGGCTATGGAGAAAAATTTGATCCTAGGTCTGAGATGAAGATTGTCTCTGATCCGACTTCACTAAAATTCGGTCTATTGAGTCTTCATCAAGAAACAAAGAATGCCTCGGAATTAGTGATTAACAGATTTCCTCTTTCCGTTCCTAATGGCTGGGCTGAAAGATTGTATAGCCTTCCTAATACTAAAGTAGTGATGAGGATGAAACCTATTGAGAAAAGCAAAGCTATCAAGCGAATCGATAACGCCATTCTAGAGATAGGAACAAAAAACGTTTCAAAAGAAAGCCAGCTTCAGGAATCGGATACTCATCTTGATACCTTAAGAGAGTTACTAGAAGACATTCAACAGTCCAATGAAACTTTGTTTGATACGACAGTTATCGTCACGGTCTATGACGAAGAGAAGAAAGCCACGAACAAAAAGCTGGTTAAGGATGCTTTAAGGGAAATGGGATTTGGTTTCTCAGAATTGCTTGGAAGGCAAATGGATGGATACATTACTTCCATGCCTTCAACTAAAGACCTTGTGAAGATGCCTTATGGCATTCAGTCATCCACATTAGCAGCCTCATTTCCTTTCTCTGATGATTTGCTTGCGGATGATAAAGGATTGCTAATTGGAGAGAATTCCGAGCCAGTGTTCCTAAATGTGTTCAAAAGGGATTTGACTCATGTCAATTCCAACATGATCATCATTGGTCAGTCAGGAAGCGGTAAGAGTTATGCGACAAAATCCCTCCTTTCTGGATTAGCTACAGAAGGCGATAGGATTTACGTCCTTGATCCTGAATCTGAATATGGGACTTTGGCAAAGAATCTTGGAGGCTCGGTCATCGACGCCTCTAATGGTGAGAAGGGTCGAATTAATCCGTTTCAGATTATGACAACGATGGATGATGAAGGCGGAAGTTCAAACAGTTATTACGCTCATCTTCAATTTCTAGAACAGTTCTATAAGGTGGTGTTACAAGGAATCAACCAGGATTCTTTGGAGCTTCTAAATAAGCTTACCGAAGAAGTCTATGCGTCTAAAGATATCAGACCAGGAAGAAATCTTAGCTTAATCAAGTCTGAAGAATTCCCAGTATTCGAAGATTTATGCCTTCTAGCTGATAAGAAACTTAAAGAAGCTAGCGATGCCTATGAGCAAAACTGCTTGAGAGTGTTGGTCAATTATCTATATAGATTCAAAAGCGGTGGAAGGGACTCTTCGTTATGGAACGGATATACGACGTTCTCGCCAACGGAAGCATTCATAACCTTTGATTTCCAAAGATTACTAGCGAACAAGAATGACGCAACGGCCAATGCACAGATGTTATTGCTTCTTAGGTGGCTTGAAAACGAGGTAATACGTAACAAGGATAGCAATACCAGAAATGGCACCAACAGAAAGATTGTGGTTGCCATAGACGAAGCCCATCTATTCATTGATGAGAAGTATCCGATAGCCCTTGATTTTATGTATTCCTTAGCAAAGCGAATCAGAAAATACGATGGAATGCTTATTATCATCACACAAAACGTCAGGGATTTTGCTGGAACTCCTGAAATTGCTAGAAAGTCTACAGCCATCATAAACGTATCCCAGTATTCGATGATCTTCTCACTCTCACCAAACGATATGAACGAATTGATGAAACTCTATGAGAATAGCGGTGGAATAAATGAATTTGAGAAAGACAGCATCATCCACAACCCAAGAGGAACTTGTTTCCTAATAAGCTCTCCAAAAGAAAGAGGGAATGTAGCAATCGTTACTGACGAATGCACTTCAGAACTCTTCGATAGGGGGACATGGGCGATGTAATTTACCTCAGAAAATGAGGTGAAAGCAAAGAACAAATCTCGCGCATGCGCGTGGCTTTCACTTTGACTAAAAATCCGATTGAAAGGAGAAAAACAATGGAAGAAAAAGAAACTAAAAAAGTAGAAGGGACTCCTAAAAAGAAGTATGTCCCTAAACGATTGAGCAAGAAGGAAATGGACACAATCACTGGTGAAATCGACCTTAAACTGCATGATTTCATCACAAGCGGAAAGTACAAAGAAGTACTTATCGCAATGGGGAATCTTGGAAAGTACTCGCTCAACAACCAAATCTATATTCTGATTCAGAAACCAGAAGCATCAACGGTCCATGGAATGAAGAAATGGAACACGATGGGACGACACGTCATACCTGGAGAAAAGTCCATCAGGATCTTCTCTCCGATTCTCAAGAATGTCGAAAAAGAACTGAAAGATGAAAACGGAAATCCAGTCCTTGATAAAGATGGAAATCCCAAGAAGGTCAAAGCTCCGATTCCAGTTGCGTTTGAACAAGGCTACGTCTTTGACGTCACCCAAACTGATGGACCGGAAATCACTGCCTTCAAATTCGACGAGTCAAAAATAGTGGAGAACAAGGACAAGATTCTTAGGGGTCTATCCGAAGTAGTTAAGGAGAAGGGGTTCACCATCTCTTACGCCACAAAAGAAGAACTTGGCGAAGGATGTTATGGACTATGCAATAAGCAGACAAAGGAAATCAAAATCCTCGAAGGGATGAGCGATTTGCAGGAGGTTTCCACAACCGTTCATGAATGCGGTCATGCTCTTGCTCACAGCGAATACCGTAAAGACTTTGAAGGTCTCACTCCGCTTGAAAAGCGAGAGATCAAAGAAGTTGAGGCCGAGTCAATTGCTTGTGTTGTCTGCACTTATTTAGGGCTTGATACACAGAACTTCAACTTCAGCTATATCTCAGGCTGGACAGATGGCGACATCTCTAAATTCAAAGAGAATCTAAACGTCATTTCTAAGCACAGCAAAAGACTGATTGGCGGCATCGAGAGAGAAATCTATAAGGATGTCGTCAAAGAGGACAAAACTTTGGGGAAAGCCAAGTTGAAGGAGAGCCCAGATCCTCCTGCGATGCCCTTGCCGACTCAGGCTGGGGAGCAGAAACAGAGAGGAATGGAAATGGCATGAGATTCTTCGAAAGAAACATTCCTCAGGAGCTTAAAGACAAGAAGCAATGGGTTGCCTACTTTAAAAAGATAGAACCAGGCGTTTCACATCTTGGAAAGGTGATGATCTCTCCTCGAACTTACCGCCACGCAAAGAGCAACGACCCTACAGATTGGACGGATTTCTATTCCGCACATTGCTTCGCTGCAACCAATGGCAATCTAGACGGCTTAGCATTTGTTCTAACCGAAGGAATCGTCTTCATAGACATAGACAACTCAATCAATAACAACGGTATCATATCTGAATTTGCCTCGAAGATGCTAAATGAATTTCCTAAAGCCTATGCCGAAAAAAGCTGTTCCGGAACTGGAATCCATATCCTCCTAAAAGGAAAGCTTCCAGATGGCGTTATGAAGCGTAATGACAATATCGGCTTAGAGATATACGAGACCAAAAGATTCTGTTGCGTTACTGGTGACATGATTGCTGGTCATAACGAGCTTATCGACTACACGGAAAAGGTTGGTGAGGTTGCAAAAAGATACTTAGGTGTCAGAAAGCCAAACCCTATAGCAAGACCTGTTTATATGACTCCTACTCTTGATGATCAAAGAGTCATTGAAAAGGCTCTTAGGAGCAGAAGCGGAGATAAGTTCTCAAGACTCTTCTCTGGAGACATAACAGGGTATGCAACACATAGCAGTGCCGACCTTGCCTTAGTCAACATGATTTCTTTCTACACTCAAAATCCCGACCAAATTGATGCTATTTTCCGAACAAGCGGACTTATGCGAGACAAATGGGATTCGCCCAGAGGTGATTCCACTTATGGAAGAGTGACTATCGAAACAAGTCTCGCAAACACAGTCCGAAGATACGAAATGAATTGAAAGGAGAACCCTTATGGACGAAGAAAACGAAGAAAGTTTGCCCGTGAAAATCACGGTCGTGACCAAGCTTCCCAATGAGGAAGCACAAGTCACAAAGATGAAGAATGACTACAAGACCATCTCGAAGTTCTGCGAAGGTCTGATTGATATGACCTCACACCCTAAAGATGACCAGATGAGCATTATCTGCAATGACAATTTCCTTATGAATGGGATGAAGACAAATATCGTCGTTCCTGAAAGAGAGGAAGTCTATTGCGGACCATTGATCTTCTGCGGATATGACGAAGAGACAGGAAACTCAATATCACTTACTGATAAACAGATTGAAATGACTCTCAAATACTGCAAGAGAAACATGCTTCACAACATGTCGATTGAAGGAGCCTACCGATACGCCAAGGTAATCGGTCCGTTCCAAGAATCTGAAGATGCCTTGGCTAAAGAAGAAATGGAGGCCAGCTAATGGAAGATAACAAACGAAAGAGTGTTGGCGAATGCAAAGAGTTCATCCAAGAGAAGGTCGGAAACGAATATCGCTCATTTATGGCTAAATTCAGGGATTTCCCTGAAAAAGCAAGAATGAACGCCATGGTAAACGATGCTGAAAGAATCGCCTTCTACAGGCATTTCTACATCATCGTCGTAATTATTGGAGATTTAGATCCTTGGCTTTGGAAATGGCTTTACCGCTATTACCTGAACGAGGGAATCATTGAGGATTATTACCTCTCTATGAAAGCGTTCGAATCTGATTCTGGATTAAAAGTCTCTGATGAGGAAGAGGAATATGACGAACTTGAAGGATTCGATGAAGACATGATTCTTGGCTATGTCGATTGTGCACAGGCTACCGCTCAATGCAGCGTTATCGCCTAGAGGAGGAAGCGTATGCCAAATTGGGCTGAAACCGATATGGCTGTAGTCCTACCCACAAGAAACGTTCCTAACTTCAAATCGTTGTTCCTATCGGAAAAATCCGAAGAAAACGACAAGAAGAATAAATACTTTGCTAGGACATTCCTTAATGACATTCAAGAAGAAAACAACAAGAACGGAATGACTTGCCTAAGAGTCAGTTGTAACTGCGCTTGGAGCATCTATTCCTGCTTATTCGAAGGCTATCCGGGCGTTAAAGAAGATGGACATGTATGCCCAACTATCAAAGAAAGCATCAAGGAATGCGAGGTTAAAAGACTTGTCATTCATTCGGTTGAACCGGGTATGGGATTCGAGGAATCCTCTGTGTTCGATAAAGACGAGGGGGATGACGTCAGTTATGAGTCAAGAGACCTCTATAAAGACCCTTGGTGTGAATACCTAGATGATGACGAAAAAGACGAGACACTTAAGAAAGAGCCTGAACTCGAATAGAGATAGGCGAAAGGAGATTAAAAATCTATGCCTAATTGGGTAAAAAACAAAATCATCGTTGGGAAAAGCGAATTCATCGATGAGATAAGACAAAAGCACGCTTCCACAGGTTCTGATGAAGAGAAGGACTGCTTCGATTTCAATACCGTGGTCAAGATGCCAGATGACATGAATCTTGAATTTGGTTCTAGAAGTGACGACGGATTGTCGTTATTCATCACTAAAAAGAGTCCTAAATGCCCTTATTTCGGAAGCAATGAAGATAAAGCTGCTGAAAAAGAGGTCATCAGGATTAAAAAGCTGATGGAGAACCATCTATTCGTTTCCAACACATTGGAACTAGATGAGGAAAAGGTTAAATCCCTTCAAGAAAAATACAAAGACAAGATCGATGAAGTCGTGTCTCTTGGAGAGAGGATGGTCAATAACGTTGAGAAACATGGTGCCATGAATTGGTATGAATGGTCAGTCAAGAATTGGGGTACCAAATGGAACTCTGCCAACACTGAGTGGGACAAGAAAAGTTTCACTTTTGAAACGGCTTGGGATCCTGCCATTCCTGTTGTGATTGAACTATCAAAGCAACATCCTGATATGAAACTTGCCTTCCTCTATAGCAATGAGGAAATCGGCTCACACGTTGGTTATATGCTCCTCCAAAACGGAAGGGTTGATTATCAGGGGACATTCCCAGATCAAGGAAGAGATGCCTATAAACTGGCTTTCGACCTTTGGGGTTGTGGAGACGAATTCGAATACAACGAGAAAAAAGGAACATACGAAAAGAAGCCATGGGAAGAGGAAAACAAGAAGCCTCAACCTGAGATGGCTTAAAGGAAAAACAAAATGGAAAAACAAAACAAAAAATTCAATGGTGGGAAGGTTGTCAAAATTGCTCTTATCAGCTTAGCTTCGTTACTCGCCTTAGGTGTTGCCGGTACGACTGGCTACCTAATCGGAAGAATGCAAAATACCACTTCTGAAACAAGCGATGACAAAGAGCCAGTCGCTGATGTCGATGAAAATTCTGGTGTCGCAATCACTTCCAAATACTATGCCGCCAGTCAAAGCGGTGATGCCTATGGCTCATTTGAGATTACTTATACCGTCACGCCTGTAATCTACACCGATGAAATCAAAGCAGAACTAAAGTATGCGGACGGAAGTGCAGTACCTAGTGATGTCTTATCTTTTGATCATGATGCGACTCACACCAAGATTACGGTTCATTGCAAAGCCGTATTCACACAAAGAGCAATTCTTACTCTTTATGCCGCAAGCAATCCTGATATCAAAGGAACCGTCAATTTCGACTTCAAAGAGAAGCTTACTGTGACTTTACCTGACTCTATTGCCTTGACCGAAGGTGAGATTCCTACTATCAAACCGACCATCGTTACTACTGGTGGTTCTGTCAGCGTTGATAAGGAAATCAGAAACGCAACTTATAAGTGGAATGCCAGTTTCACCAATTGGGTTGGTACTCAAGCCAAAGCTTATATGGATGCCGAATGTGACGATATGGCAATGAATTGCAGTACTTGGGATGAGACATTAGGAGACCTCGTTGGTTTGTCTGCAAGTGATTGTGCTACTTTCTTCTCAACCGCCTTCTCATCCAACGACTTCCTAACCACTAAAGGACAAAATTATTCCTATTACTGGCAGTGGTCCGATGCCGATAGCACTGATGAAGACAATTTCTGTGAAAGTACTTGGTACTTAGGGAAGGCTGCTAGATCTGAGTTCTTAACACAGTTCAACGGAACGACTCCAATCATCGACTTTACCTGCACAATTAATAACCAATCCTATACGAAGACCTTTGGATTATCTATGGATGCTATTCCTGTCACAGGGATAGCTACAGGAGTCACAAACCACGTTTTCTAAGTTGAAAAGATTCAGTTTAGAGGGAGGCAACAACCTCCCTCCAGAAAGGAGAATTAATGAGTACACGAAGCTATATATGCCGTGAAAATGAAGACGGGACTTACACTGGCGTCTATTGCCATAGTGATGGCTACCTCACCTATAACGGCGCCATGCTTATGGACAACTACAACCTGAGGGAAAGAGTTGATCGTCTCATGGAATTAGGAAATATGAGTTGCCTAAACCCTATGATTGATCCAGACCCCTCGAAACCTCATAAATTTGATGATAGGCAAGAAGGTGTCACGGTCTTCTATGGAAGAGATAGAGGAGAAAAAGACCAGGAAGCAAAGCTGATGAGTCTAGAAGAGATCAATGATCCCTCATCTTGGATTGAATACTGCTATGTCTATGGGAAAGACAATCGATGGAGATACTTCGAGTGCGGAAAGCTTCAGGATGGTCTTAAGGACTTGCAGGAAGGTCTTGAAGAGGAATATTCAAAGCTTGGTTTTCCTAGACCTAAGGAATATTACGGATTCTTCACTAAAGACGATATTGCATTTCGAAAAGATGCCTATGAGAAGGAAAAATCACAGCAAGAGATGGGTTAGTTTTCTAATCGGCTATGCTTTGATTCAGTTGTTATCTATATCTATTTGTTTCTTCATAAGAAACTCGTTGGATATTAGCAGATACAGTTGTTTCAATACTTATCAAGTAAACGATAACGAAGTAGTGCTGAGACTCGATTCTGAGAAAGAAAGCCGATTAAAGTTTGATAGTTGTGAAGCCGTTGTCTTTGACTGTTATTCGTTTAATAGGAAAGAAAGGCTTCAGATATGCTCATTCATAAATGACGAATGGAAGAGAATGGGCATACCTCATAGAAGGTCAATCCAATCGTTAGAAGCAGAAGTAGCCTTTCATTCGTATTCCTACAAAATGGGAATAGACATGAAAAGTGCAAGGGATGCCAATTTGGGTTATGAAGATGATCCACGTTGGTATGTAGATATAGCCACAAGTGCCATTGAGGTTCTTGGACTATGAAAGGAGCTAAAAAAGCATGAATGAAAAGAAAGAAAAGTTGACGTTTGATAACTGCCCAGAAATCCTTAATATCGTCCAAGTGGCGGAATTATTAACTATAAGTGACAGAATGGTTAATAAACTTGTTGCCAGCGATAAGATTAAGAGTTTCCGTATTGGTAGATGCAGGAGATTTACCAAAGGACAAGTCAAAGAGTTTGTCTTTAATATGACAGATGATGTCAACTTCATGGGCTTGGATGATGAGAGCAAAGGGAACACTCCTAAAAACGATATCCCAATGTATCCATACAAAGCCGACGGAAACAAAGCTTCGAATGAGGCGTACATGTAATGACTTCCGGGAGATTAGTTAAATCAAAAGGCAAGTACTTTGTCGTTATGTATTGGCGAGATAACTACGGAAAGAGAGTCGAAAAATGGATTTCGACTAAACTCGATGTAGAAGGTAACACCAATAAAGCGAAAAGGATACTTATCGCCCTAAAAAGCGGTTTTCAACCAGGGGACATAGTTAAGACAAATCTAGTATTACTCAGATTGGGTCTTAACCCTATTCAAGAGGATATGAGCAGGATGAAGAAGCTTGATGTCCAGAAGAAAATCAAGGAAGAATCAGCATCAGATAGTGTTGCTGAGGTTGCTCAAAACCTTCAGAATGGTTTAATTCTTTTCTCTGATTTCATGAAGATTTGGCTCGACAAAGTCAAACCGGAAATTAAGCCAACAACATATACTGGCTACCATTTCAATATCTACAACATAATCGATCCTTATTTCAGAAAAAAGAGAATCTATCTTCAAGATATTACGCCTGAGGATTTAGAGCAGTTCTACGCTGAGATGCTGAAAACAAGGAATCCAAATACTGTCATCAGATTTCACGCCAACATTAGAAAAGCCCTTCAATATGCCTTCAAAAAGGGATTTATCCTAACCAATGTCGCCGATCGAGCTGAAAAGCCTAAAAAGAAGGAGTTCGTACATAGTTACTATAACAAGGAAGAGATTGATGCCTTGCTAGAGAAAGCAAAAGGAACGCCCTTAGAATTTCCTATCTTTATGGCTTCTTATTATGGCTTAAGACGAGAAGAAATCGTTGGGCTGAAATGGGATGCCATAGATTTCCAATATAGGAAGTTCACAATTAAACATACAGTCACAGCAGCGGTGGTCGATGGTAAGAGAGTTGAGATAGGTTCTGACACAACCAAGACTAAAAAATCCTTCAGATCACTCCCTTTCGATAAGAACGGAATCATTGAAAACATGCTTTTAGGAATGAAGGTGAAACAGGATGAGTGGAGAAAGACATTTGGTAACTCCTACAATCATGAATTTGATGACTATATCTATGTTAGAGAGAATGGTGATAGGTACAAAGTCGACTGGCTTACCGAAAACTTTGCTTCATTTCTTAAAAAGAACGAATTTAGAAGAATCAGGTTTCACGATCTTAGACACAGTTGTGCTACAATGCTTAGACATATTGGCATCAGAATGGAAGATATTCAAAAATACCTTGGTCACTCTACAATCACAACTACTGAAGGTATCTATGCTCACTTCGATGAGGAACAAAACAGAGTCTCAGTTGATAGTCTTAGCGATTACATATTAAACATCGATAAAAAGAAAGATAAGCAAATGGATTAGGGCACGCCAAAAACGTGCCTTTTTTGCCAAATAGTGCTGATTTATAGGCTGTTTTATGGTAAAATATTAATAAAGGAAAGATCCTATTAATATTGAATAAGGAGGAATTGAAAATGTCTTTTAAATACAAAGTTATTCAAGAATCGAGTAAGTCATCACTAGAAGCTGAACTTAATACTTGGGGTTCAAGTGGATGGAAGTGTGTATCTGTCGTTTATAACAACGAGATTGATACCTATGTTGCCGTTTTAATGAAAGAGTGCTGATTAGGATTTAGGATGAACGAGATTGGCAAACGCTATGGTCATCTGGTAGTTATCAAAGACACAGGGGAAAGAGTTCATGAAACTACTGTTTTCTTATGTAAATGTGATTGCGGAAATCTCACTGAAGTAGATGTCAATAAGCTACATAGCGGCCACACTAAATCTTGCGGTTGCTTAAAGCATGAAATCAAAGATCTAACTGGAAAGAGATTCGGTCGACTTTTGGTAATTGGTTTAGACGGGAGAAAGAAGAATAAGACCTGGTGAAGATGCAAATGCGACTGTGGCAATGAGTGTATCGTTTCATCCACTTGTCTTACTCATGGGCAGACCAAATCATGTGGATGCAAGAACAAAGAAAATCAGTCTAATGTTTCTTCTTTAAAGAATGATTTTATTGATGGTACATGCCTATCCTCGATCAAAAAAGGAAGAAAGATTAATAAGAACAATACCTCTGGATTTACAGGCGTTCATTATGACAAAGATAGGGAACAGTGGGTTGCTCAGATTATGCTAGCCAGAAAGAATCACCTTATTGGTAGATTTAAATTAAAAAGAGAAGCAATTAAAGCCAGAAAGCAAGCCGAAAAAATGTTTTTCAGTAAATATAGGATCAATCTATAAACCATAGATATTACCTAGGGCTTGAAGTAAAATTATAATAAGAAATATCTAAAAGAACGGAGTTAAATTATGAATAAATCAGAAATATTTTGGCAAACATATTTAAATTTAGAAAAAGAAGTGCTTGAAGTTACTAAGTACATTTTTGTAACTGATGAAATACAATTATCATCTAAAGAAGGAACTCAAAATGCTCCTTGCAATTCTCAACTGGAGACTTTCTCTCCTTTTATTGCTGATTTACTTGTAAATTGTTGTGTTCAAATAGAAGCAATATCAAAAGAACTATACTTTGAAAATGGAGGCACAAAGGCAAGAGGAGATAATTCTATTTATTTTGATGAAGACTGTTTAAAACTTATTGATATTAAATGGCAAACCCACAACAAGGTTGTTATGGTAGTTTACCCAGGATTCAATTTAACAAAGGAAGAGAATTTTATTCTAAAGCCGCTTAAAGAAGCTCACAAAAGGCAAGGGACTTATTGGGAAAGAGCTTATCAAGCAGTGAAACACGATAGATATGTTTCTTTACCAAAAGGAAATATTAAAGCTTTGATTAATGCTATGGCTGCTCTATATTTATTAAATTTGTATTATCGAAAAGATTCATTTATTACAAGTTATTTGGGTATATCAAAAATTGACTTTAGTATAGGTTCTAGGCTTTTCTCAGTAAAGCCCCCAGTAGTCAAAGAGATTTGGTATGGCAACAACCCAATAGTTAGCGATAGTCCTTATATAGCAAATTATAAAGAATCTGATTATCGCCAAATTGAAAGCGCTCAAAAAAAGGAAGAAGAATCTTTAAATGAGTATTGGAGAAGTCAGCCAGAATTAAAAGAACAAGATTTTATAGACCAATTATCTAAGGCTAAGGAAGAGGCTTCAAAAAAAGGCGATAGGGTAATGGAAATTTGGGAACTGGCCAAATATCGATTAAGAAAAGCAATTCCAGAAAACCTTCCCTTTAAAGAAAAAGTAAACAGATTGGTTAATAGTGAGCAATGGCATGGTAGTATTTATCAACTCAATAAACCTTTACCTATTAACGAGCTTACCGAAGATAACATTCAAAAAGAGATGGATAAAATTAGCATTAATTGGGGTATGGAAATTCAAAGACAATTTCAAAAACTCGAATGGATAAAATTAGCAACCAGTCAAATATTAGAAGTTCATATTCCCACAAAATAAATCTAAAAAAAGTCTACTTCATAAAGTTTAACTAATAGAAGTTCCCTATAAAAAATGTTATATTATCCATAGGCTAATTGGTTAGGTCAAAAAGCCAACCGACAGCCATCCGAAACCATCAGTTTCCTGCACCAAAGCGCACCGAAAGTTCCACTCTCAGTAGTGGAAACGTCTTCCACTCAGGTTTTCCACTCAAAATCGAAAAAATCTCCGTGTAATTAGGTTCGGCAAGGTTCGCAAGAAATACATGGCATTCCTGAAATAGCCCGATAGCATCGAACTAATTGTTCGGTTCTAGGCGACTAGGCTCCTACGCATATCATTCCAGCGTTGGATTCAAAAGAAACTCAAAATCCAATGAATGAATAATTCGTGCCGGTTCGAGTCCGGCCTGGGGCACCAAAGACATTGGACAAACGCTGGATTACCGGCGTTTTATTTTTGATTATGTATGCCTTGATGTTCTCGCATGATCTCCGACATGAGGCCCGAAAACGGGGTCGGAAAGCGGATTGCGGAAAAATCGTCCACCCAAACGTGGGCATACGAGCGTAGGAATGTCGCGCACGAAACATTATGAGTACTGCATTTATGCGAGAACGGAGACGGCTGAAGTCTCGGCTTTGCCCGTTTTTGATCGCAAACCATGGAAATGATGTAGAACCTCAGCAAAAATGTTAAAGTTCTACAGCAAAACGCAATATTATTTAAATGTATTTACCATATTGCCTATAATGATTTCGGGCAGAGGTTAGGCCAATATAACGCCGGCCTTTGTTCTCGCATAATGCCATCCGATGCCGCGTCCGTGGGATTCTTCGGAAACGTTCTCGCATGATGTTCTCGCACGACCTCCAAAAACGCCTTAAAACAACGTCAAACGAGAGGGGCTTAAAAAGGGAGCTTCCGACGGGAATTCCGATGCCTTCTGGAGAAGCCTTCATTGTCTTAATCCAAAGTCAAACGACAATTGGCAGACTCAAGGGACTCAAAATCCAATGAATGAATAATTCGTGCCGGTTCGGGTCCGGCCTGGGGCACCATATTAGAACGATAAATATGACACAAATCGTGTCATATTTTTTTGTATAAAATGGCGCTATATAGTGGCTTTTTTAGTTAATAGGTAAATTTGATCGTGTTAGGATCGATGCTTTTGCGTCCTTTTCAGATGAAAATAAGGCTCACTCGTTAAATGGATTATGCTGGGGGGGCGCATTTTGTATCAAATTTGTCGTGCAGTTCGATTAAAAAATCTCACCGATGAACTGTACCCCTAATCCTGAACAAAAACAGGAAAGGGGTATTTTCATGAAATACACATCAGAATTCAAACTTGATTGTGTTAACAAGTATAAAGAACGAATTTAAAGTACCAAAAATCGGTTTTGGCACTTAAAAAATCAAGAACGAAGATACTGCAATATGCGTAAAAGACGCTGCAAGCGTTGGTTATATTCATATTGATATAGGTTCTGCCTATAAAAATGAAGAAGGATTTGGGCTTGGAGTAAAAGAGTGCGGCATAGAAAAATCATTCTATTAAGAAGAACACCTAATGAAGATTCAGTGCATCTTGGGATAATTTTGATGGTTTATAATATAAAAAAGCAATAAATACTCGGAACAGAATTTGCAAAACGCTCGGAACAGAATTGATAAAACACTCGGAACAGAATTGATAACGATATAAAGAAAACCGGAGGAAAGTCAGCTAAAACACTATGTGTTATTTGTGGGCTGTCTAATGCAGCATATAAAAGACCTGATGGCGTTTATGTCGTCCCAATCACTTCATTAAAGAACTGATTATGTATGAGCACCCTTTGATAATTCATTTGATCCATATACTGTGTTTGGGGGTTGTTTGCTTCGATGGGGGGTGCGTTTTGTATCAAATGTGTCGTACGGTTCCATCGTGAGATTCGATGAACGACGAGGCAACGAAGTCTTGGCGTTTTTTTTGTTTTTCATGAATGATACCGCTGAGAGGATTTTGGTGGTCTCGTTCGGAGTTTCGGGGGCTTTTCGCTCAGGCTTCTTGCCATTTCATTAGACGGAAGAGGTGCAAAGGATTTGCCTTGGGAGAACGAAACCCGATTGCTTTCGAAACAATTGCATCAGTGGATATAAAATTGATATATAGTAATGAAATGTTAGGCAAAAAAGATCATGAATACCGATGAATTGAATTCATTCTATAAACCGCTGGATTCAAAACGAAAAGAAGTTGTCTCTTCATTAGGCTTTTTAAAAGGCCGTTATAAAATCACAGACGGTTGGTTTAATGGTCACTACGCCAAAGATGGCAATGGGGGTTTTCGGATCGAATATTTTCCCATACCGGTTATCAGCATCTATGGTTTATGCGATATCGAAATCAGCACGGAAGGCGCGTCCGTCTCCACGAAACTGAAAAGGGAAGACGCTCTTGGCTTTGGCATCGGGCAATTGAAAGGATATACGTTTGAGGCTTTCGGAGTCGTCGATTATCTTTCGACTTATTACGCTAAAGGCGTTAGTGAAGACCAATATCGGAAGAACATCCTTGCCTCAAAGGAAAAAGACATCGGATTCGCTTTTTCCTTGCCAAACGATAAGGATGGGAAGTCTCTGTTGGCTCTATTGAAACTCCTGATTGAAGAAGGCTTTTTCTACTGAATCAGACTCAAAATTCTTTGCTGGTAGAAATCCGATGGTTCGAGTCCGGCTGGGTGGGCACCATATTAGAACGATAAATGTGATACAAATGGGTGTCGCTTTTTTGCGCCAATAACGGCGTTATATCGTCTTTTTAAATAAGAAACTGATGTAGACCATGCTAAATTAAATTTTTATGCACTTTTTAGAGAAAAATATGGCCCACTCGTTAAATGGATTGTGTTAGGGGTTGCACTCGTTAAACGATTTTATACAAACCGACATTATTTATTACATCAATACATACGCATGTATGTTTTTTAAAAAGTGGACTATATATAATCCACTTGCTCATCAAGTGGATATCCAGCAAGATTGATAACAAGAAGACCGAGAAGTGCCTGATTGAGGCTACTACCATAGTCTTGGATGTCGTAAAGTGCGTGTTCTAGACCTATGTTGAAGTTTCAAAGAAAGAAGGCGAGTTTGTTAAAGACGCTCAAATCACTGCACTCAACAAGGCTAAAGACATCGTTCTTGCCCAGCTTAACTATGACATCAAAGAGTACATTAGCAGGAACTTCGGAGACCTCGATACTTGAATCACCACTCAGATTGAGGCTGGGATAAACACACTAAAAACTGCAACAGCAAAGAATAAGTACTAAAATTTGAAAGCGCTAACAATTATTGCTATACTAAATTTAGTCAACGAATCGTCATTTTGTAGTTGTTTAAAGGGGATGATGAGATTTATGAAGAGAACTCGAATACCAATGACATTTTCATTGTCGTTTTTAATATTATTAACAGGATGTACTAATTTTCCATCCGTTTCACAAAGTTCTGATGTTATTGAAGGCGGAGAACACGGGCTAGTAAGAGGTCGCTATACGTTTAATACTTTCGAGGAATATCGTAATTTTTACGACATCTTCAAAGTATATAATCACGAAAGATATTGGGTACCTCAAAATTCTGATGCTATAGATATAGTATATTACTTTGAAACTGTTCCAATCTCTTTAGAGGATTTAAGGGCTAAAAGATACGATCTTCGTTTTAAAGGCCAAGAGATGAAAGCCGAACTCAATAACGATTCTATCGCGATGGCACTTCAATTCGAGGTTTTAGCCTTACATTTAGCCAATTGGGAATTGGGCGATGTATCATTTGCTTTCGAGGAAGGCGAGGAAGAAAACACGTATGATGTTTCTTTCTCCGTGAAACAAGCTGAGGTTGCTAAGGGGACCCTAACTTCTCTTGATAGTAATCAAGAGGCTATCAGTGATTCGTTGGAGAATCTTGTTACTTTGTTTGAATTGAGTAAACAGTATGTTTTTTAGTGGCAAGACAACCACAAGTGAAAGGTATGCAAAATGCGAATACGCGATCGACACAAAAGCGAAAATCAAACTTGTGGATAGCGACCCAGAAGCCATTTTGGTTGGTGACAATCCACGGATGATAGACGAACGGCAGCACGTGCCAGAACTATGGAACGTGACCAAAACCGAGATTGACCATAGAGAAAATAAATTTGGCTAGTTTATTTTCACAGGAAACTCCACTCCAGCCGATATGAGCGGAATCATCCATTCGGGGTCTAGGAGGATCGTAACGGCGGAAATGCGCCCCATGACCCTTTTTGCCTTTGAGAATTCCGAAAACAGGAAATTCAGAAACAAGAAGCCGGAAATATTCAGGATGATTTTATGAGGCTATGCCCGGAACGCCTCGACGTCGGCGCGCAGAAAAAGCATGTTGAATGATATCAACAAAAACGATGATAGGCTGCTAGACCAATCGACATTCGATGAATACGTGGAGGCATTAAACGATCTTTACGTTATAAGCGACATCAATGCATGGAACCCAAATTAAGGAGCAAAACCGCGTTAATTACCACTCCGACTCGCCATTTTGTCGATGCTTCTATCGCGGCAGGTTCTCTTAAGATCTCACCTGAGGACCTTCTTAACGACCATAAGACATTCAGGTTCTTTTTTGAAGATATGATCATTAGGGATCTGTCGGTTTACGCGCAATATCTTTCTGGGCAAATCGAGCATTATCGAGACAGCAACGGGTTTGAGTGTGGCGCAGTTATGAGGCTTGATAATGGCAAATATGCCTTAATCGAGGCAAAACTCGGTGGGGAGGGTTTCATTAATGAAGGGAGAAAGAACCTGTTATCCCTAAGACAAAGAATCAGAGAATCCGGGGAGAAAGAACCGTTGTTCATGATGATTGTCACCGCCAGCGGGCCTTCTTATACGATCGAGGGAGGAATACATGTGGTCCCATTGAATATTCTGAAAGCCTAGATAAGCGTCTTTTTAAGTCGCCATCAAAATACCAAAGCCATTGTCAACCACGCTTTTCGTGGTTTGCGATATTCCCTAAGAGCCCCATCGGCTTGGGTCCGTAATCCGGTTGGCTGGCAAAACAAAAAAGCTCGAATGCGGTTCTTGCGGTTTTTTATCTATCCTTTTTCACGTTGGATGGCCGATTGTTTTTTTGAATGGATCAAGGCATAAGGAAAAATCGTGTTTGCAAGAATGGGCCCGGAATGCGAAGAACCGCTTGTTTGCTTTGAAGGCCGCTTCCGCTCACGGCCATCGCAATATCACTTCGTTATTCCTTTATGAAATGCGTATACTAAAGAACTTCGCATCCGGGGTCTTCGTCCTGAGCAAAAGCCGGAAATCATATTTGGCTGGTCTTATATTTTGGCTCATCGGCGACCCGTTCGCCAACCTTTTCCAAGCAAAAGCGTTTTCATTGATAATGTGGTATCGCGCCTTGGCTCCAAACCCTAAAATGAGGCACGGCAAATGAAAGATCATTGGGATTCGTATAAGCCTCGATCCATTCGACGTGCACGCGAATGAAGCGCGGTTTTCGCTGTCTCGCTCTCTCGTTTGGCCGTTAATGGGGCATTGCCCCGAAGGAAGGAAAAATGAAGAAGCATTTGGTTAAGACGTTAATCGTCGGCAGCATCATTCTCGCAGGCTCCTTAGCCTCCTGCTCCAGCGGAACCGGAAACGCCATCGACGCGACCGTCACGCCGCTCGCGAGCAACGCCTATAAGTATCTGGGCCAACAATCGTCGACCGAAGTCATGTACTATTCGGGCATTATGTTCTGCCTTCGCGATGAGGCTCGCTCCTACATCGGGAAGAAAGCCCTCGACGCCAACGGAGACGGGACCGTTACTCTGGCCGAACTCCATGACGCCGGCGCCGTTTGGGGCCATATGAGCTCCACCTCCAGCTCGGGCACCGTCTATCCGAACTACTACCTCTATAACAACGGCTATACGCTCGGCTTCAAGACGCAGAGCGAATACGACGCCCTCAGCGCCGACGACAAGGCCAAGGCCGTGATCGGCGTCGACCAGGGGACCTACCCTGACAGCATCGACTCCCTCTTCACGGGCAAGCTCGATGTCGTCTGCGGCTTCATGGACACCCGCTACGGCAGCGCCTACGTCCAGGCCGACAGCAAGTACAAGGGCAACGACAATCTTTTCCTCAATACCTATACCGTCGCCATCACCGATCCGATCATGAACGACACCGTTTCCATCCGCTCCGACTTGAGCGAGGAGAAGCAGGAAGCCATCAAGACCGCCTTCAAGACCGTGGTGAAGCAGGGGGACAAGAACACCGAAGGAACCGGGGCTTATCTCCTTTATCAAATCTATTCGCACACCGGCTACGTCGATGCCGCCGATAGCGATTACGACAAGGCCCGCGAGATGTACGAATGGACCCGCGACCATAGCGGCAAGAGCGTCTCCCGCGCCATCGCGACGCCGGTGACCGCCCCGAAGAACGTCGAGGACAACACCATCTCGATCGAGCTCGTTCCGAGCAACGATCCGACGACGCTCGCCACCCGCGCCAAAGCGCTTGAGCCGCTCCTTGACGCCGCGGTCGACAACAAGTTCAGCTTCTCGCTTACCGTCGGCACCGCCGAAGGCGGCTACGAACTCGTGACGCAGGCTCTCGTCAGCGAGACCATCGACGCCGCGTTCCTGCCGGCCGCCTCTTACGCCCAAGCCACGGAACTGAATCCGGGCAAAGTCGGCGTCCTTCTTTCCGCCTCGCGCGCTGGTTACAAAGTCCAGGCCGACGATTTCCCGGGCTTCGACGACGCCGCCAAAGCCTTGCAGATCAAGGCCATGAACGGCCAGATCGACGCCGACGGCAACGCCATCGCCTGATTTAGCCGATAACGATTGATCTTCCACCCCCCGAAAAGAGAAAGCCATGATTGAACTCGAACACGTCGACAAAATATACCCTAACGGCTATAAAGCCCTTAGCGATATCAACCTCACGGTCAAAGACGGCGAGTTCGTCTCGATCATCGGTCTTTCCGGGGCGGGGAAGAGCACGCTTATCCGTTGCCTCAACCGGATGCACGACATCGAGAAGGGGAAGATCCTCCTCGACGGCGTCGACATCTCGAAGCTGCGGGGGAAAGCCCTGCGCCTTGAGCGGCGGAACATCGGCATGATCTTCCAATCCTTCAA
This sequence comes from Bacilli bacterium, assembly GCA_022653695.1. Taxonomy (GTDB): domain Bacteria; phylum Bacillota_I; class Bacilli_A; order RFN20; family CAG-826; genus UBA4951. The sequence continues at coordinate 116,304 of JALCSW010000001.1, read as the reverse complement.
CCTCGTGAAACGCTCGAGCGTTCTTAATAACGTTCTGGCGGGCCGCGTCGGTTACCACAACACGTTCTCGACTCTTTTCGGCCTTTATTCGAAAGAAGAGAAAATCCTGGCGTTATCCTCGCTCGACAAACTCGGGATCCTCGATAAGGCCTTCGTCCGCGCCGACCAGCTTTCCGGCGGCCAGCAGCAACGGGTGGCTCTCGCGAGAGCCTTGACCCAAAAGCCGAAACTGATTCTGGCGGATGAACCGGTCGCCTCGCTTGACCCCATCACCACCCTTTCGGTCATGGACGATTTCGCGCGCATCAACCGGATGGGCATCACCATCATCGCCAACATGCACCACGTGGACCTGGCCAAGAAATACTCCTCGCGCATCATCGGCATAAAAGAAGGCAAGGTCGTCTTCGACGGCAAGCCCAAGGACGTCACGGACGAAGTGACGATCCTCATCTACGGCCGCTCGCTCACCAAAAACGACAATCTCGGCATCGAAGAGGGCAAGAAAAGTGATCGATCGTAAGGAAACGGCCATCGAGAGATCGATCGCGAAAGAAAAGCGGAAGGAAGCGAAGGCCGCGAAGAGGAAGGCATGGCAGGACGCCCATCTTTTTTATGATGTGAGGGTGGATTTGTCCCCTGAGCGGGACGGGAGCCAGGTGCGGACGATTCGGAAAAAGAAGCCCTATGCGGCCATCGTTTCCGTCTGCGGTCTCCTCCTTGTGTTCGGGCTCTGTTTCCTCGCCATCAATTTCAAGACCTTCAAAGGTTTCAAGTGGGATCAGCTCGGGGCCATCTTCGTCGCGATGTTCACCCCGATGGCCTACAGCACGAACGACTGGTCGGGGTGGTGGCACTACGTCGGGAACGACGCCCTCCATACCATCTGGCAGACGACCGAGATGTGCTTCATCTCGAGCCTCATCGGGGCCATCCTCTCGATCCCCGTCTATTACCTCAGCTCCCGCAACATCACGTCCAAGGCTTGCCTAAGGACCCCGGTTCGGGTCGTCAATGACCTTCTGCGGACCATCCCGACGATGCTTCTCGCCATGTTTTTCGAGAACTTCTGGGGCTATAGCGCCGTCTCGGGCGTGGCGGCGATGACCATCTTCACGATCGGCATCATGTACCAACTCATGTACGAATACATCGAGACCTTGGAGATGTCGCCTTTCGAAAGCGCCCGCTCATGCGGGGGGACGACGCTGCAGGCCGTGCATTTGGGCCTTCATCCGGAGATCAAACCCATGTTCTTCGCCAACTTCCTCTATACCTTCGAGATTAACATCCGCGCGAGCGTCATCCTCGGCTACGTCGGGGCCGGAGGCTATGGCTACACGATGAAGGAGTGCATCGGCCAAGGCCAGTACGATAAGGTCGGGGCCCTGCTCCTTCCTCTCTTTATCGAGGTCATGTTCCTTCAGATCGTGACCAATTTCGTCGCGAGGAAAATGAGATGAGCATTTTCACTAGCGGCTGGAGCCTTTCTTCGCTCGCCCTTATCCTCGCCTTTCTCATCATGATGCTCATGGAGGAAATATCCGCCAAGCACTTCAAGCATTTCTCGAGTCCCGAGGACGCCTATCGGCATCAGCCATACCATTGGGTCATCACGCTTCTATTCGTCGCGGCCCTCGTGTGCGCCCTCATCTACATGAACGACGACCTCAGCATGTGGAAGCAACTGGTCAATATCTCGAATCCCAGAGCGGCTTGGAGCAACATCGAGATGCTCTTCACGCTCGACTGGGATTACTTCTTCGGGATCGGGTCATACACTTTCTCGGAAGGGGTCATCTACCAGATTTTCGTCACGTTCTCGATGGCCTTCATCGGAACCCTCATCGCCTCGCTCCTGGCTTTGCCGTTTGGCTTGCTCGCCTCCCGCAAACTGTGCGGCAAATGGGCTTGGATTTCCGAGATCCTCCTCATTTCCATCCGCACTTTCCCGGAACTCATCTTCGCGATCATCCTCGTGAAGTTCACCGGGCTAAGCGCCGTCTCGGGAATTTTGGCCCTCGGCATCCATTCGATCGGGATGATCGGAAAGCTCTATGGCGACCAGATCGACGGAATCGTCATGGAACCCCTCGAGAGCATCAGCGCCTGCGGCGGGAACGCCTTTCAGCGGGTGCATCTCGGGGTCATGCCGCAGGTGCGGCCGAATCTCCTATCCGTCGCCCTCTACCGTTTCGACATCAACGTCCGGACCGCGACGATCCTCGGCGTCATCCTCCTTAGCGAAGGCGGGATCGGCTACTCCCTCTCGGCCCTGCGCGACCATTACCACATGATGGGTTCCTGCATCCTCGGGGTCGTGATCCTCGTCGTCGGGATCGATCTCTTCAGCAGTTGGGTGAGGAAGAAACTCGTATGAAGACCCTCATCATGCTCGCCGGGGTCCCCGGAAGCGGCAAAAGCACCTTCGCGAAAGCCTATGCCAAGACGCACCCGAACACCTTCGTCGTGGACACCGACGAGGTCCGCAAAAAGGTTATGGGCAGTTACCGGCTCTTCCCCGAGGACCGTCGCGTCCTCTATGACGAGATGATCCGGGAAGGCAATGCCTTCCTAGCCTCCCAAAAGGGCGAGTGCACCCTCATCGAGGACAGCACTTTCACGGATAACTACCGTCGGAAATACTATATGGAGCGCCTCGTTGGCTACGACCGTGCGGTCCTTTATATGATCAGGTTTCACGACTACTCGATTTGCTACCGAAGGAACAAACAAAGGATCGAATACAAGTGGGTGCCGGAGGAAGTCATAACGGATTTCATCAGGGCCTATGAGGAGCCCACCCCGGAAGTGAGGGCCCTCTTTGACGAGGTGAAGGAAGTCTATTGGGATTAGCCGTTCGTGCCAATGCGGCGTTAGCTAGCCCCCATCCTCCCACATCCGGAGTTTAGGAAAGCCGTATAGATGCGACAAGGCGCGCGGCCCGCGGAAGCGAAATCCCTGCTGATCCCGCTGAGCCGAAGCAAATTCTACGCCAATTACTACTATGAGGGGAAACGCGTCGGCGGAATCGTGGTCGGGAGGATAAAAAGGGGCAAATCGCCGCTCCGCGATTGGAACCCCATCCTCAAAATCCTTGCCATCGTCTTGTCGGAGAAACTGATTTTCCCTTTTTTCATCGGTTGGATAGTCACGTATTTTTCCTCAAGGAAAGTCGTTTTGACGCTAAAAGAAAAAATGGGTGAGATGTCGTTTTGCGCGATGGCCGCGGAAGTGATCTAGAAACGTGGTTTCGCGAGGGGACGACAAGAAAGAGCGGATCAGACGGCCGTTTCCTTTAGATGATGCGGAGTTCGCTTTCGAAGTCGAAGAGATGGCTCCGTCCGGGTTTGAAGGAAATCCGGATCGGGCCTTTTTCGATGGGCTTATCCCCCGCTGGGACTTTGGCGATGATCTCGCCGCCGTTGAAGGCAAGGTGCAGATGGTAGTCGGCGCCCAATAGTTCGGTGAAAACGATGTCGCTCTTGAGGGCGCTTTCCTTCGTTCCCAGTTCGATGTTTTCGGGGCGGATCCCGAAGAAAATCTGATGCTCGCCCGTTTTGATGATGTCGGCGATGGAATCGAGTTCCTCTTCGCGCGAAGAGATTTCCTTCCGGAAGTCGAGCGGCAGGAAGCGGACTTTGGAGGCCTTAGCTTCCGCGCGTTTCCTCTCCTCATCCCGCAAATCCCCGATTTCTTTCTCAAGAAGCGCCTTGCGCGCCGCGTAGAAGTCGTCATGGGATTTGACCTCGCTCTTGGGAAGGGCGATCGACTGGCCGTCGGAAAAACGGACGCGCCCTTTCTTGTAGACGGCTTCGATGACGTTCATGGTTGGGCTGCCGATGAAGGTGGCCACGAAAACGTTGGCGGGTTTCCGATAGACCTCCGAAGGGGTGCCGACCTGCTGGATGAGGCCGCGTTTCATGACGACGATGCGGGTCGCCATGGTCATGGCCTCGGTCTGGTCGTGGGTGACGTAAATCATCGTGTTGCCAAGGCTTTCATGGAGTTTGATGAGCTCGCTTCGCATCTGGACGCGGAGTTTGGCGTCGAGGTTGCTGAGAGGCTCGTCGAGCAGAAAAATCGGGCTCTTCCTTACCACGGCGCGCCCGAGGGCCACGCGCTGGCACTGGCCGCCGGAGAGGGCCGTAGGCTTACGGTCGAGGAATTCGGCGATCTGAAGCATGTCGGCGGCCGCCTTGATACGGGCTTTGATCTCCTCTTTCGGCAAGCCCGATAAGCCGAAGGCCATATTTTCGAAGACCGACATATGGGGATAGAGGGCGTAGTTTTGGAAGACCATCGCGACCCCGCGTTCCTTTGGCTCGAGTTTGTTGGCGTATCGGCCATCGATATAAAGGTCGCCCGTCGTGATATCCTCAAGCCCGGCAATCATGCGGAGCGTCGTCGATTTGCCGCATCCCGAGGGGCCGACCAGAACGATGAAGTCGCCCTTATTGACGTCAAGGGAGAAATCATGGACCGCTTCAACGCGATTCGAATAGATTTTGCTGACCCGCTGGCAACTGAGGAAAACGCCTTTGGGGGCTTTTTTCGCCTCCTTCCGGTGGACGGTTTCGTAATCGTTCACGTCGCGGTAAACGAGATTGCGGTCGGCGATGTCGGCGTCCTCTTTCCTCAAAAGCAACCGTTCCTGCGCCCTTTTGAAGGCGTGGCGGGCTTCGCGGGCCGCTTCTTCGTGGCGCCTAGCGTATAGCTCGGGGCTGAGGGAAGCCTTGAGGCTTTCCTCGTTTTTCCTTTTCGCCGCTTCCTCGGCGCGCCGGACCTCATGAGCCTCGAGCCGTTCTTTTTCGTAGGCGAGGCGCATCGCTTCCTCTTTCCGCTCGAAAGCCTTGACGCGCTCGTCCTCTTTTTGGATTTCCTCTTGCCCGTGGGAGCGCGAAAGGAACTTGCTGTGCCGGAGCGCCTCCTTTTCGCGGCGGAGCTTTCGCTTGCGGGCTTCGTTTTGGTCGCTTACCTCATCCTCGAGGGCATAAAGCCCCTCTATTTCCTTTTTGGTGGGGGCGAGAACTTTCTTTTTGGTGAACATGGCTATCCCTCGAAACCGTAGATCCTCACGTAATCGACCTTCATCTCACAACTATCGAAACCGCTGGGAGGCAAAGCCCCGTTGTCGAAATTTCCGCCCACGGCCAAATTGAGGAGGATATGAAACGGGGCGTTGAAGGGGGCGTTGTCGTCGTCGGGGTAGATGCGGCTGTTGCCGGGATGGTAGACCCTCTTCTCAACGCTGAAGTAGCTTTCCCCGTCGCACGAGAAGACGAATCCGTCCTCGTCCCAATCGCACGAATAGACATGGAAATCGGTCGTGCTCTCGCCGTTGCGTTTGCTGAAGGTTTTCCCGTCGGTCACGTAAGCGTGGTCGCCGTTGAGGTTGGCGTAGTGGACGGCGCTCGAGGCGTAGGCGTCGGTGCTGCCTTTGTTTTCCATGATGTCGATTTCCCCTGAGGTGGGCCAACCCAAACCATTATAGGCCTTTTCGGGAAGCATCCAGAAAGCGGGCCACATCCCATCGACGAAAGGAAGGGCGATCCGAGCCTCGACGCGGCCATAAACGCAACTGACTTTGCCGGCGGTGCGAATCCGCCCGGAAGTGTAGGAATACTCCTTCGAGCCGATTTTCGTTTTCTCCGCTTTGGCGGTGATGTGGAGAAAACCGTCGGAGACCTCGACGTTATCCCGTTGGTAATTCTCGGCTTCGTTGTTCCCCCATTCGTAAACCCCATAATCGCTGCCATTGCCGATCATATAGCTCCAATAGTCCTCGTTGAGGGCGGTGCCGTCGAATTCGTCGGACCAAACCAAACTCATCCCGCCTTCGCCGGAGGAAGCCGGGGCGGAAGAGGAAGAATAGGAGGAAGGGAGCGACGAGTCGAGGGGGGCGCTCGAGAAACCCGCGCACCCGGCAATGGCGGAAACGGAGAGGAGGCAGGCGACGATCAAAACTGTTTTCTTTTTCATTGTTGGTAAACCCTCACATAATCGACTTTCATCGCGCAAGGCATCTCGGCGTCGTTCGGGGTGGCGTTGTTCACGAAATTCCCGCCTATCGCGAGATTGAGGATGAGATAGAACGGAACGTCGAAGGGATCGCCCGAACTATAGCCGCTATAGGTGGCGTAGGAAGAGGCACTTACGAAGAAAGTCGGGGCCCCGTCGGTATAGAAACGGAGGCCGCTTTCGTCCCAAAGGACGCTATACTCGTGGAAAGCGGTGGCATCGCCAACCGGCGAACGATGGGAATTGGCATTGCTGCCCGAACTGTTGTCGAGACCCGTATGGACGGTCGTGAAGACGGTCCCATTGGACCCGCCCACGTTCTCCATGATGTCGATTTCCCCGCTCCACGGCCAACCCTTGCCGTTCCAAGAGGAAACGGGGAGCATCCAAAAGGCGGGCCAGCTTCCCACGATGCCCGGCAAAGACATCCGAGCCGTGAAAAAGCCATACGTCCAAGACTTTTTGCCATACGTCCGCATCCGGGCGGAGGTATAGGGATAGTTTGCGACGTTCTCTTTTTTGGCGGTGATGGATAGGCATCCGTCGCTGACCGTGGCGTTATCCTTTTGGTAGTATTCCTTTTCGTTGTTGCCCCAGGCCCAAATGCCGTAATCGCTGCCGTCTCCCGTTTGAAAAGCCCACTTGCTTTCGTCGACGGCGTCTCCGTCGAATTCGTCGCTCCACGCCAAATCGTAACCCGATGGCACGTATGGGTCGCCCGACGAAGCGGAACTCGATGAACTCGAGGAATCGGAGGAAGAGGAAGAATCGTCGGAGCTTGAAGAGCCGCCTGGCCCAAAAGGCAGGCCGCTGGAAGAGCTCGAGGGGGCAGAGGAAGACGAGTCCCCCTCGCTTGAGTTCGTTTCGCTGGAGGAGGAAGGAAGGGGATGGTCGCCGGAAGAAGAGCCGCTTTCGGAGGCGGAAGCGCTTAGCGAGCCGGCTGAACTCGACGAGTTCGCGAAAAAATCGAACTCAAACGAGCAGGCGGAAAGGGTCAGCACGGCCGTTAAAGCGAGAACCGTTTTCCCTTTTTTCATCGGCTGATCTCCACGTAGATGTTTTTGACTCCGCCTTCGCGGACGTTTTCCGCGAGCGGGCCTTCGACTTTCTCGTAGACCTCCCCGCCGATCGCGTATCTCAGTTTGGCTCCCTTATAGCAATCGATCCGCCTGGGGTTATGGTAGGTGACTTTCGTCTTTCCGAAAAGAAGGAAGGAAACCTCGTCCTTTTGGTCGAAGAAATCCTTGGAAAGCTTCGGCGAAAGGGAGAAAACGAGTTTCCCATGATCCATTTCGAAAATGGTGGGTCCCGCGAACATCAGCATGTACATGTTGAGGAACTCGGCGTTGGCCCCCGTGAGGCGGGCGAAGAAACCCTCGCCGCGTTTGCTCGCGTCGGGGTTGCAACTGGGAACGACGAAACTGGAAGCCTCGATGGGGCTGCGCCCGTAAACCTTCGGGTCCATGAAAACCACGAAATTGGTTTTGATTTCCTTATAGAAATCCTCGTAATAGCCGGCGGTCAATAGGCCAAGCATATATTTATAGGACATATGGAGGAAGTTGCATTCCCGCTCCAGCCAGCCTTTCGTGAAAGCGTGGACGCGGCCGATTTCAAAGGGGGCCTTATCGAGAGAGGAGCAGGTCTTGTAGAAACGGAACGTCTTGTCGTAGAGGTCGCTTTGCTTGATGCGAAGGCAATCCTCATGAGTAATGGTTTTCGGGCCGAGTTTAAGGGCGCGCGCGCTAGCCTCGAGGAAGGGCGGGATCGTCCGTAAAGAGAAAGAGGTCGCCTTGACGGTTAGGAAGCCAAGGTGGTTGACATGGTCGGTTTTCTCGTAGGACGCGACGTCGTAAATGAGGTAACTGGGGAGAATGCCGTTTCCGATCGCTTTGGCCTTTTGGATCCCTTTCTCAAGGGTTTCGTCCATGCTATCCAGAAGGGGAAGGATTTCAGAGACGGAGACCTTGATGACGTTTCCTTCGGCTCGGTCCTTGAGGGCGAGGCGCATCTTTTCGCGCGCCGATGTGACCGCGTCCCAATAGGAAAAGGGGGCGAGTTCGCCTTTCATGAGCGAGGGTAGCTTTTCCTTGATGACCTCGTAAAGGGCGTATTGTTCCTCAAGGAAGGAAAGATCGCGTTTCCCGAATGGGGACAGATGCTTCCGGGCGTAACGGACGAGGCGCAGAAGTTCGACGGATTCCGAAAGGCCGCTTGAAAAGAGCCCAGGCAAGCCGTTCATCGCGTCGTTCCAGCCTGGTTTCTCGCATTCCATCTCGATGCCCATCTGCTGGGTGTCGAGGGCGCTGAATTTGACGAGGGCGAGATTGATGATCTTCGAGGCCAGATCGACGTTTATCTCTTTCCCGTTTTTGTCGGCGAGCCATGCCGTTTTCTTGATGTCGAAATGCTTTTTCTCGCAGACGTCCTTGAGTTTTTTAAGGTCGATGGCGCCGTATTGGCGGATCCTTCCGTCGCTGAGCAGGCACGTTTTCTCGCTGCGCGGTTCGACGTAGACGGGGCTATAGAAGTAGCGATAGCCGGGCGCGAAGAGGAGCGATTCCTCCTTATCGGGGAAAATGGCGCTGTAATTCTCGAGCAGGTCGACGTTGTACGTCCAATGGTCGACCCAATACCCTTCCGCGAAGTTGGCTTCTATTTCTTGGTGGGAGACGCTAAGGAAGTCGGCGAGGATTTCGTTGGCCTTTTCGTTGGTGAGTCCCATCGTGTCCTTGAGGTAGGCGTAAAGGTCGCTTGGCTCATATTTGGCGGCGATTTTTAGCAGTCGTTCGTCTTTCGTCTCCTTGCCTAGAAAGGAAAGATCCGCCCCTTTGTTAAGGCAAAAAACCTCCGGCTTGACGTTGAGGGGGTTCTGTCCATCGGCTTGGATGAGGTTAAAGAAGAGGCGAATGTTGTAATCGCCCACGAAAGGATGGAAGAAAAGGTCGGTGCGGCGGTTTTGGTTGACGTCGCGGAAATTGCCCGGGCCCGAACTATAGTAGCGGGAGGGGATGTTAAAAGCGTTGTAGTCACGCTCCATGTCGCCGTGCTTGCGGCCATAGACGTAGTAGACCTGCCCGTCTTTCTTGTCGTCGAGCAGGACGGGGAAACCCCCACGCAAATCGTTATCGAGATAACTTTGCTTGAGGTAATCGTCGAAAAGGGGGTTCGCCGTGTGGCAGCTCGCCGGGGCGAGCAACTCTTCGATCAATTTGGCGTTTTCCTTTTGGAGTTCCTCGATGTGAGCGACCCTCAGGCCTTTCTCAGCCGCGTGAAAAGCTTCGACGCTGTCGAACATGCCATAGACTTCATAGACCGAGGCTTCTTCGTCGGGAAGCAGTTTTCTCTCGAAAAGCGAGAAAGCGCAAGGGAGTTTGTTTTCGGTTTGCTGATCGCCCGATAAAAAGGCCTTTGGGCTTTTCTCGACAAACGGGGCGGCCGAAAGAAGCGAGAGGTCGTCCCCAAAGACGGATGAAGGATCGACGATATCGGGCAAGAGGCGACCCTCTTCGTCTTTGGCGAAGAAACCGTTGCCGGACACCGCTTCCTTGACGACCGAGTTGTCCCCGGTCGAGGTCTTGAATTTTATGAACGGCCGCCTGTCCTTGAGGCCATAAACCTGACAATAGGCCGCCATGAGGGAAACGAGTTCCTTATAGCAGACGTTGCTGAGCCCATGCGGGAAAAAGACGGGAACGCCGTCGAGGGCGACGAATTTCGCCGCACTCTTGCCGAGGTTCTTGTAGGTTACCTTGCGGATCAACGCCGCATAGTTTTGGTGGGGGACGGTGAAATAAGTGATTTTCATGGCGTAGCCGGGGCCTTTCTCGCTGATTGAGAAGTCGCTGCGGCGGATCGCCATGTCGTCTTTTCCCCCGTTGCCCGGGAAGAAAGGCGCGTATGTTTTGCCGTTGACCTTCAAAAACGTTCGGAAGGAACGGATTGGGATGTTCTGATAGGCGAGGTTGGCGCTGTCAAAGGGGGTTATCGGAGTGTCTTTCGAAGTCACTCCGAACCCACCCATGGCTTGCCCGACGTTCGCGTAGAAAGCCCACAAAGGCTTTCCGTCGACCCCGGCGACGGCCGGGAGAAAAGAAGCGAAAGTCTTCGCCTTCTGATAATCCTTAATGATAAAGGAATCGTTTTTATATCCGTATTTCACCATGATGTTGATCCTCTTTTTGGGAGGGCCGCCACAAGGGCGGCCAGAACCGTTTATTCGAATTCGTAATAGGCGTTGAGGCTTGGGACCGAGCCGTCTTGGATGTTCCAGACCTCGTTATCGAAGCTTGCGTAGTTGGAAGCCGTCTTAAGGCCGGAGGAATCGAGAAGGACATCGTCGGTCAGCGATCCGAGATCGCTCTCTCCGCTCGTGGGTTTGTTGGCTCCGAGATGGGTTTGCCCGAAATAAATCGGTCTCGCCGATCCGTCCATCGGCACGACGTTGAAGGCTTTCGCGACGCAGTCGCTGACGTTGCCCCAGCACTTGCCGACGAAAGCGTATTCGCCGTTGGTGGGGGCGCCGTTGCTGTCGGTATAAGCGACGCTGCTGGAGTTGACTTTGTCGACCCCGCAGAACTTCCACCAGGGGTTGTCGGTGCCTTCGCCATGGTCCCAGCCGTTGCCGGTTTGGCCGATGTAATCGTCATCCCAGTCCAAGAAGATGCCGGCTTTTTCGACCGAGACCCCGTTGACGGTGCTCGAACCGGTCGCCCCAAGGGTCAGGCTCGTGACCTCGCTGACGAGGTTGTACACGTTCCCGGTTCCGGCCACGATGCCGAAGGCCCCGCCCATATTGCAGTCGTCGTCGTAGAAGTGGGTGCCCATCTCAACGGAGCAGGAGCTGTCGATATGGCAGTTGTAGACCGTTCCGGAGCAGTTGCCGGCGATGACCCCGCAAATCGTGCGGCCCCGCACTTTGATGTTCTTGAAATTGCAATCGCGGACGACGCCGGAGCTGCCAATGATCTGGAAGAGGCCGATGTTGTCACCGGCCGAGTGGCAGCTTAAGTCGAACTTGTAATTCCCGCTGTTGCTATAGACGTTGTAATTGGTGGCGACGCTGTCGCTATAGAGGACGTTGGCGTTCTCGATCGTGTGACCGTTGCCCTCGAGGATGCCATGGAAATAAGCGTTGTTGGTGTCCGTTTCGCTCCAATACTTGCCCAAAGGCTCGAAGTTTTGAATCGAGGACAGGTCGATGTCGTTGCCAAGGACGTAATAACCGGTCAAATCGTCGTTGATGGCCTGAAACTCGTCGGCGGTTTTGATGACTTTGGTGGCCATGAAGAGGTCGATGGTGGCTTTCTTGCCTCCCGCGACGAGGGAGACTTCCTTCTCGCCGGCGTTAAGGCTTGACAAGAAGGACCCGGAAAGGGTCAAGACCCCGTTGCCGTCGAGTGAGTACTGATCCGCGCTGGCTTCGCTCCGCCCGACTTTGACGGAAGTCGCCTCTCCGGTAAGGCCCGTTTCCACGCTCAGGTCATAAGCGTCCGCGCTTGTGTCGTAATAGGCCTTATTGTCTTTGAAGACCTGGGCGCTCGGGGTGGGCGATCCGGAGTTTCCGCCGGACGTTCCAGCGGATTCCCCCGAGGTACCGACGCTTTTGCAGGAACACGAGGCGGCCCCGACGAGAGCGAAGGCGACTAGCAAAGCGAACGTAGCGTTTTTTGTAACTTTTTTCATTGTTTTTCTCCTTTCATGAAATTAGTTATTATCCTTTTAAGCCACCGACGGAGGTGTTCTCCATGATGGTTTTGCTGAAGCAAAGGAAGACCAGCAGAATCGGAATCAGGGTGATGATGACGGTGGCGAAGAACATTGGGTAGTTGCCTTTCGTCTCGAGCATCGCGTTCTGCATGTAATAGATGCCGACCGCGATCGTGGGTTGTTTGGAAAGGAAGATGGATGGGTTGAAGTAATCGTTCCATAGTCCGATGAGCGAGAGGATGCCGACCGCGGTGATCGGGCCTTTGGCCATCGGAAGGATGATCTGCAGGAAGATGCGGAAGTCGCTGGCCCCATCGATCTTGGCCGCCTCGACGTAGGTCCAACTGAGGTTTTTGAAGAAACCGTATAGGAGCAGGAAATTGCTGCCGAAGCCGCCTGAATAAAGGAATATCAAACCGATGACGGTGTTATCGAGGCCCATCGCCCGCATAAGTTGGATCTGAGAAGGCAAGGAACCGACGATCGGGATGATCATCGAGAAGATGACGACGCTGAAGATGAGGCCGCGCCCGGGGAACTTGTATTTGGCGACCACGTAGGCCGCGCAGCTGGAAGTGATGACCGTGGCGAGGGTTCCTCCGCCGGCGACGAGCAAGCTCATGCCCATCATTTGGAAGACGGTGTAGTTATGCGTTTCGGCGCTTTGGAACGTGACGGCCTTGGCGAAATTGCTCCAGTTCCAGGCCACCGGCCAACCCATGAAATCCATGGCGAACTCGAGTTTGCCCTTGAAGGAATTCATGAGGATCCAAAGGAAGGGGAAAATGAAGGTGATCGCGAAGACGACGAAGATAACCCCCATGACGATGAAGAGAACTTTCTCGCCTCCTTTGCGCTTATAAAGGATGTCGTGCTTTCTCTCGTAGGAAGTTTGGCGCGACTCCTCGCGCCGAGCGCGGAATTTCTTTTTAAACCAAGTGGCTGGACCCATAAATCAAAACCCCACGTTCTTGAAGCAGCGGTTGAGTCCGTTGCGCGTCGCGATGATGACCGGAGCGGCCACCAATGAGCAGAAGAGACCTAAAGTGGCCGGCGTTTGCAAGGCCGTTCCTTGGCTCGACTGGTATATCTGCAAGCCGATCGTCATGGTCGCGTAGCGGCCGCTCGTAAGGAAGAAAGGCTGGAAGGTGGTGCTGAAGATGGCCATCATGCCGAAGATGAAAAGGGTGGTTATGGTGGGCCAAGTGAGGGGTACGATGATCCGGAAAAACTCTTTCATCGGACTCACGCCATCCATGCGGCAGCTTTCCAAAATATCCCGCGGAATGCGGCTCATGCCGGCGGTCAAAAGGATGATGTCGTAACCGAGCCCGCTCCAAAGGAAGAAGACCCACACGGCCCATGAAGCGCTGTCGCCGACGTTTTCGCCGAGGAAGATGTTGTTGAAGAAATCGCCGTAATCGATTCCCATTTTGCTAAGTATCCCCGGGATGATGCCCCCGCTTGAGGACAAAGACAGCGAGAACACGAGGCAAAGGATGAACAGCGGGAAGATCGAAGGGATGAAAAAGATGGTTTTGTAAAAGGAGGCCCCGATAATCTTTTTGAAGATGAAATAGCTCATGAAGAGAGCGATCGGGAGGGTGACGAAGCAAGAGATGACCAAATAGGCGAAGGATGATAGGAACATATCGCTAACCGTTTTGGTCGTAAGGCTGAGGAACAGGGTCTTGTAATTGTAGAAGAACACCCCAAACGCATCGCCTTCCTGCTCCCAAAGATAGGGAATCGAAAGATTCCACGTAAGGACGTTCGTGGCCGGATCAATGGATTTGAAGGTCAGGAAAATCGAATTGATATTGACCCCGAACCACATGAGGCAGAACTGCGCGAGCGGGTAAAGAAGCATGAGAAAGACGAAGAGATATGTCTTCCAGTTCCCCTTGTGGGCCTTCCGCTTTTTGGGAGCGGGGGCCACTTTTGCTTCGATTACCGGCGCCGCGAGTTTGGTCATAAGGGCACCTTAGTCGCTAAGGGAGGCGTTGCGGAGCCAGGTGGCCCAGTTTTCTTTGGCGGTCGCGTAAACCTCGGCGCCGACTTTGGAAGCGGTGAAGTTCGAGGGATCGCTGCAGCAACTCTTGTAGTAGTACTTGTTAAGGACCCACGGCATGACGCAGTTGATGTTGCGATAGGTGATGGGGTTCGTCGAAGCGTCGCTGATACCCGTGAAATTGACTTTCTGATGAACGCTCTTGATATAAGGATCGTCCTTTTCGATGTCGCTCATGTCGATGTCGCCATAGTTGAAGGCGAGGAAGGCGCCGCGGCTATCCTTGACAAAAGTCTTGCAGGCTTGTTCGGTAGCCATGAAGTTGATGAATTTCTTGGCGGCGCTCACGTTGACGGCGTTGGAAGGGACGATCATGGAATCGCCGAAGCCGACGCGGTAGTTGACGTCGATCGAGGAAGCGGTGGCCTTCGGGGTCGGCATCATGGCGATGTTGAAATCGAGCGGCCCGTCGTTGAGCTCCTCGAGTTCGTATTTGGCCCATTGGGCGTAAGGGATCATCGCGGCTTGTCCGGTGATGAATTCGGCTTTGGCGGTGCTTAGGGTCGCCGAATAGTCGTTCGTGCAATAATTGCCGCTATTGTTTCCGATGAGGTCGTACCACATATCGTAAGCCTGCATGAACTCCTTGTAATAGGTGTTGGGGTTATACATTTCGTAGCCGTCGGAGTACTGCCCGGTCGGACCGAGGTACTTATGGACGGTTTCGACTTTGTCGACGCCGGCTAACTGAGCCCACCATTCGAATAGCGGATAGTCCCAGTAATACTCGCGGTCTCTTCCGCTCCAGGCGAAAGGCCTGACGGGTTTATTGAGGGCGTTCTTAAGCCCCGCGGCATTGATCGTGCCGCAAAGGTTGACCAGATCGGCATAAGTCTTCGGGACGCTCCAGCCGTTTTTCTCGAACATGTTCATGTTATAGACGAAGCCGCCGGCTCCTTGGGTGTAGCAGGCTTTGTAATAATGCTCCGCGTTGTCTTTTCCGATCGTTTTGCTGAAATCGCCGGCCCCATTGATCACGCGGTCGGCAAAAGTGCCGTTGAAGCCTTCGACCGGGCTTGAATAAACGTCGTCAAGCGAGGCGAGCCAGCCGTTGGCGGCGTAGGTTTGCCAGTTGAGGCCGTGCGACATATAGAGATCGTAATCGCCCCCGTCTCGGAGGGCGCTTTCGATGCGGTCGAGAAGAGAGGTGTCGGCATCATAATGGACGCTGATGCCGGTCGCCGCGGTGAATTCCGCGCCGACGTCCTTCAACCATTGGGTTCCATATCCGCCATCGTAGACACAGATCCACAATTCATCGTTCGAACCGCCGTTGGAACTGCGTCCGGCTCCGGAGTTCGCCGCTCCGCTCGTATCGCCGCAAGCGGCCAAAGAAGCCGTTAGGGCCAATCCCATGATAAAGGCGGACAATCCATGTTTTTTACTCATTTTGCTCTTCTCCTTAAGGGTTTAAGAAATCGATTTCCTAACCGATCTCATTATATGGATGGGACGGCTTCCCGTCAACGAAATTCAGGAAGCGCTTTCACTTTTTCAAATCGCATGTTGTAAAAGGACCGAATACAAGTTATATTTTGATTAGAGAAACCGATTTCCCAAAACAAGCATGAAACCAAATAAAAAGCCTTTCGCCCTTCTGATCTCCGCCCTCGCGTTTTTGCCTTTGGCCGCCTGTGGCGAAGCCTCAAGTTTGGGCTCTTCCGCCGTTTCCTCAAGCGGCCTTGAACCCGATCTTGACGACACCCCGTTTAACGGGACGGCCTATTACGATCACGTGAATACCCGCGTTGGCTTCGACGCGGGATGCGACCTCAATATCGACGAGGAACTAAGCGGAGGGGCTCTTAACGACGATTATTGGAACGCCCTATCCGGCGTGTGGCAGAACGACGCGACTTCTTATCCCCATAACGGGGTTCAGGCGCGTAACCTCTATTATGTTAAGGATGGTGACGAAACCTACCTCGGCATCAAAGGCCGCGGCATGTATAGCTCATCTTCCGACAGCAAAGTCGATGCGAATGGCTATATCCTGCCCGAGGGCGGATGCCTGATCAGCAAGAACCACTTGGCGCCGGGCCGCTATGAGATCGATATGGCGGCGATGCCACGCTATGGCGGCGTTTCGGCCATGTGGACCTACCTATGTGAGACCGGAAACGAGAACACGTCCCAAAACGAGATCGACATCGAGATCGGCGGGGAGGCGGAGAAAGACACCTTTTCCCATGAGTGGTGCACGAGCTGGACCAAAAAGACCAACAAGCAGACCGTCAACGTGGACACTTCATCGCTTTGCTATCTGAACGACGGCAGTTTCCATAAGTACACCTTCGATTGGTACACCAATTACAACGGCACCGACAAAGGCAAAGTCGATTGGTTCGTCGATGGTGTCTGCATCGCTTCCGTGAGCGGAGGCGTCGTCACCGACATCGACATGCCGCTATGGATCGGGCTGTGGTTCCCCAACTGGACCAACATGGCGGCCTTCGACGAGGATTTCATGCTCGTCAAATCCATCAAGTACACCGCCTTCGACGAAACGCAGTATTACGAGGAGTCGCGAGCCAAAGCCGGTTACACGCAAGTCGACCCCTCGATGGCCGGAATCGATTCGATCGATTATTCCGACGTCAAAAACGCCAATCGCCTTTCTAACGGCGACATGGAGCGCAGCGCGATTGCTAGGCAAGACTCGTCTTACATGGGTTGGCTCAAGAGCGACGCCGGGGACGGGACCAGCGAGTTCGTGAGCGATTCCGCGAGCGGATCGAAGGCCTTGCGGCTGACCGCCGCCGCGACCGAGCCGATGATTTTCGCCCAGAATATCGGCAGTGCCTACGAAGGCTACCGATACCGCTATTCGTTCGCCGGGAAGAACGTTGCCTCCGGCGCCGGAGCCCTTGAGATCCATTATCTCAGCCGTTTGGGGCTTGACGTGGCCCCCGCGACCACGATCGCCATCGATTCCGCCGACGCTTACAAGACCTATTCCGGCGAGATCACGGTCCCCGCTAAGGCCAAAACCCTTGAGGTTCGTCTCGTCGCCTCCAGCGGCAGCGCCTGCTTCGACGACGTCTCCCTTGTCTACGAAGGGCACGCATAAGAAGCGCCAAGCGTTTTAAAAACCCGTTTCGTCTTGCGGACCGAAACGGGTTTTCTTTTCTTACTTTCGGGCGGGGCCGGTGCTCTCCCCGCTAAGAATGGTTGCCTTGATCTCAATCGAACGAGGCTCAACTCTCTTTCTCTCGATGCACTCGATGAGCGATTTGGCGAGCGTTTGCCCTATTTCCTCGGTATTTTGCTTTACCGTGGTGAGACGGGGGTTCGTCACTTGCCCCGAGAATATGCCGTCGAAGCCCGTGACCGAGATGTCCTTAGGGCAGGAAAGGCCTTCTTTTTTGATGGCGGCGATGCCCTGGATGGCCGAATAGTCGTCAGGGTACATGATGGCGGTAGGCACATCGCGAGGTTGCCGCAAGATATCGGTCGTGAGGGAGCGGATGTGCTCGTTGTCGAGATACATGCTTTCTTGGAGCATCGAGTCCTTAAGGGGGATGCCCGCTTCCTTGAGAGCGTCCTTAAAACCCGCGATACGTTCGGAGGTGACCCCGTTGGGTTCGCCGTGGACGAAGAAGATGTTGCGGTGGCCCATCTCGATGAGCCGTTTCGTGAGTTCCTTCATTTTGGCGTAGTTGTCGCTATGGACGCTCGTCATTTCCCCGCCCACGTAATCGAAGCAGACCTTGGGGATGGAACTGTGGATGACTTCTTGCATTTCCTCGTTGTTGGTGTTGCCGAAAAGCAAGACGCCGGCGACGTCGCGGGAGATGCAGTTTTTGTAGAAAGAGCCGTTTTGGCCGGCCACGTTATGGGAGATGAAAAGAAGGTCGTAGTTCTGAGCGTTCATCTCGGTTTGGAAGGAATCGAGGATATCGGTGAAAAGAGTGTGCTTGAAAGGCGATATTTTCATTCCGAAGTAGGCTAAGATCCCAACGTTGTAACTCTTGCGGCTGCTTAAGGCTTTGGCGCCGGTGTTGGGAATGTAGTTCATCTCATCCATGATACGATGGACTTTTTCTTTCGTTTCCTCGGGGATGGCTTTGTAATCGTTGATGACTTTGCTGACGGTGCTGGGCGAGACGCCGGCTTTTTTGGCGATGTCGTAAATGGTGATCATTTTTCAGTTTGCTTCAAGGCTTGCCATATGCGTATTGAACAGATGGAATTTCCATTAAGATAGCATGAACACTGGTGGTTTTCAACGAATAAAGAAACCGCTTTCCCCTCTCCTTCGTTAAGCATCACGAGGGAAAGGCCGCCATCGGGGTTCAGGAAAGCCGCCCCGACGATCCCCATAGGGAAAGCCGAGGCGATGAGCCGCGAATTCGGATCGATAAAACGCGAAAGGTGCTTGATCGCGTAGTAGGAAGGGTTGATGAGCAAGCGCGTCCCATCGCTCATGAGGGGCGCCTCGCAGTAATTGCCGGCGTGATTTGGCCCCCCTTTCAGGTCGAGCAGAAGGTTCCAGTCGATGAAGCCGGACGATCCGCTTCGAAGATCCTCGAGGCGGTCTTTGGCATAACGCCTCATGCCTTCTGGGTTCCCGATCGCGGCGGCGGGATCCGCGCGATTAAGGTTCAGCAACTCAACGCAGCTTTCGGTTTGGATGAGGGGCTTGTCGGGGAATGAGGCCAGGCATTTGGCGATTTCCTCGTGACCACCTGGGAAGTACCAGTGGTAGGCCATTCCGTGGACGGCCTCCTTGACCTCGCGTTTCCGGAAGATGTCCTTTTCCCGGTCCCACAGTTTGTCTCGGTTGTGGTCATAGGCCAGGATTTTGATGTTCGGCATCCGCTTTTTCAGTTCGAGTATCAGTTTGGCCTCCTCCGCGGGTCCATAGAGGCAGCTTTCCCACGTTTGGGCGGCCAGCGGCTCGTTTTGGGGGGTGAGAAATTCGATCGGCAGGCCGTTTTCCGCCATGGCTTCGACATATTTGGCGAGATAGTCGGCGTAAATGCCGTAACAGTCCTTTTTCAAGCGCCCGCCCTGAAGTTTGCTTCCGCTCGTTTTCCATTTGGCGGGAGGCGACCATGAAGAAGCCAATAGGCGCAGCGGCCTTGCTTTTTCGGCGTCCTTAAGAAAGGGGATGATTTCCTTTTCGTCGTGGCGCAAGGAAAAGTCCGAAAGGTCGTCTTTCCTCGCGTAATCGTATTGGGAGAGCGAGAAGTCGCAGGAGCCGATCGTCGTCCTTCCGAGGTTGTAACGGAGCCCGTCTTCCCCAAAGCAAAGGGCGATCGTCTGCCTTTTCAGCGCGGGGCTCATCGACGCGTAGACATGGGCGGCGGCTTCCGTGAAGGCGCCCCCGAAGCCGATGATGGTTTGCTGAGGCTTCGACGGATCGAAGGAAATCGGCTCGCCTTCGCCTTCGGACAGGCTTCTTTTCTCCCAATAAGGGCCGCCGATTTGGCTGAGGCGGAATTCGTATCTCATTCTTTGCGGAGCCCCTTGCGGACGATTTCCGGGAATTGGCGTTTGTTGATGGTCTTATCGAAAAGGGAGTGGCAATAGATGGTGAGGAAAAAACCGCTGAAACCTAGATAGAAGACCCCCTCGAAGAGAATGGCGACCCACTGAGCGATGTAGCTGGGGATGGATTCGTAAAGGATGAGGGGCAGCAAATAGGCCAAGAAAACGGGGACGTTCGTGAGGAAAGCCCCGATGAGGAACCGCCACGCGTTGACGAAGAGGGAGAAGAGGCGGGAGCTGTAGATGACGCTTTCGACGAGGGTTATGAGGATGGCGGCCACAAAAAGGAAGAAAACGGCGTAACTCACCCCACTCACGGCCCCGATGGCAACGGAATCCCATCCGGAATTGGCGATGGAGGCCAGATTAAGCTCCAAAACGGCATAGAGGAGCCCCATGACGAAGAAAAGAAGGAAAAAGGCTTTCCAATTTTTCTTGATGCCTTCGAAAAAATCGGAGGGGATGCTGGCCCCTTCCCCCCACGCGAGCCGCTTCAGGAAATAGAAAAGGCCGGCTTGCCCAAGGCCGAATACGCCTAGCAAAAGGGCATCCACCGCGTGGGTGAGCAAAATCGAGTAGAAGTTGTCGGCTTCTAAGAGGCCGGACATGCTGGCAAAACTCATCCAAGCAAAAGAGGGGACGTAAAAAACGATGGCCATGAGGCTGATGACGGCGAGGGACCAAAACCGCCAGCGGAGCGTGTCTTTGAGCAATTGCCAGCGGGTGCGGGGCAAGTTGCCATCCTCCGTTCTTTCGACTTTTCGTTTGCGTTCTCTCATAAGTAATACCTTTCGATGAACATAGATAAGGCCGCTACGGCGTTGGAGGTCGCCGATCCGTCGGCGTAGGAACCGAAATTGGGGGTCGCCGCGTTAAGGAGGAGGTAGACGGCCTCGCTCTTCATCTCGGTATGGAAAAGGGCGAAATCCTCGATCCTCTGGCTATAGGAGGCATCTTCAGGGTCATAAACCTTGAGGGCGTAAGGGACCCCTTCGACCTCGTAGAACGAAGCGGCGGAGAAGTTTGGCATGACTTCCGCTTTCAGCGCGTCCCCCCAAGCGAGGAATTCGCTAAGAAGAGCGGCGTTGGGGTTTTCGAACATCGTGTCGAGGTCGCTTGATAAGAGAAAGAGGAAGTCGCTTTCGGTTCCGAAGGCCTCGTAATAGCTGTTGATGAGGGAATCGCTCGGGGAATAAGAGTAGACGTTGACCTCCTCGACCCCGCTATCGGCCAAATCATCCCGCAATTGGTTTTGGAATTCCTCGTCTTTGAAACCATAGCATTCGATGAAGAAGTTGATTCGTTCGTCGCTCCTGATTTGGTCGATGGCGGTTATGGGCCAGTACCAGGCCACCACGCTCACGATGGCAAGAAGCAGTTCGACCCAGCCATAACTCGTGAAGAAGTCGCCGATTTTCTCTTTTGTGACGCCTACCTTCATCGCCGTTTCTCCTCTTTTATCGCGCAGAGGACCTCATCGTAGGTTTCGATTTCGTAGACGCCGCCTATCGTGACGTCGATCGGCGCCGACGATTCGTAACGGACGTTCCAGACGGTGCCTTCGTCGAGTTCCCTGACGCGGAGGGAAAAGCAAGGAAAACCCTTGTAGGTCTCCCTCTCCTTGCTCAAGGAAAGGACGCTGACGTCATTGAGCGGACGCGGTTTGGAGAGGGCCTTCCTCATGAAGCGGCGGTAACTGCCTAGCGGTCGGATCATCATGAAAAGAACATAGAAAAAAACGGTTAGAACGAGGATATAGATGATTGATCCTACCCAAATGAAAATGGTTTGGGTGGCCCTGCTTTGGAAAACGTATATCAAAGCGGTGGCGGCCCCCATCGCCATGACGAGAAAAACCTCGAAAGCGATGAGCCAGGCGTTCTTTCGATCGGCGGCCCTTAGGTCTTCTAGCGAGATGAGGGATTGTTTCATCGATTCATTGTAACCTCTTGGCGGGGGAATGCGGAGTTTAGAAAAAGGCGCTCCCCTTTTTTGAATGAGGAACGCCTTCCATTAAGGGCGGCTAATCAGTCTTTGGCTTTCCTTTTCTTCGTGGCTCTGACGATGAAGTAACCGCCGACCGCCAACGCGGCGATGCCGACGGTGACGAAGAGAACGGTGTACTTGGTGTCGGGGAGTTCGGAGAATACGGCGATGGCGGGACTTCCGGCGGCGCTTAGATAGGAAATCGTGGTGCCGTAAGTCGAATCGTAATCGGCGGTATCGTCGGTGAGGGTCCCTAAGAAGGTCTTCGCGTCGCCCGAAAGGGCATTATAGGAATCGAGGATGGTCGTTTTCTTGGTTTCGTTCGCCCCATCGAGGAGATAGCAGATCGAATCGTTGCCGTCTCTCCAATCGGTAAGCCCGTTGACCCAATCGATGCCTTCTTTGGCCCCGCTACCCGTGCAGATGCTCTGAAGGGCGCCCGATGAAGCGAAAGGAGTGTAGAGCGCAAAACCGTTGGTGTAGGAATCGACGTTATAACCCGAGCCCCAGCGTCCGGGGTTCTGACCGTTGCCGGCCTGGACATAAACGCCAGTCGCGCCAACCATTCCGAGGGCCGAAGCGTTGACGTTCAGATAGTAAAGGTCATATTCGGTCAGCGTGTTCAAGTTGGTGGCGTCGTTTAAGCGAAGAGTATATCCGGTATTGGTCATATCGAAGGAGGTTTCGGTGATTCCGCCTCCGTAGAAGATGGCCGATTCGGCGGTCCAAGAGAAGGACGAGTTGACGGCGAGGTAGAAGTCGAACGTCACGGCGGCGTTGACTGTCACGGCGCAGGAGGCGCTCGCCAAGACGCCGTTGCTTGAATCGTAAACAGTTATCGCGACATTGGCAGGGCCGGCGGCGACGCCGGTCACGGTGGCGGTTAAGCCGTCTCCCGCGACGGTCGCATGGCTTTCGTCATCGCTCGTCCAAGCGACGTGATCATAAACGTTGCCGGTCAGGGTAGCGGTGAGGGTTGTGGTGGCCCCGGTGTACAGAGATGTTGATGTGGGGGAAACGCTTACGTCCGAAACGGCCGAGCTGTTTTGCACGGTGATGGTCGAGGAACTCGCGAAACTTCCCAAAGTCGATGTATAGGTGCATGTCAGCGTCGCGGTGCCGGCGGAGACGCCCGAAATGGTAACCGTGTCGGTCGTTTCGTTCGATAGCGTCGCAATTCCCGTATCGTCAATCGTCCACGCGATCGCGGAATACGTCGACCCATATGTGGAAGCCGAAAGAGTTTCATCGGCGCCCATGGTTATGGTTTTGTCGGCAACGGACACGCCGCAAACCTGGTCCGTTTCGCTGGCTCCCACGTTTGCTGTAATGGTTATCCCGGTCGTTGCGTCGCTCTTTGTGTAATAGGAGTCGGTGATCGTCGGCGAGCCTTCGCGATAGAACGGAAATACGGTATTCGTTCCTTGGCAGGAGGCGTTGAATATGTAATGGGCGTAGGAGTCAGAGATCGTTCCGCTTCCGTTGCAGAAATAGCCTGAAAGGGTGTTTAAGGCGGATGAAACCGTTTCGACGACGTGACACCCGGTGACAGAGCCGTTATTTTGGAACGCCAGAGGCGAGGTTCCATTGGCGTTAGCGGTGCACTCAAGCGTCAAATTCTTGATGGTTCCCGACGAAATGTTGAACAAACCGGCATTTCCGCCGGCAAGGAAATTGGTTATTTTGTGACCGCCCCCGTCAAATGTTCCGGTATATTCACCGGCCATTTTGGCTGTCCCGAAAGACATGCCACCCAAATCGATATCGGCCGTCAAAGTGATATCTTTGGCAGAACTTCCGGCGCCTCCATCGAACACGCTGTTGAAGTCGCTTAGCGAACCGATCGTGGCAACTTCATCGGCGTTGGCGGCTTTGACGTTGCCGCCGCTGAGGCCAATGGCGACTCCGCCGACCGTCAAAGCCAGCGCCGCGCTAGAGAAAATCGTAAACAGTTTCTTGGACTTATGCATAGAAACCCTCCTGTAAGGGAGAACGCACTTCTCCCATAAATACAAAGCAAGTATAGATTAAGGAAAGCGCTTTCGCAATCAAAAATATAAGCGCTTTCACAATTTGAAAATGCTGATGGTTACTTGTTTCTTCGATGTTAACTAACGTTTTTTAGGAAACCGATTTCGCTTTTCGGTTAACACAATAAAAGAAAAGCGCCATTTTCGTGGCGCTGATCTTTTTCGCTCAACTGTTAAAGGCTGTAGTTGGCGTAACTGTTGGCGGCTATGGTTTTGGTGACGACACCCCCATTCACCACGACCTGAACGCTTTGGGCGGAAGCGGTGCTGTTATAGGCCAGCAGGGTCTTCGTTTCGCCTTTCTCGTAGACCGAGGCTGCGATTCCCTCTTTCAACTCGGCATAGTCGTCGAGGCTCTTGCGGCCCAGACCCGCGAGGGCGTTCACCATCCAGTACGAACCTGTGAGCTCATACGGATAATCGTCGCCGAGGATCTTGGAACTGTCGAAGGCGTTGACGGCGCCGTCGGGATCGATGAGGGCCTGCATGGCCCACATGTTGCTCCACCAGGTGCGGATGGTGCCATTGAGTTTGGAGAGCATTTCGTCATAGATGGTCGTGAAGGTGGCGGCGTCCTGATCGCCGAGGGTGTAGCCCGTGAGATACTCGCCCGTGGGAAGCCAATGGATCCCATAGATGAATTCGGGGTTGCTGCCGAACCACGTCGCGCAGTCGTTCTTGGCCCCCCAGACGATGCCGACGACGTGGGTGTTGTTCGAAAGGCCGGCATCCCAATTGTCGCCATCGTAGTTGAACCAGTATTGCTTCACGGATTCCATTTCGGTCGCATAGCCATAGATGGCGGCGTCGACCATATCTTGGTTGCCCGACACCGTTCCGAATAGGTAAGCGGCGGCCCAGGAATTCAGCGACTCGCCCGAGCTTTCCTCGTCGTTCCCATCCCCGAAGTCACCTCGACCGTCGGCCCAGCTGTGGCCGGCCCAAGTGTCGAAGGAGCGGAGATAGGGATAGGTTCCGTCGTTCCGTTGGTAATCAGCGTAATCGCGGGCTAGGAGGGTCACGATGTCGCCGTAATCGCTGAGGAAGGAGCCGTCGACCATCGAGAGGACGGCCGAGGCGTAGACGAGATATCCCGAAGTGAAGTGGTGGTCGCTAAGGCGGCTGCCGGTCGAGAAATCGTCATTGCTGTAATACATCGTGCCGTAGACTTCGTCGTAATAGAGGAAACGGTCGTCGTCGGTTCCCGAATAGGTGAACCAATCGACCATGTCGTCCTTGAGGCGGGCGACGAGTTGGCTTGTGAGTTCGGTCTCCCCAAGCTGCTTCATCGCCAAGATGGCTTGTGAAAGGGGATAAAGCGCTTTGGCGTTCCAGTATGGCCCCGGGGCGTCGATGAAGTTCTTGCCCCCCTCTTCGAAGCTTCCCGTCGGAACGGTGGCGTTAAGCAAGTTGGTCGCGTAGGTTTTGGCGTCCGCGGCGCTAAAGGCGCCGTTGAGCGGGGTCGTGAAACCGGGGAGAAGACCCCGGAACTCATTCGTCGTCGCGAACGTGCGGCCCTTAAGTACCTTATTGGTTCCCCGCATGGTTTTGAAAGAGCTGGATGTCAAAGCGGCGTCGCTATGTTTCCACTGGTGCGGCAACAGGGCTAGCAGGGGCTCTTCGTTTCCGCCGTCGACATGTTGCACGGCTTCGCGGAAAGTCGTGGTGACCTCGGCTTTCGCCTTGTCGATGCTGAATGAGGAATCGGCTGCGTCGATGAAGGAGTAGCCGGCCGCATGGTAGAGGCCTGCCTCGCCGAGGCTTGGCAACATCCCCACGGAGAGATAATTCGATCCGTTGAGCGTGATGGCCACATGGTCTTTGTACTCATTTGAAGGGTGTTTGAGTTGCGAGAAAGCGAAGGAGGACCCCTTCGGGGCGTTGACGATGTAATAGAAGTCCTTATAAAGGGCGGCCCCGATGCCGACGCTAGGATAAGTCGTCGCGTAGCCGCAGTGGGCTTGGGGCAGTTCGATCACGATGCCGTCTCCGGTGTAGGAGTCGGTAATGACGTTGCCCGAGAGGTCATAGAAGATATAGGGTTTCGTGACCGCGTCGAGGCGCAGGTTCAAATTTATGGTGTGGGAATCGCTCTCAAAGAAGACGAAAGGCGATCCCTGCACGAGGTTGGCCACCAGTTCATCGGCCCCAGCGGAACTGTTCCGCATGGAAAGGCGAACGGAGTTCTCGCTGTAGCCGATGACTTTGCTGACGGGATTGGATCCCATTGAGGCGGAGGCGACGCTGATGTCGTTGAAGGTGGGGGCGAATTGGCTCATGGTGGTCTGCGCGGTCCCAAAGGTGTCGTTGACCGTGAAATACTGGGTGAAGCCGGTGCCTTTGTTGGTGAGTGAGACCCCAGCGGCGCTGAGCTTCACGTAAAGGGGATTGGTGGCCGCGAGCGTCACCCCGCCGTAATTGGCGGTTTCGAATCCGCTCCACCACCGATTGGTCGGAAGCGGGGCTTCGTCAATCAATTCGTCGTCGACGAACGAGGGGTCGGCTGGTCGGAAATCGATAAGGTCGCTGTTGCCTTCCAGATACGATCCCTTGCCGAGGTTGACGGTCTTTTCTTCGCCGTAACTTTTCTTGCGGGCATAGCTTCCCAAACCGTCGTTCGTGACGGTTATGGTCCGGTTCTTGGTGACTTTCTTGCCGTTATCCGAGACGGTGTAAACGAGAGGGTAATCGCCGGCGATACTGTAGTCGACGTTGCCGGAGATATCGATCGCGCTCGTGATGTCGGCTCCGTCGGCTCCTTTCGCGCTGACTCCCTTCAGGGGATCGAAATAACGGCCTTTCGGGGTCGAGGCGCCTTCGACGCCCGTGAGCGAGATTTCCCCGCTGGGGGAACCGGAGGAGGAAGATGAGCTGGACGAAGTGCCCGAAGACGAGTTTGATGATCCGGTCGAGTCGGAAGAAGAGCCGCTCGAGCTTGAAGAGGCGGACGAACCGCCATTCGATGAAGAGGCGCCTGAAGAGGCGGAGCTTCCCTCTCCGGACGAGGCTCCGGCCGATTGGCTTTCTCCCGCGCTCGATTCCGAGGATCCTCCGACGCTTGAGCAGGAGCAGGAAACCGTTCCGGCCATGGTGAGGGCCAGCAAGGCGGCGACGACGAATTTCTTTGTGTTTTTGTTCATGGGTTTTTCCTTATTTGGCGATGGCATTGAATAGGGGCAAAGCAATCGCGATGCTTCGCCCCTTATGATGGCGTATGATCCTCAGGGTGATCAGGCCGCCGCGACGGCGACGTCGCGGAGGGCGAAGGCGACGGTGTCGTCTCCGCTTTGGGCGCCGAGCTCAAACGAGAGTTTGTTGTTGGCGTTGAAGGCGCCGCCGGCGAAATTGATGGTGATCTTCGTCCAAGAGGCGGCGACGGCCAGGGAAGTCGTGGTGCCGTTGTCGGCGTTGGCGACATTGTCCCAAATCTTCGTATCCGCGGCATAGTTCATCTTGTATTCGAACGTCAGCGCGTAGTTGGTGCCCGCGACGCCGACCGGCACGTTGTCGAAGTTGATTTGGCGATGCCAGCTTTCGCTTCCCCCAAAGGGGGCCTCCCCGCTGTAGAGGAAGGAGCCGTCGTCTTGCATCGCCATGTATTGGTCGGCGATCTTCCAGCCAAGGTCTTCGCTGTTTTCGTAAGTCTCGTCCGGATAGACGGCGGTGCGGACGTAAAGGCTGGTTTCGGCGGTGATGGTGTCGGCGTCGAAGTCCCAGGCGTTCGTGAATTCGCTGTCCTTGTACCAGCCGTTGGCCTTATGGGCGAAGCCATAGTCAAGGTCGTCAGGGATCGAAACGGTCTTCCCTTCCGCGACGGTCAAGGTGTCAAGAAGTTCGCTGCCGTTATATAGCTTGACGGAATAGGTGGCGCATTGGATGAATTTGGCGGTTACGGTGAAATCGCCGTTGACGACGTCTGATCCCGGCTTGAATTCGCTGTCGCCATAGAACCAGCCATCGAAGACGTAACCTTCCGCGGGCGTCGGATCGGCCGGATAAGTCCAAAGGGCCTCGCCTTCCTTGGCGAGCACCGTGCCGACGAGGGAGTCGCCGTTCTTGAAGGTGACTTCATGATAGACGTTGGTTTTGGTGTTATCGACGATTTTGAGATTCGAGATTTTGACGGTGGCGTTTCCTAGCGGAGTGCCGTCAACGCCCATTTGCATGCCGAAGGTCGCCCCGTTGCCTTGGGTGAAGTCGGTGCTGAAGTCATAGTTCGCGTTCGCCGTCAGGGAAACGGCTTTCCCGTCGATCGTAACGCTGCCGGAAACGCTCGAGTTAAGAGTGGCCGAGATGGCATAGTCGTTGTTGGGAGTGGCATAAGGGGCGACATAGAACAGTTGCACGCCGTACCAAGCCCACCCCATCGTGAAGTTCATCGTGATGGTGGTGCCATCATAACTTGAACTCGTAAGGGCTCCGCCATCGCCGGCCCAATAGGTGAGGTAACCGGTTTTGGCCGCCGCTTCGCCGCCGTAAACCAAAACGTTGCTCGCGGTGAGGAAAACGTCCGTTCCGACGAAAGGAGTCGAAGAAGAGCTTGACGAACTCGAGGAGCTGGAAGAACTCGAGGAACTAGAAGAACCGGCCTGACTCGACGAACTAGCGCTGTGGCTAGAGGAGCTTTCTGAAGTGGATCCGCCGTTCGAAGAGGCCGAGGCGGACGTTGACGACGGGGTGAGACTACTCGCTGACGAGCTAGTGCCTCCGCATGCCGACAACATAAGTCCGCTTGCCGCCAAGACAAACAGGATTTTTGTTTTTCTCATACTTTTTCCCTCCCAAATTGTGGGTTTTATATTCAAGGGCATGAACCTCAAATACCGACTTTAACTTGATTTCCTGATTGATTGCCTTACCGGCTCATCATTTTAGGAAACCGATTTCCTAACATCACTATTATAGGAACGCTTCCCCCGTCCGTCAACAAAAAACCGAAAGCGCTTTCACCAAATCCGCTTATCGTCTTTCTCCTTTGGCATAGGCTAATTTCGCGCGCGCGAACTAATTATTGAAATAAAGCGATTGTTGTTCGTCGAAAGCCCTGTTTTCTTAACGTCATTAAGACAATTGCCATGTTTCCTAAGGATCGCGTTTCGGCTCTTTGTCGGATGAAGTAGTTTTCGTTTTGGCTTAAGAAGAACCGCCGAATGTCAAATCGGGTTTTGCCGTTTTTCATCGTCGGATGCCTTTTCCTGTATAATCTTAATCAACAGAAACAAAAGGGGGTCTTATGTTGGAAAGCAAACTTTTGAAGCGGAACATTTTCTTTTTCGTGACGGAATTCGTTTGCGGGACTTCGATCATGGCGGTGGAGATAGGCGCTAGCCGTTTGCTGGCTCCTTATTTTTCGAGCAGCCAGATCATTTGGACCCTTATCATCGGCTCCATTATGATCGCGATGGCGATCGGGAACTTGTGGGGCGGGAAAATCGCCGATAAGCATCCGGGGGTCGACCATTTGTTTTTGCTGATCCTTATCGCCGGAGCCTATATTTGCTGCGTTCCTTTCTTCGGCCGCTACGTAATCGCCCTTTTCACGGCGTTTTTGGCCCTATTCGTCGATAATGGGCTTCTTATTTGGTCGTCTCTATTGACTTGCCTGATCCTTTTCGTGCCGCCCCTTCTTATCCTTGGCATGGTCACCCCGACGTTGGTGAAGCGCTGCGCGGTGAGGAAAAACACGTCCGGCAAGACCGTCGGTCTGCTGGAAGCGCTCAACACCATCGGTTCCATCATCGGCACTTTTCTGCCGACTTTTGTCACCATTCCCACGATCGGCACCGCCTTGACGTTCCTCCTTTTCGGCGGTCTCCTCGTCATCGTCGGGCTTCTCTATTACGTTTTTTGGTTCATCGATTTTTTCAATGGGAGAAAGAGGAAACCCAAGGATAAGGAGGGCGTTCCGCTTAAGGAAAGGAAACTTGGCAAACGAGCCCACGGGTCCCTTATCGGCAAAGCCGTCGTCATTCCGCTGATGCTGGCCCTTGCCGTGGCGGGCGGCGTTCTTGACGCCGGCAGCAACTTCGTCTTTTGGAACGAGGAGCTCGTGTATCAAGGGGAGTCGGTTTACAACTATCTCCAAGTCAAGCGCGAAAGCGACGGGACCCTCACTTTCTCGACGAACGTCCTCTTTGGCGTCCAGTCGGTCAAAAAGCCGAACGATGCCCTCACAGGCATGTATTACGACGTCGCCTTGGCGGCCCCCTATTACGCGGGCATCGACCAAACGGGTTCCGCTGACATTTTGGTCCTTGGCAATGGCACGGGCACCTATGCGAGTTTGTGCAAGAACGACCTTTATCTGCCTTACCGGACCGCGATCGAAGGGGTGGAGATCGATCGGAAAATCATCGATATTTCGCATAAGTACTTCGGAATCACCGACGAGGTGGAAGACGTCCGTTGCGACGACGGCCGCTATTTCATCACGCACGCGGAGAAAACCTACGACGTCATCATGGCCGATCCCTATAGTGGGATTTCGATCCCCTTCCAGATGGCGAGCGTCGAGTTTTTCCAAGAGGTTTACGATCACCTCAATGATAACGGGGTCATGGTCCTCAATTTCAACATGATCGACGAAGGACCCCGAAGCGTAAACGCGGCGATCGGGGATACTGTGGCCTCCGTTTTCCCTTCCTGCCGATCCGTCAAGACGGGAGGGAATCTCGAGTTCTTCGCCTTCAAGAATCCGGAATCGGCGCGGAACCTCACTCCGGCGGTCATCGAGACGCTTCCGGTCGACGAAGCGATGAAATACAATCTCCGCTCCGTCGTCGACGCCGCCAAACCATACGCCGATGGCGGCATCCGCCTCACCGACGACAACGCGGATGTGGAACTTCGGAGCATGGGGGCGATCGATGGCATCATCAAAGACGAACTGTCTTTTTATCGCCAAATCTACGATGAGCGAGGCTTTTGGGGCTTGCTAAAGTACCTTATGTCCTGAAGACGGCATTCCTTTTCAAAGGAAACCTCAAGACAAGAAAAAAAGCGCAACTCAACCCATAGAATCAGGTTGCATTTATGTCGGTTAACCGACATATTGTTGTTGCCTATGAACCTTCAATTTGCCCTTAAAAACAAAGATATGAGCGGATATCGTCTTTCTAAGCAAAGTGGGATCCCCCAAACAACCGTGACCGACATAATAAGCGGAGCCGCGGATATTTTGGATTGCTCGGCTTTGACGGTTTATCGGCTGAGCCAGGCTTTGGGGCTGAGCGTCGATGAACTGATCGAAT
Organism: Bacilli bacterium; assembly: GCA_022653695.1. Classification (GTDB taxonomy): domain Bacteria; phylum Bacillota_I; class Bacilli_A; order RFN20; family CAG-826; genus UBA4951. The sequence continues at coordinate 85,744 of JALCSW010000001.1, read as the reverse complement.
CCGCGATTGAGCAAAAAAAGATGGAAAGTGCTAACCGAAGCGTTTTCCGAAGCAACGTTTGCCATGCCGTGTCCGAGGAAGGCGACCTTTCTTTCATCAAAGACGTTTTAAAGAGCAAACGCATCCAAAAGGCCAAGGAGGAGGGCCGTAGTTTCGAGGCGCTTTATCTTTTGGGCATGGTTGATTACCTTTGCCGGGTCAACGGCTTACCCAGCCCTTCGGATTTCGCCTGTCTTAGGAAGATGAAACTGCGGAGACAATATCGGCCCGCATCGTTATCCCTGGTTTCCAAGATTCTGCCAAAAGGCAAAGAAACGATGAAAGCCATAGACGAGGCGATTCCGGAGTTTCTTCGTTTCAACATCGTGGAAGGGGATATCAGAAATGTCATTTGAGAAGGCGATGACTTCCGAGAGCGTGGATAAAGCCCTTCATCGATTGGCTTTGGAGTACCGAAAACGGGCTGGGCGAAAGGCTCGGGCCGAAATCGTTTTGGTCGGAGAAGCCGCCGTAATCACGACCTATAAGTTTTGAGAGTCCTCTTGCGACGTGGATGCCGACAGTCCATCTGCGACTCCTGCATGAAGGAAACCATCGAATGCGTGGGCGACGAAATGGGCTTGTCCGATCGGTGGCTTAACGATGATTTCAAAGAAACGCCGTCATATTCGTCGAGGCTGGTTTCTTGTTCGGTCCCTTATAAGACCTTTGCTTACGTTCTAAGCGTAAGAAAAGTCGTGAGGGAATACCTAATCGCGACGAAGCTCATGGCTTTTAGGCCATATCGGAGCGATCAAAGCGATATCGTTGGCATTCTGATCGAGGAGAAGAAAAAAGGAAACCCCGTTTCTTTCGCCGCCGTCGATTCGGCGATGGAAAGGCTTTATGGAGGTTGGGCGAAGGCTCCTAAGGATTCAATGCGGTTTTTAAAAGAAGCCTTGGCCCGCGATGATCTTGAATCCCTTTTTAACCAAGCCAAGAACGGCGAATCCAAGCGCGCTCAAGCGCTTAGGCGACCTAACGGCGTCGCCGATGCAACGAATCAAAGATCGTCCGAGGAGATAATCGCGATGATCGATAAGAGAGAATCTGGAAAATAGGAAAACCCGCCTGACGTTCCCTTGGCTCTTATTCCCTTTTGGCGAGCGAGCGTCTCTTTTTAACGTAGGAGAGGCTTTGGCTGACGAGAAGAAGGACAAGGAGGATGGCGACGTTGACGCTCACGATGGTCGCGCCGGGCCTGAGATCGAGATAGTAGGAAGCGACGAGGCCGGAAGTGACCGAAACGAGCGAGAACCCGATCGAGGAGAGAATGGTCCAAAGGTAATTCCTCTTGAGCTGAAGGGCGCACGCCACCGGCAGCACGATGAGCGAGGAGACGACCATCGAACCGATGATTTTGCTTGAGATGGCGATGACGAGGGATAGGAGCAACGAGTGGGCGAGGTTGATGAGCTCCGGCTTGACGCCTTGGATCTTGGCTTCGTCCTCGCTGTAGATGGAGGCGAGGATCTGCTCGTGGAAAAAGAGGTAGGCCAGAACGACGACCGCCACAAGGGCGATCGTGATATAAAGTTCGTCCATGCTGACGAGGACGATGGATCCGAACAGATACTGCTCGAAGTTCGCCGCGGTGGTGAAAGAGGTCATGACGCCGGCGATCGCGACGCCGGCCGAAAGGACGACCGCGACCCCGAGTTCGCTGAACTTCTGGAATTTCTTGCGGATGAGCTCGATGATGAGAAAGGCGACGACGCAGGCGATGACGGCGACGTAAAGGGGGTTCGTCCCGGCGGCCAGCCCAATCGCGACGCCGGCTAAGGACGTATGCGCGAGCGCGTCGCCCGCCATCGAAAGGCGTTTGAAGACGGCGGTGCTCCCGACGAGGGGGATCGCGATGGCGAGGAGGATCCCCACGGCGAAGGCCAGTCGCATGAAACTATAGGCGAACACGTTTGTCCTCCTTCTCGAGCCTGATAAGTCCCCGATCCTTGACTTCGTAGATTGCCTCGGCGTCTTTGAGGTCTTCGTAGTGGTGGCTCACGAAGACGATGGAGATGTGGCGCTTTTCGTGCAAATCGGCGATGGTTTCGATCAGGCGTCCGTGGCTGGCCTCGTCCATTCCGGCATCGGGTTCGTCGAGCACCAACGTGGTTGGTCCGCCGATAAGGGCTTTCGCGATTTTGACCTTTTGGAGCTGACCGCCCGAAAGTTCGGAGACCAAGCGGTTCCGCAAATCGTAGAGATGGGCTTCCTTCAGGGCGGCGAGCGTTTTCTCTTTGCGTTTCCGCAAGTCGAAGAGGGCGGGCTTTGCCCCGACGAGGCCGAGGGACACCGCCTCGTAGACGCTGCAGGGGAAGGAGGCGTCGCTGAGCGAGGTGGTCTGCGAGACGTAGGAAACGGTCCCAAGATCGCGCTTAATGTTCCCCGCGGTGGGTCTAGCCAAACCCAAAATGAGTTTCAGAAGCGTGGTTTTGCCCGTGCCGTTGAGCCCGATGATGCCGGCGTATTCCCCGTCCTCAAGGCGAAAGCTCACCCTTTGGAGGATGGCTTCGTCGCGATAGGAGAAGGACACGTCGTCGAATTCGATCATCGGCAGTCCTCGGCGAGGATATTGACGTCGCGGGTGAGTTTGCTCACGTAATTCTCGGTGCCGAGCTCGTCCTCTTCAAGCCCCTCCAGAGTATAGAGGGTTTTCATGGCGCATCCGGTTTCGTCGGCTATTTTCTCGGCGATCTCGTTGGATGTCAGTTCCTCGTTATAGACGGTGTCGACGCCGTATTCGTTGACCGCGTCGATCACTTCGGCGATCCCCCTGGCGGTCGGTTCGTCATCGGGGGAAATGCCATCGACGTAGATTTGCTCAAGCCCGTATCGGTCGCAGAAATACCCGAACGCGGCGTGGGACACGACGATGTGCTTTTGCGTGAAAGAGGCGCTCACGGCGGCTATTTTCTCGTCAAGGGCCGTGAAAAGCAGCGTCGCGTCGGCCAGGTTATTCTCATAATCGGCCTCGTGGGCGGGGTCGGCCTCCGCGAGCGTTTTCTCGATGCTTTGCATTTCTTTGATGGCGTTATTGGGGTCGAGCCAAACGTGGGGGTCGACGACGCCGTCGATCTTTCGGGTGGGGATGCCTGAGGTCACGGTGACGGTTTTGCTCTTAGCCTTTTCGCTCAGGGAGCCGGTCCAACTCTCCATGCCCAGTCCGTTGACGAAGATGGCGTCGGCTTCCTCTAGGCCCGCGATTTTCTCGGTCGTCGGCTCATAATCGTGCGGCTCGGCGCCGGCGGGGGTGAGGTTCACGACCGTGACGTGCCCTTTTCCCACGCGCTTGGCGAAATCGTAAATCGGGTAAAAGCTCGCATAGACGGTGAGGCCATCCTTGAGGGGAAGACTGGACGATCCGGCGCATCCGGCGAGGAGCATCGCCGAGACGGCGAACAAGGCAAAGGTTTTCTTCATTCGGTTGATCCTTAATGCAAATGCAAATCATTTGCGTTTGATAATATAGCCCATGAATAGTAAAATGGCAAGCGACATGGAGACCACCGTCTACAAAAACACCAAAGGCCGGCAGGCGATTCTCGCCTTTTTAAGGAAAAGTGCCTATCCCGTCACGGCCATCATAGTCTATGATGCGGCGAAAAGGGAAGGGATCAACCTCTCGACCGTTTACCGTTGCCTGAATTTCTTCGTGGGCAAAGGGCTCGTCCACAAGGAGGTTTCGCCCGATCACGTCAGTCTCTTTTCCCTCGCCTCCCGCCCTGATAAGCACGTCATCGTTTGCCTTAAATGCCATAAGCGGGTTGAGATTGAGGGTTGCCCCTACGAAGAGGCCAATAAGGCCCTCGAAAAGGGAACGGGTTTCAAAATCGTCGACCATAACGCCGAAATCTACGGCATTTGCCCCGAGTGTCAGAAGAAGGCAAGCAAATAGAGACCGGAATAAAGCCGATTTTCCCTCACTTGCCGCTTTTCCTTTTCATGGCGATTAGGCTATAGTGGGGTTGTCGTTTTTTGGGAGGGGCTTGCATATGGGTGAGAAATACTCGTTCAAGAATAACGGGAAAGCCAAATTGGTCTTGCGCGTCGTCGGTTTCGTTTGCACGGGTTTGGGCTTTGTTTTCATCGTCATTGGCCTGATCGATTTCTTCGGGGCGATGAGCGGTTTTGGCATGCCCACCAATTTTTGGGCGTTTTTCGTTGGGGCGCCCCTCTTGTTCGTTGGCGTTTCCTGCCTGATGTTCGGCTATCTTCATGCGTTCGCGAATTATTCGGCGGGGGAGACCGCTCCGGTGGCCAAGGACGTGACCAACTATATGCTTGACGGAACGCGCGAGGAATTCACGAAAACCGTCGCCGGGGTGACTGAGGCGGTTAAAGGGAAGGAACCGATTAAGGAAGGGCTTATCTGCCCGAACTGCGGCACCAAGAATGAGCCGGGGGCCCTTTTTTGCGACAATTGCGGCAAACCCCTTGGCAAAAAATGCCCCGCTTGCGGCGAAGTCAACGACGCCGACGCGACCTATTGCCGGAAGTGCGGCAAACGCCTTTGAGCGTTTTAAGGAAAAAAAGAAGCGGCTTTCCCTGACGGCGTTGGCGGAGAGCCGCTTTTTTTGTCGCGCTTCGGCCTTTGCGAAGAACGGACCATGGGTCAAAAGAGACCCCCATATGGCTTTTGCCGCTTCCTGAGGCGCCCTAAAGGCGCATAATAAAATAAATGGAGGCTCGTTTATGAAAAAGGTCAGCATTTTCGTTTTTCCGTTTCTCGTTTTGGGGATGGTCAGTTGCGGGAACCTCTCCAGCGCCGCCGTTTCTTCGCCTTTCGTCTCCTCAGGCGGTTCGGCCCAGGAGGCGACCGGCTTGGCTTCTATCGTCGCCAAGCGCGCCTTCCCCTACGATGGCGGCAAAAGCGAAAACGCCCTCTTGTCCGCCTCCGGCCTCTCCCCCGATTGCGCGTTCACGGAAGGGAACCTCGTCCGGCTTCTGAAAGCGGCTTTCTCTTCCTTCATGCCTCCGAAAACGGGGCAAAGGAATTACATTGGCCATCCTGGCTATGCGGTCTCCCCGAAAGCCACGACGAAAGAGGTCGAATCCGCGTTGGAGTGGCTTTCCCCCTATGGCCTCTATCACGAATTCAGCGACGAGGCGGCGGAGGTGAGCGTCGATGACGTCGAGCGAATCCTGTCCCGTTTCTACCAATATTTCGGGACGAACGCCAAAGACGATTTCGCGACCGCGAGTCAGTATGGGTTCTATTTCGGCGACCCCGACGACGACGGCCACACCTGCGAGGACATCTACGGCAAGGCGAACATCGTGAACGAGCGGCTAATGCACAAGACGATCGAAGATACCGCTAGGGCCTATGCGGTCGATTCCTCGAACCCCCACGCGGATAGCTACAAGCAGGCGCTCGATTTCCTCGAGGGCGAGGTCGATTACTCCTTCCTTGCGGAGCCGGGCGTCGCGGAGGAGATAACTGGCCTATCTTCGCCCTCAAGCCTCACCGATTGGGTCGCCGCCACGGGCAAAATGTTCGCCGACTATGGCGTTTCGCCGTTTTTCTCTTCGCCGACGTTCGTGATCCGCGGCTCATACGAGGAGGCCGTTTCCTGCGAGCCGGGGGTCTTTGACGTCTCGGAGAGCGATTTAAACGACGGAACGGTTGTCTCGAGTTTGCGGGGAACCTACGAAACGGCTTTCGGTTCCTTGGGCTTTTCCAGCGCGAAATCGACCCTTTTGGCCGATTCGCTCCTCTCTTTCGCCAGGAGGCAAAAAAGCTATTACGTCGGCGAGTACGCCCAGTTCGCCAAGCGGTATTGCGATCTTTACGACGCCTCGACGAGTCAGGATCTCTATGAAGGCTTCGGCCTCGCCCTTTCCTTAAGCGATGTCGCGGGCGCCTCCGGCCTGTCGAACGCGGATCTAGGCCATCTCATCTGCACGAACGAGGGGCTCTGCCTTTCGAGCGGGAAAGCCATCGCGGAAGCCGGCATGGATGAGTTAGGGGCTTTGGGGCTTTATACCTTCTATCGCGCCAACCGGACCACGCTATCCTACAAGAAGGGCCAGAGGTGGCTGGACGGGGCCTTCGAATACCTCGTCAAATGGCCGCTAGCCACCGATTTCCTCGCCAGCGAGGCCTGCGCTTCCAACGTGGCGCTCGCCAAAAGGGTCCTCTCCGCCCTTGAATCCTCGTTCGTCAGCCGCTCGGAGAACAGCCCTTGGCTGAGCGAAGGTGGGGCCGAGGCGATCGCCGACAAACTGAGTGGCCTCACCTTTTATCTGTACTCGGCTTATCCGGACGGGGCGCCGTTTGATTACTCTTCCGTCGTTTCCCCGATTAGCCAGAGGCTTTCGAAGGACCTCGGGACGGTCCGCAACGCCACGTGGCGCCTCTCCCTGAACGACATCGAATCTGAGATGAGCCCCGCTCGAGCCTACATGCGTTCGATCGATCCTTTCCTTGCCAACGCCTTCTATATGCCGGTCTTTAATTCGGTTACGATCACGCTTGGCTTCCTGTTTGCCTACGGCGGGGATTTCGCTTCCTTCAGCGACGAGGCCCTTTTCGCTTCGCTAGGCATCGTGACGGGCCACGAGATGACGCACGGATACGACAAGAACGGCAGCCACTATGACAAGGACGGGCGCTACCTTGGAGCGGAAACGACCATCTTCGGCGAAGCCGATCAAAAGACGTTCGCCATGAAGCAAAACGAGATTTCCGCCCTTTATGAGGGCTACGAATGTCTGCCCGATACGAGGGCCGCGACCAAAGGATCCCTCACGATCACCGAAGACATGGCCGACATCGGCGGGTTGGGGCTCGTGGAAGGGATCGTCGCGACGATCGACGGCTTCGATTACAAGGAGTTCTACCGCGATTTCTCCTATAACTTCGCCGACAAGGAAACCCTCGCTTCCTATCTGACCTACAACATCGACGACGTCCATCCTTATGGGCGGGCCCGCGTCAACCGCCTTCTAAGCAACAGCGGCAAATTCGCGGAGACCTTCGCCCTCGAGGCCAGCGACGCGATGTATGTCGCCCCGGAGGATCGGGTGGCCCTTTGGTGAGGCGAACTTCCTTTTGGTGCAAGAAGGCTTCCCCCGCCGTAAAATGGGTTCATGAATCGTCCCATAGCCAATTCCGTTTGCCGTCTCCTTCTCCTCGAGGGAGGAGTTTATGAAGCCACCTCCCTCAGCCAAACCGCCATCAGGATCTCGATGATGGATCCAGCTTCCTCGGCCGAGGGCGGCGGGGAGGAAAGCGCGGAGTTTTCTTTCGGCGCTTACGTTTTCGCCCTTTCCCGCGATGGGTCTTTCGTGGTCAAAAAAGGCCGGAAGCCCGTTATCGAGGGGCGCCTTTATGGTTCGGGGCGGATGGCCGCCTCCCATGCGGGGAACCGTTTCGCGGAAAGCCTTGACGGTCCGAAGAAGACGCCCTCGCCTGCGGGCGGGGTCTCCTTCGTTTTCGCGGGTCCGGTGTATGGGCTGGGCGACAAGACCGGGCCGCTCGACAAGGCGGGATACGATTACCTCAATTACAACACCGACGACCCGAGCGCTCAGGTGGACACCTTCAAGTCCCTTTACAAATCGATCCCTTTCTTTACGATGTTTCAGGGCGAGGATTCGGTGGGGGTCTTCCTCGACAACTCCGGCAAGACCTTCTTCGATTTCGAGAAGCGGGACCCGAAAACGGTCACGGCGTCCTATCTCCTTGGCGGAATGGACCTTTATCTTTTCTTCGGTTCCCTTTTGGACGTATCGCGCCAATTCTCCCGCTGCGTCGGCACGGGCCCTTTGCCGCCCCGCTGGGCCCTTGGCTATCAGCAAAGCCGCTGGAGCTATGGGAGCGAAGAGGAGTGCGACGAGGTAATAGCCGGATATAAAAAAGCCGGCATCCCCCTGAGCGCCCTCTATCTCGACATCGCCTACATGGACCGCTATATGGATTTCACCGTCGATGAGAAGAGGTTCCCCTCTTTTCCCTCCTGGGTCGCGGCGAAGCGGCGCGAAGGCGTTCGCATCGTCCCCATAATCGACGCGGGTCTGAAGGCCCTGCCCGGGTATTTCATGTACGACGAAGGGCTGAGGAACGGCTTTCTGTGCACCCTTGGGGGCGAGGCCTACCATAACGAGGTTTGGCCCGGCGATTCCGTCTTCCCCGCCTTCATGGACGAGAAAACGCAAGATTGGTGGGCCTCTCACGTGGAGTCTTTCCTTCTTAAAAGCGGCGTTTCGGGGATCTGGAACGACATGAACGAGCCCGCTTCTTTCCTCGGTCCGCTTCCCGATGAAGTCGATATGGGGGGGATGCCCCACGCGATGGCCCATAACCTTTACGCCGAAAAGATGGACAGAGCCACTTGCGAAGGCTTCTTAAGGGCAAAGATGCGCCCCTTCATCGTGACGCGGGCCGCTTACGCCCGGACCGCCCACTACGCCGCCTCGTGGACGGGGGACAACCAATCGATCTGGGATCACTTGAGGCTGACGATCCCCCAACTGGCAAACATGGCCCTTTCCGGGATCGAGATGACGGGCAACGACATCGGGGGCTTCTCGGGCGACGCGACGAAAGAGCTCCTGATCCGCTGGATCGAACTCGGCGTTTTCTCGCCGTTAATGCGCAACCACAGCGCTTTTGGAACGAAACGGCAGGAGGGCTACGCTTTCGACGACGAGACGACGGGGATCTATCGCAAGGCGGTTTCGCTCCGCTACGAGCTCATATCCTATTTTTACGATTTGCTGCGCGAGCACGAGGAAACCGGCTCGCCCGTATACCGCCCTCTCATCGCCAATTTCCCCGCCGACCCCCTCCTAAGGAACGAGAACACCGAGGCGATGCTCGGCGCCTCGCTTCTTTTCGCCCCGGCCCTTTTCCCCGGCGAGCGTTGCCGGAGCGTCTATTTCCCTTCGGCGTTCTACGATTATTTCTCCGGGCGCCGCTATGGGAAGGGCTACCATCTGATCGACGTCCCCTTAGAGGCGATCCCCCTTTTCGTGAGGGAGAATTCGATCGTCCCGATCGTCAAAGGCAACCCCACGACCGAATACCCGAAAACCCTCTCTTTCCTCGTGACGGGGGAGGAAGGCTCCTATACCCACTACGAAGACAGTGGGGATGGTCTCTCCTACCGGAAGGGCGAGTACAATCTCTATCGTGTCGCCAATAGAGGCGGAAAATGTTCGTGTCTTTGCCTCCACGAGGGGATGAAGAGCCATTACGAAAAGGTCGAGTTCATCCGTTTGGATAAGAAAGGATAGGAGGAATCGTTTATGGATTGCGCATTTGAGGAGCGGTGCGAGAGGATCGTCGCCGCGGTTAAGGAAGCGAAAGAAAAAGACCCGATCAAAATGTTCGTTCGGATCGCCCACATGGATTTCGTGAGGATGCACGGGCCGGAGCACCACGTGCTGGATGGGGCCTGCCTTCTTTCCGCTTACCATAACGCCGGGGGCGAGATCGATTTGGAGCGGGGTTTGCGGTATCTTTTGGAACAGGGTTCCGCCATGCCGGGGGCCATCTGCGGCTATTGGGCCGTGTGCGGATCGACGGCCTCCGTCGGGGCTGCCCTCTCCTTCATTGAGGGGACGGGCCCTCTTTCCGCCAAGGATTGGGGCGAGCATCTCAAAGTGTCAGCTCAGGCCCTTGGGCGGATGGGCGCGATCGGGGGGCCGCGTTGCTGCAAGCGCGACGCCTTCATCAGCCTATTCACGGCGGCCGAATACATGAACGCGCATTATCCCCATAAAATGGATATTTCGGTCCCGGTCTGCGGTTTCTATCCGAACAACCGGCAGTGCCTTAACGAAAACTGCCCCTTCAACCCCAAGGGAGACAAGGCGAAACTGCCCTTCTAAGCAAAGAAAAGAGCCCTTCGGTCCTCGAAGGGCTTTTCTTTTGCCTTCACTTGGGCCCGTCGGCTTGGGGCGGGGAAGAAGCCTTGATTCTTTTAAGGACCCCGCTTCGGAGGATCTGATCCGCCAGAACCCCGATCAAAAGGCCCGTTGCGATGGAAAGGAGCGAGATAAAGGGAAAATAGGAAAAGACGGCCCAAGTGCCCAAAAACGGCACCCCGATTAAAAGTTGGACGAGGCTATGCACGTAAGCCCCCAAGACGGAGACCCCGTATATCGATAGTTTTTTGAGAAACATTCGGGCGAGCAACATCGCGACGAAAGAGGCGATGGCTCCCCCGAGCGACATGAAGAAGCCCATCTGCAAGATATTGCCCCGCAGCAAGGAAACGAGGAACACGCGCAAAAGGTCGACGATGAGGGCGTCGTACCACGAGACCCCGTATAGCAGGAGCAAAACGATGAGGTTCGCGAAACCGAGCTTGACCCCAGGCACGAAAAAGGGAATGAAGCCCTCGACGTAGGAAAGGACGACCGCCAGGGCCAAAGCCATCGCCAGAGCGCTTAGGCGAGCGACCGTGAAGCTTTTCATCCGACCCAGACCTCGCCCGTAGTCCCCGTAAGGGTGATCAGAAGTTCGTTGGGGGCGCAGATAATGTTTTGGCCCGGCCGCGAGATATAGCCCTCTTTCACGCAATACTGATGGGGGCAATGGCTTTCCTTCACCGCGATTCTCCCCGGTTCGACGGAAATGGTGACGAGGCCCTTTTCCCCTTCCATGGCGCCTTGGATGAGGTAGGTGGCTCCGCTATCGACTTTGGTAAGGTCGATTGAGTCGGAGCCCTCCTGGAGCTGGACGATCTTGGCGGAGACATAGACGTAAGCGTAGACGTCGCTTCCTTCGCCGACGGGCCAGAAACAAGCGGCCAAGACGGCGCATGAAAGGGCGATGAGGCCCAAAGTCAAAACGCCGTCCCACAGATGTTTTTTGACAAACCCCTTGGTTTTCATTGGGCGGCCATGATCTCAAGGGTTCCGTTATCGTCCCACACGCCGTTCCCGTTTTCGTCGAAAGACAGAAGGGCGAAGGCGACGTCGACGCCGTAAGTTTTGCCTATCGAGGCGGAGAGTTCCTTGGCTTTGCTCCCCCCGGCCAGCATGAAGGCGGTCGAAAGGACGTCGTCGAGGGCGGGATCCTCGCTCACGACGGTGCACATCCTATAAGGGGAGACGGCTTCCCCGGTGAAAGGGTTGACGATATGGGAATAGGTCGTCCCCTCGATCGTTACGCATTGCTCGCTTTCCGAGCTGGTGGCCAGCGCCGTCGAGGCGGCCATAAAGTAGCAATCGGGCGCGTCGTTGAAGTTGACCTTCCACGGTTCTCCTTTGGCGGTGGTGCCAAGGAGAATGGAGCTGGTGCCCCCATTGACCAGATAAGCGCCGATCCCCTCTTTCCTTAAATAATCGCGGACCCCCAAGAAAGCGTAGCCTTTGGCGAGCGCGCCCAAGTCGATGAGGCCCTCCCCGTTCCGTCGCACGGTCAGCTTTTCTCGATCCATCGTGAGCGAGGTGGCCCTCATTTTCCCTAATAGCTCAGGCAACTGGCTTTCGACTCCGCTGACCTCGCCCGCCGTAGGGTCCGTTTTGGAGAGAACGTCATCTTTCCATAACGATGAGATGGCTCCGATGAAGGGGTTGAAGTACCCTTCCGTCGCCTCTTGCATCGAAACGGCGAAACCGAGGGCGTCGAAAAGGCTTTGGCTTACCTCGACCGGCTCGTTCGTGTGGTTGAGGGTATAAAGGGTGTTCGTCCCTTCCGCCGGCTTCGCGTAGGCGTCCAACTCCCCGCTGAGGGTGGTTAAATAGTTATCCAAATAGTCGATGTTCTCTTGCTCGCTTTCGTAAAGGACGGCGCTTACGGTGGTGTCGAAAAGGTAGTAGGTCCCGCTTTCGGTGGCTTTGCAGGCGGAGAGGAGGGCGATGGCGATCAGCGACATGGCGAGGCGTCTTTTTTTCATGGCTACACCGATTATAGACGAGTGGAACCATCACCACAAACCCAAGCAATTTGTGTACCTTCCGTATGCTTATAATCGCATGAAGCCCTCTTCGCCTTTTTGCTAAAAGAACGCGCCTTGCTAATTGCTTTCAAAAAAGCACCCCGTTTTATCAGGGTGCTTCGAATGGCTGAGACAATCGGATTCAATCGTTTATTCGGGCAATCCTTTCTTCTTGCGGTAGAAGAGGAATCCGCCGAGGGCGATAATGCCGACCAAAGCGATAACGCCAGCGGCAATCGATCCCGTTTCCATAGAAGTGTCCGCGGCAAAGATCGAGGTTTTGGCACCTAGGACATTGTCATTGGCCGAATCAATGCTCTCGCCATTGGCTGCGGCCCAGGCGACTAAGCGATTGTAAGCGGTCTGGTAATGGGAGTCCGTGACGAACAACGATCTTTGGCTCGAAGACAGGTTGTTATACGCGGACTTGGCTGGCGGATAATACGTCATGCATTGTCCTTCAGTCGTTTCGTCTATGTGCATATAATCCGAAACAAACGTGTCAAGAGCCTCGCTGTCGGTGATAGCACTGCCTTCAATGAAAGAAATCGTATCAACGTAGATAATCCCATTTTTTGTGGTTGTGTTTGCCAAATCCCAGCTTATTTTGTAATAGGAACCGGCTGCCCACACGTTTCCGGTCGTTGGGGTAAAATCGAAATCCGCCGCGGAACTGGTTATCGTCCCGCCAGCCACATAATCGATTTGAGTTGACATTTCGGAATCGGAATAAACATAAAGACCCCAACTATTCACGGACATTCCGGTGTACGAAAGCGATCCGTCAATAATGCTTACCGTTACTTTTTGTATTGCTTTTGAGATGGAGTCCTTTTGAGAGGAAACGTAAACGGGGTTGGCTATTGAAAGATTTGTACTTTTTCCGCCCATCTTGACATAATTCCAACCTGCATTATTGTTCGCTCCGCCGAAAATGGTGGCGTCACCGTAATCCCACGCACTTGTATAACTGGTACTCGCAAAGCTTGCTGTTGTGAAATCGTATATAGCCGCCACGTCGCCCGCCGCGGCGTCCGCCTCTATGGCATTGTTGTGGTTGATGGAAGCGAAAGCCGTCCCGAGCAAGCCAAACGAAAGGCCGACCGCGGCGATGCTTCCAAGCATCTTCATCTTGAACTTCATAGATGAGCCTCCTGTTTCTCAATCGCTTTTGCGCGATACGCGTTTATGAAGCCTACTATTGACCAACGGGGTTTAGGATTCCCAACGTCTCTAAACAACCGATATTGGTCCTTAATAAACGTTATATATACTAAGTATGGACGCGCGCGTTTTCAATCAAAAAAAGGAGACACTATTCTCTAAGAGAGATTACTTAACGATCGGGGAAAACCGTTTTGCCTTGATGTGGTCAAGCGTTAAAGAAAACCGCGACGGAGGAAAGCGGGTTTATTGTTGAATTGTAAATATTTTATATTTTCGCGCTTTCGCCTCGCCGCTTCCGTTTTGAATGCATCGGCATCGTTTCCTTGCTATGATTTCCTTAGTTATGAAAACCGGCGTTTCGCCAAACAACCTCAAGTGGCACGAGCGGGCTAATTTCGCCATGGCCCGCAACACATATGAGCATGGTGAATACAACGACATCAAAACGTCCAGCCTCAGTGGAAATCCCCTAGGGATCCGCCACGAAGTCACCGGCTATAGCGACGGCGACCTCGGCTCGTCCCTTCAGGCGACGAAGAACGAAGGGAACATCGGTTTGGCGAGCCGAAAAAAGGCCAGCAATGCCGCGATGGCAACGGGGGTGGCTGGGATTTTGGCCGTTTCCGTGTTCGCCCTCATTCAAGGGGCCGTCCCGGAGCTGACGGACGTGGAGGTGTCGTCCCTAAGAGGCGGCGTTTCCTATTCGTTCTTCGCGACGTGCTCCTTCGAGGCCACTCTCGAGGTTGGGATCGAGGAACGGAACGACATCGAGAGGCAAATCTATTCGTTCACCGGTTTCAACAGCCTTACCACCATCGACTGCGCGGGGACGTTCGAGCCCCTTGAAAGCGGGACCTACACGTTGACGGTCGTCGCCTCGACCATGGTGGGCACGAGGCCGCTTCTCAGCGAATCGGTCACCATCGAGTAAAACAAAGGGAAAGCGAGGGACATGGATATGAAAGACGAAAAAAGAAAAGACGGGCTCAAAAAGGTCAAAGCGGAAGCTAGGGAAGTCGGGGCCCGCTCAAGGACGCGGGCCAAGGCGGCGACCGACGCCATCCTTTACGGCAAAAACCTAAGCGGCCGCCCCCGCTCCCAGGATCCGACATGGCGGGAAATGGACGGGAAGCAACGGGCCCAAGCCATCGCGGCCTGGGTTTTCCTGACCCTCGCCGTGGCTTACGTCGTCTGCGGGCTTTACGCCTCAACGTGGTGGCCCGGAAGCTATTTCGCCAAAATATTCAGCAACGAAGCCCCCGTCACGGGCAATTGGCTCGTCGATCAGGCCAGCCCGATCCTGCAGACCGTCTTCTATCTTTTCCTTTTGATCGGCATCTCGCGTTTGCTCCGCTTCGTCATCACCTTTTCGACCGTCCACGCCAACAAGAAGGCCATCACGATCGGCAAACTCGTCAACAGCACCATAAAATACGTGAGTTGGATCGTCCTGCTTTTCGTTATTTTGGGCGTTTGGGGCGTTAACACGGCCGCCCTCGTCGCGAGCGCCGGCATCGTCGCCCTCGTCATCGGCCTCGGGGCCCAATCTCTCATCGCCGACGTTATAGGAGGACTCGCCATCGTCTTTGAGCAGGAATTCGAGGTGGGGGATACGGTCGTCATCGATGAATTCCGCGGCGTCGTCAGCGAAATCGGCCTTGCCACGACCAAGATAACCGATGCCGCCGGCAACGTCAAAACCATCCACAACTCCAAGATCGCGACCGCGATCAACCTGAGCCAGGAGAACTCGTTCGCGGTGGTGGACATCCCCGTCGATTACGATCAGGACCTCAAGGCGGTCCGCAAGCTCCTCGATGACAACCTGCCCAAAATCGGCAAGGAGACAAAAGGGGTTATCGGGATCCCGAAATTCCTTGGCGTTCAGGAGTTTCAGGATTCGGGGATTCTGCTTCGCATCATCGCCTCGGTCAAAGAGGAGGACAAGTTCGGGGTCACCCGGGAACTCAACGAGAAGATATTCACCCTCATGAACGATAACGGCATCAACATCCCCTTCAACCAACTCGTCATCTCGAAACGGCCCGAGTCGCCGAAAAGGAAATAGCGGGCCTCGATGGAGGGGCGCCGTTTCGGCGGCGTCCCCGCCACGAAATCCACAAACTCGTTTCGCCGAAGGCTCACGGCGGCCTATAATCTACCTAATGGGATAAAACGGAGGATACCTTATGCGCAAGAAATGGCTTTTCGTTCCGGTGTTCGCCCTTATCGCCTTAGGAATCGTCCTCGGGTCGTTTTACGATCTAGCGATCGCCCAATCTCTCTACAGCAGCCGCAACGGCTTTGGCCTTTTCATGGCCGCGGTCGGGGAATTGCCCTGCTACGCCGGCCTCAGTTTCATCGGCGGCCTGCTTCTTTCCCTCGAGCTCAGGGACGACAAAGTCCTTTGGCGCAGGATTCTCGTCATCGCCCTCGGCGTTCTCGTGACGGGCTTTGGCGTCTATTACGCCGGGAAAGCCATCATCTCCCGCAACGCCTATGACGTCGAGGGCATGTGGTACTTGGGCTGGCCCATCAGTTTCCTCTTGTGCGGGCTGGCCTATTCGGGCGGCTTCTTTTTCGCCAGGAAATGCGACGATCCCCATTGGCGGAGGGACCTTCTTTGCATGATCGCGGCCATTTTCCTCGCCCTTTTGCTGACGACCCTCGTCAAAAAATTCGACGCCCGTCCGCGGTACCGCTGGCTCGTCGGCGAGACGAGCGGGTCGGTGGTTCCGGTTTTGGGCGACTTTCATAATTGGTGGGAGAGCGCCAACGGTTTGCGAGCCACCGTCTTGGGGACCGACCCGGGCCTCGCCGAGGAGTTCAAGAGCTTTCCCTCGGGCCACGTCACGAGCGCTTCCGTCGCTTTGCTCATCGCGGGTTGCCTGCCGCGTCTCGACAGCCGCCTCGCCAAGCACGACGTTCTTCTCTTCGCGATCGGTTTTATCTGGATGGCTCTAGTCGCTTACAGTCGGATGCTCATCGGCGCCCATTTCCTGAGCGACGTTTCCTTCGGGGCCCTCTTCACGACTTCCTCTTTCTTCGTTTTCGATCTGATCCTTTACCCGATCGGGAAAGGCAAGGCCGAAAACGCCTCCCATAAGCGAAAAGCCTAGCCGAAACCCTTCGGCTGGGGGTTCTAGGGAGAATCCATGAAAAAAGGCGGGCCTCAGGAATCGCGACCCGCCCTTTTTTCGCTTATTCGCCTTTTTCCCCGTCCTTAGGCGCCGTCGCGGGCTCGGCCCCTCTTTCTTTTGGGGCCGCCTCGGCGTCCTTCCGCTCCGCCTTTTTGAGATCCTCCTCCGTGTCGAGGAGCATGGGGATCGGGCGGAACCAGTGGTAGATGAGCTGAACGAGGTAATCGATCGCGAAATAAAGGAAGACGGCGAAGAACATGATCGAGTAGGCGCGGTCGGGGAAGGCCCCGTTCGCGAAGGTCACGATGTCAAGGGGGATGAGGCAAAGGGGCACGGGCAGAAGCGAGGCTTTGTCGAGCATCGAGTTCTTCTTTCTCCGTTTGGGCGAGCAAAGGAACCAAACGAAATCCCCGACGCCGAGGAACCCGCCGACGAGGGTGATGACGCTGAAGATGACGATTCGGCGGTCGCTCATCGGGATGACCTCGAAATAGAAAAGAAGCCCCATGGTGAGGAAGATCAGCGAGAAAACGCCGAGTTCGATCGAATAGACGAGTTTGGCTTGGCTCAGCTCATCGAGTTTTTTTCTTTTTTTGCCCATGGTTAGCATTTTACGGCTTTGCTTTTCCTTTCTCAATCGGTGAACGAGGAAGCCAGAGCCGATATTCACGAGGCGAGTCTCGCCCAACTGGTGGCCGTTGGTTCCTCGATTGGCGGGGCTCGGGCCAAAGCGGTGATCGCCTTAGGCCCTAACGGTGAAATCAGATCCGGTCAGATCTCCGGTTTAAAAAGATACGAATACGGGATTTTGAAGTTCGATGGCCTCACGAGCGAAGAAAGCGAGGATGGCGGCAAAACGTACTATACGAGAATTGAATACGCATACTATTTGGCGGCCGTTTCATGCGGAATCGAGATGATGCCATCCCGTCTTTTTCCGATGCCGGGCGGCCATTATCATTTTCTCACCGAACGTTTTGACCGGACCGCGGAAGGAAAGAAGACGCATATGCTTTCTTTGGCGGGCCTCGCCGGATTCGATTTCAGGGATCCGGGGGCCCATTCCTATGAAGAAGTGGCCGGAATAATCGATCGCCTTCATGGTGGGAAAAAGGAAACGGAGCAACTGTTTCGTCGCATGGTCTTCAATGCGGTGGCCCAAAACGACGACGATCACGTGAAGAACATCTCCTTTCTTATGGATCGCGACGGTTCATGGAGACTCGCGCCGGCTTATGATTTGTCTTTTTCCCACAATGAGAACGGACAATGGAGCAAGCATCGCCAAATGACGATTAATGGCAAATTGGATGGTTTCGTCGACGATGACTTCGTCCGTTCCGCCCAACGGATGGGCCTTAGGAAGGACTGGGCCCTATCCGTTCTTCGCGAGGAGAGATCCGTTTTGTCTTCCTTCGTCGCATTCGGGGACAAGGCTTTTTTGCCCCCTTCCCTCTCCGCTCGGCTGAAAGACGAATTCCTTCTTTAAGGGGTTTCGACGAAGCGAAGGGACGCAAACGAAGGGTTTATGAAGGCTATTTCGCTTCCGAGTTCCTCGGCATAGGCCGTCTTTCCTTTCGCGAAACGGGGATGGTTCGGCCCACGCGTTTTCTAGAGGACTTTGCGGCCCTCGCTGTAGACGGCCACGATGTTGCTTTCGCCCATCATGTAGATGGCGCGCTCAAAGCGTTCCTGCAGGCTGAGGGGCCTCGTCGCGGGGCAAAAGGAACTGTCGTCGACCACGATCGCGTGGAGTTTCTTCCCTTCCTCGAACCCCGCGCCCCCTTCGAAATAGAGGGCCGGGGCCGTGGTGGCGAGGTAATAGGCCTCATTCACGGAAAGGAAGGCGTCCTTGCCTTTGGTGGCGATCGAATGGATTTTGCTGATTTTGATCGTTTCCTGGATGTTTTGGGACATCGGCAGGAGCGCCCCTCCGGCGATGTCGCTGCCCAGGACGACGTTGACGCCTTCGTTGAGGAAGGTCCTCACGGGGCAGACCCCGGAAACGAGGTTGACGTTGCTGTCGGGGCAGTGGACGAGGTAGACGCCGGCCTCCTTCATGGCTTTCCGTTCCGTTTCGTCGCTATGGACGCAATGGGCCATGAGGGTCCTCTTTTTCCATAAGCCGTACTTTTGGTAGGACTGGTAGTAATGGGTGGTGTCGGGATGGAGCCTATGGACCCAGGCCATCTCGTTCTCGTTCTCGCTTAGGTGCGATTGGACGGGGAGGCGCCTTTCGGCGGAAAGTTTCCCTAGGAAAGCCATGAGCCCGTTCGTGCAACTCGGGGTGAAGCGGGGGGTCAGGATCGGGCGGATGTAGCGGAAGCGGCCGCATTCGTCGAGCCAGCGAAGGGTTTCCCGTTCGCTTTCCTCACTCGTTTCGGTGAGGTAGGGCTCGTTGTTGCGGTCCATGTTGACTTTCCCGACGTAGCCGGTCAGGCCGGCCTTCTCGAGTTCCTCCATCAGAATGAGGGTGGCATCGACGTGGAGCGAGCCGAACATCGCGACGCGGGTGGTGCCGTTGGCGATGAGTTTATGGGCCAGTTTGCGGTAAACGCCTCGCGCGTATTCGGGATCGGAAAAACGCGATTCGGTTTTGAAGGTATATGTCTTCAGCCATTCGATGAGCGGAAGGTCCATGCCCATCCCGAGCATCGGGTATTGGGGGCCGTGGAGGTGCATGTCGGCGAAGGATTGCATGATCAGCCTGTCCCCGTAGTCGACGACTTCGCAGGGGGCTTCCCGCGGCACGGTTTCGTAGACTTTGAGGATGGCTCCGTCCTCGTCGAGGAGGAGGCCTCCGTTCGGATAGGCGAGGATCTCTCCCAGCTTCGGGGCTTGGATCAGACGGCCTTTGAGGATTTTCATGCTTGTCTCTCCTTTATGAAAAAATGGGGCTCAGCAAAATGAGCGCCCATAGCGGAGCCGTGCGGCGGCTCGGTAGAGACTCCCACGCCAGTCGATGGGATTATATGAGCGGCCCCATTATACCATTCGCCCTTTTTTCGTAAACGAAAACGGCGCCAGGGAGGCGTTTTCCTCGCTTTTGGCGCGCAAGGATTCCCCATTCGTGCTATAAATAGCCTATGCCCATCATCGCTTCTTTCATGGTTCCCCATCCGCCGATGCTCATCCCGGGCGTCGACGCCTCGGACGCCCTCAAGGCCCAGGCCACTTTGGACGCCTATGACAAAGTGGGGCGGGAAATCGCCCGCCTTCAGCCCGACACGATCATCGTTTCGAGCCCCCACGCGGAGGCTTACGCCGATTATTTCCAGATCAGCGACGGGGAAGTCGTCACCGGCTCTTTCTCCCAATTCGGCGTCCCTCGGGTGACGTTCCGCTGCCAATACGATTACGAGCTCGTCGAACGCATCTCCCTCATGGCCAAAATCCAGCGTTTCCCCGCGGGGACGGAAGGCAACGAGGAACGCTACCTCGATCACGGAACGATGGTCCCGCTCTTTTTCGTGAACCGCCACTACACCTCGTATCGTCTCGTCAGGGTTGGCTTAAGCGGGCTTCCCCTCATCGACCATTACCGTTTCGGCGAGCTGATCAAAAGGGCTTGCGACGAAACGAAGAAAAGAATCGTCTTCATCGCCAGCGGAGACCTGTCGCATTGCCAAAAGGAAGACGGCCCCTATGGCTACGAGCCCGAGGGCCCGGAGTACGACAAGCGCCTCATGGACCTCATGCAGCGGGGCGCCTTTGGGGAGCTTCTCGCCTTCTCGGGCGCTTTCCTCGAGAAGGCCGAGGAATGCGGCCACCGGAGTTTCCTCATCATGGCCGGGGCGCTCGACCGAACGGCCGTCAAAGCCAAGAAACTGTCGCATGAGGCCCCCTGCGGGGTCGGGTATGGAGTCTGCGAGTATCTCGCCGGCCCCGCCGATCCATCCCGTTCCTTCGCCGAAGCCTACTATTCGCGGCAGGCCCTCGAAGTCCGGAACAAGCGAGCGGCGGCGGACCCCTACGTCCTTCTGGCTTACGACGCGATCGACGTTTTCGTGAAGGAGGGCAAGGAGCTTTCCGGGCGTGAGGTCCCCTCTGGGTTAACGGGCCGACGGGCCGGCGTTTTCGTCTCGATCCATGAGTTCGACCAGCTTCGCGGTTGCGTCGGGACCACCAAAGCGAGTCAGGGCAACATCGGCAAGGAAATCGTCGCCAACGCCATCGCCTCCGCCAGCGAAGACCCGCGCTTCGACCCGATCGAGGAGAAAGAAATCCCGTATCTCAAGATTTCGGTGGATGTCCTTGGCGACCCCGAACCGGTCGATTCCATGGCGGAGCTTAATCCCCGCAAATACGGCCTCATTGTCGAAAACGACGGCAAAAGGGGCCTTCTTTTGCCCGATCTTCCCAACGTCGAGACGGCGGACGAGCAGGTCGCCATCTGCAAAAAAAAGGCCGGGATCGCCCCCGAGGCGCCGGTTAAGCTCTTCCGTTTCACGGTCGTGCGTCACGAATGAGGTGCCCCGTTTGCTTCCGCCATTGCGAGCTCGCGGAGGGCCAAGTGGGATTTTGCCGGGCCCGCGTCAATAGAGGCGGCCGCATCGTAGCCAAAAACTACGGGGCCGTCACTTCCCTTTCCCTCGACCCGATCGAAAAGAAGCCTCTTTTGCTTTTCCACCCCGGCTCCAAAATCCTGTCGGTGGGCAGCTATGGCTGCAACCTCCGTTGCCCGTTTTGCCAAAACTACGAAATCTCGCAGTTCGACCTTTCCTCAAGCGCGGACATCCTGACCCCCGAGGCTCTCGTTGACTGCGCTCAGGAACTCCTCAGGCAAGGGAACATCGGCCTCGCCTACACGTACAACGAGCCTCTCGTCGGCTATGAGTTCGTGCGCGATTGCGCCCGCCTAATCCATGAGCGGGGCCTTCTTAACGTTCTCGTGAGCAACGGG
This sequence comes from Bacilli bacterium, assembly GCA_022653695.1. GTDB lineage: Bacteria > Bacillota_I > Bacilli_A > RFN20 > CAG-826 > UBA4951. Next base: position 64,598 of record JALCSW010000001.1, on the reverse strand, counting down.
ACGGCCTCCCTCGACGTTTTGGGGCAGATCCTTCCCTACATCGATGCGATGAACGTCGATCTCAAGGGCTTTTCGGATGAATTTTACCGTTTCGTCGGCGGCGATTTGGGGATGGTGAAGGATTTCATCGCCCTGGCTTGCCGAGAAAGCCACCTCGAAATCACGACGCTCATCGTCCCGGGCCATAACGATTCGAAGGCCATGATGGAAGAAGAGGCCAGGTGGATCGCCTCGCTTGACCCCGCGATCGCGCTTCATATCACCCGTTACTTCCCGCGTTACAAAGAAAAAGAGCCCCCGACGGATGTGGGCGCCCTATCCGAACTGGCGGCGGTGGCGAGACGCTACCTGAAGCACGTTTACCTCGGCAACGTCTAACGGCCGTTCGCGCCTTTCCTTCGACTTTTCCTGAACTTCAAAGTCTTCCTCATCATGATGTGGGGGTGCCCTTCGTCGAAAAAGAGCTCCCCCGTGGGATCCTTTTCGTAACCGAGCCGCTCATAGAAGGCGGTCTTGTCGAGCTGCGCCCCCAAAACGAGTTGGCGGGCCCCGAGGGTTTTGGCCTTGACCTGCATGAATTTCAGGAGATACGTCCCGATTTTGTGGTGGCGGTACTCGGGCAAGACGGCGACGCGCCCCACCCGATACGTCTCGGGGTCGATTTCGACCAGCCGCGCCGTCCCGATCGGTTTTTTGTCCAAATACAGCACGAGGTTGATGGCGCGGCCTTCATCCCCGTCGAACTCGTTTTCGTAGCCTTGCTCCTCTTTGAAGACCCGAAGGCGGATGGCTTTGGCGTCCGCCATGAGGCCGACTTGGAATTTCGCTTCGATCATACGGATGATACTTTAGCATTTTTCGCGCGTATGGGTTTTCCTTCTTTCCTGTGGTAGTATTGCGTTTATGAATTGGCACGCGTTCAAAGAGAGATTCCGCTACAACTACAAAAAGTACTGCGCGATCGTTTTCTCGTCCCTTGCGACGGCCTTGCTTTTGGCCTCGGCCGTGATTTATGTCGTCGAGATGATCGCCTATCGCGAGACCCCTTCGATCTTAACCCCGATCAACGTGTACAATCTGGCGTTCATGCTCGTGGCGTACCTCGTCATCCTCATCGGGAACATCAATAGCAGCAACAGCGCTTATAACGGCGTCTTGATTTATATCTTCGCCTCGGCTTTCTCGGCCGTGATAAATCTTTTTTTCGGCGGCGCCATGAATTTCTCCTCCCTTTTTTCGGGCGATCCCCTTGGCAGTTCGATGGCCCTCGTTCAACTCGCCTTCAATGTCTTCGGCGTCGTCGCCGGCATCTTCGCCTACATCCGTCTGCGGCAATACCTCACCGGCTCTTCGGTCTCCTACACGAATGTCCGCAACTGGAATCTGGCTTTCGTCGTCTTTCAGATCGTCTCCAGTTCCTTCTTGCCGGGCATCCTGCTTCTAGATGGGGCGAGTGGCTTAAATGTCCTCATGTCATGCCTTTACCCCATCAGCGAGATCCTCATTTGCCTCGGCATTTATTTCACCGTTTTGCGGCTTCGTTCGTATTAATCCTTCGGGCGTTTTCCCTTTTGTGTTATCATTCCCCTTGTAAAGGGGAGTAGCGGTCAACCTTTTTCCGTCAAGACGTCGGGGATCAGCCCCGGCCGGGAAGGGTAAGCCAATGGCTTCGCGAGACCTTTGTCACGGCACGGCCGCACCCAGGGAGCAAATATCTCCATGTACGAGAACAAATCGATCTCCGATTCTTTGAAGGCGTTGAAGACGGACGGGGAAAGGGGGCTTTCCATAGAGGAGGCGGCGTCGCGTCGCGCCGAATACGGGTTTAACAAACTCACCGAGAAAAAGAAACGAAGCGCTTTCCTCGTTTTCCTCGACCAATTCAAGGACCCGATGACGTTCATCCTTTTCGGGGCCGCCATCATCTCCGTCATCGTGGGCATCCTCAAGGCTCAGAAATCCGGCGCGGGCGTGACTTTCGAGGATTTCGCCGACGTCGTCATCATCTTCGGGGTCATTTTCCTTAACGCAACGATCGGCACCATCCAGGAAACCAAGGCCGAGAAGGCCCTCGCGGCCCTCCGGAAGCTTTCCTCTCCGACCGCGACCGTCCGGCGCGAAGGCAAACTCGTCGAGGTCAAGGCCGAGGAACTCGTCCCCGGGGACGTCGTCGTCCTCGAGGAAGGGAGAACCGTTCCGGCCGATCTGCGCCTTACGAAAGCCTTCGCCATGAAGGCCGACGAGAGTTCCCTCACCGGCGAGTCGCTGCCCGTCGACAAGGACCCGGACCTCGTTTTGAGCGAGGAGGTCGGCGTCGGCGACCGCGTCAACGAAGCCTATATGTCCACCCCGATCGTCTACGGGCGCGGGGAAGGGGTCGTGATCGCGACCGGCATGAACACCGAGATCGGCAAGATCGCGACCATGCTCTCCGGGGAAGGGGAGGAGCCGACCCCGCTTCAGAAGAAATTGGCCCAGTTGTCCAAATTCCTCGGCATCCTCACCGTCGGCATCGTCGTTCTGATGCTCGGCGTCTCCTTCATATACGACGCCGTGGCCGGAACGTTCGTCGAGAAATGGACCGCTGATTTGCTCGACGCGGTGGGGCTTGCCGTCGCCGCGATCCCCGAAGGCCTTCCCGCGGTCGTCACCATCGTCCTCGCCCTCGGCATGCAGAAGATGATCAAGGTCAATACGATCGTGCGCCGCCTGGCTTCCGTGGAAACCCTCGGCGCCGTCTCGGTCATTTGCAGCGACAAGACCGGCACCCTCACCCAAAACAAGATGACCGTCGTCGAAGCCTACTGCGACGAGAAACTTTATGAGAGAAAAGATTTCAGGAAGGACGACCTCGGCTTACTAGCGGAAGGGATGTGCCTTTGCAGCGACGCCTCGATCGAGAACGGCGTCTATGGCGACCCCACGGAGGTGGCCCTCGTCCAGTTCGCCGCCGATTTCGGGATGAGCAAAAGCGCGCTTGAGAAAGCGACCCCGCGCATCGACGAGCTCCCTTTCGACAGCGTCCGTAAGATGATGTCGACCCAGCACCGCAAGAGCGGCGGGAAAGTCGTGTACACCAAAGGCGCGATGGACCAGATCCTCAAGCGCTGCGATCGCGTGCTCATAGGCGGCAAAACCAAAGCCCTCGCGGAAGAGGACCTCGCGAAAATCGAGGCGGCCGCGGCCAAGATGGCCGAGAAGGCGCTTCGCGTCTTGGCCTTGGCCTTGCGCGAGAGCGATAAAATCGAGGAGGACAGACTCGTTTTCGTCGGCTTGGTCGGCATGGTCGATCCTCCGCGCCCGGCCGCGAAACCGGCCGTAATGACCCTGCGGGGGGCCGGCATCGCGACCATCATGATCACGGGGGACCACAAAGACACGGCCTTCGCGATCGCTAGGGAGCTTGGCATCGCCGAGGCGCCCGAGCAGTGCATGTCGGGCGAGCAGATCGACGCCTGCTCTTCGGAAGAATTGCGGGAGAAGGTGAAAACCATCCGCGTTTTCGCCCGCGTGAGCCCGGAGAACAAAGTCCAGATCGTCACCGCCATCAAAGCCAACGGCAACATCGCCGCCATGACGGGGGACGGGGTCAACGACGCCCCCTCCCTCAAGGCCGCCGACATTGGCATCGCGATGGGCATCGCCGGAACCGACGTGGCCAAAGGAGCCGCCGACATGGTCTTAACCGACGACAACTTCGCCTCCATCGAGAAAGCGGTGGAGGAGGGGCGCGGCATTTACGCCAACATCCGCAAGACCATCCTCTTTTTGCTCTCGAGCAACATCGGCGAGGTCATCTGCATGTTCGTGGCGATCGCCTGCGGCCTGCCCGCCCCGCTCATCGCGATCCATCTTCTGTGGGTGAACCTCATCACGGATTCTTTGCCCGCGATCGCCCTCGGGGCCGACAAGAAGCCCGACGATATCATGCGCGATCGCCCGCGCGACCCCAAAGAATCGCTTTTCGCCCGCGGGGGCTATGCGATAACTTTCGGCTACGGGGCCGTCATAGGCGCCGCGACGCTCATCGCCTTCCTCATCAAGCCATGGCAAGCCGGCTGCTTCTCGATTTCCGCGATCGACGGCTACTTTGAGAACGAGATGGCCCTCGAGGAGGCTCAGTCGATGGCCTTTTGCGTTCTGAGTTTCAGCGAACTTTTCCATATGCTCGGGATGACGGACGTCAAACACACGTTCCTGCGCGTCTTCAAAGACAGGAACGCGATGCTTTGGGCCTCGTTCTTCATCGGCATGGGCCTTCAGTTCCTCATCATCGAGACCCCGGGGCTCAACGGTTTCTTCAGCGTCTATCCGCTCCATGACGAGCCGATGGACTACCTTTGGGTTTTCCTGCTCGCCCTCACGCCTCTATTCGTCCACGAGATCGTGGTGGCCGTTTTGTCACTGAAGGGCAAGTTGGCGCCCTCTCGCCTCCGATAGGCTTAGACAAGCCTTCTTCGCCTCTCTATAATGGCTTCGTTATGAAATTTTCCCGGGCTCGGCTTCTTAAATTCCTGAAGGCCGCCGCCCCTTACTTGGCGATTCTCGTCCTCACGGCGTTGCCGTTCTGCGTTTTCTTCACCGACGTCGGCATGACGACCGGCGACGATTGCTACTGGCATCAGCTTGAATTGGCCGATTTGGCTTATGGGTTCGAGCACGGCTTCACCGGGCTTTCCCTCGGCCATAACCTCATCGGTTTCACCGCGGTCAACATCTACGGCTTCTATGGGCCGTTCCCGCATTATTTCGTGGTGATCCTCTACGAGATGTGGCATTGGGCCGGGGCCAGCCTCACGGGGACCCTCAAGTTCGCGATCCTCTTTTTCTGCTTCCTCTCCAACCTCGCCGTGTACGCCCTCGCGAATCGGATTTCCTCGCGGCGCAGCATTGGCTTCCTCGCGACGGTCATCTACAATTTCCTGCCTTACAAGATGTATTGCGTCCTTTACCGGGCCGCCTATCCCGAAGCCATCGCCCTGTGCTTCATCCCTCTCATTTACTATGGGCTTTATCGTCTTATCCATGACGAGAAGTGGCGGGTGGGCCCCTACGTTATTTTGACCTTGAGCGCCGCCTCGATCGTCCTCACCCATCCGATCACGGCCCTCGTGACGGCCACCTCGTGCGTGGTTTTCATGGTTTTCAGCGTCAAGGCGATCATAAGGCACATCAAGGAATGGCGGCGGCTCGTCAGTTTCTTCGTTTCCATCCTGCTGGTTGTAGGGTTCGTCACGCCTTACGTCTTTACCGCTTTGAGGAACACCTCAGGCGACCTCTATACAATCAGCGACGGCGACATCATGTGGACGACGCTTTCCTGGCTCAGCTATTGGATCGGCTGCACGAGCACCCAGTTCACCGGCTTCCTCAATTTTGAGTGGCTCGTCCAGCAGAACGCCACTTTCAGGGTCGCTCTTTCAGCCTCTTTCTACGTCGTTTCGGCGGTTCTCATGATCGTGTTCGATCGGCTTTTCCGGAAACTCAAGAATCAGGAAAAGTGGCGTTACCTAGCCGATGCGGCTATCCTTTTCCTTCCTTCGCTTTGCATTCTTGCCGAGGCGGAGGCTTGGCTTTCCCTTTTGGCGTTTTATCTCCTCTTCCTTCTTTTCGACCTTTTCGCCAAAGATCCGGCGGAACCCGAATTGTCGCGCAAACCCATACAGGAGTTCTTGGAGGTCCCGGAGGTTTATTTCCTTTGCCTCTCGATGATCGTCCTCGTGACCCTCATTTACGTTCCGGACGCGTGGAAGGCGGTGCCGCAGGCTTTCTACAACATCCAGTTCCCGTATCGCCTCTGGGGGCTCTTCGGCTTTTTCGCCGTGCTTCTCGTCGTCTACCTTGCGAAGATCTTCCGCAACAACCGCACCGCCCTCGCTTCCCTCGGCGTCCTTGGCTGCGCCCTTCTCATGTTCTGCCAAGGCCCGATCGACAAGCGCATTTCCATTTTCCAAAACGGCCAAGGCTATTGGCACGACGCCTCCGTGAGCCAAGTTCAGGACAACAACAAAATCGGCTGGCAAAACGAGTATTTGCCACGGGTTTTCTCCGAGAGCGGTTACCATTCGGAATATTCCGCTTCCCTCTATGGTCTCGTTCATTCCTACCTCGCCGACGGCAACGCCCGCTTCCCGGTCGGGGTCGAAGGCTATTTCGACCCGGCCTTCCTTGAGGGAGACGGCACGTGTGAGATAACCGCCCTCAACAGCCCCGACGCCACTTTCGAGGTGACCGTGGAAAGCGAGGACGCCCTCATCCAAATCCCCCAGTTCTATTATGATGGTTACGAGGCCAAACTGACCGCCGTCGACGGAAAGGTGAGCTACGCCCCCCTTAAGAACGTCGACGGTTTGGTGGCATTCGAAGTCGCCTCGGGAAGCTATACCCTCGAAGTCTCGTTCCCGGGCCCCCTCAGTTACCGAATCGGCCGGGTGACTTTTTGGGTGTCCGCGGCGGGCACGCTCGCCTTAGGCGCGTGGGGACTTTATGAGCGTCGTCCCCGAAACGGGAAAAAGAAGCCCGCGAAAACGAAAGATGGGACTTCAGCGCTTGTTTAGGCGGCCCGCTTGGTCTATATTTATCTTCGCGCGCCGACTTAGCTCAATTGGCAGAGCAACTGAATCGTAATCAGTAGGTTGGGGGTTCGATTCCTCTAGTCGGCACCACTTGGCAGACTGACACCCGATATTGTCGGGTGTTTTCTTTTCAATGCCAAAAAAGTCGTTTCAGTTCCCAAAAACGGCAAAGAACGTGTCCTGGCCTGAGGCCAAGCCCCATTAGCCCCCTATCGGCGATCCTTGAGGATGAAATCCGCCAGAAGCGGGGCCAAACTCACGATTTCGCCGACGGGCTTTTCCCGTTCGATGGAATCGCTCACGAAGAGCGAGCGGATGCCGATGCCGGAAAGGGTTTTTTGGGCCTCTCCCGAGAAAATGCCGTGCGTGGCCGCGACGTGGACGCCGGCGGCTCCCTTTGCGTAAAGGGCCTTCACCGTCTCGCCGATGGTGCCGGCGGTGTCGATCATGTCGTCGAAAACCAAGCAGGTTTTCCCGGCGACGTCCCCATGGATGCCGTGCACGACGGCTTGATTGGGCCGGGGCCGGCTCTTGTCGGCAAATGCGATGGCGGATCCTTTGAAGTTTTGGGCGAACTGGCTTATTCGGGGCAGGCTCCCTTTGTCGGGGCCGACGATCGCGACGTCACCCTCAGTAACCCCTTCTTCCTTCAGCAGACTCGCGAACCTTTTGGCGAAAAGGCCTTCCGCGGTGAGGTTCACGTGCGGAAGCGGGAATTCATCAAGCAATTTGAGCGAATGGAAATCCACGGTGACGAGGCGAGTGAGCCCGGCCGCGCGGAGCATTTTCCCGACGAGAAGACCGCTTACGGGGTCGCCGGGCTCGACGATTCGGTCTTGTCGGGCATAGCCAAAATAAGGCACGATCGCGGTGATTGAGCGGGCGTTGGCGCGCACGAGGGCATCCACGAAAACCAAGAGGTCCATCAGCCTTTCGTTGACGGGACGGGACGTCGAATGGATCAGATAGCAATCGCGCCCCGCGACGTCATCGAGGGGCTTGTCGAAAGATTCACCGTCGGCGTAGTGGCCCGCATAGGCTTTGGAAAGAGGCAGCCCGGCGAGAATCGAGGTTCCTCGGGCGAGGCTCGGGTTCGAGCCTAAGGTAAAGAGCAACGGATGCGTTCTTTCGCTTTCCATGGTTTTGTTCTCCGTCCTTCAGTATAGATTGATATGCCCGATTTGTCCCATCGTAGCGCTTTCCTGACGCATAAACGGCCTTATTCCGTTGCCCTCCGCCTTTCTCCGCTATAGAATGGGCCCAAACAAGGAGGGGGTCCATGAAGGAACTCGTGATGGACGAAGCCGAGATCAAGGAAACTTGCTCGCGCCTAGGCGGAGAACTGACGGAGCGATTGAAAGAAGAGGACCGCCTTCCGCTTTTCATCGGCGTCATGGACGGCGCCGTCGAGTTCATGAGCGACCTCATCCGTTTCGTGAAGGTTCCCCTCCTGGTCGATTACGTCAAGGTCCAAAGTTGGGAAGGGACCCACAACACCGGGACGGTCCGGATCGTGAGGGATTGCCAAAGCGACCTTTCGGGGCGGACGGTCGTGGTGGTCGACGACATCGTCGAGACCGGCAAGAGCATGGAGCTCCTGCTCGCCCACTTGCGGGAGTTGGGCCACCCTAAACGGATCCTCACGGTGGCTCTTTTCGATAAGCCATTCGCCCGGAAAACCCCGCTCAGCATCGATCTTTGCGGACGTTCCCTCAAGAAGAGCCAGTTCCTCATGGGGTATGGCTTCGATTACAAAGGGCTCAACCGCAACATCCCTTACGTTTATGTCCCGACGGACGAGGAAATCGAGGAGATGGAGCGGCAGGTTTCGAAATAGGCCTATTCCTTGTCCGTTCCGAAGAGCCGGTCGCCGGCATCGCCGAGCCCCGGGCAGATATAGGCGTTCCCGTTAAGTTCGCGATCCAAAGCCCCGACGTAGAGTTTCACGTCGGGTTCCTTGTCCAAAAGGGAGGCCACCCCCTCGGGGGCCGCGATGATGGAGACGAACCGAATGTCGGTGGCCCCGCGTTCCTTGAGGAGGGAGACCGCCTTGATCGCGGACCCGCCCGTGGCGAGCATCGGATCGAGGACGTAAACCCGCGTTTTGCTTATCGAGGCGGGAAGTTTGCAAAGGTATTCGATCGGTTTGTGGCTCGTTTCGTCGCGCCGCAGGCCGATTTGCCCCACTTGGGCGGTGGGGACGAGGGTCAGAAACCCCTCCACCATCCCGAGGCCGGCCCGAAGGACGGGGACGAAACACAGCCTGTCGGAATCTATGGCGGGTTCCCTCGCTTTCTCGATGGGGGTCACGACGTCGACTTCGTGAAGCGGGAGGTCGTTAAGGGCCTCGTATCCCTCCATGATCGCGATTTCCTTCACGAGTTCGCGGAAGAGAACGGTTCCGGTGTCCTTGCTTCGAAGCAGGGTGATCTTGTGCTTGAGAAGCGGATGGTTGAGGAGGATGAGGTTCTTGCGTTGGCGGATATCCATGGGCGGTCTCCTTTTTTCGCCTTTGATTCTAATACCTTCGTCTCTTAAAGAGGCGGTTTTTCTCGTTTTGCCGCGCTCATATCGCTTTCAGCGTGCATCGAAGCCCGTTTCGTAGTTAAATCTATGTCGGTTCCCTTTTTCCCAGGTTTGGGTGGGCGGAAGAGTTTTTAGGAGGCGTTGCCATGGATTACAGCCGTTATATCGATGTCATTCCCGATTTCCCGAAGAAAGGCATTTCCTTTAAGGACGTCTCGCCTCTTCTTCGCGACTCGGAGGCACTTGAAACCTGCATTGAGGATCTCGCCGACCGTGCCGAAAAATACCGCCCGGACGTCATTATGGGGGCCGAGAGCCGGGGGTTCGTCTTCGGCTCCGCGCTGGCCTTGAAAATGGGGTTGGGTTTCGTCATGGTCCGCAAACCCGGCAAGCTGCCTGGAAGAGTCCTCACGGTTTCATACGGTCTTGAATATGGACGAGATTCCTTCGAAATCGAGACCAAGGCCTTGCGCAAGGGCGAACGGGCGCTTCTGGTCGACGATCTCATCGCTACCGGCGGCAGCCTTTCGGCGATGGAGAAACTCGCGAGGCTGGCCGGGGCCGAGCCGGTCGGGGCCCTTGCCGTCGTCTCGCTCCGAGAGTTGGACGGCGCCGCCAGACTTGGCGTTCCTTGCGAATCGCTCGTGAGTCTGTCGAGTCTGCGCTGATTGGACTTCCGTATTCTTTTCGGCAAAGGACCATTTCGTCGCGATAAGTTTTTCGTGCTCTTCCCTAACGAATCCACATTCGTCGTCTCCCGATTTTCCCTCTTGTCTCAAGGAAGCCCCGTTACTATAATATTCGAGCGGCCATTTCGGTCGTCCAGATGAGGGTGCTTAGCTCAGCTGGGAGAGCATCTGTTTGACGTACAGAAGGTCAGAGGTTCGAACCCTCTAGCACCCACCAGCAAGGAAACGAGGCGGCTTCGGTCGCCTTTTTTCGTGGATAAGGGCATCTACCTCTAGATTTTCTTTTCCCGGTTCGTATAATGATAAGGCGTCGTGCACGCGCATCTGTAGTTCAATGGCAGAACACCAGCTTCCCAAGCTGGTTACACGGGTTCGATTCCCGCCAGGTGCTCCAATTTCGATGAAGTTCCCCCCATGATTTGGACCAGAAAATGGTGCCATTATGGAGGGAATTTTTTATGAGATTGAACCAGTCGCAGAAGCTTGGGATAGTGAAAAGGCACCTCAAGGAAGGCATTCCGATCCACGGACTTTCGAAGGGGCTTGGGTACGACGCGGCCAAATTCAAATACGCCTGCGCCCTCTGCCGCCGGTATGGCGGGGAGGCCTTATTTATTGACCTATTGGCGCCTCCGCTTCTGCCTGAAGACGCGGGATGGGGTCCATCATGGTGGGGGCCTTACGAGGTGATAAACTGACATATGCTCATTTTTGGGATCTGTCTTTGTTTGGCCGCGCTGGCGTTTGACGCCGTTTGCCTCATCCGCAAAATGTTCGTCCCCGAGGTTTTGGGGAGAATAGGAAGGGATCGTCCTCTTTCGAGGAAAAAGAGGGCGATAGTGGCTTGGCTTTATGCCATGGGCCTCGGATCATGCCTGGTTTCTTCGTCCGGGGCACTCCTGGTTTTGTTTTATAACGGCGAGGAAACTGGAAAGGTCTTTCTTGTCTTCGTTTTCCTGTCCCTGATTATCGGCCCGGCGGTCGGATCTTTTTGGTATTCGAATAGGATTCACGAGTTTCTTCGCGCGAACGGCATCTCATTCGCGGCCCAGTCGCTTTCGAACGTCACCATCCCCGTCAGCCTGCTGTTCGCCGGCTTTTTGCTGGATGTCATTGGGGTGGTTTTCGGGGTTATGGGCCTTTGCCATGGATGATTGTGTCGGGAACTGCCTTGGCAGGAACGCGCCCATCTCTAAACTTGTTAGTTCAAACTGTACGAACAAGTTTTGGCGGATGGCGTTTAAAAGAAGCGCAGAGGAACCGGAACGGAACCCGACCGAACGAAACTGGCCGTTGGAAAGCGGAAGCAAATAGTTAATCCTTAATTAAAGGAGATTGAACAATGAGTGACAAAGCCCTGGTCGTAATCGACCTTCAAAACGACATCACGAAGAACTATCGGGACATCATCGATAGCGTCAACAAAGCCATAGATTGGGCTGAGAGAAACGGCATCGCCGTCGTTTACGTCAAACACAATAACCTCACTCCGAAAACAAGAACCTTCAAACCTGGCACCCGCGGAGCCGAACTGGTTCCCGAACTGAAGGTGGTCTCAGACAACGTCTTCGTGAAAACCAAAGGGAACGCCTTGACGAGCGAAGGCTTTTCCGCCTTTCTTCGCGAAAACGGGATAAGGGAGTGCTTCCTTGCCGGGGCGGATGCGACGGCATGCGTGAAATCGACATCCTACAATATGGCGAAAGAAGGATACGAAGTGACCGTCCTTTCCGACTGCATCACCAGTTACGACAAAGGGAAAATCGATGGGATGATCCGTTATTACGTTAGCAAAGGCTGCGCCGTAAAGACAATCGACGAGATCATCCGGCGCGCCAAGTAGATAAACGGGTCGGGCGTTGTCGTCTCTTTTGGAAGCATAAAGCGATCTTTATGGATAACCGATTTAGCGAAATCGGGAGGCTTTGTTTCGTCGAACCGCGAACCTCGGGATTTTATCTTTCGTTGCGTAAACCAAAAAAAGCGCGGGCCATTGCCGATCTTTCGTTTTTGGCTTCGTCCGTGCCTCAGCGTTTGTCTTTTTCGTTTTCGCTATCCGTAGCGGCGGTCTTGTCCTCTTTGGTGGCGAGGTCGATGGCGTCGCCTTCTTTGTCAAGGGGTTGCGCGTCAAAGAGGGTGGCATCGATCACGCCGGCGGCCACGGCTTTCTTTTGCGCGACGATGCGCTTATGGTAGACGCGCCACGCGAAGAAAAGCGGGATGAAGTCGATGACGCAAACCATGGCGGCCCAGAAGAACAGCCATTTGTCGGGCACGTTCACCGCGTCGATCCCGGTCCCTTGCTCGATGGTGCACGTCTTGATGATGAGGTCGCCGAAAAGCGTTCCGATGAACATCGGGAGCCAGACGAAGAAAATGCAGCGCACGCCTTCGAATTGGCCCCGGGCTTTGGCGGGGAAAAGGCCTCGGACCCAGATCATGCCGGCCTGAGCGATCAGAATCATGCTGGTCCCGACGAGGAAGATGGCGATGAAGCAGGGGATGTTCTTAAGGGCGAAGACGTTCGAGGCGTCGACGGAGCTCGAGTCCCGCACGAAGAAGAAAATCATCCCGAGCCCGAGGATACTCGTGAGGAGGGCGAGCAGGACCACGAGCGGGATATGGTTCCTGTCGATCAGTTTGGCGATTGGGAAAGCCAACGCGATGCCAAGGATCATGCCGATGCCCTCGATGATGCCGAAATCGGTGGGGGTGAAGCCAAGGCCATAGACGGCCCAAGTCCCTAAATACACGAAGTAGAAGTTGAAGCTGATATAAAAGATGAGGACGACGACGCAGGCCAGAAGCATTTCCTTGAGGTTGGGCATTTCCTTGACTTTCTTGAAATTGAACGGTTCCACGAGTTGGTGCCAGAATCCGCCTTCCTTATGGGGTTTGAGGCCGTTCTTGTCCTTAAGGAAAATCGTGGCGAGCACGCCAGCTAAGATCGCAAGTCCGCCCGCGATCCAGAAGAGAAGCTGAAAATTCTGAAGCGAACTGTCGGATGAGGCGTTCGCCGGGGCGCCCCAAAGGATGATCTGCCCGCCGACGACGGTCCCGAGGATCGTGGCGATTACCGGCATGATGCCGTAAACCGTTCCGACGCGGCCTTTGTTTTTGACGGTTGTGTGATCGTTGACCCACACGTTGAAGGAGGAGTCATAGGCCATGGATCCAAGGAAACTCATGATGCCGTCTATCGCGACGACCATGACCGCGGCCACGATGAGGGTGGGGTCGTTTTCCCCGGTGGCGAGATTGGCCACCCATTCCGCGCTTGACATAAGGATCGTCGAAACGCCCCAGGCGATGTATCCTGCGCAAAGGAACTTCTTCCGCTGCCCTTGCCGATCGGCCAATGTGCCGAAGATGAAGGTCGCTATGACCGTCAAGGTGGCCGAAACGATCGTCATCGCGGTGGTGTAACTAACGTTAAGGGTTATTTTGGCGTTAAGGAACAAAGTGAACCATTGGTTCTCGATGTTCCATGATAGTTGGCCAATGAAGCAAAAGACTATGAGTTGCCACCAAAAGCCGCCTCCGCGTCCGTTGTCGTAATCGCCTCGAGCCGGCTCGCGCATCTTCGCAAATGGGTTTCTCATCGAAAAATCTTCCTTTGATTTTCTTTTTTCGCCGCCGTCTTTTACAAAATATTAGCCCCAGCCATCTCAATTAGCAACGGCTCGCGCGCTTCCATGGCGTTTCGCCTCCCTTTTCAAGCGGCCACGGCGGGAGGACCCGGGGAAAGCCGGACATCAACAAAAGCTTCGCCTAGAGAAAACATATTAAGGAAAATCCAGAGGGCAAGAAGGGACGAACCATAGCCAAGACCCGGATGTTGCCGGCAAGTCCATCGCCCGGATTTTGCGCGTCCCTTACCCATTCGCGCGTCCCCGACGTGCTATTATGGTAACGATGAAACCGCTCAAGCCCCTCCTTCTTTTGCTTCTCGTTTCCCCTCTTTTGGGTTGCTCAAGCGGATCGAGCCCGGCCGCTTCCTCGTCGGCCCACGTTTCCGCCTCGGTTGATTTGTCTTTTTCCCAAAGCGGCCTCCATCCGATCATCTCTTCCGTTCCCGATGGGCACGGACGCCTCGATTTTTCGAAGAGTCAGGCCGTTTCCGGAACCGAGATAACGGTTACGGCGACGGCTGAGGACGGCTATTTCCTGAGCGATATCTCCATCGAAGACGGAGCGGCCGATCTCCTAATGGAGGAGGAGGGGAAGACCTATCGTTTCGTCATGCCAGACCGCGCGGTTGCGATCGACGCCGTTTTCAGCCTTTTCCCCGCTTCCGCCTCCTAAGGGTTGGCTTCGTCTCAAGGCTGCCTTTTGCGCGGTTTTCCTTTTATTCTTCCGTTCTAAGAACGGCGTTTTGCGGAGTTTTCCTTTTCCGGCGTTTCCTCGCCTTAGCCAATTCGATATATTTTTCGCTAGATTATTGCGGCGTTTCCCCGCTTGCTCGCTTTATTACCCCCGTCCTTTTTGCTATGATTGTTTCCAAAGGAAACCATTTCCGGAATTTTACCTATGGAAGACATGGATCAACATTGCGTCGCTTTGCTCAAGGAGCGGGGCGTGACGCTGGAAGACATAGCCGAGTGCGCCCGTTTTTTGCAGGCGGATTACCATCAGGATCTCACGAGCGAGGAACTCATGGCTTCGGTGAAGGCGGTGCTCAGCAAGCGCGAGGTCCAGAACGCCATCATGACCGCGGTGGAACTCGATAAGCTTGCCGAGGAAGGTAAAATGAGCGACAAGGAACTCGAAGGGGCCCTTCGGCGGGACGAGCCGCTTTATGGGGTCGACGAAGTCTTGGCCTACGGAATCTGCAACCTTTACGGTTCGATCGCCCTTACCAATTTCGGCTATATCGACAAAAAGAAATACGGAGTCATCGATCGGCTCAACCAAGCGGGCAAAGGCAAGGGGGTCTGCAACACGTTCATCGACGATATCGTGGGGGCCATCGCGGCCGCCGCGGCGAGCCGCTTCGCCCACCGAGGCGCCAAGGAGGGCAATTAACCATGGCCATAGCTGATTTCACGGACGTTTCCGTCATCGTCGATTTTCTCATGACCTTGTTCGTCATCGGAATCGGGGATGTTATTCTCTTTCGCATTCTCAAGCGCGCCTTCGTCATCGTCTACAGCTCGCTTTTGGAGGCCCTTTACCTCGTTGCCTTCATCCTTCGGCTCCAATACTTCGGATGCGCGGTCATCGCCGCTTTCGTCATCGGTCTATCGGCTTTTCTTATCAGCAACGTCGGCGCCTATCGCCCTCTTGTCTCCAACGCGATGAAGGGCAAAGGCGGCTTTGGCCTTTTCCGCCGCGCGCCCAAGGCCAAACCTGAGGCCGTCTTCGACCGTGAGGCGATGTATCGCAAAGTCGAGGCCGCCGTCATTACCTTATCCCACCAGAAAGTCGGCGCCCTCATCACTTTTGAGCGCAAGGACGATTTGAGCGAGGTCATGAAAAACGGGACGCCCATCAACGCCCCGGTCTCAAGCGAGCTTCTTCAGACCATTTTCTATCCCGGGACCCGGCTTCACGACGGGGCGGTCGTGATCCGCAACGACGAGATGGTGGCCGCTTCCGTCTACTTCACCCCAACCAACCGTCCCCTCACGGGCAAGTACGGCTCGCGCCATCGCGCGGCTTACGGCATCAGCGAATCGACCGATTCGGTTACCATCGTCGTAAGCGAGGAGACGGGGCGTATCTCGATCGCCTTCCAAGGCGAACTCACGCCCGTCACCCCCGACAATTTCATGCGCGTCTTCGAAGACGACATGACCGCCGAGGCCGCTTCCTCCGGCGAGGAAGCTTCGGAAACCGAGAAGCAGTGACGAAAAAAGAATAAGGAACCCATGCTCAGACACTTCGGGACGGATGGCGTGCGAGGAGTCGCCCTCATCACTTTGACGGTAAAAATGGCTTATCGGATCGGCCGCAGCCTGGGCCGAATGGCCTTTTCGGCCCAGAAACCGGTTTTGGTGTGTGAGGACACCCGCCTCTCGGGCGAAACCCTCAAAGGCGCCCTGATCGACGGCTTGCTCAAGAGTGGGGCTCTTGTCTACGATTCCGCGGTGTCCACGACGCCTAGCGTCTCGTATCTTGTCAAGGCAAAGGGGTTCGCGTACGGGGTCATGATCAGCGCCTCCCATAACCCGTATGGCGATAACGGCATCAAAGTCTTCAACGGCGAAGGCGAGAAACTGGCCGACGATCAGGAAGGCCTCATCGAGGAATACATGGATCGGGAGGCCGACGATTTGCCCCTTGCCCCCGGGCGCCTTGTCTCCGGGGACGGCCTCAAGGAAGAATACCTCGCTTGGCTGGCTTCCAAAGCCCAAGGAGGATATGGGAAAACGCGCGTGCTCGTCGACTGCGCGAACGGATCCGCGAGCGCCCTCGCCCCGCGGCTGTACGAGAAACTTGGCCTCGACGCCGCTTTCATGAACGCCGCCCCAAACGGGCGCAACATCAACGACGGCTGCGGCAGCACGCATCTCGAAGGACTCAGGAAAGCCTATCTTGAGAAAGGATACGACCTTGGATTCGCCTTCGACGGGGATGGCGACCGCTTCATGGCGTTCGGCCCGGGCGGACGCCTCATCGACGGGGACGCGCTTATTTTCTTGGGCGCCCTTTATTTGCGGGAGAAGAAAGCCCTTAATAACGACGCCGTGGTCATCACGGTCATGAGCAACTTCGGTTTGCGGAAAGCCCTCGAGAAAGAGGGGATCGCCTACAAGACCGTGGCCGTCGGCGACAAAAACGTCCAACAAGCCCTGAAGAAAGACGGCTTGTCGATCGGGGGCGAGCAGTCGGGGCACGTCATTTTCCTTGACGATCTCAACACCGGGGACGGGCTTCTCAGTTCCCTCAAACTGCTCGATATCTTCGTTCATGAGCCCGCCTTGTATCGGAAAATCGACGAATTCGCGGTGTATCCACAGATTCTGGAAAACGTTCCCTTCGCATCGAGAGAAGCTCTTGAGAAGGCCGCCAACGACCCCGCTTTGCGGGATTTCGTCGCGCGGCGGGAGGCTTCGCTGAAAGGGCAGGGCCGCCTTTTGGTGAGGCCCAGCGGCACCGAGCCGCTTCTTCGCGTCATGGCGGAGGCTTCCGACGAGGGAAAATGCGCGAAGGCGGTTGAGGAAATCGTCTCATTCATCAAGGGGGATCGCTAAATGTGCGGAATCATCGGCGGAGTCGGAAAACTCGACTATCGGTACTATTTGCTTACCGGGCTCAGGAAGCTCGACTATCGCGGCTACGATTCCGCGGGGCTGGCCTATCGGAAGGACGGGAAAGTTTTTCTTAAGAAGGTGGCGGGCCGCGTCGACGACCTTTCGAAAGTCGTGGCGCCTTTCTCGGGCGGGGAAGTCGGCATCGCCCATACCCGTTGGGCCACCCATGGGGTCCCTAACCAAGCCAACGCCCATCCGCATTTCTCGATGCGCAAGGATTTTTATATCGTCCATAACGGGGTGATCGAGAATTACCGCTCCCTCAAGAACCTTTTGAAGGACCATGGATACGTCTTCCACACCGACACCGACACCGAAGTCATCGCCGATCTGTTGGAGGATAATTACCGCCAGAAAAAGGACGTTTTGGCTTCAATTCTGGAAACGATGGGCGTTTTGCGGGGTTCTTTCGCCTGCGCGATCATCTGTAAGGACGATTCCAATCTGTATTTCATGAAGAAGGCCTCGCCGTTGCTAATCGGGTTAGGAAAAGGGGCCAACTACTTGGCCAGCGACGCCCTTCCGATGGTTGACTACACCGCTAAGTTCATCGATCTCGAAGACGGCGAATACGGCGTGCTCACCCCCAGCGAGGCGAAGATCTATATCGCTGGGGAGGCCATCGCCCCGGTCGTCACTTCGCGCGACACGGCCCGTTATGATTACGATCTTGATGGATATCCTACTTTCATGCTCAAGGAAATCGAAGAGTCGCCCAACGTCATCCATTGCCTTGGAGACAACTACTTCGATGGCGAGAAATACCTTTTCGATCAGAAGCTGATCAAGGCGTTGCGCGACGTCGACGAAGTGGTTTTCCTAGCCTGCGGGACGTCTTATTACGCCTCTTTGCTGGGCGTCGAGTTCATGAAGCGGCTCGGCAAGCGGAGCGAGGCCTATATCGGCAGCGAATGGGCCTATTACCCGACGCTCCCTTCGGAAAAGACCATTTTCGTCCTCGTCTCGCAATCGGGCGAGACCGCCGACCTCATCCTTTGCCAGAAGTTTTTGCTCGACAAGGGCCTTCCGACCCTCGCCATCACGAACACCAAAGGCAGCACGATCGAGCGCAAAGCCACCTATAGCCTGCTCCTTTACGCCGGGCTCGAAGTGGCGGTGGCGGCGACGAAGAGCTACATGGCCCAAGTCGTTTTGCTGGCCCTTCTCGCCAACGCCGTCGGCGGACGGAGAAACGCCGTGGCCGACTTGGATTCGCTCATCCGCTCTTTGCGCGACATCGTCCTTCGGAAGGAAGAGATCCGCGCGATCGCGAAGCGGATTTCCGTTTCGCGCGACGCCTTTTACGTCGGGCGCGGCCATGATTTCATCGCCGCCCTCGAGTGCTCGCTCAAACTGAAGGAGATTTCCTATATCCATGCCGAAGCCTATCCGGGCGGGGAGCTCAAGCATGGCCCGATCGCCCTTATCGAGAAGGACACCCCGGTCATCGGCTTCGTGAGCGATCCTTTGACGGCCTTGGCCCTTCGCAACAATCTGACGGAACTCTCCAGTCGCGGCGCGACCGTCCTCATCGTGAGCAGCGAGGCCCTCCGCGAGGAGGGAGACAGTTTCTCCTACGCCGACGTGCCCTCTCTTTTGGCGGTCCTGCCGGAAGTCATGTTCGGCCAGTATCTTTCCTATTTCGCGGCCCTCGAAAAGAAGCTGCCGATCGACAAGCCTCGCAACCTCGCCAAATCGGTCACCGTCGAATGAGCGTCTTCGCGTTCGGCAAAACGGGCTCAGCGCCGAGCCTTTTGGCAGTCGCGGGCCCACGAGGTTTGAGATATACTATCATTCGGGTTTTACCTTAAGGAGGGTTCAATATGCCAACGCCGCACATCGCCGCCAAAAATGGCGACTTCGCGAAAATCGTCTTAATGCCGGGGGATCCCAAACGGGCCCGATGGATCGCCGAGAATTATTTGGTCGACGCCAAGCTCGTCACGGACGTCCGGGGCATTCTCGGCTTCACCGGCTTCACCAAGAAAGGCACGCGCGTTTCGGTGATGGCCAGCGGAATGGGCATGCCTTCCATCGGCATCTACTCCCACGAGCTCTTTGACGGTTACGGCGTCGAGGCCATCATCCGCATCGGCACCATCGGCAGTTATGTGCCTGGCCTCAAACTCAAGGATCTGCTGATCGCCGAAGGCTGCTGCACCGATGGCAACTGGCCGGCCCAGTTCGGCCTTAACGGCGGCACCTACAGCGCCATCGCCGACTTCGATTTGCTCTCCGCTTCGGTCGCCGCCGCCAAAAGGAACGGCTTCCGCTACGCCGTGGGGAACCTTCTTTCGAGCGACGCGTTCTACGACTATTCGCCGGATTCTTGGAAAAAATGGGCCGCCATCGGCGTCCTCGGCGTCGAAATGGAAGGCTATGCCCTCTACTGCACAGCGGCGACTCTCCACAAGAAGGCCCTCAGCATCTGCTCGGTCAGCGATTCCTTTTGCAGCGACGAGAAACTCACCGCCGCCGAACGGCAGGAAGGCCTCGATAGCATGATCGTCACCGCCCTTGAGGTGGTTGACGGCTTCGGTGGATAAATGCCCTATTCCGTCCGTCTTGCGGTTTTCTGCGTGGCGGCCGTGCTCGCGGCGTCCCTCTTTTTCCTTCTTTTCTTCTATAAGCCCATTAAGCGACGCGTGTGGCGGAAGAACGTTGCCCGGATGTTTTACACGAAGGTGAACCGGGTCAATCTCGACAATGACTATTTCCTCCTTAACGACGTGCTCCTGAAAGTGGGCTCGGAGGACTATTTCCACATCGACCATATCTTGGGCGGCGGGAAATACGTCTACGTCATCACGGACCGCTACTACGAAGGGGCTATCGTCCCGACCGCCTACGATCCGGCCTGGGTCTATTACACGATGCGGGAACGGAAGGAAGCGATTCCTAACCCCCTGCTCGAGAACAAGGCCGTTTTGGAGCGGCTGGGCATCGTTTCGGGGGTCAACGCCACCCTCATGGTTGGTCTGGTCCTCGTCAACGACGATTGCTTTGTGGCCCCTTATGAGAACGAAAAGGGCTATAGTCAGCTTGTGCCCCTTTCGAAGCTGGCCAAGACGATCGAGTTCTACGAGGGGCAGGATTTGGCGCCCCTCAACCAAGAGGAACTGCGCCGGATTTTCGTCGATTTGCATAATTTGAACGCGAGGAATCATGGAAAAGTCACCACGGAAGGATAACGCCGAGGGAAAAACGGTCACTCTCGCCCAAGCCTCATGGCGTGCCTACAAGGCCGAATTTTCCTCGTCTTTCGTCCCGACTTTCGCCTTCGCGATGCTTTCGATTTGCGTTTTGGCGGTGGGCCTATGGAAATCGTGGACCCTTTACTTCGCTTTGCCCCTCATCGAGCTCCCCCTTTTCTTCGCCCTTCAGATCACCATCAGCGGGGCCAGGCAAGGCCATCCTTTCTCGAGCAAGGGCTTTTTCTCCTATTTCGGGATGTACTTCCGTTCGCCGTACTATGGCGTTTATCGGGTGATCGGGAACGTTCTTTGGGCGTTTCTATGGTCCATCCTCATCGCTTTCCTCTTCAATCTTTTCTACGTTTCGTTCGCCTATGCCCATAGCGCCGTCTTCGCCTCGGGTTTCCAAAAACTCTATCAGGCCTCGATCAATTTGGATGACGGGGCTTACGCGAAGGTTCTGAGCGATAACGGCGAGGTCGCCCTTTGGTACGTCCTCTCCGAGGTGGTGGAGACGGGCGGATGGTTCCTTATTTCCGTTTTCAAAATATCCGTTTGGACCCTCAATTCGTACGTTCGGGCCTCCATGAAGCGAAGCCGATTCGCCCCTCGGGCCGCCAACCGCATCTTCATGGGCGGCTACCGCGAAAACCGCAAGGTAATCCTCACGGAGCTTCTTCGGGCCACGTGGGTCGGTATCGTCTTGCTCCTCCTCGGGTTCGCCCTCGGCTGCGTGGCGGGCTATTTCCTGAGCGAGTACATCGACATCGTCGCCTCCGGCATCGCCGGATCGTTCCTCCTCACCATCTTCTTCGTCCCTTATTTTCTGATCGTCGTGGAGCTTTTGGCCGATCGTTTCGAAGTGTCCTTCGCCAAATTCTCGGTCCGTTTTGCCGAAGACGCCCTGCATCAGCTTCAAGCGAACAGGGAACTCGACGAGGCCCAGGCCAAGGATATTCAGAAACTCATCGACGAGGCCAAAGAGACCAATCGGGGCAAGCCTGAAGGAAATTCCGCGGAAACGCCAAAAAAAGAAAAAGACGGGAGCCAAAACGAGGACGCCGCCGATGATGACGCGGAAAGCGACGATTACTAGGGGGGAACCAAGAAAAAAGCCCCGCTTGAGCGGGGCCGTCTCGTCTAGTTGGAGCAAGTGACGGGAATCGGACCCGCGTATTTACCTTGGCAAGGTAATGTTCTACCATTGAACTACACCTGCGCATCGCTCGAGACGCGTTGATTATTATAGGTAATGGCAAAACTCTAATCAAGTGGAAGAAGCAACTTCGCCGTCCTATAATTCCATAGGTCCACAAAGGAAGAAAAAAATGGCTGACTTGAATGATTTGGCGGAACTGCTGTTCCCCGACGTAAGCGAGACGATCGACGACCTTGAGAGAAAATACCCACCCCGGAAGCTGCAGGAAGGCGCCCAGGTGACCCGCTTCGCCCCCTCGCCGACCGGTTTTCTCCATACCGGCAGCCTTTTCACCGCCCTTATCGGCTATACCCTTGCTAGGCGCTCGAACGGCGTTTTCTTCTTTCGCCTCGAGGACACCGACACGAAGCGCACCATCGCCGGAAGCGGCAAGGATCTGATCGATCAGTTGGCCGTTTTCGGGCTCGACAGCGACGAAGGGTACCGCCCGGAAGGCGACATCGGGGACTATGGCCCCTACCGGCAGTCGCTCCGCAAAGGCATTTACCGCGCCGTCATCAAAGAGCTCATCCGCCGGGGTCGGGCCTATCCGGATTTCTGCACCCCCGAGGACCTCGATAGGATCAGGGCCGCCCAAGAGGCCAATAAAGCCCTGCCTGGCTACTATGGGATTTACGCCCGCGACCGCAACCTTTCGGTCGACGAGGAAATCGCCCGCATCAAGGCGGGAACCCCTTGGGTCATCCGTTACCGGAGCCAGGGCGACCATGACAAAAAGACCAAGTTCACGGACGCGATCCGCGGCGAGATCGAGCTTCAGGACAACGACGTCGACGTCGTCATCCTCAAGAGCGACGGCCTTCCGACGTATCACTTCGCCCACGTCGTCGACGACCACTTCATGCGCACGACCCTCATCACCCGCGGCGAGGAATGGATCCCTTCGACCCCGATTCACCTCGATATGTTCCGGGCCCTGGGCTGGAAAGCCCCCAAATACGCCCATCTGCCGGTCATCATGAAGCTCGACCATGGCAACAAGCGCAAACTCAGCAAGCGCAAGGACCCCGAGGCCGCCGTTTCCTATTTCCTCGATCAGGGTTACCCTCCGGAGGCTTTGCTCGTCTATCTCATGTCGATCGCCAACAGCAATTTCGAGGAGTGGAGCGCGGCCAATAGGAGCTACGACTTGTCGAAGTTCCCTTTTTCCCTTAAGAAAATGTCGCTCGACGGGGCGCTTTTCGACCTCGCCAAACTCAATTTCTTCTCCAAGGAGATCATCGCCAGGGAGCCGGCGGCGAGCCTGCTTCCGAAAGTCAAGGCGTGGGCCGCGTCTCACGACGGGGCGCTTTTTAAGAAAATCGCGGGCGGGGAAGCCTATTTCGAGAGGATCCTCAACATCGAGAAGGAGCGGAAAAACCCCCGCAAGGATTATGCCAAATACGCTGACATCGAACCCTTGGTCCGTTTCTTCTATCAAGGCGATTACGAGAGGATGGTGGCCGCCGGACTCTCATTCAATCCCGCTTTCCCCACGGGCTTCTTGGCCAAGCTTCTCACCGAGTTCGCGAACGGGATGGCTTACGGGTCGGACGAGGAGACGTGGTGGAATGGCGTCAAGGCGATCGCCGAGAAGAACGGCTTCGCCCTCAGTGGCAAAGACTACAAGGCGAATCCGGAGGCCTATAAGGGATCCGTCAGCGACGCGGCGGAAATCCTTCGCGTGGCCCTTACCTGCCTCAAGCAGTCCCCCAATCTCCACGAGGTAATCGAAATCCTCGGCGAAGCGGAGACGAAACGGCGTTTGTTGGCTTTAGCCGCCTCTTTGGCGGCCTGATTCCTTCTCTTTCTTGCAAGTCCACGCGCGCGATGGTTTAATAATACGCGCTGGCCCTGTCGTCAAGCGGTCAAGACACCGCCCTCTCAAGGCGGGTTCCCCAGTTCGAATCTGGGCAGGGTCACCAGGCAAAAAGCGGCGTCTCGCGGAAGCGGGATGCCTTTTTTCGTGGCGAAGCGAAGGCTGGTCTTGCCCCAGGTGGGAGCGAAAGAGGCGAAAAGCCAATATTCCGATATAGGAATTAAACATTTAAAAAACCATGATAATATAATTAATCGGTATGATATTACATAGATAATCTTTGCGAAAAATAACTCAATCTATCGAATTAATAATCTTCTTTTTCTTTTTATTGACTAGATACCTAATACGGAATAAAGTTGTTTATCCTTACAAGGAGGAAAAGAGCATGAATTATCGTAGCGTCATCGAGACCGCGGCGGATTGGAAGGTGAATGAGCGGCGCGTGCGCGCCCTCCTTGACCAAGGAAGGATCCCGGGCGCCATGAAAGTCGGGCGCAGCTGGATGATCCCGGAAGACGCCGCGAAGCCCCTCGACGCGAGGACGAACCCTTCGGGACGCGGAGAGGTCAACGTCAAGGAGCGTTACGAGGTCGACTTCCGGACCTACATGAAGAAATACCCGGACGACGACGGCTTTTTCGGCCGCTTCGGCGGGGCTTACGTGCCAAAGGGCCTTGAGAAAGCCCTTAAGGAAATCTACGACGGCTATTTGACCATCTGCAAATCCGCCAAGTTCATCGGCGAACTCCGTCGGATCAGGAGCCAATACCAAGGCCGCCCGACCCCGGTGTATCATTGCGAGCGTCTTTCCAATTACTTGGGCAAGGCTCAGATTTACCTGAAACGCGAAGATCTCAACCATACCGGCGCCCACAAGATAAACCATACGATGGGCGAGGTGATGCTCGCCAAATATCTTGGCAAAACCCGCGTGATCGCGGAGACCGGGGCCGGCCAGCACGGCGTGGCTGTGGCGACCGCGGCGGCCTATTTTGGGTTGAAGTGCGAAATATACATGGGCGTCGTCGACATGGCGAAGCAAGCCCCCAACGTCGCCCGGATGAAGGTCCTCGGGGCCCGGGTCGTCCCGGTGAGCGAAGGGGCGGGGTGCCTGAAGGAGGCGGTGGACGCCGCCTTCGCCGAGTATATGAAAACGTGGAAGAACACTTTCTACGCGATCGGCTCGGCGGTCGGACCGAATCCTTTCCCGATGATGGTCCGCGATTTCCAGTCGATCGTGGGGCAGGAGGCCAAGGAACAATTCGTCCAAATGACGGGCGAGCTTCCCGACATCGTCTGCGCTTGCGTCGGGGGCGGATCCAATTCCATCGGCATGTTCGAAGCTTTCCTGCCGGAGCCGGTGGAGATCGTCGGCGTCGAGCCGCTCGGGCGCGGCCCAAAACTCGGCGACAACGCCGCCTCCATGGCTTTCGGAAGCGAAGGGGTCATGCATGGTTTCAACTCCATGATGATCAAGGACAAGGACGGGGGGCCCGGCCCGGTCTATTCCGTCGCCAGCGGCCTCGACTACCCTTCGGTGGGCCCGGAGCACGCCTTCCTCCATGAGCTCGGGCGCGTCAACTACGACGTCGTGACCGACAAGGAGGCCCTTGACGCTTTCTTCATGCTGAGCCGGCTCGAAGGCATTATCCCCGCCCTCGAGAGCGCCCACGCGGTCGCCTATGCCATCCGGCGGGCCAAGCAAATGAAGCACGGCTCCATCTTGGTCAACCTCTCGGGGCGCGGCGACAAAGACATCGATTACGTGATCGAGCATTACGGCAAAGATTACGGCATCCTCGATTAGACGGTCTTTTCCCCAAGGTCGCGATTCTCCTTTCCCGCGGCCTTTTCTTTATGGGATAATCAAAGGATGCAGGACGCCTATCGCCGCCTCGTGGAGGAACTCGAGAGCCCGAACGCCCCTCGGACTTCCTTTAGCCTTGGGAACGCGAGCCTCTATGGCTCGAAACTCCGCTCCATCGGAGTGAAAATCCCTTACGTCAAGGAAGTGGCCGCCAACTACGTCGCCGATCCAAGCCTTTCGCTCACGGATTTTTCCCTGACCGATTCGGTCGAACTCACGATTTGCTTTTTCGTCATCGGCCTGAGGCGATGCGCCTCCTTCGCCGAAAAGATGGCCTTTCTGCGGGAGAGGCTGCCCTACGCCGACTCGTGGGCCGTCACCGACGTCTGCCCCCAGTTCATAAAGCCGGCTCCCCTCGGAACCTATCTTCCCTATTATCGGGAGTTCATCGCCTCGCCTTATCCTTTCGTGCGCCGCTTCGCCTACGTCTACGCGATGGTCTATCGCGGCGAGGCCAAGGCGCCCCTTTTCATCAAGGGGATAAAGAAGGAGAGCGAGTATTACGTAATCATGGCGGAAGCCTGGCTTCTCGCCACCCTCGCCATCGATCATTACGGGGACGTCCTCGCCTTCCTCAAATCGAGGCGGGCCTATCCGGCCCTTTTCCGCAAAACGATATCCAAATGCCGCGATTCGTTCCGGATCCCCGCGGAGCGCAAAAGGGAACTGATGGCCTTGCGGGAAGAAAGAAAGCGCTTCGTCGGGGTTTCGGCAAATAAGCGTTGAGTTCGCGTAGCGAATGAGCCTAAAATTCCTATTGTTGTTTTTTCGCTTTGATACATAGGAAAAAGAGGAGGGATTGGCGTATGGCTACGAAATTCGTCTTTGTCACGGGTGGCGTTGTCTCATCGTTGGGGAAGGGCATTTTCGCCTCTTCGCTGGGATTGCTGCTTAAGAGCCGCGGCCTCAAGGTCTTCATGCAGAAGTTCGATCCTTATCTCAACGTCGACCCGGGCACGATGTCGCCTTATCAGCATGGCGAGGTCTACGTGACGGGGGACGGGGCCGAAACCGATCTCGACATCGGCCATTACGAGCGCTGGCTCGACGTGAACCTTTCGCGCGATTCGAGCGTTTCCTCGGGCCAGATCTACAGCGCGGTCATCGAGAAGGAACGGCGGGGGGATTATCTTGGCGCCTGCGTCCAGGTCATCCCTCACGTGACCAACGAAATCAAAAGCCGCCTCAAGGAGGCTTCCCTTCATTCGGGCGCCGACGTCGTCATCGCCGAGATCGGCGGCACGGTCGGCGACATCGAGTCCCTGCCCTTTTTGGAGGCCATCCGCCAAACTCGCCTCGAACTGGGCTACGAGAACACCCTTTTCGTCCATAACACCTTAGTCCCATACCTTCGCGCGGCGGACGAGAGCAAGACCAAACCCACCCAGCATAGCGTCAAGGAGCTTTTGGGCTTAGGCATCCAGCCCGACGCGATCGTCTTGCGGAGCGAAGTCGGCCTTTCCGCGGCGGCCAAGGAGAAAATAAGCCTTTTCTGCAACGTTCCCGTGAACGGCGTCTTCGAGGCCGACGACTGCAAAGTCGTCTATGAGCTCCCGATGAAGCTCCACGAGCAAGGGCTCGACGATTACGTTTTGAACCACTTCGGGATCAAGGCCCCCCAGCCCTCCCTCAAAGGCTGGGAAGGCTGGGTCAACAGCATCTACGAATCCAAAAAGACCGTGAAAATCGCCCTTGTCGGCAAATACGTCGAGTTGCATGACGCGTATCTGTCCGTGGTCTCGGCCCTTAAGCACGCCTCCTATTCCTATCGGCGGAACGTCGAAATCGGCTGGGTCAAAAGCATGGACGTGACGGAGAGTAACGTCGCTGGCATCCTCAAGGATTACGACGGCGTCCTTGTCCCGGGGGGCTTTGGCGAGCGCGGGAGCGAAGGGAAGAAACTCGCGATCCGTTACGCCCGGATGAGCGGAACGCCGTTTCTCGGCATCTGCTTCGGGCTTCAGCTTGCGGTGGTGGAATTCGCTCAGGACGTGATGGGCCTAAAAGGGGCCAACACGACCGAATTCGACCCCAAAACCCCGTTCCCGGTGGTCGATTTCCTCCATGATCAGTACGCCGACATCGCCAAGGGCGGGACGATGCGCCTCGGATACTACGATTGCGAGCTGAAGCCCGGTAGTCTGGCCTATCGCCTTTATGGGCGGAAGCTCATCAAGGAACGCCATCGGCACCGTTACGAACTCAATAACGCCTATCGGGAGGATATGGAAAAGGCGGGCCTCAAGGTCTCGGGCGTCAATCCCCAATCGGGTTTATGCGAGATCGTCGAGCTTCCGTCCCACCCTTTCTTCATCGCCTCCCAGTTCCATCCGGAATTCACTTCGCGCCCGCTCCGCGTCAACCCCCTTTTCAAGGGATTCGTCGGGGCCGCCATCGCAAAGCGTGGCGATTGAGGCCCGCTGTGCTATATTGAAAGGGCATGAAAGCCCTCGTTCTTTATACCTCCGCGAGCGGACGCCGGGATTTTTCGAAGAGAATCGGCCGCGTCCGCGCCGCCCTTGCCTCCGTTTTCGACCCGCTTGATTTCGCAAAATGCGAAAAGCCGGGGGATTTGCGCAGGATTTCCGCGCAGGAAGCCCCTCACTACGACGCCCTCATCGTCGCCGGCGGGGATGGCACGTTTAACGCTTTGATCAATGCCATCGCGCCCCTGCCGGTCCGACCCAAGATCGGTTTCATCAACTTCGGGACCCTTGGCGACGTCGGAAGGAATTTCGGGGTGACCCGTTCCTTCGCGCGCGCCCTTCGAATCATCAAAGCGGGGAAAACGGAGCCTTTTGACATCGGTCGGGTTGGGGATTCGTATTTCGCCTACGTGGCGGCCGCCGGCTGCTACAGCGATGTCGCCTACTCTGCCAAGCGGAGCGCGAAAAAACGGTGGGGCAAGGCCGTTTATTACCATTTGGCCGCCAAATCGGCCCTCAAAGGGGCCGGTTATGCGGTCCGTTACGTCACCGCCAAGAAGACGGTGACGAGGATCGTCCCCTTCCTCATGGTGATGAACGGAAGCCATATCGGCGGGTTTGGGGTCAACAGGAAATCGTCGGGCCACGATGGGAAAATGGAGCTGTTTTTGCCCAAGCGATCCTTGTCCAACGGCTTGGCTCAGACCCTTTTCCGCCCGACGAGCGAAGTGGTGCCGGTGACGGAGGTCGACATCCGTCCGATGGATTCGCTCCGATGGTGTCTCGACGGGGAACCGGGGCCGGTGGGCCGCGCCCGTTTTTCCGTCCTTCCTTCGTGGATCCAGGTCTATGCGAAGTGAATAAGTAAACTATGGTTAACTATCGTGCGTCGGCCTACCGAAATCCTTGCAGAAGCGCTTTCTTCCCTTTCTTTTTGCGCGTGGGTGTGCGTAATATAAAATTGAATAGCGAAACAGAAGGAGGCTTTTGAATGAAAAAAGCGTCAATCATCCTGTCGATAACGGCTTCCGTCCTCGTGGGCGTGGCGTTTATCGTTTTTTTCTTCGTGCCGCAATCCACGGGCTATATGGCCTATGGCTTCAAGGGAAGCGGCTTGGAGTACTGGGCCCCGTCGCGCTTGGAGTTTTTTAAGTTCTCCTCTTTCGCGAAGACATATGGCCAGTATCCGATTATGTGGGCCTTCTTTATCGGGTTGGTCCTGATCGCGGTCCTTTGGGTCGTCCATCTCATCGTCATGGGGCTCCGCCATCGGGGGAACTCCTTCTTCGTCGGCTTCGCGTGGCTGCTCGCCGGGGCGCTGTCCCTCGACGTGATGATTTACGGTTTTCTGCCCGGCATGTGGGCCTCGGCCAATTTGACGCATGAGGCTTGGATAAGCCAATTCGAGGGCGGGACGATCCCCGCCCAGTACGCGAACGTCGTCGCCATCGTGAGGGGGACCTCGGGCGCCACGCCCATGACTTGGATCATGGACTTGCTGCCATACGTTCTCGGGGCCCTCGCCCTGATCCTTCTCGTCGTGGCCCTCATCCTTTCTTTCGCCGACATGGGCAAGAATCCGGGCGCGAAAAGGAAAAAGCCCCTCGTTCCGGCCGCCGAGGAAGCGGCGGAGGAAAACCCGGCCCCGATCGCTTCGGAGGAAGCCGAGGGGGAGGACGAATACCGCCAGACGCTCAACGACGAGTTAAACGAGACCCCGGATAAGCAGACGACAGTCACCGGTCAGTCCTATCAGGGCCCTCAGCCTGGGATCATCCAGTACATCAATTACGGCGGGAAAGGGGTAAGCAAACCAAACATGAACAATGGGCAATACGTGACCAAGGACGATCTGACCAGCATCATTCGCGAGGAACTTGGCGACTATGAGGCCAAGGAGGCGAAAGCGGAGGAGACCGCGGACAGCGCGACGCTGACGAGCGACGACCTTCGCCAAATCATCCGCGAGGAGATCGGCCAGGCCAAACCGGTGGACATGGCCCCGGCTCAGGAAGGCATGAAAGCTAGCGAGATCCGTCAGCTCATCGCCGAGGAAATCGCCAAAGCCCTTGCCGCCGAGCGCGCCGCCGCCGCCAAAAACGAGCAAGAGCGCGAGACGCGGCGCGAGGAAAGGGAAGCCGCTGAAAAAGCCGCTCGCGAGGGGTCCGAAAACCTCCGCGAGGCCCGCGTCGAGGAATTGGCGGCTCAGCTTCGCGCCTCTAACGACGAACTGGCCAAAACGAAAAGCGCCGCGCTTCGGCCCGAGGAGGTTCGGACCATCGTGGCCCAGGAACTCGATCGCAAATTCCCTAACGGCGTCCTTTTCGCCCAGGCGGCGCCTGTGGCCCCCGTCCTTTCGCCGGCCCCAGTCGCGGCGCCTTCGCCCGCGATCCCGCCCGTGGCGGCCCCGGTCGTCCCGGTCCCCGCTCCCGCCCCTTCTTTCGTTCCCGCCGAGGCCCCGAAGATCATCCGCATCCCCTTCCCGACCCGTTTGACGGAAGCCGACAAGGATCTACGGGCCAACTACAACACCCTGAAGGCCGAGGCCCTTTCCTACGGGCTCAAGAGCCGCGTCTCCAATTCGGGCGACACGTTCCGCCTCCATACCAAGACCTACCTCAAGATAGCCATCGCCGGCAAAGGGCTTAAGCTCTATTTGGCGATCGACCCGAAGGATTACGCCAGCGGGCCGATTCCCGTCAAAGACGCGTCGGGAAAGAACATCTACAAGGAGATTCCGGGCTGTTTCAAGGTCAAGAGCGATCTGTCCCTCAAGCGCGCCAAGCAACTCATCGCCGAGGCCTGCGGCAAGGACAAGCTCGCCCAAGGAAGC
Source organism: Bacilli bacterium (assembly GCA_022653695.1). GTDB lineage: Bacteria > Bacillota_I > Bacilli_A > RFN20 > CAG-826 > UBA4951. The sequence continues at coordinate 34,212 of JALCSW010000001.1, read as the reverse complement.
GTCGAAAACCGCAATTACGCCGCCGAACTCAAGGATTACAAGCCTCAGGGGTCCGACGAGGACGACGACTGATCGGAAGCCTGAATGAGCGTTTTCCCCGTCAAGGGGGGACGCTTTTTGCGTTTTCGGCGGGTTATGGTACAATTTAAACCATCGGTTAGTCCTGATAGAAGGAGTTGATGCGATCACGGATCCTCTGATATGGCTCTACTTAGGTCTCGCAATCCTTTTTTTAATTTTATCGGGCTTCTTCAGCGCCGCCGAAACCGCCTTCTCCTCGCTTAATAAATACCGTTTTCAGGTCGCGAAGGACGACGGGAGCAAAACCGCCGCCTTAGTCCTTAAGGTCTATGGCATGTTCGACACCGCCCTCGCGGCGATTCTGATCATGAACAACGCCGCCTCGGTCGTCCTTTCCGTGATGTCGACCCGAGCCTTTTTGCTCATGCTCCCCGTCGGTTTCGACAGTACCCTCACCTCCCTCATCTCCTCCATCGTCATCACCCTTTTCCTTTATCTTTTCGGCGAGACGATGCCAAAGCAGATCGCCCGCAAAATCCCGAACCGAACCGCCTCTTTCATGGTCTATCCGCTATTCTTGTTCATCATCGTCCTCTACCCCCTCGCCTCCCTCCTTCGTTTCTTCGCCTGGGTGGCCAAAAAGGCTTTCCATAGCGAAAAGGGACCCGAACTCACCGAGGAGGACTTCAACCTCGTCTTGGAGAGCAACGAAAAGCACGGGCTTCTTGACGGGACCGAGAGCGATCTCATCCAGGCATCCTTCGATTTCGCCGACACCGCGGTCAAGGAAGTCTTCACTCCGGCGAGCCGAATGTACGAGATCGATCTCAAGGGCCTCACGAACGACCAATTGGCCCAGAAACTCTGCGAGACCAAATATTCGCGGATCCCGGTGTATTATGGCGATCGGGGCAAGATCGTCGGCGTTCTCATCGTCAAGAATTTCCTGAGCGCCTTCCTCCGCAATCCGAACGTTCCCCTTAAAGATTACATCCAAAAGCCGTATTTCGTGACCCCGTCCATCCACATGGACGACATCGTGGACGGCTTTCGGGCCCATCACACGCAGATCGCCCTCGTGAGGAAGGGTTCGGTTTTGCTAGGGATGGTCACGATGGAGGACGTCCTTGAGGAGCTCGTCGGCCCGATCGGGGAGGGCATATCCCCCGAGAAGGAGCTCGCGAAATGACGTGGGGTTGGAAGGACACGCTTTACGTTTGCCTTTTGCTCGTTTTGCTTGCCCTCAGCGCCATCTATAGCGCCGCCGACATGACGTATAGTTCGGTCAACAAACTGCGTCTTGAGAAGGGGGCCCTCCGCGGCGAGAAGCGAAGCAAACGGGCCTACGAATACGCCAAGAATTTCGACGCCACGATCTCGACGGTTCTTTTCGGCAACGATTTCGCGAACGTTCTGGCTTCCTCCCTCATGGCTTTGCTGGGCGCCGACGTTTGGGGCGCCTCCCTCGGGGAGGAGGGGGCCGCGACTTTGGCCTCCCTCATCCTGCTATTCGTTCTCCTCGTCTTCGGGGAAATCGTGCCCAAAGCCCTCGCCAAGGCCCACTCTTTCGGTTTGTCGCGTCTCCTGACGGGCTTCCTCAGGCTTTCCTCCATCGTTTTCTTCCCGTTCGTGGGGGCCGCCAACAAGTTCGCCGAATGGATCGCCTCGCCTCTTATCGAGAAGGCCCCGAAGGAAAGCGCCCTCGCGAGCGACGACGAGCTTGAGGCGATGGTGGACGACATCGAGAACGAGGGCGTCATCGACGAGGGTCAGAGCGAGCTTCTCCATCGTTCGATCCGCTTCAAAGAGACGACGTGCTACGAGATCATGACCCCCCGCAATAAGGTCAAAGGCTATGACATCGAGACCTCGTTCGACGCCTTTTTGGCCGAGCCGGATGCCTTCCGCCACAGCCGCATCCCGGTCTATAAAGGTTCGTTCGACCATGTTTTGGGCTACATTCCCGTCAAGAGTCTCCTTCGGGTTTTGGTGCAGGGGAGGAAACCGTCGCTTGAGGATCTCATCATGCCGATCGTGAACGTCCCCCATACGATGGAGATCTCGAGCGCGATGGCCCTCCTTAAGGAAAGCCATCGCCATATCGCCGTGGTTCGCGACGAATTCGGCGGGGCCGAAGGCATCCTCACGCTCGAGGATATCCTTGAGGAGCTCGTCGGCGAGATGTGGGATGAGACCGATGTCGTGAAAGCGGATTTCGTCCAAACGGACAAGCGAAACGTTTATTTGGTCAAAGGATCCATGGGGATTGACGAGTTTTTCGCCAAATTCAAGCTTAACGAGGACCGCATCGATGAGGATTACACGACCGTTTCCGGCTGGGTCAACGACCGCCTGAGGCGCTTCGCCAAGGTCGGCGACCATTTCAAGGAAGGCCGGATCGATCTTAAAGTGACCGCGGTGAACGAATACACGGTCCAAGAGGTTGAGGTGGTTTACCATCCTCGCAGGAAAACGTCATGATCAGCGGCAAAAGATGGCTCGACGCGAAAGTCCCTTCCCTCAAAGGCAAGCGGGTTTTGTTGACGGGCGGCACGAGCGGAATCGGCTTCGAGGCCGTTCAGCAGCTTTGCTACAAAGGGGCGGCGGTCACCGTCGCCTGCCGGAACGAAAGCAAAGCGGAGGAAGCCCGAAAAAGAATCCGCGAGAACGTGCCGGAGGCTTGCCTTTCCTTCGTCTATTACGACCAGAGCGAGCCTTCTTCAGTCGCCGCTTTGGCGAAGCGCCTCGAGAAAGAGGAATTCTTCGCGATCGTCTTGAACGCCGGGATCTTCAATCCCCCCAAAGCGAAGGCCTTTCTGAAAGAGGGGACCTCGCTCGTCTTCATGACGAATGCCATTGGGACCTACCTTCTCTACAAAGGATTGGCGGAAAGCCATGGCGGCAGCCGTTTCGTTTTCGTTGGCTCGGTGGCTAACGTGGCGCCGCGCCATCGCGATTATTCCCTTTACGTGGGCGCCTCGCGCGGTGGTCGCTTCCATCAATATGGGGTGAGCAAGCGGGCCGTGATGGCGATTTACGAAACGGCCTATGAGAAAACGGCCCATGACGTCGTTCTCCTGAGCCCCGGCATCGCGAAGACGGCGATCATCCGCGGCTTTCCGCGGTGGTTTCTGCCTTTTGCCAACGGATTCATGAAGATTTTCTTCCATCCGGCCTGGAAGGCGGCGTTGGGGATTTCCCTGCTTGCGAGCGGAGAGGGGCCCCGCGGAGCGTATGTGGCCCCCGACGACTGGCTTCGGATCGACGGGTATCCGCGTTTTTACAAGCCACCCCACAAAAAAGGCGCCCAAGGCGCCGCGGATTTCATCGCCTTACTCGATTCGACCTTTCGCCCCTAGGCCCCGCTCCTGGAGTTTTTGGCGGTATTTGATGAAAATCTTGTCCGTCAGTCCCTCAAGCGTTTCCTCGTCGGTCACGATCGTGAAATCGGTCGGGGCGATGCAGGCTGGTCGGAAGTCCACCCGATCCCCTTCGATGCGGCGCTCGATATCTTCCGGCCTGTCGCCGCGGGAACGCATCCGGCTGATGCGGGTCTCCTCGGTGGCGAGGAGATAGAACGTCACGACGGAGGGGTCTTTGAGAGCGATGAAGGATCTAAGGCCGTTAGGATCGACGACGACGCACTTGAGGTCGGTGACCTGGGTTTTGCTCGTTCCGTAATAATTGCCGTTGTACACCGTAGTTTCGACGAAGCCGCCCCGTTCCTTAAGGGCCTGGAATTCCTCTTTCGTCACGAAAAAGTAGTCCACTCCGTTCCGTTCCCCTTTGCGCGGGGGCCGGGAAGTGTGGGTCACGGCTTTGGCGATGCCGTATTTCTTCGCCAAAAGCCGGGCGATTTCGGTTTTGCCGCTGGCGGAAGCGCCGGTGAGGATGATCATTTGCGGATATTATACCCCAAGGCTTTGGCCGCAGAAATAGCAAAGGCAAACTTTTCTTGGCTTCTTGACTGGCCTTTTCGGGGTTTCCGTTCATTTCGTTGGTACGAAGCCAAGGGGCCGCTCTATATTAATGGGTGAAAGGAGGGCTCGGTTACGGAAGAGGAATTGGAAATCAGTTTTCCACGCCAAAACGCCAAAGAGAAAGCGTGGCTTGTGGGCGCGGTGTACCGTCAATCCCTTATCGAGGTCGGACACAGCCCGGATTACCACGTGTATGACCTCGAGAAGGCTTTCTTGGTCCGCAAGCAAACCCATGCCGCCGGCGCCTTCGTCAAACGCGTCTACGACTTCTATTATTCTCTGTATGGCTTGGAGCGGAAGGTGTTCCTTTGCGAATGCCTGGAGTACGGCCGCCACTATGCCTACTGGTGGTTGCCGATGTGCGATCAGAAGAAATACAGCCACACGGTCAGCGAAGTGTTCCGCAAGACATCATCGAGTTTTTGAACGAATGAATAGATCCATTTTGGCGGGGTTCGCCCTTCTTTTCGGAGCGCCGTTGCTCTTGAGTTTCGCGTCCTCTCCCGCCGAGCGCGTCAAGAACGGCTATAGTTTTTTGCCCTTTTCCTCGCTTCCCTCCGCGGATGCTTCCGATTCGGATATCGTTTTCCATAGTTTCCGTTCTTCCGCCTCCTCTTCGAGTGGCCAGCCTTCAAGCGATCGCCCCGCGATTCCGTTACGGATCTATGGGCATTTCGGCCCCATGGTCGCCGGGGAATCGTTTTCAAGCGAGCTTAAGGCTTGCGTCGAGGAACCGGGCGATTACGTCCTTAATTCCTATTTCGTCTCCAGCCTCACGAAAGCTAAGACGAGCGTGGGCAAGTATTTCGGGATGAAAGAGGCTTCCTATTCGTTCCCCCACGCGGGAATTTTCGCTTTGCCTTCTTTCCTCGTGCCGGGCTTTTACGTTCCGCCCCATGAGGTCTGTGACATTTTCGCGACGGCGCGGAAGGGCACGAAAACCTATGTGACGACGGCTCCGCTTCGGGACGACGGAGATCGGGAGTACGCCCTGCCGTATCGCGGGGCGATCGCGGAATCCAATCGCCTGACCGTCTACGATGACGGTTCCCCTTCTTCCTCCCCGGTTTATTTCTTTTCGGGTTTCAAATCCGATTATGGGGTTTTAAGCGACAATCGCCTTCCTCTTTCCGCGATGAGGATCGCCCTTTCGGGTTCCCTTGGTGACGTTTCCCTCGTGAAATGGGGTTCGGCGAGCCTCAGCCTCTCGAATCGCGTTGAGGAATTCGCGACCGGATCGATGAAGAACGGAAAGCGTTTTTGGGATCTGTCGATCGCCAGGGACGGGTTTTCCTTCCTCCCCTCGTTGGCGGAGAAGTGCCTCTATTCCTATGGCGAAGGAAGGATGAGGGAGGGCGATAAGCCAAGAGAGGGGGAGATTTTGACCAATCAGTTCTATCTGCCCCCATGCCGCAAAGGCGAAGAAGGGAGCAAAAAATACTCTTTCGTCCTCTCCGTCACCGGCCTGGGCGTGAGCGGCGAGATCAGCCTTCGCTTCCCTTTCTCGGCCGCCTCAAGCGCCAAGCCTTTCGGCGGATGCGACGACGGGGGCTATTGCGTGGAGGTGGGCGAGTGATGGCCTATACCTTGCTTTGGTCGCTTCTTTTCGTCCTTTCCACGAGCGTCTTTCAGTTCGGGTTTCGCTATGGCGGGATCGATCGGACGTTCCGCGGCCTCAACAAAGGGGCGGCCGAATCGGCGGTGGTCCCTGGGGAAAAGGAAGGGGATGCGCCCCGCTTTCTCGTCGCCGCGTTCGTAAGGAACGCCTCTTCGTATTTTTCGTTTAATTTATCCGATTACGTGAGAAAAGGGGATTATGAGGTCGATTACGCTTTCTATGACGAGGCGACGCGCAAGGAATGCGCGGGCGCTCCGGAATATTGCACGGGTTTGGGGGTCTCCCTCCTCGCTTCGGTGGGGTTTGGCAGGACATATCGGAACCACGTCAGTTTCTGGCTCGTGAAGGGGACCGATTATGAGTGAGCGGGCGGTTCGGTTCCTGGAGTCCTCGTTTCTAAAGGACATTCTTTCGATTCCGGGCGTCACCGACGTCTCCTATAACGGGGAGGGTTTCTTTTACGAGGCCAACGAGGAAGGGCGGCGCAAGGCCGATCTCCGGCAGAATGAGGGCGACGTGGCATCTTTCCTGCGGCAGATCGCCAACCTGACCGAACGCCAATTCTCCTATCGGTCCCCGATTCTTGACGTCTCATTTTCCCGTTACCGGCTCAACGCGGTCTTCCCCTCCCTTTCGCGCAGCCACGACGCGAAGACGTGCTCTTTCTCCCTTCGGATCGGAAGCGATAAGGACATTTTGGAAGGGGACGGCGGTTTTTTCGGCGGCTCAAAACCCTTTTTGCTTACGGCTCTTAAGGAAGGCGAGAACATCGTCATCGGAGGCCCGACTTCCAGCGGGAAGACGGAACTCGAGAAGTGGCTTTTGCGGCGAATGGAGGGGAACAAACGGGTCATCGTGATCGACGACTTGGAGGAGTTGGGGATGGTGAGCAACCCTAACATCGATCTGACGACGTGGCTCGTCAACGACTCCCTTCCCATGGCGACGTTTCCCTCTTTGGTGAAAAACGCGTTGCGCAGCGATCCGGATTACATCGTGATCGCCGAGGCGCGGGGCGGGGAAATGCTTGAAGGAATCCTCTCCGCCCTCAGCGGTCACGCGATCATCACGACGATTCACGCGAAGAGCCTCCTCGAGATGCCTGAACGGATGGCGCGGCTCGCGATGATGGGGGATAGGCGCTTAAGCGAAACGGAACTCTACGATGACGTCCATCGCCTTTTCCGCTATTTCGCCTTCCTTGGCAAGCGGCAGCGGGACGATGGGAAGATCGAGCGCCGCGTCGAGGAAATCGGCCGGACCAATCCGCGGACGGGTGAGATCGAAGTTGTCTTTCAAAGGAGGGAAGAATGAAAATCAAACTGCTAGCGGCATCGCTTTTAGTGAGTCTCCTTAACGGCGCTTTGGCATATCTAGTGACGTGGAGCCTTCCGATCGGAATAGGGGTCGGCGTTCTGTTTTCCGTGGTTCTTTCGTTTCTTTTGGCGCCGATGATCGAAGGGTATTTCGTTAAAGAAGGAAAGCGTCGGGAATGCTATCGGTTCGTGAACGGCTTCTTCATCACCCTTTCGGTGAGCAAAGACCCCGAACGCGCCTTCGAGGCGGGCCTAAGCGAGGCGGGCCCCTCTTTGAGCGCTTTGGCCTCCTCGGTGGAAAAAGACCCCGTCGAAGAACGGATCGATTGCCTCAAATCCTATTTCGGGGAACCTTATTTCGAGACTTTCGCGAGCCTCTTCAAAATCTACGAGGAGCAAGGCGGCGATCCCCTAACGATCGGAAAAGGGCTTTTGGAGGAGGCCACGCGGATCGAGAAAGAAGCCGAGGCCAAAAAGAAAGAGGGCTTGGGCCGCTTGGTCGAGTTTCTCTCTTTGTGGCTCATGAGCGGGCTTATCATCCTCTTCGTCCGCATCTGCCTTCGCTCCTATCGCGACGTCTTAATGGCCAACCCGCTGTACCTGTCTTTGACGGTTCTCTATTTCGCGATCGCCCTCGTCTCTTTCCTTCTCTTTGGCTCCATCTTCACGGGCGAGCCCCTTTTCGCTAGGAGGAAACGCCATGCTTAAGAGATTAAAAAGCAAGGGCAAAGGAAAGGCCTCGTTGGCCAAACGGGGGAAAAGCGTTTCCGTTTGGCTAGTCCTCTTGGTTCTTTCCCTCGGCTTCCTCGGGGCTTTCGCCGTTTACCGTTTCCTTGGGCAGATTTTCCTCGCCCTCGCCCTCGCGGGGGTATCCATTTGCGGGGCGATTGCCCTCGTGGGAGGCAAGAGGCGGGAAAGGGAGAGACGCGGCGAATGCCTGGAGGAGGAATTCGTCTCCGTCTTCGCCTTCTTTGGAATATACGTTGAGAATGGCTATACGGTCTATGGGGCGTTAGGGGAAATCGCGCGTTTTGCGAGCCCGGAGATGGAACGGCGGCTGAACGATCTTCTTCGTGGCATCGACGACGACAAAACGGTCGCCCCTTTCGTGGCTTTCGCCTCAAAATTCAGCAATCTCCTCCTGAAGGAGGTCATGGTGGCGGTCTATCGGATGGTCGATGAGGGGGCTTCCCCAACCGCTTTGCGGCAGTATCAGGCCCTTTTCTCCTCCTTGGCCGACGAGAAACGGTCCGCGGCCAAGGAACGGTATCTGCGGGAGCTCTCCGGCGTATCGTTCCTGCCTCTACTGGCCAGTGGGCTCACCTCGGTTCTCATCACGATCGGAATCATGGCGGCGATGGGGGGCCTGACGGGGAATGTCATCTAAGCTCGGTTTTCTTCTCTCGCTTCTTTTCCTGGTGCCGGTTCTGGCCTACATGGGCGACCTGTATTCGCTCCAGCTCATCCATGCCGACCTTGATGCGGTGGCCCTTCAGGCGGGATACCAGATCTCGCGGTCGAACGGCCTCACGGCCGCCATCGAGGATTACGTGAAGGAATCGTCCGGGGCTTCGATCAAAGCCCTCTCGAGCGAGGCTTATTTCGGGGCGGAATACAAATTCGTGGTCTACAGGGATTACACGCCGCTCATCATCCAAAGCCAAACTATGGTCGTCTCGGTCACTCGGGAAGCCATTCTTGGATATCAGCAATGAAAGGAGGAAAAGAAAAATGTCCGAACTGAAGGGTCAGCTCCTAGGGATGCTCCTGGTGCTTTCGATCTTCGCCGCCATCGGAAGCGTGCTTTACGCCGCGTTCACGAAAACGGCCGACAACATTTCGTCGCAAATCGACAACATCACGACTTCCCTCGCCGCCTAAGGAAGGAGGCGGAAGAGGCAAAGGCCCGGCGATTGGGCCTTTTTTCGACGGCTTTTCGCCCTCATTGCGCCGTAAGGGGAAAGAACATATAATTTCAGCGTGAGGTAATAATCATGTCAGCTGAACAAATGGAAGAAATCAAAAAGCAATTTGCGGCCAAAGTCCATCAGGATAAACTCGACGAAACGAAATCGCTCAAGGAACTCGGCCTCGACAGCCTCGACGTCGTGGAGCTTTGCCTTGATCTTGAGGACAAGTACGGCATCCAATTCGAGACGGCCGAACTATCCGGTTTCAAAACCGTGGGCGATCTCTTCAAAGCCATCGAATCGAAACTGGTCGCGAAATAACTCGTTCCTTCTTGCAAAGAGCCCTTTCGGTCAGTAAAATTGTCCTTGCGCTTTTGCGGCGCAAGTTCGATGCGCTCACTTAGCTCAATGGTAGAGCAATCGGCTGTTAACCGATCGGTTGTAGGTTCGAGCCCTATAGTGAGCGCCATTTTTTGGCCCGGTGGAGAAGCGGCTTAACTCATATGCCTTTCACGCATACATTCATGGGTTCGAATCCCGTCCGGGTCACCATCTTGCCGTTATACGCGGAGTCTTGAAAAGGCTTCGCGTTTTTTGGTTTCTTATGGAAGGCTAATCCCCAAAATGCTGAGCACTATTTCTATTCTTCCGTTATTGTAGACAATAATCCCCGATATCATCGCTTTAATGACGTTTTGATTAGATTCTTGGCCAAGACTTCCAAAAAATAGCCATGATTGAGAAGAAAAGAAACAATGGCTCTGAATCCTTCCGTTTCCTGGGTCTGCGTTTATTGACCTTTAACGATCGATGGGTTATATTCTTAGCGGTTCCCACACATTGCTGTTCTTGGGTCTCGCCCTTGGACCGGCACCGGGAACCCCCGCCGAGAACGAACGGCTTAGCCGGGTCGGCGTGGCATAGGTTCCCACACAGCGCTGATCTCCGGGCTTTCGCCCCTCGGTCTGGCCGCTGGGGACTTTTTTTATAGGGGCAATCGTTCGGACTGTTGCGTAGTCGCGCAAATAACACAAAAAGCAGAGCCGCAAAAGCGGCCTAGCCATATTACATAGGCACTACTAATTTATGCTCTTTTCAATGAAAAGAGCTGTAATAGAAAATTAGTGCATCTGCCTGTGGTCTGTCCAGTTGTTTGCCAAGGTGTCAGCCGAAGGAAAGGAGAGAAGTAAAAACGCACATCCCCAAATGATGATGAGCGGATACCGGATGCGAAAACGATCAGCTCTCTTTTCAAAAAACAGAAGGCGAAACAGCGCTGCCCAAATAGAACGAATTTAAAAAGGCAGGATTAACAGCTATGTCTTCTTTGATAAAAGCGGGGTATCGAAAATACACCCTCCGCGTATAATCATTTTTTGGGTTCGCCATTCTGCAGATATAAGCACCGCTTCCCTGCGGTGCTTTTTCTGTGTTGGAATCTGATATGTCCATGATAATCTCGGCTCGCTCGTCATCGCAGTAGATCGGTTTTTGGATATTGGCATCCGGATTGACGTTATTAAGGTGTGGGAACGAAAAATCGAATTTCCCTAAGTTTTTCTTTATCGATCGTTTCCTTGAACGTTGCTAAGTCCCGCCATGCGACGTCTTTTTTCGTCGGGTCGCGCAGGATGGCTGAGGGATGGAAAGTCGGGCACATGAGAACCCCCTTTCTCTCTACTATCTTCCCATGGGCGGCCATGATGCTGAAATGGGGGTCGATGATGGCCTTCGAGGCCACCGAACCAAGGAGAATCATCATGCGCGGCCTCATGAGGAGGAACTGCCATCTTAGAAAAGGGAGACAGGCCTCTTGCTCGCTTCGGCTTGGGGTTCGGTTGTATGGGGGTCGGCATTTGATGACGTTGCAAAGATAGGCATTATCCCTGTTAAGGCCCAAAAACGCCATTTCCTCATCGAGGACTTTTCCGGCCGGGCCCACGAACGCGACTCCGCTTTCGTCCTCCTTCTCCCCGGGGGCCTCGCCGACGAACATGATCTTGGAGTGGATGTTCCCAGATCCCAGAAGTGGGATTTTGCGCGTCGAAAACAAGGGGCAACGCCGGCATTCCCTCATTTTTTCCGCCAACTCCTCAATCGTCATTTTTTTCTGGAAAGACGATATCGTCGATCGCCTTCATCTCGTCGTCGCTGAGGCGCTTAAACGATATGGCCTTGACGTCATCGGTTATCTGGCTCGCTTTGCTGGCCCCGACGATGACGCTCGTGACCTCGTCGTGGGAAAGGACCCACGCCAAAGCCATCTCGGCGAGACTCATGCCCCTTAAAAGGGCCATCTCGTTCAGCGACCTGATGTGGGCGAGTTTCCCTTCCGTGATGTCTTTTTCCTTTAAGAAGCGGCCGTCGGTTCGCACCCGCGAGTCGGCGGGTATGCCGTTAAGGTAGCGGTTGGTGAGGAGCCCCTGAGCCAGGGGCGAGAAGCAGACGAGCCCTTTTCTTAAGGAGGCGGTCGCCTTAAGAAGCCCGTTTTCCTCGATGCCCCGATCGAAAATCGAGTAGCGGTTCTGATTCACGACGAAAGGCACGTGGCGGGAAACGAGGATGTCCGTGGCTTTCCTTAGCGTCGCCCCATCGTAATTCGATAATCCGACGTAAAGGGCCTTGCCGCTTCGGACGATGTCCTCGAGCGCCCCCATCGTTTCCTCGAGCGGGGTGCCCTTATCCATTCGGTGATGGTAGAAGATATCCACGTAAGTCAAGCCCATCCTTTCAAGGCTTTCGTCGATCGACGTCATAAGGTATTTGCGGCTTCCGAAGTCGCCGTAAGGGCCGTCCCACATGGGATAGCCGGCTTTCGTGGCGATGATCAGTTCGTGGCGGTGGGGGAGGAGTTCCTCGCGCAGGATTTTCCCGAAATTCCGCTCCGCCTCGCCCGGCCCCGGACCGTAGTTATTGGCCAAATCGAAATAGGTTATCCCGTTGTCGAAGGCCGTGAGGATCATCTCTTTCATGACGCTGTAGTCGGAGTTTTTCCCGAAATTGTGCCATAGCCCCAGCGAAACCTCGGGCAACATCAGCCCCGAATCGCCGCAGCGGCGGTACTTCATCTTTGAGTAACGTGGATCCATTTTGCGCAGCCTTCTTGCTTAAAATTTAGCACCATAGCCGCCTTTTTGCACTCATAAGGCCTTAAAAAAGCCGAAAACCAAGCCCCTTTTTCTCATTCCGGATTCTTGATGTAGATATCCTGCAAGGCGAAGGTGAGGCCTTGGTAGCAGTCGCTGCTTCCGCTTGGGGAGCGAACGTAATAAACATAGGTCCCGTCCGTGCCTTCGTAGGCGTAAAACGTGTTCCCCAAGTCGGTGAACTCGAGGGTGAGGAAAACGATATAGGTCTTCTTCCCTGGGATCGCGCCGTCATAGAGAACGTATTTTCGGTCCGTCCCGTCGCGGATATCATGGTACGTGAAACGGTCCTCGGGGGCCGCTTCCATGTAATCCTTGATGAAAGAGTTGGCGAAGGCGGTGTTGGCCACGTCGTCATCGCTCAGCTCATAGCCTTTGGCATAGATGTCGATTGCGCTTCCGAGGGTGATGGGACAATCGGTGTTCCCGCCGTCGTAAATCCGATTGGTCGGGCTTTCGGGGGAAAGAAAGGAGGTCAGGTCCATCTCCACCGGGATGTCCACTTCCGAATCGTTCCCGACCTCGAACGAGAAGGTTTGGCAGTATCCGGGGGTCAGATGGGAGATGTCAAGGGGCCCTCCAGGCGAGAACTTCCCGCCGGGGACGGTGATGAAATCCGAGGCGTAGGAAGACACCGTCGAGGCGTTGGAGGGGCCGACTCCGCTCATCCGGATGTCCGGGTAGCCGGTGTAGGAGACGCTCGCGGGATCGTAGTTGCCCCGATAGTATTTAAGTTTGTTGCTCAGCCCTTTCACGACGTGCATGCTCCAAAGGGTCGCCGTCGCCCGGTTTTGCATCGAGAACCACGCGTAGGTGCCGATGGACAAAGAGCCGATCGTGAGCGCCACCAAAGCGATTTCGGCGGCCATTTTAAGCCGGTAACGCCCGTTCATGAGACGGCCTCGATGTCCGCCTTTTGGTAATTGTCGTCGTTGGCGGGTTTGTAGTTTGCGTTGGAATAAAGGGCGTGGACGGTCGAGTTGATGCCGCCGTTGCCGACTTCCCGGTAGAAATAATAGGTGGAGTTCCCGCTCGTGAGGGCGGTCGTGACGTCAAAACTCACCTTGACCCCGCTCGAACGGTTCCAGTCCGAGAACGTGCCGGCGCTGGCGTCGTAGACGCAGTCGGCCTTGTCGTAGATGTAGTCGACGTTGCTCATGAGGTCGGTGATGTTGCCGTTGGCGTTGGTGAAGATGCACTGAAAAGAAAGCAGGTTCAGATTGAGGTCGCCGTCGAGGGCGAACGAATCGTGGAAGAACTGGTCGTTCGTGTTGGGGAGCCCCCGTTGCGATGAGGTGGTGGACCAGTAATCGAACGCCGTGTTGCCATGGGATAATGAATCCGTCTTCCCGGCTCCGATAGCAAAGCACGGATACCAGGTGTCGTTGCTGAGCCAATTCGTGAACATGGTCGTCCAGAAGGAGGAGTTGCGGTCGACGGTGACGCTCACGTTGGCTTCCTGGAGGCTTCCGTCCGCGACGATCGGGACCGGGGTGTAGTAGGAGGCGTTCGCGCCGTTTTCCGTGACGGGGGCGAAAGTGCTGTCGTCGGTCGTCGTCATGGGGTGATGGAGGTCGAACCAAAGGAGATTCTGAAGCGGGCTGTCCTTGTAGATAAAGGCGTAGTAACTGCCCAAAAACAGATAACCCCAGAAATTCGTGATCTGCAGGCGGGCGATGTGGGGGTTGTAGTTGTTGTAAAGGATTTGCCAGGAATTGGCGGTTTTGTTCGGGTTGGAGGTGCTCGCCACGTAGGTTATCCGGAAATTGAGGGTGAAGACGTTATTGCCCATGAGGGTGTTCATGACGTCGTCGTTGGCCCCCTTGGTGCTGATCCAAATGCCGTTATTGAGCGCGAAGTCCGCCGCGAGGTTCATGTTGTTGTCCACGCTTGAGTTCCTTAGTTTCCTCGTGACGTCGGAGCGCGTTTCCTCCTCGTCTTCCGGGATGTCGTTTTGGTCGAGTTCCCCGTCCCCGTTGAGGTCGGAGGTCGGCCAGGCGAAGTTGGTCCGGTGGTAGGCGGTGTAGGTGTTGGCTTGCAAAGCGTGGGAAAACGTGAGCGTTCTCACGTCGCTGGCCGTTTGCGAAGAGCCGTCCTCCCCTTCGTAATCGTAGGAGACCGCGCCATGGGTGACGCTTGGGTAAAGGCGCAGGTACTTATAGGTGTCGCTGGCCGATTCGACCCCGTACTTCGCGTTAAGGCTCTGCGCCGCGGTGTTCTGGGCGCTGAACTGGGAAGGGTCCGTGTAGGCGCCCTGGGTCGGCGCCTCGATCGCGGTCCAGCTGTCCGTGTTCTTGGTGAAGTCGTACGTATGGCCGAATTGGTTGGATCCGGTGCCATCGCGCACATCGTCGCCGCGGCAGCGCCCGATGAGGCAGGTCCGCGATTCGGCGATCCTTCCCGAAACGACGATTTTGCCGTTGGCGGAACCCGAGGCGGAGTTGCCCCCGACGAGCCCGAGATAAGTGGCCATCCCGTCGAGATGGCCGCAAAAGAAGCCGACGTATATCGAATGGTATTCGGTGTCCGCTCCGTTGCCGTCGAGGGGCCAGATGGTTTTGAACATCCCGCGCGTCACGGTGGTGGCGGCGGAGCTCGTCCCGGTCTCAAGGCTGACCGTGTCATCGGTTATGAGCCCGTTTCCGTAGATGACGACTTCGTAGCGTTCGAGGGTGTAGGGCATCACCTGCCCGTCGACGCGGCCGTAGACCCGTCCGGTGAGCATGACCTGGTAAAGGTCCGTGTCCGGGTTCTCGCTGAGGCCATTGGCGTGCGTCGACCACGTCCCGTCGGCGTTTTCGCTCAGAAGGCTCGGGTCGCTCGATTTCCAATCGATGGGGAAGGTCCTCGTCGTCCCGCCTATGGAGGCGCTCACGCTTTGCTGCAATCCGGAAATCGTCGAGGAAGCGGACGCGTTCGTCCACGTTAAGCCCGTCCCGGCGTCTTTCCCTTGGGGTTCGGGGAGCGCTTGGGCCGCGCTTTTCAGGTAAACGTCGAGGGGGTTGGTCGTCGCCGAGGAGCCGCCCCCGTCGTTGGCGCCGAGGTAGATGGTCGGGGCGTCGAGGAAGAAATTCTCGATCGTGCCGTTGATCCCGACGTAGCCGAACATCCCGACGTCCCAGGTGTTGTCGCCGTCGACCACGAGCGAGGTTATCGTGTTGCCTTGCCCGTTGAAGGTCCCGTCGAAGGGCTGGTCGTCGCTTCCTATCGGCAGGAGGGGCTTCGCCGCGTCGTCCCAGACGAAGGAACTGCCAAGCGAAAAGCAGGTCGCCGAGGAAAAGAGTCCCAGGGCGTTGAGCTTTTGGAGGTTCCGCAGATTCTGCGCGTTATCGATCAGGTACGGGTCCTCGCTCGTCCCGCCGCCCCCGCTGAAATAGGTGTCCCCGATCTCGTCGGTTCGGTAGTCGGCGGAGAAAAAGTCCCGGCTGATGGAAAGGTAGGCGGCGAGGGCGCTCACGGCGTTGAGCGAAACGAAAGCGGCCATCGCTATCGCGAGGATGCCCCCGAGGGTGCCTTTCAGTTTCTTCCTTGGCGTTTCCTTCATGGATTCGTCCCCGTATCCGGGGTTTCCTCCGGCGGTGGGTCCGTAACGGTCACGGGGCAACTCGACCTCACCTCGCCCGTGTTGCCCTTGCCGACGACGGTGAGCGAGGTGGTTCCCGCGGCGAGGCCCGTCACTTCGATGTAATTCCCGTCAACGGCGATGCTGGCGACGCTTGGGTCGGCGATGGCGGCCGAGACGAGAACGGTCCCTTGGCCCTCGCTGGCGGTCACGCCGTCGCTGTCGCCGACGAACAGCTCAAGCGAAGAGGGGACGAGCGTCAAAGAGGTGTCCGCTACCGAAAGGGAGTTCGTGAACAGGAAAACGGTATCCGGGGACGCCCCGCAGTCGAAGCACCCGTTCGCGGAATCGTATTGGAGATAAGTCCCGCTTGAGGAAGCGCTTTGGATCCGGGCCCGCCCGGTCGCCTCGTCGAAAGCGATGGACCACGCGCATCCGGTCGCGTTCCCATCCGTCGCGCCGAGGAGGCCGGAACCGGTTCCGGGGAAATTAAGGTATTGCGAAACCCCGTCGATTTTCTCTTTCAGGAGCCAGCCGTCCTCGTTTCCGTTGAGGGTGAGGGCATCCATGGCTGAGGAGTACGCGATGCTGGGCGGCGTCGAGGAGGACACGATGGACGAAACGGCCGACCGATGCTCGTTTTCCTCTTCAATGCCCAAGATATCGACGCTTTCGGACAAAGACGAACCGGAGGCGATCAGATACCGTTCCCCCTGAATCAGGCAACTGGACGAGGTGACGAGCCGATAATTGTCGTTGGCGGCGACCTCGACGGAGAAGGAGGCGGTCTCGTCGAAATAGGAAACCTCGATCGCGACGCTTCCGATCTCGTCCTCGGTGAAGATCGTTCCCGAAGACGGCGCGACCCGGTAGCCGGAAACGGCGCCGACGGTCCCGTCGCTGTAGCTCCCCGTCACCACCATCCCTTCGGTGCTGAAGGATTGCCCGACGATATAGGCGGTTTTCCTCGGAAGGCTCGTCACAGCGATGGAAGTCAGCGACCTCGTTCCGGCCTCGACGGTGATGAGGCAGGAGGAACTGTAGACGTGGCCGTCGCCGGCGCGGCCGCTGACCGTCACCGTCGTCGTTCCGGCGGAAAGGGCCTCGACGAGAACGGAATAGGAGACGACCGTGGCGGAAGCGACGCTCTCATCGGAGTTCGCGACGGATAGGGTCGGGGAATTGCGGAAGAGGATCGGCTCGACGGATATGAGGTCGTCCTCGCCCTCGGTCATCGTCATCGCCGAACTGGACAGGGCTAGAGTCGGGCCGCTATAGACGTTGACCTCGATGGTGGCGGAGGCGGTTTCGGAAGGGGCGGATGCGGTGAGGGTGAGGATGGCGCTCCCTTCGCTTATGCCCGAAAGGGCGATCGTCGTTCCGGAAACGGACGCGCTGGCGACCCCCGAGGCCGAAAAAGCCGTCGTTATCGTTGGGGTCGCGGAGAAATTATAGGCGATGAAACTGGCCGTCGCGCCCCCGTCGACGCTTAAGTTGGCCCTCGTTTTCGAGACGACGAGCTTCGGCGCTTTGTCGTTGGAGAAGAAGGCGGTCGAGGAGAAATTCAGGGAGATGCTGAACGATATGCCGAAGTTGAGCCGGCTCGCGTCGAGCCCCGGGTTCGCGTTGAAATACTTGATCCAGGCGAGGGGGTCGACCCGCAACTCGATGAGGGTCGCCTTCGAATAGTAGTATTCGGAATTGTGCTTGGAGGAGAAACCTCTGACATAGCATTGGTTGAGCGGGGTGTAGCTCGGATCGTAGGCGTATCCGGAGATATCGGTCGTGTTGTTGTAAAGCTCGATGTCGCTCGGGGCAGAGCCGAGGGAAGTCCAAGGGCTCGCCGCGTAAGCGGAATCGGCGTAGGCGGCCTTCAAGCCGTTCACGTGCTTGCTCGAAGAGGTGTTCTGAACGGTGGTGGAACGGTACTGGTAGTCGAGCTCTTGCGTTATATTGGTGAACCCGGCGATGTCGGGGGCGTAGGAAAAATCCGATATGGCGGCCTGGACGAAGCCGTTAAGGGCGGGCTTGATGTAGCGCAGTTCGATATAAAGATGGGGGAAGTTCGCTTCGTTGGCGGCGAGTTCGCCGCTATAGAGGTCGCCATAAGCGAAAGTCTGCAGCGCCTCGCTCGAGAAGTTGACGGCGTAATTGCCCGCGCTGTCGGTCGCGCCTTTCGTGGCGTTCAGCAAAGCCGACCCTCCGTTTTTGCTGTAGGCGACCGGGATGGGGTTCCCTTCGCCGTCGAGCTCGTAGTTCTGGCGATAGGCATAGGCGTCTATCGAAATGGCGTTTCCGTCGGTCCTTAGGGTTATTTGGTCGGTCGCCTGCTGGCTGGTGGCGAACCAGGCGTAACTGGCCACGCTCATCGTGAGAATCGAGAGAATCAAAAGGACCGCGTTCACGATGAGACGCGATTTCCCAATTGACGATTTCTTCTTTGGTCCCGCCATTAAAATGCCCTATTCGTGGCAACTGGCTGTCTCTCGACGATGGCGAGACCCTCTAGTTTTGCGTCGCCGAATTGCTCCGGTTCTACCTTTCACTATTTGCATTCTATACATGCGTGCACGCGAATGCAATCGCATACCCTTCCTCGTTGCGAAACATTTTCGTTTTCCTTCCTTTTTCCTGACCCGGGGCAAGGAAGAAAGGAAACGAGGCTCGCCGATTCGTCAAGCGCAGGCAACGGGTTCGCCTGCTCTTTATTCCGGAATCCAGGCAAGGGCATGAGCCCCGAAGGGAACCTCTTTCCGCGCCGCTAGCGGACCATTCGTCAACCAAAAGGCGGATCGGCCCGCTTTGCGAGCGGCTTCCTATCGCGAAGAAAAAAAGCGAGATGATCCGAACGTAAAATTTTCCTCGCCGAAAGGATTCCTCGATTGCGTGGGGCGCCAAATCGGGCCCGACTTCTTTGCGAAACCGCCTTTTTCTTCATTTCCCCGTCGGTTGCCGTAGAATAGAACCGCGAGAGGGTCATGGGGTATGATGAAATCGCTCGACGCCGACAAAACGACCGCGGTCGTTCATAAGATTTGGTCTGATTTAGCCGTTTTCAGAAGGGTTTACGAGATCGTCGTTCAACTTATCCTGATGGGGTTATACGTTTTTAACGTCTACCAGAACAAGAACCTTCCGCTTTTCGTCATCAACCTCGCTCTTTTAGGGATCTCATTCGTCTATTTTGTCCTTTATCTGATCACTTTTTTCAAAAAAGGTTCTTATGAACGGGTGGTGAGGAACGGCGTCCGTCGCGCCGTCGCCTATTTCAAGATCGTTTCGCGGGCGTTCACGGTTGGCTTATCGATCTACACCATCGTGGTCTTTGACGACAGTTTCCTTCAGAAGTGCCTCACCATCGTCTCGATCGTCGCCCTTTTCATCCAGATTCTGCTTCAGGCTTTCCAAGCCGCCTTCACGAAGTACTCGCATATGCTCCTTGTGGCTTTGGAGATGGATTTCGACGAATTCATGGATAACCCCGTCGTCAGGACGGTCGACCGCATCTCCTCTCCGCAGCGGACTTTCTTCCGCGTCCTCAACAAGCCGTTGCGGAGGTTGGACGATCTCGTCAATGGGCCCGAGGAGGACCCCTCGACCCCGCTTGAGGATCAGGAGTTGCGCGACGAGATCGCCGCGATGGGGGATGAGGTGGTGGCGAAAAACAAGGAACGGAAGGCCGAACTGCTTCAAGCCGCCAAGGCCGAAAGCCGCACCCACTTGAAGCGCATTTTCAAAAAGAAGCCGCAAAGGAAGAGGAACAAGAAACCTTCCTCGAAGGCGGTGGTCGTCAAAAATGACCCCACGGAACGATAAGAGTCGGCGGTGCTGTATTTGCCTTTTTTGAGATCCCTTGGCTTAAAAAACGTCGAGTTCGACGGGGCAGTGGTCACTGCCCATGATTTCATTGTGGATAAGGGAATCCTTCACCTGCGGGAAAAGGCGCTCGCTCACGATAAAGTAATCGATGCGCCATCCGGCGCCGTTCTCCCTCGCGTGGAAGCGGTAACTCCACCAGGAATACTGGATTTTGGCGGGGTGCAGCCTTCGGAAGGCGTCGACGAACCCGCTCGAAAGAAGGCGGTCCATCCGGCCTCGCTCCTCCGCCGTGAACCCAGCGTTATGGACGTTGGCTTTGGGGTTCTTGATATCGATTTCCTCGTGGGCCACGTTGAGGTCGCCGGTGAGGATGAGGGGCTTTTTCGCGTCCAGTTCCTTCAAGTAAGCGAGCATGTCGTCCTCGAAGGTCAGGCGGAAGGGGAGGCGCTTCAGGCCCTCGCCGCTATTGGGGACATAGGCTCCGACGAGATAGAAAGAGGGAAATTCGAGGGTGATGATCCGACCTTCGTCGTCGTACTTGCCCCCCTTCAGCCCATAGGAAACGCTTAAGGGCTTGACCCTGGTGAGGATCGCGACGCCCGAATAGCCTTTCTTGACTTTGCTCACGGTCCAATAGGGCTCATAGCCGAGAGGGACGAACGGGAACCCGAGATGGAGCCCTTCGCTCCACTTGGTTTCCTCGATCACGAAAATGTCGGGATCGAGCTTCTTGAAATCCTCGGGCAGGTTTTTCCCTAAGATGGCGCGGATCCCGTTGACGTTGAACGATACGATTCTCATGGCCGTTGCCTCCGTGGACTGACTCATTTTAACCCCTGCCTTTTGCTTTGCGCCCTTTTTTCGCTCTCCGCGTCTTTGAGGGGAAGCCCAAACCGATTATTTTCCATCGATGGATATTAGACGTGCCCGAAATCCTGTATAATCGGCGTTGAAATAAGGAGCGTGGCATATGGCTGACAAGTGGGACTTAAGCAAAATCTATCCGGATGAGGGGAGTTTCGACAGGGATCTCGCGAAACTGAAAGAGGAGATCATCCCCTCTTTGGCGAGCCACAAGGGCAAGTTGTCCGATTTCGGGCACTTACGGAGCTACCTCTCCACCGAGCGCTCGCTCGAGAAGTTGGCCTCGCGCCTATACCTCTACGCCGAGTGCGCGAGCGACGTCGACAAACGCCTCGTCAAGAATTCCGCCCGGCTCGCCAAAGTGCGTTTGGCCTTGAGCGATTTGTCGGAGGCGACCGCCTTCGAGAGCCCCGAAATCCTCGCCATCGGGGAAGAGGGCATCAAGAGATTCCTTTCCGAAAACCCCGAGTTCAAGGAATTCGACCATCGATTCGCGCAGCTTTTCCTCACGAGCAAGCACGTCCTTTCCGCCGAAAAAGAGGAACTCGCGAGCGCGTTTTCGCCTCTTCTAAGCGAAGGCGCCCAACTCTACAGCAACCTTTCCGTCGGCGATTACGCGCCAAAGAGGGTCACCCTTGGCGACGGCAAGGAGACGACCGTCAGCCTCAGCAACTGGACGAGCCTCATCGCCGACGCGGGGAAGGCCGAAGACCGCCAAAGGATCTTCGAGGCCCTCTATTCCTATTTCGATGAGCGGAAGAACGCCTATGGCGAGATTTACAACACCGTCCTTCAGGGCGAACTCAGCGAGATGAAGGCCCGCCATTACCCTTCGATCCTCGAGAGCCATCTCGCCGGGAACAAAATACCCGCCTCCGTCTTTATGAACCTTATCGAGACGGCCAGCCAAAACGCCGAGCCTTTGCATCGGTATCTGGACATCAGGGCCAAGTACCTTGGCTTGAGCAAGCACCGCTCGTACGACCGTTTCCTGGAGTTGGCCCATAGCGAGAAACGCTATAGTTACCCGGAAGCCAAGGATATCTTCTTCGCCTCGATCTCGCGCTTTCCCGCGGATTTTCAGGAAAAGGCCCACGAGGTTCTCAAAGATGGGTACGTCGACGTTTACCCGGGGTTGGGAAAACGGACCGGCGCCTATAGCAACGGCGGCTACAAGGATGGAAGCGAGGCCTTGCATCCGGTGATCCTCTTCAATTTCGAGGGTCGGCTCGACGATTGCTTCACCGTGGCCCACGAATCCGGTCACAGCATCCACACCCTCTATTCCCTTGAGAGCCAGCCCGTGATGAAGCAGGAGTACACCATTTTCGTGGCCGAGATCGCCTCGACTTTCAACGAGCACAATCTGCTCGATTACATGCTTTCCTCGGGAAAACTGGACCGCGAGACGAAGATCTGCCTCCTTCAGAAGGCCATCGACCAAATCGTTTCGACCTTCTACCGGCAAACCCTCTTCGCCCATTACGAGTACGACGTGAGCAAGATGGCGGAGGCGGGGAAGCCCATCAACTTCCAGGTTCTTTCGGACGAAATGACGAAGCTCTACAAAGTCTATTACGGCATCGACATCACGGAAGAGAAACTGAAGCCCCTCGTTTGGGCCTATATCCCCCATCTTTTCTACACGCCGTTTTACGTCTATCAGTACGCGACGAGCTTCACCGCCTCGATGCTTCTTTACGAATTGGTCAAGAGGGGCGAGCCGGGGGCCTTCGAGCGTTACCTTGGGCTCCTCAAAATGGGCGGATCCGATTTCCCGATCGAGGAGGTTAGGGCCGCCGGGGTCGACCTTACGAAAAAGGACCCGTTTTTGGCGGTCACGGCCCGCATGAAGGAACTCGTGGACGAACTTGAGAGGACGCTTTTCGCGAAATAGGTTAGTCTCCGGTCGGCGTCCGAGGAGCCTTCGGGGGGCCCTGGCTCCGTCGCCCCATCGATCGAAAAGCGATTCCGAGGACAGAGGCGGGCCGATGCCTGCCTTTTTCGATTCCGCCCTTTGCCATGCGGATAAACCATCTATAATGGGGTCTATGGATGAGAAAGAGGCGATAAAAAGCATCAAAGGGATCATGAACGGCCATCCGCGCGTGGTCTTCCTCGGCGGGGCGGGCGTTTCGACGGCCTCCGGCATTCCCGATTTCCGCTCTCCCGAAGGTCTCTACAAGATCCATAGCGAATACGGAGTCCCTTACGAAACCATGCTGTCGCATACCTATTTCAAAGAGCACACGGACGTTTTTTACGATTTCTATTGGAAAGCGATGGTGCGGAAGGACGCTAAGCCCAACGCCGCCCATATCGCTTTGGCGAATTATGAGAGACAGCACCATCCGATCGCCATCCTGACTCAGAACATCGATGGCCTTCACTTCGATGCGGGAAGCCGCGCCGTTTACGAGCTTCACGGCAGCGTCCGCCGATACTATTGCGAGGATTGCGGCCAATTCTACGACCTTAAGGATATCGATCCGCACGGGGTTCCTTACTGCCGTTGCGGCGGAGTCCTTAAGCCCGACGTCGTCCTCTACGAAGAGCCGCTCGACGAGAGGCTGCTCGAGAAGGCGGTGGACGCGCTCCGCTACAGCGACGTGCTCATCGTCGGGGGTACGTCCCTCAACGTCTATCCGGCCGCCGGACTCATCAATTATTTCGGGGGTTCGACCTCCATCATCGTCAACAGGGAAGCGACCCCCCGCGACTCTTTCTTCGATTACGTGATCCACGACGACGTCGGCAAGGTTTTGACGGAGATTCTCCAATGAGCCATCCTTTCCGGCATTTCGTCACGATCAGCAAGCATCGGCATCAGGTTCTGCGGAACGCGTGGCACATGGGCATTTTTTTCCATGTCCTGCCTCACGATCTGTCCAAACTCAGCCCCGTCGAGTTCCTCACGAGCGCCAAATACTACGCCGGGACTTTCTCGCCCGTCTACAAGGAGCGTCTCCATAACGGCTATTTCTCAAGCGTCTGCCAGCACCACACGCGAAGAAACCCGCACCACTGGGAATACTGGACCGATTATTTCAATGGGCGTATCCTCATGAAGCGCATGCCCTACAAGTGGGCGTGCGAATACGTCTGCGACATGCTTTCGGCGAGCAAAGTCTACGACCCTAAGCATTTTGACCCCAGGACGACCCTCGCCTACTTTCGGAGCAAAACCCCCCATTACTACCTCAACACGGCCACCAAAGAGTTCGTGGATTGGTGCCTTTTGACCTACGCGACGGTCGGCTGGAAGGGGTTAAAGAGAAAAGCCACCAAGGCAAAATACGAGGAAACAGCTAAGAAATATCCCGAAGTCGAGATATGTCAGAACCTTCGTCTCGATGGCGAATTGCCCCCGTTAGAGCGGTAGAGTATAATTTGGAAGTATTTTTATGAAAAACAAGATCCTTATCATCGGTTGCGGGAGGCTGGGGGCTTCCATCGCCAACCATGAAAACGAATTGGGGGGCAACGTCATCGTCGTCGACGAGGACGAGCGGTCCTTCGATCGGCTCGACGATTCCTATAGCGGCTACAAGATCGCGGGCGACGCGACGGATCAAACGGTCCTCGAGAACGCCTACGTCAAAACCGCGAGCGAGGTCATCATCACGACCGGGGACGACAACATCAACCTTTTCCTCGCCCATCTGTGTTCGAAGATCTATCAGGTTCCGCAGGTCTACGTCCGTTTCAACGATCCCGAGAAGAGCTTGCTCATCCTTGGCATGAACGTTCACGCCATCTATCCTTTCGAGCTTTCGCTCAATAAGTTCACCGCGATGGAAAACGGAGGCGAGGGCAAATGAAAATCGTCATCGCCAATGGCACCAAGCAAGCCGAGTTCATCCTCGAGATGTTCAAAGCTCGCGAGAACCGGATCATCGTCATTAATTCCTCTCGTCAATTAGCCAAGGAGATATCGGCCAAAGAACACGTTTCCGTCATCGTCGGCCGCCCATGGCGAAGCTATATTCTCGAAGAGGCCGACGTCTACGACGCCGACGTTTTCATCTCTTTGTGCGAGAAGGATACCGACAGTTACGCTTGCTGCACCTTGGCCAAGCGCATGTTCAACGTCAAGAAGTGCATCTGCGTGGTGAGCAACCCGAACAACGTCGAGCTTTATAAGAAACTGGGAATCGACTCAGTCGTCAGCAGCACCTATCTTTTGGCGCAGACCATCAAGAGCGAATCCTCGGTCGAGAGCATCATCAAGACCCTCTCCCTCGAAAACAACAAAATCATGGTGATGGAGGCCCCGGTCCTCACCGATTACGCGATCGCCAATAAACGCATCATGGACATCAATTTCCCAAAATACGCCTCCATCGCCGCCATTTACCGCAATTATCGGATCATCATCCCCTCCGGCCAAATCGTCATCTATCCGAAAGACACTTTGCTCATCGTTTGCGACCCCGTCGACCAAAACCGCATTCTGGATTACGTCAAGCGCATCGAGAAAAACGCCCCTCCGGCCAAAGCCTCGATTTTGAATGCCGATGGGATCGAAAAGGACGAAAAGAAGGAGTCGAAGTAGCCTTTTATGAAGAAGGAAGTCAGCGGATACCGTCTGGTTTTCGGGTATTTGGGCATTTTCATCATGTTCGAGGGCCTCGTGACCCTCGTTCCTCTTTTCATGTGCTTCTACCCAGGCGAGAGTTCCTGCTGGCTCGATTTTTTCCTCCCGGGCATGAGCGCGTTTTTCTTTGGCCTCGTCTTATGGCTCTCCCTCATCGCCGGCCATCCGAAAGCCCATTTTGGCAAAAACGACGATTCGCTGCTTCTCGTCCTCTTATGGCTTTTCGCCTTTTTGATCGGCGGATTCCCATTCTTCCTGTCCCAGTTCCCGGCCCTTAACGGCGGCGAAGTCGGCTACCGCATGAGTTTCCTCGAATCGTTTTTCGAAGCCGTGAGCGGCTATACCGCCACGGGGTTGACCGTTTTCACCGGCTTTTTGGATTCGGCGCACAGTTACTGCCCCCACGTTTTCCTGTTTCACCGCGCCCTGATGCAGTTCGTCGGCGGCATCGGTTTGGTCCTTATCGTCGCCGGGGCCATCAGCGACCGCTACAATCTCAAACTCTATTTCGCCGAAGGGCATAGCGACAAGCTTTTGCCGAACCTTGGGCGTTCGGCCAAACTCATCTTCGGCATCTATTTCGGCTATATCGCGCTTGGCTTCCTTTCCCTTTGGCTCGCCGGGATGGATCTTTTCGATGCCCTTTGCCACAGCATCGCCGCCATCGCCACAGGCGGTTTCAGCACCCGTAGCGTCGGCTACCTCTATTTCCAAAGCATCAACGGGACCTGTTACAACGGGGTCACTCCCGTGAATGCCCTCGCGATCGAGATCATCACGATGGTTTTGATGGTTTTGGGCGCGACGAACTTCGTCCTTCACACTTTCCTTTTGCGGGGCCGTTGGAAAGCCTTTTTCAAAGACATCGAGGTCAAGATCGGGCTCGTGGGCATCGTCTTATTCACCCTTTTGACCGCCGGGTCGTCCGTGTACCTATACACGAACGGATCTTCAAGCGGGCTTGATTTTTGGACGGCGGTCCGTTACTGCTCCTTCGGCGTCATCAGCTCGATGACGACCACGGGCTACAGCAACTTCGTCTCCATCCACGCCATGGGCAACGTCTTTCTTTTCTCCAGCATTCTCCTCATGGCCATCGGCGGCGGGGTCGGTTCGACCGCCGGGGGCATCAAGCAGTTCCGCGTGGGCCTCTTGCTCAAGGATTTCGTTTATGGCATCCGCTACCGTTTTTCGAGCCGGCGCGCCATCAACCCCAATCCGGTATTCCGCCTTGGCAAACTGAAGGAAGAAGACCCTTCGACGGCCGACGAGGCCCATAACTACGCCATCCTTTATCTTATCGTCTTCCTCCTGGGGGCGACCGCCCTCGCTTTCCTGCCGGGAATGGGGCTCAGCGATTCCCTTTTCGAGTTCATGAGCGCCCTCAGCGGCACGGGCCTCGACTCGATCGGGCTTCTTTCTTTTAAGGCGGCTAGCGCCTTCTCCTATCCGTGGCTCTTGTCTTTGCTTTGTCTTGCCATGCTCTTCGGGCGTCTTGAGATTCTGCCGATCCATTTCGCCTTGGAGAGGCTGAGCGTCGATTCGGTCGCGAACGTGAGAAGGAAGCGTCAAATGGCTAAGGAGGCCTAAAGATATGATCATCGACGACATAAGAAAAGCGAACGTTCAGGCGATGAAGGCCCACGACGAGGCGGCTCGGTCGAGCCTCAGCATCGTCATTTCCCGCTATCAGGAACTGAAGACCAACGGCAGTGGGAAGGAAGTCACCGACGCCGACATCGTCAGAATCGCCCAGAAGCTCTTGAAGGAGCTCGACGAGGAGCGGGACGCCTTCAAGGCGGCGGGCCGTCCCGAGCAAGCAGCGACCATTGAGAAACAGAAAGCGGCCTTGGCCCCGTTTATGCCGAAAATGCTTAGCGAAGCGGAGATCAGGAAAATAATCGAGGGTCTGCCCGACAAGACGCTGCCCGCGATCATGAGGCACTTCAAAGCCAATTATGACGGAAAAGTCGACATGTCTCTTGTAAGTCGTCTTGCCCGAGGTTTATAATAGCCGCGCCCTAGGGGCGTGGTTCAGTGGTAGAACAGAGGTCTCCAAAACCTTTGATGAGGGTTCGATTCCTTCCGCCCCTGCCAAATGCCGTATATGCGAACTCTTGAGGTCTACCGGACAGGGTTCGTCGTTACAATCGGGCTCAAGGAATTCCTTAAGTTCGAGCAAAACCAAGAAGTGACCGCCTAGTGCGGTCTTTCTTTTCTGGCCCGACTGGACTAAGGTATTTTTAGGTGGAATTTGCCATCAACCTTTTGTGATAATGACAATCCCCCTAATTCATTGAGATTTTCCAAATGGGCAAAAACGAAACAAAAGACAATCATTCATTTGAACAAACCACTTTTTATTCAGATGTCCCTATTCGCGGAACAACAGAAGACAGACTGAATAGAAGCCATTTTGCTGACACGATAGCTGATAGTTTGCTTTCATGCGATGGGTCGGAAAATTTAGTGGTTCTTCTAAATGGAAAATGGGGCAGTGGGAAGACCTCTTTAATCAACTTGATAAAAGAATCAATCGTTTCCATTGATCATAATAAGAAAACCAACTTAATCACCCCAATGATCATTGACTACTCCCCTTGGAACTGTTTATCTCAAGACGCAATAATTAGTCAGTTTCTAAGCACCCTTTCCAATAATTTTAAGGGTAAACGAATAAAAGCGTTTCTTAAAACAATCAATAAAGCATTACTTTCAAAAGAAGTTTTGGAACTCCTTGATTTTATTCCGCTTCCGTCTCCAATCACGTTTTCAATCAAAAAAGTAGCAAGCGCCTTTCAAGCATATTCAAAATCTATTACCAGCGATAAAAGTGACTTGGAAGTTAAAAAAGACCAAGTGGTTAAAGCCCTTTCAAAATCAAAATTTCGGTTCCTAGTGTTTGTTGATGACTTGGATAGATTGAACGATTCGGAAATTAGGATAGTAATGCAATTAATTAAGTCTGTTTGCTGTTTTCCAAACATCACATATGTTCTTTCCTTTGATAAAGAAATAGTATCTTCGGCGCTTTGCAACGAACAATCAGGAGCAAAGACCGGCGGAGACAATTATCTTGAAAAGATAGTACAAGTTGAATTTGATCTGCCGCCGGTCCGAGCCGAAGATGTCAAGAGTATAACTCTATCGGACATAGAAAAAGTATTAGGTGCGCGCATCGACAAAATTGATAGTAACAGGTTTGAAAAATTCTTAGCTTATGGCCTTTTTTCCAAATTTGAAACCATTAGGCAAGAGAAAAGATTTATTAATCTTCTTAATTTTTCTTTAGGTTCCTTTGATTTAGAGATTGATTATGTAGACCTTATAGCAATCACTTATTTACGAAGCGTAGATCAAAGAATAATTGGAATATTGTCAAAATATCAGCCATGGTTGTTTGGAACCACCGATCCATATCAAAACGATTTTTCAGAAAACAAAAAAAGGTTTTATAAAGAACTCGACAGTACGAATTTAAAAGGGATGGATGAATACTTTCTAACAACTTTGTTCCCATATATGTTTGGGTGCTGCCCAAATGGTATTGGCGATGATTATTTATCTGGCAAGTTGTGTAATCAAAAGCGATTTGATTTATATCTTTATTCGACTCTAGACACCGATGATATTTCTGTCGAATCGATAAAAACAATTCTTGAATCGGAGGATGTCTCCATTATTTCTAAGTTTATTGACTCACTTAAAGAAGAGCAGGGGAGAATGTTTCTTATTGTCTTGACTTCCTATGCAGAAACCCTAAAGAAGAAGAGCGATTTTGCCTTTTTAATTGATTATTTATTCTGCAATTTATCTAAAATAAAGTTCTCCTCACAGTTCATGCTTGTTGACAAAGGGTATTTTTTAGGGGAAATATGTACAATTTCGTTGAAGACTATCAAAGCTAAGGATACCCTGGAAATTATTGATAATAGCATTGCTAAAAGCAGTGATATAACGACTATTATTGATTTTGGCGCCCGGTTAGAAAGAGTTAAAAATCACAGTGGGCAAGTGGATTTTTCGTCAATTGATGATCAGACAAGAAAAGATTTAATAAGCAAGATAGCTGACAAAGCGTTCGAAGCCTTCAAAGAAAACATGGATTCATTTTCATACCGAGTGTCTTTTGGCATTTCTTTCCTCATCAGGAACAAAAAAGCTGAGATGAAAGACTATATTTGCCAACACGATCTATCATGGAAAGCTTCCTTCTTATCAAAAAGTATTTTTGTTGGTCGAGTAGATTCATCGAATAGAGGGTCATATAACTCGTATTCGTATTCCATCGATGAGATTGGTTCCGTAATCGACCTTTCGGAATTGAAAAAAGAGGAAATTTTGAAAGTATCTTTGTCTGATAAAGAGAGACAAAACATAATTGTTTTATTAATGCAAATTGGTAACTTCAAACCTGATGATGGGAATAATTATTATACTTCCGAAGACATTGGCCGGTATTGTGAAGAAAATGGATTTCAATTTGTTCCAAGCGATTCATATGAGAAGCCAGACCGCGAATAGACGTAAAGGAAACGTGCAATGCGACAAACATTCGGACTAATTTTCCGTGCTAATGTTATAAGTTTGAGATAGTATTTCTATATGGATTACGGAGCAAAACTGAAAGAGCTTAGAATGAAGCTTCTCATCACTCAAACCGAGACGGCCGATATGCTTGGCGTCTCTTTTGCAACGGTAAATCGTTGGGAAAATGGGCACAATGAGCCGACAATGAAGCAAAAAAGAGCTATTCGCAAAATCTGTATAAAAAACCATATAAATTGGGAATAACGCATGGCCACTGAAGAAAAAGAAATAGATATTGACGAATCATCATTGTTTAAAAACAATCCCGGACTTTTGGAAACTCTTCTTTTGGATCGCTCAACTAAAAAGAATCTAATTTGGGGAACTAGCAACTATAAATCACGCGGGGTTGGCTTCTTTGAAACCGACTATATACTTCCGGATTTAATTACCGGAAAGCATCATGGCGTAATAAAACCTCGAAGCGAAAAGGCAGTACTTGAGCAAAAAAAACGATCTAAGGATATGGCCGAGGTTTTTACTCCTGCTTGGGTTTGTAACAAGCAGAACAATCTTGTCGACGATGCATGGTTTGGTAGCAAAAACTCTTTTAACAATGAAAACGAAGATTTGACATGGAATGAAACCCTAAGCGTAGCCTTCCCAACGAATAGAACGTGGCAAGACTATGTTAATGACACGAGGTTGGAGGTAGCTTGTGGCGAAGCTCCATATTTGGTGAGCCGATATGATAGTGTTACTGGGGCAAAAATTGCCATAAAGCATCGCATAGGTCTTCTTGACAGGAAATTGAGAGTGGTGGATGAAAATGCAAAATCAAAAGAAGAATGGATTGAGTTTGCTATGATTGCCGTAAAGAACATATATGGCTTTGACTTTCAAGGAGACAACGTTCTTTTGGCTAGGGAAAATGTCTTTTATTCATTTATCGAATACTACAAAGAGCATTTTGGAGAAACGCCAGATGAAAGTCTGCTTCAGGAATTAGCTACAGTCGTTTCATGGAACATTTGGCAAATGGATGGTTTAAAGTTTGTAGTTCCCGATTCATGCCATAAAGAGATATGCGTCCAAATGAGTCTTTTCGGAGATGAAGAAGAACCAGATAAATGTCGTGGATGTCTCAATGGCCACGTAATTGAACACAACGGGATTCGCTGCGTGATAATGGATTGGGAGAAAAATAAAAAAGTAAAGATCCTAGATTTTTTTAATGGAGGGCAATTATGGTAATGGAGTCAAAACCGAAGATTGATTTCTCAGCGACGTTTGAGTACAAACTCATCTACATCTTCAGAATAAATGACCACGACCACGCTGGTTTCTTGAAGATTGGGGATGCTACTTTACACGCCGGAAATAGGAGCCCTTTATCTTTTGCGGATAATTGTCACGATCTTCGATTTGCTGCGAAGCAAAGAATAGACGAATACACTTCGACCGCAGGGATTGCTTATGAACTTCTTTATGCCGAAATCGCCATTTATGTTGATGAGCTTAAATCAAGCAAACACTATGGAGAAACTCGAGCCTTTAGGGATCACGATGTTCACAAGGTTCTTCTTCGATCAGGGATTGAAAGAAAACTTTTTGATACAAATAAGAAACAAAATGAATGGTTTAAGGTAGATTTGCAAACTGCCATAAAGGCCATAAAAGCTGTCAAAAGCTGTCAAGAGTCTTTGGACCCGTCTCAAATATTTAAAGGTAGAGACCCAATCATCTTTAGGCCCGAGCAAAACGATGCGATTTTAAAGACTATTAAACACTTCAAAACCAATAATCGTATGCTTTGGAACGCAAAAATGCGTTTCGGAAAAACGCTTTGCGCCCTTGAGGTTGCGAAAAAAGAGAAATTTAAGAAGACTATCATCATTACCCACAGGCCAGTTGTGAGTGACTCATGGTTTGATGACTTCAATAAGATCTTCTACGACAGTCCTGAATATTCCTTCGGATCAAAGACAAAAGGGTCTTCTTTGGCTTCGCTTGAGAAATCTGGCAAATCATATATCTATTTTGCTTCCATCCAAGACTTGAGAGGAGCTGAAACGGTCGGCGGAAATTTTGATAAGAATACTGATATTTATTCGACGGATTGGGATTTTGTTATTGTTGATGAAGCCCACGAAGGAACTAAAACCGATTTAGGGCAGTCAGTAATTAAAGAGATTGTCAAACCGAGCGGCGCTTCTACCACAAAAACGCTTGAGTTATCTGGCACTCCATTTAATCTTCTTACCGATTTTGAAAAAGACGACATTTTTACATGGGACTACATCATGGAGCAGGAAGCTAAGGTTAACTGGCCTCTTGAACATTTCGGAGACTCGAATCCGTATGAGGATCTTCCAAGGCTTAACATTTTTACCTATCATCTAGAAAAAGAGTTAGTCGGATATATGGACATAGATGATAAGGCCTTTAATTTTAAAGAGTTTTTTAGAACGTGGACCGGCGACAAGACAAAAGATGGAGCCAACATTCCGGTGGGTGTTTGTATTGGGGATTTCGTTCATGAAGCTGACATAAAGAGCTTTTTGAATCTAATTTGCAAGGAAAACAGCGATACAAACTATCCTTTTTCAACTAAGGAATATCAAGATTTCTTTAGGCACACACTGTGGATGCTTCCTGGAGTAAAAGAGGCTAAAGCTTTTTGCAAGTTGCTTAGGGAGCACCCCGTTTTTGGACAATTTTCTATTGTTAACGTTGCTGGGCCTGGCGATGAAGAAATAGATTCCGCCACTGCACTTACGTCCGTAAGAAAAGCTATCACAAAGAAACCAGAAAACACTAGGACTATTACGGTTTCGTGCGATAGGTTAACAACTGGCGTAACTGTTCCTGAATGGACTGCTGTAATCATGCTTGCCGGTTCGTATTCCACGGCCGCTTCAAGGTATTTACAAACAATATTCAGGGTTCAAACACCAGCTAATATTAACGGACGGACAAAAGAGAATTGTTATGTTTTTGACTTCGCCCCGGACAGGACTTTAAAAATGATTGCTGAGTCTGTTCAACTTTCAGCTCAAGCGAGCGTCAACCCCTCGTCGGAAATTCAACTTGGAAAATTCCTTAATTTCTGCCCTGTGATCTCAATAGACCATACGGGGATGAAAGAATTCAAAGTAAGCTACTTGCTTCAAGAGTTGAAGAAGGCGTATGCAGAGAGGGTTGCTAGAAATGGATTTGATGACCCGAAACTTTATAATGATGAACTTTTGAAGCTTGATGATATTCAACTTCAGGATTTTGAAAATTTGAAAAAGATTGTTGGAACTTCCAAACAAACAAAATCATCGGGAGATATTGATATTAACCATGAAGGCTTTTCCGATGAAGAGTTGGAGAAGATTAGGCAAATTGAGAAAAAGCCAAAGAAAGAACTTACCGAAGAAGAAAAAGAAGCCTTAAAAGAATTGAAGGAAAAACGAAAAAATAAAGATACTGCCATTTCCATTCTTAGGGCAATATCTATTCGTATCCCCTTAATGGTTTATGGGATTGATAAAGAGATTAACGTCGATATTACCGTTGATAATTTCGCTGATCCATCATTCATTGACGACCTATCGTGGAATGAGTTCATGCCCCCAAAAGTCACACGTGAAATTTTTAAGAAATTCTCCAAATATTATGAAAAGACAGTTTTTGTTGCGGCTTGTAGACGAATTCGTTCTATTTCTAAAAATGCTGACGAATTAGAACCGACTGAACGAACGCGAAGAATAGCCGAACTTTTCAGCACTTTTAAGAATCCGGATAAAGAGACAGTTCTAACGCCTTGGCGCGTAGTAAACATGCACATGAGCGACACCATCGGCGGATTCGATTTCTTTGATGAAAGTCACACTTCTTGCGACGGAGAACCGCGATTTGTTAATCAGCCAGTGGTGTCTGATTCTGTCTTCGGAGAGAACTCAACCATACTCGAAATCAACTCAAAATCAGGGTTGTATCCACTTTATGTTGCATATACGATTTACCGAAAATGCTGTGATGGCTTTCTAAAAACAAGCCAAGAAGATGACTTGTCTTTTGAAAAGAAACAAGAGATATGGGATCGCGTAGTTAGTCGGCAAATATTCGTGGTATGTAAAACTCCCATGGCCAAACTCATAACCAAAAGAACGCTAATTGGTTATAGGGACGCAAGGGTAAATACTAAATATTACGAAGATCTTACTAATCAGTTTAAGCAAAGCAATAAACTTGAAAATTTCATAAGAAAAATGAAACAAGGAAACAGTTTTTGGAAAGCCAAGGAGGATGATAATATGAGATTTAGTGCAGTTGTTGGCAACCCGCCATATCAAGAGTTAGTCGCAAATAATGGGAAATCTGTTTCTCAAGCAAACCCTATATACAATCTTTTTGTTAGGGCGGCGATTAAACTAAAACCAGATTATATTTCTATGATTACCCCTAGTCTCTGGATGACAGGTGGGACCGGATTGGATGACTTCAGAAAAGAAATGCTCACCGAGAATCACATTTCAAAATTATTTGATTACGAATCGTCAGAGCCGATTTTCCCAACCGTAGCTATCGCAGGCGGCATTTCTTATTTCCTTTATGACCAAAAAGTTACTGGACACACCGAAGACCATTATTTTAGGAAAAATGGTACTTCATTAGTGTGTGATGTAAATATGGCTGAAATCGGGACTGACATTTTCATCAGGGATCAGCCTTTGAACTGCTAACCTCTAAGTAGACAGTCACACATTCATTTGTAGACGAGGATGATGTGATTGTAGACAAGGAGGTTTTCATTATGAGCAGACTCTCGAAGGAGGAGAGGCTCGAAGTCGGCAAAGCT